>CP078014.1:0-307686 GCA_020544565.1 Bradyrhizobiaceae bacterium
CGACCTGATCCAGGAAGGCAACATCGGCCTGATGAAGGCGGTGGACAAGTTCGAGTACCGCCGCGGCTACAAGTTCTCGACCTACGCGACGTGGTGGATCCGTCAGGCCATCACCCGCAGCATTGCGGACCAAGCAAGAACCATCCGCATCCCGGTGCACATGATCGAGACCATCAACAAGATCGTGCGGACCTCGCGCCAGATGCTCAACGAGATCGGCCGCGAGCCGACCCCGGAGGAGCTGGCCGAAAAGCTCGGCATGCCGCTCGAGAAGGTGCGCAAGGTCCTCAAGATCGCCAAGGAGCCGCTGTCGCTCGAAACCCCGGTGGGTGACGAGGAAGACAGCCACCTCGGCGATTTCATCGAGGACAAGAACGCGGTGCTGCCGATCGACGCCGCGATTCAGTCCAACCTGCGCGAGACCACGACGCGGGTGCTGGCCTCGCTCACGCCGCGCGAGGAGCGCGTGCTGCGCATGCGCTTCGGCATCGGCATGAACACCGACCACACGCTGGAGGAAGTCGGCCAGCAGTTCTCGGTCACCCGCGAACGCATCCGCCAGATCGAGGCCAAGGCGCTGCGCAAGCTGAAGCACCCGAGCCGGAGCCGCAAGCTCAGGTCGTTCCTGGATAACTGAGGCTCGTCCGGCGTAGCTGTCGCGAAGCCGGAAAGCTGCGGAGCGTCCCGGATACCCGAGCGGAATTCTTCATCTCGTCAGAAACAAAACGGCGGACCGAAAGGTCCGCCGTTTTCGTTGATCGCCGTCTGTCTCATCGCTGGCGTCAAGGAGCGAATTGCGCCGCCGCCCGCAGTTCGGCCAGCCGCACGATCGACTGCGCGGCGAACTTCTGCGCGAGTTCGAGGCTGCCCTGATCGATCGCCTTGTCGGCCTCGTCGAGATACACGCTCGACAGTTGCTCGGCCCGCCGCAACGCGCGCTCCCGGACGCTGTCGATGTCATCGGCGGATGGGGTCGGAATGTCCTCGGCCGGATCGTCCTCGTAAGCCTGCTGCGCCAGTGCCCCTGCCTGCAGCAGTTGCGTTCTCTGCGCCGGCGGTAGCGTGCGCGACCAGGCGATCACGTCCCGCCGCAGCAGGCTTTCGAGCAGGGCGGCCGATGCGTCCCTGTCGCCCCGTTGCTCGCCCGATGCGTGCTCGCTCTGCCAGGCGCGGCGGCGCTCCCGGCGCAATACGTTGCCGTCGGACAAGGCGTCGCGCGCGAGCCGTTCGGCGGCGTCTCGCACCGCCGCGTCGGTGGCGAGCGCGGCGACATAGGTCCAGTAGATAAAGGCGCGCTGGCGCTGGCGAACCGCGAGCGCCCATACCGTGTAGGGTGTCGACAGGTCGGACATGGAGATGTCGGCCACTTCCTGCGCCGGCACGAGATCGACGAAGGCCGCGGGCAGATGCTGGGGATCGGGCGGGCTGCCGCAGGCTTCGATGCATGCGTCCCTGAGCGCGTCGGCGCGGGCCTGTTCGCGCGATGCGAGACTGTCGAACACCGGCCGCAGGGCTTGTGAACTCTTGCCGATGTTTTTGCCCGGTGTGCCGTAATGACGCACCGCGCGCTGGGCCTGATGGAACGCGACCGCGTAAAGTTCCGCCACGCTCCTGATGGACGTCGGCGCTACCGTCAGCAGAGGCTCTTCACGCATGCAGAACTCCGCTTCGCACTTTGCGTTTTGACATAGAACAAGTATCGATATTATCCATACATGCTAAATATATCTATACGGGACTGCACGGGAGCAGACTCGGCGACATCGTTTTGTTGGCCTCTCCTCAAGCCGCAAAACGGATGGAGAGGTACTTTGTCCAGTCTTCAAGACGCCCTGTCGGGATTTCGGGATCTCCGCGTTGT
Organism: Bradyrhizobiaceae bacterium; assembly: GCA_020544565.1. GTDB lineage: Bacteria > Pseudomonadota > Alphaproteobacteria > Rhizobiales > Xanthobacteraceae > Afipia. The sequence continues at coordinate 1,862 of CP078014.1, forward strand.
CCGCGCTGCCCTCTTCTTCATTTTTATCGTGATGGCCGCGCTTGTTCCGTCGGCCAGCGCCGAGGCCGCGGGGCAACTGGCCGACTATCTCGCCAAGGCGCAACCGTCGGATCTCATTCCCGATGCCAATCGTTTCGGACCGTTACAGGGCGATCCGCCGATCGCGCCGGTCTACAAGGACGACCAGCTTCTCGGCTTCGCCTACCTCAATTCCGATCTCGCCAATTCCATCGGCTACTCGGGAAAGCCGATCCATGTCCTCGTCGGCATCACCACGAAGGGCGTGCTCGCCGGCTTCAAGCTCGTCGACCACAAGGAGCCGATCGTCCTGATCGGCATTCCGGAAAAGCGCATTCTCGACGCCGTCAACAAGCTCGTCGGCACCGAAATGATGCCGGTGGTGGGCGGCACGGCGAAGGCGCCGCAGGTGGATATCATCAGCGGCGCGACCGTCACCGTGCTGGTGATCGGCGACAGCATCGTGCGCTCGGCGACCAAGCTGATCAAGACCGGGCGGATCGGGGCGCAGGGGCAGGCGGGTGTCGCGGCCGTTGCGGCGCAGGTGGTCAAGACCATCGATGCCAGCAAGAGCGAGGTGCGCGACTGGGAGACCCTCGTCGGCGACGGCTCGATCCGGCGTCTGCATCTGAGCGTCGCCGACATCAACGAGGCATATGAGAAGTCCGGCAACGCGGCGGCGGCGGCGCATCCGGAAAGCGGCGATCCCGACGAGGATTTCATCGATCTTTATGTTGCCGACGTCGCGGTGCCGACCATCGGCCGCAGCCTGCTCGGCGACGACGGCTTCGCGCGGCTCCAGGCCCGGCTCGCGCCCGGCCAGCAGGCGCTGGTGGTGGCGGGCTCCGGCCACTATTCGTTCAAGGGATCGGGCTATGTCCGCGGCGGCATCTTCGACCGCATCGAGCTGATCCAGGACGGCAACAGCATCCGCTTCCGCGACCGCGATCACACCCGGCTGGGCGATTTCGCCGCCGAGGGCGCGCCGGGCTTTCCCGAAATCGCCCTGTTCGTTTTGCCGACCGATTTCACCTTCGATCCGGCCGAGCCCTGGACGCTGCAGCTTCTGGTCCAGCGCGCCGTCGGCGCGCGCGACAAGGCGTTCCTGACCTTCGATCTCGGCTACACGCTGCCGGACGCCTATCTCAAGCGCGAGCAGCCCGCGACCGTGGTCCGCACCGAACCGCCGCCCGCGGCCGCCGCGGCGACGGGGGCGCAGCCCGCACCGGACGCGGCCACCACGACGGCCCCCGACGATGACGAGCCGCTGTGGATGCGGATCTGGCGCGGCGACGTGGTGCGGATCGGCATCACCATCTTCGCCCTCGGCCTGCTGACGCTGATCTTCTTCTTCCAGAACGTTCTGGTGCGGCGGCCGCAGGTCTATGTCTGGGTGCGGCGCGCCTATCTGCTGTTCGTGCTGGTGTGGCTCGGCTGGTACGTCAACGCGCAGCTGTCGGTGGTCAACGTCCTGACCTTCATGAATTCGCTGCTGACCGGCTTCAGCTGGGAATACTTCTTGTCGGCGCCGCACATCTTCCTGTTGTGGGCCTCGGTCGCCGCCGGCCTGCTGTTCTGGGGGCGGGGGCCGTTCTGCGGCTGGCTGTGTCCGTTCGGCGCATTGCAGGAACTGCTCAACAACATCGCCCAGGCGGTGAAGGTGCCGCAGTTGCGGCTGCCATGGGGCCTGCACGAGCGGCTGTGGCCGGTCAAATACATGATCTTCCTCGGCCTGTTCGGGCTGTCGCTCTATTCCACGGCGCTGGCCGAGCACGTCGCCGAGATCGAGCCGTTCAAGACCGCGATCATCCTCAAGTTCGCGCGCGACTGGCCGTTCGTGATCTACGCGCTGACCCTGCTCGCCGCCGGCCTGTTCATCGAGCGCTTCTTCTGCCGCTATATGTGCCCGCTCGGCGCGGCGCTGGCCATTCCCGGGCGCATTCGCATGTTCGAATGGCTGCGCCGCTGGCCGGAATGCGGCTCGCCGTGCCAGCGCTGCGCCGTCGAATGTCCGGTGCAGGCGATCCATCCCGAGGGACACATCAACGTCAACGAGTGCATCTACTGCATGCACTGCCAGGAGCTCTATTTCGACGATCATCGCTGTCCGCACATGATCCAGGTGCGGCTCAAGCGGGAAAAGCGCGAGGCGCTGTCCTCGCCGGCAATGCGGGCCGGAAAAGGTCCGAACACCATCATCACCGCCGGAGGCAAGGTCATCAATGCACCCGGCGGCGCGATCGCTACACCTCCAACCTGAAACCGAGGAGACTTCCATGAGTAACCACGACGACGACAAGGGCGTCAGCGTCAGCCGACGGGCCTTGCTGGGAACCACGGCCGCTGCGGGCGTCGGTCTGGCGGCCGGCGCGGCCCTGACGGTCGACAAGGGTCTTGTCGCCACGGCGGAAGCGCAGACCAAGGGCGCGCCGAAGGCTGCGGTGCCGCGGCCGGCGCCGGCGGTGCAGCGCGCCGAAGTCGCGCCGGGCGAGCTCGACGAATATTACGTGTTCTTCTCCTCCGGCCAGTGCGGCGAACTGCGCATCGTCGGCATGCCCTCGATGCGCGAACTGATGCGCGTGCCGGTGTTCAACCGCTGCTCGGCGACCGGCTGGGGCCAGACCAACGAGAGCCTCAAGGTGCTGACCGAAGGGCTGACGCCCGAGGCGCGCGAGTTCCTCAAGAACCGCGGCGGCACCTACATGAACGGCGACCTGCATCACCCGCACATCTCGTTCACCGACGGCACCTATGACGGCCGCTACGCCTTCATGAACGACAAGGCCAACACCCGCGTCGCGCGCGTGCGCCTCGACGTCATGAAGTGCGACAAGATCATCCAGTTGCCGAACCAGCACACGGTTCACGGTCTGCGCGTGCAGAAATATCCGCGCACCGGCTATGTGTTCGCCAACGGCGAGGACGGCGTGCCGCTGCCCAACGACGGCAAGGTGCTCGACGATCCGAAGGCATACTACTCGATCTTCTCGGCGATCGACGGTGACACCATGAAGGTGGCCTGGCAGATCATCGTCGACGGCAACCTCGACAACGTCGATGCCGACTATCAGGGCAAGTACGCCTTCTCGACCTGCTACAACTCCGAGGGCGGCGTGACGCTCGCGGAAATGACCGCCGCCGAGCAGGACTGGCTCACCATCTTCAACATCAAGCGCATCGAAGAGGGTGTGAAGAAGGGTGACTACAAGATGATGGGCGGCGTGCCGGTGCTCGACGGTCGTCATGGCTCGCCCTATACCCGCTACGTGCCGGTCTCCAACGGTCCGCACGGCATCAACACCGCGCCGGACGGCATCCACATCGTCGCCAACGGCAAGCTGTCGCCGACCGTGACGGTGATGGACGTGCGCAAGTTCGACGACCTGTTCGACGACAAGATCAAGCCGCGCGACGTCGTCGTGGCGGAGCCCGAGCTCGGCCTCGGCCCGCTGCACACCGCCTATGACGGCAAGGGCAACGCCTACACCACGCTGTTCATCGACAGCCAGATCTGCAAGTGGAACATCGATCGCGCCAAGCGCGCCTTCAAGGGCGAGAAGGTCGATCCGATCATCGAGAAGCTCGACGTTCACTACCAGCCCGGCCACAACCACACCTCCATGGGCCAGACCAAGGAGGCCGACGGAAAGTGGCTGATCTCGCTGAACAAGTTCTCGAAGGACCGCTTCCTCAATGTCGGCCCGCTGAAGCCGGAGAACGACCAGCTCATCGACATCTCCGGCGACAAGATGAAGCTGGTGCATGACGGCCCGAGCTTCGCCGAGCCGCATGACGCCACCATCGTCCACCGCTCCAAGATCAACCCGATCTCGCTCTGGAACCGGGCCGATCCGTTCTTCGCCGATGCGGTGAAGCAGGCCAAGGCCGACGGCGTCAATCTGGAAGCCGATTCCAAGGTGATCCGCGACGGCAACAAGGTGCGCGTCTACATGACGTCCACCGCGCCGGCGTTCGGCCTCGAGAAGTTCACGGTGAAGCAGGGCGACGAGGTGACGGTGTTCGTCACCAACATCGACGCGGTCGAAGACCTCACCCACGGCTTCACCATCGTGAACTATGGCATCGCCATGGAGGTCGCGCCGCAGGCGACCGCGTCGGTGACGTTCACCGCCGACAAGGCGGGCGTCTACTGGTACTATTGCCAGTGGTTCTGCCACGCCATGCACATGGAAATGAAGGGTCGTATGCTGGTCGAGCCAAGGTCGGCCTGACGCGGAGACTGAGGTTTGCGACGTTTCCTCACCATCGTTCCGGCGGCGGTTCTCGCCGCCGGACTATCCGGCTTCGCCAAGGCGGAGACGCTGACGCTCAAGCCCGGCGAACTCACGCAGCAGGTGCTCGAGCAGGCGCAGGACGGCGACGTCCTCGTGCTGGCCGCCGGCGAGCACAAGGGGCCGCTGCGGATCGACCGCCGCATCGTTCTGCGCGGCGAGCCGGGTGCTGTCGTCCGCGCGGACGGCGCCGGCAGCGTCATCAGCGTTCAGGCGCCGGAGGTTGAAATCCGCGGGCTGACTATCACCGGCTCGGGTCGCAACCTGCAGGCGATCGATTCCGGCGTTTATCTCGCAAAGACCGCCGAGCGCGCGCAGGTCGAGAACAACCGCATCATCGGCAATCTGTTCGGTGTCTACGTCCACGGCGCGACGGGATCGCGCGTGGTCAACAATGAGATCGAGGGCCTGAAGGACATCCGTCAGGCCGAGGCCGGCAACGGCGTGTCGGTGTGGAACGCGCCCGACGTGACGGTCGGGGGCAACACCATCAGTCACGGCCGCGACGGCATCTACACCATTGCCAGCCGCAAGGACCGCTTCATCAACAACCGCTTCGAAAAGGTCCGCTTCGCCATCCACTACATGTACACCAACGACAGCGAGGTCAGCGGCAACGTCTCGATCCGGAACCATGTCGCCTACGCCATCATGTCCTCCAACCGTCTGGTGATCCGCGGCAACGTCTCCGATCGCGACCGCGATTATGGTTTGCTGTTCCACTCCGCCAACTATTCCAGGATCGAAGGCAATCTGGTCGTGGGCGGCAGAATCGACGACGCGACGGGCGCGCAGGAACTGGCGAGCGACGAGCGCGGCATGCTGCCGAGTGCGGGGACCGACACGCAGGATGCGCGCTACGGTCCCGGCAAGTGCGTGTTCATCTATAACGCCGTCGGCAACCGCTTCCGCGACAACTGGTTCGAGCAGTGCGGCATCGGCGTGCACTTCACCGCCGGCTCGGAGGGCAACGAGATCACCGGCAACGCCTTCATCGGCAACCGCAACCAGGTGAAATATGTCGGCACCCGCGACCTCGACTGGTCGGCGGGCGGGCGCGGCAACTACTGGAGCGACAACCCGGCGTTCGATCTCGACGGCGACGGCCTCGCCGACACCGCCTATCGGCCCAACGATCTGGTCGATCGCGTGCTGTGGACCGCGCCGTCGGCGAAGATCCTGATCAACAGCCCCGCGGTGCAGGTGCTGCGCTGGGCGCAGGCGCAGTTTCCCGCGCTCTATCCCGGCGGCGTGGTCGACAGTCATCCGCTGATCGCGCCGCCGCCACGGCCGGAAGCGGCGAGGGGCCTGCCATGACCGCGACCGTCTCGATCCAGAACGTCGACAAGAGCTACGGCAAGATCCGTGCGCTGCGCGAGGTGTCGTTCGATCTTGCGCCGGGACGCATCTGCGCGCTGGTCGGCCACAACGGCGCCGGCAAGACCACGCTGATCAAGCTGATGCTGGGGCTGATCCAGCCGAGCGGCGGCGCCATCCGCGTGCTCGGCGAGGATCCCGCGGCCGGCGAATTCTCGGCGCGGCGGGCGCTCGGCTATCTGCCGGAGAACGTCGCCTTCAACGCGGCGCTGACCGGACGCGAGACGCTGAGCTTCTATGCCCGGCTGAAACGGCTCAAACCGACGACGGGGCGGGCGCTGCTCGATCGCGTCGGCCTCGGCGACGCCGCCGACCGTCGCGTCGGCACCTATTCCAAGGGCATGCGCCAGCGGCTCGGGCTGGCGCAGGCGCTGCTCGGCCGCCCGCGCATCCTGCTGCTCGACGAGCCGACCACCGGCCTTGATCCGGCGTTGCGCCAGACCTTCTACGACATCCTGCAGGAACTGCGCGACGACGGCGCGATGGTGCTGATCTCGTCGCACGCGCTAAGCGAACTCGAAGGCCGCGCCGAGCATGTGCTGATCATGAACCGCGGCATTCTGGTGGCGCAGGGCACGCTGGCGGAATTGCGCCGGCTGTCGCAACTGCCGATCCGCGTCGCGTTCGATCTCGCCGATGACGACGGCGCGATGCCGGCGTGGCTCGCCGGCGCCGTCGCGCCGGAGGCCGAGGGCCATGTCGTGCTGGTGCCGGACGACGAGCGCAAGATGGCGCTGATACGCCAGGCCGCCACTGACCCGCGGGTGCGCAATATCGAAGTGGTGACGCCGACCCTCGACGATCTCTATGCGCACTTCCTGCGCCAGCGGGAGGCTGCGGAATGAGAACCATCGCCATCATCGCGGCCAAGGAGATCCAGGAGGGCCTGCGCAACCGCTGGGTGCTCGCCACCACGCTGCTGCTCGCGGCGCTGGCACTGTCGCTGACCTTTCTCGGCAGCGCGCCGACCGGCCATGTCGGCGCGGGCGCGCTGGACGTGGTGGTGGTCAGCCTGTCCAGCCTCACCATCTTCCTGCTGCCGCTGATCGCGCTTCTGATCTCGCACGACGCCATCGTCGGCGAGATGGAGCGCGGAACCATGATCCTGCTGCTCAGTTACCCGGTCGGGCGCTACCAGATCGTGATCGGCAAGTTCTGCGGCCATGTGCTGATCCTCGCCTTCGCCACCGTGATCGGCTACGGCGTCGCAGCGGGGGCGCTGGCGGTCAGCGGCGCGGCGGTGCTGGCGGCGAGCTGGATGGCGTTCGCCTGGATGATCGGGACGTCGGTCATGCTCGGCGCGGCCTTTGTCGCCATCGGCTATCTCATCTCCAGCCTGGCGCGGGATCGCGGCACCGCGGCCGGGGCCTCGGTCGGCGTCTGGCTGATCATGGTGCTGGTGTTCGACATGGCGCTGCTCGGCATCCTGGTGGTCGATCAGGGCCGCATCGTTTCCGCCGCGGTGCTGGAGCGGCTCCTGTTCCTCAACCCGACCGATATCTATCGTCTCGCCAACCTCACCGGTTTCAATGTCAGTCAGTTCTCCGGCATGGCCGGTCTGGCGGGCAGCGCGGGAGCGGGCACCGGCGCGTTGCTGCTCGGCATGGTGATGTGGATCGCCGTTCCGCTCGGTCTCGCCACCGCCTCGTTCGCACGGAGGGAGTTATGATCCTGCGCGCGCTGTGCATCGCCGTCGTCGCGCTGACGCTCGCCGCCTGCAATCAGGAGGAGGCGAAAACCATGCCGCCGCCGGTCAAGCTCGATGCTGCGGCGATGGGCGTGTTCTGCGGCATGAACGTGCTGGAGCATCCGGGCCCGAAGGGACAGATCATCACCGCGAGCCGGATCGATCCGTACTGGTTCACCTCGGTGCGCGACACCGTGGCCTTCACCCTGATGCCGGATCAGCCGCGCGACATCCGCGCCATCTACGTGTCCGACATGGCGGCGGCGCCGACGTGGGACGAGCCCGGCGCGACCAACTGGATCGACGCGCGCAAGGCGTTCTTCGTCATCGAAAGCCGCCGGCGCGGCGGCATGGAAACCGACGAGGCGGTGCCGTTCGGCAATCGTGCGGCGGCGGAAACCTTTGTCGCCAGCAATGGCGGCCGGATCGTCAGCTTCGATGAAATTCCGAAAGACTACGTGCTCGGCGGCACCACGCCGGACCTGAGCGACCGCGAACCCGCGGACATCAAGACCAACTGAAGGCGGCGGCCATGACACATTCAGCTCTTCCGCATTCCTCCACCTCGGGCTCCCCCCTGACGCGGCGGCGGCTGATCGCCATCGCCGCCATGGCGGGCGGGGCGGTTCTCGCCAGCGGCCGTCGGGCCCTGGCCGATACGCCGGTGCGCTGGCAGGGATCGGCGCTCGGCGCGCAGGTGTCGGTCGAGATCCATCACCCCGACCGGGCGCAGGCCGAGCGGCTGGTGCAGGTCTGCGTGCAGGAGGTGCGCCGGCTCGAACAGCAGTTCAGCCTGTACCGGCCGGACTCGGCGATCTGCGCCCTCAACCGCATCGGCGTTCTTGCCGCGCCCGATGCCGACATGGTGGCGCTGCTCAAGGCTGCGCGCGGCTTCGCCGAACTGACGGACGGCGCGTTCGACCCGACGGTGCAACCGCTGTGGACCCTGTACGCCAGCCACTTCGCGCAGGAGCGGCCCGCGCCGGAGGGACCGTCCGCCGAGCGGCTGGCGGAGGCGCTGGCCAAAGTCGGCTACCGCGATCTCAAGGTCAGCGCCGACCGCATCGCGCTGCTCAGGCCGGGCGCTGCGATCACCCTCAACGGCATCGCCCAGGGCTACGCCACCGACCGCGTGGTCGACCGGCTGCGCGCGGCGGGGCTCACCACCACGCTGGTCGACATGGGCGAGATCCGCGCTCTTGGCGCGCGGCCCGACGGCACGCCATGGCAGGTCGGCCTCGCCGATCCCGACCAGCCGGGCGTGGTCAGTGAAACCATCGGCCTCGCCGACCGGGCGGTGGCGACCACGGCGGGCGCGGGATTCCGGTTCGATCCCGCCGGCCGCTTCACCCATCTGTTCGATCCGGGAACCGGCCACAGTCCGCAGCGTTACCGCTCGGTCAGCGTGATCGCGCCGACGGCGACCGAGGCGGACGCGCTTTCCACCGCCTTCAGCCTGCTGCCAACGTCGCGCATTCGTGACATTGTCGCGATGCGGCCAGGTATTCAGGTTCATTTGACTGACTCCCATGGCGCGGCAATGGTGTATGGTGCCTAAAGATTCATTTCCGGTATGCGTTTGCCTGCCGGATGTTGGCCACCAAACCGGCTCATGCGGAGCGGTGCAGAAGGGAGAAGCGATATGCGAGGACTGGTAGCTGTGACATTGATGGCTCTGGCCGGGGCGGGCGTCAGCCAGGCTCAGGCGCAGGATGCCGCCGCCGGCGAGAAGGTGTTTGCGGTGTGCAAGGCGTGCCATCAGATCGGCGAGACCGCGAAGAACAGCGTCGGACCGGAGCTCAACGGCCTGATCGGCCGCCACTCGGGTTCGGTCGCGGGCTATTCCTATTCCGCCGCGAACAAGAATTCCGGCCTGACCTGGGATGAAGCGACCTTCCGCGAATACATCAAGGACCCGAAAGCCAAGATCCCCGGCACCAAGATGGTGTTCGCCGGCCTCAAGGACGACAAGAAGATCGATGATCTGATCGCCTTCCTCAAGCAGTTCGACGCCAGCGGCAAGAAGAAGTAAGCCCCGCCTCCAGCGCGGAGAGCGCCGATCTGCCGGTTGCGCGCTTTCCCGCTGAAACCCCCTTTCCACAGCCTTTGTTGCGCCACCGCCCGGACCGTCGCGTCGCGGCTGCGGTGGCACTGGCGCGCCTCGCGCAAAAGCCGTAGTCGGGATGCCGACGGCAACGACGCGCCGGTCCGTCCGTTGCGGATCGGGCGTGCGGGGACGGGGAGGTCTTGATGGCGAAGGGCGCGCTCGCGCTGCTGATCCGCGGCGGCACCGACAATTGGGCGCCGGAGCGCTGGAAGGCCCGTTTTGAATCGGAGCTGGGCGACCGCGCGGTGGTCTCGGTCGCGGAGGATCGGTTCGATCCCCGCGCGGTGCATTATGCCGCGGTGTGGAAGCCCGATGCGGGAGCGCTGCGGGCGTTCCCCGACCTCAAGGCCGTCTTCAATCTCGGCGCGGGCGTCGATGCTGTCCTGAGCGATCCGACGTTTCCGCAGGTGCCGCTGGTGCGGGTGTCGGACGAGGATCTGACCTCGCGGATGACCGAATATGTCGTCATGCACACGCTGATGCATCATCGCCAGCAGGCGTATCTGGATGCGTGCCAGCAGCGCCGCGAATGGGCGCCGCGCCTGCAATGGCCGGCGAAGGCGGTCCGGGTCGGCATCCTCGGCATGGGCGTTCTCGGAAGGCATGCCGCCCAGGCGCTGCGCTCCCTCGGCTTCCAGGTCGCCGGCTGGAGCCGGACCGCTCACGCGGCGGACGGCATCGACAGCTATGCCGGGCCGGACCGTCTAGCGGCGTTTCTGGCGCGAACGGATATCCTGGTCTGCCTGCTGCCGCTGACCCCGCAAACCCGAGGGATCCTGTGCCGTCCCCTGTTCGCGCAGCTCGCGCGGGACGGCGTGCTCGGCGGGCCCGTCGTCATCAATGCCGGCCGCGGCGGCCTGCAGATCGAGGACGACATTCTCGCCTGTCTCGACGATGGCACGCTGAAAGCGGTGACGCTCGATGTGTTCGAGCGCGAGCCGCTGGAGGTGGACAGCCCGCTGTGGCGGCATCCCGCCGTCAGGATCTCGCCGCACAACGCCGCCGACACCGACCCGGATGCGATCGCCGCCTATGTCGCGGCCCAGATCGTCGATTTCGAAGCCGGCCGGCCGCTGCGTAACGTCGTGGATATGGGGCGCGGTTACTAGACACTGACGCGATCGCCGCGCCGCGTTGTGAAACGCGCGCCGCCGTGCCATCATCGGCTGTGGGGCACTGACAAAGGTTGATGCATGACGATGCGCGCGCTCGCGGTCCTTGTGGTCTCGCTGCTGTTCTCCACCCCATCCTTCGCCGCCCGCTGCGGCGGCGATTTCAACGCTTTCGTCGCGAACTTCTCGAACGAGGCGGCGTCCGCCGGCATTTCGCGCGGCGTGATCGATCAGGCGCTCGGCGGCGTGACCCAGGACCCCGCCGTGCTGGCCTTCGACCGGCGTCAGCGCGGCACCTTCAACAAGACCTTCGAGCAGTATGTCGCCACCCGCGTCGGCCCCGGCCGCATCAAGGGCGGGCAGGCGATGCTGCAGCGTCACGCCTCGCTGCTGTCGCGCATCGAGCGGCAGTTCGGCGTGCCCCCGCAGATCATCGTCGCGATCTGGGGGCTGGAGACCGATTTCGGCAAGGGCGACATGGGCAAGCTGCCGGTGTTCCGGGTGCTCGCCACCATGGCGCATGACTGCCGCCGCACCGAGCTGTTCCAGGGCGAATTGCTGGCGGCGCTGAAGATCGTTCAGCGCGGCGATCTCGGCCTGCGCGACATGATCGGCGCCTATGCCGGCGAGATCGGCCAGACCCAGTTCCTGCCGTCGTCCTATATCAAGTACGGCGTTGATTTCGACGGCAACGGCCATGTCGACCTGCGCCACAGCGTGCCCGACGTGCTCGCCTCCACCGCCAACCTGCTCAAGACCAATGGCTGGCGCGCCGGCGGCGACTATCACGAGGGCTCGGCGAATTTCGAGGCGATGCGCGAATGGAATCGCGCGGTGATCTACCGCAAGACCATCGCCTATTTTGCCGACCGGCTGGTGGGGCAGTAGCGCGTCATTCCCGACAGCGGCAACCGCTGGCGTTTCGCGGCTCTTCGGGCCGGGACAGATCGTGCGAACAGAGAAATAAAAGTCGGAATGCCGCCAGCGGCGCGGGGCGGGTCGCAGCCAGGGGCTCTATCGAGACGCGGCCCGACGAGACGTCGTTGGATGAGCGAGATGTCTCAGATGAACGGGACGTCGTCGGATAAGGCGGCGGCGCGGCCGGAGGCATGAAACGGTGGCTGCGGCGCGGAAGGCGGATCATGGCCGGAAACCCGGGCGGAGCCACTCCGCCCGGGCTCCGTCAAATCGGACTACTTCTTCTTGGCGGCCTTCTTCGTCTTCTTCGCGGTCTTGGCCTTCTTCACCGTCTTCGCCTTCTTGACGGTTTTCGCCTTCTTCGCCTTCTTGGCTTTCTTCGCCATGGCATCCTCGTGGGTTCGGGTTGAAGTCAACACCATTTGAGGCTTGCTCGGCGGAGGGCCTGACTCGCAGCCTCGATCATGAGTCGAGCCGATTCGCGAAAACTTGTCTTGTAATTTTCAAAGTTGTGCAGAGTTTGCGCGCGAACGATGGTCGTGATCGCCGTCGCGGGGCGCGAGGCGCGTGCGGATACGGTTAACAGCCGGCAAATCAGCCCCGCGATTCATCAATTCAAAACCACAGCGGGGATTAGACGATCGCGGTGAGACTCCGTTAAGCGTGCGGCCGGCAGGATGCGCCTGCTTGGGGAGGCGGATTCCGGACAGCCGGGATCGGGAGTGGATAATGGATCGCACGTCGTTTGATCGCGGGAGCAGGGCACAAGACGCGGGTCACCGCGCACCCTGTGGCCGGCCATGCTGAGCGTTCCGACCCTCTGGCTGGTGTTCGTGGTCAACTTCGTGGCCATCGGTCTGGTGTGGACCTATGTGAGCCGCAGCTATCCGAATTTCGATGTCGCGCGCTATTGGGCGGCTGCGGTGTATCTCGCGGCCCTCGGGGCGGCCATCTCGATGCTGCGTGGGGTCATGCATCCGGTGCTGCCGATGGTGGTCGCCGGCGTGCTGCTGACCACCGCCTGCAGCATCGCGGCGATGGGCTTCGAGCGGTTTTATCGGCTGCCCATATCCTGGCGGTTTCATGCGATCGTCGTCGCCTTCAATGCTGTCGGCCTCGCGGTGTTTGCGGGCGTGTGGCCGGATACCGGAATGCGCATCGTCATCTATTCGATCTGCCAGTCGATCGTGCTCGCCAAGACGCTGAAGCTGTCGTTTTCGGGCGACAATGGCCGTCCGCAGCCCGGCGCGCGGCTTGCCGGCGGCGTGGCGCTGCTGATCATCGCGGTGAACATCATGCGCGGGGCGATGGCCGTGTTCGGCGTCGGCGGCCCGGTATCGCTTGTCGAGTTCAACCAGGCTCACGCCGTCATGGTGCTGATGCTGGTGTTCCTGTCGATGATGTGGAATTTCGGCTTCCTGCTGATGGCGATCGACCGGCTGCGCGCCGAGGTCGCCGATCTCGCCATGTTCGACGATCTGACCGGCGCGGCCAACCGCCGCCAGTTGCTGGTGCGGCTGGACGAGGAGTGTGCGCGCTCCCACCGCTCGTTCGAGCCGTTCGCGCTCTTGATGATCGACCTTGACGGCTTCAAGGAGATTAACGACAGCCACGGCCATGCCGCCGGCGACGAATGCCTGCGACGATTCACACGGGCGGCGCAGTCGCGGCTGCGGACCGGCGATCTGCTGGCGCGGATGGGCGGCGACGAGTTCTGCGTGGTGTTGCCGGCGACGACGCTGCGCGAGGGCGCGGTGGTGGCCCGTCATATCCTGGAGGCCTGCAACAACGATCCGGCGACCTGGCACGGCGTGTCGATCGGTGTGGCGGCGTCGATCGGGGTGGCGCAATGGCGACCGGAGATCGGCCATCATCCCGAGCGGCTGGTGGCGGCGGCAGACCGCGCGCTCTACACCGCCAAAAAGGACGGCAAGAACGGCTATGCCGTGTTCGACGTCACCCCGCTCGAATCGGGGTCGTCGCTGCGCAAGAGCGCCTGATCGCGCGAGTGCCGCCGCGCCTGCTTTCGCTTATCCCCCCGCGACATTTCGCCCGGAGGCTGCGCCAGTCGTCACTTGCGCCGCAATCGGGTGTTCCTATGTGAGCAGGCTCGCGGCGACCGCGGGGGCCATCATCATGGGAGTGCGATGACCGACGACAGCATCTTCGAGCGCACCGCCCGGCGTCCCGGCGCGCGGCGGCCGCCCGTCATCGATCAGGACGGCAACGAGGTTACGCCCGGGCGGGATTTCCGCGGCGCCTCGACCGCGTCGGGCTTCGATTTCGACAGCGCCGAGTTCCAGAACCTGTCGGGGGCGCTTGGCGGATTTTCGTTCGCGCCGCTGACGCGCGAGCAGCGGCTGGCGCGGATCGATGCGGTGGCAAAGCTGATGGACGTGGCCTTCGTGCTGCCGCGGACCAAGGTCCGCTACGGCCTCGACGGCATTCTCGGCCTCGTGCCCATCGTCGGCGATCTTCTGGCCGCGATGGTGTCGCTATGGATCGTGCGCGAGGCGCGGGCGCTGGGCGCGCCGCGCTACCTGATCGCGCGCATGCTCGGCAATGTCACGGTGGATACGGTGGTGGGTTTCGTGCCGCTCGCGGGCGACGCCTTCGACGTCGCGTTCCGCTCCAACATGCGCAATGTCCGCATGTTGCAGCGCTGGCTGGACAAGCAGGACAAGCGCCAGCATCAGGCGGAACGCCGGTAGCGGATCGGTGTGGGCGAGGTCCGCTTAAAAAACTGAAAGAGCCGGTTTACGCCTTTTCCCCGTCCGCCGTCGCGGGCTCGGGCCGGTTGCGCTGGAGCGGGAACTCGGCGGCTTCATAGAGCGTGCGGATGCCGCTCTGGTCGAAGCGGGCCTCGTCCACTTGAAGATAGGCGCCGTTCAGGGAATCGGCCGGAAGCTGCTCGATCGCGAACTGCACCGCCTCGGCCGCAGTCGGGAAGCGGCGATAGGCGAACCCGGCGCGCTTCTTCTTGCGGATCGCCGCAGGAAACAGTTCAGCCTCGGTGTTGTAGTTGAACGCAGCCATGATGTCGGCCTTCTCGTCGTTGACGCGGAATCCTGTGACTTGGATTAAGGCGGCGGCGGACGGTGACGTCGGAACGGGCGCTGCCTGATGTCTTTCAGTATGAGGGACAATATAGGCCATTTTTCGCCAATTGCGACCCGTCATGACGTGCATGTCGGGTTCCGGCTGGCATGCGAGGGCGCATGGCGTGGCCCCGCCGGCCGAATAAGCGGTGGATTTTCAATCAGCTAGCCATTTGCGCACCGTAACTCCCGCCACCGGAACCTGGACGGCGTCAGCGCGCGACGGGAAGCACCCTGAGCTGGGTCGCGAAGGCGTAGACGTGAAGCGCGGAACTGGCGGCGACCTCGATCCTGCGCACCGGCGCCTGTTCCAGTTCGCCGCCGCCGTTGCGGCGCACGCCGTATTGCCAGGCGTTCAGCCGGCCGGTGCTGGCGAGCGCCTTCTGGACCGCGTCGGGTGTCTTGCCCTTGATTTGCGCGAGGTCGTTGCGCGTCAGCCCGATGACGATCTCGTCGTCCGGCGTCACCACCTTGAACAGCGTCACCTTGCCGGGCGCGAAGGTGGGGTGCGACGCCACGGCGTCGATGAGAAGGCCGGCAAGGCCGATCGCCAGAACGGTCTGGCGCGAGGTGGCGGACATGGCCAAGTTCCTTGAGAGAGTTTCTTGTTTTTGAATCCGGCGGCGGACCGCCGGCCGCAACGCATCCGCGCCGCGGTGGGCTCACATAAGCCTTCCGCGCCGCGTGTCATCCCCCGGGGAGGGGGCTATTCTGTCGAATGAAATTGATCAGGGCCGGTGTTTCAGTGCCGCGGAGTTGATGCAGTAGCGCAGGCCGGTCGGCCCCGGGCCGTCGTCGAACACGTGGCCGAGATGGCCGTCGCACCGGGCGCACAGCACCTCGGTGCGCACCATGCCGTGGGAGGTGTCGTGTTCCTCGGCGATGGCCGCATCTGAGGCCGGCGCGGAGAACGCCGGCCAGCCGCAGCCGGAATCGAACTTGGCGTCGGACGCGAACAGCGTCTGGCCGCAGCCGGCGCAGACATAGGTGCCCGGCGCGAAGGAATGGTCGTATTCGCCGGAGAACGGCCGCTCGGTCGCCTTCTCGCGCAGCACCGCGTATTGCACCGGCGTCAGCTCGTTGCGCCATTCGCTTTCGGACTTGTGGATCTTGCCGGAGCCGGTCCCGGTCTTGATGTCGCTCATTGTTCGTTCCTGTCATTGGAGGCCGCGCGCATCCGCGGGCCGTCACCTCAGTCGCTGGCCCTTGCGTCGTTCACCAGCACCGGCTTGTCGCGATAATCGTCCGCGAACAGCTTCTTCAGGTTCTCGATCTTGGGCAGGTCGTTGAAGACGATATAAGGCTGCCGCGGGTGCAGCGTCAGATAGTCCTGATGATAATCTTCCGCCGGATAGAACGCCGTCAGCGGCTCGATCGTGGTGGCGATCGCCTTGCGGTAGACCTTCGCGCCGTTCAACTGGGCGATGTAGGCCTGCACGGTCTTGCGCTCGGCGGGATCGGAGGTGAAGACGGCGGAGCGGTATTGCCGGCCGTGATCCGGTCCCTGGCGGTTGAGTTGCGTCGGGTCGTGCACCACCGAGAAATAGATCTGCAGCAGCTTGCCCAGCGTCACCTGCTTCGGGTCGTAGGTGATCTGCACCGCCTCGGCATGGCCGGTGCCGCCCGAACTGACGATCTCGTACTGGGCGGTGTTCGCGGTGCCGCCGGCATAGCCCGACACCGCTTTGGTCACGCCTTTGGTGTGCTGATAGACCCCCTGGACGCCCCAGAAGCAGCCGCCGGCCAGCACCACGGTTCTCGGTCCGTCGGCGGGCGCGATGTCGGCTGCGGGCGGCGGGATGACGACCGCGTCTTCGGCGGCGCGCGCGGACGCCGCCGATGCCAGCACGCCGGCGACGGCGAGGGCGAAAGCGGTCCGGCGGATGGATGGGCGGCGCATGGGGTGTCTCCGCGAAGGAATCGGCGTGGGCATGAGATAAGCCATCCGGCCGCCTCTGGTGCGCGTCGGGCCGACACAAATTCGTGAACCCGACAAAGGGGCAGGCGGCGGCGATCAGCCGGAGGCGGGCTGAGGCCGCAGCCGCGGACGGCCGAACTGGAAGTGGAATTCGAGCGCGGTCTTGAGCAGCACCAGCAGGATCAGCGGCGCGGTGCGTCCGATGGTCTGGGCGACGAAGCCGCCGCCGAGGATCGCCACATGCATCAGCACGATGCGCTTGTAGAACCCGCCGACGATGTCGCCGGGGTCGCTCGCGCCGTCGGGGGGCGGCCGGCCGAACACGAAGCGGTTGACGGCGTCGTTGACATAGAGCGCGCCCTGTCCCGCAAACAGCGCGAGGAGTGGAATCCACAGGCCGCTGCCGATCACGATCAGGCGGATGAAATCGCGCGCGTCGTGGATGCGGCTGGTCCACGGGCCCGCGAACAGCACCCACAGAAAGGCCATGTGGACCGTCATGAAGATGCCGGCGTGCACGGTGAAGAATCCGGCCATCCCGAACGCGGCGGCAAAGCCGCGGCCCGCGCCGGTTCCGGGCGTCCGCGACATGGTCGCGACCCGCAGGATGGTCCAGAACCCGATGACGACGGTTTCGAGCCAGTACAGGCTCAGCAGCACGAAGGCGTCCCATCCCCACCACACCAGTCCCGCCAGCGGCACCAGGTTGGATAGCACCAGGATCGCGGCGGCGATCCCGCCGCGCCGCCGTGGCATGGTCGCTGCGGACGAGGTCGGGGCGGTGGATGTCATCGCGCGGCGGGGCCTTCGGATGCGGTGAGGAGAGTCCGGCGGCGACGCCGGCGCCTCTTCCTAGCAAACATCGGCGCGCGGCTCGACTCCCGCCTGCCGGCCGCGCCGCGTGCTTCTGCGCTCACCCGGACCCGATCCCTGCGCATGACCTGTTCGCGGTCTTTGCGGTTGTCATCGCCGGCGGCATGCGTATGAATGAGGCATGATCATGCGCGTGACCTCATCCCGCCGCCAGTGGTGGCGTGTCGTTTCCTGCCACGGTCAATGGTGTTATGGCCAATGATGTCAGGGCCGGTGGCGCCCTGGCCGGCGGCTGACCAGCTGAACAGCCGAACAGGCCATCCGCTGGCGGATTGCCGGCGCCCCGTCCGCCATTGTCGTCTTCCCCTCTTTTGAGCCCGTCCTGAAGTCCCGCGATCCGCGATGTCGTGATCCGGGCGAGCGTTCCCGGAGAACCCATGTCCGCACAGTTGCAGCGCTGCCTGGCCTGGCCGGTCGCGGCTTTGGCATGGCTCGGGCGTCAGGGCACGCGGGCGCTGGCGGCGCTGGTTGTGTTCGGGATTGCGTGCCCGCCGCTCGGCGCGGTGTTGCGGCCTTATGTCACCGAAGCGGTGTTCATGCTGCTGCTCATCTCGTTCGTGCGCATCGACCTCGCGGCGATGCGGAGCTATGTCCGGCGGCCCGGGCTGGTGCTGGCGGCGTCGCTGTGGGGCACGGTGGCCGTGCCGCTCGTGGTCGGGCTCGGCGGCTCCGCCAGCGGATTTGCCGCGACCTCGCCTGATCTGTTTCTCGGCCTGATGCTGCAGGCGGTGGCGTCACCGATGATGTCGTCGCCGGCGCTGGTGGCGCTGATGGGGCTCGACGCCACGCTGGTGCTGATCGCGCTGGTCACCGGCACGCTGCTGGTGCCGTTGACCGCTCCGGTGTTCGCCTACTTCTTCTTCAGCGACGGGCTGTCGCTGTCGCCGCTGTCGCTGGGATTGAAGCTGTTCATGCTCATGGCCGGCGCGCTCCTGCTGGCGGGCCTCATCCGTTATCTGGTCGGCGGCCAGCGCATCGCCCGCCACACGGCAACCATCGACGGTTTCAACATTCTGGTGCTGCTGGTGTTCGTCTCCGCCGTGATGGGCACGGTGGCGGGGAGCTTCCTGGCCGACCCGATCGGGGTGCTGCTCCTCATCGCATTCGCCTTCCTTGTGTTCGGCGCCATCCTGGCTGTGACCTTTTTCGCCTTCCGCGGGTTCGGCACCGAGCTGGCGCTCGCCGTGGCCCTGATGTCATGCCAGCGCAACATGGGTCTGATGATGGGCGGCGCCGAAGGCGCGGTGCCGGATCTGACCTGGCTCTATTTCGCGCTGGCCCAGTTCCCGATCTACCTGTCGCCGCAACTGCTGATGCCGCTGGTGCGCCGGCTGCAGACCCGGCCGGTGCCCGCAGCCTGATCCGCGCCCCGCGCAAGCGGCGGCGGCCGGGGCCATTTTCCGGCCATGAAGCGGCGGCGGTAACCCCGCCTTAACCATGGTGAGCGTTTGGTGAGGGTGGCAAAACAGGCTTGCCAAGCCCTCGTTTTGACACGTTAGCAGGGGATTCAGGGCCCGGCCTCGGGACAGGCTTTCCCACGCGATACGAGACTGGAACCGGGAGATCGGCAATGTCGGCGTTTTCGCTGCGGCCGGCAGGCGCGATGCCGCGACGGCCGCGCGTGAAATTGGAATTGTTCGCCTTGAGAGGATACCGATCATGAATCCAGCAGACGTGGCGCAAGCGGCCCTGCCGGCGGCCTCCGCCGACGTGTCGCTGATCTCGCTGTTCTGGCACGCGCATTTCGTCGTCAAGACGATCATGCTGGGGCTGCTGGCCTGTTCGGTGTGGGTGTGGGCCATCGCCATCGACAAGATGTTCCTCTACGCCCGCACCCGCAAGGCGATGGACCGCTTCGAGCAGGCGTTCTGGTCCGGCCAGTCCATCGACGAACTGTACCGCGCGCTGGCGGCCAAGCCGGCGCATTCGATGGCGGCGCTGTTCGTGGCCGCCATGCGCGAGTGGAAGCGCTCGTTCGAGGGCCATGCGCGCTCCTTCGCCGGCCTGCAGACCCGCATCGACAAGGTCATGAGCGTGTCGATCGCCCGCGAAGTCGAGCGGCTCGACCGGCGGCTGCTGGTGCTGGCCACGGTCGGCTCGGCAAGCCCGTTCGTCGGCCTGTTCGGCACGGTCTGGGGCATCATGTCGAGCTTCCAGTCCATCGCCGCCTCGAAGAATACCTCGCTGGCGGTGGTGGCGCCCGGCATCGCGGAGGCGCTGTTCGCCACCGCCATCGGCCTCATCGCCGCAATTCCGGCGACAATTTTCTACAATAAGTTCACGTCGGAGGTGAACCGGCAGGCCATGCGGCTGGAAGGTTTCGCCGACGAGTTCTCCGCCATCCTGTCGCGCCAGATCGACGAGCGCGCGTGAGGGGCGGTTCTGTGGTCTCAATTGCGGGGTGGCGGTCATGGGCATGAGCATGGGGGGCGGGTCGTCCGGCGGTCGCGGCCGCTATCGCCGCGCCAACGTCATGGCCGAGATCAACGTCACGCCCATGGTGGACGTGATGCTGGTGCTGCTCATCATCTTCATGGTGTCGGCGCCGCTGCTCACGGTCGGCGTGCCGCTCGACCTGCCGCAGACCGCGGCCAAGAGCCTCGATCAGGACAAGGAGCCGCTGACGCTGTCGGTGCAGCTCTCGGGCAAGGTGTTCCTCAACAACACCGAGATCGCCATGGACGAGCTGGTGCCGAAGCTGAAGGCCATCACCGAGGCGCGCGGCGGCACGGACGAGCGCATCTTCGTGCGCGGCGACACCAAGGTGGATTACGGCACCGTGATGCGGGTGATGGGGCGGCTGTCGGCCGCCGGATTCAAGCGCGTGGCTCTGGTCACCGAGGTCGAACAAGGAACCTGACGTGAAGCTCGACAAGACCCTCGCAGCGTCTGTCGCTTTGCATGCCCTGGTGATCGGCTGGGGCCTGGTGTCGTTCTCGAGCAAGGCGTTCGAGTCGATGCCGGAGGATTCCGTTCCGGTCGATATCATCTCCGCCGATCAGTTCGCCAAGGCGATGTCCGGCATGAAGACCGGCAAGAAGGAAAACCCCAAGCCGCTGGTGGAGAAGGTCGCCGAGCCGAAGCCGCCGGTGGACGACGCCGTCGGCAAGATCGACGACAAGAAGCCGCCGGTGGTGACGGAAGCCGCGCCGCCGCCGAAGCCGGTCGAAAAGCCGGTGGAGAAGAAGCCCGATCCGCCGAAGCCCGTCGCCGAGCACAAGCCGAAGGACGAGGCCAAGCCTGCCGAGAAGAAGCCCGATCCCGCCAAGGTCGATCCGATCGCGGAAGCCTTGAAGAAGGAGGAGGCCAAGAAGCCGGCGCCGAAGCCGCAGCAGGCCAAGGCCGCGCCGCCGCAGCCGGAGAAGCACAAGGCCGAGCGGGTGTTCGACCAGTCGAAGATCGCGGCGCTGCTCGACAAGCGCGATCCCTCGCGCGCCTCCATCACCGGCGCGGCGCTCAATTCGCAGGCCGCGCTCGGCACCGCCAAGGGCACTGCCGCCGACAATTCGGCGACCTGGGGCGCGATGTTCCGTCAGCAGGTGGAGCGCTGCTGGAAGAAGCCCTATGGCGGTATCGAGGCGCAGAAGGTGGAGGCGGTGTTCACCATCCGCCTCAAGCGTGACGGCACCCTCGAAGCCATGCCGGTGGCGCTGCCCGGCGGATCGAGCCCCTATTTCCGCGTCTATCAGGAGAGCGCGCAGCGCGCGATCATCGAGTGCCAGCCCTACAAGTTGCCGCCGGCCTATTTCGACGAATGGAAGTTCTTCGAGCCGGCCTTCACCGAGAAATTTTCGTGACGATGGAAGTGCGACGTGGCCGCGGTTTCCGCCAGCATCGATCTCCATCCCAATCGGCGTCCGCCAGAATTAAGCTGACATGACCATGCAAGATCACGACGAGGCCCCGGCGACCGTGTCCGCATCCGCAGTCTCTCTCACGCGCCGCCGCGTGCTGTGGGGCGCGGCGTCGGCGGCGCTGCTGGCCACGCCGGCGCGCCAGGCGCTGGCGCAGGCCCGCGTTACCGTGACCGAGGGCAATTTCCAGCCGATCCCGATCGCGATTCCGAATTTCGTGCCCGGCACCCAGGGCGACGGCGATGTCGGCGCCGGCATCGCGCAGGTCATCACCAACAACCTGCGCCGCAGCGGGCTGTTCGCGCCGATCGATCAGGCCGCCTTCATCGAGCGCATCTCCAATATCGACGTGGCGCCCCAGTTCCAGAACTGGCGCAGCATCAACGCGCAGGCGCTGGTCACCGGCCGCGCCACGCGGCAGGGCGACGGCCGCCTCAAGGCCGAATTCCGGCTGTGGGACGTGCCGCAGGCGCAGCAGCTCACCGGCCAGCAGTATTTCACGTCGCCGGAATCATGGCGGCGCATCGCCCACATCATCTCCGACCAGATTTACGAGCGCCTCACCGGCGAAAAGGGCTATTTCGACAGCCGCGTGGTGTTCGTCGACGAGACCGGCCCCAAGGAGCGCCGCGTCAAGCGGCTGGCGATGATGGATCAGGACGGCGCCAATGTCCGTTACCTCACGCGCGGCGCCGACCTCGTGCTGACCCCGCGCTTCTCGCCGTCCACGCAGGAAATCACCTATATGGAATTCGGGCAGGGCGATCCGCGGGTCTATCTGCTCAACGTCGAAACCGGCCAGCGCGAGATCGTCGGCAACTTCCCCGGCATGTCGTTTTCTCCGAGATTCTCGCCGGACGGCCAGCGCATCATCATGAGCCTGCAGCAGGGCGGAAATTCCAACCTGTTCGTGATGGACCTGCGCTCGAAATCCACCACCCGCCTGACCGACACCCCGGCGATCGACACCTCGCCGTCGTTCTCGCCGGATGGCGCGCGGATCGTGTTCGAATCCGATCGCGGCGGCAAGCCGCAGATCTACGTCATGGCCGCGACCGGCGGCGGCGCGCAGCGCATCTCGTTCGGCGACGGCAGCTATTCGACCCCGGTGTGGTCGCCGCGCGGCGACTACATCGCCTTCACCAAGCAGGGCGGCGGCCAGTTCTCCATCGGTATCATGAAGCCGGACGGCTCCGGCGAGCGCATCCTGACCTCGGGCTATCACAATGAAGGCCCGACCTTCGCGCCGAACGGACGCGTGGTGATGTTCTTCCGCGATCTCGGGCCCGGCCCGTCGCTGTTCACGGTGGATATTTCCGGCCGCAACGAGCAAAAGGTGCCGACGCCGGGCTTCGCGTCCGATCCGGCGTGGTCGCCGCTGTTATCGTAAACAAAACCTTGACGGCGGCGGCGACGATCGCGCCGCATGCCTCCAATGCGCTGACTTAGCGGGCGGATTCTGGTCGTCTTCCGCCGCGCCAACGGTTCGCTAACGATATTCGCTCAGAAAGACTTCATCTGCAGTGGATAACACTTCGTCCTGCGATATCAGGGCAAGCGATCGTTGATGCAACTCGTCCAGGCCGGCCAGCGAAAAGACGACGTACTGCCGCGCACCGTTTATGCGGCGCTGGTCGATTCGCTTTTCCAGAACTATGTGGCGACGTTCTCCGGCACCTTCGCCGTGGCGATCGCGGCTGTCCTGACCGCGATCAAAACCGGCAACGCGCTGATCTGGCCGTGCGCCGTGTGGATCGTGCTGGTGGGCACGGCGCGCGCCGTGCAGATGCGCCGCTACGAGATCGAGCGCCGCTCCGGGCCGCTGACGCCGGAGCGCGCCGAATGGTGGGAGCCGCGCTACAAGATTCTGGCCGATCTCTATGCGAGTTCGCTCGGCCTGTGGTGCGCGGTGGTGCTGCTCGGCTCCGACGACACCGTGGCGCATCTGTTGTGCGCGGCCTCGACCATCGGCTACACCGCCGCCAGCGCCGGCCGTAACTACGGCGCGCCCCCGATCATCCGGCTGCACATCCTCTACGCCTGCGGACCGCTGGCGGTGGCGCTGATGCTCAACGGCAACCCGTATTATGTCGCGCTCGGGCTGCTGCAGGTATTCTTCTTCATCGGGTTGCGGCACATCAACCTCAACCTGCACCGGATTTTCGTCAAGGCGCGGATGACCAGCGAGCGGCTCGCCTCGATCGCGGACCAGTTCGACACCGCGCTCAACAACATGCCGCACGGCCTGTGCATGTTCGGCGCCGACGGCCGCCTCGCAGTGATGAACCGCCGCTTCAGCGAGATGATGGCGCTGCCGCGGGAAATGATCGGTCGCGGCGCGACCATTGGTGAAGTGATGGATGCCTGCGTCGGCCAACGGTCGCTTCAGGCCGGCAGCGCCGCGCGCATCGTCGGCGAGATCGCGAAGTCCCGCGCCGCCGAGATCACCACGCTCAACGCCGAGCGCGAGGGCGAGCGCGCGCTGTCATGGACGTTCCAGCCGATGCCCGGCGGCGGCACCGTGGTGCTGGTCGAGGACGTCACCGAGCGGCGCAACGCCGAGGCCCGCATCAGCCACATGGCGCGCTACGACGAATTGACCGGCCTGCCCAACCGGGTGCATTTCCGCGACGAGATCGAGCGGCTTCTGGCCGATCCGCACCCCGACGCGCCGCTGTCGGCGCTGTTGTTCGTCGATCTCGATCAGTTCAAGCAGGTCAACGACACCCTCGGCCATCCGAGCGGCGACAAGCTGCTGTGCGCGGTCACGGCGCGGCTGCGCGGCCTGTTGCGGCCGACCGATTTCGTCGCCCGCTTCGGCGGCGACGAGTTCGTCGTGTTCCAGCGCGGCATCCGCTCGAACGAGGATGCGGCGGCGCTGGCGCAGCGGATCGTGGAGCGGCTGAGCGAGCGCTACGAGGTGGACAAGCATCTGGTCGAGATCGGCGCCAGCGTCGGCATTGCGATGACCTCGGGAGGCGACGTCAGCGCCGACACGCTGCTGAAGAACGCCGACATGGCGCTGTACCGCGCCAAGGCCGACGGCCGCGGCACCTACTGCTTCTTCCGCGAGGAGATGGCGCAGACCGTCGAGGCGCGCCGCGTGCTCGAGCTCGACCTGCGCCAGGCGCTCGCGAACGAGGAGTTCGAGCTGTATTACCAGCCGCTGGTCAATCTCAAGTCGGGCCGCGTCACCACCTGCGAGGCGCTGCTGCGCTGGAATCATCCGACCCGCGGCGCGGTGTCGCCCGCCGAGATCATCCCGGTGGTCGAGGACATGGGCCTGATCGTCGATCTCGGCCGCTGGATTTTGCGCAAGGCGTGCATGGAATGCATGCGGTGGCCGGACGGGGTCAAGGTCGCGGTCAATTTCTCGTCGCAGCAGTTCCATCAGCGCGATGTCGTCACCGAGGTGCGTTATGCGCTGGAAGTCTCGGGGCTGCCGGCGCACCGGCTGGAAATCGAGATCACCGAATCCTCGCTGTTGCGCAATATGCAGTGGACCCTCGACGTGCTGACGCAGTTGCGCGCCTCCGGCGTGCGCATCGCGCTCGATGATTTCGGCACCGGCTATTCGAGCCTCAGCTATCTGCACAATTTCCCGCTCCAGAAGGTCAAGATCGACCGGTCCTTCCTGGAAGGCATCGGCAATGCGCGGCCGCTGACGCTGCTGCGCGGGGTCGCGCGGCTGTCGGCCGATCTCGGCATGAGCGTCGTCGTCGAGGGCGTCGAGACGCCCGAGCAGCTCGAACTCATCAGCGCGGACGGCACGGTGACGGAAGTGCAGGGCTATATCTTCAGCCGTCCGGTGCCGGCGACGCAGATCCGGCAACTGGTCAACGCCTCGCACGGCCGGAGCTGGCCGGTGCCGGTGCAGACGGCCAAGACGCCGCCCACGCAGGACGGCATCTCCGCGGGCGCGGGGGCGGGCGCCGCGGCGGTGAAGGCGGCGCGCTCCATCGCCTGACATTCATCGCGCCTGAAATTTATCGCGATTTTTACCAGATGCGCCGAAAAGGGTGATTCCCTTTCATGACGGCCATGCGGCCGCGTGGGGAGCGCTGCCTGGCCATGCAACGGGCGTGCGGCTGTTAAGGTTACTA
The DNA here is from genome assembly GCA_020544565.1 of Bradyrhizobiaceae bacterium. Taxonomy (GTDB): domain Bacteria; phylum Pseudomonadota; class Alphaproteobacteria; order Rhizobiales; family Xanthobacteraceae; genus Afipia. Next base: position 27,219 of record CP078014.1, read on the forward strand.
TGCCGGAGTCTTTGCGCTTTGTTTAAGGAAACATTAACCTTTCAAATGCGTCGCGACGCTGCGTGCGCAGGTGGGGGGGAAGTGATGGGGTCCGCGCTTCAGAGCACGAACCGTTCGCTTGAGAGAAAAGCCGATCTGCTCGATCGGGTCGATTACAGGCTGGCCGAAACCGAGGCGGACAAGGAGGCGATCTATCGCCTTCGCTACCGCGCCTATCTGCAGGAAGGGGCCATCGAGCCGCGCAGCGACCGCAGGCTGACCGACCGATTCGACGATGCGCCGAACTCATGGACGTTCGGCGTCTATATCGACGGCCTGCTGGCGAGCTCGCTGCGAATCAGCGTCGCCTCGCCCGATCAGCCCGACACCCCGGCGGTCGATGCCTTCGGCGATATCCTGAAGCCGATGCTGGCGGAGGGCAAGATCATCGTCGACCCCAACCGCTTCGTCGCCGATCCGATGCGCGAGACCCGCATCCCCGAACTGCCTTACGTGACGTTGCGGCTCGCCTATGTCGCCTGCGCCTATTTCCACGCCGACATCGGCACGGCGACGGTGCGCCGGGAGCATCAGGCGTTCTACCGCCGGGTGTTCATGCACACGCCGCTGTGCGCGCCGCGGTCCTATCCGACCCTGACCAAGCCGCTCGGCCTGATGGCGGTGAATTTCCCCGAGATGCGCGAGAAGGTGTTCCAGCGCTATCCGTTCTTCCGGTCGAGCTTCTTCGAGCGGCGGATGCTGTTCGAGCGCCACGGCGAACCGAGCCAGCCGCTGGCGCCAGTCATGCTGCCCGAGTTTCCGTTCGCCACCGCGCCCGCCGGCGTGGAGCACTGACGGCTCCGGTTGACGGCTCCGGTTGACGGCTCCGGTCCGCGGCACCCGGCGGAACCGGGCGCGCGCTTTTCCGCGTGCGATATTTTCGTCACGGTCGTCGCCCGATATTCGCGCCGGCGGCGTTGCCGCGCATGCTTTCACCGTCGCGCCATATTCATCACCCATTAACCATCGCCGCCGGTTTTGCCCGGTGCGGGGCATTTGACGGGGTTTGGCAACTCCTCATCAAGGTTGACGGAACGTTCGCTTAACCAAGCCGCGCTAGACCCGAATTCCAGTAGGAAACCAGAGCGTGGAGGCTCCGGAATGAAACATCAGATGCGTATCCTCCAGGGATTGAAGCTCGCCGCCGTTCTGGCCGTGGCGCTGTCGATGGGCGCCTGCGCCAACAACAAGAACGGCATGGGCGGCGACGCCATGGCGGGCGCAGCCGTGCCGGGCAGCCAGCAGGATTTCGTGGTCAATGTCGGCGACCGCGTGTTCTTCGAAAGCGACCAGACCGAGCTGTCGCCGCAGGCGATCGCGACGCTGGAGAAGCAGGCGCAGTGGTTGCAGCAGTTCAACCGCTACACTTTCACTATCGAAGGCCACGCCGACGAACGCGGCACCCGCGAATACAACATCGCGCTCGGCGCGCGGCGCGCCCAGTCGGTGCGCAACTTCCTTGCCTCGCGCGGCATCGACTCGAGCCGGATGCGGACCATCTCCTACGGCAAGGAGCGTCCGGTCGCGGTGTGCAACGACATCTCGTGCTGGTCGCAGAACCGCCGCGCCGTCACCGTGCTCAACGCCAGTTCGTAAGGCGTCTGCCGGTCGGGATTGAAGCGGCGCCTGCGGGCGCCGTTTTTGTTGTCCGGGGCTGTTTGACGCTGTCGCCAGCCACATTTTCGGCGTAGTGAAACCCTCACTCTCGGGCGCGATCCATCCGATGCGCCCTTGTTCGCCAGCCCTTGTTCGTCAGGTCGATGATGTCATTCCGATTGCAGAATTTCATGTGTGTGGCTCTTGTCTCCGCAGCCGTCGCGCTGCCGGCGGCGGCGCTGGCGCAGCAGGACGACATGGATCCGGAAATCCGCGTCGAGCGGCTGGAAAACCAGTTGCGGGCGCTGACCGGGCAAAACGAGGAATTGCAGTACCGTAACCGCCAGCTCGAGGAGCAGTTGCGGGCGTTGCAGGCGGGCGCGCCGCCGGCGGCGGCGGCCCAGATGGCTCCGCGCCCCCCCGCGCCCAATACGGTGGCCGCGCCGCAGCCGAACCCCGGCTATCAGCAGCAGGGCGGCTATGCGCAGCAGGGCGGCTATGCGCAGCAGGGCGCTTATGCCCAGCAGCCGGCGTCCGGGCAGGCGCCGGCAGTGATCGCGCCTCCGGTCGCCAGCAGCGGGCGGCGCGGCGATGCCTTCGATCCCAGCCGCAATCCCAACGCGCCCGGCGTGCCGCGCGCGCTGGGCGGCGGCCAGATGCCGATGACCGACAATGGCGGCAATGCCGGCGCGCCGCCGGTGGCGCGCGGCCCTGCGCCCAACACCACGGCGTCGCTCACCACCCTGCCGCCCTCGGCGACGCCGCGCGACGAATTCGATCTCGGCATCGGCTACATGCAGCGCAAGGACTACGCGCTGGCCGAGGAGACCATGCGCAATTTCGCACAGAAATATCCGAGCGATCCGCTGCTGCCGGATTCGCAATACTGGCTCGGCGAAAGCCTGTTCCAGCGCCAGAAATATCGCGACGCCGCCGAAGCCTTCCTCGGGGTGACCACCAAGTTCGACACCTCCGCCAAGGCGCCGGATTCGCTGCTGCGGCTGGGCCAGTCGCTGGCGGCGCTGAAGGAAAAGGAAGCCGCCTGCGCCGCCTTCGGTGAGGTCACCCGCAAGTACCCCCGCGCCTCCAGCGGCGTGAAGCAGGGCGTCGCCCGCGAGCAGAAGCGCGTCGGCTGCTGACGTTGTTGGCTGTGCGGCCATGTCATCATGCCCGCGCTTGTCGGGCATGACGCGTTTAAGAGGTACGATCCGAGCGACTTCGCACCGTTTTTAGGGCATGATCCCCGCGCAATGACTCCGGACGGCCGGACCGCAGCATGCCCAAACCAGAAGACCCTTCCATCGTAAGCGCTGACGAGGCCCGGCGGCTGTTCGCCGACTGGAAAGCCGCGTCCGCCCTCGTGCTCGCCGTCTCCGGCGGCCCGGACTCTGTGGCGCTGATGTGGCTCGCCGCCCGTTGGCGGCGCGGGCTCAAAAACGGTCCGCGTCTGGTCGCGGTCACGGTCGATCACGGTCTGCGCCGGGAGGCGGCGGCGGAAGCGCGGGCGGTCAAGCGGCTGGCGGCCTCGCTCGGCCTTGATCACCGCACCCTGCGCTGGACCGGCCCCAAGCCCGCGACCGGCTTGCCCGCCGCCGCCCGCGAGGCGCGTTACCGCCTGCTGGCGAGGGCCGCGCGCGCCAGTGGCGCCAGCCATATCCTCACCGCCCACACCCGCGACGATCAGGCCGAGACCGTGGTGATGCGGCTGTCGCGCGGCAGCGGCATCGGCGGCCTCGCGGCGATGGCGCGGCAGACGCCGCGCGACGGCGTGGTGCTGGCGCGGCCGTTCCTCGACGTGCCGAAGGCAAGCCTCGTCGCCACCCTTGAAAAGGCCGGCATTCCCTTCGCCGACGATCCCACCAACCGCGATCCGCGCTTCGCCCGCCCGCGGCTGCGCGCCCTGATGCCGGCGCTGGCGGCGGAGGGGGCGGATGCCCGCAGTCTCGCCCGTCTCGCCGTGCGGCTGGCGCGGGCCAATGCCGCCCTCGACCTGATGGCCGACGGGGCGGAGCGCTATCTCGCCCGCCTCGGCGGGGCCGACATGGCGGCGGGCTTCGATGTCGCGGCCTTCATGGCGCTGTCCGACGAATTGCGGGTGCGGCTGCTGTGGCGTGCCATCGACCGCGCCGGCCACGAAGGCCCGGCCGAGCTCGGCAAGGTCGAGGCGCTGCTGCAGGCGCTGGATCTGGCGGCGGGGGCAGGGCGTCCGGCCACGGGCGCGCGGCTGAAGCGGACCCTGGCCGGGGCCGTGATCAGTCTGGAGCGCGGCCGTCTTCGCATTGCTCCCGCGCCGCCGCGCCGGCAGGGTAGGCGGAAAACCCCTTAACCACTGTCGAAATCGGCGAAAAACGCCGCCCTTATTTCACCCGGAATGGCGCTAGAATGCGCTAAATAGTCCTAACCGGTTCCCTTGGCATCGCGAGGGTGCGCACTTAAATTGTAGGACAGCCAGACTGCAGGGCCACCCGCCCGAAAGATGCCTGCTGAAGAATGATCTTCGAAGAATGATCGTCAAGACTGCGAAGGCCGTGCGCCATGCGGCCATGAAGGAAGACCAATGAACGCTCCGCTGCGTAATTTCGCCCTCTGGGTCATCATCGCCTTGCTGGTGCTGGCGCTGTTCACGCTCTTCCAGAATCCCGGGCAGCGCGCCGCGACGGGGGATATCTCGTTCTCGCAATTGCTGACCGAGGTGGACGCCAACCGGGTGCGCGACGTGGTGATCCAGGGCCAGGATATCACCGGCTCCTTCACCAACGGCTCGACTTTCCACACCTATGCGCCGTCGGACCCGACGCTGATCAAGCGCCTGTACGACGCCAAGGTCTCGATCACCGCCAAGCCGCCCGGCGACAACGTGCCGTGGTTCGTGTCGCTCCTGGTGTCGTGGCTGCCGTTCGTCGCGCTGATCGGTGTGTGGGTGTTCCTGTCGCGCCAGATGCAGGGCGGCGCCGGCAAGGCCATGGGCTTCGGCAAGTCGCGCGCCAAGATGCTGACCGAGGCGCACGGCCGCGTCACCTTCGACGACGTCGCCGGCGTCGACGAGGCCAAGCAGGACCTGCAGGAGATCGTCGAATTTCTGCGCGACCCCGGCAAGTTCCAGCGCCTCGGCGGACGCATTCCGCGCGGCGTGCTCTTGGTCGGCCCGCCCGGCACCGGCAAGACGCTGATCGCGCGCGCGGTCGCGGGCGAAGCCAACGTGCCGTTCTTCACCATTTCCGGCTCTGACTTCGTCGAGATGTTCGTCGGCGTCGGCGCGTCGCGCGTGCGCGACATGTTCGAGCAGGCGAAGAAGAACGCGCCGTGCATCATCTTCATCGACGAAATCGACGCGGTCGGCCGTCATCGCGGCGCCGGTCTCGGCGGCGGCAATGACGAGCGCGAGCAGACGCTGAACCAGTTGCTGGTCGAGATGGACGGCTTCGAGGCGAACGAGGGCGTGATCCTGATCGCCGCCACCAACCGTCCCGACGTGCTCGATCCGGCGCTGCTGCGTCCGGGCCGCTTCGACCGTCAGGTCGTGGTGCCGAATCCGGACGTTCAGGGCCGCGAGCAGATTCTGAAAGTCCACGTCCGCAAGGTGCCGCTGGCGCCCGATATCAACCTCAAGACCATCGCCCGCGGCACTCCGGGTTTTTCGGGTGCCGACCTGATGAACCTCGTCAACGAAGCCGCGCTGACCGCCGCCCGCCGCAACAAGCGGATGGTGACCCAGGCCGAGTTCGAGGAGGCCAAGGACAAGGTGATGATGGGCGCCGAGCGCAAGTCGCTCGTCATGTCCGAGGAAGAGAAGATGCTGACGGCCTATCACGAGGGCGGCCACGCCATCGTCGGCCTCAACGTGCCCGCGACCGACCCGATCCACAAGGCGACGATCATCCCGCGCGGCCGTGCGCTGGGCATGGTCATGCAGTTGCCGGAACGCGACAAGATGTCGATGTCGCTGGAGCAGATGACCTCGCGCCTCGCCATCATGATGGGCGGCCGCGTCGCCGAGGAATTGATCTTCGGCCGCAACAAGGTCACCTCCGGCGCCTCGTCGGACATCGAGCAGGCCACGCGCCTCGCCCGCATGATGGTGACCCGCTGGGGCCTGTCGGATGAACTCGGCACGGTGGCTTATGGCGAGAACAATGACGAGGTGTTCCTCGGCATGCAGGTCAACCGCCAGCAGAACGTCTCGGAAGCCACCGCGCAGAAGATCGACTCGGAAGTGAAGCGCCTCGTCGAGGAAGGCTACAACGAGGCGACGCGGATCCTGACCGAGAAGCGCGGCGATCTCGAGACGCTGGCCAAAGGCCTGCTCGAGTTCGAGACGCTGTCCGGCGACGAGATCACCGATCTGCTCGATGGCAAGAAGCCGAACCGCGAATCGGTGCTGGAGCCGACCGGTCCGCGCACCTCGGCGGTGCCGCCCGCCGGCAAGCCGCGCCCGCGCCCGGACGCCGGGCTGGAGCCGCAGCCGCAGGCGTAAGCCCGCGATACATCGAATAAAAAAGGCCGGTCTTCGGACCGGCCTTTTCGTTTGTGGGTCAGCCGTCATTGCGAGGAGCGCAGCGACGAAGCAATCGATCTTTTTGTGGCGATGGATGGCTTCACGGAGCCTGTCAACGAGCCTGCTAGGCCGGACCCGTTGGCTCGCAATTCAATTTCAACCCGTCTTGCGCGGGGTCCCAGACAGACGTGGATCACCGGGACAAGCCCGGTGATGACGATCGTGGGTGTGGAGATATTGCGCCAATCTCTCGATGTCGTCCCCGCGCAGGCGCGGACCCATCACCACCGAAGGTATCGATGAGGGCAAAGGCTGCTCCGACATCGTCACTATGTTGAGGGACTGGGGAATCTGGGTCCCCGCCTGCGCGGGGACGACATTGTGTGCGTTGATCCATCTCACCCATCGCGCGCTCTGTCCGGATTGCCGGTCTGCCCCGCAGTCGCGCCGCTTGACCCGTCCACGCATTCGCCGCACCCATGCCGGCTTGCGCGGATGACCCGATGACCACTCGTTCCATGCCGAAGCCCCACGGGGCGTCCGACCATTTCCATGCGCCCGCCTACTGGTCGCGCCGGGCCATCGTCCCCGGCATCTACGCCATCGCGCCGATGCTGCCGGGCACCGTCGCCTTCGGCATGGCGCTCGGGGCGCTCGCCGCGCAGAAGAACTTCACGCTGACCGAAGTGCAGGTGATGATGGCCTTCGTCTATGGCGGGCTGTCGCAGTTCGTGGCGCTGTCGTCGTGGCCGGACACGCTGACCGCGTCGTCGATCGCGACGCTGGCGCTGCTCACCACCACCGTCAACATTCGTTTCGCGCTGATGAGCGCCAGCCTGCGGCCGTGGTTCGCGACCCTGCCGGCGTGGCAGGCTTATCCGGCGATGCTGCTGGTGACCGATGGCGGCTGGCTCGCCGCCACCCGCTATCGCAACCATGGCGGCGCGGATGCCTCGTTCTTCGTCGGCGGCGGCGTGCTGCTCTATGTGGCGTGGTTTGCCGCCTCGGTGCCGGGCTATCTGCTCGCCGGGCAACTGACCGATCCGAAGAAGTTCGGCGTCGATCTGGTGGTGCCGGCGTTCTATGCCGCCATGCTGGTGCCGGCATGGAAAGGCCCGCGCCGCGCCATCCCGTGGGTGGTCGCGGGCGTGGTCTCGCTCGCGGTCTACCGGCTGGTGCCGGGGTGGTGGTTCATCATCACCGGCGCGGTGTCGGGCGCCCTCTGCGCCGGGCTGATGGACGACGATCCGCCCGCGGCTTCTCCGCCCGGACAACCGCGGGAGCAGGGCGCATGAGCGAGTTTCTGCGCTCCGATGTGATGATCGCCTTCGCGGTGATGACGGTGGTGACCGTGGCCTCGCGTCTCGGCGGCTACTGGCTGATGGGCTACGTCACCATCACCCCGCGGGTGCGCCGCATGCTCGATGCGCTGCCGGGCTCGATCATCGTCGCCGCGGCGCTGCCGGTGGCGATCAACGGCGGCGGCGTGGTGCTGCTCGCCATCGCCGCCGCGGTGGCGGTCACCATCATCCGCCGCAACGAATTCGTCGCGGTCCTCACCGGCATGGCGGTGGCGGCGCTGGCGCGCGCGCTCGGCTTCGGCGGCTGACCGCGCGGTTTATGCTGCGCTGCGAATTTTGCCGCCGGCCCCTCGAAGCGCTTGAATCGGCTTTTGAACTGATGTTCACTTCTTTTAGGGAGTCGAACGTCGTCAATGGTTTACAGACGCACGCATCAGGTTGTGAAACGTCTCGCCGCGCGTCGCCACGCGATCCTGGCGGCGGCGCGCGATGCCGCCGCCGAAGGCGGCATGGCGGCGGTGCAGATCGCGCCGGTGGCGGCGCGCGCCAGCGTCGCGGCGGGCACGGTCTATCGCTACTTTCCCTCGAAAGCCGAGCTGATCTCCGAATTGATCGCCGATGTGTCCCGCGCCGAGCTGACCGCCATTCGCCGCGCTGCCGATGCCGCACCCGGGCCGTCGTCGGCGCTTGCGGCCGCGGTCAGCACCATCGCGGTCCATGTGATCTCGAACCGCAGGCTGGCCTGGGGCATCCTCGCCGAGCCGGTCGATGTCGACGTCACCGCCTCGCGCGTCGCCAGCCGCCGCGAGATCGCCGCCGAGATCGAGGGGCGGATCGAGGCGGCGATGCGGGCCGGGCATCTGCCGACGCAGGATACCGCGCTCGCGGCCACGGCTCTGATCGGGGCGCTGCACGAATCCCTGGTCGGTCCGCTCGCGCCGGACGATATCGATGATCCGGTGAAACTGCGCGACTCGGTGCAGACCATCACCCTGTTCGCCCTGCGCGCCGTGGGCGTGCTCGACGCCCGCGCCCGCGGCCTCGTGGTGCAGGCGGTGCTGCCGGTGATGCCGGTGCGGCGGGAGCTTGGCGCGGTCGCCGGATAGAATAGCGGTGCGATCCATTCGCAGCCTGTCCCGCCACCGGCGTCGCCTTGGCGATTGGAACTATTCAAAAGTCGCGGGATATGTGCTTGGTACGCCGGACTGACTGAAGCGCGCGCCGCGCTGTGTTCTGGAGAGCGTCCATGTCGATCATGATGCCCGAAGCGGATCAGGCCGTGCTCGCCCGTCGCGACGAGATCGTCGCCGCCCTGCGCCGGATCGTGCCAGGCGAGGGCGTGATTTCCACCGAGCGCGAGATGCAGCCCTACGAATCCGACGCGCTGACGGCCTATCGCCAGCCGCCGATGGTGGTGGTGCTGCCCGACACCACCGAGCAGGTGGCGCAGGTGCTGAAATATTGCCACGACAACGGCATCAAGGTGGTGCCGCGCGGCTCGGGCACGTCGCTGTCGGGCGGCGCGCTGCCGCTCAAGGACGCGGTGCTGCTCGGGCTCGGTAAGTTCAAGCGGGTGCGCGAGATCGATTTCGATAACCGCGTCGCCGTGGTCGAGCCCGGCGTCACCAATCTCGCCATCAGCCAGGCGGTGGCGCATGAGGACTTCTATTATGCGCCCGATCCGTCGTCGCAGATCGCCTGTTCGATCGGCGGCAACATCGCGGAGAATTCCGGCGGCGTGCACAGCCTGAAATATGGCATGACCACCAACAACGTGCTCGGCTGCGAGTTCGTGCTGATCACCGGCGAGATCCTGCGCATCGGCGGCAAGGCGCCGGAGGCGGCCGGCTACGACATCATGGGCGTCATCACCGGCTCGGAGGGGCTGCTCGGGGTGGTAACCGAGGTCACCGTGCGCATCCTCAAGAAGCCGGAAACGGCGCGGGCGCTGATGGTCGGCTTCCCGGAGGTCGAGGCGGCCGGGCGTTGCGTCGCCGAGATCATCGGCGCGGGCATCATCCCGGGCGGCATGGAGATGATGGACCGCGACGCCATCCATGCCGCCGAGGACTTCGTCCATGCCGGCTATCCGCTGGACGTCGAAGCGCTGCTGATCATCGAACTCGACGGGCCGAAGGTCGAAGTCGACGAACTGATCGAGCGGGTGGAAACCATCGCGCGCGGCTGCGGCTCGACCTCGTGCGAGGTGTCGACCTCGGAGCAGCAGCGCCTGCTGTTCTGGGCCGGGCGCAAAGCGGCGTTCCCCGCCGTCGGCCGCATCTCGCCGGACTATCTGTGCATGGACGGCACCATCCCGCGCGGCAAGCTGCCGGAGGCGCTGGCCGGCATCCGCGACCTCGGCCAGAAATACGGGCTGCGCTGCGCCAACGTCTTTCACGCCGGCGACGGCAACCTGCATCCGCTCATTCTCTACGACGCTAACATCCCCGAGGAGATGGACAAGGCCGAGGCGTTCGGCGCCGACATCCTGCGGCTGTGCGTGAAGCTCGGCGGCGTACTCACCGGCGAACACGGCGTCGGCGTCGAGAAGCGCGACCTGATGCCGGAGATGTTCAGCGACATCGATCTCGCCCAGCAGCAGCGGCTGAAATGCGCCTTCGACACCCAGGGCCTGCTCAATCCGGGCAAGGTGTTTCCGACGCTGCATCGCTGCGCCGAGCTCGGCCGCATGCACGTCCATCGCGGCCAGCTCGCGTTTCCGGACATTCCGCGGTTCTAGATGATGGGACATGCCGGTCTCATCCGGCTGCGATCGGCTCTTCAAGACAAACAAGGTGCGATGTGGACACCCTGAAAGTACGTGACGAAAAGGACGTGGAGCAGGCGGTGCGCGAGGCGATCGCCGCCGCCCAGCCGCTCGAGATCGTCGGCCATGGCAGCAAGCGCGCCATCGGCCTGCCGATGCCGACCAACGCGGTGCTGGATCTCTCCCCGCTCAACGCCATCACCTCCTACGAGCCGAGCGAACTGATCATCACGCTGCAGGCCGGCGCGCCGATGGCCGATGTGCTGTCGCTGCTGGATTCGCGCAATCAGGAATTCGCGTTCGACCCGATGGACACCTCGGTGCTGCTGGGCACGCCGCGCGGGCAGGGCACTATCGGCGGCGTCATCGCCGCCGGTCTCGCCGGGCCGCGCCGCATCAAGGCCGGCGGCGCGCGCGATCATCTGCTCGGCGCGCACGCGGTGTCGGGGTTCGGCGAGAGCTTCAAGACCGGCGGCAAGGTGGTGAAGAACGTCACCGGCTACGACCTGTGCAAGCTTCTGGCCGGGTCGTGGGGCACGCTGGCGGTGATGACCGAGGTGACGCTCAAGGTGCTGCCCCGCGCGGACAGCGAGCGCACGCTGGTGCTGCGCGGCCTCGACGACGTCACCGCGAACCGGGTAATGACCACGGCGCTGGGCTCGTCGTTCGACGTCTCCGGCGTGGCGCATCTGCCGGCTTCGGTGCTGCGCGGCGCGGACGCGCTGGACGGCTTCGCCGGCTCGCAGCAGGCGGTGACGCTGGTGCGGCTGGAGGGTATCGGCGCGTCGGTGGCGGCGCGCGCCGGATCGGTCAGCGCCCTGCTGGCGTCGTTCGCGGCCATCGACATGATCGCGGACGCGGCCTCGACCGCGGTGTGGGACTCGATCCGCGACGTGGTCCCGTTTGCAGCCGCGGGGCCGCGCGGGGACTGGCCGGTGTGGCGGATCGTCTGTCCGCCGGCGGCGGGCGGCGCGTTCGGGCAGGCGCTGACGCGCGAGACCGGCGGCGAGGTGTTCTACGACTGGAGCGGCGGGCTGATCTGGGCGGCGCTGCCGCCGGCGCCCGACGCCCATGCGCCGATGCTGCGGCAACGGCTCGCGGCCATCGGCGGCCACGCCACGCTGATCCGCGGCAGTGAAGCGACCCGGACGGCGATCGACGTTTTCCATCCGCAGCCGGAGGGCGTGGCGGCGCTCGGCCGGCGGGTCAAGGCCAGCTTCGACCCCGAGGATATTCTCAATCGCGGCCGGATGGCGCGCGCATGATCCGGAGCCGGTGACGTCATGAAGACAGAATTTTCCCTGGCGCAGCTTGCCGATCCGGATATCCGCGAGGCCGACAAGATCCTGCGCAAATGCGTCCATTGCGGCTTCTGCACCGCGACCTGTCCGACCTACGTGCTGCTCGGTGACGAGCTCGACAGCCCGCGCGGCCGCATCTACCTCATCAAGGACATGCTGGAGAACGACCGCAAGCCGTCGCCGGAGGTGGTCAAGCATATCGACCGCTGTCTGTCCTGCCTCGCCTGCATGACCACCTGCCCGTCGGGCGTGAACTACATGCACCTCGTCGATCAGGCGCGGGTGCGGATCGAGGAGAAGTATCAGCGGCCGCTGCCGGATCGCGTCCTGCGCGACATGCTGGCCTATGTGCTGCCGCGTCCCGGCCTGTTCCGGCTCAGCATGACCGCGGCGCGGCTGGTCCGGCCGCTCATGGCGCTCTTGCCGTCCCAGCCGCAGGGGCGCACCGCGCCGACGTTCTTCAACCGCGTGCGGGCGATGCTGGCGCTGGCGCCGTCGTCCTTGCCCGCGGCCGGCCCGGCGGGGGGCAAGGTGTTTCCCGCCGAGGGTCAAAAGCGCGGCCGCGTGGCGCTGCTGCAGGGCTGCGCCCAGCAGGTTTTGTCCCCCGGCATCAACCAGGCGGCGATTCGCATGCTGACCCGCCACGGCATCGAGGTGGCGCTGGTGGCCGACGAGCAGTGCTGCGGCTCGCTCACCCACCACATGGGCCGCGATCACGACGCGCTGGCGCGGGCGCGCGCCAATATCGATGTCTGGACCCGCGAGGCCGACAGTCGCGGGCTCGACGCCATCCTGATTACCACCTCGGGCTGCGGCACCACCATCAAGGACTACGGCTACATGCTGCGCGAGGACGCGGCCTATGCGGCGAAAGCCGCGCGCGTCGCGACGCTGGCGAAGGACGTCACCGAATATCTCGGCGCACTCGAGATCGCGTGGCCGCAGGACAAAAACGATGTCGTCGTCGCGTATCACTCCGCATGCTCGTTGCAGCATGGACAGAAAATCACTGGGCTTCCGAAAGAATTGCTTTCCAAGAGTGGATTCGTGGTGAAAGATGTGCCGGAGAGTCATCTGTGTTGCGGCTCGGCAGGAACGTACAACATCCTCCAGCCCGACATTGCGAAGCGGTTGCGCGAACGCAAGGTCGCCAACATCGCCTCGGTGAAGCCGGACGTCGTATCCGCCGGCAACATCGGCTGCATGATGCAGATCGGCTCGGTGGAGAGTACCGACGGAACGTCGGTCCCTGTGGTGCACACGATTGAGTTGCTCGACTGGGCGACAGGCGGTCCTCGGCCTGATCTATTGAAGAGATCCATGAAAGGCCCCCGCGTCGGGAGTGCCTGAGCGCCGCCGCCTTCGTGGCCGGCGGCAAGAGGAGGACCACGATGGCTAAAGACAAGAAGAAGAAAGACAAGAAGGCTAAAAAGGCGAAAAAGCTGATGCCGGCGAAGAAGGCCGGCGCCAAGAAGACATCCAAGAAAGCTGCCAAGAAGGCTTCCAAGAAAACAGCCAAGAAAACAGCCAAGAAAGCTTCCAAGAAGACCGCGAAGAAAGCCGCCAAGAAGTCTGCCAAGAAGGCCGTGAAGAAATCGGCCAGGAAGGCTGCGAAGAAGGCCACCAAGAAATCCCCCCGCAAGGCGGCGAAGAAATCCGCCCGCAAGGCGTCTCCGGCGAAGGCTAAGGCTCCGGTCGCCAAAGCTGCGGCTCCCAAGAAGGCCGCTGTGAAAAAGGCCAAGAGGAAGAGTGCTCCGAAGCCGGCCCCCATGGCCGCGCCCGAGCCGGTCGCGAGCTGGTCGAGCCCGCCGTCCGAGCCGGCGCCGGTGTCCAGCTGGTCGAGCGGTTTCGGCTCCGGCGATTCGGACAACGGCGGCAACGCCTGACCCCCGGCGCGTCCGGCCGGCGCATGTCGTGCCATGCGCCCGTGATCGCACGGTCCATGATCTCGCGGTCCACGGTGGCAGTGGACCGCTGGTGTCAGGGCTCCATGATCTTCATGGGCCCATGATCCGAAGCGTCGATGGTCGCATGCCGGCGTGACCTGATGCGTCCGTGATTTCATCTCTCTCGAAGGCCGCGGCGGTTTTCGCTGTGGCCTTTTTCTTGTCCGCGTGGCCGCCGTTTGCCGGGCGCGGCGCTTCGACGCCGCAACGCCGCGGTCCCGCCTTTGCGCGGTCGACGCCAGGTCCCCGGCGCGGCGACGCGGACTCGCTCCAGCCGTCCCGCGAGCCGCCGCGCGGGTGTGTGGTCATCAGGCCACACTGCGACGGCACTTCATCCCCAAGGCTCGCGAATGCCCAAAGAGGCAGCACTTGCCCGACCTTTCGTCTTTCCGCTGCGCGAGCCGGACCGCAGATTGATCGCACGGAATTGGAATCCGCGCAGTCGATTGGTGTCGGTCAGCCTGACTTTCGGCAATCGCGCTGGGCTTGAACGATGATGGGGATCGTCATGAAGACTACACGTTTGTCGATGGCGGCGATGGCCGCGCTGATAGCTGGGACCGGGGCTGCGGCCGCGGCCGATCTGCCCGCCAAGGTCTATACCAAGGCGCCGCCGCCGGTGGTGGTGGCGTCGCCCTGGGATGTCGCCTTCGGGGCGTCGGTCACCAACAACTATGTGTTCCGCGGCATTTCGCAGTCGAACCGCAATCCCTCGGCCTCGGCCTATTTCGAGCCGCGCTACAACATCACCCCGGACCTGCAGCTCTATGCCGGCGTGGCCGGCAACAGCATCTCCTTCACCAACCGCGCCTCGGCGGAAGTGGATGTCTATGGCGGTATCCGCCCGACCTTCGGTCCGGTCGCCTTCGACGTCGGCGTGTGGGGCTATCTCTATCCGGGCGGGCAGTGCATCGACGGCAACCTGACGCCCGGCACCGGCACCATCACCCCGGCCGGACTGTGCGGTTTCGGCGCGAACGCGCTGTTCAACGGCAACGCCATGAAGAAGGACGTGTCGTTCTATGAGGTCTACGGCAAGGTCACTTATACCTTCAACGACACCTTCGCGCTCGGCGGCGCGGTGTTCTATTCGCCGAACTTCCTGAACTTCGGATTCGATTCGACCTATGCGGCGATCAACGCCAAGCTCACCGCGCCGGGCAGCCTGTTCGGGTCGTCGGGCGTCGGCGCTTATCTCTCGGGCGAATACGGCCACCAGTGGCTCGGCACTACCGACGCCTTCTACGCCTTCACCGCGCTGCCGGACTACAACACCTGGAACGTCGGCGTCGGCTTCACCTACAAGGTGTTCACCCTCGACCTGCGCTACTCCGACACCGACCTGTCGAAGGAAGCCTGCAACGCCATCACCAGCGACTTCGGGGCGTCCCTGAATGCCGCGACCGGCACCTATCAGTCGAAGTGGTGCGGCGCGTCCTTCATCGCCAAGCTCTCGGCCGACGTGACCCTGAACCAGTTGAAGTGATCCATTGTTAAAGTAGGTCTCGTTGAGACGAAACCAGCAACTCGTCATGCCCGGCTTTATGCCGGGCATCCACGTCTTGGAAATCTCAACGGAATAAGACGTGGATGGCCGGGACAAAAGGCCGTTCACGCCCGTCTTCGACGGGCCATGCCCGGCCATGACGGACCATTCTGTTTCCATCAGACAAAACCGCTCTGGCGATCACGTCACGCCGGGGTCGGGGCGTCGGCGGGATCGGAGATGGTGAAGCGGTCGCCGGCGCGCTCCAGCGTCATCCGGCGCTGATGGAAGGCGTCCAGCGTGCTGCGGTGGCCGATGGAGATCACGGTGGTGTGCGGCAGCTTCTCGGCCATCAGCCGGTACAGCAGCGCTTCGGACGGCTCGTCGAGCGAGGCGGTGGCCTCGTCGAGGAACAGATATTGCGGCTTGTGCAGCAGCGCCCGCGCCAGCCCGAGCCGCTGCTGTTCGCCGAGCGACAGCGTCCTGTTCCAGTGGCCGTCCTCGGACAGGCGCGGCGCCAGCGGCGCGAGCCCGACCTGCGTCAGCGCCTCGGCCAGTTCCGCCGTACTGAACGTACCGTCCTCGGCCGGATAGGTGAGCGCGGTGGCGAGCGAGCCGACCGGAAAATAGGGCCGCTGCGGCAGCATCATCAGCGACGCACCCTCGGGAATCCGGATCGCGCCGTCGCCGAACGGCCAGATGCCGGCGATGGCGCGGAGCAGCGTGGACTTGCCGGAGCCGGAGGGGCCGGTCAGCAGAGTGCGCTCGCCGCTGCGCAGGTCGAGGCCGGATGTCTCCACCAGCGGCCGGTGGTCGGGCAGGCGCAGGCGCACGTCGTCGAGGCGGATCGCGCCCGCCGCGCCCGGCGCGGCCACCGAGCGCACCGTGTCCGGGGCGGTGGCGAGGGTCTTCGCCGCCTCGATCCCGGTTTCGAAGCCGTCGAGGCGGGCGACCACGGCCTGCCATTCGGCCAGGGTGCGATAGGTCGAGATGAAGAACGACAGCGCGCCCTGGACGCTGGTGAACGCCGACGCCGTCTGCATCATCCCGCCGAGCTGCATCTTGCCGGCGAAATAGGCCGGCGCGGTGAGGATGAAGGGGAAGATCACCGAGGCTTGCGAATAGCTCGCGGTGAAGGCCGTGATTTTCTTGGTGCGGGTCATGATGCCGAGCCAGTTGTCGACCACCGCGCCGAACCGGTCGCGCAGCCGCTGGCGCTCGGCGCGCTCGCCCCGCAGCAGTGCGATCTGCTCGGAGTTTTCCCGCACCCGCACCAGGTTGAAGCGGAAATCCGCCTCGTATTGCTGCTGGCGGTAATCGAGCTTGACCAGCGGCCGGCCGATCAAATGGGTGATCCAGGTCCCCAGCACCGAGTAGATCAGCGCGCCCCACACCATGTAGCCGGGAACGGTGAGGTCGCGGCCGAACACATGCAGCGGCGCTTCGCTCGACAGCGTCCACAGGATGACGATGAAGGACACCAGCGTCACCACCGCGTTGAGCAGGCCGATGCCGATGTTCAGGGTGCGGTCCACGAACAGCTTGACGTCGTCGGTAAGGCGCTGGTCGGGGTTGTCGGCGGCGTCGCCCTGGAGCTGCATGCGGTAGTGGTTGGCGTTGGCGAGCCAGTCGCCGAGCAGATGCTCGGTCATCCATTTGCGCCAGCGGATCTGCAGCCACTGGTTGAGATAGAGCTGGTAGACCGCGATGGCGATGAAGATCGTGACGATGACGGTGAAGTACAGCAGCTCGTGGACGAAGGCGTCCCAGTTGCGCTCCTGCAGCGCGTTGTAGAAGCGGTTGTTCCAGGAATTGAGCAGGACGTTGATGGCGACGGTGCCGAGTTCGATGACGATGACGGCCACCAGCAGGCTCCAGCCGGCCCATCTGTCCTCGGAGCGATAATAGGGTGCTGCAATCCGCCACACGGCCTTGAGCGTGGAACCGATGCCATTCACAGATTTATACTCCATGGAGATGTCGTAAGGCGCTGATAAAGCGCGTCAATTTCACGACGTTCGACTAAAGTCGAAGGTGAGCGCGCCTGCGACGTCTTGTCCTGCATGCATCATTCACCCTAGCATGCGCCCGGGCGGTGAGGGCCGTGGGGGCAACTCTATTCGCAGCATTGTGAGCGCGGCCGGTCGAACGGTGCCGGTGGTCTGCCACCTGCGATGCATGCGAGCCATCTCCGAAACGCCAGACACCTCGATCGACCACGCTGGTCGGGTGGACAGACAAGGACGTGGGGAGGAACAGACATGTGGAATCAAATTTATAATCCGCTGGGGAGCCCGGCGCTGTCGACCGTCGCCGCCGCCATTCCCGTGGTGACGCTGCTGGTGCTGATCGCGAGCGGCAAGGTCAAGGCCCATATCGCGGCGATCATCGCCCTGATCATCGCCAACCTCGTGGCGATCTTCGTCTTCACCATGCCGGCCAACATGTCGATCCGGGCTTCGGCGCTTGGCGTGGTGGTCGGCTTCTTCCCGATCGGCTGGATCGTGCTCAACGTCATCTTCCTCTACCGCATCACGGTGGAGACCGGACGTTTCGAACTGCTGCAACGGGCCATCGGCGGCGTCACCGAGGATCGGCGTCTGCAGATCCTGCTGATCGCCTTTTCGTTCGGCGCGTTTTTCGAAGGCGCGTCCGGCTTCGGCACCCCGGTGGCGATCACCGGCGCAGTGCTGATCGGCCTCGGCTTCTCGCCGCTGGCGGCGTCGGGCCTGTCGCTGATCGCCAATACCGCTCCGGTCGCGTTCGGCGCGCTCGGCACCCCGATCCAGGGCCTCGCCTCGGTCACCGGCTTCGATCCCTTCATCCTCGGCGCGATGGTCGGACGCCAGCTGCCGCTGTTCTCGCTGATCGTGCCGTTCTGGGTGATCTGGGCGTTCGCGGGATGGCGCGGCATGATGGGTGTGTGGCCTGCCATTCTCGTCACCGGCGTGTCGTTCGCGGTGCCGCAGTTCGTGATCTCGAACTTCATCAACCCGTGGATCGTCGATATCGGCGCCTCGCTGATCTCGATGGGCGCGCTCATCCTGTTCCTCAAGGTGTGGCAGCCGAAGCAGCTGTGGCTGTCGCCGGTGCTGCGCGGCAACGATGAATCGGCCGCGACCATGAAGCCGGTCAAGCCGATCAACAAGACGCCGCTGACCCAGGCAGAGCTGTGGAGCGCGCTGCTGCCGTGGATCGTGGTCTGCGTCGTCATGCTGATCTGGGGCAACGGCGCCTTCAAGACCTGGGCGAACTCGATCTTCACCTGGAACTATCCGGTGCCCGGCCTGCACAACATGATCAACAAGATGCCGCCGGTGGCCGCGAAGCCGACTCCGGAAGGTGCGGTGTTCGCGTTCACCTACCTGTCGTTCACCGGCACCGGCATGCTGTTCGCCGCCATCATCTCCGGCTTCCTGATGGGCTTCTCGCCGTTCAAGATGATCGCGGAATACGGCCGCACCATCCGGATCTGCGCGGTGTCGCTGATCACCATCTCGGCGATGCTGGCGATCGGCACGCTGACGCGCCTGTCGGGCGTCGACGCCACGCTCGGTCTCGCCTTCGCCGCGACCGGCGTGCTCTACCCCTTCTTCGGCACGCTGCTCGGCTGGTTGGGCGTGGCATTGACGGGATCGGACACGGCGTCGAACGTGCTGTTCGGCAACCTGCAGAGGATCACCTCGGAACAGCTCGGCATCTCGCCGATCCTGATGTCGGCGGCGAACTCCTCGGGCGGCGTCATGGGCAAGATGATCGACGCGCAGTCGATCGTCGTCGCCTCCACCGCCACCAACTGGTACGGCCACGAGGGCACCATCCTGCGCTTCGTGTTCTGGCACTCCATCGTGCTGGCGTGCCTCGTCGGTGTGTTCGTCATGCTGCAGGCTTACGTGCATCCGTTCACCGCGATGGTCATCCGCTGACCCTCGCTACTGCGGACACGTCGTCCTCATCGTCATCCCCGCGGCGCGCGCCGCGGGGATTTTTTTATGGGGCGGGACGACGTCGATGTCGGTGCGCCGGAGATGGCGCAGCCCCCTTGTGGTGCGCCGCTGAGCCGGGGCCGTCGCGAACACCGCGTCAGGACCAGGCTTGACCCCGTGCTCCATCTCCTGTTTCAGGAGGGCGGATGCGCGGGTCTGTGTGCGAACACGGTCAGGTTCGGAACCCGCGCGAGAAATGGTCCGGAATGCCGATCATGATGATGTTGCGACACGCCGTGCTTGCCCTCGCTCTGGTATCGCTGGCCTCCGCCACGGCGCGGGCGCAGGGCGCGCGGGAATTTCCGTTCGGCGCGGAGATGACGCTGGAGGCCGCAGCGCAGCCCGGATCGAAGCGCATTCCGACGCTGGAGATCGGCGACAACGGCGAGGCGCAGCTCGATCTGTGGTGCAAATCCGGCCGCGGACAATTCTCCGTCGCCAACGACAGCGTGATCTTCGTCCCCGGCGCGATGGCGGAGCGCGGCTGTACGCCGGCGCAGGCGCAGGCCGACGACGCCCTGCTGGCCGCGCTCGCCGCGGCCGAGAGGTGGACGCGGCAGGGCGATTTCGTGTCGTTCGTCGGCGCGACCACGCTGCGCTTCCGGCTGAGCACCAACTAAGCACGGGATCAAAGCGTTTCCGCTTTTGATGGAAGCAGAACAATCCGTCATGGCCGGGTATCGCCCGTCGAAGACGGGCGTGAACGTCCTTTCGCCCCTGCCATTCACGTCTTTTGTGGAACTTCCAAGACGTGGATGCCCGGCATCAAGCCGGGCATGACGAGTTGTTGATTCTGTTTCGACGAAACCTGTACTAGCGTTCGTCCGCATCGGCGGCGGCGAGGATCATGTCGGCGCATTGGGCCGCCGACGCGATCACGCCGGTATAGCCGCCGAACCCGGCATAGGCCGACGCCAGATAGAGGCCGGGAATGACGGTCGCCGGAGAGCGCTCCGGCCGCGCGGCGCCGGGACGCGGCGGCGTCGGCGCGAAGCCGTAGACCGCGCCGTGCGGCGCGCCGAGATATTGCCGCATCGAGACTGCGGTGTTGAACGCCGACGCCACCACCGCGCCTGCCAGTCCCGGATAGTGCCGGTCGAGACAGGCGACGATGGCCGCCTGCCACCGCGCGCGTTTGGCGCGGTAGGCATCGGGATCGGCGCCGTCCCAGTTCGACAGCGCGTCCGGCCCCATCACCGAAAGCACATAGGGCGGGGCGGGGACGCCGGAATCGATCGCGGCGTAGTCGGCGATGGCGAGCGGCGGCATGCGCTCGCCCGGCTCTTGCGCCATCAGCGTGGTGGCCGCAGCGTAATCGGCGAGGCGCGTCATCCAGTCCGGCAGCAACTGCGTCGAATAGCTGGTGACGCCGAAGTCGCGCGGCGGCCGGGCGAGGCCCAGCGTCAGGCCGAACAGCGAGATCGACGGCGCGCGCTCCGCATAGGCGGCGCGCAGCCGGTCGCCGCCGTCAGTGGGTAGCAGTGTCGCCAGCGTCTCGGGCGCGGCGTTGCCGATGATGCAGGCGGCGTCCACGGTTTGCGAATCGCTGCCATCCTTCGCGGTGTGGGTGAAGCCATTGATCCGGCCATCGCCATCGAGGGTGATGGCGCTGGCCATGCGACGCAGCGCCACCGCGCCGCCGGCGGTGCGGATGGCGCGCGCCAGCGCGCTCGACAGCCGCTGCGAGCCGCCATGCACATAGCGTCCGCCGCTGCGCAGATAGTCGCCCTGCGCCAGCGCGAAGAACGGCCACCACGTCGTGGCGGGATCGTCGTGATAACAGACCAGGTTGGCGGCCAGTGCGGCCTTGACGGCTTCGTTGTCGCCGAACGCGCGATCGAGCGTCTGCGCCAGCGTCGCGTCGTGCTGCTGCGACGTGGCATCGCCCGGCGCGGCGGCGGCGAGCTGTTGCATCTCGCCGAGCACGGCGGTGATGCTGTCGCGCGCTTCGGGAAAGCGCTGCGTCAGAGCTTCCCGCGCGGCATCGAAATCGTCGGGCAGCACGAAGGGGGCAGCGAGCGGCCCGCCGCGCACCTCGTAGAGGCTGCCGGCCGCCACCCATTGCACGGCGTCGAGCACGCCGGCGCGGCGCAGCGGATCGTGCTTGGGGTCGCGCGGATGGTGCGGGTCGCTGGTGGTGTGCAGCGAGCCTTCGACGAACAGGT
The DNA here is from genome assembly GCA_020544565.1 of Bradyrhizobiaceae bacterium. GTDB lineage: Bacteria > Pseudomonadota > Alphaproteobacteria > Rhizobiales > Xanthobacteraceae > Afipia. Next base: position 48,301 of record CP078014.1, read on the forward strand.
CGCCGACCTTGTAGCTTGAGGCCGCGCCGCCGACGGAATTGCTGCGCTCCACCACCAGCACCTTGCGGCCGGCGCGGGCGAGAATCGCGCCGGCGGTGAGGCCGCCGAGGCCGGCGCCGATGATGGCGATATCGTAACGCACGGTCATGACCGGCGCGCGCCGCGGCAGTCGGACTCGGCGGGCATGGTGATTATTTCCATGCGTTCTTGTCGCTGTCCCAGCGCTGCCCCTTCAACTCGGCGGCCAGCGCGCGGATCATGCCATCGTCGTCGCTGGCCATGCCTTCCTCGTCGCCGCCGGACTCGTCGGCGATGTCGAGGCGCGGCCCGGCGCTTTCGTCGGCGGTGCGGCTGGCGGGGACGCCGAGCCACAGCACCAGCCGGTCGCTCGCGCCCGGCCGCTCCGGGCCGACCAGCGCGGTGATCTCCAGCGTCTCGGTGAGGTTGAGGCCGGGCGCGAGCTGGCTCGGCCGCTTCAGCGTGAAGGTCAGTTCGCCGGTGGTGTCGTTCCAGCGCGCGGCCGCAGGCTGTGCCGACATCACCTTGGCGGTGGCTGCGGCGAGCGCGCTGGCCAATTTGTCGCGGTTGAGCTTGCCGCCCTCGCTCCAGTCGGCGGCCGGAAACCGGATCGCGCGCTCCATGTCGTAGCCGCCCGAGGTCCAGCCCGCGGCGGTGACGCCGGGGGCGGAGCGCAGGCCGGCAACGAGGCTCGCGGCGCGGGCGGGATCGGCCGTCAGCCGCAGCATCTGCTGGCCGGTGCGCAGCGCGTTGCAGTCGGTGGCGAGGCTGTCGAACGCGATCTGGACGTTCTTGTCGCGCAGGCTGTTGACGAGATCGACGAAGTTCTCGCGCTTCACCCGCACCGCCAGCGATTGCGGCGACACCTGGGTGAAGTCCTTCGGCGCCTCGACGAGATCGTCGTCCACCATCTGCAACTGCCGGAATTCCCTCTCGTCGGTGTCGGAATTGTCCGGCGACGAAACGGAATTGATGCTGCCGCCGAGCGTGATCTTGCCGTCGAACGAGACCAGCTTGCCGCTCGGCCGGCGGATCAGGCTGACGCTGACCGGCGTTTTGTTTTCGGAGCTCTGTCCGCTGCCGGTGAGCCTGTCGCCGTCCGGCTTCAGCTCGACGGCGAAGCGGTCCTTGCGGTCGGAGGTGGTGGAGACGGAATAGCACACGTCCAGTACCGCCGAGATCAGCTTGCCGCCGCTGCGGGTTTCCCGGATGAACGCATCCACCGGCAGATCGCCGAGCAGGTCGCCGAGCGAGGAGAAGTAGCGCACGTCGTAACCCGTGGGCGCGGCCTTCGCGGCGTCCCTGACCATGTCCTTGGACATATCTTTGGACATGTCCTTGGCGCCCTGCGCATGGGCCGTCGCCGATAACGCCGCGACGATCGCGAGCGCGGTACAGCCGATCATCGATTTGCGCATGGTGTGGTGCCCTGACGTGTCTTGCGGAGGAACGGAAGGATCGCCGACGCCGGACAATCCCAAAACCCGATCGGATTGTCGCGGTGATTCGCGCAGTTGGCACCATAAAAAAGGCCGCCCGCAGGCGGCCTTTCGATGCATGCGCGAGGCGCGGGAGCAGGGCTCAGAAACCCATGCCGCCCATTCCACCCATGCCGCCCATTCCGCCGCCGCCCGGCATCGCGGGGGCTGCGTCCTTCGGCAGTTCGGCGACCATGGCTTCGGTGGTCACCAGCAGGCCCGCCACGGAGGCAGCGTCCTGCAGCGCGGTGCGCACCACCTTGGCCGGGTCGATGATGCCCTTGGCGACCATGTCGACATACTCTTCGTTCTGCGCGTCGAAACCGAAGGTCTCGGTCTTGTTGTCGAGAATCTTGCCGACCACGATCGAGCCTTCGACACCGGCGTTCTCGGCGATCTGGCGGAGCGGAGCTTCCAGCGCCTTCAGCACGATGTTGATGCCGGCTTGAACATCGGAGTTGTCGTTCTGGATGCGGCCGACCGCCTTCTTGGCGCGCAGCAGCGCGGTGCCGCCGCCCGGCACGATGCCTTCCTGCACGGCGGCGCGGGTGGCGTTGAGCGCGTCCTCGACGCGATCCTTCTTCTCCTTGACCTCGATCTCGGTCGCGCCGCCGACGCGGATGATGGCGACACCGCCGGCGAGCTTGGCCAGGCGCTCCTGCAGCTTCTCGCGGTCGTAGTCCGAGGTGGTTTCCTCGATCTGCGCCTTGATCTGCGCCACGCGCGCCTCGATGTCGGCCTTCTTGCCGGCGCCGTTGACGATGGTGGTGTTCTCCTTGTCGATCACCACCTTCTTGGCGCGGCCGAGCATCTTCACGGTGACGTTCTCGAGCTTCATGCCGAGGTCGTCGGAGATGAGCTGGCCGCCGGTGAGGATGGCGATGTCTTCCAGCATGGCCTTGCGGCGATCGCCGAAGCCCGGCGCCTTGACGGCCGCGACCTTGAGGCCGCCGCGCAGACGGTTGACCACCAGGGTCGCGAGGGCTTCGCCCTCGATGTCCTCGGCGATGATCAGCAGCGGCTTGCCGGTCTGCACCACGGCTTCCAGCACCGGCAGCATCGCCTGCAGGCCCGACAGCTTCTTCTCATGGAGCAGGATGTAGGCGTCTTCGAGTTCCGCCGTCATCTTCTCGGGGTTGGTGACGAAATACGGCGACAGGTAGCCGCGGTCGAACTTCATGCCTTCGACGATGTCCACCTCGGTGTCGAGGGACTTCGCTTCCTCGACGGTGATGACGCCCTCGTTGCCGACCTTCTGCATCGCCTGTGCGATCATCTTGCCGATGGTGCTGTCGCCGTTGGCCGAGATGGTGCCGACCTGCGCGACTTCCGACGAGGAGGCGACCGGCTTGGCGCGCTTTTCGATGTCCTTGATGACGGCGGCGACGGCGATGTCGATGCCGCGCTTGAGGTCCATCGGGTTCATGCCGGCGGCCACCGACTTGGCGCCTTCGCGCACGATGGCCTGCGCCAGCACGGTGGCGGTGGTGGTGCCGTCGCCGGCGAGATCGTTGGTCTTGCTCGCGACCTCGCGCAGCATCTGCGCGCCCATGTTCTCGAACTTGTCCTCAAGCTCGATTTCCTTGGCGACGGTGACGCCGTCCTTGGTGATGCGCGGCGCGCCGAAGCTCTTGTCGATCACGACGTTGCGGCCCTTGGGCCCCAGCGTGACCTTCACCGCGTTGGCGAGAATGTCGACGCCGCGCAGCATGCGGTCGCGCGCGTCTCCGGAAAATTTAACGTCCTTGGCAGCCATGGGAATTTACTCCGAATATGGAATGGGTGTTGTGCGTCATGGCCGGGCTTGTCCCGGCCATCCACGTCTTTGTGTTCGTCTTCCGTGAAGTCGTGGATGCCCGGAACAAGTCCGGGCATGACGACAGAGGGTGTCGCAGCCGGTGCGGCTTACTTGCCTAGGCCAGCACGCCCATGATGTCGGACTCCTTCATGATGAGGAGGTCTTCGCCATCGAGCTTGACTTCGGTGCCGGACCATTTGCCGAACAGCACCACGTCGCCGACCTTGAGGTCGATCGGGATGAGCTTGCCGGCCTCGTCGCGGCCGCCGGGGCCGACGCCGACCACCTTGCCCTGGGAGGGCTTTTCCTTGGCGGTGTCGGGGATGATGATGCCGCCTTTGGTCTTTTCCTCGGCGTCGATGCGCTTGACGACGACGCGGTCATGCAGCGGGCGGAAGGTTGTCTTGGCCATCGGAGATCCTTTGGATGCAGTTGAAGTGGGTCGTCTTGAAGATTTGTGGTGCGGCAGTGGGCGGGCCGTGGATAATGGCTGAAGGCTAACCTCTTGAGGGCACCCTGCCTTGATCCTTAGCAATCGCGCTCCGAGAGTGCTAATCGTGGCCCGGAAATATGGCCTGCCGCCGATCCTGTCAAGCAAACCGCAATGATCGGTCCTTTAATGCCTTGGTGAGGGCCATATGGGATGATGATTTGGTAACCAAAAGGGGACGCGGGGGAACGGGACGCGGGGACATCGGGGTCCGTCGTCCATGTCCGTCATCCATCGCGCGACCGTCCCGTCTGCCGTCCGGGCAGGCGCGGCCGAGGACATTTTTGCCGGGAGACACCATGACCAAGACGATCGCGCCATCTCACCCATCCGGGATTCACCGATCCAGGATCGCCACCTTGATGGCCGTCGCCGCGCTGTCGGGCTTTCTCGGCGCCTGCGGCGGTGGCGGCGGGTTTGGCGGCTTCGGCGGCGGATCGCCTGCCGTTCAGGAACCGGCCGTGGCGCCGGAGATTCCGGCCACCATCCGCGCCGACGAGCTCGTCGGGCGCTGGGGCCTCGCCGCGTTCCACAAGCCCGAGGACCGCGCCCGTACCGAGGCGGCGGCGCGGGCCCAGTGCAAGAACCCCTATGTGATCGGGCAGGGCGCCACCGGCGGCGTCATCATGCATCTGCCCGACGAGGCCACCCCGCAGGAGCTGCGCCTCAAGGGCAGCCAGAGCGGCAAGAACTATATCGGCCCGCCGGGCCCGGCGGGCGGCCCGCAGGATCGCGAGATCGTCTCCTTCGACGGCCGCGTGCTGATGACCCGCTTCATCGATCCGGACGCCAACAGCCGCTACGGCACCATGGTCTACGTCCGCTGCGCGCCGCGCGCGTGATGCGGTGAGGCACAGGGCGCGATTCTCCGGCCGGCCGATGCGCGTCCGCGCCGGCCGCCCGCTGCGGCGAGGGCTTGGGCGCAGGTGCTGATCTCCGCTCCCTCGCGCGCCGTCGCCGTGCTCTGCGCCACCCAGGTGCTGGGCTGGGGCGCGCTGTTCTATCCCCCCGGCCTGACCATGCCGCTGATCGCCGCCGCCCACGGCTGGTCGCTGGCGCAGGCGCTGTCCGGCTTCTCGATCGCGCTCGGGGTCTCCGGGCTGACCGCGCCGTTCGCCTGCGGGCTGATCGACCGTCACGGCGGCCATGTGGTGATGGCGTCGGGGGCGCTGCTGGGGGCTTTGGGCCTGCTGGTGCTGCCGCTCGCCGGCAATTATCCCGCCTATCTCGCCGGCTGGGTGCTGCTCGGCCTCGCCATGGCCTGCAACCTGTACGATCCGGCGTTCACCGCGCTGACCCGCATTTTCGGCACCGCGGCGCGGCGGCCGATCACGCTTGTGACGTTCGTCGGCGGTCTCGCCTCCACCGTGTCGTGGCCCTCGGCCCAGTTCCTGATTGCCCACGGCAGCTGGCGCACGGTCTATTTCGTGTTCGCCGCCGTGATGGCGTTCGTGGTCGCGCCGCTCTACGCTTTCGTGCTGCCGCGCAACGCCGTCTACGTGCCGCCGCCCGGGGCCGTCGCTGCGGCGGCCGCGCGCCCGGCCAAGATCATCCCCGCGGCGGGCCTGCCATTCATCCTGGTGGCGGCGGGCTTCGCCGCCCATTCCGTGATGCAGTCGGGCGCGCTGGCGCATCTTCTCACGATTTTGCAGCGCGGCGGCATCGACGCCGGCACCGCGGTGGCGATCGGCGCGCTGTTCGGCCCGGCGCAGGTGCTGACCCGCGTCGCCGATTTCATGTCCGGCGGCCGGCTGCATCCGCTGCTGGTGGCGCGGCTCGCCATGACGCTGATGGCCTGCGCCTTCCTGCTGCTGGTGGTGCTGGGATTCTCGCCCGTCGTCGCCGTCACCTTCGCGCTGATGTTCGGCGCCGCCAACGGCGTGGTGACGATCGCGCGCGGGGCGCTGCCGCTGACGCTGTTCGGAGCGGCGGGCTATGGCCGCACCGTCGGCCGCATCGCCCGACCGGCGCAGATCTGCCAGGCGCTGTCGCCGTTCGTGCTGGCCTATGTGATCGATCGCTGGTCCGGCCGCACCGCGCTTGAGCTGTTGATCGTGGTGGCGCTGTTCGCGCTCGGCTGCTTTCTGGCGATCCGGCGGCCTGCCTGACGCAAGTTTGTTGAGATGAAAGCCGCAGCTCGTCATGCCCGCGCTTGTCGCGGGCATCCACGTCTTGAGAATTTCAGCGAAGAAGACGTGGATGGCCGGGACGCGCCCGGCCATGACAGCGTGTTTCGGGTTCGCGGGACGCGCTCAGTCGAACAGCGCGTCGATATCGTCCTGCGAGGCGTGGCCTTCGTCGCCGGGGCCTTTCGGGCCGTTGAGCAGGCGGGCGTCGCCGACGCGGGTGTCGACATGGGCCGGAGCGTGCTGCTTGATCGCATCGACGCCGCCCCAGATGTCCATCATCACGTTGATGTGGTGCTCGATGAATTTCATCGTCGCCATCACCTTGCCGATGCGCTGGCCGGTGAGGTCCTGGAAGTTGCACGCCTCGAAGATGCCGACGACGCGATCCTGGATTTCCTCGCTGAGCCGGGTGTGCTGGTCCGGCGACAGGGTCTTGCCGAGCGCGGCAGCGGCCTGGTCGATCGCCTCCGCCGCTTCGAGAATCTGCTGGGTGGCCTCCTCGGTGCCGCCGACCACCGCGCCGAGTTCGCCGGTGACCTTGGCCATCTCCTCGCCGCTGAAGCTCTTGCCGTGCAGGGTGGCGATTTCCTGCTTGGTGCGGATGATGGCGTCGTGAATGAGGTCGAGCTCGATCTTGAGTTTCTCGCATTGCTCGATCTGGGCGCGATAGGTCTCCAGTTGCGCACTGGCAGAGCCATCGTGGCGCGGCGGCGATGCGTCGGCGGCGGCGCGATGTGGCGCGGCCATCTCGGCGCGGATGGCGCGTAGTTCGTTCATGATTTCGCGGTGATACGGCAGCGCTCCGTCGTCGTCCTGCGCGATCATCGGCAGACCGGGCTGCAGATCGGACTGAAGGGCTTCGATGCGAAATCGCCTGCGGTGAACGGCCATGATGTGTCCCCAACTCCCCGAGGACGCCGTTGTACCCCGCCGACTTTTAACGTCAGGTTTCGCATGGAACCGCGGCCCCGCGCGGTGGCCGTGCGCGGCGTGCCCGCTGCGTGACCCATGTACCGCGCATTCATCGAAAATAAACGCTACCGCGAGGAACCGGGCTCGGTTGTCGACGTGGTGAATCCCGGCGCGGCGTTTGTTTACCAAACCGACGCGATTTGAATCTTACATGGATCGCGTTCACGGCGCGCTGTCCGCGCCTTCCCGACGAAACAGTGCAGAGTACGTCGATGTCCCGAAAAACCCCCCTCGCGCTTGCCGCAGGCGCATTGCTGCTTGGCGCCATCTCCTCTCCGGCTGTCGCCTTCGACGGCGACAGTCCGCGCGTGATCGTTGCACAGACGGCTGTCCCGCCGACGATGCCGATCCGTGTCGCCTATGACGACGAGCAGCGGTCGAACATGGGCGGCGGTTTCCTCGAATTCCTGTTCAGCGGCGGCCAGTCCGGTCACCGGGGCTACTATGGTCAACAGCCCTATGAGTCGGCGCCGCAGTATGAGCGGACGCCGTCGCGCGGCGACCTGCCGCCGATGGACCCGCAGGGACGCTGGCAGACGGAGCGCGACGACGCCTCGATCGAGCCGGGCCGCCCCGGTTTCGATCCGAAATACGCCAAGCAGGTCGTCGCCTATCAGGGCAATCACGCCCCGGGCACGGTGGTGATCGATACGCCGAACAAGTTTCTCTATCTGGTGCAGGGCAACGGCCGGGCGCTGCGCTACGGCATCGGAGTCGGCAAGCCGGGCTTCACCTGGTCGGGCGTCAAGACCATCACCGCCAAGAAGGAATGGCCGGCGTGGACGCCGCCGCCGGAAATGCTCAAGCGCCGGCCGGACCTGCCGCGCCACATGGAAGGCGGGCCGGAAAATCCGCTCGGCGCGCGGGCGATGTATCTCGGCACCTCGCTCTATCGCATCCACGGCTCCAACGAGCCATGGACCATCGGCACCAACGTGTCGTCGGGCTGCATCCGGATGCGCAACGAGGACGTGATCGACCTCTACGGCCGGGTCAATGTCGGCACCAAGGTGGTGGTGATCTGAGCGGACGCGGAGGCAGGGACGCAATGCTCTTGCCCCGGATGCGGCGCAGCGCGTCAGCGGTGCGCTGCTGATCCGGGGCCGTTACGGCCACGAGGCCCGCTCGCCGTCATGGCATCCCGCCCGCAGCGGTCCCGGTTCTGCGCCGCATCGCTGCGCGCTGCATCGCGCCCGGGACAGGAGGTTCGGCGTGCGCGCTCGCTTCGTCATGCCCGGGGCTTGTCCCGGGCATCCACGTCTTTTCCGTGCAGAAGAATTCAGCGCCGCGGCCGGTCAGGCGTAGTCGCCGCCGCCGTCATCGAAACCGCCGCCGTCGTCGTCGTAATCGTCGTAATCGCCGTCGTCCTGATCCTGATCCTGATCCGCATCGGCCTGCGCCTGATCGTAGGACGCCTGACGCTGCAAGCCGTCGCTGCGGCCGACATCGTTGAGGCCGGCGTCGCGGGCGAGGTCGCCGGACGAGGCATCATTGCTCCACGGGCTTTTGCTCGCGCCGGAGTCGGCGAGATTGCCGAGGCCGTGCTGCTGCGAGCCACCGCCGCTGCCGCCGAACATGCCGCGCATGCTGTTCATCAGCATCGAGCCGCCGATCACGCCGGCCGCGGTCGCCGCCGCGGTGCCGAGGAACGAGCCGCCGCCCGCCGGATTGCCGCCGCCGAACGGCCCGCCGCCGAAATTGCCGGCGGGGCTGGCCTGTCGCGGATCGGCATCGGTACGGACATTGCCGGGCGTCTGGCCGATCACCGCGCCGGTGTTCCACACCGGGCGCTCGCCGGCGCGAACGCTCGGCACCGAGCCGCGTCCTGTGCCAGCGCCCATGATCGCGCCGCGCATGGAGTCGAGGAAGCCGCCCTGTGGGGGCGGTTCGTCCGCGCCGCCTTCCAGTTCCTGGATGCGGGCATGGGCCTGCCGCAACGCTTCGTCCTGCACCAGCGCCGTCTGCACCAGCGCATAGACCGCGCTGGGGGCGCGGCGCAGCCCCTCCATGATGGCGGCGTCGGCTTCCGGATCGCGCGGCGACGTCTCCAGCTTTGCAAGCCGGTCGAACAGATCGTCGACGAGTTGGCGTTCCTGTGGCGTCATGGCGGTCTCCTGAGGCATCCGTGGCGGTATGCAGGACAGAATCTAGGTCTGCATTGTGTCCGGCTCAGTCCGGCCCCGGATTAAATTTGCGACAGCTTGTTCCACCCGATGCGGCAAAACGTCCGCATGTCAGCTTCGTTCCAGCGTCACGCCGTTGGCCGTCAGCAGGCGAGGCCAATCGTCGCCGGCGAGAAAGGCGAATTCGCGCTCGCGCTGGGTGGTGACGTCGTCGAGGCCGACAAGCGTCTCGTCGACGAAGCCGGGATGGCACATCACGAGGCCGCCCTCGGGCAGGCCGTCGAGGAAGCCGGCCATGACGGCCGCGAAATCGCCGCCGCGCACCATGTCGTAGGCGCCCGCGAACGCCGGATTGCAGGCGACGCGAGCGGGCGCGCAGCGCGCGCGGAAGCTGGCGCTCAGCGTATCGAGCAGCAGCGCCTTCGGCGCATCAAACCGCCGCGCCAGCGGCAAGGCGCGGCCGCACTGGCGCACCCATGCCTGCGGCGCGGCGTCCTTCACCGCACGGAGAAAGGCGTCGCGCACCTGCGGAAACAACTGCACGTGCTGGTGGCCGTCGACATAGTCCGGCGCGCGGCCGAACATCTCGCGGAACGCGGCGAGCTGCGCCGCCAGTTCGGCCTGCACCATCTCGGTGTCGAGCCGCCGCAGCAGGCTCGCGCGCAGCATGGCGCCGAGCGGCAGGAAACGGCCGCCGTCGAGCGGGCGGAAATACAGCGTCAGCGGCGCGAACGGCGCGGTCAGGGTGGCGTGCAGGCCGACGGCGCAATCCGGATTGTTCGCCAGCGCCTGCGTCAGCGCGGCGATGTCCGCGCGCCCGGCCGCGGGCCCCACCACCATCACCGAGGTGGCGTTGATGCGTCTCTGTTGGATCAGTTCGCGGATGGCGCGGTTGACGCCGGGGCTCATGCCGTAATCGTCGGCGCACAGCCAGATCCGGCGCGGCGCGGGCGTGGCCGTCATTCGGCGGCGGTCCGCGCCGCAGGCGCTTTGGCGGCGTCGCCGTCGGCAGTCCTGACGCTGTGCTCGGCGACGAAGTAGATCGGCCGCGCCTTGATCTCGGACAGGATCTTGCCGATGTATTCGCCCATCACGCCGATCATGATGAGCTGCACGCCGCCGATGGTCATCAGCCCCACCACCAGCGAGGGATAGCCGGGCACGGATTTGCCGCCGACCACGGTTTCCCACAGGATCGACAGGCCGAACAGGAAGGCGGCGAAGGCGAGTAGCAGGCCGAGCAGGCTGGCGACGCGCAACGGCGCCACCGTGAACGAGGTCAGCCCTTCGATGGAGAGGCCGAGCAGGCGGCCGATATTGAAGCTGGTGACGCCGTGGGCGCGCGGCGCGGGCTCGTAATCGATGCGGATCTGGCGGAAGCCGATCCAGTTCGACAGTCCCTTGAAGAAGCGGTTGCGCTCGGGCAACTGGCGCAGCGCCGCCGCCGCGCGCGGCGACAGCAGGCGGAAGTCGCCGGCGTCCTCGGGAATCCGCTGGCGCGCGCCCCAGTTGATCAGGGAATAGAAAATCTTCACGCCGAGGCGGCGGGTGGCGGATTCGTTGGAGCGATGGGCCTTGGCGGTGAACACCACGTCGTAGCCGTCGTCGATCCAGTGGCCGACCAGGCGCTCCACCAGCTCCGGCGCGTGCTGGCCGTCGCCGTCCATGAACAGCACCGCGCCGCGCCGGGCGTGATCGAGCCCCGCCATCAGCGCGGCCTCCTTGCCGAAATTGCGCGACAGCGACACCACCTGCACGTCGAGGGCCGTGGCCGGCAGATCGCGCGCGATGGCCAGCGTCGCATCGGAACTGCCGTCGTCGACATAGACCACTTCGCAGGCGAGGCCGTAACGCTGCCGCAGCGTGGTCGCCAGCGCGCACAGCCGCTCGTGCAGCACGGCGAGACCGGCGGCCTCGTTGAGCACGGGCACGACGACCGACAGGCCGGCCGCGGCCGGGTTGCGGCCGCCATCCGACAAATTCGACACATCAACACCCGACGTCATCGCTCGTGCTTTCGCTCGTATTCATTCGAGTCACGCATCTGCTCTCGTGTGCGTGACACACTCTCTACCGTCCTGCCCGGGCTTGTCCCGGGCATCCACGTCTTGGAGTGTATGTCAGCAAGATAAAGGCGTGGATGGCCGGGACAAGAGGCGTTCACGCCCGTCTTTGACGGGCTATGCCCGGCCATGACAAAGTCAGAAGTGGAATTGAGGCCCGGCCCGCGCCGCATCATGCCCCCAGAAACGCCTCGAGCCGGGCGAACAGCGGATTGTCGCGGTCGAACACGTAGTCGAGCGAGGCCACCGACACCGTCTCCGCGCCGTGCCCGCGCAGGAAGCTGCTCAGGGCATGGAGCTGCGCCGGCGGGCAGTGCAGCGTCACCATGCCCGAGGAGGTCGGGCCGCCGAACGGCGACACCACCCCGAATGTGGCGTGGGCCTCGGCCAGCATCGCGGCGTCGCAGCCGGAAAAGCGGGTGCGGACTTCCTTGTATTTGCGGGCGCGGGCGCTGGCGGCGATGTGGTCGAAGATGACGCGCGCGGTTTCGCGATGATCCGCCGACCAGTCGGCGTCGCGCGAGGCGACGAGGTTGGCGTGGCTGCGCAGCATCACGCCGTCGTCGAGCACCTTGAGCCCGTTGGCCGCCAGCGTCGCGCCGGTGGTGGTGATGTCGACGATCAGCTCGGCCGTGCCCGCCGCCGGCGCGCCTTCGGTGGCGCCCGCGCTTTCCACGATGCGGTAATCCACGACGCCGTGGGCGGCGAAGAAATTGCGCGTCAGGTTGATGTATTTGGTCGCCACCCGCATGCGGTGGTCGTGGCGGGCGCGAAACGAGGTGGCGACGTCGTCGAGGTCGGCCATGGTGCGCACGTCGATCCACGCCTGCGGCACCGCGACCACGACATTGGCGCTGCCGAAGCCGAGGTTCTCGATCAGCATCACCCGGCGGTCGGCGTCGTGGATGCTTTCGCGGATCAGGTCCTCGCCGGTGATGCCGAGGTGGACCGCGCCGCGCGCCAGTTGGGCCGCGATCTCGCTCGCCGACAGATAGGCGATCTCGACGTTGTCGAGGCCGGTCATGGTGCCGCGATAGTCGCGGGCGCCGCGCGGCTTGGCGAGGGCGAGGTTGGCGCGGGTGAAGAACGCCTCGGCGTTCTCCTGCAGGCGGCCCTTGGAGGGGACGGCGACGACAAAGGGCGAAGTCATGGCTGGCTCCCTTGCGCGAGCGCCTCGATCCAGATCGAGAACCCGACCGCCGGAATGGGGGTGGTCGCGCCGAGGCGCGTCAGCAGGCCGTCATAGCGGCCGCCGCCGGCCAGCGGTTCGGCGCCGTTGCCGCGCCCGTGCAGTTCGAACTCGAAGCCGGTGTAGTAGTCGAGGCCGCGCCCGAACGCGGTGGAAAAGCGGATGGCGCGCGTCGTGATGCCGCGCGCGGCCATGAAGCCGGTGCGGGTCTCGAAGTCGTCGAGGACGGCGGCGAGGTCGAGTCTGGCGTCGGCCGCGAGCGCGCGCAGTTGCGCCGCCGCCTCGTCCGGCTCGCCGGCGATGTCGAGGAAGCGCTCGATCAGTTGTAGCGCCTCGCGCGGCAGCGCGCCGCCCTTGAGCGTCGATTGCTCGAGAAAGCGGTCGGCGATCTCGGCCACGGTGCGGCCGCCGACATTGCTGGTGCCGGCGATCGACATCAGGTCGCTGACCAGCGCCAGCGCCGCCTTGCGGTCGGAGCCCGCCAGCGCCGCCAGCACGCCCTCGTATCCGTTGCCGGTCGCGCCGGTGTCGAGCGTCAGTTGCCGCAGGTCCTGGGCGAGGTTGACCTTGCGGTTGAAATCCTTGACCAGCCGGCGCTTCCACACCGGGGACAGATCGAGCGCCTCGATCAGCGCCGCGAACAGCGCGACGTCGCCGGTGCGCACGTCGATGTCGGTGCGGCCGAAGGCGCGGGCGGCCTCGATCGCCAGCGCCAGCATTTCGGCGTCGGCGGCGGCGCGGTCGGCCCGGCCGAAGGATTCCACCCCGGCCTGGTTGAACTCGCTGGGGCGGCCGCCGCGATAGCGGAACACCGGGCCGAGATAGCAGAACCCGGCGGGCTGGCCGGCGCGGGGCGAGGCGAGGTAGTCGCGCGCCACCGGGATGGTGAGGTCGGGCCGCAGGCACAGTTCGTCGCCGCCGAGGTCGGTGGTCAGGTACAGGCTCTTGCGGATGTCCTCGCCGGACAGGTCGAGAAACGGCTCCGCCGGCTGCAGGATCGGCGGGCGGGCATGGACGTAGCCAGCCTGCGCAAAGGATTGCAGCAGGGCGTCCGCCGGGGTGGCGGACCCGGTCGCGGTGGCGGCGCTGGTCTGGCTCATAGGGGCTTCCAACAGGGGTCGGGTGTGACGTCGGCCGTCCCTTACCACGCCATGGCGCGGGTTTCGACGGCGAAGCGGAAAGGGGCTTAACGGGGTTCCATGGCGGGGTCCAGAGGCGGATGCAACCTCAGCGTGTGTTGCCGTCGCCCAGCACGGCCTGCACCAGCGCCAGCGCCGCCACCGCCGCGGTATCGGCGCGCAAAATACGCGGTCCCAGCGACAGCCGGACGACGCGGGGCTGGGCGAGGAGTAGGACGCGCTCCTCCTCGGCGAAGCCGCCTTCGGGACCGATCAGGACGTCGATCCCGCTTGCGCCGGCATTTGCTTCCGCCGCCAGCGCCGCGACCGGCGACGCCTCGGGGGCCTCCTCGTCGCAGAATGTCAGCAGGCGGCCGCCGTCGCGCCCGGCGAGCCAGCGCTCCAGCGGTACGGGGTCGTGGACCGCGGCGAGGCTGAGAATGCCGCACTGCTCGGCGGCCTCGATAACGTTGGCGCGCAGGCGCTCGACATTGAGCCGGCTCGCCTGGGTGAAGCGGGTGGTCACCGGCACCAGCGCGCCGGCCCCCATTTCGACGGCTTTCTGCGCCATGTAATCGAGCCGCGCGTGCTTGAGCGGCGCGAATACGTAATGCACGTCCGGTAGCCGGTCCTGTTCGCGGACCTGCGCCACCACCTCGGCGCGGTCGGGCCGCTTGCGGCCGGCGAGGGTGGCCTGCCATTCGCCGTCACGGCCGTTGAACAGCAGCACGCGGTCGCCGGCGGCGAGCCGCAGCACGTTACCGAGGTAATTGGACTGGTCGCGGTCGAGCGCCAGCCCCTGGCCGGCGGCCAGCGGGGCATCGACGAACAGGCGCGGGCTGCGGAAATCGGATTTGGGCATCGGCCGGTTTCTATCGCAAAAGCGGCGGATTGCCAGCGCCGGCGTGACCAACCGCCGCGCTGCCGCCCCAATCGCCGGGTTGTTAAGGGCAGGCGGGAATCGTAGAAGATCGTCCCAATCACCCATGCCGTCATTGGAACCCGCCGGAGGAGAGCCGTGACACCGCACCGTCTGATCGCATCGCTGGCTGCCGCCGCGTTCGTCCTGCATGCCGTCGAAGCCAGTGCCCAGGGTGCATTCCCAGCGCCGCTGCCGGGGCAGACATCGGCGCCTGCCGCGGCGCCGTCATCGTCGCCATTCCCGCCGGTGGGAGGCGCGCCTGCGGCCGCCTCGCCGTTTCCGCCGGTCGGCGGCGCGCCTGCTGCCGCGTCGCGGCCCGCCGACAGCGCTTTCACCAGCGGCGCGGCCCCGTTCGGCGGCGGATTCGGGGCCCCGCAACAGCAGGCCGGTCCGCCACCCGACGCCGCCAAGTGCCAGAGCGAATTCGTCGCCCTGCGCAACGACGCCGAGGCCAAGGCCAAGGCCATTCAGACCGCGGGCAAGCGCAAGGCCCCGCCATCGGAGGCGTGCAAGCTGATCGGCACGTTTTCCCAGGCCGAACTGAAGATGATCAAATATGTCGAGGGCAACGCCAAGCGCTGCGGCATCCCGCCCGACGCGGCGGTGCAGATGCGCAAGGGCCACGCCCGCACCGAGCAGCTCGAGACCAAGGTGTGCACCATCGCCGAGCGCGGACCACCCCAGGGCGGGCCGGCCGGTCCCAGCCTGAGCGAGGCGCTGGGCTCCGGCTCGATCCCGGAGGCGCAGAAGACGCGGCGCGGCGGCAGCACCTTCGACACCCTCAACGGCAACGTGCTGACGCGCTGACCCTCGGTTTGCACCGCCGCTGCGCCGGGCTAAAAGACCGGGGATGAACCCTGGACTGACCAACGCCGCGGCCCCCGTCGCCGATTCCACCCGCAACTGGGTCGACACCCGCGCGCCGCTGTGGGCGCGGCCGTATCTGCGCCTGTCGCGCTTCGACCGGCCGATCGGCTGGTGGCTGCTGCTGCTGCCGTGCTGGTGGTCGGCGGCGCTGGCCTCCGGCGTGGCCGGCGACCTTCACGGACTGGGCGCGGTCATCGTGCTGTTCTTCATCGGCGCGGTGGTGATGCGCGGCGCGGGCTGCACCTGGAACGACATCACCGACCGCGATCTCGACGCGCGGGTGGAGCGCACGCGCTCGCGCCCGATCCCGTCCGGGCAGGTCAGCGTGGCTCAGGCCGCGATGTTTCTGGTGGCGCAGGCGCTGGTCGGGCTCGCGGTGCTGGTGCTGTTCAACCGCTTCGCCATCCTCGTCGGCATCGCCTCGCTCGCCATCGTCGCGGTCTATCCTTTCATGAAGCGCGTCACCTATTGGCCGCAGCTCACCCTTGGGCTGGCGTTTTCGTGGGGCGCGCTGATGGGCTTCGCGGTGATCCTCGGGCGCATCGACGCCACCGCGCTGGTGCTCTATGCCGGGTCGATCTCATGGGTGATCGGTTACGACACCATCTATGCCCATCAGGACGCCGACGACGATATCCTCGTCGGCATCAAGTCCACCGCGCTGCTGTTCGGCGATCGGACGCAGCAGGCGCTGACGCTGTTCTTCAGCCTCGCGGTGGTGCTGATCGGCGTCGCGCTGGTGCTCGCCGGGGCGCGGTGGTGGGCATGGCTCGGGCTTGCCGCCTTCGCCGCGCATCTTGTCTGGCAGGTCCGCACCCTCGACATCAAGGATCCGGCGCTGTGCCTGCGGCTGTTCAAGTCGAACCGCGACGCCGGGCTGCTGCTGTTTTTCGGCCTGCTCGCCGACGCGGTGCTGCGCAGTTCGTGATAAGGGGGCGGTGCCGTGCGAGGACGCCATTCCTCATCTTGCGAGTCCCGGGCGCGGTGCGGCACGAAGTGACGCGCCGCTGAACCGGGACCGTTCGAGACCGCGATGGTCCCGGCTCTGCGAAGCAACGTTGCACGTTGCATCGCGTCCGGGACACGTCATCCTTGCATGAGCGGTCGCTCAGCTGCGCGCGATGATCTCGCGCTCGGCGCGGTGCACGCTCGTTTCGCCGAGCCGTTGTCCGGCCTTGCGGCGAACGAGAAACTGCGGACGGCGGCTCCTGATCGCGTTGCGGCGGCGACGGCGCAGCGCGGGTTCGCGCGTATCGCCGCTCTCGTCCTCGATCTGCGGCAGCGCGAACAGCTCGCTCCACGTCTGCCACGCGAGTTCGAGGTGCAGGTCGTCGGAGGTGACGAGCAGCGGCACCGACAGCGACGGATCGCGATGGACCAGCACGAGGGCCTGCCCCGCACCGGCGTCGCGGCAGGCGATGCCGAGGAAGTCGCGGACGCACACATTGATCGCCATGCGCATGCCGCGGACGGCCCGCTTGACGACGACGCGGTCGCGATTGATTTCGATACGCCTGACGCCGCCGTCGGCGCGGCCATCGCGCGCCTCGAAGCTGACAGGCAAGGAAAGGGGGTCGGGCTGCAACGTGCAGCCCGACCCGACGGGTTGCGCCCCGCCGACTCCGAATTGACGCCTCACGGCTTGTTCTCCCACGCCGGAATTATGTTCCCGGTCGATGGGGAGACCATGCCAGAGCGCCGTCCGGATCCGCTTAACAAGGCTGGTTAATCGTTTGGCTTTGCCCGCCATGATTGACAAGCGGTTGGCGCGGATGCTTGACGAGACCTTGCCGGAACCGCGAAATATGTTGCGCCGGAGCCGGCGAAAATGCTTGAAGTCCGCATAAAACAGGCACATCTCAAGATGCGCTGCTGTTGCCCCAAGTTGATTTCAATTTGTCCTCGATCCGCGGGAATCCGTTCGTGAACTCTTCACCAAACGCCTCACTGTCGTCCCCTGCATCCGCTTCCACTCCCTCCGACCTGTTTGATCAGAGCGCGCTTGCCGCGCTGGCGCACCGGCTGGTGGAGGCGGCGAAGCGCGCGGGCGCGGACGCCGCCGACGCGGTGGCGGTGCGCGGCGTATCGCAGGGCGTTGAGGTGCGCGAGGGCAAGGTCGAGGAAAGCGAGCGCTCCGAGGGCGACGACGTCGGCCTGCGCGTGTTCGTCGGCAAGCGGCAGGCGATGATCTCCACCAACGATCTGCGCGGCGACAACGTCGCGGCGCTGGCCGAGCGCGCGGTGGCGATGGCCAGGGTCGCGCCCGACGACGCCTATGTCGGACTGGCCGATCCGGCGCTGCTGGCCAAGCAATTTCCCGATCTCGATCTGCTCGATCCGCGGCCGCCGTCCGTTACTGAACTGGAGCGCCGCGCCCGCGAGGCGGAAGAGGCGGCGCTCGCGGTCAAGGGCGTGTCGAAATCCGGCGGCGCCTCGGCATCGGCCGGAATCGGCGGCATGGTGCTCGTCACCTCGACGGGGTTCGAAGGCTCCTATCTGCGCTCCAGCCAGGGCGTCTCCGTCACCGCCATCGCCGGCGAGGGCACGGCGATGGAGCGCGATTACGATTTCACCTCGGCGATCCACGCCGCCGATCTCGACGCGGCCGCGAGCGTCGGCCGCCGCGCCGGCGAGCGCACGGTGGCGCGGCTCCATCCCCGCAAGGTCGCCACCTGCAAGGTGCCGGTGGTGTTCGATCCGCGCGTGGCGGGCTCGCTGGTCGGCCATCTTGTTGGCGCGATCAACGGCAGCACCATCGCACGCAAGACCAGTTTCCTCAAAGACCGTCTCGGCCAGCAACTGTTCGGCAGCCACATCCGCATCATCGACGATCCGTTGCGCCCGCGCGGGCTGCGCTCGCAGGCGTTCGACGCCGAGGGCGTCGCCACCAAACGGCAGGCGCTGGTCGATGGCGGCGTGCTGACGACATGGCTGCTTGACTCCGCCACCGCGCGCGAACTCGGCATGGCCACCACCGGCCACGCCCATCGCGGTGTGTCGTCGCCGCCGTCGCCGGGGCCGTACAATCTGCATCTCGAAGCCGGGCCGCTGTCGCCCGCCGAGCTGATCGCCGACATCAAGGACGGATTCTATGTCACCGACCTGATCGGCTCCGGCGTCAACGGCGTCACCGGCGATTACAGCCGCGGCGCCGCCGGGTTCTGGATCGAGAACGGTGAGCGCACTTATGCCGTGAGCGAGGTCACCATCGCCGGCCATCTGCTCGATATCTTCAAATCGATGGTCCCGGCCAGCGATCTCACCTTCAAGTATGGCGTCAACGCGCCGACGCTGCGCATCGAAGGGCTGACCCTTGCCGGACGCTGATCTTTACGCCGGCGACGACGTGGCGCGGACGCGCGATGCCGCGCTGCTGGCGGACGTGGTGCGCGAGGCCGGCGCGCTGGCGCTGCGCCTGTTCCGCACCGAGCTCAAGACGTGGACCAAGGGCACCTCGTCGCCGGTGTCGGAAGCGGACATCGCCGTCAACGACCTGATCGAGGCGCGGCTGCGCGCGGCGACGCCGGATTACGGCTGGCTGTCGGAGGAGAGCGCCGACGATTCGCGGCGGCTCGGCCGGCGGCTCGCCTGGATCGTCGATCCCATCGACGGCACCCGCGCCTATCTCGCCCGGCAGAACGACTGGTCGGTGAGCATCGCGCTGGTCGCCGACGGGCTGCCGGTGCTGGGCGCGGTGTTCGCGCCCGCCAGCGACGAGTTCTTTTTTGCCGCCCGCGCGCGCGGCGCGACGCGCAACGACGCGCCGATCGCGGCGGCTTCCGGCGCCGCCATCCATTTTCCGAAAATCGCCGGGCCGAAGCCGCTGGTGGAGCGGCTGGGCGGCATGGCCGCCGGCGAGACGCTGTATCCGCGCATCGGATCGCTGGCGCTGCGGCTGGCGCGGGTCGGCGAAGGGGGGATCGACGCGGCGTTTGCGGGGGGCAACAGCCACGACTGGGACCTTGCGGCGGCCGATTTAATCGTGCACGAAGCGGGCGGGGAAATGACCACACTGGCCGGCGAGCGTCTGACCTATAATCAGGCCGACGTTCGTCATGGATTGCTGGTGGCGGCAGGGCGCGCGCGCCATGCGCATATCGTCAGGCACTTTCGGGACAACCCGATCGGCTGATGGGTGCCGCCGGGCGCTT
Source organism: Bradyrhizobiaceae bacterium (assembly GCA_020544565.1). GTDB lineage: Bacteria > Pseudomonadota > Alphaproteobacteria > Rhizobiales > Xanthobacteraceae > Afipia. The sequence continues at coordinate 67,619 of CP078014.1, forward strand.
CAGTCGCAGGTGCTTCAGGCCAATGTGCCGGTCATTAGCTACGGGAACACTCTAGATGTCCGAAACCGCGCAACCTCAGTTGCTTCACCTCGTCATCGGCGGTGAATTGCTCGATCTCGACCAGGTGACGTTCAAGGATCTCGACAAGGTCGAGATCGTCGGCCTGTTTCCAAACTACGCCACCGCCTATACGGCGTGGAAGAGCAAGGCGCAGCAGACCGTCGACAACGCCCACATGCGCTATTTCATCGTCCATCTTCACCGGCTGCTCGATCCCGGCCAAGACGCGAAGTCCGCACGTTGAAAGCCACGCTCCGAAAACTGGGCCGCGCCACCTGGCTGCAGCGCGTCGCGGGATTTCTCGCGGCGGAATTCCTGCGGCTGGTTTGGTGGACCAACCGTTTCAGCTATGATCCGCCCGATATCTACCAGCGGGTCGAACCGGACATGCCGGTCATCGTCGCGTTTTGGCACGGGCAGCATTTCATGATGCCGTTCCTCAAGCGGAAGCAGTATCCCGTCAAGGTGCTGATCTCGCGTCATCGCGACGGCGAGATCAACGCCATCGCCGCCGAGCGGCTGCATATCGGCACGGTGCGCGGCTCCGGCGATCACGGCAACGCCTTCCACCGCAAGGGCGGTGTGCCGGCGTTCAAGGCGATGCTGCGGACGCTGGAAGACGGCATCAACATGGCGCTCACCGCCGACGTGCCGAAAGTGTCGCGCAAGGCCGGGCTCGGCATCATCATGCTGGCGCGCGAATCCGGCCGGCCGATCCTGCCGGTGGCGATCGCCACCAGCCGGTTCAGGCGGCTGAACAACTGGGACCGCTCCGTTATCCATTTGCCGTTCGGGCGCGGCGTCATCGCCGCCGCCGACATCATCCGCGTGCCGCCCGACGCCGACGCCGCCACCATGGAGGCGCTGCGCGCCGAACTTGAGGCGCGTCTCAACGAGGTGACGGGCCGCGCCTATCGCCATATCGGCCGCGCCGACGAGGGTCTCCGTGCCTAGCCCGCTGCCGGCCACGCTGCGGCTGTACCGGCGGCTGGCGTCGGCGGCGACGCCGCTGGCCGGGCCGATGGCGGCGCGGCGGGTGCGGCGGGGCAAGGAGGATCCGGCGCGGTTGCCCGAGCGGCGCGGCATCGCCAGCGTCGCCCGCCCGGCGGGGCCGCTGATCTGGATCCACGGCGCCAGCGTCGGCGAGGTGCTGGCGGCGGCGGCGCTGGTCGAGCGGCTGCGCGGGCTCGGCTTCGGCATTCTGCTCACGTCGGGCACGGTGACGTCGGCGGCCATCGTGGCGCGGCGCTTTCCACCGGACGTGATCCATCAATTCATCCCGTTCGACGCGCCGCGTTTCGTGGCGTCGTTCCTCGATCACTGGCAGCCGAACCTGGCGCTGTTCATCGAGTCCGACATCTGGCCCAATCTGATCCTGTCCGGCGCGGAGCGGCGCATTCCGCTGGTCATCATCAACGGCCGCATGTCGCAGCGCTCGTTCCCGCGCTGGCGGAAGCTGCGCGGTACCATCGCGGCGCTGCTGGACTGTTTCGATCTGTGCCTCGCGCAGTCCGACGCCGATGCGGCGCGCTTCGCCGCACTCGGATGCCCCAATGTCGCGACTTCCGGCAACCTGAAGCTCGACGTCGCGGCGCCGCCGGCGGATGTCGGCAAGCTGGCGCAGTTCAAGGACGCCGCGCGCGGCCGGATCGTTGTCGTCGCGGCCTCGACCCATCCGGGCGAGGACGAGATCGTCGCCGACGCGCACCGGCGGCTGGCGGCGCATGTGCCTGCGTTGCTGAGCGTGATCGTGCCGCGCCATCCCGAGCGCGGCGCGGCCATCGCGCAGATGCTGTCCGAGGCCGGCCTGCGGGTGGCGCTGCGCTCGCAGGATCAGTTGCCGTCGCCGGAAACGGATATCTATGTTGCCGACACCATGGGCGAGCTTGGCCTGTTCTATCGGCTCGCGCCGGTGGTGTTCATGGGCGGCTCGCTGGTGCCCCATGGCGGCCAGAATCCGATCGAGGCGATCAAGCTTGGCGCGGCCATCGTTCACGGCCCGCATGTGTTCAACTTCAATGAGACCTATGCGGCGCTCGATCGCGCCGGCGGCGCGGTCCGCGTCGGCGGCGGCGACGATCTCGCCGCGGTGCTGGCGCGCCTCCTCGGGAATCCAGCGTCGTGGCAGCAGGTCGTCGCGGCGGGCGAGGCGGTGGTCGAGCGTCTCGGCGGCGCGCTGGAGCGCACGCTCAAGGCGCTCGAACCTTACCTGTTGCAGATGCGGCTGGAGGCGGGAGGCCCGGATGCGTGAGCCGGGCTTCTGGTATCGGCCGCCGTCGTGGATGTCGCGCGCGCTCGCGCCGCTGGGCTGGGCCTATGGCGCGGTGACGGCGCGGCGCATGGCGCGTCCCGGCGCGCGGACGGGTGTTCCGGTGATCTGCGTCGGCAACTATCATGTCGGCGGCGCGGGCAAGACGCCGACCACGCTGGCGCTGGCGGAGATACTGCGCGGCATGGGCGAGCGGCCGGTCGTGGTCAGCCGCGGCTATGGTGGCGCCTTGCAGGGTCCGGTGCGGGTCGATCCGGCGGTGCATTCCGCCGCCGATGTCGGCGACGAGCCGCTGATGATGGCGTCGCGCGCGCCGGTGATCGTGGCGCGCGCTCGCGTTGCCGGCGCGGCGCTGGCGCAGGCCGAAGGCGCGAGCGTGGTGCTGCTCGACGACGGCTTCCAGAATCCGGCGCTGGCCAAGGACGTAGCGCTGATCGTGATCGATGCGTCGCGCGGCCTCGGCAACGGCGGTGTATTTCCCGCCGGGCCGCTGCGAGCGCCGCTGGCGCCGCAACTCGCGCGCACCGATGCGCTGGTGGTGATCGGCGAGGGCCGTGCGGCGGAGGGCGTCATCGCCGCGAGCGCGCGACACGGCGCGCCGGTGTGGCGCGCGCGCCTCGTGCCCGATGTGGCCTGCGTCGAGCGCCTGCGCGACAAGCGCGTGCTGGCTTTCGCCGGCATCGGCGATCCGGCGCGGTTCTTCGCCACGCTGTGCGCGAGCGGCGTCAATGTGGTGACGGAGCGCGTGTTCGACGATCATCATCCGTTCACGCCGGACGAGATCGCGCGGCTGTTGGCCGATGCCCGCGCGCAGGCGTTGATGCTGGTCACCACGGAGAAGGATATGGCGCGCCTGCGCAGCGACGCGCGCCTTCGTGACGAAGTAACGGCGATCGCGACCTTCGCGGTGACGCTGGCGTTCGACGACGCGGCGGCGGTCCGGGAGTTTCTCACGCAGCGTCTTGCCGGTGCGCGCCAGACGGCGTGACAAGGCCGGTGGGGATCGTCGTTGCGAGGAGGCGAAGCCGACGAAGCAATCCATTGATCGTCGCGAAGAAAGCTGGATTGCTTCGCTTCGCTCGCAATGACGGCGAGAGCGCTTCGCACTCACGTCGGAGCAAGATCTTTTCGGATCCGAAGCTCGCTTTGAAGCGTCCTGCAGATTGATGGGAGTTTCGGATTGAGGACACGAGGTTCGTGGCTGAACTCGATCCGTCCTGCTTCACTTACCAGCGAAAATCCCGGCCTGCGCCGGATAGTGCCGGGCCAGCACGGCGTCCGGCGTGGCGTAGGCTTCCTGCCGGTCCACGCTCCAGTATTTCAGCTCGTCCAGCGGGATGTGCTCGCCGGTGATGGCGCAACGGACATAGGAGCCGGGTGCGACCACGCGGAAGTCTCCGTCGAGATATTCCACCTTGGCTTCGCCCTGGCTGGAGGGGCCGAACTTGTTGAGCACGAGACTGTCCTTGTGGAGGCCGGCAGAGCCGGATCGTCGCTGCGAAAGATGGCATCAATATAGATCGAAGAAAAGGGAATGAAACCCCTTCCAGCGTCTGGAGCATTGAAATCAATCTGGCTCGTTTCCGTCATGGCGAGCCAACGGGTCGGCGCTGAAAGTGCGTCCACGCGTGACTTCGAGGCGCTAAGGCGCCGCCCGATGACAGGCTCCGCGAAGCAATCCAGACGGGGCTTTCACCGAGAAAGAATGGATTGCGTCGTCGGCTTCGCCTCGTCGCAAGGACGGCGATTCAGATTTGCTCAGAACAGGTCGCCCTGGGTTTTCCGGATGCCGAAATCGGTGGTGCGCTTCGTCGCAGGTTTTGCCGAAGCCGCCTTCGGCTTCGCCGACGGCGCGTCGCCGTCCGCGATGGCCCCGACGCGGCCGTCGGCGAATTCGATACTCAGCCGCTGTCCGGAACCGACATGGGCGGCGGCGTGCAGCGGCTGGCCGGCGTCGTCGCGCACCAGCGCGAAGCCGCGTTGCAGCACGCCCTTGTAGGACAGGGCGCCCAGCAGTTGCGCGACATATTTCAGCCGGGTCTCGCGCTGTTGGACGTGCAGTCGCGCGGCGCGCTCTGTGCCGGCCGCGAGCCGTGCCACCTTCTCGCCGGCGCGCGCGATCTGCTGGCGCAGCGTGGTGACGGTGAGGCGGCCGCCGATGGCGGAGAGCCTGCGCTCGTAGACATGGGCATTGGCGCGCAGCGCGCGCGGCAATTGCGCGCCGGCGCGGTCGAGGCGCTGGCGCGGAATGTCGAGCAGCGCGTCGGGCTTGGGCAGCGCCCGCGCCGCCGCCCGCAACTCGCTGCGGCGGCTCTCCTGGGCGCGCTGCCAGCACAGCATGCCGCGCCGCGCCAGCGAGGCGACCTCGACGAACAGCTCGGCGCGCACCGGCACCGCCATCTCGGCGGCGGCGGTCGGCGTCGGCGCGCGCTTGTCGGCGGCGAAATCGATCAGCGTCACGTCGGTCTCGTGGCCCACAGCGGAGATCAGCGGGATCATGCTGTCGGCGGCCGCGCGCACCACGATCTCCTCGTTGAACGACCACAGGTCCTCCAGCGAGCCGCCGCCGCGCGCGACGATCAGGAGGTCCGGGCGCGGGATCTCGCCGCCGTCCTTCAGCGCGTTGAAGCCGCGGATGGCGGCGGCGATCTGCTCGGCCGAGCCCTCGCCCTGCACCCGCACCGGCCACACCAGCACCCGGCGCGGAAAACGATCCTCCAGCCGATGCAGGATGTCGCGGATCACCGCGCCGGTCGGCGAGGTGACGACGCCGATCACCTCGGGCAGCCACGGCAGCAACTGCTTGCGCGCCTCGTCGAACAGGCCCTCGGCGGCGAGCTTGCGCTTGCGTTCCTCCATCAAGGCCATCAGCGCGCCGACGCCGGCGGGCTCGATGGCTTCGATCACGATCTGGTATTTCGACGAGCCGGGATAGGTGGTGAGCTTGCCGGTGGCGATCACCTCCAGCCCTTCCTGCGGCTTGAAGCGCATGCGGCCGTGCACGCCCTTCCAGATCACCGCCTCGATCTTGGCGCTGTCATCCTTGAGCGCGAAATAGCAGTGGCCGGAGGAATGCGGCCCGCGGAAGCCGGAGATCTCGCCGCGCACCCGGACATGGCCGAACACGTCCTCGACCGTGCGCTTGAGCGACATCGACAGTTCGGAGACGGTGTATTCCTGCGCATTCGGCAGGGCTGCGGCGGCGCGGCCAGTCATCGGCGCTCGAATCGGTTGCGGCATCGGAGGGGCATGTTAAACCCCTTCTATCATTCCATCAGCGCCGGTACGACCCTTATCCATGAATATCCTCCTGATCGGTTCCGGCGGGCGCGAGCACGCGCTGGCGTGGAAAATCGCGGCGTCGCCGCTGCTGACCAAACTGTGGTGCGCGCCGGGCAATGCCGGCATCGCGCAGGACGCCGAATGCGTGGCGCTGGACGTGACCAACCACGCCGCGGTGATCGATTTTTGCAAGGCTCATAAAGTCGATCTGGTGGTGGTGGGCCCGGAAGCGCCGCTGGCGGCCGGCATCGTCGACGATCTCGCCGCCGCCGGCATCAAGGCGTTCGGCCCGAGCAAGGCGGCTTCGCAACTGGAAAGTTCAAAAGGTTTCACCAAGGACATCTGCAAGGCCAGCGCCATTCCCACCGCGGCCTATGACCGGTTCCGCGACGCGGCCGCGGCCAAGGACTATGTGCGCCGCCACGGCGCGCCCATCGTGGTGAAGGCCGATGGCCTCGCCGCCGGCAAGGGCGTGGTGGTGGCGATGACGCTGGCCGAGGCCGAGGCCGCCATCGACGCGCTGTTCGCGTCGGCCGGCGCGGAAGCGGTGATCGAGGAATTCATGGACGGCGAGGAAGCCTCGTTCTTCGTGCTGTGCGATGGCGAGCACGCGCTGCCGCTCGCCGCCGCGCAGGACCACAAGCGCGCCTATGATGGTGACACCGGGCCGAACACCGGCGGCATGGGGGCCTATTCGCCGGCGCCGGTGTTCACCGACGCGGTGCGCGAGCGCACCATGGCCGAGATCATCCTGCCGACGCTGCAGGCGATGCAGGCGCGCGGCACGCCCTACAAGGGCGTGCTGTTCGCGGGCCTGATGATCACCAAGGACGGCCCGAAGCTGATCGAATACAACGTCCGCTTCGGCGATCCGGAGACCCAGGTGCTGATGGTGCGGCTGATGTCCGATCTCGTGCCGGCGCTGCTCGCGTCGGTCGATGGTGAACTGAAGCATTTCGATCTGCGCTGGCATGCGGAGCCCGCGCTCACCGTGGTGATGGCGGCCAGGGGTTATCCCGGCGACTACGCCAAAGGCACGCGCATCGATGGCCTCGATGATGCCGCGCAGGTCGAGGGCGTCGAGATTTTCCACGCCGGAACCAAAGCCGACGGCGACGCCATCCTCGCCAATGGCGGACGCGTGCTCAACATCACCGCGACGGCCGCGACCGTGAGCAAGGCCCAGCGCCGCGCCTATGACGCTATCGACCGCATCAAGTGGCCGGACGGCTTCTGCCGCCGCGATATCGGCTGGCAGGCGGTGAAGCGGGAGAGGGAAGCGGAAGGGTAAGGCGCGCGTGCAAGGCATGCGCGTAGGAGCGTGTCCGATGTGGTAATTGCAGATCCCGTGTCCCGGGCGCGATGCAGCGCGAAGCGGTGCGTCGCAGAACCGGGACCGCTGCGGGCGAGATGCGTGTTGTTGTTGGGCACGGAGTGAGTGCTGTGTTTGTAGCGGCCCCGGATCAGCAGCGCACCGCTTCGCGCTGCGCAGCGTCCGGGGCACAGGAGATAAAAGGAATCGCCCATGCCCGATCTCGCCGATCTCTTTCCCGGTTTCGCGTCCGAATGGATCAGCACCGCGGGCGGCCGCATCTTCGCGCGCGTCGGCGGCAACGGGCCGCCGCTGCTGCTGTTGCACGGTTATCCGCAGACCCACGTGATGTGGCACAAGGTGGCCCCGGCGCTGGCGGAGAAATTCACCCTCGTCATTCCCGATCTGCCCGGCTACGGCTGGTCGGACGTGCCGAAGACCGACGCCGACCACACGCCCTTCACCAAGCGCGCCATGGCGCAGGTGATGATCGCGGCGATGGAGCAGCTCGGCCATGTCCGCTTCGCGCTCGCCGGGCACGATCGCGGCGGCCGCGTCGCTTACCGGCTGGCGCTCGATCATCCCGGCCGCCTGTCGCGGCTGGCGACGCTGGATATCCTGCCGACCTATGATTACTGGGCCAAGATGGATCGCGGCTTCGCGCTGCGCGTCTATCACTGGGCGTTTCTGGCGCAGCCCAATCCGCTGCCGGAAAACCTGATCGCGTCCAATCCCGACGACTACTATGGCCGCACTTTCAAGAATTGGGCGAAGAAGGACGCGCCCAATCCGTTCGATCCCCGCGCTGTGGCGCATTACCTGACGGCGTTCCGCGATCCGCTGCGCATCCATGCCGCCTGCGAGGACTATCGCGCCGGGGCCTATGCCGATTACGAGCATGACAAGGCCGATCTCGCGGCCGGCAACAGGATCACCGTGCCGCTGCTGGCGCTATGGGGCGGCGCGGGCATCGCCAGCGCGGCCACGAGCCCGCTGGAGAGCTGGCGGAAATGGGCGAGCGACGTGCGCGGCGAGGCCATCGATGCCGGGCATTTCCTGCCGGAGGAAAATCCGCAGGCGACACTGGCGGCGCTGCTGGCGTTCTTTTCGGAATGAAATTGACGATGGTTGAGAAGGCGATGGTTGAGAAGGCGTGCGGGATTTCTCCGTTGTCGTCCCCGCGCAGGCGGGGACCCAGACTCCCTGAGCTCTCGCTTCCTGACGAGGGTACGTCACGGCATTCCGCCTGAACCGAAAATCCGGTGATTCTGGGTCCCCGCCTGCGCGGGGACGACCACTGGATGATTTTGGTTTGTCCGTCGTCATCCGGCATCACGTCACCTCTACCGCCGCGCCTTGAAGAAATTCGTCAGCAGGCTGGCCGCCTCGGTCTCGCCCACGGAAGGGTAGACGTCCGGTGCGTGGTGGCAGGTCGGCGCGGCGAAGAAGCGCACGCCACTGTCCACCGCGCCGCCCTTGGGATCGGCCGCGCCGTAATAGAGCCGGCGGATGCGGGCGAAGGAGATCGCCGCCGCGCACATGGTGCAGGGCTCCAGCGTTACATAGAGATCGCAGTCCACCAGCCGCTCGCTGCCGAGCGCCGTGGCGGCGGCGCGGATCGCCACCATCTCGGCATGGGCGGTGGGATCGCGGTCGGCGAGGGTGCGGTTGCCGGCCTGAGCGATCACCGCGCCGTTCTGCACGATCACGCAGCCGATCGGCACTTCGCCCCGGGTTTCGGCGATTTGGGCCTGTTTCAGCGCCAAATCCATGAAAGATCGTGCAGTCATGCCTCGTATCCGCCCACAAACTCTGGTAACAGGGCCGCCTTCACGAAGGTGACGGCCGGTTTTTGCGCGGGACGACGCTCTGATCTACAAGGGCGTTCGGTGCCGGCGTCCAGCCGATGTCACCCCCGTGGCCGCGCCCCATTCATCCGCCAACGTCCTGAGAGATCATTCATGCCCCGCGACAACGACAAAAACAACGGCCGTCCGCCGCGCCGCGACGGTGGCGGCGGCAAGGGCCGCGCCGGCGGGCCGGGTGGACGCGGGCGCGCGGAGCGCCCGGCGCGTTCGTCGTCGCGGCGCGGCGACCGCAAATTCGGTGACAAGAAGTTCGGCGACAAGAAGTTTGGCGACAAGACCTTCGCCGGCAAGCGGTCGTCCGCGCCGCGGGGCGAAGGCTTCCGCAAGGATGGTCCGCCCGCCCGCGCGCCGCGTTCGCGTGATGGCGACGCGCCGCGTCCGCGCTTCAACCGCGACGACCGCCCGCAGCGCGACGACCGCGGTCCGCGCAGGGACTTCGGTTCGCGTGATCGCGGCGAGGGGCGCTCGTTCAAACCGCGTGAGGATCGTGGCGAGGGTCGCTCGTTCAAGCCGCGCGAAGATCGCGGCGAGGGACGTTCGTTCAAGCCGCGTGAGGATCGTGGCGAAGGGCGTTCGTTCAAGCCGCGCGCGGACCGTGGCGAGGGGCGGTCGTTCAAACCGCGCGAGGATCGCGGTGAGGGGCGCTCGTTCAAACCACGCGCGGATCGCGGCGAAGGGCGCTCGTTCAAGCCGCGCGAAGATCGCGGCGAAGGGCGCTCGTTCAAGCCGCGTGAGGATCGCGGCGAAGGCCGTTCGTTCAAACCGCGGGAGGATCGTGGCGAAGGCCGCTCGTTCAAGCCGCGGGAGGATCGTGGCGAGGGCCGCTCGTTCAAGCCGCGCGAAGATCGCGGCGAGGGACGTTCGTTCAAACCGCGCGAGGATCGTCCTGCCCGTTCGTTCGACCGGCCGCCGCGCAGGGATTTCGAACGCGGCCCGGATCGCGGCAATGACAAACCCTGGGAGAAGCGTGCGCCGCGCCGCGATGACGCGCGCAGCGAACGCCCTGCGCGCGCCGATCGTGGGCCGCGCCAGTTCGACCGGCCGCGTGAGGATCGTGGCGAGGGGCGTTCGTTCAAGCCGCGCGAGGAGCGCGAGCGCTCCGGCTTCTCGCGCCCGCGCGAGGACCGTCCCAAATTCGACAAGCCGCGTGGCGAGCGCCCGGCGCGTCCCGCCCATCGCACCGAATGGCAGGAGCATCCCCGTAACGAAGAACGTTCCCGCGACGACCGCCCGCGCCGCGACAACGAGGACGACACCAAGATTTTCGCCAAGCGGCCCGCCTTCGGCGGACGCGGGGCCTATCGCGAACGGCCGCGCGACGACGAGCGCCGGCCGCCGCGCGCCGTGCCCGCGAAGAAGAAGAGCGGCGAGCGCATCGCCAAGCTCGTCGCCCGCGCCGGGCTGTGCTCGCGCCGCGATGCCGAGGACTGGATCGTGCAGGGCCGCGTCGCCGTCAATGGCCGCGTCATCAATTCGCCGGCGCTCGACGTCACCGCCAACGACGTCGTCACCATCGACGGCAAGCCGTTGCCCGAGCGCGAGCGCACGCGGCTGTTTCTCTATCACAAGCCGCGCGGGCTGATGACCACCCACGACGATCCCGAGGGCCGTCCCACGGTGTTCGACAACCTGCCCGAGGGCCTGCCGCGCCTGATCAGCATCGGCCGGCTCGACTTCAACACCGAGGGCCTGCTGCTGCTCACCAATGACGGCGGCCTGTCGCGCGCGCTCGAACATCCCGACACCGGCTGGCTGCGGCGCTATCGCGTGCGCGCCCATGGCGAGGTGACGCAGGCGCAGCTCGACGAACTGAAAAAGGGCGTGGAGGTCGACGGCGTCAAATACGGGCCGATCGAGGCGACGCTGGAGCGCGACCAGGGCGCCAACGTCTGGCTGGTGTTCGCCATCCGCGAAGGCAAGAACCGCGAGGTGCGCAACGTCATGGCGCATCTCGGCCTCGAGGTGAACCGCCTGATCCGCGTGTCCTACGGGCCGTTCCAGCTGGGCGAGATCGCCGAAGGTCAGGTCGACGAGATCAAGTCGCGGGTGCTGCGCGAGCAGCTCGGCGACAAGATCGTGGCGATGTCCGGCGCGCAGTTCGACGCGCCCGCGCGCGCGCCGAAGGGTGAGGCGGCGGCGAAGAAGACCACGCGTGCGGTGATCGCCGATCGCAAGGGTCGCCGCGTGCTGGTGCAGCGCACCGGCGGCGACGAGGCGCGCGAACGCAACGACCGCGACGCCGGCGGCTTCGGCCCGCCGCGCCGGCCGCAGCGCGGCTATAAGGGCAAGCGCGATCTGAAACCGCGGACCGATTTCACGGACGACTGAGATTGATGATTGTATCTATGCCTGGTCTTTTCTTCACCTCTCCCCGAGGGGGAGAGGTCGGCGAGCAAAGCGAGCCGGGTGAGGGGGATCTGAGCTTTGATCGTAAGCCCGGAACCCCCTCACCCCGACCCTCTCCCCCGAGGGGAGAGGGAGCCAACGGCGTGCGGAGCGCTCGGGTATCGGCCATATCCGGAGGCGCGCTCTGATGCGCGTCGTCGGCGGCCGGTTGAGAGGGCGCAATATCGCCGCGCCTGCGTCGAACGAGATTCGTCCGACGCAGGATCGCCTGCGCGAGTCGCTGTTCAACATCCTGATGCATGCCTACGACAACCCGATCGACGGCGCGCGCGTGCTCGACCTGTTCGCCGGCACCGGCGCGCTCGGCATCGAGGCGGTGTCGCGCGGCGCGGCGTTCACGCTGTTCGTGGACAACGGCGCGGAGGCGCGGGCGCTGTTGCGCAACAATGTCGAGGCGCTGGGCTTGGGCGGCGTCACCAAGGTCTATCGCCGCGACGCGACGCATCTTGGTCCGGCGCATCCGATGGAGCCGTTCGCGCTGGTGTTTCTCGATCCGCCCTATGGTCGCGGGCTTGCGGACAAGGCGCTGGCCTCATTGCGCGACGGCGGCTGGCTTGCGCCGGACGCACTGGTGATCGTCGAGGAAGCCAAGGGCGCGCTCGGCGCCATCGAAGGCTTCACGGAGTGTGAGCGCCGCGCCTATGACGAGACCGAGTTCACGTTCCTGCGGGCGGGATAACTGTTCCCGCCAGCGGCACGGCTATTCCCGTCGCGTGGTGTAACAATAATCCCCGCTGGCGGGTATGACGATCCCCGCCATGATTCGTTGGACAGATGGCCGCATCGCTCCTCGTCGTCATTGCGAGGCGCATGACGTCGAAGCAATTCAGTCCGCGCGTACCGCGGCCGCAAACTGGATTGCTTCGCTTCGCTCGCAATGACGGAGAAGATGCATCCGAGTTCTCCTCATCGTCATGGCCGGGCTTGACCCGGCCATCCACGTCTTGCCTCGCAGAAAGATCGCCAGGACGTGGATGCCCGCGAGAAGCGCGGGCATGACGAATGAGGATTCCGACAACAGCGGCTGAACCTTCATTCAAACGATGCCTGTCAAGTGAATTCGGCTGTGTTTGCGCGGCTGAATCGCGGCTCATCGGTGCGCCGCGAGGTTGCCGCGTTTCCGCCCTTTGCGCCGCGGTCCGTCACCGTTTCGCCCTTCGGCTTCCGCTGGCGTCGCGATGCGCGAATCTACCTGCGCCCGAACAGCTTTTCGATGTCGGCGAGCTTCAGTTCGACATAGGTCGGGCGGCCGTGGTTGCACTGGCCGGAATTCGGCGTCGATTCCATTTCGCGCAGCAGTGCGTTCATTTCCTCGGGCTTGAGGATGCGGCCGGAGCGCACCGAGCCATGGCAGGCCATGGTGGCGGCGACATGCATCAGCCTTCTCTCCAGTGGAAGCGCCTCGTCCCACTCCGCCATGTGCTCGGCGAGATCGCGCAGCAGCGCCGCCGCATCGGTCTTGCCGAGCAGCGCCGGCACCTCGCGCACCGCGATCGCGCCGGGGCCGAACGACTCGATGCCGAGGCCGAATTTATCCAGCTCGCTGGCGCGCGCCACGAGTTGCTCGACGGTGGCCTCGTCCATCTCGACGATGTCGGGGATCAGCAGCATCTGCCGTTGCACGCCGTTGCGCGCGAGCGAAGCTTTCAGCCGCTCGTAGACGATGCGCTCGTGGGCGGCGTGTTGATCGACGACGATGAGGCCGTCGCGGGTCTGCGACACGATGTAGTTTTCATGGATCTGCGCGCGCGCCGCGCCGAGCGGATGGTCGCGCAGATCGTCAGCCGGCATGGCGTGCATGCGCATGTCGGCGGTGGGCGCGCCGGTGTCGAAGGCGGCCTGCGTCCGCTCGCCGAAGCCCTCAGCGAACGCCGGCGCGACGGCAATGCCGCTGCCGAAGGAGGGCGCGGACGCGGTGGGATAGCTCGGCGAGCGCCGCCAGTCCCAGCCGCCGCGCGGAAGATTGCCGGGCCGGAAGGCATCGAGCGCCGCGCCGTCGGTGTTGGCGGCGGTGCGGCGGCCTTCGCGCGCGAGCCCTTCCTTCAGCGCGTGAACGATCAGCGCCCGCACCAGGCCGGCATTGCGGAAGCGCACTTCGGTCTTGGCCGGATGCACGTTGGCGTCGACCTCCCGCGCATCGAGAGTGACGAACAACGCCACCACCGGGTGGCGGTCGCGCGGCAGATAGTCGGCATAGGCCGCGCGCACCGCGCCTAGGATCAGCTTGTCGCGCACCGGGCGGCCGTTGACGAACAGATACTGGCCGAGCGCGTTGGCGCGCGTCAGCGAGGGCGCGGCGGCGAAGCCTTCGACGATGACGCCCTCGCGTTCGCTGCGCACCTCGATGGCGCTGCCGCGAAAGTCCGCGCCGAGGACGTCGCCGAGCCGGGTCAGCCGTCCGGCCGCGCCGGGCAGGGCGGCCGCCCACGTCACCGGCGCGCGTTCCTCGCCCGCCATCGAGAAGGCGATGTCCGGCCGCGCCATGGCGAGGCGGCGCACCACCTCGCGAATGGCTTCCGCTTCGGTGCGATCGGTCTTGAGGAATTTCAGCCGCGCCGGCGTGGCGTGAAACAGATCGCTGACCTCGACGCGGGTGCCGCCGGTCAGCGCCGCCGGCACGATGTCGGATTTCACCCCGGCATCGACATGCAGGGCCCAGGCGTGCGGCTCGCTGGCGTGGCGGGTGGTGATGGCGAGCCGCGCCACCGCGCCGATGGACGGCAGCGCCTCGCCGCGAAATCCCAGCGTGCGGATGCGCAGCAGGTCCTCGTCGTCGAGCTTCGAGGTGGCGTGGCGATCCACCGCCAGCGCGAGATCGTCGCGGGTCATGCCCGCGCCGTCGTCGGTGATGGCGATGCGCCGCCGGCCGCCGCCGTCGGTGAAGATATCGATGCGCGACGCGCCGGCGTCGATGGCGTTTTCCACCAGTTCCTTCACGGCGCTGGCCGGCCGCTCCACCACCTCGCCGGCGGCGATGCGGTTGACGATCTGCTCTGGAAGCTGGCGGACGGGCATGGAGGTTCCAACGCGATTCGGGACTGGGCGCAGTTTAGCCGGGGACCGGATCGCTTGCAGCGGCGGCGAGATGGGTTTTACCCGCCAATCCTCACTCGTGGAAACCGCGCGAACTGCGCCCGGCCTTGACATCGCCGCGGCGCTTCTTGCCGTCGAGGCGGCGCAGCTTGGAGCCGAGGGTGGGCCGGGTGGCGCGGCGCGGCTTGGGGCGCACGGTGGCGGCGTGCAGCAGCTCCGTCAGCCGCTCGATGGCGTCGGCGCGGTTGCGCTCCTGGGTGCGGAAGCGCTGGGCATGGATGACGATGACGCCGTCCTTGGTCATGCGCTGTCCGGCGAGCGCGACGAGCCGCGTTCTCACGTCCGGTTCGAGCGCGAGGCCGCTGGTGTCGTAGCGCAACTGCGCCGCGGTCGAGAGCTTGTTGACGTTCTGCCCGCCCGGCCCCGAAGCGCGGACGAAGGTGACGTCGATGTCCTTCTCGTCGATGACGATATGGCGCGAAACCCGGATCATGGGCGGACGCATATCATGACCGGGCGGCGGCGGCTATGCGCGGAGCCGCAGGATCATGTCGCCGGCGAGGTAGCAGCCGAGCAGCAGCATCGAGATCAGGAACCAGCGCCGGAAGGTCTCGGCATTCATGCGCGAGCGCACCAACTGGCCGAGATACATGCCGGCGAAGGCGGCGAGCATCGCGACCGAGGTGGGAACGACGATGGCTGTGTTCATTAGGCCGGCCCCGGCCAGGTTATAGGCCTGCGCCAGCGTCGCCGTGGTGAAGAACACACCGAGCGCCTGGATCAGTTCGTCCTTCTCCAGGCCGATGGCCTGCATGAACGGCATCGACGGAATCGTCTGCACGCCGGTCGCGGCCGAGACGACGCCGGTGATGACGCCGACGATGCCGCCGACCCAGCCCTCGTTCTTGCGCGCCACGGTGAAGCGCACCTTCGCCAGTCCGATGATGGCGTAGATCACCAGCAGCACGCCAAGCACGATGGTGCCGTAGTGGGCATAGGGGCCGGTGATCAGGCCACCGGCGGCCCAGACGCCGAGCACGGTGCCGGTCATCAGCGGCCACAGCCGGCGCATGATGTCGCGCAGATAGGGGCCGACGAAGGTCTGCCAGATGTTGGTGACGATGGCGGGAACGATCACGATGGCCAGCGCGTGCGCCAGCGGCATCCGCGTCGAGAGCAGGCCCATGGCCACGGTGGGCAGGCCCATGCCGATGGTGCCCTTGATGAAGCCGGCGAGCAGAAACACCGCGGCGATGATGAGGAGAATCGGATCAGACGGCGCATTGGACATGTCGGCACATTGACCGAGAGCGGCGATCCGCACAATCTGGAGCTTCCGGAGTTAGCCTTCGTTTTCAGCGAAGCCATGACGGAAGGGCAAGGCGTGCATGCCAATTTGGTGGATCTGACCGATCTGACGCTGTTCGTCGCCGTGGCGGAAGCGCGCAGCATCACCGGTGGGGCGGAACGTTCCGCCCTGGCGCTGGCGTCCGCGAGCGCGCGCATCAAGGGCATGGAAGACGTATTGGGCGTGGCCCTGCTGGAGCGGCGGCGGCGCGGCGTCGAGCTCACCGCGGCGGGCGAAAGCCTGCTCGCGCATGCCCGTGTTGTGCTGCACCAGATCGCGAATATGCAGGGCGAGCTTTCAGCCTATGCGCGCGGCATCAAGGCGCGTATCCGCATGCTCGCGAACACCTCGGGCGCGGCGGAGCACCTGCCCAAAGCACTGGCGTCGTTTCTGGCGAAACATCCCACTATCAGCATCGACGTGGAGGAGCGCGAGAGTGCGGAGATCGCGACCATGCTGGCATCGGGCGCTGCCGATATCGGTCTCGCGGTGGAGGCGGCGCTGCCCGCGGGTCTCGCGCGCTTTCCATTCTGCGCCGACCGGCTGGTTCTGGTCGCGCCGCCGCACGACGACATCGCACGGCGGCGCCGGATCGCATTCCGTGAGGTGGCGGAACGGGATTTCGTCGGCCTCGTCGAGGCCAGCGCCCTGCAAAGTCACATCGCAACCCATGCCGCGGCGCTGGGCGCGCGCCTTCGCCTGCGGGCGCGCCTCCAAGGCTTTGATGCCGTCTGCGGAATGGTGGCGGCGGGTGTCGGCGTTGCGGTGATCCCGGAAGCGGCCGCGCGTCGCTGCGGCCGGGCGATGAACATCCGGATCGTGCGCATGACGGACCCTTGGACCAGCCGCAGACTTGCGGTCTGCATGCGCCGCCGCTCGGCGCTGCCGCGGCCCGTGCAGCATCTGGCCGATCATCTCAAGCTATTTGCCCGGACCTGACGCGCGCGCCCCCAACAGGGCGGTGCGGCCGTCGTTACGGATTGAGCAGCTTCAACGCGGCCTCGTGCACGCGCTTGTCGCCGGCGGCGACGATGCGTCCGCCGGCCTGCGCCGGCTTGCCGTCCCAAGTCGTGATGACGCCGCCGGCGCCGGTGACGATCGGGATCAGCGCCGCGATGTCGTAGGATTTCAACTCGGTCTCGATGATGAGATCGAGATGGCCCGCGGCCAGCATGCAATAGGCGTAGCAGTCGCCGCCGTAGCGCGACAGCCGCACCTCGGATTCGATGCGCTCGAACTGCGCCCGGTCCGGCGCTTTCATCAGGCGGGGGCTCGTGGTGTACAACGTCGCGTCCGCCAGCGATGCGCAGCGCCGCACCGCCAGCTTGCGTTTTCCGGACGCGCCCTCGTAACGCGCCGCGCCGCCGTCGCCGCTGAACCGTTCGCCGATATAGGGCTGATGCATCATGCCGAATGCCGGCGTGCCGTTGTGCATCAGCGCGATCAGCGTGCCCCAGATCGGAAATCCGGCGATGAAGGATTTGGTGCCATCGATCGGATCGAGCACCCAGACATATTCCGCATCCGCCCGTTCCTCGCCGAACTCCTCGCCGACGATGCCGTGTTTCGGAAAGTTGTCCTTGATCATTCGCCGCATCACCGCTTCGGCCGCGCGGTCGGCCTCGGTCACGGGGTCGAGGTCGTGACTGGCGTTCTTGTTCTCGATGCCGAGGGTGGTGCGGAAAAAGGGAAGAATGGTCTCGCCGGAGGCCGTCGCCATCCGGCCGATGAAAGCGGTGAAGTCGATGACCGTCACAAGAGATCCTCTCGGGCTGCGCGTTGTCGCGAGTGTAAATCGTCTTCGGTGAAGGCCCTACTAAGAGATTGGCCGCAGAGGATATTATCCCTTGGCGATCAAGCCGCGCCGCCGGGGCGGCACCGAATCCTTGAGACGGTTCATTCCTTTGATGAAAAATCGCAGCCAGCGCAAAAACTGAGTCTTCATTCCATAAATTATGAATATTAATTCAATACTTAGCGATGACCCATGTATTTTTGATGTAGTAAATCAAGCGACCTTTGAACTATCCCATTGTATTTAACTCGAAATTTCAGCTGCGCGACAATCTGTCCGAAAATGAGCCATGCTCTGTGCGCATGAGTAAATCATTAAAAAAACTTGCGCCGGATGCGCTGCGAATGCATATTGTTGCAGTGCGATAGCGCCTCGCGTTATCGCTGCCCTCCTTGGGCGTTTCCTCCCTAGACTTGGGCCACTTGTCATCTACAAGTGGCCCCTTTTTTTGCCCCGACCCCATGAAGCCGGTGCGCCTCGGCGCGAGGCGGAGTACCGGCCGGATCCGAAAGGTCGGGGGACGGGTGAGGGCAATTATTCCGCGGCAGCCTGAAAAGGCCCCAGCATATCGAGCGGGATAGCGGCGAGGGCGTCGGCCAGAACCGTGAAATCGTCCGCCACCCTGCGGAAACGCGGACCGCGCTCGCGGCGGCGCTCGTCCATATAGACCGCGCGGTTCAGTTCGAGCTGGATGGTATGCAGCCCGCTGGCGGGATTGCCGTAATGTTCGGTGATGAAGCCGCCGGCATAGGGCTTGTTGCGCCCGACCGAATAACCCTGTGCCGTGAACGTCTGTTCGACCACGTCCGCCAGCAGGCCGGCGCAACTGGTGCCGTAGCGGTCGCCGATCACGAGGTCGGGCCGCTTGGGCTCGTCGCGCGTGATGCCGACCGAAGGCATGGAGTGGCAATCGACCAGGATGACCGTGCCGAAGGTCTGATGGGCCCTGTTGATCAGGCGGCGCAACGCACGGTGATAGGGCTTGTAGAGCGATTCGATCCGGCTCAGCGCGTCCTCCACGTCGAGCCTGGTGAAATAGATGTCCTGACCGTCGCCGACGATGCGGGGGATGGTGCCCAGCCCGCCCGCGACGCGCATCGAGCGGGTATTGGCGAAGCTCGGCAGCCGGCCGTTGAACATGCGCGGATCGAGTTCGTAGGGCTCCCGGTTGACGTCCACATAGGAGCGCGGGAAATGCACCCGCACCACGGGGAAGCCCCGCTTGGCAAGATCCGCGACGATTTCATCCATGAACGAATCTTCCGAGCGCCGCAGCGTGGCCTCGTCGATGCGCGAGGCTGCGAGAAACTCGCGTGGATAGACCGATCCCGAATGCGGGGAGTTGAAGATGATGGGCGCTCGCCATACCGGCGGCTCCACGATCTCGAACGGCGGCGACAACTCATCGTCGAACTGCGTCATGGCCGTCCCTGTCCTCGCCATCCCCGCGCTTCGCCCCGACCTGCAGCGGTCGAGCCGCGGCGACCGGTCCGCCTCGCCGGGCACCACATTCCGACCCGAAAATCCGCATTTTCTGCGGCTTCATTGTCTGTAAACTCAATTGATCTGCCAAGAGGAAGTTCGCCTTCACCCGAAATTTACCATCCATGGGGCACATAGAAGGCAGCGAACCTGCCCCTTCACGGAATTCGATACCAGCATCATGCAGCACAAAATTCTCCTGGCCGAAGACGACAACGATATGCGCCGCTTTCTGGTCAAGGCGCTGGAGAATGCCGGCTTCCGGGTCTCGTCCTACGACAACGGGCTGTCAGCCTATCAGAGGCTGCGGGAAGAGCCTTTTGAAATGCTTCTAACCGATATCGTGATGCCGGAGATGGACGGGATCGAGCTGGCCCGCCGCGCCTCGGAACTCGACCCGGACATCAAGATCATGTTCATCACCGGATTCGCCGCGGTGGCGCTGAATTCGGACTCGGACGCGCCGAAAAATGCCAAGGTGCTGTCCAAGCCGGTGCACCTGCGGGAATTGGTGAGTGAAGTGAACAAGATGCTGGCCGCCTGACACGGTCCGGCAGGGGCCAGATTTGTCCCCGAAAATGGCTTCCCGTCCTTGCCTGCGGCTGTCCAAGCCGATATAGGGACGCATCCCGATTTGACGGTCTTCAGGGCGCGTAGCTCAGCGGGAGAGCACCTCGTTGACATCGAGGGGGTCACAGGTTCGATCCCTGTCGCGCCCACCATCCCACTCTCAGCAATCCGCGCCTCATGGCGTCACGGACATCGATCCGAGACCGCCACACTGGACCATTTTTGCTGAGGTCAGGCCCGCCCCGCCAAGGGTCATGGACGTCCGTTCTTTGATGCGAACGTGGACGTAGTGAAGGAGCACCCCGATTTGAAGCGAATGGGAGCCATATTCCGCAGGCTGTGGTCGAAAGCCCGAAAAGCCCAGAATAACGACATTTATGCTGTGACAGCGGCCGGTTCGCGCATCTATGTGAACCCGAGCGATGAGCGCGGAAAAAAGCTGCTTGAGGCACGCGGGAATTTTACGCCTCCGGCGCTCCGTCTCTGGCAGGAACTGCTGTGCAGTTCAGACTGGACCTGCGTGCTGGATGTCGGCGCGAATTATGGCGAGATGCTTGCCAATGGCGGGTTGCCCGCACGAGCGACGATTGTCGCAATCGAACCCAACAGGGAAATTCTGCCGTATCTGAAGAAGACACTCCATGGGATCGGCGGGATCAAGCTTTATGAAATTGCGGTGTCCGATCGGGAAGGCGTGTCGCAACTTCTGATCACCAAGGATTGGTCCGGAACGGTCCGCCTTGTCGAAGGTGAAGGCGATGTCACCGTCAAAACGATGACACTGGAGCAGATCGTCCGGGCCGAATGCCCCGATATTGATGCGGCCAAGGTGATCTTGAAGATCGACGTGGAAGGATACGAGGCGAAAGCATTGTCGGGGTTGATGCCGCTGCTCGATCGTTTTCGGGACTTTGCGGCCTTTATCGAGGTGGCGCACCTTTCTCCGGCGGACAAGGATTGGATTTCCGGTCATTTCGCAATCGAAGCTTTCGATATGGCGAAAGGTGTCCTGGTCAGCGTGCCGAATCTGAATTGGGAGGAAAATTCCGGCCTTTATCCATATGATGCGGTCATTCGCCGGCGCTCTGTTGCAGCTCATTGAGGCCGAGCATCACGGCCTGCGAGCGGGGCATGAACGACGATCTTGCGCGATTTCAGTTTTTATTCCCTGACGTGATGAGCCTCGATCCGCGCGCGAAGCCTCCCGCCGATCGGTGTCACACCGCGCGGCTGTGGGTGGCCTGAGACTGCGGCAGATGCGCATCGAACGCGGATGCGACGCTGCGCACCAGGAATTCCGCGCCGTCGCTGATCGCAAGACGGTCTTCCTCCAGCGTCACGACGCCGTCGGCGATCAGGCTCTCGATCCGCGGACGATCGACGATGGCCGAGTCTGCCGCCCGGCCGTGAAGCCGTGAAATCTGAGGCAGGTCGACCGCCATGTCGCACATGATCCGCTCGATGATATCCGCGCGGAAGCGATCGTCTTCGGTGAAGGCGTAGCCCTTGGCGGTGGCCAGCCGGCCCTCGGCGACGCGGGCGAGATAATCGCGCGTGGTCACGGCGTTCTGGACGAAGCCATGAGGCGTGCGGCCGATGGCACTGGCGCCGAGGCCGATGAGTGTCGTGGCGGAGTCGTCAGTGTAACCCTGGAAGTTGCGATGCAGTCGGCCCTCCCGCTTGGCCACCGCGAGACTGTCGTCGGGGCGGGCGAAATGATCGAACCCGATGCGCACGTAACCCGCATCCGTCAGCGCTTGCGCGATCGCCTCGGACTGCAGATGCCGCTCGACGCTGTCGGGCAGGGCGTCTTCCGCGATCTTGCGCTGGTGCTTCTTGAATGAGGGGACATGGGCGTAGCCGAACACGGAGAAGCGGTTGGGCCGGAGTTCGATGCATTGGGCGACGGTGTCGAGGCACGACTGCACCGACTGCAGAGGCAGGCCGTAGAGCAGGTCGAAATTCAGTCGATCGATTCCGGCCCGGCGCAGGCGTTCGACCGACGCGGCGGTCTGGTCGAAACTCTGCATGCGGTTGATGGCCCGCTGCACGGCGGGATCGAAGCTTTGCACACCCAGGCTGGCGCGATTGACGCCGCACGCGCCCAGCGCCGCCGTCATCGCTTCGGTGAGGGTGCGTGGATCGATCTCCACGGCAATCTCGGCGTCCGGTTGTACGAAATAGGAGTAGCGCAGCGCGCCGATCAGGTCGGTGAAACTCTCCGGCGTCATGATCGTGGGTGTGCCGCCGCCGAAATGGATGTGAGAAATCGGCAGCCGGTGGCCAATGATCTCGGCCACCAGTTGCGCCTCGTTGCGCAGGCCCGATGCGTAGATGGCAATCGGATCGTCGCGCTTGGTCACCGAGGTGTGGCATCCGCAGTACCAGCACATGGATCGGCAGAACGGCACGTGCAGATAGATCGAGGCCGCTTGCCCGGGGGGTAAGGACTTGAGCCAGCTACGATAATTCGCTTCGCCGATCGAGGGAGCAAAATGCGGGGCGGTGGGATAGCTGGTGTAACGCGGCAGCCTGTCCTGACCGTATGCCTGGGCCAAGTTCGATCGCATGGGCTCTACTCTGTTCGACCTGTCCCATGCTGCTACCGCGCCCCGGGCGGAAAGGCTTTGCGTTGGCGCAATTCGGCCGGCGTCCATGGGCCGGCGGAACCCGGCGCCGGTGGACGCGGTGCGGTTTTGTCCCGGGCCGTGACCGTGGATCGCAAGCGGGGAAGCACTTCGGGGCGATGGGTCTATTTCTTCTCGAGCATGCGGGTGGCGCGGGCGCGGATCATCGCCTGTGCGCCGTGAGCCATGCCTGCCAGCAGCCAGGGCAGCACCACTTCGAGCCGGACATGATCGTCGGCGACATCGATCGTTCCGCTTACCTTCTGTTTCAGGGCGGTGAGGCCGAAGGCCAGCCGCTCGCCGCTCCAGATCTCTTCGTCGACCTGCAGAAGCTGGCCGTATTCCGAACGGAGGTTGCCAAGGCCGGCTTTCATGCGGCGGACGGCTTCGTCCTTGCCGAGCTGGTGCGGGATCGACACGATGAGAGGCTGGGCCAAGGGCGGGGCGCTTTCGCAAAGATGTGAGTTGGCCCTCATCTGGGTTGCGCGCCCCGCTGCTGCAAGAGCTATCGTCGCCAGGAACGACGCTGCGGCTGCCGGCTGATCATCAGCGCAAGCAGAAATCCGGCGGCGCCGGCGGCAAGCAGCGCGCCGAGCGGCTGGTTGCGGATGGCAGTGGTGGCGGCGCGACGGCCGTCGCGGTAGATGTCGGCCCCGGCATCGACCGCATCCTTCGCGTAGTCGCTTGCGGTATCGCCGATATCGCGCATGGCGTCCTTCGCCTGGCCGTAGAGCTGCTCCACGGTTCCGGCGGCCTCGCGCGCGTGGCCAAACGCTCTTCGGCTGGCGTCCTCGGTGATGCGGCCGAATGTATCCTCGACCTTTCCCGCGGCATCCTTTGCTGCGCCTGAAATGCGATCCTTGTCCATGTCATGATCTCCGGGGCTGAATGCCGCGACGTCACAACGGGGATGGCTGCATTCGGTTCCGCGGACGGCGACGGTCGTCGTCGCCGCCGCTGGATGTCATCAGCCGTGGAGCTTTTTCGCGGTCTCCGCGATGGCGCGGCCCTGATAGCGCGCCGCCGCGAGCTCGTTGGCGCTGGGCTGGCGGCTGCCGTCGCCATCGGTGATGGTGGTTGCGCCGTAGGGCGCGCCGCCGGTCACCTCCTTGACGCCCATCTGGCCGGCGAAGCCGTAGTTGAGGCCGACGATCACCATGCCGAAATGCAGCAGGTTGGTGATGATCGAGAACAGCGTAGTCTCCTGGCCGCCATGCTGGGTCGCGCTGGAGGTGAATGCGCCGCCGACCTTGCCGTGCAGCGCGCCCTTGGCCCACAGGCCGCCGGCCTGATCGAGGAAGTTCGCCATCTGCGACGACATGCGGCCGAACCGGGTGCCGGTGCCGACGACGATCGCGTCGTAGTTGGCGAGGTCCTCGATCTTGGCGACCGGCGCGGCCTGATCGAGCTTGTAATGCGCGGCCTTGGCGACCTCGGGCGGCACCAGTTCGGGCACGCGCTTGACGTCGACGGTCGCACCGGCTTCGCGCGCGCCCTCGGCCATGGCATTGGCCATCGCTTCGATGTGGCCATAAGCCGAATAATAAAGAACAAGTACCTTGGCCATGAGGGCCTCCTGCGGTTGGGGGGATGAATGGATCGCGGGATGCGGCTCAGGCCGCATCCACCAGCACGAGTTCGGTGTCTTCGAGCGCGGTGATCTTCACCGACGCTTCCTGCGCGATGGCGATGCCGTCGCGGCTGTTGGCGCGCACGCCGTTGACCTCGATCGCGCCCGTCGCCGCGACGAGATAGCCGAAGCGTGTCTCGTCGATGGCGTATTCGGCGGTCTCGCCGGCCTTCAGCGTCGTCGCCAGCACGCGCGCATCGGCGCGGATCGGCAGCGCATCGTTGTCGGCCTTGAAGCCGCTGGCGATGGTGACGAACTTGCCGGAGCGATCGGCCTTGGGGAACGGCTTCGCGCCCCAGGTCGGCTGCCCGCCCTGCTGGGTCGGCATGATCCAGATCTGGAAGATCTTGGTGGTCACCGGCTCCAGATTGTACTCGGCATGGCGGATGCCCGCGCCCGCGCTCATTACCTGCACGTCGCCGGCTTCGGTGCGCCCCTGATTGCCGAGCGAATCCTGATGGGTGATCGCGCCTTCGCGCACATAGGTGATGATCTCCATGTTGGCATGGGGATGTGGCGGAAAGCCGGTGTTCGGGGCGATCTCGTCGTCGTTCCAGACGCGCAGGCTGCCGTGATTGATGTTGGCGGGGTCGTGATAGTCGCCGAACGAGAAGTGATGTCTGGCCTTCAGCCAGCCGTGGTCGGCGTTGCCGAGTCGGGTAAAGGGACGAAGCTCGATCATGGGAGACCTCCGTGAATGTGCTTGCCGCGATGGTCGATAGGGGATGGATAAGAACTCTGGAATGATATATAAATAGAAACTATAGAAACTCATTGTTTCCAATTTATGGATATGAGGCTATCCGCATGGCGAAGCTGCCGGATTTCGAGGCGCTGGCGATCTTCGCGAAAGTCGTGGAGATGCGCTCGTTCGCCGGCACCGCCCGCGAGCTGGCGGTGTCGAAGGCCACGGTGTCGAAAGCCGTCAGCCGGCTGGAGGAGCGGCTCGGCACCCGGCTGTTCAACCGCACCTCGCGGCAACTGGCGCTGACCGACGCCGGGCGCAAGCTGGCCGGGCCCGCGGCGCAGCTTCTGGTGGATGGAGAGGCGGCGGAGAGCGAGACGCTGGCGCAGTCCGCCGCACCGCGCGGACTGGTACGGCTGGCGGTGCCGATGACCTTCGGCGTGAAGGTGATCGCGCCGCTGCTGCCGGAATTCCTCGCCGCCTATCCCGAAGTCTCCATCGATCTGCATCTCAGCGACGCGACGGTGGATCTGATCGGCGACGGTTTCGACGCCGGCGTGCGCATCGCCCGCCTGCCGGATTCCTCGCTGGTGGCGCGGCGGCTGTGCGACGTGCGGCGCTATACGGTGGCGTCGCCGTCCTATCTCAAGGCGCATGGGCGACCGACGCATCCGATGCATCTCGCGCAGCACCGTTGCTTCGGTTACGCCTATCTCTCCACCCCGGGCGTATGGCACTACGCCAACGCGGCCGGGGAGCAGGCGACGGTGCGGCCGTCCGGACAATTGCGGGTCAACAATGGCGAGGCCGTTCTGCCGGCGCTGCTGGCCGGGCTCGGCATCGCCGACCTGCCGGATTTCATCATCAGGGAGGCCATCGACGACGGGCGCGTCGAGGTCATCCTCAAGGACTGGAAACAGCCGGAAGGCGCGGTGCATCTGGTGATGCCGCCCGGCGGCCCGCGTCCTGCGCGTGTGGAGGTGCTGGCGGATTATCTCGCCGCGAAACTGCGCCACAGCAAACGGGCCATGCGATAGCGGCACCGCTTCCGTACTGGATCGGCAGCCCGGGTGTGCGTAACATGAAGGCCCGTCCCTGAAGGCTTTTTTCCATGCGCAATTTCATCACGCCGTCCCGCTCCATCGCCGTGGGCGAGCGCGGCATGGCCGCGACCTCGCACCCGCAGGCGACGCTCGCCGCGCTCGACATCCTGAAAGCCGGCGGCAATGCGATGGATGCCGCCATCGCCGCGGTGGCGCTGCAGGGGGTGATCGAGCCGCAGATGACCGGCGTCGGCGGCGACTGCTTCGTGATCTATGCGCCGAAGGCGGGCCAACCGGTGGCGCTCAACGGCTCGGGGCGCACGCCCGCCGCAACGGACCTCGCCGCGACCATGGCCAAGGGCGCCAAGGATCTGACGCCGACCTCTATCGAAGGTGTGACTATTCCCGGGGCCATCGATGCCTGGTGCCGGCTCGCCGCCGCCCATGGCAGCAAATCGCTGGACGAAATTCTCACGCCCGCCATCGAGGCCGCGGAGCAAGGTTTCCGCATCACGCCGCGCGTGGCGGCGGACTGGTCGCGCTACCGGGCGCGGCTCGAAAGCAACCCGGCTGCGGCCGCGCATTATCTTCCCGGCGGCACGGCGCCCGCGATCGGCGCTAGGCGCGACCAGCCGGCGCTCGGCAGGACGCTGCGGCGGATCGCGCGCGAAGGCCGCGCGGCGTTCTACGAGGGCGAGGTCGCCGAGGAGCTTGTGGCGGTGCTGCGAAGCCTCGGCGGCGTCCACACGGCCGAGGATTTCGCTGCCAACGCGCCGGAGGACGTGACGCCGATCTCGACGCGCTATGGCGGGTACGACATCCTCGAATGTCCGCCGAACGGGCAGGGGCTCGCCGCGCTGATGATCCTGCGCGTCTTGGCGGGCTACGATATCAAGGCGTTGGCGGAGGCCGACCGCGTCCATGTTCTGGCGGAGGCCACCAAGGCCGCCTATCGCGCGCGCGACGCCTTCTTCTGCGATCCCGCCTTGGGCAAGGTCGATGCCGCGCATTTCCTGTCGGATGATTATATCGGCGCGATCCGGAGCAGGATCGATATGGCGCGCGCCACCGCCAGCGTCGATTGGGACGACATCGAGCACAAGGACACGGTCTACGTCACGGTGGTGGATCGCGATCTCAACGCGGTGTCGTTTATCAATTCGCTATTCCAGCCGTTCGGCAGCGGCATTTATGCGCCGAAGTCGGGCGTGCTGCTGCACAATCGCGGCTGGGGCTTCCGGCTCAAGCCGGGCCACCCCAACGCGCTCGCGCCGAACAAGCGGCCGATGCACACCATCATTCCCGGCATGGTGATGCAGAACGGTCGCTGCATGATGCCGTTCGGCGTGATGGGCGGGCACTATCAGGCCACCGGCCACGCCGGTTTCCTCTCCAATGTGTTCGATCTCGGCATGGACATCCAGGCGGCGTCGGAAGCGCCGCGGTCCTTCGCCTTCGATGGCGTGCTCTCGATCGAGCCGACCTACGGTCAGGACATCGGCCGCGATCTTGCCGCGCGCGGCCATGATGTGAAATGGGCCGATGTCGCCATCGGCGGCTGTCAGGCGATCTGGATCGATCACGCCGGCGGCGCGCTGCTCGGCGCCACCGATCATCGCAAGGACGGGGTCGCGCTCGGCTTCTGAGCGCGGCGTCACGCCGGCAGTTCGCATACATCCACCCATTCGGCGCGGGTCAGCTCGACCATGCGTGCGGGGGAGATGCGCACCGCGCTGTTGATCGAACCGGCGGCGGGAACGACTTCGCCGAAGGCTCGCAGCGAGACGTCGCAATAGACCGACAGCGGGGCCTTCAGGCCGAACGGGCAGATGCCGCCGACCGGATGGCCGGTGGCGTCGAGCGCCTCCTCAGCATTGAGCATGCGCGGCTTGCCGCCGAACACGGCGCGCGCCTTCTTGTTGTCGAGCCGCGCGGTGCCGCAGGTGACCACCAGCAGCACGCGGTCGTTGACGCGCAGCGACAATGTCTTGGCGATTTCCGCCGGCGTCACGCCGAAGGCTTCGGCGGCCAGCGCCACGGTGGCGGAACTCTGGTCGGATTCCATGACGGCGATGTCCGGCGCGTTGTCGGCAAAAAACGCGCGAACCGATTCGATGCTCATGCTTTGTCCTGTGTGCAATCCCTTCGGCCGCGCGGGTGCGGGGCCGTATTGTCGACGGAGGACCTATCATGGCGAAAGCCGCACGCAAAACGACCGCAACCCGCAAGCGGACGCGAAAAACAACCCCGGCACGAAAGTCGCGCAAAGCCTCCACGCGCGGCGCGTCGCGCCGCCCGGTGCGCAAATGGTCGGGCCGCGTCACCGCCACCAGCGACGCGCTGGATCTCAAGCACAATGTCTTCAAGCAGGACAGCCCGGCGGCGATCGCGCGCTCGCTCAAGCGCTCAGCGGAGCGCAGCCACCGCCGCAAGAGCGATCCCTACCGATCGGCGATGTCGATGCTGGTGTTCTACATCAATCGCGCCGGTACGAACCTGCCAGCGGCGCGCAAGCGCAAGCTCGAGGCCGCCAAGGACGAATTGCGCAAGGCGTTCGGCAGAGCGTGATCGCGGCGCGGTGTCCTACGCCTTGCCGTGGCCGTGCCTGATGCGGAACAGCAGGATCGCCAGCACGATCACCACGAAGGGGATGCTGACCCCGGTGGCGACGGTGGCATTGATCGGCCAGTAGTGCGAGGCCGACTCGAACATGTAGTGCAGCAGGCTCGCGACATAGTAGCTGATCGCGGCCACCGACAGGCCCTCGACCGTCTGCTGCAGCCGCAGTTGCAGCCGCGCGCGTTCGCTCATCGCGGCGAGCAGGTCGCGGTTCTGCTGTTCGATCTCGACATCGATGCGGGTGCGCAGCAGGTTCGCCGCGCGGGTCAGCTTGTTGTTGAGGTCGAGCAGGCGCGTATTCAGCGTCTGGCACGTGCGCATCGCCGGATTGAGCCGCCGCGCCAGAAAGTCCGCCAGCGTCGGCCAGCCGCCTACCGATTTTTCCCCGATCACCTCGAGCCGCTGCTGGACGATGCTGTCATAGGCGGCGCTGGCCGCGAAGCGGTAGTTCGCCATCGCGGCCTCGGCCTCGATCCGCGCCGCGAGCGAGGTGATCTCGTCGAGCAGTTCGCGGTTGGTGTCGAGGCCGCTCGACGTGCTCATGACGTTCATGATGCCGGACAGCCGGTTCTCGGCATCGCGCACGGTCGGCGTGATGCGGTGCGACAACGGCAGGCCGAGCAGGGCGAAGCAGCGATAGGTTTCGATTTCCAGCAGCCGCAGCACCAGGCCGCCGGTCTCGATCGGCGTCAGTCCACGATCCTCGATATGGAAGCGAACGAAGCCGTCGGCATCGGCCTTGAAGTCGGTGGCGATTGTCGCATGGCCGCCAAGCACCTGCGACGCGGCGAGCGAGGCGGGATCGAATCCCCGCGCGATGTCGCGCGCCGGGTCGGGGACATCCAACTGCAGGTCGATCGACACCAGATGCGGCCCGGGCTGGCCGAGGCGCGCCATGGTCGAAGCCACGGTCGCCGGCAGGCGTGACGGGGCGTGATCCGCGTCCGCATCGAGAATCCAGGTGTAGGTCGTGAACTCGCTGTGCTGCTCCCAGCGCAGCACGGCGCCCGGAAAGGCGATGCGTTGGTGTTTCGCGCCTAGCGGCAGTTCGCCGAGCCCGTTGTCGGCGCAGAGGCGGCGCAGCGCGGCGGCGTCTGCGTTCATCTGGGCGAGATCGGTCAGGAAGGCGAAGCGGATGGTGCGGCAGGGCGGCCGGATCGGCTCGAACGGGCGGGCATGCAGTTCGTTGAGCACGGCCGCGCGCTCGGTATGCGGCGCGAAGGCGAGTGGCCCGCCTTCGGTCGGCGTGACGGGGTGCGGAGAACGATCGCTTGGCTGGCTCATGCCGGCAATTCACAATCGAAACGCGCGTCAGCGCAAGACCAAAGTTCGACGCGCGCCTGCCGCACGCCGATCAGGCGTGGCCGCTGGCCGAGGTCTGCGACCGGATGTCATGCGCGGTGCGCTTCAACGGCGTCAGGAAGCGCTCCTTCGCCGCTGCTTCGTCGAGGGCGCCGGAGATGGTGTTGATGCTGACGGCCGCGACGATGCGGCCGGCCTGGTCGCGCACCGGCACGGCCATGCCGCAGATTCCCGGATCGAGCTCGCCGTCGACCCAGGCATAGCCCTGCGCGCCGATGCGCTCGAGTTCGTGCCCCAGCACCTTCGGATCGGTGATGGTGCGCCGTGTGACCGGTTTGAGCTCGACGGTTGCGAGATAGTGTTCACGCTGGTCTGCTGGCAGCGCGGCCAGCAGCACGCGCCCGAGCGAGACCAGATAGGCGGGCAGCCGGCTGCCGATACCGAGATTGGCCGACAGAATACGTCGCGCCGGCAGGCGCTGCGTATAGACGAGTTCGGTTTCGTCGAGCACCGCGAGTGCGCACGATTCGCCGATCTCGTTGCGGAGGTTTTCCAGCGCGCGCTGGGCATAGCCCCAATAGGGCAGGGCGTTGAGGTAGGACAGGCCGAGCCCGAGCGCGCGCGGCCGCAGACTGAAATAGCGTCCGTCCGCTTCGCAATATCGCAGCGCCACCAGCGTCGCCAGAATTCGCCGTGCGGTGGCGCGGGTCAGCCCGGAATGGACGGCGACCTCCGACAAGGTGTGTCGGCCCGGCGGGAGACCGAGCGCTTCCACCACCGAAAATCCCCGGGCGATCGCGCGAACGAACTCGTCGCTGTCCTTGGCCATCCCAATGGTTCCTTCAAAAGCGCACTTGCGACCGGCGGGCGTGCGAGTCATAGTGTTCGTAAGGCGACTAAAATGTTCGCCAAGCGAACAATACAAGAGAGGACGACATGGCGCAAGCCCAAGCTTTCGAGACCGACTTTTGGAAGGACGCCAATCTGCGCAAGGTGTGGGACGACATCGTCCCCGGCGAGCCCCGCAAGACCATCCCCTATTTGCTGACGAAAGAAGCGATCCAGCTCTACTGCCGTTCAGTCGGAGAGGATCATCCGCTCTATTTCGACGAGGCTTATGCGAAGTCCACGCCTTACGGCGGGCTGATCGCGCCGCCGTCGATCCACATCCTCTTGATGTTCGCCTGCACGCCGGCGGACGACTGGATGCGTTCGCCGGGCACGGTGAATGCCGGTCAGTCGTGGAGCTACAACAAGCCGGCGCGTCCCGGCGACACCATCACGCTGCAGGCTCGCGCGCTCGACAAGTTCATCAAGCGCGAACGGCTGTTCGTGGTCCACGACAACGTTTTCTTCAATCAGCACGGCGACGTCATCTGCTCCGGCCGTGGCCAGACCATCCGGCCGATGTAATTCGAGCGCGAGGGACAACGATCATGACCACCACTTTCGAGACCCTGGCCGTCGGCGACGCCATCGAAGGACCGGCTTTCGCCGTGTCGCGCGAATCCATCCGCCTCTTCTGCGACGGATCGCTCGACTACAATCCGCTGCATCTCGACGACGACTACATGAAGGGCAATTTCGGCAAGACCAATTTCGGCGGCATCATCATGCACGGCATGAACAATTTCGGGCTGATCACCCGCATGCTGACCGACTGGGGCTACGCCAGGGGCGCGGTCCACCGTCGCCTCGAGACGCGGTGGCTGAAGCCGGTGAAGCCCGGCGACACCATCCGCCCCGAAGGCATCATCAAGGCCAAGCAGGCGACGCAGAAGTCGCGCTGGATCCTGATCGACGTGGCGGTGAAAAACCAGCATGGCGAGAAGGTCGCGTCCGGCGAGGCGATGGTGGAGTTTCCATCGGCGTCCTCGGCAGCGGCCTGACGGCTGGGGGGCGGGCGCGATGTCGATCGTCATCGTCGGAGCAGGAATAGGCGGGTTGACGGCGGCGCTCAGCCTGCACGCCGCCGGCCGGAGCGACGTCGTCGTTCTCGAAGCTGCGCGCGAGATTCGCGATATCGGCGTCGGCATCAACCTGCCGCCCCACGCCGTGCGCGAACTGAGCGAACTCGGCCTCGGCGATGCGCTTCATCGCCTCGGCGTGCTGACCCGCGAACTGTCCTACTATGATCCGGCGGGGCGGCTGATCTGGGCCGAACCGCGCGGATTGGCGGCGGGCTATCGCTGGCCGCAATATTCCATCCATCGCGGCGCGTTGCAGCGACTGCTCGCCGATACGGTGAGCGAGCGTCTCGGCGCCGCGGCGATCCGGACCGGCCAGCGCGTGACCGGCGTGGACGCCAGCCGCGGCGACGGCGTGACGCTCGAGGTGACCGATCAGGACACTGGCAGCGTGACGTCGCTGGCGGCGGATGTCGTTATCGCCGCCGACGGCATCCGCTCGTCGGTGCGCAATAGCCTTTATGGGGCCCCGATCCCGCTCGCCTCCAATGGCTGGGTGATGTATCGCGGCGCCACGCGCGCCGCGCCGTTCCTGAGCGGCGGCTCCATGGTCATCATCGGCGACGAGACCCAGCGCGTCGTGGTCTATCCGATCGCGGAGGGGGTTCTCAACTGGCTGCTGGTCCGCCCGAAGGACGAGGCCGGCGCGGAGACGGAACGCGGCAACTGGAATCTGCCGGTGGCGATCGACACGGTTGCGTCCTTCGTCAGGGACTATCGTTTCGACTGGCTCGACGTGCACGATCTGGTGGCCTCTGCGACGGAAGCCTACGAATACCCGATGGCGGATATCGATCCGCTGCCACAATGGGTGTTCGGCCGCTGCGTGCTGCTCGGCGATGCCGCGCATGCGATGTATCCGTTCGGATCGAACGGTGCGTCGCAGGCCATTCTGGATGCGCGGGTGCTGGCCTTTGAGCTGGCGACTGCCGCCAATGCCGACGATGCCTTGCGCGCCTATGACGCCCAGCGCCGGCCAGTGGCGAGCGAAGTGCAACTCGCCAACCGGCGGCAGGCCGGCGACGTCATGGCGCGGGTCAGCGCGTTGGCGCGGCGCGGCGCGCATGGCGATGCCGCGACCGAGCTTCAGGACATTGAGCGCCGCTACAAGCAGCTTGCGGGCTTCGATGTCGAAGCCCTGAACCATCGCAAATCGTGGAGTGTGTCCACCGCCGGCGCGTCGGCCGGCTGACTACTGCCAAATGGGAGGAACCGGAAAAATCCGGAAGCGCATGCATGGAGGAAATGAGAATGAATCTGTCCCGCTTTTTGTGCGGTATCGTGTTCGCCGCCCTGGTCGGATTGGCGTCCAAGCCCGCCCTGTCGGAAGACTATCCGACGCGGCCGATCAAGCTGCTCGTCGGCTTTGCCGCGGGCGGGGCGACCGACACCACATTCCGCAAGCTCGGTGAACTTGCCGCCAAGGAGCTCGGCCAGCCGATCATCATTGAAAACCGCCCCGGGGCGGGCGCGACGCTGGCGCCATCGACCATGGCGAAAGCCGATGCGCCGGACGGTTACACCATCTCCGCCGCCACGGCAGGGCTGCTGCGCTATCCCTACATGCAGAAGGTGGACTGGGATCCGCTCAAGGACTTCACCTGGATCGCGGGTCTCGGCGGCTACACCTTCGTGCTGGCGGTGAACTCCGAATCCCCGATCAAGACGGCCGCGGATTTCGTCGCCTACGCCAAACAGAATCCCGAGAGCATGACAGTGGCCACCGCCGGCGCCGGCACCACGATGCATCTGCTGGCGGAAGCCCTTGCCGGGATGGCGGGCGTGAAGATCACCCATGTCGGCTACAAGGGCAGCAGCGGAGCCGTCACCGCGCTTCTGGGTGGCCATACCATGGCCACGGTCGATGCCATCGGCACCATCCTGCCCCATGTCCAGTCGGGCAAGATGCGCGTGCTGCTGACCTTCGACGCGCAGCCGGTGGCCTCGCTGCCGGGCGTGCCGACGGCGAAGAGCCTGGGCTACGACCTGGTCTATCCGGCACCTTACGGGCTGGTCGGCCCGAAGGACATGCCGCCCGCGATCGTCGATCGGCTCTACAAGGCGTTCAAGGCCGCCGCCGACAGCGACGACTACAAGAAGCTGCTGGTGACGCTCGGGCAGACCGAGTGGCAGAAGTCGCCGGCCGACTATCAGAAATGGGCGAGCGAGTTCTACGTGTCCGAGCGCTCGCTGGTGGAGCGCGCCAAGCTGCTTCGCGCGCCATGAATGCGTCATCGCTAACCAACGTCTCACGTCAACATCGCAGTTGAGGGTATCAAAATGAGAATTCTGCTTGCGGCGATAGGCATGATGCTGGCTCTCGTTTCTCCTTGGGGAAGCGCCAGCGCTGCCGAGAAATTTCCCGTCGACAACGTGAAGATCGTCGTGCCGTTCCCGGCAGGGGGGACCACGGACATTCTCGCGCGCTTTGTCGCGCAGTATCTCGGCGACAAGCTCGGGGTCTCGGTCATTGTCGAGAACCGCCCCGGCGCGTCCGGCACCATTGGCTCGGAGATGGTGGCCAAGTCACCGGCCGATGGCAGCGTTCTTCTGCTGACGGCGACGCATCACGTCATCAACCCGAGCCTGTTTCGCAAGCTGCCCTATAATACGCAGAAAGACTTCTCGCCCATCGCCGTGGTTGCGAGCGCGCCGAACGCGCTGGTCGTCACCAAGAATTTTCCGGCGAAAAGCGTGGCCGAGCTGATCGCCATGGCGAAGAAGGAGCCGGGCAAGCTGTCGTTCGGCTCGGCCGGCATCGGCGGCGCCAATCATCTGTCCGGCGAAATGTTCAAACAGATGACAGGCGTCGATATCGTCCACATCCCCTACAAGGGCGCGGCGCCGGCGATGAACGACCTGATCGGCGGCCATATCCCGATGATGTTCGACACTTTGCCGACGGTGCTGCCGGCGGCTGCGGCCGGCAACATCCGGGTGCTTGCGGTCACCAGCAAGGAGCGTGCGGCCTCGCTGCCGGACGTACCGACCCTCAATGAGGCCGGCGTCAAGGGGTTCGAGGCCACCGCGTGGTTCGGACTCTATATGCCGGCGGCCAACGGCAACGCCGCCTACACCCAGCTGGTCGCGGCGATGAAGGACATCCTGTCGTCGCCGGTTACGCGGGAGAAGTTCGCCACCCAGGGCGTCGAGCCCGGCAAGCTGACCGGCGCCGATTTCGCGAAGTTCGTGGATGCCGAGATCGCGAAATGGGCCGCCGTGGTCAAGGCCGCCAACGTTCCGCTGGAGTAAGCGGGCGCGGGGACGGGGCGGTGATCGCGATCACGCCTCGTCCACCGTCGATCCGGCCGGGCCGTGGGTGGCGATGCTGTGGCCCGCCTTCGCCATGACAGACGGGCTCGGGCCGATGATATCGGTCGCGAGCCCGAGCTTTTCGAACAGGCGGATGGTGAGGAAGGTGGTGTCGACCTCCCACCATTTGTGACCATGGCGCGCGGAGCGCGGATCGGCGTGGTGGTTGTTATGCCAACCCTCGCCATGGGCCAGCAGGCCGATGACGACGTTGTTCCGGCTGTCCTCGTCGGTCTGGTAATTGCGGTAGCCCCACATGTGGGTCACTGAATTGACCGCCCAGGTCTGGTGCCAGACGAACACCGTACGCACGAACACGCCCCACACCAGAAGGCTCAAGCCGAACTGCACGGCCTGCATCATGGTGCCGCCGAGCGCCAGTTCGGCGAGGAAGGCGGCGCCGAAGAACACGACCCATTGGGCGACGATGATCTTGAGCTGCAGCCAGTTGCGCTCCAGCGCGATGTAGAACGGATCGCGCAGGATGTCCTTGGCGTAGCGGTCGTAGATGCCGAGGCGGTTGAGTTCGGGATTCTTGATGATCAGCCAGCCGATATGGCCCCACAGGAACGCGACCAGCGGGCTGTGCGGATCGGGCTGCTCGTCGGCGTATTGATGGTGGCGGCGATGCACCGCCACCCAGCGCGCCGGGGTGTCCTGCACGCAGCAGATGGCGATCACGGCCAGCGCATGCTCGAACCATTTCGGGCACTTGAAGCCGCGATGGGTCAGAAGCCGGTGATAGCAGATGTTGATGCCGAGCAGGCCCGACAGGCGCGCGACCACGATCGCCACGATGACCCCGGTCCAGCTGAAGAACCAGGGCAGGACGGCGAGCAGGGCGATCAGGTGATAGGCGAGGATGACGGTCGCCGTGGGCCAGTCGATCCGGCTCGGAATCACCCCTGATGGCAGCGGCAGCCGGCGGCCCTTCGGGGAGGGAGCGATTCCCGCTTCACGCAAGGTCGTGATGCCGGGGGCGGACGGGTGATCCGAGGTGACGGTCAACGATCAGGACCTCTTTGCTGCTGGGGGCGGGAATCTGGCCGAAGCGACCTCTAACGGCCAATTTGGCACATATTTTGGCCCGGGATCGGGTAAAAATGGGTTCCCCTTCGGGGCATCGAGCCTGGTGAAACTATCTGGCCCGCATTGACATCCAAGCCCCCGATGGCATAGAAACCGCCCTGTCCTGCTTGGCTTCGGTCGGCGGGATATTGCCCATAGAACGACAGTTCCAATCGACGGCCCTGCAACGCGGCCTTCCAGAGAGCATTGTCCCATGAAGGTCCGTAATTCGTTGAAATCCCTGCGCGGCCGTCACCGCAACAACCGCCTGGTCCGCCGCAAGGGCCGGGTCTACGTCATCAACAAGGTTCAGCGCCGCTTCAAGGCGCGCCAGGGCTGAGCCCCAAGGCTGAGCCAAGGCTGAGAACCCCGCGGCCCAAGTCCGCGGTTGTTGTTGACGCGCCGGCGGTACGCCGCCGCGGATGATCCGGTTTCCATGATTTTGGCCCTCACGGCTGTGTGACGCCGCTTGCGCTTTGCAGGCGGCGCTTTCGGCGTCTAGACTTCCTGCCATGGGATATCGGACCACGATCATCGCGCGCGTTGGACGGGTGGCGGCCGTGGCTGCGCTCGCCGGCATGCTGGCGCTGCCGGCTGCGGCGCAATCGTCGCAATCGACACCGCCAGCCCGGCAGAAGAAGCTGCCGGAAGCCCCCGTCAAATCCCCGCGCAGCGCGGCGGCCAAGATCAGGAATCTCGATTTTCTGTTCGGGGCGCTCAAGGCGGCGCCGGACGAGGAAAGCGCCAAGGCGGTCGAGAACCGGATCTGGGCGATCTGGATGGCGACCCCGAGCGACACCGCGGCGCTGCTGATGGCGCGGGTGAAGATCGCGATGGATCGCAAGGAAACCGACGTCGCGCTCAAGCTGCTCGATGCCGTGATCAAGCTGCGTCCCGACTATGTCGAAGCCTGGAATCGTCGCGCCACGATCTACTATCTGCAGAACGATTACGACCGCTCGATGGAAGACATCCGGCAGGTGCTGATCCGGGAGCCGCGCCATTTCGGTGCGCTGGCCGGGCTCGGCATGATCTTGCAGGAGACCGGCGATGACCGGCGCGCGCTGGAGGCGTTTCGCAAGGCGCTTACCATCAATCCGTATCTCGCGCGCGTTCCCGATCTCGTCAAGTCGCTGTCCGAGAAGGTCGAAGGCCGGGACATCTGATCTCGTTTTTCGTGAGCGCGTTTCTTGTGATGTGATTTTTCCGTCCGCGTCGGACGACAACGATCGCTGCGCGCTCTTGTGTGCGTGATGCGCGTTGCGGCATCACCGCGGCATGCGTGCGATGGCAGCGATGCTGCATATGCCGGTCTGTGCGCGAGTTCGCTGATGCATGAAGATTTGCTGATCCGCTGATGCGGCCGCGCCGCGTGCGCTGGCGTCCTTGTTTGTCCTGGATCAAACAGTCATCGGTGCTGACATTTTATGCGACAGTTCGCGCGTTGACTCATCGCAAGGACTGGTCTTCTCTTGTCGTCAATATCGCTTCCATCATACTGCTGCCATTGATCAGTGCTTCAGTGCAACGGTGAGGTGCGTTCTTTCTCCTTTCAGAAAAACGAAGGTCGAAGAAGATGGCCATGACATCAACAGGCGACAAGGCGTCGAACACTTTGAATCAGGCGATGAACCCATCCGACAATCAGACTGTTCCGTTCCCCGATCTCGCCCGCGTGAACGAAATGAACGGCAACATGCTGTCGGATGCCGCGAAGTTCAACACCAAGGTGGGTGCCACCGTGCAGCAGCTCGGCAAGGAATGGTTTGGCTTCGTCGGCAAGCGGCTGCATGAGGACCTCGAACTGTTCCACGCGATCCATGCGTGCCGGTCGCTGCCGGATTTGCAGCATGTCTACACCCTGTTCTGGCAGGATGCGTTCGCGCAGTACGGCGAGCAGGCGAAGCGGATGATGCGGATCGCGCAGGGGGCGGCGGAAGACGTCGCCGCGGCGGTCGAGGAAGAGCGCCGCGATCCGCCGGCTCGCGTCACGATGACGGACAAAGCCGCTTGAGGCGCCGTGTCTGACCGGCGGGCGGCTGTCCCGTTCGGGACGCAGTCGCGTCGGTCAATCTCACAATGCGGCCGGGCGGGGATGCCGCCCGGCGGGATTTTGATTTTCCCCGGCGAGACTTTATTTTTCCCCGGCGGGATTTGCGCTGCGCCGGGGAAAGGAATGATGCTGGCGGAGAAAGTGCCTTAAGCCGCGCGCTGTCGTAACGCCATTGGTTCGCCCGCAGTCTGGCCGCTAACAGTGTCTGGCCGCTTACAATCCGTCCGTCGGCGATCAGTATGTCGCGGTGAGATAATCCACGATCTTGGCCACGTCGGCATCGTCGATCGGCGCGCCATACACCTTGATCATTTTTGTCACTTCGGCCTGCCAGAAATCGCGGGTGAATTTCGGCCCGCGCGGCTGGGTCTGGATGTAGTCGGCGGAATGGCACGCCGCGCAATTGTTCAGGACCGCGTCCCGATTGGGACCCGGCTTGAAGGCAGCGGTTTCATCGGGAAGCTGGTAGTGCATCGGCTTGGCCTGAGCAGTTGCGAAATTCGCCACGGCGAAAATGGCGAAGCCTGCTGCTGCGAAGCAAATCGATCGTTTCATGATTCCTCTCCTCAGCCTGCCGTGACGCGGACGGTTTCGACGACGTTGCGCATGTAGCCCGCGGGATTCCACAACGGCTCCATCGGTTGCGTCTGCCCGCCATTGTTGGTGGCGCGCACGCGCAGATCGTGCGCGCCGGCTTTGAGTCTCACCGGCAGGCTCCATTCGCGGAACGAATATTTGCCGAGATCCTTGCCGAGTTTCGCCGGCGTCCACGTCTTGCCGCCGTCGGTGGAGACGGCCACCTCCTTGATGCCCTTGCCGCCGTCGAAGGCGATGCCTTTCAGCGTCGTCCGGCCGGGTTTCAGCTTGGCTCCGTCGACGACGTTGGTGATGAACGAGCGCACCACGAAGCGGTTGATCGGAATGGTGGCTTTCGGCGCGGTGCCGGGTTCCACGCAATGACAGTCGTTGTCGGGAATGCGATAGGCGGTCTTCATCCAGAAATTGTCGAGCACGCTGTCGAGCACGGTGATTTCGTTGAGATGCTTGACCCAGTAGGTGCCGAAATAGCCCGGCACCACCAGCCGCAGCGGAAAGCCGTTGAGCACGGGAAGGTCCTGCCCGTTCATCGCATAGGCGAGCATCACTTCGCCGTCGCGGGCGTGATCGATGTCGAGCGCCTTGGCGAAGTCCGGCGTCTTGTCGCTGACCGGGCCATCCATGCCGCTGAACATCACCTGTTTGGCCCCGCTCTGCACGCCGGCCTTGTCGAGCACCGCTTTCAGCGGCACGCCTTTCCAGCGCGCATTGCCCATGGCTCCGTTGGCGAGCTGTCCGCCGGCAACACGCGGATTGAAGAAGCCGCGGCTGTTGCCGGAGCACTGGTTCACCGCCACGATTTCCACCGATGGCATCTTCTTGATCTCGGCGAGCGACAGGGTCAGCGGCTTGTCTACCTTGCCCTTGATCGCGAGGGTGAACTTGTCGGGATCGATGTCGAGCGGAATGTCGGCGAGATGATAGCGCACGAAGAACGCATCGTTCGGGGTGATCACGCCTTCATTGAAAACGGAGAACGGCGTTTCGAGTTGCGGCGGTCGACTGGTCTGCCCGATCATCAGCCGCTTCTGCGGGTATTTCACCAGCGGCCGCTCGCCGTTCTCGAATGGCAGGGTGACGGTCGCCGCGAAAGCCCTGAGGGGATGCAGCGCGGCGCCCGCGATCAGGGTGCCAAACGTGGTCGCGGAATATCGAATGAGATTCCGTCTGTCGATCATGGCGTTTCTCCTCGGTTGGACGGACAGTCCAGTCTGGCGAACTTGCGTCGCCTTCATGCCGCGCCGTCGCTGTCCGGGCAGGACAGCGGCCGACGGGGCCGCTCAGAGACTCGTCAGGATAGAGAGGTAAAATGATCCTGCAAGGTGCGTGACCGAAAAAACGCCGCCGCAGGAGACCGGCAGCTCAGATATCCGCCTCGCGGTCGGGCCCAACATAGGCGATACGCACCATATTGGTGGTGCCCGGCGTTCCCAGCGGGACGCCCGCCACGATGATGACGCGCTGGCCCGCCCGGGCGAAGCCGTCGCGGAACGCGATGCTGGCGGCGCGAACGATCATGTCGTCCTGGTCATGGGCGTCCTCGGCGATGACGCAGTGCACGCCCCACACCACCGAGAGCTTGCGACCCGTCGCCACGCTCGGCGTGATGGCGACCACCGGCGGCTTGGGTCGCTCGCGCGCGACGCGCAGCGCGGTCGAGCCCGAACTGGTCCAGCAGATGATGGCGGAGAGATCGAGGGTTTCTGCGATCTGCCGCGCTGCATCGGCAATGGCGTCGCCGGCGGTCGCTTCCGGGTC
Source organism: Bradyrhizobiaceae bacterium (assembly GCA_020544565.1). Lineage (GTDB taxonomy): Bacteria > Pseudomonadota > Alphaproteobacteria > Rhizobiales > Xanthobacteraceae > Afipia. Next base: position 107,705 of record CP078014.1, read on the forward strand.
CGGACGCTGGGCGGCGATCACGGTCCGGTAGGTCGGATCGCGCTCGCATTCCTCGCCGATGCGGTTCATGGTCAACACCGCCTCGACCGGGAACTTGCCCGCTGCCGATTCCGCCGACAGCATGATGGCGTCGGCGCCCTCGAACACGGCGTTGGCCACGTCGGAAACCTCGGCGCGGGTCGGGACCGGCGACTGGATCATCGATTCCAGCATCTGGGTGGCGATCACCACCGGCTTGCCGGCCTTGCGCGCCATGCGCGTCATCTGCTTCTGCAGACCGGGAACACGCTCGGCGGGCAATTCGACGCCGAGATCGCCGCGCGCCACCATGATCGCGTCCGATGCCTCCATGATGTCAGCGAGGCGCTCGATGGCCTGCGGCTTTTCGATCTTGGACATGATCGAGGCGCGGCCGCGCACCAGCTTCTTGGCTTCCACCACGTCGTCGGCGCGCTGCACGAACGACAGCGCGATCCAATCGATCCCCGTCTCCAGCGCCGCTTCAAGGTCGAGGCGGTCTTTCTGCGTCATCGCCGACATCGGCAGGTCGGTATCGGGAAGGCTGACGCCCTTGCGGTCCGACATGCGCCCGCCCGTCACCACCCGGAGCAGGGCATGGTCGGGCGAGGTTTCCTCGGCGATCAGCCGCAGCTTGCCGTCGTCGATCAGGAGCGCATGGCCGGGCCGCAGCGCCTTGAGGATTTCCGGATGGGGCAGGTGGACGCGGGTCTTGTCGCCGGGCGCGGGATCGGAATCGAGGGTGAACATCGCGCCGTTGCTGATTTCCACCGCGCCGTTGGCGAAGGTGCCGAGCCGCAGCTTCGGCCCCTGCAGATCGACCAGGATGCCGATCGGGCGGCCGTAGCTGCCTTCCACGTTGCGGATCGTCGCCACGAGTTCGCGCATCTTGTCGTGCGGCGTGTGGCTCATGTTGATGCGGAACAGGTCGGCGCCTGCCTCGAACAGCTTGCGGATGGTCGCACTGTCGGATGACGCGGGCCCAAGGGTCGCGAGAATTTTAATACGCCGCAAACGTCTCATTTCGGATTTCCAGGAGTCGCGCCGGGAGCGGGGATCGGCCCGGGGGGCACGGCCCCCGGCGGATTCGGCATGCCGGGCAGCCCGGGCGTACGCGGCGTCTGTTCGTTGGTTTCGGTGAGCTGCACCGTCCAGGCGCGCTGCTCCCCGGTATCGACCTCGAAATAGCCGGTGCGGTCGAAGCCGCGCGCCAGACAATCCTCGGTGCCCTTGATGGTGAATTCCTTGTCGCGCGAGCACATGAACGCCTGCCCCGACCATTCGCCGCCGCGATCGTAATCGATGGCGTAGACGTAGTAGTAGCGTGCGACCAGCGTGCCGCGCAGCAGCGTTTCGCAGCTATGGGCGGAAACGTTCCACCACCCTTCGGTCACCCAGCCTTCGTTGTCCTTGTAGCCGAGTGCGATGCCGACCCGGCTCGACGTGTTGTTGCACAGCCGGAAATCCGCCGCCGCCGGAGCGGTCCATGAACAGAGCGCCACCAGCGCGACCAGCCCGGTGAGGGCGGCGGTGATGGTGCGGCGGGAGAAGGCGCGGTGGCGTGTGGGCTGGCAGGCTGTCATGGACTCAAAGAGCTATATCAACGATATGTCGATGGCACGTCACGGACCGGACGCAGCCGGCGAAACCGAAGCGGCCGCTTCGTCGGATCGGGTCCGGCGGCACTATAGAGGGGCTTGGTGGTTTCGCCAAACATGCTGCCACTCTCGTCTGCCGCCTGAGGAAGACCAGGCGGGACAGGTGGGTTTTTTCCATGATATGGAAAATTGTGTGACGGTGCCCCATGTTGGGGTTTCGCGGCGAGGTCGTGCCGCTGCCGTAATCGCGGAAATATGACGATGGCCATGGATGACACCACCCGGACCGAACTGGAAGCGGCCGCTTTTCGCCGCCTGATCGGGCATCTGCGCGAGCGCACCGACGTGCAGAACATCGATTTGATGAATCTCGCCGGCTTCTGCCGCAACTGCCTGTCGAACTGGCTCAAGGAGGCCGCCGACGCGCAAGGCGTGGCGCTGAGCCGGGACGAGAGCCGCGAGGCCATCTACGGCATGCCTTACGAGACCTGGAAGGCCACCTATCAGAGCGAGGCGACGCCGGACCAGATCGCGACGATGAAGAAGGTGCACAACCACTGAGCGGCCTGCCCGCCGGACCGCGAGGGGGCGTGTTCAATCATGCCCGGCGGGTTTCTTCTGTGGGTCGCTGTGGATGATCCGGAGCCTCGCCTTGACGCGGCCGGCTCTCCTCTTGAGTGTGATTCCGCAATGACGTGCCGGGCACGTCGCCCATCCGCTTCATCCGAGAGTTCAGGAGTTCCCCGATGGCCACTTCGGCTGCCGTGAAAGACAACGACGACACCGCGCACAGCTTCGCCAAGGGGCAGCTCAAGGCCATCATCGAGCGGATCGAAAAGCTCGAGGAAGAGAAGAAGGCGATCAGCGACGACATCAAGGACGTCTATGGCGAGGCCAAGGGCAACGGCTTCGACGTCAAGGCGCTGCGCACCATCATCCGCATGCGCAAGCAGGACGCCGACGAGCGCCAGGAACAGGAGACCATCCTGGAAACCTACATGCAGGCGCTGGGCATGCTGTAAGAGCATTCCGGTCGTCCCGGCGAACGCGGGGACGACGCTGGATCGACTGATCTTTGCAGATTGACGGCTTACCGCAGCGACGCCGTGCGCAGGGCGAAGGTGGTGGTCGTGAGCGTCGCGATCGCCGGGCCGGTGAATTTCTCGCAGATCATGCCACTATGCGGATCGTCGGAGAAGGTCATGGCGACCGCCCTGTCCGGCTTGACGAAGTGGACGCGCATCACCGTCATGTCCTGATCGCCGAGAACGGAGGCCGACAGCGCGTTGCTGGCGCTCGGCGTGAGGATCATCGCCCGCATCCAGATGTCGTTGGCCTTCACGGCGGCGGTCGTGCGGACCAGGGTTGCGGTGGCGGCTTTTCCGTTGGCGGATGCCGGGCGCGAGTTGCGCGGCAGCGATGCGCTGGAGGCGACGACCTCGGCGCGGTCAAGCGGCGCGGCGGCCGGCGCATAGGCCAGCGCCTGCGACACCTTCTGCGGCAGGCTGGCAGTCGCCTGCGGATCTCCGATGGTGGCCGCGCCGCGTGCCTTGAGTGCTGCGATCTGGGCCTCGGTGGCCGGCTGTTTCGGCGCCGGCTCATTGTCCCAGAAGCCGCGGGCGTTGATGATATCCACCGGCGATTGCGGCGCGTATTCGTCGTTCGGCACCGGCCTGAGCGCGGGCTTCGGCTCGGCCCGGACGGCCGGTCTGGCCTCGGCGGAGGCGAGGCGGTAGTTCGCGGCGCTGGGGGGCTTGGCGCGCGGCAATGGCACCCGCTCCAGCACCTTTTCGGCGGCGGCGGTAACGGTGGCCGTGACAGTAGTCTTGGCATTGCCCGCGGCCGCCAGCACGGTCGGAACGATCTTGCGGCGGGCGTCGTCGTTGCCGACCTCCTCCTCGTCGTCCGCCGACTTGCGGCCGAACAGCGAGGCGAGGAATGTGCGCGACTTCGACGGTGCGGCGACGTCCTCGCCGTTGCCGCGGCGCTGGATATCGGCGAGCGCCAGCTCATAGCCCTTGAGCGGCTTGCCGTCGGAGGGGACGTGCACGGTGCGCCCGTCGGGGAAGACGCGCGCGAGCTGGTCGTGGGTCATGCGCGGCCAGTGGCGGATGCCGCCGACATCGAGATGCACGAACGGCGAGCCGGAGGTGGGGTAGAAGCCGACGCCGCCGCGCTGCAGCCGCAGGCCGGCGAAGCGGATTTGTTCGAGGGGCACGCCGGGGATGAAGAAGTCCATCGCGTGGCCCTGCATGTGCTGGCTGTGGCGGGCGACCCCCGAGGAGCGGCGGCGCAGCATGGCGTTGGTGGCGGGCGAGCGATAGGCGGAAATGATCTGGATCGGCTGCCTGCCGTCGACGTCGCGATAGACCTCCCAGACGATATCGAACAGGCGGCGGTCCATCGTGGTCTGGTCCTGGCTGCGCCAGTCCCGCAGGAAGTAATTGAGCTTCTTCAGCCCGCCTTCGTCGTAGCGGCCGTTGCGCTTGAAGGTGACGGTGAGGTCTTCGCCGGAATGGGTGTGATGGAAGGACAGGGTGCGGGTGTCGCCGTCGGCGGTGGCGTTGTGGACCGTGCGGGCGTTGGTCACGATCAGCAGCAGGGAGGCGAGACCCACGCGCACGCTGGTGCGCGAAAGCCATTCAACTCCAGTGCTGCGTGGAAAGCCGCCCGCCACTCAGAAATCCCGCCCGCCGTCGTTACGCCCAGAAGCTCCCCCGCAACCCCACGCAGCGGGAGAGGATGAATGCAGCCTTAAGACAGGTTGGTTAATCGAGATTTATCTTTCCCCGATTGACCTGTCGCAAGTTGCCGCGGCCGGATCGTCTGGTCACTCGTTCAGACGGTCCGGCCACCAAGCCTAAGTCCCAAGTCTGAGTCCCAAGTCTGAGTCCCGATCGAAGTCCAAAGTCGGTCGTGCCGGTCTGTCCGGATCGCGGATCCGTGAAGACGGCGTGAGACTATGCCGCGCCGACTATGGCAAAAAAGCGCCGGTAAGCCGATCCGCAGATCGTGCCGGTGCACCGGTTCCGCTGCAATGGTTAACGAAAAAAGGGCTCCGCGATGCCGCGGAGCCCTCGAAATTGCGGAAAACCCGGAAAAATCTCCGAATTCGGGTGTTTTCAGGCCGAAATCCGGCTCAACGCACCACCCGGCGCTGGCCGCGGACCGCAGCGGGCGGTGGGGTCGGCGCTCCGAACAGACGCTCGAAGAAGCCGAGCCCGCTGTTGCTGGCATAGCTCTCGCCGGGGATGTTCACATTGGCCGGGCGGACATAGCTCGGCTGGGAGCGGGACACCGCGGTCTCCATGTCCTTGCCGGTGGCGCCCTTGAGCATCGGGATCATGGCGGCGTCGCGGCCGTAGATGTCCTTGCGGAATTCCAGCTTGCCCGCATCGTCCACGAACGCCGTCTGGTAGGTGAGGTTGACCGGGATCGGCGTCGGGAAGTTGATGTTGATCTCGTTGCTGCCGTACATCGCCCTGATCTTCTCCGGCGTGTAGCGCTCGTTCGGCAGCGCGATGCCGAGCAGGTTCGCCGCATACTGATCGGGGTTCTGCACGCGCATGCAGCCATGGCTGAAGGCGCGTTCTTCCTTGGCGAACAGATGCTTGTCCGGCGTGTCGTGCTGATAGACGAGGAACTTGTTCGGGAAGTTGAAGCGGATGCGGCCAAGCGCATTGCGCTCGCCGGGCGGCTGCGAGATGCGCACGCTGCCGTCGGGGCCGCGCGCAAGCTTGAGGCCCATGCGCTCGAGCACGGTCGGATCCTGCTCCAGCGCCGGCAGATATTCGTTGTAGATGATCGACGGCGGCACGTTCCAGGTCGGGTTGACGGTGATGAACTTCATCGTCTCCGTCAGCAGCGGCGTGGCGTGGGTTCCCGGCTTGCCGACCACGACGCGGGTGGTCCACACCGGCTTGCCGTTGTGCATCAGCTTGAGGCTGTAGTCCGGAATGTTGAGGATCACATAGGCGTCGCCCAGCGACTTGGCGCCGAGATCGCGCGGCAGCCAGCGCCAGCGCTCCATGTTGGCGCGCACGATATCGATCTGACGATCGCTCTTCGGCGCGTTGAGCGCGCGAACCGTGGCGTTGTCGAGGAGGCCCGTCGCCTTCAGCCCGCTGTGCGCCTGGAATTTGCGCACCGCGTTCGCGACCGCAGCGTCGTAACGGGTATCGGTCGGGTTTTCGGCGATGTTGAGTTTGGCGCGCAGGGCGGGGACGCGCGCGTCCTCCATCACCTGGGGATTCGGAGCCTTCTTGGTCGGCTTGACGAATTTGAGGGTGTCGCCTTCCGCGATCCGCTTCGAGGCGTCCTCGGTCGTGCCGCGCAGTTCGGCAAGCTTGGTCCTCAGCGCCAGATAACCCTTGTGCTGCGGGTTGTAGCCTTCGAGCGCGGCGGAAGCGTCCTTGGCGGTCGAGACGTTGATGAGCACTTCCAGCGGATCGATCGGGTGTTCGGGATAGGAGATGTCGCCGCTGACGCGCGACCAGTGCATGCGGCCGCTCTGGGCGTGGCGGGCATAATCGAGCATGCTTTCGGTCAGCCGCAATTCGGCGTCCGCCTGCGCCTCGGGCGAGGAGGCCGCGGCAAGGTCCGGAACGGGATAGTCGGCGGGGTCGAGGCCGTCAGCGGCGGCGTCCTTCAGGCGCGCCATCACGCTTTTGGCGCGGGCGGTGGCGCCGGAGGCATCGCTCCACAGCGGCGCGTAGTTGCGGTCCTTGTAGAAATTCTCGACGGCGGTGCGCTCGGCCTTGCGGTCGAAATATTTTGCGCCCTTGGTGGCGATCAGGTCGCGCAGGCGGTCGGCTGCCGGCTGATCGGCAACCACGGTCGCCGGTTTTGCAGCGTCGGTTCTGGCGGTGTCGGTTTTGCTGCTGTCGGCGGCGGGTGCTGCTGCAGCAGCAGCAGGTGCGGGAGCCGTGGCAGCGGCCGGAGCCGCAGCTGGTGCGGTGGCCGTTTCAGCGGGCTGTGCGGCAGGCGCGGCCGGAGCCGCGGCTTCTTCCTTCCTGGGCGCGGGCTCGTCCTTCTTCGCCGTGACGTCGACGGCGGGCGCATCGGGAAGCTTGATGTCGGCAGCGGTGGGCGGCGGCACGTTGGCGGGTTCGGGAACCGGGACGGCGGCATCGATGGCGAGATCGGCAGGGCTTCTGGCCGGGCCGCTCTGGGCCATCGCAACAGTGGACAGGGTCGCGGTGGACAGGAAGGTCGCCGCCACGGCCATCAGGATCCGGTCGAAACCGGCTGCGCTGTTGCGGCGGCTGTTGGAAACGTCAGGCATTCTCGCACCCCAATTCTCGCACCCGTGTCGGGTGAAACGGTCCCGGACCAGGCAGTTCGTGATGGCGTCCGTCAGAACCGGATGCAGAAAGATCGGCCTGATCAGACTCTGGTCACGCAATTCCGCACAACCGGAAATGCGGCGAAAAAATACACGCACCAGCCTGATGCGGCCAGTCGCCGGCGGATCAACTCAAAGTCATCTCACAGGAAATGATGGCAAATTTACCCCCCTTGCAACGACTTGCGCGCATTGCCGCGTGCTTTTCCCAAGGTCTGTCACCACGTCGCAACGGTTCGATCCGGACCGCGATTGCCCCCAGGATTATTCCGGAGACTGAATCGATTCGTTGCTCACGGGGTCCCGTCGGCCGGTTCCCGGCCCGCGGCATCGTCGAGTTTGCGATAGAGCGTCGAGCGGCCGATCTTCAACCGCCGCGCCACCTCGGACATCTGGCCACGATAATGCGCGATTGCGAAGCGGATGGCCTCCGCTTCCAGGTCCTCCAGCGGCCGGACCTCGCCGTCCTCGCCAAGCATCGTCAGGTCGCCATAGGCGGATCGGACCTGCGTTGCCGCCGGCCCGGGGGCGATCGGGATTTCGGCGCCCGGAACCATCGTGGCCGAAGGGGCGTGCGGGCTTTCCAGCGTGATCGGCTCGGCGGCCGCAAGCGGGCTGTCGGCGACGGGTTCGCCGTTTTGGGGGAAGTCGTCCGGCCCGAGCTGGCCGCCATCGCTCATCACCACGGCGCGATAGACCGCGTTCTCGAGCTGGCGGACGTTGCCGGGCCAGCTCAATTGTCCGAGCATCGCCATGGCGTCGCCGCTGACCCCGGTGACCGGCCGGTTCTCCTCGGCGGCGATGCGGGCCACGAAATGCCGGACCAGATGGGGGATGTCCTCACGGCGCGCGCGCAGCGGCGGAACCGTCAGCGGCAGCACGTGGAGGCGATAGAACAGGTCCTCGCGGAAATGGCCGGCCTTCACCTGATCGAGCAGGTGGCGGTTGGTGGCCGATACGATCCGCACGTCGACCTTCAGCGGCTTGCGGCCGCCCACGGCCTCGACCTCGCCCTGTTGCAGCGCGCGCAAGAGCTTCACCTGCGCCGCCAGCGGCAGTTCGCTGATTTCGTCCAGAAACAGCGTGCCGCCATGGGCTTCGGCGAACTTGCCGGCGTGGCGCTCGGTCGCCCCGGTGAAGGCGCCCTTCTCGTGGCCGAACAGGATCGATTCCACCAGATTGTCGGGGATCGCACCGCAGTTGACGGTGACGAAAGGCTTGGCGCTGCGTTCGCTGGAGCCGTGGATGGCGCGGGCAATGAGCTCCTTGCCGACCCCGGACTCGCCTTCGATCAGCACGGGAATCGCGGATGTGGCGGCCTTTCGCCCCATGGCGATGACGTGATTCATCGCGGCGGAGCGGGTGACGATGTCGGCGAAGGTCAGCCGGCCTTCGCGGCGATGGCGGATGCGCTGTAACTCGCCCTTCAGTGCGCTGGCGTTGAGGGCGTTGCGCAGCGACACCTGCAGCCGTTCGATGCCGACCGGCTTGACCACGAAATCCAGCGCGCCGGCGCGCATCGCGGAGACGACATTGTCGATGCCGCCATGGGCCGTCTGCACGATGACGGGGATGTCGAGGCCGGCGTCGCGGATCTTTTCCAGCACGCCCATGCCGTCGAGGCCGGGCATGACCAGATCGAGCACCAGCGCGTCGATGGCCACGGCGTTGGGGTCGGTCAGGTGCGCGATGACCGCATCGCCGCTGTTGACCGTGACGGCGTCGTAACCCGCGCGCTGCACCATGTTCTCGACGAGGCGCCGCTGGACGGCGTCGTCATCGGCGATCAGAATGGTGGCGGCCATGGCATTCCCTGAATTGAGCTTTTATCTGTCTCGAATCGGGGCACTCTCGCCGACGCGGATTAACGACCTCTTAAGGGTTGGCTTTCGCGGCAACTCCTGCAATCGTCCTGCAATCGTTTCTTGCACTCGTTTCTTGCACTCGTCCTGCACGACCTTGAACCTCACGGATTGAAATATGGCTTCGCGTTCGTCGGCTCTCCGCAAATCCCCTGCAAAATCCAAATCCGCTCCCAGGGCGAAAGCTCAGGCCAGCAAGACTTCGGCCAGCAAGGCCGCGTCGGGGAAGGCCGGCAAGCTGCCCGAGTGGAATCTCGCCGACCTCTATCCCGCCATCGATGCGCCGGAGGTGGCCCGCGATCTCGACAGGCTCGACGCTGACTGCGCCGCCTTCGAGGCGGCCTACAAGGGCAGGATCGCGGAGCGCGTCACGGCCCCCGATGGCGGCGCGTGGCTGGCGGAGGCGGTGAGGGCCTATGAAGCCATCGACGATCTCGCCGGGCGGCTGGCGTCGTTCGCGGGCCTCGCCCATGCCGGCAACACCGTCGATCCGGCGATCTCGAAATTCTACGGCGACGTCTCCGAGCGCATCACCGCGGCCTCGATCCATCTGTTGTTCTTCGCCCTCGAACTGAACCGCGTGGACGACGACGTGATCGAGCGCGCGATGCAGGTGCCCGCCTTGAATCACTATCGGCCGTGGATCGAGGATCTGCGCAAGGACAAGCCGTATCAGCTCGAGGATCGGGTCGAGCAACTGTTCCACGAGAAGTCCGTCAGCGGCTACGCGGCATGGAACCGGCAGTTCGACCAGACCATCTCGGCGTTGCGCTTCAAGGTCGGGGGCAAGGAGCTCGCCATCGAGCCGACGCTGACGCTGTTGCAGGACCGCGCGCCGGCCAAGCGCAAGGCGGCAGCGCAGGCGCTGGCCAAGACCTTCAAGGCCAATGAGCGCACCTTCGCGCTGATCACCAATACGCTGGCCAAGGACAAGGAAATCTCCGACCGCTGGCGCGGCTTTCAGGATATCGCGGATTCGCGCCATCTGGCCAACCGCGTCGAGCGCGAAGTGGTCGATGCGCTGGTGGCCTCGGTGCGCGCTGCCTATCCGCGGCTGTCGCATCGCTATTACAAGATGAAGGCGCGCTGGTTCGGCAAGAAAGCGCTGCCGTTCTGGGATCGCAACGCGCCGCTGCCGTTCGCCGCCACCGGCCAGATCGGCTGGAACGAGGCGAAAACCACCATCCTGAAAGCCTATGGCGAGTTCTCGCCGCAGATGGCGTCGATCGCCGAGCGCTTCTTCACCGACCGCTGGATCGATGCTCCCGTGCGGCCGGGCAAGGCTCCCGGCGCGTTCTCGCATCCGACCACGCCCTCGGCCCATCCCTATGTCCTGATGAACTATCAGGGCAAGCCGCGCGACGTGATGACGCTGGCCCATGAACTCGGTCATGGCGTGCACCAGGTACTGGCGGCGAAGAACGGCGCGCTGATGGCGCCGACGCCGCTGACGCTGGCGGAAACCGCGAGCGTGTTCGGCGAGATGCTGACCTTCAAGCGCCTGCTTGCCCAGACCAAGAACGCGAAACAGCGTCAGGCGCTGCTCGCGGGCAAGGTCGAGGACATGATCAACACCGTGGTGCGCCAGATAGCATTCTATTCGTTCGAGCGCGCGGTCCACACCGAGCGCCGCAACGGCGAATTGACCGCCCAGCGCATCGGCGAAATCTGGCTGAGCGTGCAGGGCGAGAGCCTCGGTCCGGCGATCGAGATCAAGCCGGGTTACGAGACCTACTGGATGTACATTCCACATTTCATCCATTCGCCGTTCTACGTCTACGCCTATGCCTTCGGCGATTGTCTGGTGAACTCGCTCTATGCGGTCTACGAGCGCGCCGCGGATGGCTTCGCCGAGCGCTATCTCGCCATGCTGGCTGCCGGCGGCACCAAGCATTATTCCGAACTGCTGGCACCGTTCGGCCTCGACGCCAAAGACCCGCAGTTCTGGGACGGCGGCCTGTCGGTGATCGAGGGGCTGATCGCGGAACTCGAGGCGATGGGGTAGGGCTGTACAACGTCTGTTGAACGGCGAAGATTTCTGTTGTACAATTTGTAAAACGGAGATCCACCATGAACGAGCAAGTCAAAGCGCCCGATCAAGTTGTTGCCACCGTGGCGATCAAGAAAATCGGTAATTCCTCAGGCGTGATCCTGTCGAAAGAGGTGATGGCGCGCCTCAACGTTGCCATTGGCGACGAGTTTTCGGTGTCGTTGACGCCGGACGGAGGGATGCGGCTGACGCCCCGTGATCCGCATTTCGACAAGGCTATGGAAGTCGCCCGGCGCGGCATGAAGCGTTACAGGAACGCGCTGGCCGAACTTGCCAAATGAGTGAGCCTCTTTGGCTGACACGCCAGATCATTGAAGCCATCCACGATGAGCAACTCGCGATCCATGGCGGGGCAGGGGGCTTGCGCGACGCCGGCATGCTTGAATCCGCGCTCGATCGACCACGCAACAAATGGTCGTATGAGCAGGCGGGGCTGGCAGAACTTGCTGCGGCCTATGCCTACGGGATTGCTCGCAATCATCCCTTCATCGACGGCAACAAGCGCACTTCGTTGCTGGCGCTGTACACGTTTCTGGGGGTGAACGATATCGACTTCGACGTGCCCGAGGCCGAGGTCGCCACGATGATCCTCTCCCTCGCCGCCGGCGAGGTCAGCGAGGAAAGCCTGGCGCGCTGGATCAGGGACAACTTGCCGAACCGCTGAGGCGTCCGGCGGCGCAAGACTTCTATATCAAGACTTCTGTATCAAGGCTTCTGTATCAAGGCTCCCGTCCCAAGTTCCTGTCTCAAGGCTTCCTGTCTCAATATCCGCGTATTGAAGCTGTGGGCGTTTCGCTCTGTGGCCGGGGTGAAGTTGCTCCCGCCCGCCAATTGAGGTAATTCCCACCGGAAGACGAATGTTTCGGGCTGAGGGAGAGACGCATGGCGGGCCATGGCGAGGTTGCCTATACGACGGCGGACGGTAACGACTATCCGGCGCATGAGCAGACCTATGAAGGTTTTCTCGCGCTGGTGAAGTATAGCTCGATGGGAATCATCGCCATCCTCGTCCTGATGGCGATTTTCCTTCTCTGATCGAATTTTTGGGTGCTCGCCGGCAATGCTGCCGGGGAGCGGGGTCATGCGCGGCTGATGAACGGCTGCCGGGGGCGTTATGAAAATTGCGATAGCCAAGGAAGTGGATTCGGCTGAACCGCGGGTTGCGGCGACGCCGGATACGGTGAAGAAGTTCAAGGCGCTGGGCATCGATGTCGCGATCGAGCCGGGCGCGGGCATCAAGTCCGGCATGCTGGATGCGGATTACGAGGCGATGGGCGCCGTGGTCAGCGCCGATGCGGTGAAGGACGCCGACATCGTCATCAAGGTGAAGCGGCCGGAAGCGGGCGAGCTTGCGACCTATAAAAAGGGCGCGCTGGTCATCGCGATCATGGACCCGTACGGCAACGACGCCGCGCTGAAGGCGATGGCCGATGCCGGCGTGTCGGCTTTCGCCATGGAGCTGATGCCGCGCATCACCCGCGCGCAGGTGATGGACGTGTTGTCGTCGCAGGCCAACCTGGCCGGCTATCGTGCGGTCGTGGAAGCCGCCGAGGCTTTCGGACGGGCCTTCCCGATGATGATGACGGCGGCCGGCACCGTGCCGGCGGCCAAGGTGTTCGTGATGGGCGTCGGCGTCGCCGGCCTTCAGGCGATCGCCACCGCGCGCCGTCTCGGCGCCGTGGTGACGGCGACCGACGTGCGCCCGGCCACCAAGGAGCAGGTCGAGTCGCTCGGCGCCAAGTTCCTCGCCGTCGAGGACGAGGAGTTCAAGAACGCGCAGACGGCCGGCGGTTACGCCAAGGAAATGTCGAAAGAGTATCAGGCCAAGCAGGCGGCGCTGACGGCCGAGCACATCAAGAAGCAGGACATCGTCATCACCACGGCGCTGATCCCGGGCCGGCCCGCACCGAAACTCGTCTCTGCCGACATGGTGGCGTCGATGAAGCCGGGCTCGGTGCTGGTCGATCTCGCGGTCGAGCGCGGCGGCAACGTCGAGGGCGCCAGGGCGGGCGAGATCGCCGAGGTCAACGGCGTCAAGATCGTCGGCTTCACCAATCTGGCCGGCAAGGTCGCGGCGTCGGCGTCGAGTCTCTATGCCCGCAACCTGCTGTCGTTCATCGAGACGCTGTACGACAAGGCCGCCAAGTCGCTCGCCGTGAAGTGGGACGACGAACTGGTGAAGGCCACTGCGCTGACCAAGGACGGCGCGATCATCCATCCGAATTTCCAGCCGAAGGCATAAGGGGGCCGCCATGCACGGACTTGAGGCTGTCGATCCGTTTATCTTCCGGTTGTCGATTTTCGTACTTGCCGTTTTCGTCGGTTATTTCGTGGTGTGGTCGGTGACGCCGGCGCTGCATACGCCGCTGATGTCGGTCACCAACGCGATTTCGTCGGTGATCGTGGTCGGCGCGCTGCTCGCGGTCGGCGTGGCGCTGGCGGGCAACGACAACGGCCCGCTGTGGGCGCGCGCGTTCGGTTTCATCGCGCTGATTTTCGCATGCGTGAACATTTTCGGCGGCTTCCTTGTCACCCAGCGCATGCTGGCGATGTACAAGAAGAAGCAGAAGTGACGGGGCAGGGCATATGAACGCGAATCTTTCGGCGCTGCTGTATCTCGTCGCAGGCGTCCTTTTCATTCTCTCGCTGCGCGGGCTGTCGAGCCCGGCGTCCTCCCGTCAGGGCAACCTGTTCGGCATGATCGGCATGGGGATCGCGGTGGCGACCACGCTCGCCGCGCATCCGCCGTCCGGGTTCGGCGGCTGGATCCTGGTGATCCTCGGCATCGCCATCGGCGGCGGCATCGGCGCGGTGATCGCGCGGCGCGTACCGATGACCTCGATGCCGGAACTGGTCGCGGCCTTCCACTCGCTGGTCGGCATGGCGGCGGTGCTGGTGGCGGCCGGCGCGTTCTACGCGCCCGCGGCCTTCGATATCGGCACCCGCGGCAACATCCACGCCTCGAGCCTGGTGGAAATGTCGCTCGGCGTCGCCATCGGCGCGCTGACCTTCACCGGCTCGGTGATCGCGTTCCTCAAGCTGAGCGGGCGCATGAGCGGCGCACCGATCATGCTGCCGGCGCGCCACATCATCAACATCGTGCTGGCGCTGGCGCTGGTGTTCTTCATCTATGGCCTCGTCACCTCGCAGAGCGCGGTGGACTTCTGGCTGATCACCATCATCGCGCTGGTGCTCGGCGTGCTCATCATCATCCCGATCGGCGGCGCCGACATGCCGGTCGTGATCTCGATGCTGAACTCGTATTCGGGCTGGGCCGCGGCCGGCATCGGCTTCACGCTGGGGAACTCGGCGCTGATCATCACCGGCGCGCTGGTCGGCTCGTCGGGCGCGATCCTGTCCTACATCATGTGCCACGCCATGAACCGCTCGTTCATCTCGGTGATCCTCGGCGGCTTCGGCGGCGAGACCGCCGCGGCCGGCGGTGGCGCGGGCGGCGGCGAGGTCAAACCGGTCAAGCTCGGTTCGGCGGACGACGCGGCCTTCATCATGAAGAACGCGCAGAAGGTCATCATCGTGCCGGGCTACGGCATGGCGGTGGCGCAGGCCCAGCACGCGCTGCGCGAGATGGCCGACACGCTGAAGAAGGAAGGCGTCGAGGTGAAGTACGCCATCCATCCGGTGGCGGGCCGCATGCCCGGCCACATGAACGTGCTGCTGGCGGAAGCCAACGTGCCCTATGACGAGGTGTTCGAGCTCGAGGATATCAACTCGGAGTTCGCGCAGGCCGACGTCGCGTTCGTGATCGGCGCCAACGACGTCACCAACCCGGCGGCGGAAGAAGACCCGTCGTCGCCGATCTACGGCATGCCGGTGCTGCAGGTGTGGAAGGCGGGCACGGTGATGTTCATCAAGCGCTCGCTGGCGTCGGGCTACGCCGGCGTCGACAACCCGCTGTTCTATCGTGACAACACCATGATGCTGCTCGGTGACGCCAAGAAGATGACCGAGAACATCGTCAAGGCGATGTAGGATTGCGCATCAAGTCGCGAACGCCCGGGTTTCGACTGTCGAGCATCCCGGGCGCGGAGATTTTTCCCCTCCACATCCCCGGACGCAATCGAATTTGCAATCCCTCGATCGCGATAAGCGATCGAGGTTTTTTTTGTATCATCCGGGAAGTCAATTACGACCTTCACCCGAGCGGCCGGGTCGTGGTTTTGCCAGAAGACGGCTACCGGTCGTCGAACTGGACGAGAATTTCTGCGCTATCCACATCCATAGAATCGACGACAGCGGAGCGGACATCGATCGTCAATCCGCCAGCCGGCTGGAAGATTGTCGTGTCTTTTGGTGGCGGGATGCGTGGTGGTTCACCGCGACTTGGGTGCTCAGGGACGACCCTCTTTTCTGCCAGATCGCTCTCTGCCGACTGGAGGGAAACAGGATTGCTGAGCGGCATCTGCTGCCGTCGCCGCGGGATGCGCGTTGTGAGAAGAACTGGATGCCGTGCTTGGATGGCGACCGCCTCCGATGGATTTATTGGATCGATCCGCTGGAGGTGGTGTCTTACAGCGACGGCAATCTTTCCCTTGAACGCCGGGGTCGGTTCGGACGGCTTGAGACGTGGGCGGGATCGTCGCCTCTGGTACGCTATCGCGGCGGTTGGCTCTGTGTCGTGCACCTGCGCAAGGATAGGCATCACGTCAGTTCATTCGAACATCGTCTGATCGAGTTGGACGACGATTTTACGCTCCGACGGATGTCGCGTGCTTTCACCTTCGGAGGTGACGATGTTGAATATTGCGCAGGACTCTGCGTGACGCAGACTCATGCGATTCTCAGCTATGGCGTGCAGGACCGAGAGGCTCGTCTGATGCGGTTGGAACTGTCGGTGATAGAGGCGATGTTGCGGCCGCTTTACATCCCCCGATCGTTGTCGGTTTTCTTCATGGAGGCACGGCGTGCTGCGGGGCCGTGGATTCGCCATCCACGCCGGACATTGGCTGCCCTGGTCCGGCGCATGACGGCGGCAAAGTGAGAAAGAGAATCGGGACGCCGCGTCAGGGCGTTGAAGCGCGCGTGTTGTCGTGAAAGCAAAAGGCCGTGCGGTGCACGGCCCTTTTTCGTTGTGCCTTGTCGGCTGCAGCTTCCTGCTGACGCCTTCCCGGTTACGCTGTTCCGGTTACGCCTTGGGCACCCGGTAGAGGGCGCAGAGCTTATTGCCGTCCGGATCGCGCAGATAGGCGAGATACATTTTGACATCGCCCATCTGGCGGATGCCGGGAGGATCCTCGCAGCTCACGCCGCCGTTCGCGATCCCGGCGGCATGCCAGGCGTCGGCTTCCTCGGGTGAGGCGGCAACAAAGCCGATGGTGCCGCCGTTGGCCGCGGTGGCGGGCTTGCCGTCGATCGGCTTGGAGACGGAAAATGTCCCGGTCTTGGTGCGATAAAAGATGCGATGGCGATCGACCACCGCCGGCTGCACGCCGAGCGTTCCCAGCAGCTTGTCGTAGAACGTCTTGGCGCGATCGAGATCGTTGGTCCCGATCATGACATGAGAGAACATTTTCCGCGTTTCCTTCCGAGAAAATCCGTCCGTTGTCGTTAGGATATCTCGCCGTCTCGCGCAAATGCCCTCACGGGCCGGCGAGGTCCGTCCTCTGTCGCCGCGTCATCCGGAATTTACCAAATTCCGCTGATTTTCGCGGGGTTTGCCACCGATCCGTCGCAGTTGATCCCTCAATCGGCCCAAAAGGTCCCGCATCCAACGCGCGGGAGTTGGCGATGCTGAAAAAGTTTCTTTCCAAATACTTCATGGACGTGATCCCCTCGATCGTGGCGACGGTGGCGGGGGCTTATATCGTCACGCACTACGTCAACGCCCGGCCCGACGCCGACAAGCCGAAGGCCGCGGTCACGGCTCCCGCCGAGGCTACCAAGGGCGCTGCGCCGCAGCCGGTGAAAGCCGACGATTCCGCTGCGCGCGCCGCGGCCGCGGCCAAGGAGGCAGCACGGCTCAAGGCGGAGAAGCTCGCGGCCGACAAGGCGGCGGCCGAGAAAGCCGCTGCAGAAAAGACGGCCGCCGAAAAAGCTGCCGCCGCCGAAAGGGCGGCCGAGCGGATCGCCGTGGAGCGCGCCGAGGCGGCCCGGAAAGCCGCCGCTGAAAAACTTGCCACTGAGAGAGCCGCGGAGAGGCGCGAGAAAGCGGGCGCGAAAGCCGCGTCGTCGGTCAGGCCGTCGGCTGAGGCGAGCGCCGCGCCCGAAGACGGCCGCGACGCCAACGATCTGGCCCGGGCTGCCATTGAGCGGTTGCGCAGCGCCGAGCCCCGTACCGTCCAGCCGCAGCGCGCGCCGGAGTCCGCTCGTGCTCACGAGCAGGCCAAAGAGCAATCGCAGCCGCAGGAGCGCCCCAGGGTCAACGAGGTGGTCTATGCCCCGGCTCCGCCTCAGGCGGCTCCCCAGCCGCTGCCGCCGGCCGTGACGGTAGCTCCGGTCCCGAACGCGCTCGCGGTTGCGCCGGCGCCGTTTCCCGCCCCTTCGGTATTGTCGCCGCCCGCAGCGGTCCGTGCCGACGATTCGTCCCGTCCGACGCCGCCGGCGGATATCCCGTCGCAGCCGCTCGACCTGCATGCCCGGCAGGACCGCAGTTCGGTGGCGGAGGACGTGGTTTCGGCGGCGAAATCCGTGTTTCAGGCGGTGGTGCCGGACCCAACCAATTAGAGCGATTTTGATTGAGGCGGAATCAACTCTTGTCATGCCCGGCTTCATGCCGGGCATCCACGTCTTGAGAGTTTCAACGAAATAAGACGCGGATGGCCGGACAAAGGGCGTTCACGCCCGTCTGCGACCGGCGATGCCCGGCCATGGCGGATCGATCATTTCCATCACAATATGAAATGCTTAGCGGTTGGCCTTGCGCGAACTGCAGTATTGTCGCGGCGGCGGGAGTGCGACGGACTGCGCTGCCACGATCGACGATATCGCTTGCCTCCGGCGAGCCGGGAGTTTCATATTTACATTGGTATACTGAATACATAAACTTCCTCCCGTTCATGGGAGAAAACAGGATGTCGATTGCACATGATTGCCCGAGCGGGTCAGCTTCCGGCGGGCGGGAGAAGCTGTTGCTGATCGACGGCCAGCGCGTTCCTGCCGTGGCCGGGCGCGTTTTCAAAACCCTCAATCCCGCGACCGGGGAGGTGATCGCCACGGTCGCCGAGGGCGACGCCGCCGATGTCGACCGCGCCGTCGCCGCCGCTCGCCGCGCCTTCGAGGGGCCGTGGCGGACCATGCGCGCCGCCGAGCGTGGCCAGATTCTCTACCGTCTCGTCGACCTGATGAAGCAGCACACCGACGAGATCGCGGCGATCGAGAGCCTCGATGCCGGCAAGCCGATTTCCGCCGTGCTGCGGCAGGACCTTCCCGCCGCCCTCGACACCCTCGCTTACTATGCCGGCTGGGCCGACAAGATTCACGGCGATGTGGTGCCGGTGCGTGACGATGCCTTGACCTACACCGTGCGCGAGCCGGTCGGCGTGGTCGCGGCCATCGTGCCGTGGAATTTCCCGCTGATGATCGGCATGTGGAAGCTTGCTCCGGCGCTGGCCTGCGGCTGCACCGTGGTCATGAAGCCGGCCGAGCTGACGTCGCTGTCGGCGCTGCGCATCGGTGACCTCGCGCTGGAGGCGGGGCTGCCGCCGGGCGTGTTCAATATCGTCACCGGCCCGGGCCGCGTCGTCGGCGACGCGCTGGTCAATCATCCCGACGTCGACAAGGTCACCTTCACCGGATCGCCGGGGGTCGGGCGCGGCATCCTTCGCGGCGCGGCCGGCAACTTCAAGCGTGTGTCGCTCGAACTCGGTGGCAAGTCGGCCAATGTGATCTTCGACGACGCCGATCTCGACGCCGCGACCAAGGCGGCCGCCTCCGGAATTTTCTTCAATTCCGGGCAGGTGTGCTCCGCCGGCTCGCGCGTGCTGGCGCAGGAAAAGGTCTATGACGAGGTGGTGGAGCGGCTGACCGCCCGCGCCAGATCGATGCGTCTCGGCGATCCCGCGGACCGCGCCACGGCGCTCGGTCCGGTGATTTCCGAGAAGCAGATGAACACCATTCTCGGTTATGTCGACATCGGCCTGAAAGAGGGCGCGCGGCTGACCACTGGCGGCGAGCGCATCGGCGACCGGGGCTATTTCCTGAGCCCGGCGGTGTTCGCCGATGTGAAGCACGAGATGCGAATCTCGCAGGAGGAGATTTTCGGCCCGGTGGTGAGCGTCATCAGGTTCAAGGACGAAGCCGACGCCCTGCGCATCGCCAACGGCACCGCCTACAGCCTCGCCGCCGGGGTCTGGAGTCGCGATATCGGACGGGTGCAGCGCTTCGCCCGCAGGGTGAAGGCGGGCACGGTGTGGACCAACACCTATGGCTACACCGACGTGCGGCTGCCGTGGGGTGGGGCGGGGGATTCCGGCTTTGGCCGCGAACACGGCACCGAAGCGATCGCCAATTTCACCGAGCCGAAAGCGGTGTGGATGAACCTCAACGTGTGAGTCACGTCTTCTCCCGGACAACTCTCAAACAAAAACGCGGGCCACAAGGCCCGCGTTTTCATATTCGAAATCGGAACAGACACGTAGCGGGTCCGCGTGGCGGATACGTACCGAGCAGATGTTCAGGCCGCGACGAGGTGGAAACCCTTTGACGTAATCAGCCACCGATTTTCAATCCGATGCCAGGTCAGATAATCGATGAACCGCATGGCAGCGATCCGCACCTGCACCTTGGACAGGGCCTGCGTCGGGGAGGCGAAATCGAGCAGCAGCAGAGCATCTTCGCGCGGTGCGCCGAGTGATTTCGGCGATTGTCGCTTGGCGAGGATGTCGCGATAGACTTGGGCCGACCAACACTGCATCGCGCCGTCGCGAAAACCGTGCAACTGAACCGTGGCCGCGAACACGTCATCGAAGCGCGATAAATCGCAATCGTACATCAGGTCGAAATAGCGCCGGACCGCCGCATGGAGACTTGTGACGCATTCGTCGTCCGCAAGTGTCGGGACGGCGGCTGAACGTTCGATGGCGCGGATTTCAAGATTTTGCGGCATGCGATCCTCCTGTCGGCGGGATTAGACCTGTCGGCATGTTCTTTGACAGTCTTGTCAATATTGACACTACTGTCAATGATGAAGTATCTGGTCCCCATGATCGGCATGCGTCAGTTCGACGAGGAAGAGGTGCTGGGTGCCGCCCTCAAGGCATTCTGGCACAACGGGTTTGGCGCGACCTCGATGATTGATGTGGCGAAAGCCACGGGCGTTCAGCGCGGCAGTCTCTACAATGCTTATGGCGACAAGGAGCGATTATTCCTGCTCGCCTTCGAGCGCTACTCCGATCACTTTCTCGATTCCGTCAGGCAGGCACTTGCGAACGCCGATCCTGCGGTCGCGCTGACTGTTCTGTTCCGCCAGCTCATTGCTCACATGACCGAGGGCGTGCCGTCGCGCGGGTGTTTGACGACCAAGACGGCGATCGAATTGCCGCTGACCAGCGAGGCGATCGAACAAAGGGTCCGTCGTCTGATCGGAGATCTCACGGCACTCATTCGGGACAGGCTTTCGACACCGGCCGCGCAACGAAGGCTTAGCTGCAGTCCGGAGGCAGCGGCGGACCTTGTGGTCACTTTCACGCGGGGACTCGCGGTGATGGAGCGCATTTATCGGAATCCCCGACACCTGGAAAAAATGGCGGAGCAATTTGTCGCCATCCTATTGCCGGATGGCAGGGACCGCCGCGATCCTTGATGGGCACGTCCCAGTTTATGCATCAACGGCCAAACAAAAACGCGGACCTCTCGGTCCGCGTTTTCATATTCAAAATCGCAAGAGATGCTTAGCGCGGTCCACGCGGACCGGCACCAGCGCCGCCACGGGCGCCACCGGCCGCGCCGCGGTCGCCACCGGCGCCCGCGCCGAATACCGGCTTCGGCTTCATCGGCAGCAGTCCTTCGCGCTGCAGCTTCTTGCGCGCAAGCTTGCGGGCGCGGCGAACGGCTTCCGCCTTCTCGCGCGCCTTCTTCTCGGAGGGCTTCTCGTAATGGCCGCGGAGCTTCATCTCGCGGAAAATGCCCTCGCGCTGCATCTTCTTCTTCAGCGCCTTGAGAGCCTGGTCGACATTGTTATCGCGAACGAGAACCTGCACGCGGCATCCTCTTCCATGTTCATCAGGAAATTCAGGAGATGCGAAAAGGCCGGCGAAGGCCATGCCCTTTCCATCAGAAGGCGCGGACATACCAGATCAAACCGGGAATGTCCACCTGTGGACAGCCCTTTTTCAGGGCCGGAATGTCATGAATTTCGGGCAAATTCGCAATGCCGGACCCTGATTCGGAGCCGCCCGTTCCGGGGCGTCCTGATCGAGCGGTTCCAGCCGCCGGGCGATTCTGCACCACGATCTACGGGAGATTCCACATGAATTCGAAGAAATACGCCGCCGAGGTCATCGGCACCTTCTGGCTCACATTCGCGGGCTGCGGCAGCGCGGTGATCGCCGCCGCTTTTCCCCAGGTCGGCATCGGCCTGCTCGGCGTGTCTTTCGCGTTCGGTCTCAGCGTGGTCACCATGGCGTTCGCCATCGGCCATATCTCGGGCTGCCATCTCAATCCCGCCGTCACGGTCGGCCTTGCCGCCGGCGGACGGTTTCCTGCCAGCCAGATCATCCCCTATGTGATCGCCCAGGTGATCGGCGCCATCCTGGCGGCCGGACTGTTGTATGTGATCGCCAGCGGCAAGGCGGGTTTCGACCTCGCCGGCGGCTTCGCCTCCAACGGCTTCGGCGATCATTCCCCGGGCAAGTACAGCCTGATGTCCGGCTTCCTCATGGAAGTGACCATGACGGCGATCTTCCTGTTCGTCATCATGGGCTCGACCCATGGCAAGGCGCCGGCCGGCTTCGCGCCGCTCGCCATCGGCCTCACGCTGGTGATGATCCATCTCGTCAGCATTCCGGTCACCAACACCTCGGTGAACCCGGCGCGCAGCACCGGCCCGGCCCTGTTCGTCGGCGGCTGGGCCATCCAGCAGCTGTGGCTGTTCTGGGTCGCGCCGCTGATCGGCGGCGTCATCGGCGGCGTGGTCTATCGCTGGCTGAGCGACGAGCCGGAAGGAGTTGTTGCCGGCAACTAGGGGATGTCGGTTTCTCGCCGTCATTGCGAGGAGCATTTGCGACGAAGCAATCCAGTTTTAGCAAAACAGTGCTGGATTGCTTCGCTTACGCTCGCAATGACGAATTGAGTCCAACTTGCGCCTCAAGGCCGTCGCGGATCGCGGCGGCCTTTCGTTTACTTGGAGGCAGGCTTGACCTCGGTGACATGGCCCATCTTGCGACCCGGCCGCGGCGCGCCCTTGCCGTAGAGATGGACGGTGGCTCCCGGAACGGCCAGCCACTGGCCGTAATCAAGAATGTCATCGCCGATCAGGTTAGTCATGGTGACGTCACCGTGGCGCAGCGGATGCGCCAGCGGCCATCCGGCGATGGCGCGGATGTGCTGTTCGAACTGCGAAACGGACGCGCCGTCGAGCGTCCAGTGGCCGGAATTGTGCACCCGTGGCGCGATCTCGTTGACCAGCAGGCTCGGTCCGTTGTCGCCCGGCACCACGAACATCTCCACCGCCAGGACGCCGACGTAATCCAGCGCCGCGGCGATCTTCTCCGCGATGGCGCGGGCCTGCGTCGCGAGGTCGTCAGGAATCCGCGCCGGCGCATGGGAGAATTTCAGGATGTGATCGCGATGCTCGTTCTCGGTGACGTCGTAGCACACCACCTCGCCCGAGGCGCTGCGCGCGGCGATGACGGAAATCTCCCGCTCGAACGGCACGAAGGCTTCGAGAATGGCCGAGCGTGTTTCGAGATCGGCCCAGACGGTGTCGGGGTTGTCGCCCTCCCGCACCACCACCTGACCCTTGCCGTCATAGCCGAAACGTCGCGTCTTGAGCACGGCGGGCAGGCCGATCCGGGCGATGGCGGCCTTGAGGCCCGATGCGGAAGCGACATCGGCATAGCGCGCGGTGCCGATGCCGAGTTTCGTCACGAAGTCCTTTTCCGCCAGCCTGTCCTGCGTGGTCTCCAGCACGGCCGGGTCCGGCAGCACCGGCCGGCGCGCAGCCAAAATCATCGCGGTGGAGGAGGGAACGTTCTCGAACTCGTAGGTGATGACGCCGACATCGGAGGCGAACAGTTCGAGCGCCTCGACGTCGGCATATTCGGCGCAGGTGGCGTTCTGCACCACGTCGAACGCCGGCGAATCCGGATCGGGCGAAAACACCTGCGCCTTGAGGCCGAGTCGCGCCGCGGCCAGCGCCAGCATCCGGCCCAGTTGTCCGCCGCCCAGAATCCCGATGGTGTCGCCGGGCTTCAGCGCCACCCGCTGTGATGATGCCACTTAATTGTCCTCCGGGCGCTCACTGACCGCCTCGGTCTGTCGCTTGCGCCAGGCCGCGAGCCGGGTGGCCAGGCCGGCGTCGTTCAGGGCCAGCACGCTGGCTGCGAGAAGGGCGGCATTGATAGCGCCGGCTTTTCCGATCGCCAAGGTCCCGACCGGGATTCCGGCGGGCATCTGTACGATCGAATACAGCGAATCCACCCCCGACAGCGCCTTGGATTCGACGGGAACGCCGAACACCGGAAGTTCCGTCAGCGAGGCAGCCATGCCCGGCAGGTGAGCGGCGCCGCCGGCACCCGCAATAATAACCTGGAACCCGGCCGCCTTGGCCCCCTTGGCGAAGGCATAGAGCCGCTCGGGGGTGCGGTGGGCGGATATGATCCGCGCCTCATGGCTGATGTCGAGGGCGGTCAGGGTCTCGGCGGCGTGGCGCATGGTGGTCCAGTCGGACTGGCTTCCCATGATGATGGCGACGGGGGCGGTCATGCGGAATCTGCAAAAGGTCCAGAAAAAAGAAGGCGAATTATAGGGTTGCGCCCTCGCGTGGCAAGCTGCGGCGAATCCGCTATCCTTGTCGGGGTCAATGGCCTTGTCGGTCAAGCAGCCTGACGGCGAAAGATTGAAAAAAGCGGGCAGGAAAGCGACATCTCCGAAACCGCGGCCGAAAGACCCGGTCGCGGCACTGGTCGAGGCCGACCAGCGGATCGCAGTCCTGACGGCGGAACTCGCCGCGGCGCGGACCCGGATCGACGCATTGCAGGCGTCGGTGCATACCGATTTCCTGCTGGGCATCGCCAATCGGCGCGGGTTCGAGCGGGAGCTCGGTCGCGCGCTCGCCTATATCCGGCGGTATAAAGCAACCGGCGCGTTGATCGTGCTCGATGTCGACCGTCTCAAGCCGATCAATGATCGCTTCGGCCACGCGGCGGGCGACATGGTGCTGAAGGCCGTAGCCGCCGTGCTGACCGGCCAGGTGCGCTCGTCGGACGTGGTGGGCCGGCTCGGGGGAGACGAATTCGGCCTGCTGCTGTGGAATCTGACCGAGGCCGATGCGCGGGCCAAGGCCGCGGCGCTGGAAGAGGCCATCGACCGGCTGACCTTCGCGTTCGAGGGGCATGGCGTGGCGGTGGGGGCGTCCGCCGGCGTGGCTTCGCTGGCGGGGGCCGACGACGCGGCCGCGGTTCTGGAAAGCGCGGACCGGGCGATGTATGCGCGCAAGGCGGCGCGCCGGGGTCTTCCGCTGACGGCCCCGTGACGGATCGTCGCGGCATCGCCGCGCAAGCCTCCAAACGATCAAGCCTCAAACCATCAAGCCTCAGGCGATGATGTCGGGCGTGATCTGGTCTTCGATGAAGGCGATGCGGTCGCGCAACTGGAGCTTGCGCTTCTTCATGCGTTGCAGCCGCAACAGATCGGGAGCGGGCGATTGATGCAGCGCCTCAATGGCGGCGTCCAGGTCGCGGTGCTCCTGCTGCAACTGCGCCAATTCCAAGGCGAATTCGTTGTTGTCCTGATCTGCCATAACCGTCGATGAATCGAATGGATCGGACTTTCAGCCAAGTTTCTGCAGCCAAGTTTCTGCAGCCAGGTTTCCGCAGCCAGGTTTCCGCAGCCAAGTTTCTGCCGGAAATAAGGCCGCCCGCCAGGCGGCGGGATGGTTCCCGTTGTTCTGTCATCGCAGAAAATCGTGGCGACTTCCAGCTAACGCTAACGCGACGCGGGCTTCCTCACAATTCGTTTCAAGGAATTGAATATTTCGGAAGCCCTATTTCATTCCGGTATCGACAGTTTCCTTGGGTGATGTACACTTGAAGCTTCGGGGTGAGTGAGGCGGAAGCGCAGTCCGGTTTTGCCTTTGAATTCATTCCCGTTTGGCAAGGAGAAAGGAGCGCGTTTCTTCACGCGAACCGGTCGCCACGTCGCTTGAAGACGCGCTGTCACCTTGAGGTCCACTAGTAGAGGAGACTTCTCATGGCAATTCAGGCGCATCTCGTTGAACTGGAACGCAAGCACGAAGTTCTGGAAAACGAATTGCACGAGGCCCTCCAGCATCTTTCCACCGACGACCTCCAGATCATCGAGTTGAAGCGCCGCAAACTGGTGCTCAAGGACCAGATCGAGCGGATCAAGCACTCCGCCAATTCGACGGTCCACTAGTCCTTCCCAACATTCATCAACGGATCGGGGCCCAGGTTGCGGCGTCCTTGCCGCGGCCGGCCTTGATCGGTTGCGGCCGCGTGAGGGTGGCCGCGCCAGGGTGAGCGCGGGCTCACAAACGCAGGATTACGAACGCACGTCCGCAAGACGCGTGACCTCGTCCGCGATCGCCAGCGATGAGGTCAGGCCGGGCGATTCGATCCCGAACAGGTTGATCAGACCACCGACCCCGTGGGCGTCCGCCCCCTGGATCAGGAAGTCCTGCCGCGCCACGGCGGGAGGAACGATCTTCGGCCGGATTCCGGCATAGCTCGGTGTCAGCGCGCCGTCCGGCAACGCCGGCCAGTAGCGCCGGATGGCGGGATAAAACCGCTCTGCCCGGGCCGGGTCCACGGTGTAGTTCACGCTATCGACCCATTCCACGTCCGGGCCGAACTTGGCCTGTCCGCCGAGATCGATGGTCAGGTGGACGCCGAGGCCGCCGGGCTCCGGCACCGGATAAATCAGCCGCGAGAACGGCGCCCGCGTGCTGCAACTGAAGTAGTTGCCCTTGGCGTAATAGGCGGTGGGGATGCGGTCGAGCGGCAGGCCGTCGATGGCGCGCGCCACCGCCGGCGCGTCGAGCCCGGCCGCATTGATCAGGAGCCGGCAATGGAGTGACAGCGGCGCGTCGAGGCCGATGTCCAGCTCAAAGCCATCCGCCACCGCCCTCGCGTGTCGCAGCGGCGCATGGAATGCCAGTGCGCCGCCCGCGTCTTCGATGTCGCCGCGCAGCGCCAGCATATAGGCGTGGCTGTCGACGATGCCGGTGGAGGGCGACAGCAGCGCGCCGACGCAATCAAGCGCGGGTTCAAGCGCGCGCGCCTCCGCGCTGGACAGCACGCGCAGGTCATCGACGCCATTGGCTTCGGCATGGGCCTTGATCGATGCGAGCTTTTCGCGCTCGCCCTCGGCGGTCGCCACGATCAGCTTGCCGCAGCGGCGATACGGCACGCCATGATCTTCGCAATAGGCGTAAAGCGCCTGCCGGCCGGCCACGCACAGCCGCGCCATCAGGCTTCCCGGCGGATAGTAGATGCCGGCGTGGATCACTTCGCTGTTGCGCGACGACGTGCCGGTGCCGATGTCTCCGGCCGCCTCGACGACGATGACCTCGATGCCGGCACGCGCAAGCCGCCTTGCGACGGCAAGGCCGACCACGCCCGCACCGACGACGACGCACTCAACCCTGTCCATTGCGCAATCGCCTTCCTGTCATGCGTCGCAATCGCCGTTGCTTTTCAGCGCCGCCGTTCGATGTCGCCGCCTGCGCGAACGGTTCCGTGGCGGCGCGGCGGGCATTACGCTTTCTTAAGCATAGGAGCCTGTTTTCGCGCATCCCCATCACATTGTCTTGTGGCGCAGGGTACGCGTTTACCCGATTCAAAGAGATGCAACCAGAGACTGCTGCCGAAGAATTCTCGGAATTGTAATGACCGGCTGGCAGAAGCAAGCACCTTTCGCGACAGCAATCCTCGCAGGGAGCGCGGCGTGGTGCGTTGCCTGCGTTGCAGCGCCCGCCGTGGCCGTCGCGCAGATCGTCGCCCATCCGGACGGCTCGTTCTCTGCGTCCGCGCCGCCCGAAACCTCCCGCATCATGATCTGGCAGATCATGATCGCGAGCTTTTTGGTCGTCTGCTTCCTCGTCTCGGTTACCCTCTGGATCTCGACCGCGCTGCGTAAAGTCCGCCACGCCAATATCCGGCGCGCGGCTTTCGTCGCAGGCGCGCTCAACAACCTGAGCCACGGCATTGTCATGGTCGATGCGCGCAAGCGCATCGTCTTCTGCAATGACCGCTATCTTCAGATCTACGGGCTGAGCCGCTCCGACATCGTCCCCGGCATGACCGGTCGCGAACTGAGCGAACTGCGGGCCCGGCGCGGGCTGCTCGAGGGCTCGATCGACGACTACTACCAGAATGCCCGAGGTCCCAACGGACAGGTGTCCGAACTGCCCGACGGCCGCATGATTCTTGTCAAGCAGCGCGACCTGCCCAACGGTGGCATGGTGTCCACCCACGAGGACTGCACCGCACAGCGTGCGATGTCGCGGGAACTGGCGACCACCAAGAAATTCCTCGAATCGGTGATCGACAACATTCCGGTCTGTGTCGCCGCCAAGAGCATCGAGGACGGCCGCTACATTTTCGCCAACCGGGCGTTCGAGCAGTTCTCCGGCCTGAGCCGGGACGAGATCATCGGCGCCACCGCGCGCGAGATCTATCATCCGGACGCGGCCGCGGCGGTGATCGAACTTGACCGGCAGGTGCTCGAATCCGAGAGCGGGCAGACCCGCACCGAACTGCCGATCGATCACAAGGGCGACAACCGCCTTGTCGCCTGCAACCGCATGATCGCGCGCAACGAACAGGGCGAGCCCGAATTCCTGGTCTCGCTGTTCGAAGATGTGACCGAGCGCCGTTCGCTGTCCCGAGAAATCCAGAGCGCCAAGAAATTCCTCGAACTGGTCGTGGACAACATTCCGGTGGCGCTGATCGTCAAGCGGCTGAGCGACGGGCAATACGTCCTGGCCAATCGCGGCGTGGAGGCGACCCTGCATCGCCGTCGCGAGGAGGTGATCGGCCGGACCATCGAAAGCATCTACAATCCGGCCGACGCCAAATTCATCCTCAGGCAGGACGAGGACGCCGTCCGCAAGAAGGGCATCGTCACCGAGGAGCACCCGATCCAGACCGAGCATGGCCTGCGGCTGTTCCTGACCCGGCGCGTCACCGTGCTCGACGACAACGGCGAGCCGCAATATCTCATCAAGACGAACGAAGACATCACCGACCGGCGCGAAGCCGAATCGCGCATGGCCCACATGGCCTATCACGACGCGCTGACCGGGCTGCCGAACCGCGTCGCCTTCCTGCAGGCGCTGGAGCAGATGATCGACGCCTGCAAGGATGGCGGCGAGGAATTCGCGATCTTGTCGATCGATCTCGATCGACTGAAGGAAATCAACGACGTGTTCGGCCACGAAATCGGCGACAAGCTGCTGATCGAGGTATCGCGCCGGATCGAACAGGTCGCGTCCGGCGGCGTCGTGGCGCGGCTCAGCGGCGACGAGTTCGGTCTCATCATCGACGGCGAACAGCCGGCCGCCGCGAGGGCGCTCGCGGCGCGGCTGTCGCAGACGATGCAGACCGAGTTCGTATTTGACGGCCGTTCGCTGCGCATGGGCCTCACCATCGGCGTCTCGGTGTTCCCGAGCAACGGGCGGGATGCGGAAACGCTGCTCACCAATGCCGACACCGCCCTGTTCCGTGCCAAGGCGCAGTCGCGCGGATCGGTCAATTTCTTCGACAACGACATGGACCAGCAGGTGCGCGACCGCCGCCTGCTGCATCAGGATCTGGCGCGGGCGATCCGGCGGGGCGAGTTGTCGCTGCATTATCAGCCGCTGATGCGCGCCCATCGCCAGGTCACGGACGATCATGTGCTAGGCTTCGAGGCGCTGGCGCGCTGGGTTCATCCGACCCGTGGATTCGTTTCGCCCGGCACGTTCATTCCGCTCGCCGAGGAAAGCGGCCTGATCGTCGAAATGGGGGAATGGATCCTGCGCGAAGCCTGCCGCGAGGCGGCGTCGTGGCCGAAGCCCCTGCAGATCGCGGTCAATCTCTCGCCCGCCCAATTCCTGCATGGCGATCTGGTCGGTCTGGTGCATTCCATCCTTGTCGAAACCGGCCTGTCGCCCAGCCGCCTCGAACTGGAAATCACCGAAGGCGTGCTGATCGAGGATTTCGACCGCGGCCTCGCGCTGCTGCGCCGGCTGAAGGCGCTCGGGGTGCGGATCGCGATGGATGATTTCGGCAGCGGCTATTCGTCGCTCACCTATCTGCAGTCGTTCCCGTTCGACAAGATCAAGATCGATCGTGCCTTCGTCATGAATCTGGGCTGCAATGCGCAGTCGGCGGCGATCATCCGCGCCATGGTCGGCCTCGGCCACGGTCTCGGCATCCTGATCGTGGCGGAGGGCGTCGAAACGCAGGAGCAGCTCAGCTTCCTGGCGGATGAAACCTGCGATCAGGTGCAGGGCTATCTCCTCGGCAAGCCCGGGCCGATCGAGAATTATGCGGAATGGATCGGGCGCGCTGCCGGTGCCGACACGGCCAGGGCGCTGCGGGTCGGTTGACGTCCGCGGCCGAAACCAGCTTGCATTTGCCCGCGGTTCAAGCAAGTTCTAGGAAAATCAGCCAGATCGTCGCGCCGCGGATGTCCGGTCGCGACACGAGTCATGGATTCCAGAACAATCGCGACATGATCCACGCTTTCCCAGCCTGTGACCACGACGTTATTGCGCCCGCAACGATGGAATCGGCCTGCAATGGCCATGGTCTCGAAACCGTGACGGCGGTGGCATGATCGCGGAGACGAAAACGGGGCCGTTGCTGCGGATCGCATCGGTGGTGAAGCGCTTCGGCGGCTTCACCGCGGTCGATCGGTTGTCGCTCGATATCCAGGCCGGTGAATTCTTCGCGCTGCTCGGACCGAGCGGCTGCGGCAAGACGACGCTGCTGCGCATGCTGGCGGGATTCGAGACGCCGGACGAGGGCGGCATCGTGCTTGCTGGCGCGGACATTGCCCAGGTGCCGCCGCATCAGCGGCCCGTGAACATGATGTTCCAGAACTACGCGCTGTTTCCCCATCTGACGGTGGCGGACAATATCGCATTCGGCCTCAAGCGGGCGGGAATGCCGAAGCCGGAGATCGCGGCGCGGGTGGCGGAGATGATCGCGCTGGTGCGGCTGGAGGGTCTGGAGAAGCGCCGGCCGGATCAGCTTTCGGGCGGCCAGCGCCAGCGCGTCGCACTGGCACGGTCGCTGGCGCGACGTCCGCAGGTGCTGCTGCTCGACGAGCCGCTCGGTGCGCTCGACCGGAAGCTGCGCGAAAGCACCCAGGCCGAGCTGAAGCAGCTTCAGCGCAGCCTCGGCATGACGTTCGTCATCGTCACCCACGATCAGGAAGAGGCAATGACGCTGGCCGACCGCATCGGCGTCATGGACAAGGGCCGCCTCGTGCAGGTCGCGCCGCCGCGTCAGCTTTATGAAGCGCCGAAATCGCGGTGGATCGCGGAATTCGTCGGCGACATCAACCTGATCGAGGGCCGGGTGACCGCGGTGCATCGCGAGCTCGATCGCGTGGTCGTGGCCACCGCGGCGGCCGGCGACCTCGTCGTCGCCCGCACGCAGGCGAGCGTTGTGGACGACAGCGTCTGCGTGGCGATCCGCCCGGAGAAGATCGCGCTCGCCCATGCCGAAGGCCGCGACGCAGCCGCGCTCAATGCGCTTGCCGGCGAACTGACCGATGTCGGCTATCTCGGCAGCGTCTCCAGCTATCGCATTCGCCTCGACAGCGGCGCGACGGTGCGGGCGGCACGGCCCAATGCCTCGCGCTCGGACGAGGGACGGTTCGCGAGCGGGCAACGGGTGGTGGTTTCGTTTTCGCCCGACGACGCCGTGGTGCTGGACCCATGAGCGGGCGCGCGATCTTTACCCGTCCGGCGCGGCTCGCGGCCGTGGCGCCTTACCTGTGGATGATCGTCTTCTTCCTGGTGCCGTTCGGCTTCGTGCTCAAGATCGCGCTGTCGCAGACGGCGATCGCCCAGCCGCCTTACGTGCCGGTATTCGATCCCGCGGCGGGGTGGCAGGCGTTGACGTCCGCGCTGGGCGCGCTGTCGCTCGACAATTTCAGGCTGCTGGCGTCGGACGATCTCTACCTGCACGCCTATGGTCGCAGCCTCGCGGTGGCTGTCGCCGGTACCGCCATTCTGCTCGTGATCGGCTACCCGATGGCCTACGGCATGGCGCGGCTGCCGAGGCGCTGGCAGCCGATCGTGATGATGCTGGTCATCATTCCGTTCTGGACCTCGTTCCTGATCCGCATCTATGCGTGGATCAACATCCTTCAGCACGACGGCGTGCTCAACAGGCTGCTGCTCGCGCTCGGCCTCGTCGACAAGCCGCTGGTCTGGCTTTCGACCGATACGGCGATGTATCTCGGCATCGTCTATTCCTACTTCCCCTTCATGATCCTGCCGCTCTATGCGACCTTGTCGAAGATGGACGACACGCTGCTGGAAGCCGCCGCCGACCTCGGCTGCTCGCGCCTCGCCGCGTTCCGGCTGGTGACGCTGCCGCTGTCGTTGCCGGGCATCGGCGCGGGCGTTGTGTTGTGCTTCATTCCCATCATTGGCGAGTTCGTCATTCCCGATCTGCTCGCCGGCTCCGATCGCATGATGATCGGCCAGACGTTGTGGCTCGAGTTCTTCACCAACAAGGACTGGCCGGTGGCCTCCGCCATCGCCGTGGTGCTGCTGGGATTGTTGCTGGTGCCGCTTCTGATCTATGAGCGGCTGCAGCGTCGCCATCTGGAGGCCAGCTGATGGCCACGCGCGTCGCACGCATGTCAGCCTTCAATATGGCTTCGGTGGCGCTGGGGCTGGTGTTTCTCTACGTACCCATCGTCATCCTGGTGATCTATTCGTTCAATGCGTCGCAACTGGTCGGCGTATGGGGCGGCTGGTCGCTGCGCTGGTACGTCGAACTGTTCAACGACCAGGCCATGCTGTCGGCGGTGTGGATGAGCGTGCGGGTAGCATTTTGCGCTGCCACGGCGGCGACGGTGCTGGGGACGCTCGCCGCGGTGGGGCTGGCCCGCGGGGCGCGGTTCAGGGGACGCACGCTGTTTTCCGGCATGCTCTACGCGCCGCTGGTGATGCCGGAAGTCATCACCGGTCTGTCATTGTTGTTGCTGTTTGTCGCGGTCGATGCCGGGCGCGGATTCTGGACCGTCACTATCGCGCACACCACGCTTACCATGTGCTTCGTCACGGTCGTGGTGCAATCGCGCCTGAACGGTCTCGACCGCAGCCTGGAGGAGGCGGCGATGGACCTCGGCTGCGGCCCGGTGCAGGCGTTTCTGGCCGTGACGCTGCCCCTGATGCTGCCGTCGATTGCCGCCGGGTGGATGCTGGCGTTCACGCTGTCGCTGGACGATCTGGTGATCGCGAGCTTTACCACCGGCCCCGGATCGTCGACGCTGCCGATCCGGATCTATTCCGAGGTGAGGCTGGGGGTGAAGCCCGAGATCAACGCGATCTGCACGCTGGTGATCGCGGCAGTGGCGTTGGTGATCGTCGCGGCGTCGCTCGCGTCCAAGCTCACCAGCGAGCAGGGCGATAGCGCCGCGCCGCTTTAATCGGCTTTTTCGGAATGTGACTCGGGATGTGGTTCAGAACGCGATGGGGCCGCTCCCGACGGACCTGTCGCGCTCGCCGCGGCTGGCGCGGGCGAGGCCGATGCCGTGGGCGCCGCGGACTGCGGCTGCGCCACCGGTTCTGCGGCCGGCTTTTTCCCGCCGCCGGTCAGACGATCGATCACGGATTTCACCGCGTCGCGGGCTTTGCGCTCCCTCAGCGAGTCCAGCAGCGGCGCCGAGGCCGGCGAGCGGCGGATCAGCGCATCCGAATCCGGGAATACCAGCGGATCGTCCCACGGGCCCTGCACCACGAACGGAAGCTGGAAGGTCGGAGGGGCGTTGTTGGGAGCGACGAGACTGGCGACGCCCTTGAGGTCGTATTCGCGCGCCGGGACCGACGCCGTGCCGGTCATCAGCACGCGGGTGGTCGATCCTTCGATGCGCGCGTCTTCCGCCGTAGCGACGCCGTCGCGGAAGCGAATCGCGATGTTCATGGTGTCGAACGGCGTGCTGCCGCTGCGGAAATTGCCGGCGCCGGACAGCGGGCGGCGCTCCAGTCGCTTCAGGAGCTGTTCGATGTTCAGGCCGCCGATCGCGCCGTCACGGCCGGTCAGCGTCGCGGTGCCATCGAGCGACTGCGCCAGCGCGAACGGACTTGAGCCGGTCGCCTCCACGGCGAGGCCGAGATTGCCGCGGCCGCTGAGGCGGTTGATGCCCAACAACTCGCTGGCGAACGACGCCAGATCGATATCGGTGAACTGGAATTGCGCCTTGACGTCGGCGACGGCGTCCGAATGCGCGATCCCGAGCGAGCCCTTGAGAATGCCGCCGTAGATCTGCGCTTCCCCGACGCTCACGGCGAGGGTGCCGTTGCGCAGGCTGGCGCCGAGCGCGGTGCGGCCGAGCCGGGAGGAGCCGATCGTCGCTTTCGCCGCCGACAGCCGCATGTCGAGGTCGGTCGCCGACAGCCCGCCGAGATCGAACATCTGCCGGTTCCACTCGCGCGCACCGCTGGCCAGCAGGCGGACCGTCTCGATATAGGGCGTGAAATCGAGCGCCTCGGCGGCCAGCGTCGCCTGCACGATCTGCCGGTCGTTGTTGCTGTAGCTGATGACGCCCTCGGCGGTATTGCCGTCGAGTTCGACGTTGACGTTGGTCAACGCCATCGCCTCGCCCACGGCGTTGGCGCGCGCCTTGAGGGAAAAGCGCCCGAGGCCACCGGTGCCGGGCGCCGGCTGCCCGGCCCAGCGCAGCGCGTTGCGCAGCGAGGGGCCGTCGGCGCTGACCGTTCCTTCCATCATCAGGCTGGTGCGGTTGGCGATCGCGCCGTCGAAGGCGAATTTCAGCGGCGCGCTGGCGGCGCGGATCTTCAGCCCGGAGCGGTCTCCCGACAGCGCTGCGATGAAATCGGCGATGCTGAGCGCGCCATCGATCCGCTCGCCGCGCCAGTCGAATTGCCCGGTGGCGGCGAACGCGCGGGAGATCGACGGCCACGCCAGCGACAGGTCGATGCCGCTGACGGTCTCCGCGATGCCGTGGGCGTCGCTGGTGTAGACGAGGGTGCCGTCCTTGATCATGATTTCGGAGAACGACACCGGGCTGTCGATGCCGGGCTTGATGGTGCGCGCCAGCGTTTCGACGATGCGGGTCCAGTTGCTGCCGCCCTGCGCCTTGCGGGTCACGTTGATCCGCGGCTCAGTCAGGGTCACGTCGGCGATTTCGTAGCGTCGCAGCAGCAGCGGCAACAGGCGCAGATGGGCGGTCAGTTCATCGACGGTGAGCGGTTCGTCGGCGGTGTCGCTGCCGGGCGATCCCGCGCCTTTGAGGCCGACCTGCTTCAGGGTGATGGCGCTGGTCGGGAAGATCGAGACATCGATCGCGCCATTGACCATCAGGTCGAGGCCGGTGGCGGCGCGAATCTGCTTTTCAACCGAGGCCCGCACGGCGTCGCGGTCGGTCGTCCAGGAGATCGCCGCGAGTCCCAGCAGCGCGGCAGCCAGCAACACCGCAATCGGCATGCCGAGGCGCTTTATCCCTTGGGCCATCGTCAATGAGATCATCCAGGTTGTTGCGTGGCGGCGCGGGCGGACTCGGTCCGCCGGATGGCCGGCAACTTGATTGCTTTTCTTGGCTCTTTCAAGGCCGGAAGGCCGTTCCGGTGCTGCGGCTCGGTCAAAATGGCCGCCATCACGAGCGAAACCCGCCGGTGGCGGGAAAACGTCGCAGGATCGGCCACTCTGGCCGCCGCCGGAGCCGGTGGAGCGATTGACGCGTCTTGAAGATTCCGCCTAATAGTCATTATCCCGCTGCCCATCCGGCTACCTTTCCCTCCATCAGGTTGGATCCCTCATGAACAAGGTTTACCCCGACGCGAAATCCGCGCTCGAAGGCGTCGTCAAGGACGGCATGATGGTCATGTCCGGGGGCTTCGGCCTCTGCGGCATCGCCGAGACCCTGTCCGACGCGCTGCGCGACACCGGGGTGAAGAACCTGACCGTGGTGTCCAACAATGCCGGCGTCGATGGCATCGGGCTGAGCCGCCTTTTGGAAACCCGGCAGATCAAGAAGATGATCTCGTCCTATGTCGGCGAGAACAAGCTGTTCGCCCAGCAGTATCTCGCGGGCGAGCTTGAACTCGAATTCAATCCGCAGGGCACGCTGGCCGAGCGCATCCGCGCCGGCGGCGCGGGCATTCCCGCTTTCTACACCAAGACCGGCGTCGGCACGCTGATCGCCGAGGGCAAGGAAGTGAAGGAATTCGACGGTCAGAAATACATCATGGAGACCGGTCTGTTCGGCGATCTCGCCATCGTCCATGCCTGGAAGGGCGACACCGCCGGCAACCTCGTCTACCGCAAGACCGCGCGCAACTTCAATCCGATGATGGCGACCGCCGCGAAGGTCACCGTCGTCGAAGTGGAGCATCTGGTGCCCGCGGGCGAGATCGATCCCGATCACATCCACACGCCGGGCATTTTCGTCCAGCGCATCGTCAAGGTCGATCCGGAATTGAAGCGGATCGAGCAGCGCACCACGCGCAAGCGCGCCTAACCGTTTTCAGACAGGAGAGTCCCATGGCCTGGACCCGCGAACAGATGGCAGCGCGCGCTGCGAAGGAACTGCGCGACGGCTTTTACGTCAATCTCGGCATCGGCATTCCCACGCTGGTGTCCAATTTCATCCCCGCCGGCGTCGACGTCTCGCTCCAGAGCGAGAACGGCATGCTCGGCATGGGGCCGTTCCCCTATGAGGGCGAGGAGGACCCCGACCTCATCAATGCCGGCAAGCAGACGGTGACCGAACTGCCGGACACCAGCTACTTCTCGAGCGCGGATTCGTTCGCGATGGTGCGTGGCGGCCATATCGACCTGTCGATCCTCGGCGCCATGCAGGTGGCGGAGAACGGCGATCTCGCCAACTGGATGATCCCCGGCAAGATGGTCAAGGGCATGGGCGGCGCGATGGATCTGGTCGCGGGCGTCAAGCGCGTGATCGTGGTGATGGAGCATTCCGCCAAGGACGGCGCCAAGCTGCTGCACCGCTGCAGCCTGCCGCTGACCGGTGAGCGCGTGGTCGACATGGTGGTCACCGATCTCGCCGTGTTCACCATCGACAAGCACGGCAATGACGGCATGGCGCTGATCGAGCTCGCCGACGGCGTGACGCTCGACGAGGTCAAGGCCAAGACCGAGGCCACCTTCCGCGTGGCCTTGAAGAACGCCTAAATATCAAATCTGATCTTTCATTCGTCATGGCCGGGCTTGTCCCGGCCATCCACGTTTTAGATAGCCTGACAAGGCGTGGATGCCCGGGACAAGCCCGGGCATGACGACAGAGAGTTTGTCGCTGTCGGAATCACGCAATGGCGCTGGCGTGCGAGAACAGCACTTCGATCAGCGTGCCGGAATGCGGCGCGGTCTTGATGTGGAATTTCGCGCGGTTGGCCTCGACCAGCGCCTTGGTCAGCGACAGGCTGGTGGCCGAACTGTCTGTAGTCTGGTCCGGCGCGCCGCCGGCGCGGAACGGCTCCATCGCAGCCGCGATCTCGTTGTCGTTGAGGCCGGGCCCGGTGTCGCGCACGCGCAGCACGATATCGCCGAAATCGGTGGTGGCGGTGGAGACGATGACCTGGCCGCCGGCGTTGGCGAGGTGGATCGAATTGCCGATCAGGTTCAGCGCGATCTGGCGCAGCGCGCGCGCATCGGCCTTCACCGCCGGCAGCGCGTGGGCGAGCGAGGTACGGATGATGATGCGCTCGCGATTGGCGTGCGGCTGCATCACCGCGACGCATTGCTCCACCAGGCTGTTGAGGTCCTGGTTCGTCAGCGACATTTCCATCTTGCCGGATTCGATGCGCGACAGGTTGAGCAGATCGTCGATGATGGCGATGACGCGCTCGCCGGAGGCGCGGATGTCCTTCATGTAGTCGGCGTAGCGCTCGTTGCCGAGCGGCCCGAAGCGCTCAGCGATCATGACGTCGGCGAAGCCGATGATGGCGTTGAGCGGCATGCGTACTTCGTGGCTGATGCGGCCGAGGATATCGGCCTTGGCCTGGGTGACGCGCTCGGCCTGCCGCTGCGCCTGGGTCAGATCGCTTTCGGTCTTCCTGGCCTGGGTCTGGTTGCGGAAGATCGCGAACAGCCGGCCGGTGTCGTGCCCGGTGCGCCCGATGGTGAGCGACAGCGGAATCGCGCCGCCGTCGCGGGTGCGGCCGAGCACGTCGCGGCCGTGCTCAAGCAGGCTCGCGACGGGAGCGCTCTTGACGGCTTCGAAATAATCCAGCGCCGCGCGCTGGCTGTCCGGCGCGATCAGGTCGATCAGCCGCAGCATGGCGATGGCGCTGTCGTCGCGGCCGAACAGGGTTTCGGCGCCGTGATTGCACGAGAGCAGGCGGCCCTCGTCGTCGATCATAACGATGCCGTCGGGCGTGGTGTCGAGGATGGTGGACAGTTCTTCGGCCCGCGTGGTGTCGCTGTCCGTCGCGGCGGCTGGTGCGGTCGCCGCAACCGGAACTGCGGCTGCCGGCGCGCGCGAGCCGGTCAGCACCAGCGCCTGCGCTGGCTCGCCGTCCCACGATATCGCCAGCAGGCGCGCTTCGGCGGGTTCGCCTTTGTCGGGTCCATGCTGGCTGGTGGCGGCGATCACCACAACTGTGCCGGCGTCCGATGGGTTGGCGGCGGAGCCTGCGCCGGGCTCGACCATCAGGGCATCGAGGCCGCCGGCTTCGTTCAGCGCATGCAGGCTGTCGTAGCCAGTGCAGGCGAGAAAGGCGCTGTTAGCGTAAAGCAGTTGGTCGTTCCGGTAGACCAGCACGCCGCCGGGCAAGTGGTCGAGAAGCTGCGGATCCCGGCGCGAGGACGCGCGCGGCGCGGTGCGGTCGGG
The DNA here is from genome assembly GCA_020544565.1 of Bradyrhizobiaceae bacterium. Lineage (GTDB taxonomy): Bacteria > Pseudomonadota > Alphaproteobacteria > Rhizobiales > Xanthobacteraceae > Afipia. The sequence goes on from CP078014.1 coordinate 145,751, forward strand.
CTGCGGGAAAGCGGCCGGATAGGCGGTCGTCATCGCCGGCGGCGGTTCGATTTCAGGAACAGGCGTATCGGCTTCGGGCGAGATCGCGGGAGCGACATCGGTGTCCGCCGCGGCCGCGTCTGGTGCGCCCTCGAGCCGCGCCGACAGCCGCCGCGCCAGTTCGTCGAAGGCGTTGCTTTCACCCGCGGTCAGGGCGGGTAGCCGCGGTTCTGCGGTCGAGGGGAAGGGGACGACGTTGGGCGGAATGTCCACGATGGCCTGCGGCGTTTCGTTCGGGGAAGAAGGGTTTTCGATGTCGGCGCGCACCGGCTCGGGGGCCGGCGGCGCAGCCGTGGCCGGCGGGGATGAATACAGCACGTCGTCGCGGCGTTGCGCGGCGAGCCGCGCCATGCCGTCGAGATCGCGGCAGACGCCGAAGCCGCGATAGCCGAGGAATCGTCCGCTGCGGTCGTAGACCGGCAGGCCCGACAGTTCCACCGGCAGTCGCGCGCCGGAGCCGTCGGCGGGCCAGTTCACGACGATGCCGCTCCAAGTGTCGCGGGTGGCGACGGCCGCGGCGACCCGACCTTCCGGGTCGAGCCCGAGGGCGTCGGAAATGTCGCTCCACAGCCGCCCGAAGGCGGCCGCCGTCCGCGAGCCGATCAGGCGGGTGAATTCGTCGGAGCCGAGCACGAAGCGGCCATCGTCGTCCATCTGCCACATGAAGCGCAGCGGATGGCGGCGCGACGACAGCAGCAGGCCGTCCATCTGCGCCAGCGTGGCCGAGATGCTGCCGCGATCGAGTGGCGGCGCTGAGATGGCGTCGTAGGGGGTGGCGTCGTCGGGCGCGACGGAGACCGGCTCCGGCTGCGTCGTCTCCGCGGGTGGGATGTTGGCCGGCGTCGTGTCGATCGGCTCGGGTTCGATCGTCGCAGCCGGCACTGGCGGTGCGGGCTGTCGTGGCGTAACGGCGGCGTCGATCAGGGCCACCAGCGCGGTCTCGACGCCGGCACCGACGCGATGGAGGGCGATGCGGCCGAACTCGGCCTGCAGCATCGCCTCGCCGTCGCGCACCGCGCTCGCGCGCGCCTCGTCGAAGTCGTGTCCGCTCAGATCGTTGAACAGCCCGGCAAAGGGCTTCGCGGCGTCGTTGGCGCCGATCAGCGCGCCGTCGGTCGTGAACATCATGGCGGGCAGCGCCACGCTGTCGGCGACATGGGCCAGCCGCTCAGTCAGCGGGATCGCGCGTCCGACAGGTTCCGCCGCCGCGATCAGCAGTGCCGACGCGCCGCCCGGAAACGACAGGAGCGTGCAGGCGCAGGTTACAAGACCGCCGAACGGCGCGCCGAAGCCGCGCAGCTTCTCCAGCCGGGTCACGCCCGGGGGCAGTCGCGAGGCCAGTTGGGCGGCGTGGCGGCGATGCGGATCGGCCGGGCCGATGGTGCGTTCGGCCAGACGGGCCGCGCTGCGCTCCCCGAACAACCGGGTTCCGGCAGCGTTGGCCCAGAGGATGTGGGCGCCGTCCGTCGACCATAGCCAAGCCGGCATCGCGCTCGTGGCATGAACCGCCAGCCGCGGATCGCGCACGCCATCAAGTTGGAAACCGGCATCGCTCATTTCAGCCAACCGATCATGATCCTTCGGGCCCGTATGGCCATCCTGAACCGGCTCCGGTTCCGGTTCTTAACGAATCGTTAGTCCGGCGCAGCGCCGCGGTCCACAGTTCGCGCTCAGGATAATCTACCAAAACCCACGATAACCTTAATCGCTCCGGGGGCAGGGGCTGGGTACCTCGACCGCGGTGGGGCCTTGCAAAAGATGCCCAAAGGTTCACCATAAGCATGCCTAAAGCCTTCGTTGCGGCGCGTCATATTTGGAGCGCGGCGGTGGCGAAATCGGCGACAGTGAAGGAGGCCGCGCGACGGCCGCCGAAGGAAATGCAACAGGAGACGGGACATGTCAGGCGATCCTTTCGAGCTTCCCAAGGAAATGCGCGCAATGGCGGAAACCAGCCTCGAACAGGCGCGCAAGGCCTTCGAGGGCTTCATCGGTAATGCGCAGCAGGCGGCTGCGGCGCTTGGCGGCGGCTCTTTCGGCGCGCCCGGCGAGGCTGCCAAGGACATCAGCGCCAAGGCGATCGCCTTTGCGGAAAAGAACGTCCAGTCGTCCCTGACCTATGCGCAGCAGCTGATCCACGCCAAGGATCTCGCCGAGGTCATGCGTCTTCACACCGAATACGTGCAGGCGCAGATGCGCGCATTGGCCGAGCAGGCGAGCGAGATGGGGCAGACGGTCACCCGCGCGGCCATGGATGCGGCCAAGCCGAAATCCTGAGGGCTGCGAATTCCCGGGGGTGTGAGGCGGCGTTCGTCATGGTCGGGGTCGCCCCCGCCGTCGTCATGATGGACGGGCAGGCATTGCGGTATTTTACCGGCGGTATTTTGTTGCAATGCACAATACGCCTGTCGTAAAGTGACAATAGACGAGTCCACGGGCCCGAAGCCGGTCACGCCGGAAGGGACGGCCTCGCGGCGTCCAATGACGGACGGCGCTGAGGGCTATTGGCCTTGGTTGCGGACCGCCGTCACACCCAGACAAGGATATGCGAGATGAGCGCCAACGATCCGTTTTCGGTCGTCCCTCCGTTTCAGGTTCCCGAGCGGGTTCGAGCCTTCGCCGAAAAGGGCGTCTCCGAAGTCCAGGACCGTTACGCCAAGCTTATGGACGTGGCCGAGAGCAACAATGGCGCGTTCGAGGCGGCCTGCACCTCTGCGACCAAGGGCGCCGGCGATCTGACCGCGAAGCTGGTGGATATCGCCAGGGTCAATGCGGAGTCGGCGTTCGATTTCGCCCACAGCCTGCTCGGCGTGAAATCGTTGCCGGAGGCATTTGAGCTGGTCAATGCGCATGCCCGCAAGCAATTCGAGACCCTGACGGCGCAGTCGCGGGAGCTTGCCGAATTGGGTCAGAAGGTCGCCACCGAAACCGCCGAGCCGATCAAGGCAAGTGCCGTGAAGACGTTCAGGGCCGTGTCCTGAGGGACGGCGGCTGACACGCGCCAAATCCGGGTCAGAGCAGGCCCGGTTTTGTTCTGTGCGCCGGGCTGTCAAAGCGGCTTGCAAAAGCGCGGCGTTGCACCTAGTTTCCCGCCCATTCCAGCCCGGCTTGCGCCGGCGCTGCGGGCACCGCCCTAAGCTGCGGTCCGATTGAAAATGCAGTTGTAGCTCAGCTGGTTAGAGCGCCGGATTGTGGATCCGGAGGTCGGTGGTTCGATCCCACCCAACTGTACCATTTGTCCCCTGATAAATGTCCGCCCCTGCCCATGACAACGCCGACACGCCCGGTCGAGCGGGCTTTGTTGTTTTCTGGCGGATGTGCTCCCGCGGAAAGAGCGTCGGCCCGAAGAGATTGCCGCGAAGCTGCGTCATGTCGATCTTTTGCTGTCGCAAGGCCGCTTGGTTGCGGACGCGGTTCGCACGGCGATCGGTGTGACGTGGGTCACCTATGGAGCGCTGCCGCTAGGGGTTGGCGGCTGAAAGACGATCGGGTGAAGCCGCGCGCGGCTGCGCCAGGCCGTGTCGGACCTGACGCTCGAGACGCTGATCCTGAGAGGGACGGCCGCGCGAAGCAATGAGGCCCCGCTCGTCGTCGCTGCGTCGACCATGTCGTGGCGAGGCGCTTTGCCTGCAAGGTCGTCGGGCGGCATCGCTCGTGTCGGGCCGCGATGGAAGACTGGCTGCAAAGGCTTCCACTCGAAGCTCCAAGATAAACTGATCAACGGCGATATCCTTTCCGCATCCTGATCGAAGACCGTCCGCAGGATGGCTCCGGCGGTGGCAGCCTTTAGCCATGGGGCCAGACGACGCGTTTGAAGGCATTGATCAGAATTGTCTCCGCCAATGTCAGTTTCGGTCCGTTCTCACCAATCCATCACATGTTAACAGGCCAACTGCAGGAACGCCTGCGGGGAGTTTGCCCGCAAGGTGCCGCCAATAAACAGTCGTATCTTTAGGGAGGGATCATGAAGAGCATATTCAAGTTTTGCGCGACGTCCGTGCTTGCGCTGATTGCGGGTGTGCAGTTTGCGTCTGCCGAGGTGAAAATCGGAGCGGTGGTGTCGGCGACGGGACCGGCTTCATTCCTCGGCGATCCGCAGAAGCAGACGCTCGAGCTCTACATCAAGCAGATCAATGACAAAGGCGGCATCAACGGAGAGCCCGTCAAGCTGATCCTGTATGATGACGGCAGCGATGCGAATGCGTCGCGCACATTCGCTACGCGTCTGGTGGAAGAAGACAAGGTCGATGCGATCCTCGGCGGCAGCGGCACCGGCAATTCGCTGGCCATGATTCCCGTCTTCGAGGAAGCCCAGATTCCCTACGTATCCTTTTCGGGCGGCGTCGAGATCATCGATCCGGTGCGCAAATGGGTGTTCAAGCCGCCGCATACCGATCTGATGGCGTGCCAGAAAATCTACGAGGATATGAAGAAGCGGAACATTTCCAAGATTGCGATCATCGCGGGACAGGGCGGTTTCGCGAAGTCGATGGAAAAGCAGTGCAAGCGTGTGGCGGGGGACTACGGTATTACGGTCCTGGCTTCCGAGAGCTACGGTCCGCGTGACAGCGATGTGACGCCGCAGTTGAACCGCATCAAAGCGCTGCCGGGTGTGCAAGCCGTGCTCAATCCCGACGTCGGCCAGGGGCCGGCGGTTGTGACCCGCAATTTCCGTCAGCTTGGCATGACTCAGCAACTCTATCTCAGCCATGCGGCGGCCACGTCCGGCTTCCTGAAGGCGGTCGGCAGCGATGCGGCGGGTATTCTGCTGCCCGCGCCGTCACTGTTGATCGCGGACTCGCTCCCGGCCACCGATCCGCTCAAGAAGGTGCTGGTCGACTACAAGACGCAGTTCGAAAAGGCGACGGGCAAGGAGGCCGACGCTTTTGGCGGCTATGCGCGCGACAGCCTGTTGCTTCTTGAGGATGCAATGAAGCGGGCTGGCTCCAAGGATCGCAAGGCCGTGCGCGATGCGCTTGAGACAACCAAGGGCTTCCTCGGTACGGTCGGCAGCATCAACATGACGCCGATCGATCACCTCGGTATCGACCTCAGCTCCTTCCGCATGATCGCCGTCAAAGATGGGAAGTGGGCGGCAGCGAACTGAAGCTGGCAACGCAATCGGCAATTGACCAATGGGCCTGGGGGACACCGTCTCACCAGGCCCGCGGTATGGAGTCTCAGATGACGACATTCCTTCAGTTGCTCGTCTCGGGCATGACCGTTGGCTCGATCTACGCGCTGGTGGCGATTGGCTTCACGCTGGTCTACCGCGCGTCCGATATCTTCAACTTCGCCCAGGGTGAGTATGTCATGCTCGGAGGCATGATCACGGGCGTTCTGATCGCCGTGGCGGGTTTCGGGTTGGTCAGCGCTGCTGCCATCGCGATCATCATTACGGTTGCCATCGGCGTCGCGGGTTATTTCTTCGCGATCAAGCCCGCGCGAAACGCTGCTTCGGTGCAGATCCTGATTATCACGATCGGCATTTCCGTGCTGCTGCGCGGCCTGACATCCGCAATGCTCGGCAAGGATTTTGTGCGAATCCCGAGTTTCCTCTCCCCGGAAGTTCTCAACTTCGGCGGCGTTGTCGTTCAATCCCAGGCATTGCTGGTGATCGCGGGAACGGCGATCATGGCGCTGGGGCTCTGGCTTTTTCTCAAGTTGACCGTACTCGGAAAAGGCGTGACGGCTGTGTCGGCCAACCAGATGGCGGCCAAGCTGGTCGGTATCAATCCGACGCTGATCATCGCCTTTTGTTTCGGAATCTCCGCATTCATCGGTGTGGTGGGCGGCTTGCTCGCGACGCCGATCACGATGTCGAGCTACGACGCCGGTACGATGCTGGCGATCAAGGGATTCTCGGCGGCGATGCTGGGCGGCATGTCGAGCGCAGCCGGGCCTCTGGTCGGCGGTCTTCTGATCGGGCTGCTGGAGGCATTCGGGGCGGGCTATCTGTCGTCGACCTACAAGGACGTGATCGCGCTCTCCGTCCTTCTGGCCGTCCTTGCGTTTCGTCCACAAGGTCTGTTTGGCGGCCGATCCGTGCAGCGGGTGTGATGATGACGAAGCTTCTGAAAAATCCCTATCTGCCGGCCATTGTCGTCGCAGTTATTGTTCTGCTGATTCCGCTGGTTGTGGGATCGAATTTCCATATTCGCATGGCCACGATGGTCTTTATCTTCTCCGTTGTCGTGCTCGGGTTGAATCTTCTCATGGGCTACGCCGGACAGGTGAGCCTCGGGCATGCAGGTTTCTTTATTTTAGGAGCCTATTCGGTCGCGCTCGGTCCGCCGCTGCTCGGTCTCAATCCCTGGTTTTCGATGCTGGGCGGCATTGTCCTGACATCGATTCTGGCTTTCATCATCGGGCGGCCGATATTGCGCCTGAGCGGATATCACCTGGCGATGGCGACGCTGGCTTTCGGAGCTATCGTCTACATCTTCGTTACCAACGAGGTGGATGTGACGGGCGGTCCGGACGGCATGCCGGTGAAACGCGCCAATCTTGCGGTGCTGGGCCTGACGCATCTCATGAGCTGGTACTGGCTGACGGGCGCGTTTCTCGTGCTTGCCATGTTCCTTCTCGCCAATCTGCTGGAAAGCCCGACCGGTCGCGCGCTGCGGGCGCTGCATGACAGCGAAGTGGCGGCGGGCGTGCTCGGCATCGACGTCGCGCGCGTCAAGCTCATCGCATTCGTCATCTCTGCAGCGCTGGCGGCGCTGGCAGGCGCGAGCCTTGCCTTGCTCGATGGGCATATCACGCCGGTGGCCGGCGGTATCTTGCGTTCAGTCGAACTGCTGACGATGACCGTTGTCGGCGGTCTGGGATCGCTGGTCGGCAGTATCGTCGGCGCGGCCTTTCTGGTGCTGTTGCCGCAAATGCTCACCAGCTTCCATGACTACGAACACGCTATTCTTGGTCTTTTGCTCGTCACGATCATGGTGGTTCTCCCGCGAGGCATCGTTCCATCCTTGAATGCGCTGGTCAGGCGGTGGTTGGCATGACGCGGCTCGAAGTGGAGGGTGTTTCGATACAGTTCGGTGGCGTGAAGGCGCTCCGGGACGTATCTTTGAGTGTGAACGAGGCCGAAGTCCTTGCGCTGATCGGCCCCAACGGCGCCGGCAAAACGACGCTCTTTAACGTCATCTCCGGTGTGTATCAGGCGACGTCCGGTCAAATTCGCCTCGACGGTGAAGACGTATCGGGGCTCCTGCCGTTCGAACTCGCGCATCGCGGGTTGACGCGGACGTTTCAGAACCTGCAGATCTTCTTCCGCATGACGGCGCTCGAGAATGTCATGGTGGGGCGGCGCATTCGTGAACGGGGCAATCTTTTCGAGTATCTGCTTGGGCTGCCATCCGTGCGGCGGCAAAATGCCGAGAGCCGTGATCGGGCAATGGAATTGCTGAAGTTCGTCGGCCTGGAGGATTATGCCGATCGGCAGGCGGGAGAACTCTCCTATGGCATCCTCAAACGGCTGGAGATCGCCCGCGCTCTGGCGCTGGAGCCGAATATTCTTTTGCTCGACGAGCCCGTCGCGGGCTGCAATGCGACTGAAACGGCCGAGGTTGATGCCGTCATTCGCAACGTCGTGGCAAAAGGGGTTTCGGTCGTGCTGGTCGAGCACGACATTCACCTCGTCATGAACCTCGCCGACAAGGTCCATGTGCTTGACCGGGGCGCTACTCTCGCCACGGGAACGCCCCAGGAGGTACGAAGCCACCCTGCCGTCATCGCGGCCTATCTCGGCGACCCCGAAAGCGAAGAGGGAATGGCCGATGCTGAAAATTGATCGTCTGGCCAGCGGTTACGGTCGCATCAAGGCGCTCCACGATGTCAGCCTGGAGGTGAAGGCCGGTGAAATCGTTGCCCTCGTCGGTGCCAACGGCGCCGGAAAAACGACCCTGCTCAAGGCAATTTCGGGCGTACAGCCGATAGTGGCAGGGCAGGTTTTTCTGAACGGGGTTGAGATCGGCAAGATGCCTGCGCATCGTCGGGTCCGGCTCGGATTGACCCTCGTGCCGGAGGGCCGCCAGATTTTTGCGCCGCTGAGCGTGGAGGACAACCTGCGGATCGGAGCATGGACGCGTGCGAGCGATGTCGCGGGCGACCTCGACCAGGTTTATTCCTACTTTCCGATCCTGAATGATTTCCGGAACCGTCTGGCCGGTTCGCTGTCCGGCGGCCAGCAGCAGATGCTTGCGGTCGGTCGCGCGCTGATGGCGAGGCCGCGGATGTTGTTGCTTGATGAGCCTTCCATGGGTCTCGCTCCGCTGGTGTTCAAGCAGATATTTTCCGTGCTCAAGTCCATCAGGCAGAGCGGCGTAACGGTTTTTCTCGTCGAGCAGAACGTCAACGCCGCCTTGCATCTGGCGGATCGCGCCTATGTGCTGGAAATGGGCCGCGTGACGCTGGAGGGAACAGGGCGGGAGCTTCTCTCCGATCCCCGTGTGCAGGCTGCTTATCTCGGAGTTTGAGGCTGCGGTATCGTGACATGCCTTGTCGGGCGTGCCGCGAATCGCGCCGGCGACGACCTCGCAGACGATGACCTGGCAACCGTTGTGACAGACGTCGTCGCCTGCACTGATATTGTCTTCGACGGCGGCGACATTGTTGTTCCGGTGCAGAAAACCGATTTCAATGTCGAGTTGATTCTTGCGGAAGCCGTTTCCGTTTTGCGCGCCTGAGCACCTGACCATTATCGTGATTACGGCGGATGGTTCCGATCACCTCGGGCTGCGGATAAGTCCCGATATCGATGCGGTGGCCTCCGTGCGCGACGGACTTCTTATCGACGGAGCGGCAGTCGGTGTGACGATCCGAATCCTTGCCGCGATATCATGATGAAAGCAGTCATCGACAGGAGGCGGAAAGCCAAGCCTTGTCTGGAAATGCTCGGTGGCCGCCGAATAACATCAACTGAGAGATGCTTGTTGTTGATATCCACGCACTATTGAGTATCGCGGGCGCATCATAATAGCATGTGGGCGCAGGTCGGTATGGCTGTTCTGCTATACGGAACGATAGTTCAGTAATGCTGCGTGGCCTTTATGGGGATCCAGTGTTCAGGCGTGAAATATAGCTGATGTCGACATCGAGTTCGCATTATTTCCGCGAAACCATCCGTGGTGCCGAGCGCTGCGGCCTCGATGGCGAACGCCTGCTGGCAGAAATCGGCATTACCCGCATCCAGATTGAGGATCCGACTTGGCGAGGTAAATCCGAGCAGCTTGCGCGGCTGGTCCAGCTGGTCTGGCTGGCGTTGGGCGATGAGTTCATGGGATTCACTGAGCATCGGTGCAAGGCCGGAACGTTCGCCATGATCACGCATGGAATCCTCGGCGAGGAAACGCTGGAAAGGGCGCTCCGCAAAGCTGTTCTTTTTTATGATCTCGTCACGGACGACATCAAGATGGAGCTGGTCCCCGGCGCGAACGACACGCTTGCCTTCAGGATGCTATTTGTGCGCCCGGAGCTTGATCCCCAACAGTATATGCACGAATTCTGGCTTTCGATTTGGTACCGCCTTGTGAGCTGGTTGGGGGGGGCGCTCGCGCCGCTCGAGAAAGTGACCTTTTCCTATGTCCGGCCGGTGGTGCGTATTGAAGAGTTCAAATACATGTTCCCGGCCACTTACGAATTTGATGCGCCGGTCACCAGCCTTGTTTTCCGCCGGGACTTTCTGCAGAATCCGATTGTCCGCTCCAAGCCCGAACTCAAGCGCATGCTATCGGTCGCGCCGATCGGATTCATGACGATCCCCGCTGACGTCGTGAGTTATGGGCGCCGTATCCGGAATCTTGTCTTGCCCGAGCGCAAGCTGCCGCTTGAATTTCCCGAATTTGACGAGGTCGCAGCCCGCTTTGGCATGGGGGAGCAGTCTCTCCGCAGGAAACTGCGGCAGGAAGGATCATCCTATCGCGCCATTAAAGAGAATATCCGTCGCGATATCGCGATCGAAAAGCTCGTGCGGGGAAACTTCTCGGTGGCCGAGCTGGCCGAGATGTTAGGCTATTCGGAGACGAGAGCCTTCACGCGCGCATTTAACCAGTGGACCGGCATGAGCCCGGTGCAATACCGTGAATATTTCCGCTCCCATGTCAGCCAGCCGTCCCCGCGGTCCTGAATCGACGCCCGGGATGCTCATCTCGGTGCAGGAATAAGAGCGTTTTTGTCCTGTTTGACGCCGGCCCTCTGACGTTACCTTCGCCCCAAGAGCAGAAGAATTGGGGGGAAGATGTCAGAGCCGTTATCGGGCTGTCCTGCAGCTACCGCCTCCTCAATTTTACGCATTGGCCTGCTCTTGCGTCAGCCGCGTGGTCGGCTGGCGGATGGCGATCATATGCGGAGAAAGTCATGAGCCTGACCCCGTCTTCGTTCTCGCTGGAATCCATCGAGAAGGCCAGTGTCGACGAATTGCGCACGCTTCAGCTCGTGCGAATGAAGAAGTCGTTGCAACACACCTACGATAACGTCGCCGGCTTCCGGAAGAAGTGCGAGGAGCGTCAGGTTCATCCATCCGACCTGAAGCGGCTTGAAGACCTCAAACTGTTTCCATTTACTACAAAGCAGGATTTCCGGACAGGCTATCCGTTCGGCATGTTCGCCGTGCCGATGGATCAAGTCGTGCGCATACATGCGTCCAGCGGAACGACGGGCAAGCCCGCGGTGGTCGGCTACACCGCCAACGACATGGAGGTTTGGGCCAACGTGGTGGCGCGATCGCTCCGTGCGGCCGGCGCGCGGCCGGGCGACCGGATTCATGTTGCCTACAATTACGGGCTGTTCACCGGCGGCCTGGGCTCTCATGACGGCGCTCAAAAACTTGGTTGCACCGTCATTCCCGTCTCGGGCGGCCAGACCGAACGTCAGGCGCAGTTGCTCGTCGATCTGGCGCCGACGATCATCATGGTGACGCCGTCCTACCTTCTCAACATCGCCGATGAAGTGGAGAGGCAGGGCATCCGCAAGGAGCAGCTCAACCTGCGTATCGGCATGGTTGGCGCAGAGCCGTGGACCAAGGCGATGCGGGAGGAAATCAACCGCCGGCTGAATCTCACCGCGATCGACTACTATGGCATCTCCGAAGTGATCGGTCCGGGCGTGGCGTCCGAATGCATTGAAACGCTCGATGGTCCGACCTTCTGGGAGGATCACTTCTATCCGGAGATCATCGATCCGGACACCGGTGAAGTCCTGCCGGATGGTTCTCACGGCGAATTGGTCGTGACAAGCCTTACGAAGGAGGCGTTGCCGATCGTCAGGTATCGCACGCGCGATCTGACGCGGTTGCTGCCGGGAACGGCCCGACCGATGCGGCGCCTGGACAGGCTCACCGGACGATCCGACGACATGCTGATCATCCGTGGCGTGAACATGTTTCCGTCGCAGGTCGAGGAACAGATCCTGTCGCTTTCCGACCTGGCGGGACACTATCAGATCGAGGTGTCGCGACGGGGCACTCTGGACGATCTGACCATTCGTGTTGAACTCCGCCCCGAATCCGGAAGCGCGGACTCTCAGCGCGTTGCCAAGTCGCTCGCCCACAAGATCAAGGCGCACATCGGTGTAAGCGCGGCTGTCGATGTTTGTCCCAGCGGCTCGATACCGCGATCTCTCGGCAAGGCCGTCCGCATCATCGATCACCGCAAGCTCTGATCGCAAGTATCAACAGTTCGTAAGAGGAAATCATGAAAATCGAAACCCTTCTTCCGCTTGGCAAAGTCGATCCGGGCCTGCGCGCGCCGGACACGCCGCTGGATATCAAGACCGTCGGCGAGCAAGCCAAGCTCGTCGAGTCGCTGGGCTATGATGGCTTGATGACCGAGGAGACGAAGGACGATCCGTTCGTGATCATGGCGCTTGCTGCCCAGGCGACAACGACCTTGCAGGTTGGCACCGCGGTCACGATCGCATTTCCGCGTAGCCCGACGGTGATGGCGCTGAGCGCGTGGACCATTCAGAAGCTGTCGGGCGGCCGATTCATTCTCGGCCTTGGTCCGCAGGTGAGGGCCCACATTCAACGCCGCTATGGCGTCGAGCCCAAGCCGGCCGGCCCGTGGATGCGTGATTACATCAAGGCCGTGCGCGCAGTGTGGGATTGCTGGCAGAACCGCACAAACCTTGATTATCAGGGCGAGTTCTACAAGCTCGATTTGATGGTGCCGCTGTTTAATCCGGGGCCGATCGAGCATCCCGAGATTCCGATCCATGTCGCCGCCGTCAACCCGGTCATGTGCCAGGTCGCGGGCGAGGTGGCGGATGGTATGCGCCCCCACCCGGTGTGTACGCCGTCCTATATCGAGCAGGTGATGCTGCCGGCGGTTCGCGCCGGCGCCGCAAAAGCGGGCCGAAGCCTGGAGAAATTCAGCGTATCGATGAAGCCGCTCGTCGCGGCGGCGGCGAACGAGGAAGAGCTTCAGCCAAAGATTCGCGACGCACGCGCGCGCATTGCTTTCTATGCGTCGACGCCGGCCTATGCCGCCGCGTTCGATCATCTCGGTTTGCAGGATCTTGCCAATGAAGCGAAATATCTGTCGCGGGCGCAGAACTGGGAAGCGCTGCCGAAGCTGATCAGCGACGACGTTCTCGACCAGTTCGCGGTGATCGGAACTTACGACAAGGTCGGAAAGAAGCTGGTGGAGCGCTTCGGTCGTGTCGTGACCAATTCCGAGTTTTCGATCCCGGTGCGCAATGAGGCGGAGCGCGCGGCCTTGGCGGGACTGGTAAAGGATATTCATTCTTCGGGTGAGGATGCTGCTCGCGCCACGATCATGGGGCAGGCCGGTTGACGCGACGCGGGTGATTTCCCGATTGCTCGGTGGGCGAGCCGCAGGAGCGAGGCCGGTTCGGCGGGATATCCCGTGACCTCAAGCCGAACAACCTGGTCGTGACGCTTCGAACGCTGAAATAGCCGCGATGCCGGGCGGATCGACATGATTCCGGGAGTCGTTGGCCTCGTTCGGTGAGCGCGGCGGCATCCTGGAAGGATCGGCCGCGCCGCTGAGCGGCTGGAGTTTGATCGAAAGAATGTAGCATGGCGCCGGTTGACGGTTACTCACTCGCGATCGATCCGGATGGAATTGTGACGATCGGGTTCGATCTGCCCGGCAAGGTCAACATCATGAACGATGACTTCATGATGGTGATGCCACATTTGCTGAATGCGTTGGAAGCAAGGCGCGGCGAATTGCGCGGAGTGATCCTGACCTCGCGCAAATCGACTTTCTTCGCCGGCGGCGATCTGGCGCTGATGTTACGATGTCAGCGTGGCCAGGAGCAGTCGATCTTCGACCACTTCGAGTTGTTGAAGAGCTTCTTCCGGCGGCTCGAAAGGATGGGGTTGCCGCTTGTTGCCGCCATGAACGGCACCGCGCTTGGCGGCGGATATGAGCTGTGTCTCGCCTGCCATCGGCGCATCGCGCTGGCGAATCCCAAGACACGCATCGGTCTTCCTGAGGTCACGTTCGGCATTTTGCCGGCCGCCGGCGGGGTCATTCGCCTGACGGCTGTACTCGGAATTCTTCCTGCGCTGGAATTTCTGGTCACGGGGCGCTCGGTGACCGTTAATGAGGCGCTTCAGGCCGGGCTCATTCATGAAATAGCTGAGACCGAAGCCGTCATGATGGCACAGGCGAAAGCCTGGATTCTCGCCAATCCGGATGTGAGGCATTCATGGGATCTGCCGCGTGAGCGGGGCACGCACCGTTTGTCGCCCCAAAACGAGGCGGCCATGGCGTCCATCGCGCCGTGGCTACGGAAGACGGTCGGGTCGAACAATAATGCGGCCATGCGGATTGCCGACATCGCAGCCGAGAGCCTGTCCATCGATTTCGACGCCGCATCGCAGATCGAAACGCGCGGGTTCGTCGAACTTGTCGTCTCCGATGACGCGCATGCAAAAATCTCATCCTTTTTCGAAGCCAGTAACCGGCGCCGCGCTGGATGAGCCCGATCGGCGTATCGCCCGGAAGGAGCCTTCATCATGTCTGACAAACCCACCATCGCAATCGTTGGCGGCACCGGCGCGCTCGGCACCGGGCTCGCGCGGCGCTGGGTTCTGGCGGGTTATCCGGTCGTGATCGGCTCGCGCAGCGCTGACAGCGCGGTGAAGGCGGCCGAAGCCCTGAAGGACCTGTTGCGCGAGAAGGGGGTAAAGGGTGCGGTTTCCGGTGCCGAGAATGTCGAGGCTGCGAGGGGGGCGGACATCGTGGTTCTGACCGTTCCGTTTTCGCAGCACGCCGGCGCGCTCGTGGCTCTCCGGGACGCAGTGCAGGGCAAGCTCGTCCTCGATACCACGGCGCCGCTTGTCCCTCCGCGCGTCGGAACCGTGCAGCTTCCCGCTTCCGGCAGCGCGGCCGTATCGACGCAGGTGACGCTGGGCGAGGGTGTGAGCGTGGTGTCGGCATTCCAGACGGTTGCTGCCGACAAGCTCCAGGCGCTCGAACCGATGGAAGGTGACGTCTTGGTCTGCGGCAACAAACGCGAAAGCTGCGACAAGGTCATCGAACTGGCGCAGGCGACGGGGTTGCGCGGCTTGTATGCCGGCCCGCTCGCCAATTCAGCGGCATCGGAGGCGCTGACATCGGTTCTCATCACCATCAACCGTCAGTTCAAATGCCAGGCCGGCATCAAGCTGACAGGGTTCAAATGACATGGATATCATCGTTCCGGTAAAGAAGTTCGCCGAGGCAAAAACCCGTCTTGCGGGCGTGTTGTCGGCGGCCGACCGCGAGAAGGTTGCGCAGCTTCTAGCCGAAACGGTGCTTCGTCAGCTTGCGCGCGTGCGTCGGGTTCGTCGCGTCATCGTGGCGTCTTCCGAACCGTCCCTTGTCGGCATCGCGTCGGAATTCAATTTCGACGTCTTGCCGGACGATCCTGCGAGTCCCGGATTGAATGCTGCGATCGGCAAAGCTGTCCGGCGGGCGGTGTCCGACGGTGCGCGGGATGTCGGGGTCGTATTCTCGGACCTGCCGCTTTTTGCGGCGGACGAATTTGACGAGATGATCCGGATTCATCTCGAAGGTGCCTCCCGGCAGGTCACGCTCGCGCGTGATCGGTTCGGCATCGGGACGAACGTACGTCTTTGCCGCCCCGGGGATCTGCTGCCGCCGCTCTATGGTCGTAACAGTGCCGGTGAGTATCAAAGAGCTGCGGTTGCGTGCGGCGCGGAGCTTCGCATCGTCGAATCGGATCGCCTGTCCCATGATCTCGACCAGCCTTCCGATATCGGCGCCATTCTCGATCTTCAGCATGGCCGGATGCTCCCGCATGCCTTTCACGCGATGTTCGCGAGATGGGTCGGCAACAATGCGTATGAGAGGCATGACAGATGCGCCTGAAATCCATTGCTGTCTCCGTCGCGCTGGGCGAGAGGTTGACTCTGGAGCAGCTCGTCGCATTGGCTGATGAGGACCTTGGCGATCTGACTGAGGCCGCGTCTTATGTCCGGGACGCGGCATTTGGCGAATTCACGACCTATTCGCGCAAGATATTCATTCCGCTGACCGAGCTTTGCCGTGACGTTTGCCATTATTGCACGTTTGCGAAGGCGCCGCGTCAAATCCCGACTCCATTCATGTCCGTGGACGCGGTGCTGGAGCTTGCCCGACACGGAAAGGCCGCCGGGTGCAACGAAGCGCTGTTCACACTGGGCGAAAAGCCGGAGCTGCGCTACCGCGCCGCGCGCGAGTGGCTGGATCGGGCCGGATTTTCATCGACGATCGACTATCTGGCCCATGTCGCGGGCCGTGTACTGAAGGAAACGGGACTGCTACCGCATATCAACGCCGGCACGTTGACCCCTGACGAGCTAAAGTTGCTGCGTCAGGTATCCGCCTCCATGGGTATCATGCTGGAAACCGCATCCGATCGGTTATCCCGGCGCGGCATGGCGCATTATGGATCTCCGGACAAGGCGCCGGCCGTGCGTCTCGCTACGATCCGGGCTGCCGGCCAACTGAACATTCCCGTCACCAGTGGGATTCTCGTCGGCATCGGTGAAACCCTGCCGGAGCGGCTTGAGTCCATTCTCGCGCTGCGCCAGCTTCACGAGGAGTATGGGCACCTCCAGGAAATGATCGTGCAGAACTTTCGCGCCAAGCCGGGCACGCGGATGGAAAAGCACAAGGAGCCCACGGCCGAGGACTTATGCCGCACGATCGCGCTGGCGCGTCTGGCGCTTGGCCCGTCGATGAGCATTCAGGCCCCGCCGAACCTGAGCCCGGGCATTCTCCCCCGCCTCGTCGCGGCCGGCATCAACGACTGGGGCGGGGTCTCGCCGGTGACGTCGGATCATGTGAATCCCGAGGCACCGTGGCCGCATATCGACGAATTGGCGCGCCAGACTGCGACCGCAGGCAAGATCCTGGTGCAGCGGTTGACGGTTTATCCGGGCTATATTTCCGAACGTGCAAAGTGGATCGACGGTGCTGTCGCCCCTTATGTGTTGCGGGCGTCCGATGCGCAATGGCTCGCGCGAGAGTGCAACTGGCAGGCAGGCAGTGCGGCGTTGCCGATGCACAGCGTAGAGAATGTTCTCGCCCGCGAGTCCGACAAGGCCGTCAGCGCACAGGTGCGCTCCATCATAGCGCGAGGCTGCAACGGCGAACGCATGTCTGTCGCAGACATCGTGAGGTTGTTTGCTGTCCGTGGGGACGATTTCGCCTTCGTTTGCCGGACGGCGGACCAATTGCGCCGCGATGTCAACGGCGACACCGTCTCCTATGTGGTGACGCGGAATATCAACTACACGAACGTTTGCACCTACGGGTGCAAATTTTGCGCATTCTCGAAAGGAAAGACGCACGAGGATCTGCGTGGCAAGCCTTACGATCTGACGCTTGAGGAAATTCAGCGCCGGACACGTGAAGCGTGGTCGCGTGGCGCGACGGAGGTGTGCCTGCAGGGCGGCATCAACCCGGATTATACCGGCGAGACCTATCTCGATATCTGCCGCGCGGTGCGCGAAGCGTGCCCGGACATGCACATTCATGCGTTTTCGCCGCTTGAGGTCACCCAGGGGGCCAAGACGCTCGGTCTGCCTCTGCGGGACTTTCTGCAAAGGTTGAAGGAGGCGGGGCTCGGCACCTTGCCGGGGACGGCTGCGGAAATCCTCGACGACGAGGTTCGCGCCATTCTGTGTCCGGACAAGCTGACGACGGACGAGTGGCTGAACGTGCTGGAGACCGCGCACGCGGTGGGGCTGCGGACGACATCGACAATTATGTATGGCCATATCGAGAGGACCGAACATTGGGCGCGGCATCTTTTGCGGCTGCGCGATCTGCAGGAACGGACCGGCGGCATCACCGAATTCGTTCCGCTTCCTTTCGTGGCTCAGGAGGCGCCGATCTATCTCAAGGGCGGGGCCCGGTCAGGGCCGACCTTTCGTGAGGCGATCCTGATGCATGCCATCGCGCGGATTGCGCTGCATCCGCTCATTCCGAACATTCAGGCGTCATGGGTGAAGCTCGGTCCGCAGGGCGTGAAGATCGCGCTGAACGCGGGAGCGAACGATCTTGGCGGCACGTTGATGAACGAGTCCATCACGCGCGCCGCGGGTGCCGTTCACGGCCAGGAGGCTCCGCCGGAAACCCTCGAGGAATGGATCGTGCAGGCGGGCCGCCATGTGCGCCAACGCACCACCACCTATGGCGACGCCCCGATCCAGCAGCGACGAGCCTCGTTCGGCGCAGCGCCGCTCGATCCGCTGATCAACACGTCTTTCCGCAAGACCGCGACATCGACTTCGCGGCCGGTCGCCGTATTGCCGTAGGAGGCAAACGACAATGAATGCGTTCCAGTTCAGGGCGCCGACGATCGTTTTCGCCAATGGATCGTCGACACGGCTTCACGAAGCGGCCAATGGTCGCCTTGGAGAACGCGTCCTGTTCGTCACCGATGACGGATTGCGGCGTCTCGGCCTGTGCGATGCCGCACTTGCGGCGCTCACGGCAGCCGGGATCCCGCCGGTCGTCTTTAGCGACGTCGAGTCCGATCCCTCTCTCGAAACCCTTCTCAAGGCCGTGGAGGCGGGGCAGGTCGCCGGAGTGACCGGCGTTGTCGGATTCGGCGGGGGGTCTTCGCTGGATGTGGCCAAGCTCGCGGCCCTGCTGCTGGGCTCCGCAGAGGACATCGACGCGGCCTGGGGTGTCAATAACGCCAAGGGGCCGCGCCTGCCGCTTGTGCTTGTACCGACGACCGCAGGAACCGGATCCGAGGTGACGCCGGTTTCCATCATCACTGTCGGCGAGGGTGAGAAGCGGGGGATATCGTCGTCCCTGCTCTTGCCGGACCTTGCGGTGCTCGACCCCGAACTGACACTGGGCTTGCCGCCTGCCATTACGGCGGCGACCGGAGTGGACGCCATGGTTCACGCCATCGAGGCCTACACTTCGAAAAATGCCAACAACAATCCCATTTCGCGAACGCTCGCACGCGAAGCCCTGAGGCTGCTTGGCGCCAATATCCAGATTGCGGTGTTTGACGGAGCCAATCTTGCGGCACGTAGCGCGATGTTGCTTGGGTCAATGCTGGCGGGGCAGGCCTTCGCGAATTCGCCTGTGGCGGCAGTGCACGCGCTGGCATATCCCGTCGGCGGCACTTTCCATGTGCCGCACGGGTTGTCCAATGCACTTGTCTTGCCGCATGTCCTGCGCTTCAACGCGCCAGAAGCAGCAAGCCTGTATGCCGAGATCGCGGCCGATGCCTTTCCGGATCTTGAAAGGGAGGCGGGTGTTCAGGCGAAATGCGTGGGATTCATCGAATCTCTCGCCACGCTTTGTTCCTTGCTCGGGATGAAAACGAAGCTTCGCGATGTCGGCATCCGCGAAGGGCATCTTTCTCAGATGGCGAAAGACGCCATGAAGCAACAGCGGCTTCTCATTAACAATCCCCGACCGATGACCGAGAGCGACGCGCTCGCGATCTATCGGGCGGCATGGTAATTGCGGCTGAGCAAAGAACGTTCTTTTGCTTGTCCGACTATCGGGGGTAGCGAACGATCGCGACGACGTGGGGCGATAACGATGGCTTATAGGCACATGGACAATATCGTCCATTATTCGCTTTTGCCGCCACCGGGAATGGCTGGCTGATCGAACAAGGTGTGCGCGATTTGGTCGGGGGTAGGCAATCGGTCTCGTTGTCGAGGCGGGATATGGCCGCCCGGCCGTTTCTTCGGGGTGCGCTCATCCGAAGGGGCTGCATCGGCGGGTCATATATACCCGCACGGGAAGTCTGAACGCTGTGGTGACAATTCGCGTCAGATTTTGTCCTATCAACAGCATCTTGCCCTCCTACAATGCATCAAAATTGAGCAAAGACAACGAACTAGACAGCGTCACAAGAAACGCGACGTCCGCAAATGAGGGCGATACAGATCAATTCCATACAATGAAACCGTAAAACGGGAGGACACGATGCTGCGTTCAAGATTCCTGGCCATTGGGGTAATGGCATTCTTGTTTGCCGGCCCCGCGGCCGCCGACAGTTATCCTTCCCGGACAATCACCATCATCGTGCCATATGCCGCCGGCGGATCTACGGATTCGACGGCTCGCCTCGTCGCTGAGGGATTGAGCACGAAGTTCAAGCAGTCCGTCATCGTGGAGAACAAGCCCGGCGCGGCAGGCACCATCGGACAGGACACCGTGGCCCGTGCGAAGAACGATGGCTACACCCTTCTCTTCAGCGCGGCGGGCCCGCTGGCCATCACGCCCAGCGTCGTGGCTCAATTGCCTTACAAGCCTTTCGACAGTTTCCGGCCCATCAAACTGGTTGCTTCTTCGCCGCTCGTTCTGCTGGCCGGGCCGAGGGTGAAAGCGGAAAGCGTCGACGCCCTCATCGCCGAAGCGAAGAAGCGGGACGGCGGGTTGACATATGGCTCGTTCGGCAACGGCAGCATCTCTCACCTGGTAACCGAAAGATTCAAGGCGGCCACTGGCGCGCCGCTCGTCCACGTTCCCTACAAGGGCAGTTCTCCGGCGCTGAACGATCTGATCGGAGGGCATATCGATGTCATGTTCGATGTGCTCGTGACCGGACTTCCCCAGGTGCAGGGTGGCAAGCTCCGGGCGCTTGCGGTGACCTCCACCCAGCGATCGAAGCTTTTGCCCGACGTGCCGACCATGGCCGAAGCAAACGTGAAGGACTTCACCGCCGACACATGGTTCGGCTTGCTGGCGCCTGCCGGCACTGACGATGCCATCATCAAGACGCTGAGTTCCGCGCTCGACGAGGTGATCGCAAAGCCCGCCTTTGTCGAGGCGCTCCATCTTCAGGGAGCTGTCGTCCGAGGCGGCTCGCCCGAGGATTTTGCCGCATTTTTCAAGGCAGAGCTCGCCAAGTGGAAGGCGGCCGCGGAGCTTGCGGGAATCAAGCCGCAATGACGTGATCAGGCGCGATGGTGCTGGTGTCCATTGTCGTCGCGCCTCTTTGCCTGCTTCCGAGCGTCGCAGGCATGTGTTGAGGTCTGAGAAATTCTTTCAAGGCTGACGCGCGGCGCGAAATAGCCGTACTGGTTCAAAGAATAAAAGGAGTGAACATGATCGATGCGCACGTCGCCGCGAATGGAAATGCCGGATTCATGGACTTGCGGCAGACGATCCAGCGGCTTGAAAGTGTCGGTGATCTTCATCGCGTGCGCGCCGAGGTCGATTGGAATCGCGAGATCGGCGCAGTCACGCGCAGGGTGCTCGAGAAGAAAGGTCCCGCGCTTCTGTTTGAATCGATCAAGGATTACCGGTCCGGTCGATGCACGAAACTCGTCACGAGCCTGCTCGCCGGCGATGAGCGGCTGCGCTTCATCCTGGGATTGCCGGAGGGTGCCACCAATCGCGACATAGTCCGTCACGTCATGAAAAAGAACCGGGAGACCATCGCGCCGGTTCGTGTCGCAACAGGGTCGGTCAAGGAAAACATCTTGACCGGCGACGCGGTCGATCTGTTCGAGTTCCCTGTTCCGATCTGGCACTATCTGGAAGGAGGGCGTTACATCAATACGTTCGCCTCGGTCGTCACCCGCGATC
This sequence comes from Bradyrhizobiaceae bacterium, assembly GCA_020544565.1. Classification (GTDB taxonomy): domain Bacteria; phylum Pseudomonadota; class Alphaproteobacteria; order Rhizobiales; family Xanthobacteraceae; genus Afipia. Next base: position 166,819 of record CP078014.1, read on the forward strand.
CTGATACCGGCGTTCTAAACGTCGGCGTCTATCGGGGAATGATCGGCAGTAAGCACTCAATTCCGGTTCTCCTGAATATGGGGGGCCAGCACTGGGGTCGGCATTTCATGAAATATGCCGAGCGTGGCGAGCCGATGCCGGTGGCCTGCGTGATCGGCTTTGATCCGATCATGGATTTCATTGCAGGCAGTCCGATCGGACCCGGCGTTTGCGAATATGACGTCATGAGCGCCTACCGCCAGGAGCCGATCAAGCTGGTGAAGTGCGAAACGAGCGATCTCGAGGTTCCCGCGGACGCGGAAATTGTCATCGAAGGAACGATTTCAGCAGATCCCTCGACCTTCGAGATGGAAGGTCCGTTCGGCGAGGCGACCGGACATATTTCCGATCTACCCGCGCGCAGGCCGACAATCCAGGTGTCCTGCATCACCCACCGTAACGATCCGGTATTTCGCGGCACGCTTGAGGGGACGCTGCCGGGGTCCACAAGCGAAAATGGTACGATGGGCGCGATCCAGCGCGCTGCGACGGCGTGGAATATTCTGGAGAATGCGGAAATTCCCGGCATTCTCGACGTCGTCTGCCACCCGATCACTGTCGGCGTGAATATCGTCGTGCAGATCAAGAAAATGTACCAGGGACAGCCCAAACAGATTGCGGCCGCACTCTGGGGCCACGGCGCGGCCCGCTACAAATACAAGAACGTGATGGTTGTCGAGGAGGAGATCGATCCATCGAGCTACGAGCAACTCGACTGGGCCTATGCCTTCAGAGTCAATGCAGGGGAAGGCGGCATTACCGTATTTCCCGGCATTTTCGGTTCGGTGCTGGATCCCAGCACGCCGCTCAAGGATCGTGATCTCACCCAACTCGGATGCGCTGTGTGGAATCGCGTCCTGATCGATGCGACGCGCAACTGGACCTTTGAGCGAAAAGCTGAATGGAACAACGAGCGCTTTCCGCCCACCGTCAAGCCTGCCCCGGAGGACGAGGCAAAGGTGACTGCGCGCTGGAACGAGTATGGTTTCGATCTCGATTGATCCGAGTGACCAGCCGTCGGTTTGGTCAGTCCCATGGGCATGGTCGCTCGTTTCTTCGGCAGACCGGGGTCATCCGGCGGATGGGATTTTCGGCGTGCAGTATCGATCGCTACCGACGTCTGGCTGCAGAAGGCTGCGCGCGTTACGGTAGGAATCTGGTCGCAATATGATACGAAGCTGCAGCAACATGGCATTGCGTAGCCGGGCCTGAGATGCCGCCACTCACTCGGACGGAATATGCGAAAGATCATCGTTGGAATGTCAGGTGCTTCGGGCGCGATCTACGGTATCCGCCTGTTGGAAGCTCTCAAGCCCATCAAGGAAATCGAGACTCACCTGGTGATGTCTCCGTCCGCTGGGCGAACGATCGTTGAGTAAACGGACTTCAAGGTCGATGCTGTTCGCGATCTCGCAGATGTCGTTTACCCTCATCGCGATATTGGCGCCGCCATATCGAGCGGATCGTTCAGAACGGATGGAATGATCGTGGCGCCCTGTTCCATCAAGTCGCTGTCGGGCATAGTCAATTCCTATGACGACAACTTGCTCACTCGCGCGGCCGACGTCTGTCTGAAAGAGCGGCGGCCCCTGATTCTCATGGTGCGGGAGGCGCCGCTTCATTTGGGGCATCTGGAACTGCTCGTGAGAGCCGCGCAGTACGGAGCTATCATTCTGCCACCGGCGCCGGCCTTTTATAATCACCCGCAAAGCATCGATGACATCGTGAATCACAGCGTCGGAAAGGCGCTCGACCAGTTGAACGTTCCGCATGCGCTGTTCAAGCGGTGGAAGGAAAACGCCGAGTCCGTCACGCGGCCATGCGAGTAAGTCCCGTCCGGACATATCTTCAAAAGAAGGCTGTCGAAATGGTCGATCAAACGAGCGAGCTGGCAGGTCGCATTGCTCGATTTCTCGAAGCTCACCATGTGATGTCCCTCGCTACCGCTGGCTCGCTGGGACCGCATGCCGCTAATCTGTTCTATGTGTGCGATGGTTTCGGCATGGTCTGGGTATCCGATCCGAACAGCAGGCACTCGCGCGATCTGGAGGCTGATGCCCGCGTCTCCGCCACGGTTGCGCCTGATACATCGGACCACGCGCGCGTTCGTGGTGTGCAGATTCATGGCGTCGCGCGCCGTGTGACGGATTCCGACGAGCGTCGCCGGCTTTTAGCGCTGCTCGTACAAAGATATTCCTTTCTCGCCAAACCGAAGGACGCATCCGAAAAAATGGCGGCGGCTTTCGATTCTGCCGCTGTCTATCGACTTGAACCGGCGCGCATCGTCCTCGTCGACAACAGTCTTGGCTTCGGACACAAGGATACACTTGTTCTGTAAGCGCGGACACGAACTGACTGGTGAGAGAGTGTCCGCCGGGCGTTTTGCGGATGACAGGGGAGCGACAGGCTGGCGTCGCGTCGCGGTCGCGGATTTCAGGCCGCGGTCGTTTCGTCGGAGTGCCGAAACCTGATGCCCACCAGATCCTGGTCGCGCCAGATCACGTCGCAATTGCGGATGGTGCGGAAATTGTCGAACGAGAGATTGAAGCCGAGCGGCAGCACGCGCGGCCCGTTCAGCTCGATCTTGGCGCCATCGTTGGTCAGGTCGTGAACGATGCAGGTGTAGACCCCGACCTGACCGTCGAAGAACATCAGCGCCGTCTTCATCACCTTCGTTCGCTGTCTGGCGCGTCGTTCGTCCACTGAGCTTCCGATCCTTGAAACCGCCACCGACCGCAATCTCGCACGGCACGACTAAGGCTTAATCTTTAAACCTAGGGGGGCAGGCGGTAACTACAAACGGTTTCGCCGTTCATGGTAAACGCGAGCGGTATCGGGAACCCGATGGCCACAGTCCATACGGGCTTCCCGCAGGCCGGCAAATGTCCCATACGACATCAATGCTCATGAATCGAAAAATATGGGCGGTGATCGCCTGGGGGGCGCTGGCCGTAATCGTGTTTGCGACCTTGTCGCCGCTCGGGCTGCGTCCCCATCTTGCAAGCCAGCATCGCGAGCATTTCGCGGCGTTCGCAGCGGTCGGGCTGTTGTTCGGCGTGGCCTATCGTCGTCCGCTGCTGGTTCTGGTGTTGCTGTGCGGCGCTGCGGTCGTGCTGGAGCTCATGCAACTGCTGACGCCGGATCGGCATGGCCGCGCCATCGACGTGGCGTTCAAGCTGGCCGGGGCGGGGGCGGGCGCATGTGCCTCGTGGCTGCTGATGCTGATCGCGCCCAAACGCTGAATCCCCGCAATGCCTGCAAGCGCGAATCACGGAGCGGTCAGCGGCGGCTGTGGCGGGTGATGTAGCGGCGCTCGGCGGTCCGCGATCGTTGCAGTGCGGCCAGCAAGGCGCGCCCCAGCAATCCGCAGGCATATCCCGCCTGCGGCGCCAGCCCGACGATGACGGCGTTGCCGGCGGCGATGGCGGTGGACTGCCCCATGCTCAGCTGGAAGCCGAAGGTGACCAGCGCGGCGACGAGCGTGAGCGGGATCAGAACCCACACCCGAAAGCTGGAGCTTAAAACCGCTCCGGTGAGAAAGGTGAAAATAACGGCCGGAATCATGGGGGTCCCTTCCATGGTCAGCATCGGCCTTGCAGTCTCAACAAAAGGTAAATGGCTCCGGTTGGCTCCTCCGGCAGAACCCCCAGCATGTATCTAGGTAGAGGTTGGACCGCCGATGCCGAATTCTTGATCAAAGAATGGAACGTCCTCGGAACGGTTATGTTGCTTTGCACAGTGAAGGACGGTATTGGTTAAAAATCAATGAACATGCCTGTAGGCGTCTGATTTTAAACGCCTTCTTGGGCTGCGGCTCAGTATTGAATTGGTTGAGGCAATCGAATGTGGAGTTCGCACAGTGCGCTCCGGGATGATGCGCGCCCCGATTTGCCCCCTCCATCCGACGAAGCCGCCCGACATGGCGGGCTGGATGCGCAGCGAAAGGAATTCCGTTTTCCGCTGGCGTCCATTCAATATTGTTCGGCGCTCAGTGACGCTGTTCTGATCGTCCTGGCCAGCCTTGGCGGCGGCATTGGTTATCAGCTCGCAATCAATGGATATCCCGGCAATATCAACGCCTTCCTCGGCACCGGCCTGATCGCGTCTCTATTGTATGTGCTGATCGCCCAGTCGGTCGATTTCTACCGGCTTTCGGCGATCATCTCGCCGCGCACCGATCTGCGGCAGGTGTTGGCGCTGTGGTCTCTTGTCGGCCTGCTGCTGGCGTTGCTTGCTTTTCTCATGAAGGCGAGCGCCGCTTTTTCGCGCGGCTCCTTCCTGTGTTTCTTCCTGCTGGCACTCGCGCTGTTGTCTGCCGCGCGCCTGGGCATGAAAGCCGTCATCAAGGAGGCTGTCACCGACGGGCGGATTCGGGGCCGGCGCGTCGTCATCGTCGGCTCGCAGGAGGAGCTGTCCGCGATCGATTCGCGGCGTCTGCTGCGGGGCTTCGGCCTCAGCGAGGTCGGGCGCGTCGGTTTGTTCAACGACCGGCGCGGCGGTCTGTCGATCGCCGGCGTCGATGCGCGCGCGCTCGATCTCGCCCAGGAACTGGCGCGGGAGCACGATGCCGATGAAATCGTGCTGGCGCTGCCGTGGAACGACACCCGCAAGCTCGAGCTGATTCGCGACCGGCTGCGGTCGTCGCCGCTTCCGGTTCGGCTGCTGCCGGACCGGCACATCCAGTCGCTGACCCAGAATCCGGCCTATCGCGTCGGGAAAACGCTGTCCGCCGAAATCCAGCGGGCTCCGTTGCAGTGGCATGAGCAGATGATGAAGCGCCTGCTCGATATCGTGGGAGCCTCGATCGCGCTGATCGTCCTGATGCCGATCATGGTGATGGCCGCCATCGCCATCAAGCTCGACTCGCCGGGCCCGGTGTTCTTCCGCCAGCGCCGGATTGGCTTCAACGCCAAGCAGTTCCTGATCTTCAAGTTCCGCACCATGACCGTGATGGAAGATGGCGCCGAGGTCCGCCATGCCCGACGTTTCGACAGCCGCGTGACGCGGGTCGGCCGGATCCTGCGCCAGACCAGCATCGACGAACTGCCGCAGCTTCTGAATGTCCTGATCGGCAACATGTCGCTGATCGGGCCGCGTCCCCATGCCCTCGCCCATGACGGCTATTACGGCGATCTGCTGTCGCACTATGCCTTCCGGCGTCATGTCAAGCCGGGCATCACGGGGTGGGCACAGGTCAACGGCTATCGCGGCGAGATCACCCGCGTCGAGCAGATGAAGGGGCGGGTGGATCGCGACCTCTGGTACATCAACAACTGGAGTCTCAAGCTCGATCTGAAGATCGCGCTGCTGACCTGTTTTGAAGTGCTGCGCCGTCGCAACGCCTATTGAGCTTCAGCCCGTCGCGTCTGACAGGCGCGGCCGCGCGCTTCAGCGCACGGCGATGAGCGACTTCGTCAGAAGGAGCACCTTCTCGCGCTCGATGGTGGAATCGGGAAACAGCGTCGCCATGGCGCGGAAATCCAGCAGGCTCGCGTCCGAAAGAATGGTGCGCGCCTCGTCCTCGTTGCCGGCTTTCGGATAGAAACCGCATGCTCGCATGCGGACGATGGAAACCCGCCACGGCTCCGGCAGCCAGTGAATGAACGGCATGCGAAAATGCGGTTCGACCGGAAACCAGTAGCTCGGTGTCTGGACGAAGTGCCGTGGCGCGACGCGGCGGATCTCGGCGGCCATCCGCTTCTGGTTTGACCAGTTTCCGACATGCTCGATCACGGAATTCGAATAGACGAGGTCGAACGCATTGTCGCTGAACTGATGCAGGTTGCAGGCGTCTCCGGCCAGACTCTTGAAGCGCGGATCGGTAATGGTTTCCGCTTCGAGATTGACCAGCGTGACGTGGATGTTCCGGCCGCCCCACAGATCGGAGAGCGCGGCCCAATGGTCCATCCGGCCGCCGACATCCAGGATGCGGCAGTCGCCCTTCTTTGCGATGATCTCATCGATGATCTTCAGGAAATTCGCAAAGCGCCGGAGCCGGAACCGATTGCGATAGACATCGTTGGGCGACGTGCCGAGAAACATGGAGAACCCCGATCAAGGTCCCTGATGGAAAATTAATTTTTCCCGGAGGGAACCATTGTGTAATGACTTACGATGGCCGGTTTATGCCGCGTGTTCTTACTCCCGGAAAGACGAATTGTGCTAAAGCGTAAAATTCTGGGTCTCTCTGTTCTTGCAGCAACCAGTGACGAGGCCGTTGCTATCGTCGATACCCATCTGCTGGAGAGGGGTGGCCGCGGGTTCGTGACATTTCTCAACGCCAACGTCTCGAATCTGGCGGCGGACGATGCGGAGTTGCGCGAGGCGCTCGATCACAGCCTTATTCTTAACGATGGGATTGGCGTCGGTCTCGCCTCTTACGTCCTGCACGGGGCGTTCTTTCCGGATAACCTTAACGGCACGGATTTCATCCCGTATTTTCTCAAGGCCACCCGGCACACTTTCCGGATCTTCGCGGTGGGCTCGGCTGAAGGCGTGGCGGAGCGGGCGCTGGACGCCTTGCGCGAGGTGGCTCCGCGGCACGCCTATGTCGGCGCGTTTCATGGTTTCTTCGCCGATGCGGACACCGCGGCCGTGACGGCGCGGATCCGCGATTCGGGCGCGGATCTGGTGCTGGTCGCCATGGGCTCGCCGCGGCAGGAAATCTGGGCCTATCGGACCCTGGTTCAGGCCAAGGGGCCGAGCGCCATCTGCGTCGGCGGTCTTCTCGATTTCGTGGCGGAGGAAAAACCCCGCGCGCCGCAATGGGTGCGGGCGCTGCACGGCGAGTGGCTGTTCCGGCTGATGGTCGAGCCGCGACGGCTGTGGCGGCGCTATCTGATCGGCAATGCGGTGTTCATGAGGCGTCTGGCGCGGGCTTGCTTCCGCTCACGACGAGCTTGAGCAGGTCGAACCACCACACCACGACGCCAAGCGCGATCAGGAGCAGAACGGCATCGACCGCGAGCCGCGCCGCTGGCGAGCCGAGCGTGCCTTCGAGCAGCCAGCTCGCGACGATCGCCAGTGCGACAATGGCCGGTATCCCGACCAGCGCCTTCATGTCGATCGGCAGCACGTGCAGCTTCCGTCCGATCACCGCGCTGATGATGCACGAGGCGCCGTGGGCGATCATCAAGGCGATCGCGCCGCCGACCGCGCCGAGCGGCGGCACCAGCACCAGCGCCAGCAGCGCGGACGTCGCGACAAAGACCACGGCGATGAGCAGCTCGAGAAACGTGCCGTTGGTGAAATAGATCACCTGGCCGAAATAGAAGCTGCGCAGCATCATGAAGCCGAAGGCGACCGCGAAAAACGGAATGATGTCCTCGGCCGGATTGGCGAAGTCGGCGCCGAGCAGGATGCGCGCGAGGTCGTGCCCGAACATGATGAAGAATGCCGCGCCGAAGGCGCCGGCCGTCATGCAGGCGCGGAAGGCCGAGCGCATCACGGCGTCGGACGCCTCGCGGCGGCCTTCGTCGGCGTGCTGCTTGGCCACGGTGATCAGCGCCAGCGCGATCGACTCGCCGGCCACCATGTAGCTCTGCCGCATCATGTCGGCGATGACGCCATAGGGCCCGAGCACGGCATTGCCGACATGATGGGCGATCAGGAAACGGTCGATGGTCTGGCCGATCGCGAACACGCCGAACGACAGGATCAGCGGCCAGCCATATGTGAACAGCGCGGTCGCGGCCTGACGGCTGGCCGGTGCGCCGCGCAAATCGCGCTGCATCGCCAGCGTCGGGATCGCCGCAAGCAGGTGTCCGGCGGAGACGCCGAGCGCCAGCATGAACGCCGATTTGTGAATGGCGAGAAAGGCGCAGCCCAGCGCGAGCACGAACACCGCGCGGAACACCATGCTGAGCGCCACCGCGCCGACCTGATGGCGGGTGCGGCTCACTTCGAGCGCGGCCTCGTAGATCGTCATTCCCGCGAACAGGGCGAGCAGCGCCAGAATGAAATCGACGCTCATGGGAATGAGCAGGCTGAGCAGCGACAGCGCGATAGTGACGATGCTGATCGATGCAATCAAAAGCCGCGTATAGGAGGCGATGATGGCGCTTTCGTCCGCGGCGCGGTAAATGCCGAAATAGGCGAACTTCATCCATTGCGCGGCGAAGCCGTAGACCACGATGGCCCAGGCGAACATCAGGATATAGGCACCGTAATCGGCCGGGCCGATCAGGCGCGCGAACACCGCCACGGAGACGAGGTTTCCCACCGCCGAGACGGCGCGGGATCCGAAGTAGATCACGAGATTGGAGTTGTTCATGCTTCGGAATGTTGATGGCGACGGGCGGAAATATTAACGCGGGCGGTCTTAAGGATTGCTTCTGCTCGTCCTGGCCGGAAGTTGGGGCCGGATGATGGTGTGATCGTGTACAGTGCGTTGGAAAGAGTGGCAATTTGTCCCGGAGTCAATTGAAACCTGTGCGGGTTTTGCAGATTCTGCATACCGACGAACGTGGCGGTATCGCCACGCTGGCCGCCATGATCGGCGACGGCCTGTCCGCGCGCGGCGTTCACATGGACACGGTATTTCTGTTTCCGCGTACCGATCTCGGCCTGCTCGGCAAGATGCGGGCGGTAGCGGCTTTCACCCTCAGGCTGGTGCGGGACGACCACGACGCCATTGTCGCCTATCAGGCCACGGCGTCGTTTCTGACCGGGACCATCGGCTGGCTGCGCGGATCCCGCCGCCGCATCGTGCACCAGACCGCGATTCCGGCGGCGACGGCGTGGCCGGTACGGCTCGCGGACAAGATCGCCGGATCGCTCGGGTTCTATACCGCCAACGTTGCCAACACCGCGTTCACGCTTGGCGAATTCGACCGCTATCCTGTGGCCTACCGGCGTCATCTGGTTCTCATCGAGCACGGGGTGCCGCAACCGGCGCCGCGACACGGTCGCGCTGCCACGCGGGAGCGATTCGCGCTGCCGCCGACGGCGAAGCTGCTGCTGAATGTGGGGCGCATGGTCGCCCAGAAGAATCAGGCCGTGCTGGTCACCGCGCTCGCGGGGATCGCGGATGCTCACTTGGTCATCGCCGGTCACGGGCCGGACGAGGGCGAGTTGACCCGGCTCGCTACGCAGCTCGGCGTCGCCGACCGCGTGCATGTCCTCGGCGCCGTCAGCCCGCAGGATGTCGCCGATCTCTATGCCGCCTGCGATGTTTTCGTCTTTCCGTCGGTGTGGGAAACGTTCGGACTGGCGGCGGCGGAAGCGGCCATGAGCGGCATCGCCATGGTGGTGGCCGATCTCGCCGTTCTGCGCGAGGTGCTGGCCTCGCCGCATTCGCCGGTGCGGTTCGTTCCGGCGGACGATGTGGCGGCGTGGACCACTGCCATCGCCGGCATGCTGCGTGCGCCGCCGCCCGAGGCGCTGCGACACATTTTCGCCGGCGAGATCGGCCAGCGTTACTCGGTCGATCGCATGATCGAGCGCTATGTCGATCTGCTCTCTCTCGACAAGGGTGATCCGGAAACATGAACGGCGCAGTCCGCACCGTTGTTGCCGTTGTCCTGTTGCTCGCGTCGCTGGGCGCGGCCGACGCCGCGCCGTTCCGGAAAGGCGTCAGCCTTCAGGTCTTCACCTTTCCCGCCGCGTCAGGCCAGCGCTATGCGGACGATCCGTTTCCAAATAGGGCCGGAGCCGCGGCTTATTTCGACGTCGCCCGCCTTCATGCGATGGGGTTCGATCATGTCCGCCTGCCGGTGGACGTCGGCCCGCTGCTCGATGATCCCGAGCGGAAGACATGGACCCGGTTTCGCGGTTATTTCCGCGATTTCGTCGCGGAGCTTCATCGTAACCGGCTCGGCGTGATCGTTACGCTGGTTGCGCCTGCCATCAGTGGCCAAATTCCGGAGAAGCAGCTCGATGGTCTCGCGGGCGAGCGTTTTCGGCGCTATGCGGAACTGGCCGAACGCCTTGCCGCTGAACTCTCCGGCTGGAATATCGATGCGCTGGCGCTTGAGCCGATGAACGAACCGCAACAGGCGTGCGTGCGTTCCGGAGCGACCGACTGGATCGACTATCAGGCCGTGCTCATTCCGCGGCTGCGGGCGGCGGCTCCCCGTCTCTGGCTCGGCCTCACCGGCGGGTGCTGGTCGAAAATCGAGGGGCTGGAGCATCTGCGCGGCGGCCTGCTGACGGACAAGAGAACCTTCGTCAGCGTGCATTTTTACGACCCCTTCCTGTTCACCCATCAGGGCTCGGGCTGGACGTTGGACATCATGCCGCTGATCGCGGAATTGCCCTATCCGGCCCGGGAAGGATCGCTCGATACGGCCCTCGCGGCCGCCCAGCAGCGCGCGGCGTCGCTGCCGGCCTCGCGCAAGGAGGCGGGGGTGTCGCTTCTGCCTCGCGCCGAGGACGCCATCCGGCAGTATTTCCGCGAGGATCCGGGCCCGGCGACTATTGCCCGCCGGTTTGAAGCTCTGCAGGCGTGGACTGAGCGCAACAACGTACCGCCGGCGCGCGTGGTGTTCACCGAATACGGCGCGATGAAAACCTCCGGCGGCGAGGCGTCGCGGGCCCGCTGGCTCCGCGATGTGTCCGCCGCCATCGCCGCTCGCGGCTGGGGCGCGACCCTGTGGGTGCTGCGGCAGGGGCCGTTCGGGCTCGATGATGGCGACGGCCGTCTCGATCCCGCGCTTCTGGCCGCCATCGGCGCGAAACAGCCTTAAATCGTGACTAATTGGTTAATTGTCGAACGGACGCGGATGTTGCGTCATGGCAGGGATTTTTGCCCCGGCACCGGCCGGGCTAAACGAGTCCTAAAACAGTATCGCGTAGGATCACCGCATGGCGATTTCCGAGAATGACAGACACGACGCATTTGTGCGGGACACCCTGCCGCCGGTGGCGGTGGTCGAGAAACTGACGGGGACGGTGCGGCGCCGTGCGGCGCTGATCGGCATCGTGACGGCGGCCTGCGCCATGCTCGGGCTCGCCTATATCGTGCTGTCCGCGCCGAAATACGTCGCTTCCGGCCGGATTCTGCTCGATCCGCAGGGGCTCCAGATCGTCGGCACCGGGCTCGCGCCCCGTGGCGCGCGGGACACCAGCGCCATCGAGGCGGAAAGCCAGATCTACGTCATCACCTCGCGCAGCGTGTTCGACCGCGTCATCGCCCGCGAGAAACTGGACACCGATCCGCTGTTCGGCGCGCGGTCGCGCGGCCTGCTCTCGACGCTGCTGGTCGGGGTCGGGCTGGTCCACCCGGTCGATCCGCGCGCCATGGCGCTGCGGCAGCTCGACCGTGCGGTCAGCGTCAGCCGCTCCACCGGCTCCTTCGTCGTCAACGTCAATGTCACCACCACAAATCGCGACACCTCCGAGCGCGTCGCCAACGCGATCATGGACGCCTACATCGAGGAAGAAGCGCGGGCGCAGGCCGAGACGGCGCGCCGCGCCGGGGCCACCATCGATGCGCGGCTCGAAGCCTTGCAGGCTCGCCTGCGCGAGGCAGAGCAGCGCTATGAGCAATATCGCAGCGAGAAAGGGCTCGTCATCGTCGGCGGGCAGCCTTTGATCGAGAAGCAGGCCGGCGAATTCGCCAACCAGATCACCGCGGCCGAGGCCCGGGTCAACGAACTGCGCTCGAATCTCGATCAGATCCAGCGCGTCAGGAGCGGTGGCCTTGATCTCGATGCGTTGCCGGAAGCGTTTCGTGGCGGCGCCATCGAAATCCTGAAGAACCGCTATGCGGCGGCAAAGCAGACCGAGGTCAATATGGCCGCGACGCTCGGACGCCGCCATCCCGATCTGATCGCCGCCGCAACCCAGACCGCGGAAGCGAGGCGGCTGCTGGATCAGGCGATCCGCGACATGATTCAGTCCAACACCATCGAACTGGAGCGCGCGCGCGCTGTGGTGACGGGTCTCAAGAGCCGTCTCGAAGCCTCCAAGAAGGATCTCGGCGGATCGAACGAGGCCGCCATCCGGCTCAGGGAGCTTGAGCGCGATGTGGAGGCCAATCGCTCTATCTACCAGGCGTTTCTGGTGCGTTCGCGCGAACTGGGCGAGCAGCAGCGTTTCGACAATTCCAACACCCGCATCGTCAGCCGCGCCACCCGTCCGCTGGAGCCCGCCGGCGCGCCGGCCATTCTGGTCCTGCTCGCCAGCCTGCTGTTCGGTTTCGGCGCGGGCGTGAGCCTCGCCTGGTTGCTCGACCAGCTCGGTGACGATAAAGCGAAAGCCGCCGTGCGATGAGCGGCACGGTCGCCACGTCGTCGTCGACGAAGTGGGATGTCGCGGGAGAAACCGTCGCGCAGGCGATCGTCATCGCAGCGCTGACGTTCAATCTGGTTCTCAGCTTCCTCAACGCCAGCGTCATGCCGGTGACCGCGACCCATGTCATTGCCGTCGAACTGGTGCTGCTCGGCGTCGCCACCGTGATGGTCGGCAGCCGCAGCGAGAGCTTTTACTTCATCGCCATGCTGCTCGGCGCGTGGCTCGTATTCGCGATGGCGCTGCGCTACCAGTTCGACGCCAAGGCGTTCCGTGATGCCTTCATCCCGGTGATCTTCTATCTGCTGGGCCGTCACTACGGCACGCCCGAACTGGGCGATCGGATCGTCGCCATCGCCATTGCCATCGTGGCCGCCGGCGCGCTGTTCGAATGGCTGTTTCTCGACGTCTACCTGAAATATGTGGACGTGCTCGGCTTCTATCAGGCGAAGGGTGTCGTCGATCCGAACGCGGGCGGCGACGGGCCGGGCCTGTTCGTCAGCGGACTGCGTTTTGAGGGGCGGACGCTGCTGCCGTTCCTCGGCGAGCACCGCGTCTCCTCGGTGTTTCTTGAGCCGGTGTCGCTGGGCAATTTTGGCGCCATCGCATTCGCATGGGTGTTGCTGCGCGATCGCGGGCGGTGGGCGGCGATGGCGATCAAGATCGCGCTGATCGCCATGATCCTCGTGCTCGGCGACGCGCGTTTCGGCGTGTACCTCTGCGGCGTCGTCGTGCTGGTCTATCTCGTCGCGCCGCTGCTCCGCCCGGCGATGGTGTTCGTGCTGCCTTTTATCGCCGTTATCGCGCTGCTCTTCTATGCCGGCTCGATGGTCGGCGTGCCGTGGGACAATACCACCTCGGGGCGGTTCCTGCTGAGCGGGCAGCTTCTGTCCACCCTCAATCTCGAACAGGCACTGGGATTGCAGGTGTCGGCGCTGGACTACGACGACTCCGGCTATTCCTACATGCTGTCCCAGTTTGGAATTCTCGGCGCGGCGATGATGTGGGGGATTTATGTGTTCGCTGGCCCCGCCGAAACCAGCTCCTCCTGGCGCTTCAAGCTGTTCGTCTGCATGTATCTGATCCTGCTGCTGTCCATCAGCACGTCGTCGGTCACTATCAAGACCGGCGCGTTGCTGTGGTACCTCGCGGGCTGCATCGCCTATGGGCGGCGACCGGCGCCCGTCGCATTCAGGTCATGAGCCGGTCCCGCGGCGGCCCAGCCAGCGCGCCAGATTGCGCAGGACGAGGGAGCGGGACAGGGCGAAGGCCACGATCCGTCCCTTGACGCTGACGCCGGCCCAGACCGACCATATGCGCGTTTCGACGGTGCCGAATTCGCGTTTGTACGGTTGATTGCCGATGGTGAAGTCGAATGTCGTCTCGCCTCGCGCGATGCAGTCGCGGATGATGTCCTCGATGATCAGCAGGCCGAGCGAGGCATTCCTGTGATTGAGGAAGTCGAAGCCTGACAGCAGCAGATGGAACGCGCCGTTGTGGACGAGGCCGAACGCCGCGCTCGCGGCCGTGCCGTCGAGGGTCATGACATAGGCGCGCGCCGGCGGAATTTTCTGCGCGATGTCGCGGTAGAAGGCCACGAAAGCCTCCTCGCGGAGCAGATCCGCCAGCCCGGCGGTGCGGAACCTGTGATCGCGAAACGCGCGAATATGGTCGATCGCGGTTTCGATGTCCCGCGGCTGGTCGGCGATCCGGGTTTCGATCTTGAATTTGTTCTGAACGCGTTTTCGCTTGGTATTGAGGAATCGGCGCTGCGTCGCTGAGATCGTCCGTTCCCGCCACTCGTCGAACGGTCCGTTCAGCACTGTGGCTTGTGCGTTGAAAGGCATTCTGGCCTTCCGTGCGTGGCCCAGCAGGTCGAACGCCGGAAGCGCCCGCATGGGAACCTTGGTGACCATCACCAGATCGCAGGCCCCGAGCGCGCGCTGCACCCGCGCGGGCAGGGACGCATCGCTCAAGAGTTCCGGAAGCAGGGCGGCATCGGCGACGATCGCGCAATAATCGCTGACGCCGAGATCGGCGAATTCGGCCACCGCCAGTCCGCGGTAGCGGCGGCGCACCAGGGGAATGACAGCGACCAGTTGGCCGCTCGCCTGATCCTGGATGGTGATGACGAGCGGGACAACGTGAAGGCCGGCCGCGAGCCCGTGATAGAGGCGGTCCAGCCAGAACGGACTCTGGAAAACGGTCGCGTCGGCGCGCGCGAACAGATCGGCGTATTCGCTGGATAGAAAGTCGAAGTCGGCGAGACCACGGACGTCCCAACGCGAAGTATGCATACGTTCTTTCGGTAGCGATCTGAAGGCAGAATGATGCGTCGGTATAAAGGCTCTGCCCGGCGATGGCAATTTCTCCGCCATGTGGCATGTTGCCGGTTCAGTTTCGAATCGGGACACATCCGAGCGCCGAACAGGGGAGGATCATCCATGACGGACAGACCGACTGCCGCGGACATCGAGGCCATGGCGCGTGTGGCCGGAATGCCCGCCTCCGATGAGGTGGCGACGCGCATCGCCCAGTCGATCGGGCCGGCGCTTGAGACCTTCGCCGCAATCGGCGGCACGCTTGCGTTCGATCTCGAACCGGCGACGTTTCTGGTGGTTCAGGCCGGGCGGGATATCGTATGAGCACGACCGATCCCGCATTGATGTCGCTGACCGCGGTCGCGAAGGCGATCGCCGAGAGGCAGGTTTCCTCGCGCGAGGTGACGCAGGCATGCCTCGATCGTATCGCGCAGTGGCAGCCGAAGCTGAGCGCGTTCATGGCCATCGAGGCCGATGACGCGCTCGCCGCCGCCGCCGAGGCCGACGCGGCTCTGGCCAAAGGCGAGGCGAGGGGTGTGCTGCACGGCGTGCCATTGGCTCATAAGGACATGTATTACGATGCCGGCCGGGTCGTCACCTGCGGCTCGCGCATTCGCCGCGACTGGGTCGCGACCTCCACGGCGACGGTGCTGCAGCGTCTCAGGAGCGCCGGAGCGGTGCGTCTCGGCGCGTTGCAGATGGCGGAATTCGCCTATGGCCCCACCGGGCACAATGCGCATTACGGCGCGGTGAACAATCCCTGGGGGCTCGACCGCATCACCGGCGGCTCGTCGTCGGGGTCCGGCGCCGCCGTGGCCGCGCGGCTCACCTTTGCGGCGCTTGGCTCGGACACCGGCGGATCGATCCGCATGCCGGCGCATTTCTGCGGCGTCACCGGATTGAAGACCACCGTGGGGCGGGTCAGCCGCGCCGGCGCGATGCCGCTGTCGCAGTCGCTCGATACGGTGGGGCCGCTGGCGCGCAGCGCCGAGGATTGTGCGCTGCTGCTCGGCCTGATGGCGGGGGCGGACCCGGCCGATCTCACCACGGTGGGCGGCGAAGTGCCGGATTACATGGCCGCCACGCGCAGGTCGCTCGATGGCGTCACCATCGGCGTGCCGAGAACCTTCTATGTCGATGATCTCGATCCGGAGGTGGCGCGTATTCTGGAGGAGACCGCCGCGACGCTCGGCCGCGAGGGCGCGCGCATCGTGCAGGTCGATCTGCCGGATCAGCGCCGGCTGTCGGCGGCGTGTCAGATCGTCCTCGCGGTCGAAGCCGCGGCCTTTCACAAGGCATGGATGATCGCGCGGCCGCAGGACTACAGCCCGCAGGTTCTGATGCGGCTGCAGAACGGCCTTGCCGTTCCGGCGGTCACCTATCTCGAAGCGATGCGCTGGCGCGGGCCGGCGCTGGCGGAGCATCTCGCGGCCACGGCCGGTGTGGATGCGGTGCTGGTCCCGGTTGCGCCGGTGGCCGCACCGACCATCGTGGAAAGCGATGTCGGCAACCGGCCCGGCGCCGAAGCGGTGATTCAGAACCTGACGCGCTTCACCCGCCCGATCAACTATCTCGGCCTGCCGTCACTGGCCGTTCCCGCCGGTTTCACCCGCGCGGGGCTTCCGGTGGGGCTGCAATTGATCGGCCGGCCCTTCGATGAAAGCGGGCTGCTCGGCATCGGCGCCGCGTTCCAGCGCGCCACCGATTTCCACCAGCGGATGCCGCAACTGGCCTGACCGCCGCCTGCGGTGTGCGGTCAGATCCGGTGCTCCGGATCGCTGCGCACCGCTCCCGGCCGGTGGCGCGAATGCGGAAACGGACAGCCGATTTCGCGGGCTTTCTGCTGCGTCGACAGCCGCGATCGTTTCAGCGCGACCGATGATCGCATCAGCGATACGCCGGTCGCGACGAAGTGCCGGAGGCGCTCGATATCTTCCGGCGTCCAGCTGCGCTTGGTGACACGGGGCATCGTCAGCTCTCATTCCTCGTTGTGGTGAACGGTGGGGATTTCGCAAAATAAACACGGCCGGCCGCAATTTGTTCCACCGGAAGGCTGAGCCGCATTCTTTCGCCGGGGCGGGCGGCCGGTCGCGACCGCCGAAATTCGGTTTGGCAGCGGCCTGTCCGGCAGATATGTTGCCTGCCTGTCAGGACGAGCATCTTCCGGACGGATGATATCGGTGAATAACGATCCTTTGCGGCGGTCATTGTCATGGTATCGTCAGCGTCGGGCGTCGATAACAGGCGCGGAAAGCTGAGCGGGCCCGGATGAAGCACTGATGTCGGCGATTGTCATCGATCACGTTTCCAAGTGCTGGGGCGCCATGCGCGCCGTCGATGACGTCAGCCTGACGGCGGACGAGGGCTCGCTGCTGGTGCTGCTCGGGCCGTCCGGGTGCGGTAAATCGACCACGCTGCGGCTGATCGCGGGCCTCGAGCAGCCGGACAGCGGCACCATCGCCATCGGTGGGCGGGACGTCACCCGCATGACGCCGGCCGAGCGCAAGATTTCCATGGTGTTTCAGTCTTACGCGCTGTTTCCCCATCTCAGCGTCGCGGAGAACATCGTGTTCGGCCTGCGGGTGCGACGTGTGTCCCGCGGCGAACGCGATGCGCGGCTGAAGCGCGTCGCCGATCTGGTCGGCCTCGGTCACCTGCTCGAGCGCAAGCCGTCGCAATTGTCCGGCGGCCAGCGCCAGCGCGTGGCGCTCGGCCGCGCTATCATCGCCGAGGCGCGCGTCTGCCTGATGGACGAGCCGCTGTCCAATCTCGACGCCAAGCTGCGCCATGAGATGCGTACCGAAATCCGCGCCCTGCAGCAGCGCCTCGGCATGACCATGGTCTATGTCACCCATGACCAGACCGAGGCCATGACCATGGCGGACCGCATCGTGCTGATGCGCGATGGCCGCATCGAGCAGAACGGCACGCCGGAGGAGCTTTACAACCGGCCGGCCACCGCCTTCACCGCGCGCTTCATCGGCACGCCGCCGATGAACATCATCGCACGCGGCGACGTGCTGCTCGGCGTGCGGCCGGAGCATATTCGCGTGGTGTCGCAAGACGGTCATGGCGCGCGCGTAAAGACCGTGGAGCATCTCGGCGCGGACAGCATCATCCTGTGCGACATCGACGGCCAGCCTGTGTCGGTGCGGCAGGACGGTTTCAGCCACGCGCAGCCCGGCGACGAGATCCGGCTCGCCTGGGACGCCGGCTGCGAGCATCAGTTCGACAAGACGTCCGAGCGGCGGATGCCATCCGCCGCCGGCGGGATAAAGCGCGTTGCGGCCGTGTGAGGCTGAGGAGACCGTCGTCAAACGGCGGACGATCACGAGGGGAGGACGACATGAATTTCTTTCGGCGAGTGATGTTAGCTGCGGCGGCGCTGGCGACCCTGGCGCTGAGTCCGCGCCCGGCGGCGGCGGTGGATCTCACCATGTATTATCCGGTCGCGGTCGGCGGTCCGGTGACCAAGATCATCGACGACATGGTGGCGCGTTTTCAAAAGGAAAATCCGGACATCAAGGTGACGGCGGTCTATGCCGGCAACTACACCGACACCATGACCAAGGCCATGACCGCGATGAAGGGTGGCCAGCCGCCGCAACTGTCGGTGCTGCTGTCCACCGACGTCTTCACGCTGATGGACGAGAACGCCATCGTGCCGATGGATGACCTTGTCGCCGACAAGGCGTGGTTCAAGGAGTTCTATCCCGCGTTCATGGCCAACGGTCAGATCAACGGCAAGACCTGGAGCATTCCGTTCCAGCGCTCCACCATCGTGCTGTACTGGAACAAGGACGCCTTCAAGGAGGCGGGGCTCGATCCCGCGCGGCCGCCGGCGACCTGGGACGAAATGATCGAGATGGGCAAGAAGCTCGTCAAGCGGGACGCGTCCGGCAATGTCACGCGCTGGGGGGTGTCGATTCCGACCACCGGCTACGGCTACTGGATGCTGCAGGCGCTGGCCATCGAGAACGGCCAGAAGCTGATGAACGAGGCGGGCAACGAGGTCTATCTCAACTCGCCCAAGACGGTCGGTGCGCTGGAGTATTGGGTTGATCTGTCACGCAAGCACGGCGTGATGCCTCCGGGCAGCATCGACTGGGCCACGCTGCGCACCGACTTTCTCGAGGGCCGTACCGCGATGATGTGGCACACCACCGGCAATCTCACGGCGGTGAAGGACGGCGCCAAGTTCAATTTCGGCGTGGCGATCCTGCCGGCCAAGGAGCGGCGCGGCTCGCCCACCGGCGGCGGCAGCTTCTACGTGTTCAAGAACGCATCGCCGGAGCAGCAGAAGGCGGCGGTGAAGTTCATCCAGTGGATGACGGCGCCGGAGCGTGCGGCGGAATGGAGCATCAAGACCGGCTACGTGGCCGTGTCGCCCGCCGCTTACAAGACCCCGGCGATGGAAGCCTATGCCAAGGACTTCCCGGCCGCCACCGTGGCGCGCGACCAGCTCGAATACGCCGTGCCGGAACTGTCGGTGCACGAGAACGGCCGCATCTACAAGTTCGTCAACGACGCCGTGCAGGCGGCGGTCACCGGTTCGCAGAAGCCGTCGGAAGCCTTGTCTTCCGCGCAGCAGCAGGCCGACCGCGTTCTGCGCGCCTACAAGTAAGGCACAGGGACCGGGTGGCGGACACCGCCATCCGGTCCGCACGCGATGAGCGATCGGGGCGTCACCATATCCACAACCATGCGAGGGCCAGCGCCACGGGCGTGGTGGAACGCGGTCAACGCGTGGCTGCTGCTGTTGCCGGCGGCGATCCTGCTGGTGGCGTTCACGCACTATCCCATTCTGGCCACCATCCGCCACAGCTTCTTCATCACCCGGCGCAACGGCACGGAAGCGTTTGTCGGGCTGGACAATTACCGCGCGATGGCGGCCGACCCGATTTTCTGGAAGGCGCTGGTCAACAATTTCTGGTTCGCGCTCGGCACCATTCCCACCTCGATCGCACTGGCGCTCTTGATGGCGATCTGGGTCAACCGCAACATGCGCGGCCGCGGTTTCCTGCGCCTCGCCTTCTTCACGCCGACCGTGCTGCCGATGATCGCGGTCGCCAATATCTGGCTGTTTTTCTACACGCCGGATTACGGGCTGCTCGATCAGTTGCGCGGCCTTGCCGGCCTTCCGGGCTGGAACTGGCTCGGCGATCCCTCGACGGTGATGGGCTGCCTGATCGTCATGGTGATCTGGAAGGAGGCCGGCTTCTTCATGATCTTCTATCTCGCCGCCCTTCAGCAATTGTCGCCCGATCTCGACGAGGCGGCGGCGGTGGAGGGCGCGAGCCGCTGGTACACGTTCCGCCGCATCACGTTCCCGCTCTTGATGCCGACCACGCTGTTTGTGGCGATCAACGCGGTGATCAACTCGTTCAAGCTGGTCGATCATCTCGTCATCATGACCAAGGGTGGCCCGAACAACGCCTCGACGCTGCTGCTCTATTACATCTATGAGGTCGCTTTCACCTTCCAGGATTCGGCCTATGCGGCGACCCTGACGGTCGTGCTGCTGGTGCTGCTCAGCACCGTGGCGCTGATCAAGTTCGGCTATCTCGATCGCAGGATTCATTATCAATGAACGGCCGCACCCATCCGCTGGAAGCCGTTGCCGCGTGGATTCTGGCGCTGCTGTGGCTCGCGCCGCTGGCCTATGCGTTCTGGAGCGCGCTGCATCCGGCCGCCTATGCGACGTCGTTCAGCCTGTCCGCGCCGTGGACGCTGGAGAATTTCGCGCGGGCCTGGCATCAGGCGCCGTTCGGGCGCTACTATTTCAACACCGTTGTTCTGGTCGTGTTTATTCTGATCGGCCAGCTCGTGCTCTCGACGCTGGCGGCCTATGCCTTCGCGCGCTTCACGTTCCGGGGCAGCGGCGTCGCCTTCGCGCTGGTGCTGCTGCAACTGATGATCATGCCGGACGTGCTGATCGTCGAGAACTACCGGATGATCGGCAAGCTCGGCCTGCTCGATACCATCCCGGCCATTGCGCTTCCGTATCTGGCGAGCGCGTTCGGCATCTTCCTGCTGCGGCAGACGTTCAAGAGCGTGCCGCAGGAACTGGTGGACGCTGCCCGCGTCGAAGGGGCGGGGCCGCTGCAAATCCTCTGGAAGGTCTATGTGCCGCTGGCGCGACCGACCTATATCGCCTTCGGCCTTGTCTCCGTCAGCTATCACTGGAACAATTTTCTCTGGCCGCTGATCGTCACCAATTCGGTGGAGAGCCGGCCGCTCACGGTGGGGCTTGCGGTGTTCGGCGCGCCGGAGACCGGCGTGGACTGGTCGGTCATCACTGCCGCGACGGTGATGACCATGGCGCCGCTGCTGATCGCGTTCCTGCTGTTCCAGCGCCAGTTCGTGCAGTCGTTCATGCGCGCGGGAATTCGCTGATGCATCTGCTGACCTGGAACATCCAGTGCGGAAAGGGCTGCGACGGCATCACCGATCTGGCGCGCATCGTCTCGGTGGCGCGCGCCATGGCGGACGCGGACGTCTATTGCTTTCAGGAGGTCTCCGACGGCTTCGCCAAATTCGGCGATGGCGCCGACCAGAGCGCGCAACTGGCGGCGCTGCTGCCGGGATACACGGCGGTGTTCCGACCCGCGATCGAGGCTGTTGATGCGGACGGACGACGTTGTCGTTTCGGCAACATGACGCTGTCGCGGCTGCCGGTGCTCCACATCGACAATCATCTGCTGCCGTGGCCCGGCGCGGCCGAGGTCCGCAGCATGCGCCGCCATGCCCTCAGCGTGACGGTGGGGATGGCGTTCGGCCCGCTGCGCATCGTCAACACCCATCTCGAATTTCATGCCGCGGCCCAGCGCGAGGCGCAGATCGCGCGCCTGCTCGATCTGCAGGAAGAAGCGTCCACCAGCCCGAAGCGCGCCGGCGCGCGCCATGCCGAGCCTTACGGCAGCCAGACGCTGGCCGCATCCAGCCTGCTGTGCGGCGACTTCAATTTCGACGTCTCCGATCTGCAGCACGCCCTGATCCATCGCGCACAGCGCGGCGGTCTCAATTATCGCGATGCCTGGATGGCGGCACGTCCGGGCGAGCCGCACGCAGTCACCTGCGGGGTGCATGATCGCGCGCAATGGCCGCACGGTGCCGACTGCCGCGACTTCGTCTTCGTCAGCGAGGATCTGCTAAAACGAGTGCGGCGGGTCGAGGTCAACGGTGCGACCGACGCTTCGGACCACCAGCCGGTTGTCATCGAACTTGCCGATTGAGGCAGGGCCCGTCAGCGCCCCTTGAAGTTCGCAGGCCGCCGTTCCTCGGTGGCCTTGACGCCTTCCTTGAAGTCTTCGGTCTCGCGCAGCCAGGTCTGTTCGGCCAATTCATGGTCGGTCTGCGCCTTGACGCGATCGGCGAGCCCGGCGCGCAGGGTGGCGCGGGTGGAGAGCAGGCCGAGAGGTGAGTTCTCGGCGATTTCGGCGGCGAGCTTGAGCGCCTCGGCGCGAACCTGATCCTGCGGCACCAGCACGTTGGCGAGGCCCATCCGCAAGGCTTCCTCGCCGGTGACGCGGCGGCTGGTATAGAACATCAGCGCGGCGTTGTTCTTTCCGATCAGTTCCGGCAGCGTGATGGTCAGGCCGAAGCCGGGATGGAAGCCGAGCCGGGTGAAGTTCGCCGCGAACCGTGTCTCGGGGCAGGCGACGCGGAAATCCGCCGATACCGCAAGGCCGAGGCCGCCGCCGATGGCCGCGCCATGCACGGCGGCGACGATCGGCTTCTTGTTGGCGTAGATGCGCACCGCCTCGCGATAGAGGTCGCCGGTGGTGCCGTCGCCGGAGGCGGCGTCCCCGCTGAACCCCGCCGGCCGGTTGAAATTGGCGCCGGCGCAGAACGCCTTGCCCTGCGCGCACAGCACCACGGCGCGGGCGTCCGGGTCGTTGTCGATCTGATCGAGCGCATCGGCGATCTGGCGGATCAAGGCGAGGTCGAAGAAATTCAGCGGCGGCCGCTGAATTTCGATCTGCGTGACATGCCCGTGCCGTTCGATGCCGATATCGGTGAAGCCGCTCATGATGGATCCTGTTCCCGTTGTCGTGTCAGCGCAGGCCCAGCCCGCGCGCGATGATGCCGCGCAGCACCTCGGTGGTGCCGCCCTGGATCGTCAGCTTGGGCGAGATCTTGAGCGCGAACGCCAGTTGATTTTGCAGCGTGTTGTGGTTGGCGGCTTCGTCCTCGACGAAAGCGGCGAGGTCGCGCACCCGCTGCGGCAACTGTTGCTCCCACACGGTGCCGATGTCCTTGACGATGGCGGCTTCGACCACGGGCTCCTTGCCTGCGTGCAGCATGCCCGCCACCGACACCGACATGCGCCGCATGGCGTGAATCTGCGCGACCAGCCGCCCGATGCCCTCCGCGCCGCGCAGGTCCGGGTTCGGCCCCAGCGCGCGCACCAGTTCGGTCAGCACGTAATAGGTTTCGAGAAAGCGTTCCGGCCCGCTGCGCTCATAGGCGAGTTCGCTGGTCGCCTGCTTCCACGCGCCGTCGCGTTCGCCGAGCAGGTGGTCGTCGGGCAGGAACACGTCCTCGAACACCACCTCGTTGAATTCCTTGAGCCCGCTCATCTGCGCGATCGGATTGACCGTGATGCCCGGTGCCGTCATGTCGACCAGGAACTGGGTCAGGCCGTGGCGGCGGTTCTCCCTGGTCGGCGGCGAGGTGCGGAAAATCCCCAGCATGTAGTTCGCGATATGGGCGGAAGTCGTCCAGATCTTGGTGCCGTTGATCAGCCAGCCGCCGTCGGTTTTGGTCGCCTTGGTCTTGGCCGCGAACAGGTCGGAGCCGGAATTCGGCTCGCTCATGCCGATGGCGAAACAGACCTCGCCGCGGCAGATGCGCGGCAGGATATCCATCTTGATCCGCTCGCTGGCGAACCGGAGCAGAACCGGACCGCTCTGGCGGTCGGCGACGAAGAACCGCCGCGTCGGCGCGTTGGCCACGCGCATTTCCTCGGTCACCACGTAACGCTCCAGAAAGGAGCGCTCGTGGCCGCCGTATTTCTTCGGCCAGGTCATGCCGATCCAGCCACGCTCGCCGACGCGGCGGCTGAACCCCGGATTGTCGGAGTCTTCCTGCTTGGGCTCGTGCGGATTGAAGGTGCCGGCCGCGATTTCCTCGGCCAAAAAGCCGCGGACCTCGTGCCGCAACGTCTCGCATTCCGGCGGCAGGCGGATCTGGTCGAAACTGAGAGCTGCGGTCATCAGACTATCCTTTCACCGCGACGCCAGTAGCGGCCACAATTCGTCCGCGCCGCGCGCTGCCACGAAGCGACCAAGCTCGACGGCCCAGTGGCTTTCGGGCCCGAAATCGTCGCGCCAGCCGAGCGCGCGCAGCGAATAACGATGCAGCACGTGCTCCACCGAGAAGCCGATCGCGCCATGGACCTGATGGGCGATGGCGGACACAGCGGCGGCCGCTTCCCCGCAGCGGATCTTTGCCGCGGTGGCTTCGAAGAATGCGGCGTCGTCGAACGACGCGCCGCCGGCGATGGCGTCCGCCGCCGACCCGGCCGCTGTCGCGGCGGCGGCAACTTCGCCGGCGAGGCGGGCGAGGTTGTGCTGCACCGCCTGGAATTTCGCGATCGGCTTTTCGAACGCGACGCGCTCGTTGGCATAGCGCACCGTGATGTCGAGCATGGTTTCGAGCGCGCCGGCGATTTGCAGGCTGCGCAGGGTGGCGCCCATCAGCATCAGCGTCGACGGCGTCACATCTGCAGGAGCCGGAGCCATGGCGACCGGCCGCACCGCGTCGAAGCTGACGCTGTTGACGGCGTCGCCGCCGAGACCTGTGCCGGGTTCGACCCGGCAGGCGGAGGTCGCGACGAGCGCGATGGTCGCGCCGTTGGCGCTTTCGGCGATCACGGCGAGATGGGCAGCGTCGGCGGCGAAAGGAACGTCGCGCGCGCGCCCGCTCAGCGTGCCGTCGGCCGCCATCGACAGGCGATCGCGCGGCCGCACCGGCGCTACCGTCATCATGCCCGGAGGTGACGCGATGCCGCCCTGGCCGAGCAGCCAGCCGGCGAGCATGGTTTCGACCAGCGGAACAGCCAGCGCAAATCGTCCGGCGGCGCGGGCGACGCTGAAGCCCTCGGCGAGGCTTGCGCCTGCGCCATGATGGTCTTCGGCGACCCAGCACAGCGGCAGGCCGGCGTCTTCCACCGCGCGCCACAGCGGCGCTTTCCATTGTGCGTCCACCGTGCCGTTGACGCTTTGCACGTCCGCGAGATCGGAGAAGATGCGTTCGGCGGTTTCGGCGACAATGTTTTCGGTCACGTCGGTGCGCTTTCATTCACAGCGGGCAGCCGCTTCTGTTCAATCAGCCGCGCGCCGCCTTGCCAAGCCAAATCTATTGAAGGCGGTTGAGGGAGAATGACTTTGACGCACCGCAAATGCGCCCACCCCGGGGCGCGGGGGTCTGCATTGCGGAGCCGCCGATGGATCGGTTGTGAACATCTCATCCTTGGCCACGAGCCGTTTGGATCAATTCCGGCTGGTTTCGGCACGCGTCGTTGTTCGCGCAGGTTTGGCGGCGGGTTTTGCGGGGACCTTCGCAGGGATATCGGCTTTCGCCGGTTGGGCAGCCAAGCGGTGCATGATGGCGACGGCGTGGGTCAGTTCTTCGCGTCCGCTGTCCGCGGGATAGACGACATAAGCCGGCATGGCGAATTCCGGCGCGCCGGCGACCAGATGCAGCCGCTTCTCGGCGAGGTCCGGCAGCACGATGCGCATCGGAAAATAGCCGGAGCCGCCGTTCTTGAGGATGTGCCGCAATCCCAGCCAACCGATATTCGCGGTCAAGGCAGGGCCGCCGAAATTCGGGAAGCAGGCGCGGTGCCGCGCGTCGAATTCCGGTCCCCAGTCCACATAGACGTAACCAGTCTGCGGTTCGGGCGCAGCGCGCCTGGCGGTGGAGACCATCACCAGGCGATCTTCGAACAATTGTTCGACTTTCAGCCCGGGGCGGCTTTGCGGCGTGTACATCACGCCGATGTCGATCCGGCCCTCGATCAGGCCCGGCATGATGTCCGGCTCGAGGCCGCTTTCGGCGCGGATCGAGATCGCGGGTTCGGCCTTGCGCATCGCCGGCAGCCAGTGGAGCAGAAATTCCTCCCACAGGCCGATGCGGCCGCCGACGACCAGCGTGCCGCGGAAGCCGTCGGGAATGCCGATGTCGTGGCGGGCCTGGGCCACCGTGCGCACCAGCGTGGAGGCGTGGCGCTGAAACTGGCGGCCGGCGGCGGTGAGCGCGGTTCCGGCCTTGTTGCGGACGAACAGGATGCAGCCCAATTGCTGCTCAAGGGTGTGGATGCGGGTGGAGACCGTGGACTGGCTGACATGCAGCCGCTCGGCCGCGCTGATGAAATTGCCGGCTTCGACCACCGTCAGAAAGGTTCGCGCCAGTTCGGTGTCCATCGCCTGCCTGTATCTGAAAAATCGATATAAATTCGCATGATATCTGAGATTCGGGATTGATCCAGTCTGCGGAATCAGCGGCTGCGGCCACGATTGGCGGCGGCGTCGTTTTGACGCGGACCCGCGTCGGAGGGTGAACGGGGGCGATCGCCGCCGGGATATAACGCATGCCTCACATGCGCTTTCCCGCGACGGCCTTTCGCCATCGGCCGGACCGCGCTACGATGCAACACATTCCGGCGCTGCGCAGCCTGCACGGCTTCGCGCGGTGGCCGCCCACCTCATCACATCCCCAGCGGATCAAGGAAAGCAAAGGAAACCCCATGGTCAATCGCATGCAGTTCTATATCGATGGCGCCTGGGTCGATCCGGCCGTCAAGAAATCGGTTCCGGTGGTCAATCCGGCCACCGAAGAGGCGATGTACGAGGTCGCGGTCGGCTCGAAGGCGGATGTGGACAAGGCCGTCGCTGCCGCGCGGCGCGCTTTCGAGACCTTTTCGCAGACCAGCCGCGAGGAGCGCGTCGCGCTGCTCGAAAAGATCATCGCGGCCTACAAGGCCCGCATGAAGGACGTCGGCGCCGCGATCTCCGACGAGATGGGCGCGCCGCTGCCGATGGCTGAAAAGATGCAGGCCGGCGCCGGCCTCGGCCATCTGATGTCCACCCTCGATGCGCTGAAGAACTATCATTTCGAGGAGCCGATGGGCTCCGCCGTGATCGTGCGCGAGCCGCTCGGCGTCATCGGCATGATCACGCCGTGGAACTGGCCGCTGAACCAGATCGCCTGCAAGGTAGCGCCGGCGCTGGCCGCCGGCTGCACCATGATCCTGAAGCCGTCGGAGTTCACGCCGACGTCGGCGCTGATCTTCGCCGAGATCCTCCATGAAGCGGGCGTGCCGAAGGGTGTGTTCAACCTGATCAACGGCCTTGGCCCCGAGGTCGGCGCCGCCATGAGCGAGCATCCCGGCATCGACATGATCTCGTTCACCGGTTCGACCCGCGCCGGCATCGACGTCGCCAAGCGCGCGGCCGATACCGTCAAGCGCGTCAGCCAGGAACTGGGCGGCAAGTCGCCGAACATCATCCTCGACGATGCCGATTTCACCAAGGCGGTGAGCGGCGGCGTGGCGCATGTGTTCAACAATTCCGGCCAGTCCTGCAACGCGCCGACCCGCATGATCGTGCCGCAGGCGCGGATGAAGGAAGTCGAGGCCCTCGCCAAGGCCGTGGCCGACAAGACCAAGGCCGGCGATCCGCGCGCGGAAGGCACCACCATCGGTCCGGTGGTGTCGCGCATTCAGTGGGACAAGATCCAGGCGCTGATCAAGAAGGGCATCGACGAGGGAGCGACGCTGGTCGCCGGCGGCCCCGGCCTGCCGGAGGGCGTCAACAAGGGCTTCTATGTCCGCCCGACCGTGTTCTCCAACGTCACGAACGACATGACGATCGCACGCGAGGAAATCTTCGGGCCGGTGATCGCCATTCTCGGCGCCAAGGACGAGGACGATGCGGTGAAGATCGCCAACGACACGCCCTACGGCCTCGCCGGCTATGTCTCGGCCGGCAGCGTCGAGCGGGCCCGCACGGTCGGCCGCAAGCTGCGCGCCGGCAACGTCAACCTCAATGGCGTGCCGAATGAGCGCACCGCGCCGTTCGGCGGCTACAAGCAGTCGGGCAACGGCCGCGAGTGGGGCAAATTCGGCATCGAGGAATATCTCGAAGTGAAGGCCATTGCCGGCTTCAACGCTGCCTGATCTTGACGATCTGACGCGCCGGTGCGGCTATTGCGATAGCGGCACCGGCGTTTTCGTTCGCAGCCCTGTGGCATGTAGCAGGCGCGATTCACGTCATCGCAGGGAACAGAGCGGAGAGCGTCATGGACTACGTGAAATTCGGCAAGACGGGACTGGATGTCTCGCGCCTGTGTCTTGGCTGCATGACGTTCGGTGCATCGGATCGTGGCAGCCATGCCTGGACGCTGGGTGAGGAGGCGAGCCGGCCTCTCATCAAGCAGGCGATCGAACTCGGCATCAATTTCCTCGATACCGCCAATGTGTATTCGGACGGAACGTCGGAAGAGATCGTCGGCCGGGCGATCAGGGATTTCGCGCGGCGCGACGAGATCGTTCTGGCGACCAAGGTGTTCAACCGCATGCATCCCGGCCCGAACGGCGCGGGGCTGTCGCGCAAGGCGATCTTTGCCGAAATCGACAACAGCCTGCGGCGGCTCGGCACCGATTATGTCGATCTCTACCAGATCCATCGCTGGGACTACGGCACGCCGATCGAGGAAACCCTCGAGGCGCTGCATGACGTGGTCAAGAGCGGAAAGGCCCGCTACATCGGCGCATCGTCGATGCATGCGTGGCAATTCGCCAAGGCGCTCTATACCTCGCGACTCAACGGCTGGACCGAATTCATCAGCATGCAGAACCACGTCAATCTGCTGAATCGCGAGGAGGAGCGGGAGATGCTGCCGCTCTGCGCCGACCAGGCCATCGCGGTGATGCCCTGGAGCCCGCTGGCGCGCGGCCGGTTGACCCGGGCGTGGGACGAGGTGAGCGAGCGGCAAAAGACCGACGAGTTCGGCAAGACTCTCTACGCGCAATCAGTGGAGTCGGACCGCAGGATCGTCGAGCAGGTTGCGGCTATTGCCAAGGCGCGTGGCGTTCCGCAGGCACAGGTGGCGCTTGCCTGGGTCCTGCAGAAGCCGGGGATCACGTCGCCCATCGTCGGCGCGTCCAAGTCCAGCCATCTGACCGACGCGGTCGCGGCGCTGTCGCTGAAACTGACGCCGGATGAAATCACGGCGCTGGAAGCGCCCTATGCGCCTCACCACGCCGTCGGATTCAAATAACGGAGCAGAGACATAGCGGATCGCGACGATCCGCTATGTCACACCTCCTGAACGGCCGCGCCGATGGTTGCGAGCCCCTTCGCGATATCGCCCGTGATGTGACGCCGCAGCGCGCGCCGGCCTGTCCGTCAGGCCGGTGCTTTTTTATGGACGGGTGCCGGGCGGTGTTGTTGTGTGCCCCCGCCGCTGTGATAAGCGATGAGACAGCGCCATCCGGTCCACATTCGTCGGGGAGTTATGGGCATGACGTCGAGCACCATCATTACGCCGCCGGAGGCTGTGGTCTTTCTCGGACTTGGGCAGATGGGTCTGCCGATGGCGCGGCGCTGCATTGCCGCCGGCTTTGCCGTGCGCGGCGCGGACCCCTCGCAGGCCGCGCGCGAGGCGCTGGCGGCCTCCGGCGGCGCGGCTTTCGCGACCGGCCGCGAGGCGGCACGGGGCGCGCGCGTGCTCATCACCATGCTGCCGGACAGCAGGGTCGTGCGCGAGGCGTTGATCGGTGAGCACGGCGTGGCCGATGTGCTCGCCAGCGGCGCGCTGGTCATCGACATGAGTTCGTCGGTGCCGGTGGAGACGCAGGCGCTGGGCCGGGCGCTCACTGAGCGCGGCATCGGCCTGATCGACGCGCCGGTGTCCGGTGGGGTGAGGCGCGCCATTGACGGCACGCTGTCGATCATGGCGGGCGGCGAAGCCGAGCTGGTCGCGCGGGCGCGGCCGGTGCTTGAGGCCATGGCACGCGCGGTGTTCGCCACCGGGCCGCTCGGCTCCGGTCATGCGATGAAGGCGCTCAACAACTACGTATCGGCCGCGGGCCTCGTCGCGGCCTGTGAGGCGTTGCTGGTCGGCCGCCGCTTCGGCCTTGAGCCCGATACCATCATCGACGTGCTGAACGCCTCCACCGGCAAGAACAACTCCACCGACGTCAAGATGAAGCAGTTCGTGATTTCCGAGACGTTCGCTTCCGGCTTCTCGCTGGCGCTGATGACCAAGGACCTGCGCATCGCCGCCGACCTGACGACGCAGATGGGGCTCGCGCCGTCGCAGGCCGAAGCTGTCGCGGCGCTATGGGAGCAGGCCAAAAGCGCGCTGGGGCCGACCGCCGACCATACCGACATCTACCGCTTCATCGCGGCGGCAGCGAAGGCGCAGGGTGACGGCGGCCCGTCAGCCTAACCTCTTACGCCAGTGCGGATGTCACCGCGGCCGCGATCCTCGCCAGTCCGCCGCCAACGTCTCCGGTGATATGAAGCCGCAGCGCGCGCCGCCCGCGTTCGGTCAGCACGTCGAAATCGCCGCGCGCCTGCGCCGCCTCGATCACGCCGAAGCTGATCGACTGTCCCGGCACGTCGAGATCGGCAGCGGGCTCCGCCGTGATCTGCAGGAACGCGCCGGTGTTCGGCCCGCCCTTGTAAGCCTGTCCGGTGGAATGCAGGAAGCGCGGGCCGAAACCGACACAGGTGGCCACGTGCCGCGCATCGCGGATCGCCATGCGCATGTCGTGGACCGCCTGCATGTTGGCGGTGTCGCGATCAAGATAGGCGAGGATTGCCACATAGTCGCCGGGCTGGATGCGGGCGAGATGGGCCTTCAGCCACGAGGCGAGGTCGATCCCGGCACCCGCCTTGCGCAGTGCGTCGGCGTTGGCGGCGTCGGTATGAATGGCGATCGCGCCGTCGGTGACGAGTGCCGCCTCGGCGGGCAACGCGCCGGATTTCTCGAACGCGGATGTCAGTTCGCGGGTTTTGATCTTGGCGGCTTCCACGTCGGGCTGGTCGAATGGATGGATGCCCATCACTGCGCCCGCCACCGCCGTGGCGATCTCGAACCGGAAGAACTCCTGCCCGATATGGGCCGGGCTTGCCACGGTAATGCGGATCACCGGATGGCCGGCGGCTTCCAGCGCCGTGAGCGCGGCCTCGCGCGCATCCGCTGTGTCATCGCGCAGGCGCAGGTCGATGAAGATGCGGTCGTGGCCGTAGACGGCGGCAGTCCCGAGATCCTCGCCATCGAGCGGAATCAGCGCCTTGCCGTTCTTGCCGGTGGATTCCGCGATGAGCTGTTCGGCCCACGCGCCGAAATCGGCGATGGCCGGCGAGGCGGTCAGCGTGATCTTGTCGCGGCCGCGCGCCGCGGCGGCTCCGAGCGCGAGACCGAGCTGGACGCCGGGATTTTCCGCGGGTGGCACGTCCGCGCCGCAGGAGCGCACCATCGCGCTCGTCAGCGCGAGGAAGGCGGCGACATCTATCCCGGCGGCGGCGGCCGGCACCAGGCCGAACGGCGACAGCACCGAGTAGCGGCCGCCGATGGCCGGCTCGCCATGGAAGACCTGGGCGAAGCCGCGCGCGGCAGCGACCTTTTCCAGCGACGAGCCGGGATCGGTCACCGCGACGAACTGTGCGCCCGCCTTCGCCCCCGCTTTGGCGACGGCGCGGGTGTAGAAATAGTCCATCAGCGCATTGGGCTCGGTGGTGCCGCCGGATTTGCTCGACACGATGAACAGCGTTGTGTCCGGCGCAATCGTGGCCTCAAGCCGGCGCACCTGCGCGGGATCGGTGGAATCCAGAATGCGCAGCCGGGGGAAGCCATCCTGCGGGCCGAAGGTGGTGGCCAGCACGTCCGGGCCGAGGCTCGATCCGCCCATGCCGAGCACCACCACGTCGGTGAAGCCGCGGCTTTGCACCCATCCGGCGAAGGCGGCGTAGCGGTCGGTCTCGGCCTGTTCGCGCGCCACCACGTCAAGCCAGCCGAGCCATCCGTCTTCGTCGCGGCCGGTCCACACCGCGGCGTCGCGGCGCCACAGCCTGCGCACGAGACCTTCGGCGCGCCAGCGCTCGGTGAGCGCCTTGACGTCGCCCGCGAGATCCGCGCCGAGGCTCATAGTCTGCGCATCGAGCGTCGTGGCGAGGATCGCGGCGCGCTTGGCGGCGACTGCGCCGAGCAGCTTGTCGAAGGCTTCGGCGAACAGCTTCACGCCGTCGTCGACCAGCGCGTCGGTGATGGCATCGAGGGAGATACCGGTCCCGGCAAGATCGGCGAGCACGCGATCCGCCTCCGGAATATCCTGCTCGAGGCTGTCGCGCGGCCGGCCGTGATCGCGGAAGGCGTCGAGGGTCGCGGGCGGCACGGTGTTGACCGTGTCGCGGCCGATCAGTTCCTCGATATACAGCACATCGCTGTAAGCCTTGTTCTTCGTGCCGGTCGAGGCCCACAGCAGGCGCTGCACCTGCGCGCCTCTGGCCGCCAGCGCTTTCCAGCGGTCGCCGCCGATCACTTTCAGATAATGCTGATACGCCAGCTTGGCATTGGCGATCGCCACCTTGCCCTTGAGCGCGGCGAGGCGCGCTTTGTCATCACCGGAGGCCGCCGCGATCTTGTCGTCGAGCTGGTTGTCCACGGCGGTGTCGATGCGGCTGATGAAGAAGCTCGCCACGCTGGCGACGCCCTTCGGATCGCCGCCGCCGGCGACGAAGTCTTCCAGACCGGCAATATAGGCGTCGAGTACTTCGGCATACATCTGCTGCGAGAACAGCAGCGTGACGTTGATGCTGATGCCCTGCGCGATCAGCGCGCGGATCGCCGGGATGCCCTCGCGGGTCGCCGGAACCTTGACCATCAGGTTGTCGCGGCCGACGCTGGTCCACAGCCGCTGCGCCTCGGCGATGGTGCCCGCCGTGTCGCATGCGAGATAGGGCGACACTTCGAGGCTGACGAAGCCGTCGGTGCCGTTCAGCTCGTCATGGACCGAGCGCAGCGCGTCGGCGGCGCGCTGGATGTCCTCCACCGCCAGCGTCTCGTACAGCTCGGCCACCGGGCGGTCGCGCTCCTTCAGGAGCGCGGAAATGGCGCCGTCATATTCGTCGCTGCCGCCGATGGCCTTCTCGAAAATGGACGGATTGGAGGTGACGCCGCGCACGCCGTCGCGCTCCACCAGCGCCCTGAGATCGCCATTGGCGATGAAGCCGCGGGCGAGGAAGTCGAGCCAGATCGCCTGGCCGTGCCGGGTGAGGGTTTTGACTGGGTTCATGATCGCCGTGCTGTTCGCGATGGAGGAAAGTGGGTCCTGTCTGCCGCAAAACCGGCAATTTTCAAAATGGTCTTTTTGCGGCCGGGCGCGGTGCCGGCCCGTCGTCCCGGCGGTAGGCATTTACGCCGCGTTATCCATTTTTGTTTACCTTGGGCTATCCGGCCGGAGGCTGACCGGCCGTTTCCGCGTGCAAGAATACATTTTCGGGGGATGGAATGGGCTGGCTCAACGGCGCCAAGGCGCAGAGGCAGGGGATCTCGGGCTATTTCTCCAATCTGAGATTCCGCACCAAGATCATGCTCGGCTTTCTCGTCGTGCTCGGCATTTCCGCCGTCAGCATGGCGACCGCCTATTTCGGCTTCGAGCGGATCGCGACGGGCGTTTCGGCCTATCACGATATCGTCGCGCAGACCGACCGCGCCCGCGACATCGACCGCGACCTCACCGCCTACCAGCTCTTGGCCCGCTACTACGCGGTGAGCGGGCTCGATGACGATCTCGCCGCTGCGCGCACCGCCGAAACCGACCTCGGCAATGCCATCGACCGCGCCAGGCGTCTGGCAAGCGACGTCAACCGGCAGGACATCACGCGGCTGTCGGAGACCTTCGCCGAATTCTCCAAGCTGTTCGCGCGCATGGTCGAGACCAAGACCGAGAATGCCAGCATCGCGGCGAACCAGCTGAACCGCTTCGGCAACACCTTGCGCTACAAGTTCGACGAT
Organism: Bradyrhizobiaceae bacterium; assembly: GCA_020544565.1. GTDB lineage: Bacteria > Pseudomonadota > Alphaproteobacteria > Rhizobiales > Xanthobacteraceae > Afipia. The sequence continues at coordinate 200,442 of CP078014.1, forward strand.
CTGTCCGATACCGCGATCATGATGGGCGACAGCTCGCTGCAATCGACGCTGAAGGAATTGCTGCCGCAGGCGGCGGCAATTTCCGCCGCCATCAGCAATTTCGTCGCGCGGCCGGACAAGGCGGTGGCCAGCAGCGCCAATGCCCGAATCCAGATGCTGAAGAACAGCCTGTCGTCGCTCAATTCCAGCGACGCCCGGATCGTACCCAAGGTCGCGGAGATCGCCGATCAACTGAAGGTCTATGGCGCGACGTTCGCGACCTTCGTCGCCAACACAGCGCTGATCGACCAGTTGAGCGCCAAAATGAGCGAGGCCGCGACGGCGATCACCCAGGACGCCAAGGTCATCAAGGCGGGTCTGCTGGCGCGGCAGGAAGCCCTCGCCGGCGAATCCGCCACCGCCGCCCGCGCCACGGGCTGGTTCGTGACCGTGCTCGGCATCGGCGGGCTGATGCTCGGCGCGCTATTGGCGATGATGCTGGGCGCGGGGATTTCGCGGCCGATGGTGGCGATGTGCGCCGCTATGCGCCAGCTCGCCGGCGGAGACTTCGCCGTGGTGCTGCCCGGCCTCGGACGCAAGGACGAGATCGGCGAGATGGCTGCCGCGGTGGAGGAATTCAAGCAGCGCGCCGTCGCCCGTGCCGAGCACGACGCGGCTGAGCGCGAAACCCAGAATAGGACCGCGAGCGACGCGCGCAGCGCCGAGCTGCATCGCTTCGCCGATAATTTCGAGGCGGCGGTCGGCGTCATCGTCACCAGCGTGTCGTCGTCGGCGAGCCAGCTCGAATCCGCGGCGGTCACGCTGACGCGCACCGTGGAAGCGGCGCAGGACCTGTCGGGCCGGGTGGCGAGTGCGTCGGAAGAAGCCTCGTCCAACGTGCAGTCGGTCGCGGCCGCGACCGAGGAACTGTCGGCGTCCGTGGACGAGATCGGCCGGCAGGTGCAGGAATCGAGCCGGATCGCCGCGGCCGCCGTGCAGCAGGCCGAAGCCACCGATGCACGCATCGTCAGGCTGTCGCGGGCGGCGCAGGAAATCGGCGACGTGGTCAAGCTGATCACGGCCATCGCCGAGCAGACCAACCTGCTGGCGCTCAACGCCACCATCGAGGCCGCGCGCGCTGGAGAGGCGGGACGCGGCTTTGCCGTGGTCGCCTCCGAAGTGAAGTCGCTGGCGAGTCAGACCGCGCGCGCCACCGACGAGATCGCCTCGCACATCGTCGGCATGCAGGAGGCGACGCAGGAATCCGTCGCCGCGATCAAGGAGATCGGTCAGACCATCGGCCAGATCTCCAAGATCGCCGGAACCATCGCCACCGCGATCGAGCATCAGAGCATCGCCACCAGCGAGATCGCCAAGAACGTGCAGAGCGCGGCCGGTGGCACCCACGAAATCGCCGAGAGCATCATGGAGGTCAATCGCGGCGCGACCGAAACGGGCGTGGCGTCCGGCGAGGTGCTGAATTCCGCGCAGACGCTCGCGGTGGAAAGCACGCGCCTGCGTCAGGAGCTCGACAGCTTCATGGCCAATATCCGCGCGGCGTGATGAATCCCAGCGATCCGGCACTGCGCTCCTTCATCGCGGTCGATCCGTCGTCGGATTTTCCCATCCAGAACCTGCCCTATGGCGTGTTCTTCACCCCGGAGCGGCCGCAGTTGCGGGTCGGCGTCGCCATCGGCGACCAGATCCTCGATCTTGCCGCACTGGAGAGCGCCGGCCTGATCCGCTGCGATGAAGGCCATGGCACTTTCGCGCAACCCTCGCTCAATGCCTTCATGGCGCTGGGCCCGCAGGTGTGGCGCAGGACGCGGGCGCGCATCAGCGCCCTGCTGCGCCATGACAATCCCGAACTGCGCGACAACGCCGCGCTGCGCCGGCAGGCGCTGGTGCCGCAGAGGCTGGCGCAGATGCATCTGCCGATCGCCGTGCAGGGCTTCACCGATTTCTATTCGTCGAAGGAGCACGCATTCAATGTCGGCGTCATGTTCCGCGGCAAGGACAACGCGCTGACGCCGAACTGGCTGTCGATTCCCATCGGCTATAACGGCCGCGCCTCGACGGTGGTGGTGAGCGGCACTCCGATCCGCCGCCCGCGCGGCCAGCTCAGGCCGCCGACGGCGGACGCGCCGACATTCGGCCCGTGTCAGCGGCTCGATTTTGAACTGGAGATGGGGGTCGTGGTCGGTCAGGCGTCGGCCATGGGCGACATGCTCACCGCGGAGCAGGCCGAGGACATGATCTTCGGCTTCACGCTCCTCAACGACTGGAGCGCTCGCGACATCCAGCAGTGGGAATACGTGCCGCTCGGCCCGTTTCAGGCCAAGGCGTTCGGCACCTCGATCAGCCCGTGGATCGTCACGCGCGAGGCGCTGGAGCCGTTTCGCGTCCATGGTCCGCCGCAGGAGCCGCCGCCGCTGCCGTATCTGCGGCAGGCGCGCCCGAACAATTACGATCTGCACCTTGCGGTCGATCTCAAAACCGAACAGATAGCGCAGGCCGCCGGCATCAGCCGCACCAATTTCAGATACATGTACTGGTCGTCGGTGCAGCAGCTCGTGCACCATGCCTCCAGCGGCTGCGCCATGAATGTCGGCGACCTGCTCGGCTCCGGCACCGTCAGCGGCCCGGACAAGGGCCAGCGCGGCAGCCTGCTGGAACTCAGCTGGAACGGTACCGAGCCGCTGGAGCTGGAGGGTGGCGTGCGGCGCACCTTTCTTGAGGATGGCGATTCCCTGATTTTGCGCGGCTGGTGCCAGGGCGATGGCTACCGCATCGGCTTTGGCGCATGCGAGGGGACGATCCTGCCGGCGGGCTAGGAGCGCTTGAGGTTGAGCAGGTTACCGGTGAGGATCAGGGCGGTCCCGGCGATGGTGGCCAGGGTGAGCTGTTCCGAATACAGCAACCAGCCGACCGCAGCCGAAAGCGGCACCCGCAGAAAATCCATCGGGACGACGATGGTGGCGTCGGCGAAGCGCATCGCCTGCGTCAGGCAATAGTGCGAATAGGTTCCGCAGAACGCGATCAGCAGGATCCACGGCCAGAGCTGCGCCGAGGGCGTCTGCCAGGTATAGAGCGCGGGCAGCAGCCCGATCGCCGACTGGATCACCAGCATCCAGAACACGATGGTGACCCCGGTATCGGTGCGCGTCAGCGATTTGACCAGCACCACCGTGATGGCGAACCCGGCCGCGACCGCCACCATCAGCCACTGGCCGGGACTGACCTGCGCTCCCGGTTGCACGATGATGAGCACGCCCACCAGCCCCAGCGCGATGGCGATGATTTTCCACCGATTGAGACGCTCGCCAAGGAAGCTCGCGGCCAGGAGCGCGGTCCAGATCGGCATGGTGAATTCGATGGCCACCACCTGCGCCAGCGGAATCAGCGTCAGCGCCAGAAACCAGCCGAACTGTGCGGCGTAGTGAAGCGTGTTGCGGGCGAGATGGGCGAGCGGACGCGCGGTGCGCAGAAGCGCCACTCCGCCCTGGGCATGGATCAGCGGCAGCAGCATCAACAGTCCGATGGCCGAGCGCAGCTCCATCAGCTGAAACAGGCTCAGCTCGCGGCTGATCTCGCGGCCCGCCACCATCAGGATCAGCATGCAGGCGAGCCAGCCCGCCATCCACAGCGCGGCGCGCGCGTTCGACGGCTGCGCGGCAACGACCGGCGACGTCATGCCCGTCCCCATGATGCCGCATCGCAACCTGTCATCGTCCGCCCCGCTTCTGATCGGCGGCTTGATTACGCAATCGCGCATCGCTGCGCAACCGCGTGCGCCGTCCATGCCGGCATGGCAGGCCACCATGCGGAAGGGGGCACATTTGCGAACTTTCGTTTTGACTTACCGGCCGAACCTGCAACGATCCGCACCGGTTCGCCTGCCGCGACCGCGCTCGAGAATTCCGAAACAAGGGAACGCATCGTGATTCACCTCGCTTCGCTGCCGTTCGATCTCGACTCCATCCTGGAGGGGCTGCGACCCTGGATCGAATGCGAGAGCCCGACCTGGGACGCCATAGCCGTCAATCGCATGCTGGCGCTCGCGGCGCGCGACATGGCGATCGCCGGCGCCTCCGTCGAGACCATTGCCGGGCGTCAGGGCTTCGGCGGCTGTGTCCGCGCCCGGTTTCCGCATCCGAAGCAGGGCCAGCCCGGGATCCTGATCGCCGGGCACATGGACACGGTGCACCCGGTCGGGACGCTCGAGAGGCTGCCGTGGCGGCGCGAGGGCGGGAAGTGCTATGGTCCCGGCATTCTCGACATGAAGGGCGGCAACTACGCGGCGCTGGAGGCGATCCGGCAATTGGCCAAAGCGTCGATTGCGACGCCGCTGCCGGTCACGGTGCTGTTCACGCCGGACGAGGAGGTCGGCACGCCGAGCACCCGCGATCTCATCGAGGCCGAGGCCGCGCGCAACAAATACGTGCTGGTGCCGGAGCCGGCGTTCCGCAATGCCGGCGTCACCACCGGCCGCTACGCCATCGCGCGCTTCAATCTTGAAGCCGCCGGCAGGCCAAGCCATGCCGGGGCGGCGCTGAGCGCGGGGCGCTCCGCCATCCGCGAAATGGCGCGCCAGATCATCGCCATCGACGCCATGACCAGCGAGGATTGCACCTTCAGCGTCGGCGTTGTCCACGGCGGGCAGTGGGTGAATTGCGTGGCGTCAAGCTGTCGCGGCGAGGCGCTGAGCATGGCCAAGCGCCAGGCCGATCTGGATCGCGGCGTGGAGCGCATGCTGGCCTTGTCCGGCACCGGCAATGACGTCACCTTCACCGTGACGCGCGGCGTCACCCGCCCGGTGTGGGAGCCTGATGCCGGCACCATGGCGCTTTATGAAAAGGCCCGCGCCGTTGCCGCCACTATCGGCCTCGATCTCATCCATGGCAGCTCGGGCGGCGGTTCGGACGGCAATTTCACCGGTGCCATGGGCATTCCGACGCTGGATGGCCTCGGCGTGCGCGGTGCCGACTATCACACCCTCAACGAACATATCGAGGTGGACAGCCTGATCGAGCGTGGCCGGTTGATGGCCGGTCTGCTCGCCAGCCTCGATTGATGGGCCGCAGGCCCGGGCCGCCGTTTCTCCAACAGGATCAACCACCGATGCCGAATATCGACCTGATCGATAGCTTTGCCGACGACCTGACCGCCATCCGCCGCGATCTTCATGCCCATCCCGAAATCGGTTTCGAGGAGCATCGCACCTCCGGCATCGTCGCCGAGAAACTGGCGCAATGGGGCATCGAGGTGCATCGTGGACTCGGCGGCACCGGCGTGGTCGGCCTCTTGAAGGGCAAGGGCGATGGCACCAAGCGCATCGGCCTGCGCGCCGACATGGACGCGCTGCCGATGGAGGAGCACACCAATCTGCCGTGGCGCTCCACCATTCCCGGCCGCTTCCACGGCTGCGGCCATGACGGCCACACCACCATGCTGCTCGGTACCGCGCGCTATCTGGCGCAGACGCGCAATTTCGACGGCACCGTCGCCTTCATCTTCCAGCCTGCCGAGGAGGGCCTCGGCGGCGCGCGGGCGATGCTGAAGGACGGATTGTTCGAGAAATTCCCGGTGGACGAGGTCTATGGCCTGCACAACGATCCCGATCTGAACCCCGGCCAGGTCTGCATCTTTCCTGGCGCGAGCATGGCAGGGGCGGATTTCTTCGACATCACCATCAAGGGCTATGGCAGCCATGGCGCCATGCCGCACAATGCGCGCGATCCCGTGGTGATCGCGATGACGCTGGGGCAGGCGCTGCAGACCATCGTCAGCCGCAATGTCCATCCGCTCAAGTCGGCGGTGCTGTCGATCACCCAGATTCACGCGGGTGCCGCCTATAACGTCATTCCCGGCGAAGCGAAACTCGCGGGCACCGTGCGCGCCTTCGCCGACAACGTCCGCCAGCAGGTCCGCACCCGCATGCGCGCCATCGCCGCTGGGATGGCGGCAGCTTTCGAGGTCGAGATCGAGGTGGATATCCGCGATATCTTTTCGGTGCTGGTCAACCACGAGGAGCCCTCCCAGATCGTGGCCGAGGTGGCGCGCGGCGTGGTCGGCGGGGACAACGTAATCACCACGCCGCGGCCCAGAATGGGCAGCGAGGATTTCGCCGATATGCTGCAGGCTGTGCCGGGCGCCTATTTCTGGCTCGGGCACGACGGCTCGGTGCCGCTGCACAATCCGGGCTACATTTTCGACGACAAGATGTTGCCGGTGGGGGCGAGCCTGTTCTCCCGCCTGATCGAGAGGCGGATGCCGCTGGCGCAGATGCAGGCGTGAGGCTGTCGCGCGGCGGTCACATCCGTCCGGCGAGATCGCGGACCAGTTCGGTCAGCCGGCCGGCGGGCGAGGCGAGGTGCTCCAGAATGGTGAAATGGTTGTCGCCGGGGCTTTCCTCGTAGATCACCGGCAGCCCGTAGCGGGCGCGATGGGCGGCGAAACCTGCCGATTGCGCGCGCAGCAGCGGCAGTTCCGCGCTGCCCGCCGTGATCGCTACGGGCTTGTCGATGCCGCCCGTCTGCAACAGGGGCGAGTTGGCGCGGATGGTGGCGTCGTCCAGATCGAGCTTGGCGTTGAGGTAGCTGTGGCGGATCGGTTCGAGATCGTAGACGCCGCTGATCAGCAGCGCGGCTTTGACATGCGGATGGCCGAGCGCCATGGCCGACAGATGCGCGCCGGCCGACCAGCCCGACACCATGATCCGCTCCGGATCGCCGCCGAGCGCAGGCAGTTCGCGGGCCAGATGATCGAGGCCGGCGTGGATCTCCTCCACGATCTGGCCGAGCCTGACGTCGGGCGCGAGCGTATAGCCGATCAGGGCGACGTCGATGCCGTGCGCCAGCGGGCCTGCGGCGCAGAAGGTGAAATTTTCCTTGGCGCGCCCCTGCCAGTAGCCGCCATGGATGAAGACCAGGGTGGGGCCACGCCGGCCGGTGGTTAGCAGGTCGATGCGGTTGCGCTCGCGCGGGCCGTAGCGCAGGTCGAGAGACTGGGGATGGTGCGCGCGCATCTGCGCCGAGCGAAGTTCCCAGTCCGCGAAGACGTTCGCCGGGTCCCCCACGGCGAGGCCGTTGTTCAGTCCTTGATCGAGTTGATCTCGTGTCAGCGTGCGCCAGTCCGGCGCATCGGCGGGCGTGCTCATCTCTCAACCTTTCGCAACGGCAGGGCGGAACATCCGGGGTCGCCATGATCGCAACCGCTGTCCGCCAGTGCAAGCGTCACGACCATAGTCACTCCCTCAGCGTCCGCATGGCGAGAAATGGAATCATGCCGAGCACGACGTTGATCAGCGCGAACAGCAGCAGCGGGTCGTAGCTGCCGGTGAGATCGTGAATGAGGCCGCCGCTCCACGAGCCGATCGCCGCGCCGAGGCCGCTGCCGATGGAGATCGCGCCGAAGATGGTGCCGACCCGTCGGCCGCGGAAGATGCGCATGGCGGTGGCGGTGATCAGCGGGCCGCGCGAGCCGAGGGTGGCGCCGAAGCAGATCACGAAGCCGGCGAGCAGCGGCAGGTTGGGATAGATGCGCAGCAGGCGCAGCAGCACGATGCCGAGGATCGAGAAGGCGTAGCTGACCAGCACCGAGCGGCGGCGGCCGATCACGCTGTCGAGCCATGTCACTGACAGCATGCCCGCCAGCATCACCACCCCGCTGAAACCCCAGGCGGTGGCGGCCTGCAGCGGGGCGAAGCCCGCATCCACCAGATAGGCCACGATCTGCGCCGAGATGGCGTACATGCCGACCGCGGTGAAGAAGAAGGTGCTGAACAAGCCCCAGAACGCCGAGTGGCGCATGGCGGCGGCAACGGTCCAGTCCTCGCCGGGCAGGTCGGCCGCGGCCGTTCGGGTCACCTTGGCCGATCCCGCCGCGAAACGTTTCCACGGCAGGAGCAGCAGCGGCACCAGCAGCACCAGCATGGCCGTGCCGAAGATCTGGTAGGCGCTGCGCCAGCCGACGCGTTCGATCAGCACCTGCGACAGGGGCAGAATGGCGAGCACGCCCGCCCCCGTGGCAGAATAGACCACGGCCATGGCCGTGGTCAGCCGCGCCCCGAACCAGCGCCCGAGCAGGATCGAGTGCGACACGTTGCCGAGGCAGGCCACGCCAATGCCGACGCACAGGCCGAGGCTGAGCTGGAACTGCCACAGGCGTTCCGCCGCGCTCGCCACCAGAAACGCGCCGCCGATCAGGGCCATGCCCAGCGCGAACACCGTGCGCGGCCCGGAATGATCGAACAGCCGCCCGATCACGGGGGCGGACAGGCCGCCGATCAGCGCCGCCATGGAATAGATCGACACCACCTCGGCCCGATCCCAGCCGAAGGTCTGCGAGATCGGTAGCAGGAATACGGTGAAGCTTTCACCGAACCCGCGCCCGATCACCGCCAGCGCGAAGCACAATGCGAGCACGACCAGCGCGGTCTGTGTCGGCTTCGCGGCGGTCATTGGGGGGACACAAGCGGGGAAAGGCGCGTCATGCACCCTATGAACCGCATTTTGGCGGCAGGGAGCAGGGGCAGTTTTCGAATGCGCCTATGCAACGGCGCGCGCGGGGGCTGCCGCCGCCCCGCTTGCCGCGTCCGGAAAATGCCTGCAAGAGAGAGGAAGCTGGCAGGGCCTTCCTGTCGCGGAATCAACCTGTCTGGAGAATGTCATGAGCGGAAACAGCGAGCAATTCGAGAAGGGCCTGGCGGTGCGGCGCGAGGTGCTGGGCAAGGACTATGTCGACAACAGCCTGGCCAAGGCCGACGATTTCATGATGGCGTTCCAGAACATCACCACCGAATGGTGCTGGGGTTATGCCTGGACCCGGCCGGGCCTCGAGCGCAAGACGCGCAGCATGCTCAACCTCGCGATGCTGACGGCCCTGAGCAAGCCCGCCGAACTCAAGCTGCATGTGAAGGGCGCGCTGGCCAACGGCGTCAGCGTCGACGAGATCAAGGAAATCCTGCTGCATGCCACGGTCTATTGCGGCATTCCTTCCGGCCTCGAAGCCTTCAAGGCCGCCCATGAGGTGCTGACCGCCGAGGGCGCGCTGCAGAAGAAATAACGGCCGTCCTTGCCGACGCGGAGCGCTGTCCGCTCCTGAACGCCACGAAGCGGTCCATCATGGATCGCTTCGCGGCGGTGGCCTCGCCGTGGCCGGCGGGCGCGCGTTCGTCAGACGCCGAGATAGACCTGCCGGATGTATTCGTCGCCGGCGAGATCCTGCGAGCGACCCTCGCGAATGGTGCGGCCGTGTTCGAGGACATAGACGCGGTCGGTGATCCGCAGCGTCGAGGTGGCGTCCTGTTCGACGATCAGGATGGCGGTGCCGTCCTTGCGGATCTGCTGGATCGAATCGAAGATCAGGCCCTTGAGCCGCGGCGCGATGCCGACGCTCGGCTCGTCGAGCAGCAGCAGCTCCGGGCGGCCCATCAGCGCGCGGCCGATGGCGACCATCTGCTGCTCGCCGCCGGACAGGGTGCTCGACTGCTGCCACTGCCGTTCGCGCAGCACCGGAAACAGCGTGAAGACATGCTCCAGATCGGCGTCGATCTCGGCGCTGTTCTTGCGCAGATAGGCCCCGAGCTGCAGGTTCTTCAGCACCGAGAGTTCCGAGAACAGCTTGCGGCCCTCGGGGCAATGGCAGATGCCGCGCGCCACCACGTCATAGGGCGCGACGCTCTCGAGCGACTGGCCCTTGAAGGTCAACGTGCCGCTCTGCAGCGGAATGGAGCGGGAGATCGCCTTCAGCAGCGTGGTCTTGCCGGCGCCGTTGGGGCCGAGCACGCCGATAAGTTCGCCCTTCTCGACCTTGATCGAAACGGATTCGAGGGCGAGCGCCTTGCCGTAGCTGACGCGCAGGTCGGAGACTTCAAGCAGGGACATGCTCGTCCTCCGTCTTGCCGATATAGGCTTCGACCACCTTCGGGTTCTTGACGATCTCCTCCGGCGGGCCGATGGCGATGACCTCGCCGAAGTTCATCGCGATCACGCGCGACACCAGCGCCATGAATTCGCGCAGCTTGTGTTCGATCAGCAGGATGGTCAGGTTTTCCTCGCGATGCAGGCGTTTGATGAGTTGGGCGAGAGGTTCGATCTCGCTCGAGCCGAGGCCGGCGAAGGGCTCGTCGAGCAGCAGCAGGTCCGGCCGGGTGGCCAGCGCGCGTGCGATTTCGAGCCGGCGCAGGTCGCCATAGGGCAGGGTCTCGACCGGCTCGGCGCCGCGGCCGCCGAGGCCGACCTGTTCGAGCAGATGGCGGGCGCGCTCCTCCTTGTCGACGTCGCCATGGGCGCGCGGCGACAGGCACGCGACCACGACGTTCTCGAGAAGGTTCATGCCGACGAACGGACGGCAGAGCTGGAAGGTGCGCGCCATGCCGCGGTTGACGATCTTGTAGGGCGCGAGGCCCTGCATGCGTTCGCCGTTGAACATCACCGTGCCGTTGGTCGGCGGGATGAAGCCGGTGAGGAGGTTGAACAGCGTGGTTTTGCCCGCGCCGTTCGGACCGAGGATGCCGGTCAGCTCGCCCTTCTCCAGCTTGAAGGTGACATCCTTCACGGCGGTCAGTCCGCCGAAGCGCTTGGTCAGGCCGTTGACTTCGAGAAGGGCTGTCATCGGAAGCGCTCCGTCAGCCGGCGCCAGGCCGGCGCGATCATGCCGTTCGGCAGGAAGAACAGGATCAGGATCAGGGTCAGGGTGTAGATCCACAGGCGGTATTCGCCGAAGCCGCGCAGCATCTCGGTCAGGAGCGTGAGCAGGATCGCCGCAATCGCCGCGCCGTAGATCGAGCCGATGCCGCCGACGTAGCACATGATGATGATGGTGATCGACACCACCACCGAGAACAGCGGCGGCGAGACCTGAAGCTGGTAGTGCGCGTAGAGCGCGCCGCCGAGGCCGGCGAAGGCGGCGCTGATCATCAGCGAGGCGATCTTGTAGAACGTCACGTTGATGCCCGCCGCCTGGCAGGTGGCTTCGTCGCCGCGGATCGCCCGCAGCAGGAGGCCCCAGTGCGAATGGGCCAGCAGCGTCAGGATGATGACGGTGACCACCAGGATTGCCAGCGCGAACCAGTAGAAATACAGCGGCGAGCGCATCAGCGGTTCGAGGCCGTAAAGACCCTCCTCGCCGCCGGTGTATTCCCAGAAGATCAGGCAGAGGCGCTGCAGGATCGCCGACGCCGACAGCATCGCCAAAGCGAAATACGGGCCGCGCAGGCGCAACGTCGGAAAGCCGACGATAATGGCGAAGGTCACCGCGACCACCACCGCCGTAGGCAGGCTGTACCAGGGATTGGCGGACCAGATCGTGGCGAGGAAGCCGGCGGTGTAGGCGCCCGCACCGATGAACAGCGAGTGGCCGAAATTCTCGCGTCCGGTGAGGCCGGACATGAAGTCCCAGCTCGATGCCCAGATGCCATAGATGACGCAGACGGTGAGCACACCGGTGAGGTAGTTGCTGGCGGCGAACACCGGGGCGAGCGCGAGAATGGCGACGACCACGATGCCGCCGGCGATGTCGATCAACGAGATGCTTCGCATGTCAGAACGCCGCCCGGCGTCCGAGAATTCCGGACGGCCTTATCATGAGGGTGACGACGACGGCGACCAGCGACACCAGTTCGGTCCACGAAGTGGAGATCAGATAGGCGACGATGGTTTCCGAATAGCCGAGAATGAGCGAAGCGATGATGCTTCCGGGAATGGAGCCGAGGCCGCCGACGATGACGATGGCGAACGCCTTCACCATCGGCAGCAGGCCCATGGTCGGCTGCACGGTAAGGAAGGGCGACACCAGCACGCCCGCGAGCGCGGCGGTGCCTGCGGAAATTGCCATGACGATGGAGAAGATCCGGTTGGTGGGGATGCCCATGTACTGCGCGGCTTCCGGATCCTGCGACACCGCGAGGATCGCCGCCCCTAATCGCGTGCGCTGGATGAACAGCCACAGCAGCAGCAGCACCATCACGCCCGCGACCAGAGCAAGGAGCCGCTGGCCGCTGATGTCGACGCCGCCGATGGTCAGCTTCTCCGCGACGAAGGACGGCACGTTGCGATACTCGGAGCCGAAAATGATGAACAGCGCCTGCTCGACCGCGAGCGACACCGCGAGCGTGATCATCAGCACCGCAAGCTGCGAGGACCGCAGCGGTCGCACCAGGTAACGCTCCATCACCACGCCGAACAACGCGACCACCAGCACCGCGAGCGGGGCCGCCACGATCAGCGGGAGGTTCAGGATCGAGGTGAAGACATAGGCCGAATACGCGCCGAGCGCATAAAACGCGCCGTGTGCGAGATTGAGGATGCGCGCGACGCCAAAGATCAGCGTGAAGCCCACTGCGAGCATCGCGTAGATGGCGCTGGACACCGCGCCATAGATCAGAATTTGAAGCATGACCGCCTGCTGTGATCGAACGCAAGGAGAAGGCAGAGCCTTCGGATTGCGCGGCCGGCGCACATGTCGCCGGCCGCCACTCTCACGACGTGGACGAGCGGTTTACTTCTTCATCCAGGGCGGCGGGATCATTTCGCCCGTGGCGGCGTCCTTCGGCCAGACCACGATGCGGGCGCCGTCCTTCTGCCACTGCGCGAACAGCAGGTTCTGCAGGCCCGGTCCGGTCTTCACGTCGTGGGTGTCGTCGAACTGGATCTTGCCGGCGATGCCGACATAGTCGGTCTTCTCAAGCTCCTTGATGACCGCGTCGGGAGCGACCGAGCCGGCGCGCCGCACAGCTTCCGCATAGACATGCACCGCGTCGTAGGCGCCGACGCCGGTATAGACGGGAGCGGTGCCGAAGCGCTTCACGAACTCGTTCCAGAACGGCATGGTCTTGGGGGTGAGCGGAGCGGCGATGGCGAACAGGCCGACGGTTTCGCCGAGCGCCTTGCCGCCGACGCGGGAGAAGAAGTCGGCGTCCTGGCTCTTGACGTCGATGCCGCCGATCGGAACCGGAACCTGCGCGTCATGCCACTGCTTGACGAAGATGTCCGAGGAGGCGTGCGACAGGATCACGATCAGGTATTCAGCACCGCTGGCCTTGACCTTGGCGAACAGGGGGGAGAAGTCGGAGGTCGAGGTATCGAAGAACTCGGCCATCGGCACTTCCACGCCGCTCGCGATCGCGCCCTTCTTCAGGATCGGAACGAGGTCCTGCACCCACTTGGCGTTCTCGCCGACGATGGCGACCTTCTTCATCCCCATCTCGCCCTTCAGCTTGCCGCTGATGAAGTTGACGAGCGCACGCGCCTGATGGGCGGCGTTGATCGGGGAGACACGGAAAATGTATTTGTAGTTGTCGTAGTCGCTTTTCACCTTCGCGGTGATGGCCGGGGAGGCCGCGCCGACGCCAAGATAGATCGTCTTCGCGTTCGAGATGTGCGGCAACTGCGCGAGCGTCACGCCGCTGGTGTAGCCGCCGATCAGCACGTCCACCTTGTCGTCGGCGGTCAGCTTCTTGATCGCCGCGATGCCCTGTTCGGGGTTCTCGGTTTCGTCGGCCACCACGATTTCGAGCTGGCGTCCGAGCAGGCCGCCCTTGGCGTTGATCTCTTCCACCGCCATCTTGGCGGCGTTCTGGGTGTCGCGCCCGACCTGGAGCTGGACCGAGGTGGGAATGCCGATCCTGATCGGCTTCTGGGCCTGGGCCAGGGCCGGGGAGGCGAAGGCTCCGGCGCTGATCATGCCTGCGGCCGTGAGCAGGCTGAGAAGTGATTTCATGACTGAGGTTCCTCCTTGGGAGCATCCGGAATGCTTCCGGCGCTCTTCTATTATGGGTGCAGAGTGCCCAACGAAGCGAGAGCAAGTCAAGCAAAGATCGGATGTTTGAAACAGCGTGAATGCGGCGGTACTTCAGCGCGGCTTGGACGGCGCGCGCGAGCGTATTCCGCCAGCCGCTGGCAGCCTTGTTAATGTTGCGATGCCGCAAGCACCGTGTGGGCAAGCGTCCATCACAGCCTGGTTCGCAGGCAGATGGAGAGTGCGCGGCAGACGCCTTTCCACATGGAATTAGCCTTACGGATGGTTTGACATTTTACCGGAAGATGGATGTTGTGCCGCCGATAGCTTCCTGACGAAGCCACAAGAACAAGCAGTCCGGAGGACGGAACGCCATGCATGTTTCACGTCGCACTTTGTTGAAAGCCTCGACCGCCACCGCCGTGATGGCCGGGATCGGCGCGCCGCTCGTCGCGCGGGCGCAGCAGGCCGAATTTTCCTACAAGTTCGCCAACAATCTTCCCGACACGCACCCGATCAACGTGCGCGGCCGCGAGATGGCCGCCGCGATCAAGCAGGAGACCAAGGGTCGCGTCGATATCCAGTTGTTTCCTTCGAGCCAGCTCGGCTCCGACACCGATACGCTGAGCCAGCTCCGCTCCGGTGGCGTCGAGTTCTTCACTTTGTCCGGGCTCATTCTGGCGACGCTGGTGCCGGCCGCGTCCATCAACGGCATCGGCTTCGCGTTCCCCGATTATCCCGCGGTGTGGAAAGCCATGGACGGCGATCTCGGCGCCTATATCCGCAGCCAGATCACCAAGGCCAATCTCGTGGTGATGGACAAGATCTGGGACAACGGTTTCCGCCAGACCACCTCGTCCACCCGGCCGATCAACACGCCGGAGGACTTCAAGGGCTTCAAGATTCGCGTGCCGGTGTCGCCGCTGTGGACGTCGATGTTCAAGGCGTTCGACGCTTCGCCGGCCTCGATCAATTTCAACGAGGTCTATTCGGCGCTGCAGACCAAGATCGTCGAGGGCCAGGAAAATCCGCTGGCGCTGATCTCCACCGCGAAGCTCTATGAGGTGCAGCGCTATTGCTCGCTGACCAATCATATGTGGGACGGCTTCTGGTTCCTCGCCAACCGCCGCGCCTGGGAGCGGCTGCCGGAGGACGTGCGCGCCATCGTCGCGAAGAACGTCAATGCCGCCGCGGTGAAGGCGCGCGAGGACACCGAGAAGCTCAATGCCGGTCTGCAGTCCGAACTGGCCGGCAAGGGCCTGGTCTTCAATCAGCCGGATCTCAAGCCGTTCCGCGAGAAGCTGCGGCAGGCCGGTTTCTATGCCGAATGGAAGGCCAAGTACGGCGACGAGGCCTGGTCCATTCTGGAGAGAAGCACGGGCAAGCTGACTTAGGCGCCGCATGGGCGAGGTCAGCTCTTCGCATGCCGCCGGCGTCGCCGCTGGGGAGGCTTTGGCTTCGCCCGCCGGCGGGCCGCTGGCGCGCATCGAAACACTGCTCGGGCGGCTCGTCGAGATCCCGACCGCGCTGCTGGTGGTGGTGGAAATCGTCATCCTGTTCGCGGGCGTGGTGTCGCGCTACGGCTTTCACCGCCCGCTGATCTGGTCCGACGAACTGGCGTCGATCCTGTTCCTGTGGCTCGCGATGTTCGGGGCGGTGGTCGCTTTCCGCCGCGCCGAGCACATGCGGATGACGGCCGTGGTGGCGCGTTGCGAGCCGCGCGCGCGCGCCTTCTTCGATCTCGTCGGGGTTGCGGCGGCGCTCGCCTTCCTGCTCATGGTGGTGGGGCCTTCGTTTGAATACGCCTATGAGGAAAGCTTCATCACCACGCCGGCGCTGGAGATCTCCAACTCGTGGCGGGCGGCGGCGCTGCCGACCGGCATCGTGCTGATGATCGTGTTCGCGCTGTTGCGCCTCGCGCGCCATCCGGAGCGGCGCATGGTGCTGCTGGCGGTGGCCACCGTGGCCGCGATCGCCGCCGCGTTCTGGCTGGCGCAGCCGGTGCTGCGTCCGCTCGGCAATCTCAACCTCGTCATCTTCTTCATCGGCGTGGTCGGCCTGTGCGTGTTCGCCGGCGTACCGATCGCCTTCGCGTTCGGACTGTCGATCTTCGGCTATCTGATCCTGACCACGCGCACGCCGCCGCTGGTGCTGGTCGGCCGCATGGACGAGGGCATGAGCCACCTGATCCTGCTGTCGGTGCCGCTGTTCGTGTTTCTCGGTCTGCTGATCGAGATGACCGGCATGGCGCGGGCCATGGTGAATTTCCTCGCGAGCCTGCTCGGCCATGTCCGCGGCGGGCTGAACTACGTGTTGGTGGGCGCGATGTATCTCGTCTCCGGCATTTCCGGCGCCAAGGCGGCGGACATGGCCGCGGTGGCGCCGGTGCTGTTTCCCGAGATGAAGGCGCGCGGCGCGCGGCCCGGCGATCTCGTCGCGCTGCTGGCGGCCACCGGCGCGCAGACCGAAACCATTCCGCCAAGCCTCGTGCTTATTACCATCGGATCGGTCACCGGCGTCTCCATCGCCGCGCTGTTCACCGGCGGCCTGCTGCCGGCGCTGGTATTGGGCCTCACGCTGTCGGCGCTGGTGTGGTGGCGCTATCGTCACGAGGACATGAGCGGCGTGACGCGCGCCAGCGGCCGCCAGATCCTGCGCGCCTTCGTCATCGCGCTGCCGGCGCTGGCGCTGCCCTTCGTCATCCGCGCCGCGGTGGTGGAAGGCATCGCCACCGCCACGGAAGTCTCCACCATCGGCATCGTGTTCGCGGTGTTCGCCGGACTTCTGATCTATCGCCAGTTCGACTGGTCGCGCCTGATGCCGATGCTGATCGAGACCGCAAGCCTGTCCGGCGCGATCCTGCTCATCATCGGCACCGCGACCGGCATGGCCTGGGGCCTGACCCAGTCCGGCTTCTCGCGCTCGCTGGCCGCGGCCATGACAGGGTTGCCCGGCGGCCCGGCGGCCTTCATCGCGGTCTCCATCGTCGCCTTCATGGTCCTCGGCAGCGTGCTGGAAGGCATTCCGGCCATCGTGCTGTTCGGGCCGCTGCTGTTTCCCATCGCCCGCGCGGTCGGCGTGCACGAGGTGCACTATGCGATGATCGTCATCCTCGCCATGGGCATCGGGCTGTTCGCGCCGCCGTTCGGGGTCGGCTACTATGCCGCCTGTGCCATCGGTCGGGTCGATCCCGCCGAGGGTATCCGGCCGATCTGGGGCTATCTGCTGGCACTGCTGATCGGTCTCATCGTCGTCGCGGCGGTGCCGTGGATTTCCATCGGCTTTCTGTAGAGTTACCCGGAGGAGATATTTTTTCTCTTGCTCGAGCGGGAGCGAGAGAAGCTTTTCCGTCATGTGAGGGTTGCTGAAAAATCATACCGTACTTATCCCATGTCATTGATCGAACCCGAGGGCCTTGCTACCTGCGGCGACCGTCAAGGGAGTCCGCGCGACATGAGCAACTTCAATCATGAAACGGTGCTGAGCGTTCATCACTGGACCGACAACCTGTTCTCTTTCACCACCACCCGCGATTCCTCGTTCCGTTTCCGTAACGGCGAGTTCACCATGATCGGCCTCAAGGTGAACGATAAGCCGCTGCTGCGCGCCTACAGCGTCGCCAGCGCCAATTACGAGGACAACCTCGAATTCTTCTCCATCAAGGTGCAGGATGGCCCGCTCACCTCGAAGCTCCAGCATCTGAAGAAGGGCGATCAGATCATCGTCGGCCGCAAGGCCACCGGGACGCTGGTGATCGACAACCTGAAGGACGGCCGCAACCTCTATCTGATCGGCACCGGCACCGGCCTTGCGCCGTTCCTGAGCGTGATCAAGGACCCGACGACCTATGAGCGTTTCGAGAAGGTCGTGCTGCTGCATGGCTGCCGCCATGTCCGCGAACTGGCTTATGGCGAACTCATCACCGAGAAGTTGCCGCAGGACGAACTGATCGGCGACATGTTGCGCGCCCAGCTCATCTATTACCCGACCGTGACCCGCGATCCGTTCCGCAATCGCGGCCGCATCACCGACCTCATCACATCGGGCAAGCTGTTTGCGGATATCGCGCTGCCCGATCTCGACGCCGAGAAGGACCGGGTGATGATCTGCGGCAGCCCGGCGTTGTTGCTGGACACCAAGAACCTGCTGCTCGCGCGCGGCTTCGTCGAAGGCAATCACGGCGAGCCGGGGGATTTCGTGGTGGAAAAGGCGTTCGCCGAGCGCTGAGCGCCGGCGGCGCGGCGCCTTTTATTCTGCCGCTTCCGGAACCTTGTTCGGGACGTGATCGGCCGCAGTCGCCGGCTTGCCGCGGCGGCCGACGCCCGACAGGAAGTTCGACAGCCTGTCGAGGTAGAGATAGACGATCGGCGTGGTGAACAGGGTCAGCGCCTGGCTCACCAGCAGGCCGCCCACCATGGCGTAGCCGAGCGGCTGGCGGATCTCCGCGCCGGTGCCCGTTCCCAGCATCAAGGGCACGCCGCCGAGCATTGCGGCCATGGTGGTCATCATGATCGGGCGAAACCGGATCAGCGCCGCCTTGCGGATCGCCTGTTCGGGCGCGAGGTTCTCTTCGCGCTCGGCGACGATGGCGAAGTCCACCAGCATGATGCCGTTCTTCTTGACGATGCCGATCAGCAGCACGATGCCGATCAGGGCGATCAGGCTGAAATCGAACCCGAACAGCATCAGCATCGCCAGCGCGCCGACGCCGGCCGAGGGCAGCGTGGAAATGATCGTCAGTGGGTGGATGTAGCTCTCGTAGAGGATGCCGAGGATCAGATAGACCACGATCAGCGCCGCGAGGATCAGGAGCGGCACGGTGCCGAGCGATTGCTGGAACGCCTGCGCGGTGCCCTGGAAGCTGGCGTTCACGGTCGCCGGCATGCCCAGCTCCGCCACCGCGGCCTGAATGGCGCTGGTCGCCTGTCCGAGCGCCACGCCCTGGGCGAGGTTGAAGCTGATGGTGGTGGCCGGGAACTGGCCCTGATGGCTGATCGACAGTGGCCGCACCGGCACCGTGGTCCAGCGCGCGAACGCCGATAGCGGTACCTGATCGCCGGTGGTGGGCGACTTGATGTAGATCTTGTTCAGCGAATCCACCGCGCCCTGCATTTCCGGCAGGATCTCGAGAATGACGTGGTAGCTGTTCACCTGCGTGAAATACTGCGCCACCTGACGCTGGCCGAAAGCGTCCGCCAGCGTGTCGTCGATCAGTTGCGGCTGGATGCCGTAGCGCGAGGCGGTGTCGCGGTCGATGGTCAGCGTCAGCGTCGTGCCCAGGGTCTGCTGGTCGGTGGCGACGTCGCGCAGTTCCGGCAGTGTCTTCAGCTTCGCCAGAATCTTCGGCGCCCAGGTGTTGAGTTCGTCGAGATTGGAGTCCTGCAATGTGTATTCGAACTGGGTGCGCGTGGCGCGGCCGCCGAGGCGCACGTCCTGCGCCGCCTGCAGGAACACCCGCGCGCCCTCCAGTTTGTCGAATTGCGGCCGCAGCCGTGCGATGATCTGCTGGGCGCTGACGTCGCGCTGCTCGCGCGGCTTGAGCGTAATGTACATGCGGCCGGTGTTCAGCGCGCTGCCGCCGCCGCCGACCGCCATGGCGATGCCTGACACTGCCGGATCGTTCTGGATGATCTGCCCGATCTGCTGTTGCAGCCGCTTCATTTCGGCAAAGGAGATGTCCTGCCCGCCTTCGGTGATGCCGGTGATCAGGCCGATGTCCTGCTGCGGGAAAAAGCCCTTCGGGATAATGACGAACAGATAGATGGACAGCGCCACGGTGGCGAAGAACACGCACAGCGTCGCAAGCCGCCAGCGCAGCACGAGGTCGAGGCCGCGTTCATAGCCGCGCAGCAAGGTGTCGAAGAAGCGCTCGCTGAGCTGGTAGAGCCGGCCGCGCGGGGCTTCCTGGTCGTGGGCCTTGAGGAAGCGTGAGGCCATCATCGGCGTCAGCGTTAGCGACACTGCCATCGACACGAAAATCGTCATCGCCAGCGTGACGGCGAATTCGCGGAACAGGCGGCCGATAATGCCGCCCATCAGGAGCAGCGGGATCAGCACCGCCACCAGCGAGATGCTGATCGAGACGATGGTGAAGCCGATCTCGCTCGCCCCCTTGAGGGCGGCGTCGAAGGGCTTGTCGCCTTGCTCGATGTGGCGGCTGATGTTCTCCAGCATGACGATGGCGTCGTCGACGACGAAACCCACCGAGATCGTCAGCGCCATCAGCGACAGGTTGTCGAGGGTATAGCCGAACGCCCACATCAGCGCGCAGGCGCCGAGCAGCGCCAGCGGCACGGTGACGCTGGGGATGATCGTCGCCCACAGGCTGCGCAGGAAGATGAAGATCACCATCACCACGAGGGCGATGGTCAGGAGCAGCGTGAACTGGACGTCGGTCACCGCGGCGCGGATGGTCTGGGTGCGGTCGCTCAGCACCGAGACCTTGATCGCCGGCGGGATCGAGGCGATGAGGCGCGGCAATTGCGCCTTGATCTTGTCCACGGTGTCGATGACGTTGGCGCCGGGCTGCTTGAACACCACCAGGAACACGCCGCGCTTGCCATTGGCCCAGGCCGCCTGCTTGGCGTCCTCCGGTCCGGCCACCGCCTGGCCGATGTCGCGGATGCGCAGCGGGCCGCCGTTGCGATAGGCGATGATGACGTCGTTCCAGTCCTTCGCCTTGGTCAACTGGTCGTTGGCGTAGATGGTGTAGCTGCGCGTCGCGCCGTCGATGTTGCCCTTGGGGCTGTTCACCGTGGTGATGGCGATCTGGTTGCGCACGTCCTCGAGCTGCAAGCCCTTGGCTACCAGCTTGGCGGGATCGATCTGGATGCGGATCGCGGGCTTCTGCTGGCCGCCGATGGTGACCTGCGCCACGCCGGAGATCTGGCTGATCTGTTGCGCCAGTTGGGTGTCGGCGTAATCGTCGACCTCGGTCAGCGGCAGCGTGTCCGAGGTTACCGACAACAGCAGGATCGGCGAATCCGCCGGGTTGACCTTGCGGTAGGTCGGCGGGCTCGGCAGCGATTTCGGAAGCTGGCCGCCGGCGGCGTTGATCGCGCCCTGAACGTCGTTGGCGGCGCCGTCGATGTTGCGGCTGAGGTCGAACTGGATGGTGATCGCGGTCGAGCCCAGCGAACTCGTCGAGGTCATCTGGGCGACGCCGGGAATCTGCGCGAATTGCCGCTCCAGCGGTTGCGCCACCGTCGAAGCCATGGTCTCCGGGCTTGCGCCGGGCAGGCTCGCCGACACCTGGATGGTGGGAAAATCGACCTGCGGCAGCGGGGCAACCGGCAGCAGCGGATAGGCGACGAGACCGACGAACAGGATGCCCGCCATCAGCAACGAGGTGGCGATGGGATAGCGGATGAACGGACCGGAAATGCCCTGGCTCATGTCAGTCGGCCCTCGGCACGGCTTGTCCTGAACTTGCGACATTGATGGCCAGCGGCGATCCGGGCTGGACGCGATACTGGCCGCCGACCACGACCTGTTCGCCGGGCTTGACGCCGCTTTGCACCAGCACCTTGCCATCGGTCGAAGCCCCGACCGTGACTTTGCGCAGCTCGGCCTTGTTGCCGTCGCCGACGACAAAGACATAAAGGCCGCCGCTGCCATGCTGGACCGCGTCCTCGGGCATCACGGCGGCGTTCTTCACCGTGTTGACGAGGAGGCGGGTCGACACCGACAGACCGGGCCACAGTGCATGGTCCTTGTTGTCAAACACCGCCTTGAGGCGAATGGTTCCGCTGGTGGTGTCCACCTGGTTGTTCATCAGCGCCAGCGTGCCCTGCGACAGCACCTGGCGGCCGTCGGAAGTGAGGGCGGTGACCCTGGTGTCGTGTTGCTTGAGCGCATCGGCGATGGCGGGGAGATCCTGCTCCGGCGCGGTGAAGATCACCGCAATCGGCTCGATCTGGGCGATGGTGACGATGCCGGTCTGGGTGGAGGCGTTGACGATGTTGCCGACGTCGACCTGACGGATGCCGGTGACGCCCGAGATCGGCGCCCGGATCGAGGTGTAATCGAGCTGGGTCTGGGCATTGGCGATGGCGGCGTCGTCGGCGGCGATCTGCGCGGTGAGTTGCTCCACGGTTGCGGTCTGGGTGTCCACCGTCTGCTTGGTGGCGAACTCGCCGAGGTTGGTGGAGCGCTGCAGGTCGCGCCTGGCGTTTGCGAGGCTGGCTTCATCCTGCGCCTTCTTGGCCTTGGCCTGATCGAGCGCCGCTTGAAAGGGACGCGGATCGATCTGCGCGATCAGGTCGCCCTGCTTGACGGTCTGTCCTTCCTTGAAGGCGATCTGATCGATCTGGCCATCGACGCGGGTGCGCACCGTCACGGTGTTGAAGCCCTGAACGGTGCCCAGACTCGTCAGGTAGACCGGAAAGTCGGCTTGGGTAACCGCCGCCACCGTCACCGGCACGGGCGAGGCTTGTGCGCCGGCCTTGGTGGTCGCATGGTCCCGGCTCGCGTATCGGGACCAGCCAATATAAGCGCCGCCAATCACGGCGAGGGCCGCGATCATGTATGCCCAGGCGGGAATGCGACGCTTTGTCATGCTCGGCCCCGTTGCTTTCTCTCCGCGCGATCCACTATGTTTATAATCAGTAAGCCTGCACTTAGTATGCAGGCGTATTGTTAATTCTTCGACAGATTCAACGGTGCATTGTGTCATGTCGCTCGGTCTGAAGCGCGAGATCGTCGCTCAACTTGTTGAGAGTTCGCGGCTTTTGCGGAACTACGTGGATCAGCGCGCCAAGGGGCGGGGAACCACCCGCGCGCAGTGGGTCGTGCTGTTTCGGCTACGCCAGCAGGAGGGCCTGTCGCAGGTCGATCTGGCCGAGGTGCTTGAACTGCAACCGATTTCGCTGGTCCGCCTGCTCGACCGGCTGGTCGAACAGGCGCTTGTGGAGCGCCGGCCGTACCCCGCCGACCGCCGCGCCAACCGGCTGTACCTGACAGCCAAGGGCCGGCAACTGGTGGACGATCTCGACAGCCTGCGCGACGCCATCGCCGCCGACGTGCTGCGTGACGTGCCGGACGCCGCCCTGCAGGCGACGCTGGACACGCTGGTCGCCATCAAGAGCCAGGTCAAACAGGGGGCGGAGGAGAGTGCGCTATCCGACGGCGAATCCGCGGCTGACCCCAAGGTTCGGCGCGGTCGCGCCCGGCGCTGACGATTCTATGCGTGCGCCATGGCCTCGCGCAGAACCTTCTTCATCACCTTGCCGTTGGCATTGCGCGGCAGCGGTTCGGCACTGACGGTGATGGTCTCCGGCACCTTGTAGTCCGACAGCCGCGCGGCGCACCAGGCGCGCAGCGCCGACGGATCGATCTCGTCGCGCAACACCACCACCGCATGCACCCGCTCGCCGAGCACGGGGCACGGCCGCGCGATGATCGCGCTCTCGACCACGGCGGGATGGCCGGCGAGGACGGACTCGACTTCCGCCGAATAAATCTTCAGGCCGCCGCGATTGATCATGTCCTTCTGGCGGTCCAGCACACGGACGAAATTCTGCGCGTCGATGGAGCCGAGATCGCCGGAGCGCCAGTAGCCGGCGACGAAACTCTCCGCCGTGGCGCGCGGATTGTTCCAGTAGCCTTTGATGACCGAGCCGCCATGTATCCAGATCTCGCCGACCTCGCCGCGCGGAACCTCGCGACCTTCGGAATCCATCACCGCGATTCGCGCGCCGGGGCAGGGCAGGCCAACGCTGTCGACGTGGCTTGCGGTGAACTCCGGCGGCATGATGGTAGAAGGCGAGGACGTCTCGGTGGCGCCATAGGCGTTGATGAGCTTCAGCCCCGGCAGCATGTTCGCCAGCCGTTCGATAGTGGCGACCGGCATCGGCGCGCCGCCATAGCCGCCGATGCGCCAGGCGGATAGGTCGTAGTTGGCGAAATCGGCCTGCAGCAGGCACAGATTGTACATCGCCGGCACCATGATCGTCTGCGTGGCGCGTTCGCGCGCGGCGAGCCGCAGATAGTCCGGCGCCTTGAATTCCGGGACGATGATCAGCGCGCCGGCGCAGCGCGTCATGGTCATGATATTGGCGACGATGCCGGTGACATGTGCCAAGGGCACGGCGGCGATGGAGCGGTCGGCCGCGGTCGCGCCGAAACAAGCTTCGTAGACGAGGGCGGAGTGCACCAGATTGCAGTGCGCCAGCATCGCGCCCTTCGGCTTGCCTGTGGTGCCCGAGGTGTAGAGGATCATCGCGGTGTCTTCCTCCGCCACCGCCACCGGCGACGGCGTGGCGTCGCCGGCAACCAGATCCCGAAACGCCAGCACGCCGGGCGCGCCGTCGATCGACACGCGATACAGCAGGTCCGGCACCGCGGCCGGCTCTGGCACGCGGTCGGCGAGGCTGTCCTCGTAGACGATCAGCTTGGCGCCGCAATCGGTCAGGACATAGGCGATTTCCGGTTTCTGCTGGCGGGTGCCGAGCATCACGGTGATGAGGCCGCAGTGCGCCGCGCCGAACAGCGCGAGCACGAATTCGATGCGGTTGCCGAGCAGCACCGCGACACGGTCGCCCGGTTGCAGCCCGAGATCGCTGAAACCGGCCGCGATCTGCGCCGCGCGCTGCGCCACCTCGCGCCAAGTCATGCGCTCGTCGCCGCACACCAGCGCCTCGCCGTCCGGATTGCTGGCGGCGGCGTCCGCCACCATCGCCCATACCGTGGCAGGTCTGGTTTCGAAGACCGGCACCACGCGGTCGCCGAAGCGCGCCTCCAGCCGCATCGGCGGCAGCGAATACTGCGACCAGTCCACGGCGTCAGTTGCTGGCGCGCGGCCGGCCGGATCGTGCTTGCGATGTGGTTCCATTTTTCTTTTTCGACAGCCTGAGTTGGGTGTAGCCGAGAACCTGTTGCATCGCTGCGCGGGCCTTGTCCGCGTCGCCCGCGTCGATGGCGCGCGCCGCCACGGCGTGATTGGGCAGATTGTCGTCGAACCAGCCCGGGCTGCCGACGGCGACCAGGAACACCGTGCCGAGAATGGTGTCGATGGCCGAGCGGAAGCCTTGCAGCACCGGATTGTGGGTGGCGTCGAGAATCGCGAGGTGGAACGCGGTGTCGGCAGCGATGGCGCTGTCCTGGTCGTGCGAGGTTTCCATCGCGGTGAGGGCGGCGTTGATGCGCTGGCGGTCCTTTGCCGTGGCGCGCTCGGCGGCGAGTGCGGCGGCGGCCGGCTCGATGATGGAGCGCACCTCCTGGATGGCGAGCAGCAATTCGCGGTTGGGTTCATCCTCTCCCACGAGCCAGCTCAGCACCTCGCGGTCGAGCAGGCTCCATTCGCCGCGCGGGCGGACATGGGTGCCGTGACGCGGCCGCACGCTGACGAGGCCTTTGGCCGCCAGCGTCTTGATCGCCTCGCGGATCACGCCGCGTCCGACCTTGAAGCGCGTTTCGAGATCGTGCTCCGGGGGCAGCGCCGCGCCGACCGGAATGAGGTTCTGCGCGATCTCGGTGCCGAGCGTGCGCAGCACGAATTGAATCCGGCCGGGCTTGATGCGTTTGTCGGCGGCTTTGGCTGCGGTCCTGACTGCGGCTTTGGCGGGAGGCTTGCCGGTTCTTTTGCGGGACTTGGGGGGCGTCATGGCGGGCGGTTCACTGGGCAGGTGGTCGCAACACTATACGCGCGCGCGCCATGCCACAATCATCCGATGTTCAGCCGAGGTTGCCGTTCGTGCTGCAGTGCAAGGAGTCAACCGGCGCACCAAAGCGTCACCTGCCGGAATCATCCGGCAAGGATGGCGTCACAGGCTTTGGCGGCGGCGAGAATGCGTTGCGCGCGCAGCCGCACCGGTGCATCGACCATCTGGCCGTTGAACGACACCGCGCCGTCGCCGGTGTCGAGGATGTTGCGCGCCCAGTCGATATCCGCCTGCGCCGGGCGGAAGCCGCGCAGCGTCGGCGCGATCTGCTTGGGGTGGATCAGCAGCTTGCCGCCGAACCCCATCACCGCCGCGTAGCGCGCATCGTCCTCCACCAGCGCCGCATCGTCGAACGAGGGCGTGACGCCTTCGAGCGGGGCCGGCAGATGCGCAAGCCGCGAGGCGAGTACGATCTCGGCGCGGGCGGCCAGCAGCGCGTCGCGCTCCATGCTGCAGCCGAGGTCGGCGCTGAAATCGATATAGCCGAAGGCGAGGCGGTCGGCCTCCTGGGCGATTGCGCGCACGGCGGCGAGGCCGGGTGCCGATTCGATCAGCGCCACGATGGACAGATCGCCCAGCATCGCGCGCAGGTCCTGCAATTGGCCGACGGATTCCGCTTTCGGCAGCATGACGGCGACGCCGAGTTTCTTCGCCGCGCGGATGTCGCCGTCGTGCCAGCGCGTGCCGGCGGCGTTGATCCGCACCATGGCGCTCGCCGGCACCGATGCGCCGAGCAGCATGGTGCGGGCGGCTTCCTTGTCGGCGGGCGCGACGGCGTCTTCAAGATCGATGATGACGGCGTCCGCGCCGGAGCCGGCGGCCTTCTGATAGCGCTCCGGCCGGTTGGCGGGCACGAACAGGGGCGCGAGGCACTCGATCCGGAAGCGGGCAGCCGTCATGCGAAAAGCTCCGATGGGTTCCAGACGGTTGTAGGCCGGGACGGGGCGCGCAGGCAATCGCCATCCGGGGACCGTATGCGGGCCGGACTACCGTGTCTTCATGGCGTTTGATTGCGGGGACGGCCCGCCTTATGGTGCCGCCGCATCGGGGGCGGGACGTGCCCTTCGCACGACGGAGTGGACGTGACTGCAGTTTCCATGCGCATCGGCACGCGCAAGAGCACCATGGCGCTGGCGCAGACCGGCGAGATCAAGCGCCAGCTATCGACGGTCGCCCCCGATCTCGCCGTCGAGATCGTGAAATTCGAGACGCGCGGTGATCAGGACCAGATTGGCCTGCTGCTGCCCCATGGCGGCAAGGGCGGCGCGTTCGTGGCTGAAATCCGTGCCGCGGTGATCGCGGGCGAGTTGCAGGCGGCGATGCATTCGCTGAAGGACATGCCGGGCAACGAGGACACGCCGGGGCTGGTCATCGGCGCGACGCTGGTGCGCGATCCGCCGAGCGATGCGCTGGTGCTGCGCGAAGGCGTATCGCTCGACGATCTGAAACGCAGCCGCGGCCGCGGCTTCAAGCTCGGCACCAATGCCGTGCGGCGTGCGGCCTATGTCCGGCGCATGTTTCCCGAGATCGAGGTGATTCATTTTCGCGGCGCGGCCGACAGCCGCGTGCGCAAGCTCGACAAGGGCGAGATGCAACGGCTGGCGGATGGCGGCGAGGCTGGGCCGGCGGATGCGCTGGTGATGGCGCGCTCGGGGCTGGAACGCGTCGGCCTCGCCCATCGCATCGCCTGCGAGTTCACCGCCCGCGAGATGCTGCCGGCGGCGGGGCAGGGCATTGTCGCGGTGGAATGCGCGGCCAATGACTGGCAGACCCGGCGCTATCTGGCGTTGATCGATGATCCCGCCGCGCATCTGTGCGCCGACGCCGAGCGCGAGGTGCTGTGGGTGCTCAACGGCCACTGCAATTCGCCGATCGCCGGCTTTGCCACCATTGCCGGCCGAGAGATGACGCTCGCCGCCTCCGTGCTGGATCTGGCGGGCGGGCAGTTGCTGGAGGCGTCGCGCTCCGGGCCCGCTGACAAGCCGCGTGAACTCGGTCGCGCGGTGGCGTTCGATCTGCTGGCGCAGGGCGCGGCGGCGATCATCGAGACGTCGCGACCGGTGTAAGCCGGCATGAGGAATACGCTGGAGTTCCGAAACGGCTCAGCCCTTATAGTCGCGCACCCGCTTCAGCATCCGCTCGACATGGGCAATCGGGGTTTCCGGCTGGATGCCATGGCCGAGATTAAAGATGTAGCGGCCGCCAGCGTAGTTCGCCAGTGCGTCGTCCACGGCGCGGTCGAGCGCCGCGCCGCCCGCGATCAGCGCCAGCGGATCGAGATTGCCCTGCACGGCGACGCGGTTCTGCACCCGTTCGCGGATCAGCGCCGGCTCCGCCGTCCAGTCGATGCTGACGCCATCCACTTTGGTGGCCTCGACATAGGCTGGTAGCTGCGCGCCCGCGCCGCGCGGAAAGCCGATGATCTTCGCATCCGGCGCCTTCGCTCGCACGCCCGCGACGATGCGCCGGGTCGGTTCGATCGACCAGCGCGCGAATTCGCGCGGCGGCAGCACGCCCGCCCAGGTATCAAAAATCTGCAACGCATCCGCGCCGGCCGTGAGCTGGCCGAGCAGGTAGTCGATCGAATTTTCCACCAGCACGTCGATGAGCCGGGCGAACGCGTCGGGTTCGCGGTAGGCGAGCAGGCGCGCGGGCGCCTGGTCCGGCGTGCCCCGTCCCGCCACCATGTAGGTCGCCACCGTCCACGGCGCGCCGCAGAAGCCGATCAGCGTCACCTCCGGCGCGAGCGCCGTGCGCACCCGGCGCAGCGCCTCGTAGACCGGTTCGAGTGTGGTGAAATCGGCGGCAGTGGCCAACGTTGCGATCTTGTCCGGCGTATCGAGCGGATCGAGGCGCGGACCCTCGCCGGCCTCGAAGCGCACGACGCGGCCGAGCGCATGCGGCACCACCAGAATGTCCGAGAAGATGATCGCGGCGTCGAACCCGAAGCGGCGGATCGGCTGCAGCGTCACTTCCGCCGCCCATTCCGGATTGAAGCAAAGGTCGAGGAAACTGCCGGCCTTCGTGCGCAGGTCGCGATATTCCGGCAGGTAGCGCCCGGCCTGCCGCATCATCCACACCGGCGGCACGCGCTGGCGTTGTCCGGCAAGAACGTCGAGAAACGGTTTGGTGGGGCGCGGCTGGCTCAAGCGAAATTCCCTTGCGCGATGATGATGTTGCCGCCGCTCTGTTACACGCTGCCCGCTGCTTTGGCCACCGCTTGACGGCCGTGCCGGGTTTGATAAGTTCTTTTAAAGAACTGATTGCATGGCAGCCCTGATGCGCAAGGGTCTTGCCGCCGTACGCGGACACGCCCACCATGCGGGCACCATCAGGGGAGGACACATATGAAGACGGCGATTACGGATCTGTTCGGCATCGAGCATCCGATCATCCAGGGCGGCATGCATTTCGTCGGATTCGCAGAGCTTGCGGCGGCGGTATCCAATGCCGGCGGCCTCGGCATCATCACCGGCCTGACCCAGAAGACGCCCGAACTGCTCGCCAAGGAAATCGCCCGCTGCCGCGACATGACCGACAAGCCGTTCGGCGTGAACCTGACCTTCCTGCCGACGTTCGCCGCGCCGCCTTACCCCGAATATATCGCCGCTATCCGGGAGGGCGGCGTCAAGGCGGTTGAGACCGCCGGCCGCAGCCCCGAGCAATACATGCCCGCGCTCAAGGCCGCTGGCATCAAGGTGATCCACAAATGTACCTCGGTGCGCCATTCGCTGAAGGCCGAGGCGATCGGCTGCGACGCGGTCAGCGTCGACGGTTTCGAGTGCGGCGGCCATCCCGGCGAGGACGACGTGCCGAATATGATTCTCCTGCCGCGCGCGGAGGAGGAACTGACGATTCCGTTCGTGGCGTCCGGCGGCATGGCGGATGGCCGCAGCCTCGTTGCGGCGCTGGCGATGGGCGCGCAGGGCATGAACATGGGCACCCGCTTCATCGCGACCAAGGAAGCGCCGGTGCATGAGAACGTGAAGCAGGCGTTGCTCAAGGCCACCGAGCTTGATACCCGCCTCATCATGCGGGCGCTGCGCAACACCGAGCGCGTTCTCAACAACAGGAACGTCGAGAAGCTGATCGCCATCGAGCGGGAGAAGGGCAAGAGCCTCAAGATCGACGATATCATCGAGGAAGTGGCGGGCATCTATCCCAAGGTGATGATCGACGGCGACATGGACGCAGGCGCATGGAGCTGCGGCATGGTCGCCGGTCTGATCCACGATATTCCCACCTGCAAGGAACTGATCGACCGCATCATGGCGGATGCGGAGGTCATCATCCGCAAGCGCCTTGTCGGCTTCCTCGACGGCACCTTCACCGTGACCGCGCCGCGCAGGAAGGTGGCGTGAGGAAATTTTTCCGCGCATTCCGGTCTTGCTGCTGAATCGCTGACCCATCTACGTCATGCCCGGGCTTGTCCCGGGCATCCACGTCTTAGCGGTCATAGAAACAAGGCGTGGATGGCCAAGTCAAAAAGGGGCGGTCACGCCCGTCTGCTACGGCTATGTGCGGCCATGACGATGGAGAGGCACTGAAGCTGAATTTTCTCCGTCATTGCGAGGAGCGTGAGCTCCGAAGCAATCCAGATGTGATTGACCGCGATTGCAGAATGGATTGCCTCGCTGCGCTCGCAATGACGGGTTACATCAGCCCATATGCCTCGCGCATCGCGTCGATGTCCGCGAGCTTGGCATGGAATGCCGACCAATCGTCCAGATCCGCGATCGGAGCCCAGATCGCCTCGACCTCCTCGATCAGCATCGAACACGCCTCATTCCGTGCGAAGAAGGGGTGGGCGAGGTCGACGCCCGGACGCGGCGGGTAATCCGTCAGCGCCTCGCGCACGGCGGCGAAGGCGGAGTGAGCGTAGAACTCCCGCGACGGACTTCGAGCGGCGCGCGCCTCGCTGGCGAGCCCGCCGAACCAGTCGAACAAGGTCTGTTCGAACGGCGCTCCGGTATCAGACAGGAAAACCCACAGCGCGCGCACCAGTTCGTTGTCACGCACGGCTCCCTGCGATTCGACGCCGAGCCGCTTCAGCATCGCGTCCGTGAATTCCCGGCGCAGCACCGGTTCGAATACGCCGAGGGTCTT
The DNA here is from genome assembly GCA_020544565.1 of Bradyrhizobiaceae bacterium. GTDB lineage: Bacteria > Pseudomonadota > Alphaproteobacteria > Rhizobiales > Xanthobacteraceae > Afipia. The sequence goes on from CP078014.1 coordinate 230,927, forward strand.
TTCCAGGGCGGCCTGATCGGCGAGGCCGAGCAGGCATTCCGCCAGCCGCGTCAGATTCCAAAGCAGCGCATCGGGCTGCCGGCCATAGGCATAAAGCCCGGTCTCGTCGAAATAGGCGGCGGTGAAGGCGGGATCGAGCACCGGCAGAAAGCGCCACGGGCCGTAATCGAAGCTTTCGCCGGTGACGTTGATGTTGTCGGTGTTGAGCACGCCATGGACGAAACCCGCCGCCATCCACTGCGCGCCGGTGCGGGCGACGCGGCGGCACACCTCCTCGAGGAAGGCCGTCGCGCGTGCCGCCGGCTCGCCGCGCCAGACCTCCGGCATGTAGGTCGTGATGGTGTAGTCGAGTAGTCTGGCGATGTTGTCGGTGCGGCGGTGGAACGCCTGGCGCTGGAAAGTGCCGATGCGGATATGCGAATGGCTGAGCCGCACCAGCACCGAGGAGCGCGTCGGCGAGGGCTCGTCGCCGCGGATAAGCGATTCGCCGGTCTCGATCAGGCTGAACGATTTCGACGTCTCGACGCCGAGCGCCTCCAGCATCGAGGTCGCGAGCACTTCGCGCACGCCGCCTTTGAGCGTCAGGCGCCCGTCGGCGGTGCGCGACCACGGCGTCCGGCCGCTGCCCTTGGTGGCGAGATCGAGCAGGCGGCCCCGGTCGTCGTAAAGCTGGGCGAACAGGAAGCCACGCCCGTCGCCGAGATCTGGATTGTAGCTGCGGAACTGGTGGCCATGGTAGCGCAGCGCCAGCGGCTGTTCGAGATTGCCGCTCAGCGGCTCGAACCGGCCGAAATGCGCGATCCATTCCGCGTCGGTGAGGGTCTCCAGTCCCACCGTGCGGGCCGCGCGCTGGTTGCGGTAGCGCAGGATATGGTCCGGAAACGCCGCGGCGGCCACGACGTCATGGAAATCCACGCCAAGCGCGGCATGGCTGGGGGAGGGACGGTAGCGCGATGAAACAGGCATGGCAGATCCCGGCCGCCGGACGGCGCGATTAGAACGGCAGATGGCCGGTCCTGTAATAGGTCATCACCATGAAGCCGAACACCAGGCCGACGATGACGGCGAGAACGATCCTCATCATGCGATTCCTATTATGCGATTTTCATGGCGCGGCCTGCGTTCGCCGGCGCTCGAGCGGTTCACGTTTGATAGAAACAGAATATCCGTCATGGCCGGGCTTGTCCCGGCCATCCACGTCTTATTTCGTTGAAACTCGCAAGACGTGGATGCCCAGCATAAAGCCGGGCATGACGAATTACGGACTCCGTCTCAACGAAACTTGCGCTAGTGAATTTCGGCGGCGCGCGCCAGTGCGGCCTTGAGTTTCTCCAGCGTGAAATCGGGGCTGTGGGCGATGGCCAGAATCGGCTCCTCGCGCCGCGCGCAGAGTTCGGCCGCGTCGGGCAGCTTCGCCGCGACATCGGCGGGGATCACCACCGCACCATGACGGTCGGCATGGATCAGATCGTCCGAACTTACGGTCATGCCGGCGACGCAGACGGGTTGGCCGAAGCCGGCCAGATGGACATAGGCGTGCGACGGCCCGATGCTGCCGGCCAATGCTTGGAATCCCGGCGCCCATTGCGGAATGTCGCGGATCGAGCCGTCGGTGATCACGCCGAGGCAACCCAGCGCCTTGTGGACCGCGCTGTTGACCTCGCCCCAGAACGCGCCGAAGCCGACATTGGCGCCGTCGAGATCCTGAATGACGCTGATGCGCGGGCCGTGCCCGGTGCCGCAATAGTCGTAATAGGCGAGGCGTTGCGCCCCCGCCTCGGCGGCCGGCAGGCGCGATGCCGAGGTCGCGCGAATGGTGGCGGTGCGGGCATAGCCGACCATGGGCGGCAGGTCCGGAAACGGGCAGACCAGCGGCTTGACGGTGTAGCCCGACAGCCGTCGTGCGGGCGCGACCACTTCCAGCGCATTGCAGATGGTGGGGGTGTCGTAGCGCGCGAGAGCTTCGAGCAGCGCGGCGGGGTGGGGAGTGGAAGCGGTCACCGGTTGATCTCCTGTTGTTGTGCTTTCCGCTCTGATCATCGGACGCGGCGCAGCCGGAGTTTGCCCGCGCCGGCCGGCGGCGGCAAGGGCGGGTTCGACTTCTGTCCCGGCTTGCGGGGCGTGGTGAAACAAGGCGATGATGGCGCATCCGCGCCCCACGCGGCCCGCGGCCGTTCACAGCAATTCAGAGGATCATATGGCGACCAACAAGAAGAAACTGCTGATCGTGGAAACCCTGGCGCCGGACGGCTGGGCGCTGTTCCGCGAGCGGGCCGATATCGAGGCGATCGAATTCCCCAACACCATTTCGGCGGCGGATTTCAACGCGATGTTGCGACAGCACGCGCCGGTCAACGGCGTGGCGCTGGGCGCCACCGGTTTCGGTGCGGACGAGATCGCCTCCTCCGGCGGGATGATGGTGGTGGCGCGCATCGGCGTCGGCTACGACGCGGTGGACGTCAAGGCGCTGAGCGCCCATCGGATTCCGCTGATGACCACCGGCATCGCCAATTCGCCGTCGGTGGCGGAATGCGCGCTGTTCATGATGCTGGCGCTGGCCAAGCGCGCCGCTGAACTGGACAAGCTGGTCAAGAGCGGCAACTGGACCAAGCGCCTCGGCGCGATCCCGTTCGACCTGCTCGGCCGGACGGCGCTGGTCATCGGATTCGGCCGCATCGGCACCCGGCTCGTCAAGCGACTGCTGGCCATGGAGATGCATGTGCTGGTCTACGATCCCTTCAAGACCGCGGCCGAGATCGAGGCTGCCGGGGCGGAGCGCGTGACCAGCCTCGATAAGGCGTTGCCGCGCGCGGACTTCGTCTCGCTGCATTGCCCGAAGACGCCGGAAACGGTGAACCTGATCGGCGCGGCGGAATTGCAACTGATGAAGCCCACGGCCTGTCTCATCAACACCGCGCGTGGCGGTATCGTCGACGAGGACGCGCTCTACGCCGCGCTGACCTCGGGCAAGATCGCGGGCGCGGGCGTGGATGTGTTCGCGCAGGAGCCGCCGCGCCCGGACCATCCGCTGTTCACGCTGGACAACGTCATCACCGCCCCGCATGTCGCGGGCGTGACGCGCGAGGCGCTGGACCGCATGGGATTGCAGGCGGCGCGGAATATTCTCAGCGCGCTGGACGGCCAGCCGATCCGCGACAACGTCATCAATCAGGACGTGCTAACCTAGGCTCATGCCCCTGCAGAACCGCGTCACGCCGTTCGGGGAGATCGTCGCGACGCCGCACCGCGGCCGCTTCACCGGCAATCGCGGCATCATCCACGATCCGGCGACGCGGACGTTGCTGAACCGGCGCTGGTCGTCGAAGGCGTGGATCACCTGCGTCTGCGAATTTCGCGGTCGCAGGCGCAGGGTGATGGCGACGCGGAGCTGGACGGAGCTGTTCTTTCTCGACGAGGCGACGGCATTGGCGGCGGGGCATCGCCCCTGCTTCTATTGCCGCAGGGATGATGCGACGGCGTTTCGCGGCGCCTGGGGGCAGGGTAATGGCGGCGACAGCCCGCGCGCGACGCAGATGGATGCCGTGCTTCACGCCGAGCGACTGGATGGCCGCGCGAAACGTCTGCATCCGCTGCGGGGGCCGCTGGCGGACCTGCCCGACGGTGCGATGGTTGCGTCCGGCCGCGAGAGCTACCTGATCGCGCGTAGCAGTGTGTGGCGCTGGAGCTTCGCCGGCTACAGCCCGGCCCCGGCTATGCCTGTGGACGTGGCGCTTCTGACGCCGCCCTCGACCGTCAACGCGCTGCGCGCCGGCTATCGCGTGCAGATCGGGCTCGATTAAGCCGGCTTCGCGATCCGGTGCATCCGCCCGGCGACGGCGCGGACCTTGCGTGGCGCCGCGACCCAGATCGATGCGGCGCCGAGCAGGCTGACCGCGATGCCGATGGCGAAGGCCAGCGTGTAGTCGCCGTAGATATCGTACAGCATGCCGGTCACCCAGGGGCCGGCCGCGCCGCCCGCCAAGGCGACGAACATTACGGTGCCGAAGATGGTGCCGAAATGCCTGCCCTGAAAGATTTCGGCCACCACCGCGCCCATGATGGAGGTGGAGCTGTAACCGAGCGCGCCTTGCGCCACCACCATCACATAGACCAGAGCCAGTGTCGGCGCGTGCTGGAGTGCGATCAGCGCGGCGAAGGAAATGGCGAAGCCCAGCGAGCCGATGCTCCAGATCCATTCGCGGCCGATGCGGTCCGACAGATGTCCGAACGCGATCTGCCCGGGGATGCCGATCAGGCTGACCAGGCCGAGCGCCCACGCCGCCGTGCTTGAATTGAACCCGATCTCGCGAAGGTACTTGGTCTGATGCACCTGTACCGCGTACCAGACATAGAGCCCGCAGAAATAGCCGAGTGCGAGCCACCAGAACCGCGCGGTGCGCAGCGCGCGGCTGAGCGTCCAGTCCACGGCCGCCCATGCCGGATCGACGATGTTCGACGGCGCCGCGGCGTCGGTCGCGACCGGAGCTTCATCGCCGTCCGGCAGCAGGCCGATGTCCTCGGGGCGCTTGCGCAGCAGCAGGTTGAGCGGCGCGAGCACGACCAGCACCAGAATGCCCATCGTCCAGCTTGCGGCGCGCCAGCCATTACGGTCGATCAGAAGCTGCACCCATGGCAGGATGACGATGGAGCCGATGCCGACGCCGGCGAAGGCGAGGCCGACCGCAAGGCCGCGCCGCCGCACGAACCAGTTCGGCAGGAACAGCGACTGGCCGGAATAGCCGAGGCAGATGCTGCCCGCGCCCACCAGCACCCCGATAGTGATGTAGAGATGCCATGGCTGCGTCGTCAGCGGCGCGAGCAGGAGGCCGCCCCCCATCAGCACCACGCCGAGCTCCATCACCGTGCGCGGGCCGGTGCGGTCCATCAGCTTGCCCATCAGCGGGCTCAGCACCGCGGAAACGAGGAAGCCGAACGAGAACGCGCCCGCGGTGACGCCGCGCTCCCAGCCGAACTCATCGATGATCGGCGAGAAGAACAGCGAGAACGAGGTGCGGGCATTCACGCCGATGGCCATGGTGACGAAGGTGACCGCGACGACGATCCAGCCGTAGAAAAAGGGCAGGCGCTGCATGCTCATTCCGGGTGCAAGGGCGGCAGGACAGTGGCGCAGTATGGGCCGAATGTTCGTGAGAAGGAAAGGGCCGGCGTCCCGGGCGCGGTGCAGCGGCGGTTGTCCCGGTCTGCGCGGGGACGACGCTTGACTACGGGACGACCACTAAGAAAGACCCGCCTGGTTTTGATCGTCATTGCGAGGAGCGAGGCGACGAAGCAATCCAGCTTTCCCGCGTTACTCTGGATTGCTCCGTTTCGCTCGCAATGACGAGGATATTACGACTCACCGTCCGCCAGCCCCACCGCCCACAGCGCGAACGCGTAGACGATGGCGATTTCGTCGAGCCGGTTGAAGCGGCCGGAGGCGCCGCCATGGCCCGCGCCCATGTTGGTGCGCAACAGCACCGGGCCGCCGCCGGTCATGGTCGGGCGCAGCCGCGCGATCCATTTCGCCGGCTCCCAATAGGTCACGCGCGGATCGGCGAGGCCGCCCATGGCGAGGATCGCCGGATAGTCCTTGGCCGCGACGTTGTCATAGGGCGAATAGGACAGAATGGTTTTGAAATCCGCCGCGCTTGCGATCGGGTTGCCCCATTCGGGCCATTCCGGCGGGGTCAGCGGCAGCTTGTCGTCGAGCATGGTGTTGAGCACGTCCACGAACGGCACCTCTGCGACGATGCCGGCGAACAGCTCGCCGGCGCGGTTTGCCACCGCGCCCATCAGCATGCCGCCGGCGCTGCCGCCATGCCCGACGAGCTTTTTCGCTGAGGTGTAGTTCGCCGCGATCAGCGCGCGGCCGGCGGCGGCGAAATCGTCGAAGGTGTTGGTCTTTTTCTCGCGCTTGCCGTCGAGATACCAACCCCAGCCCTTGTCCGAACCGCCTCGGACATGGGCGATGGCGTAGACGAAACCGCGGTCCACCAGCGACAGCCGGTTGGTCGAGAACGATGCCGGCATGGCATGGCCGTAGGAGCCGTAGCCATACAGCAGGAGCGGCGCGGAGCCGTCCAGCACCAGATCGCGACGATGCAGGATCGAGACCGGCACCTGCGCGCCGTCATGAGCGGCCGCCATTATCCGCGTGGTGACGTAGTTCGCCGGATCGTGGCCGGAGGGGACGGCCTGGCGCTTGCGCAGGGTGCGTTCGCGGCTGACCATGTCGTAGTCGAACACCTCGGACGGCGTCGTCATCGAGGAATAGGCGAAGCGGATCTGCGTGGTGTCGAATTCGTAGCCGCCGAGGGGATCGAGCGAATAGGCGGTCTCGTCGAAGGCGATGGCATGCTCCTGCGACGTCGCCAGATCGCGGATGACGATGGAGGGCAGGGCGTTGGCACGCTCCAGCCGCACCAGATGGCCGGAATAAAGCTCGATGTCGATGATGAAGACGCCGGGCCGATGCGGGATCAGGTCGCGCCAGTTGGCGCGCTCCGGCGCCGCCAGCGGCGCGGTGACGATCTTGAAGTCGATGGCGTCGTCGGCGTTGGTATGAATGAAGAGCTGATCGCCGCGGTCGGCGAGCGAATACTGCACGCCGTCCTCGCGCGCGGCCACGAGGCGCGGTGTGGCGTCGGGGTCCTTGAGGTCGATCAGCCGCAGTTCGGACGTCTCGTGATCGCCGCCGGCGATCACGCAGAAGCGGCCGCTGGCGCTCTCGTGAATGTGGGTGAACCAGCCGGGGTCGCTTTCCTCGTACACCAGCCTGTCATCGGACTGCGCCGTGCCGAGGACATGGCGATAGACCTGCATCGGGCGATGGTTGGCGTCGATTTTGACATAGAAGAACGATGCCGAGTCCGCGCTCCACACCACGTCGCCGCCGCTCTCCTCGATGATGTCGTCGCTGTCCTTGCCCGTCGCCCAGTCGCGGACGCGGATGGTGAAATATTCGGAGCCGCGTATATCGGCGCTCCACGCCTCCAGCCGGTGATCGGGTGAGTGCACCGCGTCGCCGAACTTGAAGTAGTCGGACTGCTTCGCCAGTTCGTCGCCGTCGATGATGAAATGCGCCTCGCCGCCGCCGCGCGGCTCGCGTCCGATCAGTTCGTGCTGGCCGCCTTCGCGGTATCTGTGGAAATAGGCGAACGGGCCGTCCGGCGAGGGCACGCTGGAATCGTCTTCCTTGATGCGGCCGCGCATTTCCGCGACCAGCTTCTGCTGCAGCGGCGCGGTATGGCCCAGCACCGCCTCGGCATAGGCGTTCTCGGCTTCGAGATAGGCACGGATGTCGGGTTTGAGCGCGGCTGGGTCGTGCAGCACCTCCTGCCAGTTGTCGTCTTTCAGCCATGCATAGTCGTCGTTCACCGTGATGCCGTGGCAGGTGAAGCTGTGCGGCCGGCGCGGGGCGACGGGAGGCGTGGGGATTTTGGAATTCATGCTGTGCAGACTTTCAGGCCACGGAACCAATGATGCGGGTCGTCCCCGCGCAGGCGGGGACCCATACTCCCTTGGGGAGGATATTATATGGGATGTTTGCTGTGCGTTGTTGAGACGCCAGGGGTGATGGGTCCCGTTCGCCGGGACGATATGGACTATGTTGCGGCGCCCGGTCTCTAGCCGCTTGCCTTCGCCGAGGTCACGCCCGCCAGCGCCAGCACCGTATGCAGCAGCACGTTGGCGCCGGCGGTGCAGTCGGCCTGCGTCGCGTCCTCCAGTTCGTTGTGGCTGATGCCGTCCTTGCACGGCACGAAGATCATGGCGGCGGGCACCACGCCCGCCAGGTTGCAGGCGTCGTGGCCCGCACCGGAGGTGATGCGGCGGCTCGAATAGCCGAGATCGTTCGTGGCGGTTTCCACCGCGTCCACCAGCGCCTTGTCGAACACCGTGGGCTCCTTGCGCCAGATCTTCTCGATGGCGACGGTCACCTTGCGGCGCGCAGCGATCCCGGCCGCCGCGTGTTGCAGGCCGTCATGAAGTGCATCGAGGGTGGCGGAGTCGGGGCTGCGGAATTCGGCGGTGAAGGCGATATCGCCGGGGATGACGTTGCGTGAGGCGTTGTCGATCCTCACCTCGCCGATGGTGCCGACCGCATGTGGGCCGTGGTCGCGCGCCAGCTTTTCCACCGCAAGCACCACTTCGGCGAGCGCGGCGAGCGCGTCCCTGCGAAGCGGCATCGGCGTGGTGCCGGCGTGCGCGGCGAAGCCGGCGATCGTGCCGTTGTACCAGATGATGCCCTGGCCGCGGTCGACCACGCCGATGGTCTTGTGCTCGGCCTCGAGTAACGGTCCCTGTTCGATATGCAGTTCGACGAAAGCGCTGAAGCGCTGCTGCCCCACCGCATCCGCGCCGCGATAGCCGATGCTGTCGAGCGCCTCGGCCACGGTGACGCCGTCGGCGTCCTCGCGGCCCCAAATGTCCTCGGTGGTGTATTCGCCGGCATAGGCGGCAGACGCCATCATGGCCGGGGCGAAGCGCGAGCCTTCCTCGTTGGTCCAGTTGCAGACGCAGACCGGCGCCTCGGTCTCGATCCCGGCGTCGTTCAGCACGCGGACCACTTCGAGCGCGGCCAGCGTGCCGAGTACGCCGTCATATTTGCCGCCGGTCGGCTGGGTGTCGAGATGCGAGCCCATGCCGACGGGGAGTTTCGACATGTCGCGGCCGGGCCTGATGGCGAACATGGTGCCGAGCGCATCGACGCGGACCTCGCAGCCCGCTTTCTCGCAGGCGTCGCGGAACCAGTCGCGCACCTGCTTGTCTTCCGCGCCGAGGGTCAGCCGCCGCACGCCGCCCTTGGGCGTACCGCCGAATTTGGCGGTGTCGTGGATGTCGCCCCACAAGCGCGCGGAGTCGATCTGGAGATTTGATCTGGCTTTTGTCATGTGAGGCTCGCGATCGCAGATGGTGTTATTCGTGCTCGTGCTCGTGTCCGGAGCGCCTGCGGCTGCTCCGGGTCGAATCGGCGGGGATGATCATGACGCGACCGTAGCGCACGCCGCGTTCGGCGATAACGTGGTCGGCGAGATGCTGCACATCCGCCGTGCGGCCCTTCAGCGCGGTGATTTCCATGCAATTGTCGTTGTCCAGGTGGACGTGCAGCGTGGCCAGCGACAGGTTGTGGTGATCGTGGAAATTGTTGACCAGGCGGCTGGAGAGATCGCGTGCGGCATGATCGTAGACATAGACGAGGGCGGCGACACAGTCACCTGCCTTGCCGGAGTCCTGCGCGGCCTGCTGCATCCCGGCGCGGGCAAAATCGCGGATCGCCTCGGAGCGGTTCTGGTAGCCGCGCTCCTCGATCATGCGGTCGAGTTCCGCCATGAGATCGTCGTCGAGAGTGATGGTGACACGCTGCATTGAAGAGAGTCTCCGTTTGGATAGAGTCGCGTGCTGGCGGCGGCGCCAGCATAGCTGAATCCGGGATGTTGTTGGATGCGATTTCACGCGGCCGCAGATTTCGTGCGGCCCTACTACGCTGCGATGCGGAACCGGCAGTTTCGCTATGCGAACAGGAGTCATGTTCGCCTCCCATTTCCGGAAGTTTTTTCGGGACGGAATGACGCACCTGATTGATGCAGCGCAAATCGCGACATGCAAATGCGTCTCCTTGCTTTTCTTTCTCGTCGATTTCGGGGATCATGATCGGGCAAGAGAGCAACAAGCCCGGACACATCAGCGGGCGGCAGGGGAGAGATGCTCAATGACTTATCGAATCATGCAGAAAGCCGGCCTCGCAGCATTTGCGTTCGCGGCATTGACGGTCGTGACGTTTGCGCAGGATTTTCCCACCAAGCCGATCACCCTGATCGTGCCATGGCCGGCGGGCGGATCGACTGATATTTCGATGCGAGCGATCGCTGAAAGCGCATCGAAGGTTCTCGGTCAGCCGATTGTTGTGGACAACAAGGGGGGCGGCGGTGGCACTGTCGGCCCCGCGACCATGGCGGCGTCCGCGAAGCCGGACGGCTACACCATCGCGCAGATTCCGATCACGGTGTTCCGCCTGCCGCTGATGCAGGACGTGTCATGGAATCCCGAAACAGATTTCACCTATATCGTCCACATCACCGGCTACACCTTCGGCGTCACCACCAACGCGGAATCGCAGTTCAAGACCTGGCAGGACGTGGTTGATTTCGCCAAGGCCAATCCCGGCAAGGTGACCTATGCGACGCCGGGGGCAGGCACTTCGCTGCATATCGGCATGGAGCAGATCGCCGCGCGCGCAGGCATCAAGCTGACGCAGGTGCCGTTCAAGGGCGGCGCGGAGAGCAACGCGGCGGTGCTGGGCAAGCATACGATGCTTCAGGCGGATTCCACCGGCTGGCGGCCGCTGGTCGATGCCGGCAAGCTGCGTCTTTTGATGGTGTGGACCGCGAAGCGCTCGCCGAACTTCCCTAATACGCCGACCCTCAACGAACTTGGCTACGACATGGTCTATGATTCGCCCTTCGGCATCGCCGGTCCGAAAGGCATGGACCCGAAGGTCGTCGCCAAGATCCACGACGCCTTCAAGAAGGCGATCGAGGATCCCGCCGTGCTCGCGACGCTGGCGAAGCTCGACATGGTGGCGAACTACAAGAACACCGAGGACTACCGGAAGTTCGTTACCGAGGTCACCGAGTCCGAGCGCAAGGTGATCAACTCCCTCGGGCTTGCCAAAAAGACCAACTGAGGTCTGTCTGCGTGCAGGGCTCGCCCTCCGGCGAGCCCTGGCCGGTGGCTTGCGGGAAGGGGGGATGATGATCGAGGCGGATCATGGGAAGAACTGGCTGACCAATTCCGGAATATGGAGCGGTCTGGTCGGACTTGCGCTGGGCGTGTTCGTGGTCTGGTCGGGCTACAAGCTGAAGATCGGCAGCATTCACGATCCGGGATCGGGGTTCGTGGTGTTCTACACCGGCATCCTGATGTGCCTGTTCGCGATTTCGATCCTGGTCTCCGCGGTGACGGAGGGATCTCCGACCGTGAGATCGCTGTGGGCGGGAACGCGCTGGACCAAGCCGGTGATCGTCAGCGCATGTCTGACCGTTTTTGCTCTGGTGCTTGAGCCTCTCGGCTTCCTGCTCTCGACGATCCCGCTGATGGTGCTGCTGCTGCGCGTCATCGATCCGGTGCGCTGGACGCTGACGATCCCGCTGGCGGTGCTCTCGCCGCTCTGTGTGTGGTGGGTGCTCAAGCACGGGCTGCTGATCCAGTTGCCCGCCGGCATGTTCGGTATCGGCTGACGGGGCGGGCTCATGGATGTTCTGATCAATGTCTCGCACGGTCTCGGCGTCGCGCTTCAGCCGATCAACCTGCTTTACTGTTTCATCGGCGTCTTCATCGGCACCCTGGTCGGCGTGCTGCCCGGCATCGGCCCGATCTCGGCGATGTCGCTGTTGCTGCCGGTCACGCTGTCCGGCACGCCGGAGTCCGGCATCATCATGATGGCGGGCATCTACTACGGCTCGATGTATGGCGGCTCGACCACCTCGATCCTTGTCAACATTCCCGGCGAGGCGGCGTCGGTGGTGACCTGTCTCGATGGGCACCAGATGGCCAAACAGGGCCGTGCGGGGCCGGCGCTCGGCGTCGCCGCGATCGGCTCGTTCGTCGCCGGCACGTTCTCGCTGGTGGCGCTGATGCTGGTCGCGCCGTCGCTCGCCGATGTCGCGGTTTCGTTCGGGCCAGCGGAATATTTCAGCCTGATGGTGCTCGGCCTCGTGGTGCTGACATTCCTGACGCAGGGCTCGATGGCCAAGGCGCTGCTGATGGCCTGCATCGGGATCGTACTCGGGCTGGTCGGCCTCGACAGCATCACGGCGGCGCCGCGGCTGACCTTTGGCCGGGTTGAACTGATCGACGGCATCGGCCTTGTGCCGGTGGTGATGGGGCTGTTCGGCGTGGCCGAGGTGCTGCTCAATATCGAGCAGGTCCTCAAGCGCGATATCATCGACACCAAGATATCCCGGCTTCTGCCGAACCGGGAGGAATGGAAGGCCAGCGCCGGGCCGGTAGGGCGCGGCACGGTGCTCGGCTTCTTCCTCGGCATCCTGCCGGGTGGCGGCGCGGTGGTGGCGTCGTTCGCGTCCTACGCGCTGGAAAAGCGGCTGTCCAAAGCGCCGGAGCGTTTCGGCCATGGCGCGATCGAGGGCGTCGCGGGGCCGGAAGCGGCCAACAACGCCGCCGCCGGCGGCGCATTCATTCCGCTGATGACGCTCGGCATTCCGCCGAACGTGGTGATGGCGCTGCTGCTCGGCGCTTTCGTCATTCACGGTCTTCAGCCGGGGCCGCTGATGATCACCCAGAATCCCGGCCTGTTCTGGGGCATCATCGCCAGCATGTATATCGGCAACCTCATGCTGCTGATCCTCAACCTGCCGCTGATCGGCATGTGGGTGCAGTTGCTGAGGCTGCCCTATAACGTGCTGTTCCCGCTGATCCTGCTGTTCACGATCGTCGGCGTCTATTGCAGCAGCAACAACGTGTTCGACGTCTATGTGATGATCGGATTCGGGGCCATCGGCTATCTGATGCGCAAGTTCGGCTACGAGCCGGCTCCGCTGGTGCTGGCCTTCGTGCTGGGGCCGCTGCTGGAGAACAACCTGCGCAAGTCGCTGATCCTGTCCCAGGGCGATCTGATGACCTTCGTGGAGCGTCCGATCTCCGCGATCTGTCTCGTCGTCGCCGCGATCCTGCTGGTCGGGCCGCTGCTGCCGGCGCTGCGCAAGAAGCGCGACGCGGTGGCGCTGGACGAGGGAGCGTGAGCGCGGCATCCGCATCAGGACGCGACGGCGCCGAGATGGCGCCAAACAAGAGCGGCAAACAAAAACCCCGGCGAGATGATCGCCGGGGTTTCGTTTGAATCAAGACCATCGAGCTTCACTGAAACCACGCGCCCCGCCGGGGTTGCGGCAGGGCGCGGGGAACGCGGTGCGTCAGCGTCCGACGCCCTTTTCCTTGAAGTACTTCAGCGCGCCGGGGTGGAACGGGATCGGCGAACGTTCCTGCACCTGGTTGTCGAGCGAGAAGCTCTCGGCCTCCTTGTGCACGGCGACGATGTCGGCCTTCTTCTCCACCAGCGTCTTGACGATGGCGTAGGCGTCCTGATCGCTCATCTTGTCGTTGGTCAGGATCAGGTTCCAGACTTCGGTGTTCTTGTTGTCCTTGTCGAGGCCCGGATAGGTGCCGCCCTTGATGACGCCCGCGCTGTACAGCTTGCCGTACTTGGCGTTCATCTTGTCGACGAGATCGGCGTGGTCCACCAGCTTCATCTTGAGGCCGGGGGTTGCGGCGAGATCGGTGATCGAGGCCGTCGGCAGGCCGCCGACCCAGAAGAACGCATCGATCTTGCCGTCCTTGATGGCGTTGACCGACTCGGCGACGCTGAGGCGCTCGCGCTTCATGTCCTTGTCCTTGTCGAGACCGGCGGCCTCGATGACGCGGAAGGCCATCACCTCGGTAGCGCTGCCCGGCGAGCCGGTGGACACCCGCTTGCCCTTCATGTCGGCGACGGAGTTGATGCCGCTGCCCTCGAGGGTGACGACGTGCATGCGGTTCGGATAGACCACCAGCAGCGCCTGCAGCGGGATCTTGCCGCTCTTGAACTTGTCCGTGCCCTTGAATGCATCGAGGGCGGCGTCGGCCATCGAGAAGCCGAGTTCGCTCTGGCCGGTGCCGATCAATTTGAGATTGTCCACGGAGCCGCCGGTGACTTCGGCGGTGGCCTGCACGTTCGGCAGGTTCTTCGACAGCACGTTGGCGATGGCGCCGCCGAGTGGGTAGTACACGCCGCCGGTGCCGCCGGTGCCGATCGATATCGTCTTCTGCTGGGCATGGGCGCTCAAGGCCAATCCGGCCGACAGCGCCAGTCCCATGGCCATCGCCAGCGCGGCCCGTGTGGTTCTTCTGATCATCAATAGTCCTCCCAGTCTGGATTCTCAGGCTGGCCGCTGAATTGCCGGCCCTCTTGCCTGCCACAACAATACTCCCAACCCGATTACGACGCCGGGAGCATAAGTGTAGTCGATGTCGCGACCAATCGCCGCTTCGATCAGAGCCTCGATCAGGCTCGGGAATACCAGCAGTAGGCCCGAAAGCGTCAGCAAGAGTCGCTCGACGAGCGTGGTCTTGCGCAACGCCCAGCCCTGCGCCGCCGCAGCCAGCGCCATCAGCCCGAGGGTGGTCTTGAGGGTGATGCTGACGATGTCGACCCACGATCCGCCCTTCGGCACGTTGAGCAGCAGGCCGACGCCGTTCGGATCGAGCACGAACACGAATGGCACGAGGAACGCGGGCAGGGTGTATTTCCACGACTGCAGCGTGGTCCGGTACGGATCGCCGCCAGTGATGGCGGCGGCGGCGAACGGCGACAGCGCCGTCGGCGGGGACACCTCGGACAGCACCGCATAGTAGAAGATGAACATGTGTGCGGCGTAGTCCGGCACGCCGAGCTTGATCAGTGCCGGGGCGGCGATCACCGCGCAGATGATGTAGGACGCCGTCACCGGCACGGCGAGGCCGATGATCCACACGATCAGCGAGGTATAGATCGCCGTCAGCAGCAGGCTGCCGCCGGCGTAGGAAATCACGATCGACGAGAATTTCAGCCCGAGGCCGGTGAGGGTGACGATGCCGACCACGATGCCCGCCGAGGCGCAGGTGGTGGCGGCGTTCAGCACGCCGATCGAGCCATCGGCCAGCGCGCGCTTGAGCTTCGGCGGAAACAGCGCGGTGTCCTTGCGCAGGAAGCTGAGCACGAAGGTGGTGACGATGGCGTAGAACACCGACAGCATCGGCGAGTAGCCGATCACCATGAAAAACACCACGGCGACCAGTGAAATGAAGTGGAAGCCGTAACGCCGGGTCATCTCGCCGAGCGGCATCTCGGGCTTGAAGAAGACGTCGCGCGCCCCGAAGCGCCGCGCGTCCAACTCCACCATGATCAGCAGCGAGAGGTAATAAAGACAGGTCGGGATCGTCGCCATCCAGATCACGTCGAGATAGCTGATCTTGAGGAATTCGGCGATCAGGAACGCGGCCGCCCCCAGCACCGGCGGCGACAGGATGGCGCCGAGACCGCCCGCGGCCAGCAGGCCACCCGCGGCGTTCTTCTCGAAGCCCGCCTTCTGCATCATCGGATAGGCGACGGTGCCGATCATCACCGTGGTGGCGACGCCCGAGCCGGACGGCCCGCCGAGCAGGAACGACGACAGCACCACGGTGCGGCCGGCGCTGTTGGCCTTGCCGCCCATCAGCGCCAGCGAGAAGTCGATGAAGAACTTCCCGGCGCCGGATTGCTGGAGGAACGCGCCGAAGATGGTGAACAGGATGATCAGCGTGGCGGACACGTCCACCGCGACGCCGAAAATGCCTTCGAGCGTGATGAACAGATGGCCCACCAGCCGCGACAGGTCGTAGCCGCGATGGGTCCAAGGCGCAGGCAGATGCGGGCCGAGCATCGCATAGGCGATGAACAGCACGGCGACGATCGGCATAATCAGGCCGGTGGTGCGCCGCGTGGCTTCGAGTACAAGAATGATGAACACCACGCCGACGACGACGTCCAGGTGATCCGGCGTGGTGGCGCGGTCGGTGAAGTCATCGCCGCCCCACAGCGCATAGGCAATGGTCGCGACCGCGATCAGACCGGGGATGATATCCCACCACCGCACCCGGTTGCGAAAGCGTGCGGCCAGCGGAAACAGCAGGAAGCTCAGGAGCAGGGTGAAGGCGACGTGGACGTAGCGCAGTTCCTGGGTCGGAACGATGGAATAGGCCGCATAGAGATGAAACAGGCTCATCGCCACGGCGATATAGGCGACGACCTCGCCGGTCAGGCCGCCCAGCCTGTTGGTTGCCCCCTCATCGGCTTCGATGAATTCCTCTGCCTTGCGCAAAGCCTCGTCGGAAATGACCGACGGATTATCCTCCGGCGGCAAGTTGACCGTCGTCATCTCGTCTCTCTCCCCACGGCCCCACGGTGAAGGGCTTATGCGACCGAGCGGCTTGGCGCGGCGGTCATTGGTTGGCGGCATTGATGCGTGTTTGGCCGGCGAAGGCAAGGATTCCTTGGTCGGGGGTCCGCGCACAGGTGATTTTCCAGCAAAATCATTTGTTTGCGCGGTGGACGGCCCACCGCCGGCGGCCCGTGCTCCCTGCCGCCGGGCGCTTCGGGCGGTATCGGATTCCGCGCGGTTTCACGGAAATTCTAATTGACACGGGATAAGTGAGTGCTTACTCACGCCCGCCATGAGTACCCCCAGGCTGACCAGCGACCTGAGACGGGAACAGATCCTCGAAGCGGCGAGGGGCTGTTTCGCGCGCTATGGCTTTTCGGGCACCACCACCAAAAGTGTGGCTCGGGCCGCCGATATCTCCGAGGGATTGCTGTTCAAGCACTTTCCCACCAAGGCGGCGCTCTATGCCGAGATTCTGGCGGAGGCGTGCGAGGCCGATCCCGAGTTCCTCCGGCTGCTCGGGCGGGAACCATCGACGGCCACGCTGGTTGTGCTCATTCGCGAGATGGTGACCTACGTGCTGGAAGGGACCGAAAATCCCGACCAGCAAGAGGCACAGCGCTTGAGACTACTGGTTTCAAGCCAGTTGAATGACGGGCAGTTCGCGCAGCTTCTGTTCGCCAAGATCGGCGATTTGATCGCGCCGGTCTTCAATGCGTCGCTGGAAAAGGCGATTGCCGCGGGGGACTGCGCTCCGGTCGAAGGCAATCCGATCAATCTGTTCTGGTTTTCCCATCAGGTCGTTCACATGATCGCGCTCATGAGACTTCCGCCGACGCCGTCTTTGCAGTTGCCGGCCCTGCCGGAGCTGTCGCGTCAGATTTGCCTGTTCATCCTGCGGGGAATCGGATTCACCCCAGCAGCCATCTCATCCCATATTGATTCCTCCGTGTCGTCGCCATCGCCGGCGAAGGCCTGTATCGTCGAAAGCGCATAATATGGACGCCAAGATTTCGCCATCTGAGCAAACGCCTACCTCGGGCGAGAAGCCTCCCGCCCGTCCGATCCGGACGCGCCGCTGGTTCATCATCGTCGGCGTGGCGCTCGTCCTTCTCGTGGGAGCGATCTGGGGCTTCAACACCTTCCGCAACATCAAGATTGCGGAGTTCTTCGCGAATATGAAGGCGAGTGCGCCTCCGACCGTGGTGACCGCCGCCGAAGCCAAGTCGGAAGTGCTGCCGAACCTGCTCACGGGCGTCGGCGATCTCACCGCCGTGCAGCAGGTGGACGTGACGGCGGACGTCTCCGGCCGCGTCACCGACATCCTGTTCACGCCCGGCGCCCATGTGAAGGCCGGCGATCCGTTGATCCAACTGTTCGATGAACCGGACCGCGCCGATCTCGCCAGCTACAAGGCGCAGACGCTGGCCGCCTCGCTGGCGCTCGACCGCGCCAAGGCGCTTGCCGCCCGCCAGTTCGGCCCGCAGGCGACGGTGGACCAGGCGCAGGCGACCTTCGATCAGTCGTCCGCGGCGGTGGCGCGCACCGAGGCGATCATTTCGCAGAAGCGGATCGTCGCGCCGTTTGAGGGCGACCTCGGCGTGCGTCACGTCAATCTCGGGCAGTATCTCAGCACCGGTACACAGATCGTTTCGCTGACCGACCTGTCGAAGCTGTTCCTGAACTTCACGGCCACGGAAAAGGATCGCTCCGTGCTCGCGGTCGGCCAGCCGGTGCGCATCGTGGTCGATGCCTATCCGGGCCGCACTTTCGTGGGCAAGATCACCACCATCGATCCGCAGATCAGCACCGATACCCGCAACGTGCGCATTCAGGCCACGCTTGAAAATCCGGACCGGATTCTCAAGCCCGGCATGTTCGCAAGCACCACGGTGGAACTTGCGCCGCTGCCGGCGATGGTGACGGTGCCCGAAACCGCGGTGGACTACACGTTGTATGGCGACTCCGTCTGGCGCATCAACGAAAAGAAGACCGAGGACGGCAAGACCGAACTGACCGCCGACCGCACCTTCGTCAAGACCGGCGCGCGCGTGCGCGGCCGCGTCGTGATTGAAAGCGGCCTCAACCCCGGCGACAAGGTGGTCGCGGTGGGACAGCTCCGGCTGCAGTCGGGCTCCGCCGTGTCGATCTCATCGAACCCGCCGCCGCCGATCCCCGACAAGGCGCCGCGTAACTGACCTCAGATTTCGGAGCGCCGCATGGCCTTCACTGATATTTTCATCAAGCGGCCGGTGCTGTCGCTGGTCGTCAGCCTGCTGATTCTGCTGATCGGCTTCAAGGCGGCGACAAGCCTCGGTATCCGGCAGTATCCCAAGCTGTCGAACACCGTCATCACCGTGACGACGTCATATCCCGGTGCGTCGCCGGACCTGATGCAGGGCTTCATCACCCAGCCGATCGAGCAGGCGGTGGCGTCCGCGGAAGGCGTCGACTACATCACCTCGTCGTCGGTGCAGGGCACGAGCACCATCTCGGTCTATGTCAAGCTCAACGTCGAGCCCAATTTCGCCCTGACCGAGGTGATGTCCAAGGTCAATTCGGTCCGTTATCTGATTCCGAAGGAATCCAACGACCCCGTCATCACCAAATCGACCGGCCAGACCACGGCCGTGATGTATATCGGCTTCTCCAGCGACGAACTGACCGGCCCGCAGATTTCCGACTATCTCGCGCGCGTGGTGCAGCCGATCCTGTCCACGGTCGATGGCGTCGCATCCGCCGATATTCTCGGTGCGCAGACGCTCGCCACCCGCATCTGGCTCGATCCGGCACGCATGGCGGGTCGCAACGTCTCGCCGGACGATGTCGCGGCCGCGATCCGCGCTAACAACTTCCAGGCCGCCGCCGGCCAGGCCAAGGGTTATTTCATCGTTTCCAACGTCACCACCAACACCGATCTCACCAATATCGACCAGTTCAAACGCATGACGGTGAAGTCGAAGGACGGCGGTTTCGTTCGGCTCGAAGACATCGCGGTGGTGGAGCTTGGCGCGCAGAGTACCGATTCGAGCGTGTCGCTCAGCGGCCAGCACGCGATCTTCATCGGCGTGCAGGCGACGCCGCAGGGTAACCCGCTCACCATCGTCAAGGGCGTGCGCGGATTGTTCCCCGAAATGGAGCGCAATCTGCCGCCGTCGCTGAAGATGACGGTGGCCTACGACTCGACCAAGTTCATCCAGTCCTCCATCAACGAGGTGCGCGACACCCTGATGGAGGCGGTGGTCATCGTCGTCATCGTGATCTTCCTGTTCCTGGCGTCGTTCCGCTCGGTCATCATCCCCGTCGTCACGATTCCGCTTTCGCTGGTCGGCGCCTGCATCCTGATGCTGGCCATGGGCTTCACGCTCAACCTGCTGACGCTGCTGGCGATGGTGCTCGCCATCGGTCTCGTGGTGGACGACGCCATCGTGGTGGTGGAAAATATCCACCGCCATCTGGAGGAGGGGAAGACGCCGGTCGAAGCCTCGCTGATCGGCGCGCGCGAGATCGTCGGCCCGGTTATCTCGATGACCATCACGCTCGCTGCCGTGTATGCGCCGATCGGCTTCCTCGGCGGCCTCACCGGCGCGCTGTTCCGCGAATTCGCCTTCACGCTGGCGGGCTCGGTGATCATCTCGGGCGTGGTCGCGCTGACGCTGTCGCCGATGATGTGCTCGGTGTTCCTCAAGGGCGGCGGCCATCAGGGACGTTTTGCAAAACTCGTCGACAACGTGTTCAGCAGGCTGACGGCGTGGTACGGCCGCATGCTCGACCGTTCGCTGGACTACCGGCCGATCACCGTGATGTTCGCCGCGACGATCCTCGGGCTCGTGGCCTTCATGTACATCAACACCAACAAGGAACTGGCTCCGGAAGAGGACCAGGGCATCCTGTTCTCGGTGGTGAAGGCGCCGCAATACGCCAACATCGATTACACTGATTTCTACGGCGAGAGGCTCGATCAGGCGTTCGCGAAATTTCCGGAAACCGACCTGCGCTTCATCATCAATGGCACCAGCGGGCCGAACAACGGCATCGCGGGCATGATCCTGAAGCCGTGGGACGAGCGCAAGCGGTCGTCGCTGACGCTGAAGCCGCTGGTGCAGGCCGAACTCAGCAAGATCGAGGGCGTCAACGCTTTCGCCTTCAACCTGCCGGCACTGCCGGGCGGCCCGGGCGGTCTGCCGATCCAGATGGTCATCAATTCGACCAGCGGCTTCCAGAACGTCTACGAGCAGATGGAGAACCTGAAGAAGGCGGCGCGCGACAGCGGCCTGTTCATCGTCGCCGACAGCGACCTCGCCTTCAATCAGCCGGTCGTGACCGTCAAGATCGATCGCTACAAGGCGGGCGACCTCGGCATCAACATGCAGGCGGTCGGCAGCACGCTGGCGACCCTGCTCGGCGGCAACTACGTCAACCGCTTCAACCTGCAGGGACGATCCTATCAGGTCATTCCGCAGGTGCCGCGCGCGCTCCGGCTGACGCCGGAATCCCTCGGCAATTACTACGTGCCGACATCGAGCGGCAATCTGGTGCCGCTGTCCACCATCGTCACCATCGAGACGGCCACCAATCCGAACGCGCTGACCCACTTCAACCAGCTCAACTCCGCGACCTTCCAGGCGGTGGCGATGCCAGGCGTCACCGTCGGCAAGGCGGTGGAATTCCTGGAGGAGCAGGCCAAGCAGTTGCCCGCGGGCTTCAGCCACGACTATCTCGCGGATTCCCGCCAGTACGTGCAGGAAGGCAACCAGCTTGCCATCACCTTCGTGTTCGCGCTGATCATCATCTTCCTGGTGTTGGCGGCGCAGTTCGAAAGTCTGCGCGACCCGCTGGTGATCCTGATCTCGGTGCCGATGGCGATCTCGGGCGCGCTGATCCCGCTGTTCTTCGGGCTTGCGACCATCAACATCTACACCCAGGTCGGCCTCGTCACCCTGATCGGCCTGATCAGCAAGCACGGCATCCTGATGGTGGAGTTCGCCAACGAACTGCAGTTGAAGCAGAAGTTCGATCGCCGTAGCGCCATCGAGCAGGCGGCGCGGGTGCGGCTGCGGCCGATCCTGATGACCACGGCGGCGATGGTGGCGGGTCTGTTGCCGCTGCTGACGGCGAGCGGCGCCGGTGCGGCGAGCCGCTTCTCCATCGGCATCGTGGTGGTGGCCGGCATGTCCATCGGCACGCTGTTCACGCTGTTCGTGCTGCCGGCGGTCTATACGCTGCTTGCGACCGATCACCGCGCGTCGGCGGAGACGGATCGCGCTCGGGACATCGAGAAATACGAGCTGAGCTTGACGTAGGTCTCGTCATTCCGGACGACCGCGCTATTGCGTGTCAAAGACGCGCTTTCGCGCGGTCGATCCGGAATCTCGCCGGGCTCTGCGGGATTCCGGTTCGCCGCTTTCGGCGGCGCCCCGGAATGACGTTCGCAGGCGGCAATGGCGAACCGCTGTAAGTTCGAACTGCAACGCTGTATGCTCCCCGCGGTCATGCTCAGCGTTCGCAATCTCACCAAATCCTACCGGACCTCGGGCGAGGCGCTGGCTGTGCTGCGCGGGGTGGACCTCGCGCTGGCGCGGGGCGAGAGCGTGGCGCTCACCGGCGAATCCGGCAGCGGCAAGAGCACGCTGCTGCATCTGATCGCGGGGCTCGACCGGGCCGACGGCGGCGACATCGTGCTCGACGGGACAGAGGTCACGCGGCTGTCCGACAGCGCGCGGGCGGCGCTGCGCCGTGACCGGCTCGGCCTCGTATTCCAGCAGTTCAACCTGATCCCGAGCCTTCAGGTCGGCGACAATCTCGCGTTCCAGGCCCGCATCGCCGGCCGCTTTGAGGCCGCGTGGCAGGAGGAACTGATCGCGCGCCTCGGGCTCGGCGCGCTGCTCGATCGCTATCCCGAGCAGTTGTCCGGCGGGCAGCAGCAGCGCGTCGCCATCGGCCGGGCGCTGGCGATCAAGCCGGTGCTGCTGCTGGCCGACGAGCCCACCGGCAATCTCGACGAGGCCACCGCCGACGACGTTCTGGCGCTGGCGCGCGATCTCGTCGCCCGCACCGGCTGCGCCTTTCTGATGGTGACCCACAGCGCCCGGCTGGCGGCGACGCTCGACCGTCACGTCCATCTCACCGCGGGACGGATCGCATGAGGCGGGCGTGGTGGATTCTCGTGGCGCTGCTGAGCCACTGGCGTCGCCACCGCATGCAGCTTGCGACCCTGCTGGTGGGGCTGATCGCGGCGACGGCGCTGTGGAGCGGTGTGCAGGCGCTGAACCAGCAGGCGCGCGCCAGCTACGATCGCGCGGCGGCGACCTTCGGCGGCGGTACCACCGCGATGCTGGTCGGCCGCGACGGGCCGTCGTTCCCGCAGCAACTGTTTGTCGATCTGCGCCGCGCCGAATGGCCGGTGTCGCCGGTGGTCGAGGGCCGCGTCCTGATCGGGGGTCGCGCCTATCGGTTGCTCGGCATCGAGCCGCTGTCGTTGCCCGCCGGCGCCGGCGCCGTGCCGGAGCTGGGACAAGGAGAGTTGCGCGCGTTCCTGATGCCGCCGGGACGGACGCTGGTGGCGCCGGAGACGCTGTCCGAGCTGCGATTGCGCGAAGGCGCTGCGCCGCCGGTGCAGGGCGGAATGGTGCTTCCGCCGCTCGCGGTGCAGGACGGTCTCGCCCCCGGCGTGCTGGTGGTGGATATCGGCATCGCCCAGCGCGTGCTCGGCATGCCGGATCAGGTGTCGCGGCTATTGGTCGGATCGCAGCCGGGGCCGGCGCGGCCGCCGCTCGCCGCGATCGTCGGGGATCGGTTGCGGCTGGTGGAGGCCGGCGCGCCGAGCGATCTCGAACGGCTGACCGCGAGCTTCCATCTCAATCTCACCGCGTTCGGCCTGCTGTCGTTCGTCGTCGGACTATTCATTGTGCATTCCGCCATCGGCCTCGCGCTCGAACAGCGGCTGCCGATGCTGCGCACGATCCGCGCCTGCGGCGTCTCCGCGCGGCTGTTGACCGCCGTGCTGGTGAGCGAACTGGTCACGCTCGCCGTTGTCGCCGGTCTGGTCGGGCTCGTCTGCGGCTACGCGGTCGCCGCGTTTCTGCTGCCCGACGTGGCGGCGAGCCTGCGCGGACTTTACGGCGCGCAGATTCCCGGACAGTTGTCGCTGCAGGCGCAATGGTGGCTGTCGGGTCTCGGCATGAGCGTGACCGGCGCGCTCGTCGCCGCGGTGACGGGACTGGCGCGGGTCTACCGGCTGCCGATCCTGGCCGCGGCGCAGCCTTATGCTTGGCAGCAGGCGCAGCAGCGCTGGCTGACACGGCAGGGCGCGCTGGCGGTGGTGATTGCGGCCGTCGCCGCCGGCTATCTCGTGTTTGGGGATTCGCTGGTGGCGGGCTTCCTCGTGCTGGCGGGGCTGCTGCTGGCGGCGGCGCTGGCGCTGCCGGTGGTGCTCGGCCTCGTGCTGTGGCTCGGCCAGCGCGGCACGCTGCGGCCGCTGGTGAAATGGTTCTGGGCCGACAGCCGCCAGCAGCTTCCCGGCCTGTCGCTGGCGCTGATGGCGCTGTTGCTGGCGCTGGCGGTCAATGTCGGCGTCGGCACCATGGTGCAGAGTTTCAGCCGCACCTTTGCCGACTGGCTCGATCACCGGCTCGCGGCGGAGATCTATCTCAACGCCACCAGCGACGCGCAGGGCGCAGAGATCGTGGCGTGGCTGCGCCGGCGTCCGGAAGTCACCGCGATCCTGCCGGCATGGCGCACCGACGTGACGCTGGACGCGTTGCCGGTGGAGGTGCTCGGCTTCGCCGATCACGCCACCTATCGCGAGCGCTGGCCGCTCCTGGAGGCGCAGCGCGATGTGTGGGACAAGGTGCGCGCCGGAAAAGGCGTGCTGCTCAGCGAGCAACTGGCGCGACGGCTGAACCTCGGTCTTGGCGACAAGGTGCGGCTGCCGGCCGCCGCCGGGCCGTGGACGGTGGAGGTCGCGGGCATCTATCCGGATTACGGCAATCCCAAGGGACAGGTCGGCGTCGATGTCGATGCGCTGGCGGCGCACTGGCCGGGGATTGCGCACACGCGCTTTGCCTTGCGTGTCGCACCGGACAAGGTCGCGCCGCTGATGACGGCGTTGCGCGACGTCTTCGGTCTCGACCTCACGCGGCTGATCGATCAGGCGACGTTGAAGGCGGAGTCCACCCGCATCTTCAACCGCACCTTTGCGGTCACCTCCGCGCTCAACGCCTTCACCCTCGGCGTCGCCGGCGTGGCGCTGCTCACCAGCCTGCTGACGCTGTCCGCCAGCCGGCTGCCGCAGCTTGCTCCGCTGTGGGCGCTCGGCATCACGCGGCGGCGGCTCGCCGGTCTTGAATTGCTGAAGACCATGGCGGTGGCGTTCGTCACCGCGCTGCTGGCGCTGCCGCTCGGCATCGGGGTGGCGTGGTGCCTCGTCGCCGTGGTGAACGTCAAGGCGTTCGGCTGGCGGCTGCCGCTGCATGTGTTTCCCGCGCAACTGGTCGAACTGCTGGCGGTAGCGATGCTTGCGGCGCTGCTGGCGACGCTGCTGCCGATCATCCGCCTGATGCGGCTTGAACCTGCATCACTTGTGAAGATTTTTGCCAATGAACGCTGATCGCCCCACGCGTCGCGCTGTGATGGGCGGCCTTGCGCTCGCGCCGTTCGGCGGGGCACTGGCGCGCGCGCAGGGCTTCGCCGGATTGGGCGGCGACAGCGACGGTTTCGCCGCGGTGACGCCGGGGCGGGTGCTGGCGTTTCCGCGCGATCACGGGCCGCATGCGGACTATCGCATCGAGTGGTGGTATCTCACCGCCAACCTGAGCGACAGTCGCGGCCGCCGGTGGGGGGCGCAGTGGACGCTGTTTCGCCAGGCAATGATGCCGGGCGCGGAGCAGGATGGCTGGGCCAGCCGCCAGCTCTGGATGGGGCACGCTGCCGTCACCGGCGCGGACGTCCATCGCTATGCCGAGAAATTCGCGCGCGGCGGCGTCGGGCAGGCGGGCGCGCAGGCGACGCCGTTTCGCGCCTGGATCGATTCCTGGACCATGGTGGAACGCGACGGCTTTTCGCCGCAGACCGTCGCGCCGCTGCAGGTGTCGGCCGTCGGCGCGGATTTCAGCTACGCGCTGACGCTTGAGGCCGAGCAGCCGCTGGTGTTGCAGGGCGACCATGGCTACAGCCGCAAATCGGAGCGCGGGCAGGCGTCGTATTATTTCAGCCAGCCGTTTTTCTCGGCGCGGGGAGCGCTCTCGCTGGGTGAGACGCGCGTGGACGTCACCGGCAAGGCGTGGATGGATCGCGAATGGAGCAGCCAGCCGCTGGCTTCCGACCAGACCGGCTGGGACTGGTTCTCGCTGCATCTCGACTCCGGCGACAAGGTGATGCTGTTCCGCCTGCGCCAGAAGGACGGCCGCAATTTCTTCGCGGGCAACTGGATCGGCCGCGACGGCCGCTCCGAGCCGCTCGCCGCCGACGCGATCGCGCTGACGCCAACCGCCTTCACCTCGATCGCCGGGCGCAGCATTCCGACATCGTGGTCGGTCGCGGTTGCGGATCGCGGCTTGCGCATCGACAGCGTGCCGCTCAATGCCCGGAGCTGGATGGGCACCCGCGTTGCCTATTGGGAAGGGCCGGTGAACATCTCCGGCAGCCATGGTGGTGTCGGCTATCTGGAGATGACGGGGTATTGAGCGGGCCGGGCGGCCTTGTGCCGTCGCGGGGCCGGTCCTAGATAGCCTGCATGCCGCGTTATTTTTTCAATACCCGCATGGGCGATACGCTGATCTCCGATCCTGAGGGCGCGGAGCTGCGCGATCCCGATCAGGCGTGGCGGGTGGCGCGCGCCACCATCCGGCGCATCCTCGACGACAATGGCGGGGACCCGCGTCTGCTTGCGGCGTGTCTGGAAGTCACCGACAGCAGCGGCGAGATCGTGCTCGAATTTCCCTTCAGCGAAGCGCTCGATATCGGCGACGAGCCGTCGCGGCATTGACCCCTTAAGACTACCGCGCGTTGGCCTTCACCAGCGCGAACAGCACGTCGTCCGGCCGCTCGGCCGTCAGCATATGGCCGGCGCCGGGCACCACCACGGCGGTCGCTCCGGGAATGGCGGCGGCGAGCTGCCGCCCTGATTTCACCGGGGTCATCATGTCGCGCTCGCCGAGAATGAGCGTGGTCGGCGCGGTCACCCTGGCGGCGGAGGTCGGTACGTCCTTGTAGTCGTTGCAGGCGGCGAGGTCGTTGTACAGCACGCCCGGCGCGTCGCGCTCCAGCACGCGCTGGCCGCCGCCCAGCATCCACAGGCCCGGCGCCTGCGAGCCGCCGAGGGTGGCGGCGAAGCCGAAGCCCCAGATCGACACCATGTCGATGGCGTCGTGGTTGTTGGCCTTGGCCGCTTCCAGCAGATCGGGCGAGACCGGCATCGCGCCGCCGACGCCGATCAGCGACAGCGCCGACACCTTGTCGGGATAGCGCGCGGCGGCATCGAGCGCGATCAGCGAGCCCATGGAGTGACCGACGAGGCCGGCGTTGCTCGCGCCGGCGGCGTCGATCAGGCGGATGATCCAGTCGGCCATGCCGGAGATGGTGGGGATCGGCTGCCCGCCCGAGCGGCCGTGCCCCGGCAGGTCGGGCGCGAGCACGCTGTAGCCGTGATGGGAGAACCACCGGCTGAACGTCGCCCACATCGTATGGTCGAAGCCCGCGCCGTGCACGAACACCACCAGCGGCAGCTTCGGATCGAACGGCTTGCCGCCGGTGGTCGCGAAGGTCTCGATGCCGTCTACGGTCAGGATCATGTCTCAAGCCTTCTGCGAGATGCGGAGCGCCTGGCCGAGGTCGGCGATGATGTCGCCGGCGGCTTCGATGCCGATGGACAGGCGGATCAGTTCCTCGCCGATGCCCGCGACTTTTAGTTGCTCGGCGTTCATCTGCTGATGCGTGGTGGAGGCGGGGTGGATCACCAGCGTCTTGGCGTCGCCGACATTGGCGACATGGCTGACCAGTTTCAGCGCCTCGATGAACTTGCGTCCGGCCTCGCGGCCGCCCTTGATGCCGAAAGTGATGATCGAGCCCGCGCCGCGTGGCAGCAGGCGTTTCGCCAGCGCATGATCGGGATGGCTGTCGAGCGAGGGGTGCAGCACCCAGTCCACCGCCTTGTTGGTGGTGAGGAAATCCAGCACCGCCGTGGCGTTCTCGACATGGCGCGGCATGCGCACATGCAGCGTCTCGACGCCCTGCAGGATCTGGAAGGCGTTGACGGGCGACAGGCACGCGCCGAAGTCGCGCAGGCCCTCGGCGCGGGCGCGCATGATGAACGCCTGCGGGCCGAACTCCTCGCTGAAGACGATGCCGTGATAGCCGGCATAGGGTGTCGTCAGGGTCGGGAATTTGCCGGACTTGTCCCAGTCGAAATGGCCGCCATCGATGATGACGCCGCCGATGGCGATGCCGTGGCCGCCGATCCACTTGGTGATTGAGTTCATCACGATGTCCGCGCCCATTTCGATCGGCTTTGCCAGATACGGCGTGGCAAAGGTGTTGTCGATCAGCAGCGGAATGCCGGCGTCGTGGGCGATCTTCGCCACGGCCGGGATGTCGAACACCTCAAGCCCCGGATTGCCGATGGTCTCGCCGATCACCAGCCTGGTGTTCGGTTTGATCGCCGCCTTGAGGCCGTTGTGATCGCGCGGCTTGACGAAGGTGGTGGTAATGCCGAAGCGCGGCAGCGTATGCGTCAGCAGGTTGATGGTGCCGCCATAGAGCGAGGCCGAGGCCACGATATGGTCGCCGGCGTCGAGCAGGGTAGCGATGGCGAGGTGCATCGCCGCCATGCCGCTCGCGGTGCAGACCGCGCCGACGCCGCCCTCCAGCGCCGCGAGGCGTTCCTCCAATACCGCGATGGTGGGATTGGAGATGCGCGTATAAAGGTGACCCGCGCGTTCGATATTGAACAGCGCCGCGGCGTGATCGGCGTCCTGAAATACATAGGACGTGGTCTGGTAGATCGGCGCGGCGCGCGCGCCGGTGAGCGGATCGGGATGCTGGCCCGCATGCAGGCTGAGCGTGTCGAACGCGGGAGGTTTGGGCGCTGCCATCTATGCTCTCGTCACTGGAATGGCGGAGTGTTCACGGACCTGCCGGGCCGGCACGATCAGGTGCCGGGCCGGGGATCGATCGGCGTGATCGTGCCGAGCCCGAGAATGGTTTCGAGCAATTTTCCGCCTGCCAGCACCGGCGCCTCGCCGCGCGGCGGCCCCACGATCTGCAGACCCACCGGCAGGTTCTCGCGGGTGAAGCCGCACGGAATCGACAGGCCGGGGCAGCAGGCCATGGTGATGGCGGAGACGATGGCGAGCCAGCCGACATAGTTGTCGAACGCCACGCCGTTGCAGGCGGCGAGATAGCGTTGCTCCACCGGGAATGCCGCGACAATGGTGGTCGGGCACAGCAGCAGGTCGTAGGTCTCGAAAAAGGCGATGGCGCGGTTGGTCAGCGTCACGCGCTGGGCTTCCGCCCGCGCGATGTCGTCCAGCGTGAGCTTCAGGCCCTCTTCGATGTTCCAGATCACCTCCGGCTTCAACTGGTCGCGATGCGATGTGAGCAGCTTGCCCTTGGTCAGCGCGTAGTCATAGGCGCGCAGCACATGGGCGCATTCCACCGCTTCCCGGAAATCGGGATGGGCTTCCTCGACGATGACGCCGGCTTCAGACAGGCGTTCTGCAGCCTTGCGCGTGAGCGCGGCGACTTCCGGGTCCACCGGAGAAATGCCGAGGTCGGCAGAATAGGCGACACGCTTTGGCTTCGCGCCGGAGCGGGCGGCGGCGAGAAACGAGATAGGCAGCGCCGGCAGCGACAGCGGATCGCGGGGATCCTCGCCGGACATGGCGTCCAGCATCAGCGCGATGTCCTCGACATTGCGGGCCATCGGCCCGTCGGCGTTGATGGTGCGGTCGATCTTGGCGCTCTGGGTATGGGCGACGCGGCCGATGCTGGGACGCATGCCGACCACGCCGCAGAAGCTCGCGGGATTGCGCAGCGAGCCGCCGACATCGGTGCCGTGGGCGAGCCATGCCGTGCCGCTGGCGAGCGCCGCCCCCGCGCCGCCGGAGGAGCCGGACGCCGAGCGCGACAGGTTCCACGGATTGCGCGTGGCGCCGAACACCTCGTTGAAGGTTTGCGCGCCGGCGCCGAATTCGGGCGTATTCGATTTGGCGTAAACCACCGCGCCGCTGGCTTCGAGACGGTCGACGACGATGTTCGACTTGGTGGCGATGGTGTCCTTGAAGATCGGCGAGCCCTGGGTGGTGCGCACGCCGGCGACGTCGGTGAGGTCCTTGATCGGCACCGGCAGGCCGGCCAGCAGACCGCGCTCGCTCACAGGCTTTTTCATCAGCGCGTCGGCGTGGGCGCGGGCGCGGTCGAAGCACAGGATCGGCAGGGCGTTGACCTGACCGTCCACCTCGGCGATCCGCGCTTCCAGCGCATCCAGCAGATCGTGCGGGGTGATATCACCGCGCTTGAGCCGCTCCACGTTCTCGCAGGCCGTGGCCCGCACGAGTTCTGCACTGGATGTCACGCGATCGTCTCCCGTTTCTTGGTTCATGGCTAGTCAATACAACGGGATGCAGATGAATGGCGAGGTGAAAGTGGTGGAATTCACCTCGCCGGGCCGGGGTATTCCGGCATGAGGCTGATGTCAGCGGGCGCCGCCGCCCATTTCGCCGTCGAGAACCCCGCCGAACAGCTCCCAGCGCTCGCCCTTGAAGCGCATCAGTTGCAGTTGCTCGATCGGCGAAAAGTCGGTGGGGCTGGTCTTGATCAGGATGCCGGGCAGCAAGCCGCCCTGCTGGATGCCCGAAAGGTTGGCGGCCTGCTTCATGATGTTGTCGCGGGTCAGGTTATCGCCCGCCTGCTTCAGCACCTGAACCATGGTCTGCGCCATGTTGTAGCCGGTGAGCGCCGAACTGTCGGCCGGATTGACCTCCGGAACATACTTGGCGAGGAACGCCTTGTAGTCCTTCATGGCCGGATCATTGTTCCACTGCGGGTCGGTGGTGTCCTTGGCATAGGCGGCCGAGATCACGCCCTGCGCGTTGTCGAGCCCGGCCGGTTTCATCACGGTTGCGGTCGAGGCGCTGACGTTGGCGATCATCATGGTCGGCTTCCAGCCGAGTTCGCCGACCTTCTTGATGGTCTGCGCGCCGAATTTCGGCGTGGTGAAGATCATCAGAACGTCCGGGTTGAGCGCCTTGAGTTTCACGATGTGCGAATCGATGGTCGGTTCGGACAGCTCGTAGCTCTCCTCGGCGATGATCTGCGACTTCTTGTTGCCGAGGCCGTCCTGAAGGCCCTTGAGGTAGTCCTTGCCGAAATCGTCGTTCTGATAAAGTACGGCGATCTTGGCGTCGGGCTTCTCCTTCAGCAGGTGCTTGGCGTAGATGCGGCCTTCGCTCTGGTAGCTCGGCAGCCACCCCATCGTCCACGGGAAGCCCTTGGGGTCGGCCCACTTGGTCGCGCCGGTGGCGAGGAAGATCTGCGGCACCTTCTTCGTGTTCATGTATTTCTGGATCGCGGAGTTGGATGGCGTGCCGAGCGCGCCGAACAGCAGCAGCACCTCGTCGCTTTCAACCAGCTTGCGGGTCTGCTCCACCGCTTTCGGCGGCGAGTAGGCGTCGTCATAGGAGATGAAGTTGATCTTGCGGCCGTTGATGCCGCCTTCGTCGTTGATCTTGTGGAAGTAGCCGGTCATCGCCTTGCCCACTGCGCCGTAGGCCGAGGCCGGGCCGCTATAGGGCATGATGTTGCCGATCCTGATTTCGGTGTCCGATGCGCCGGGATCGTATTTCTTCTGGGCCAGAGCCGCATTCGTCGCGGCGATCAGAACGCTCGCGGTCATGGCGGCGCACAGCGGTTTGGTCAAACGCATTCGGTTTTCTCCCTGCTTGCTTGTGTGGTGCGGCTCGCGGCTCTTTGTCCGCTTCGCCGGTTGTTATGGATTTACGATCGTCCGGCCTTGTCCTTCTCGTTTTGCGCCATGATGGCGTCGCGGGCGGCTTTCCAGTCGGCATCGCTCCAGTCGCGAAGCTGATAGAAATTGCCGCCCGAGGCGAGGGCCTGCGCGCCATCCATGGCGATGGTTTCGCCATTAATCCAGTCGCAGCCGCCGGAAATCAGGAAGGTGGCGAGGTTTTGCAGTTCGCTCATCGCGCCGACGCGGCCCATCGGATTCATGGCGATGGTGCGTGCGCCGGCCTCGTCGCCCGGCTTGATACGCTTGCTCATGCCTTCGGTCGGAATCTCGCCGGGGGCGATGGTGTTGAGGCGGATGCCGTAGCGGCCCCATTCCGCCGCCAGCGACATGGTCATGGCGTGGATGGCGGATTTGCTCATGGCGGAGGGGACGACATAGGGGCTGCCGTTGCGCACCCACGTCACGGTGATGGAGACGACGTTGCCGCGATGGCCGCCGGCGATCCAGCGCTTGCCGACCGCGTGGGTCACGTAGAACGTGCCGTGCATCACGATATTGGCGACGGCATCGAAGCCGCGCGGCGTCAGGTCCTGCGTGCGGGAGATGAAATTCCCCGCGGCATTGTTGACGAGATCGGTGAGGGGACCATCCTTGAAGATGGTGTCGATCATGGCGTCCACGGCGGCGGCGTCGCGGATGTCTACGCCGTGCGCGGTGACCTTGCCGCCATGGGCCGCCATCAGCTCCGCCGCCGTTTCCTCGCACACGTTCCGGCGGCGGCCGCAGATGTGGAGTTCGGCCCCCAGCGCGAGGAATTTCGCGGCCATGGCCTTGCCGAGGCCGGTGCCGCCGCCCGTCACCAGAATCCGGCGTCCGGCGAGAAGATCGTTTCTGAACATGACGTCATCCTGCCCTGAGCGATTTATTGCTTAGTTAGTTGATTAATTAAAACAGGCTGGGCTAACGATGTAAAGCGAATAGACCACGACCTCCGGGAGAACGCCATGACAGCCACCAATGACCGCATCGCCGTTTCGATTTCCGACGGCGTCGCCGATGTCCGCCTGATCCGCGCCGACAAGATGAATGCGCTGGATGCCGCCATGTTCAACGCGCTGGTGGATACGGCCGAGCGGCTTGGCCGGGAAAAGGACTTGCGCGCGGTGGTGCTGTCTGGCGAGGGCCGCGCATTCTGCGCCGGCCTCGACATGGGCCGGTTCGCCGCGATGGGTGATGGCACCAGCGATCTGCGCGATCTCGCCAAACGGACCCACGGCCAGACCAATCACTCGCAGCAGGCGGTGTGGGGGTGGCGGCAACTGCCGGTGCCGGTGATCGCCGCCGTGCACGGCGTGGCGTTCGGTGGTGGCTTCCAGCTCGCGCTCGGCGCCGACATGCGCTTCGTCGCTCCCGACACGCGCATGTCCATCCTGGAGATCAAATGGGGGCTGGTGCCCGACATGGCGGGCACGCCGATCCTGGCCCGCCTCGTGCGCGACGACATCCTGCGCGACCTCGCCTTCACCGGTCGGATCTTCTCGGCGCAGGAGGCCATGAGCTACGGCCTCGCTACCCGCATCTGCGACGATCCGCGCGCCGCCGCGCTGGACGCGGCCCGCGAGATCGCCGGCAAGAGCCCGGACGCCATCCGCGGCATCAAGCGCATGCTCAATGCGCTCGGCGATGATCCCGGTCCGGCGCTGCTCGCCGAATCCGTCGAGCAGATGAAGGTGATGGGAACTCCGAACCAGATCGAGGCGGTGCGCGCCAACATCGAAAAGCGCGCGCCGCGCTTCACGGACAGCGCCGACTAAGCAGTTGCCTGAAAATTGACGCGGAACGGCGTGCCCCGCGCTTGCGCGGGGACGCGAAACTTGCGACTGGAAAACTGAACTGTCGCAGGTGAGGCCATTGATGTCGTTTCAGGGAATGTCGTCCGAGCAACAGGATGGGACAGCGCGCGAGGCCGAGGCCGGAGCCCATGACGACGCGCTGCTGCGCGCCGATATCCGGCGGCTTGGCCGCATTCTCGGCGACACCGTGCGCGATCAGGAAGGCGTCGACGTGTTCGATCTGGTCGAACGCATCCGGCAGACCTCGATCCGCTTTCACCGCGACGACGACAAGCCGGCGCGCCGGGAACTCGAAGCCATTCTCGACGGCATGACCATCGCCGAGACCGTGCGGATCGTGCGCGCGTTCAGCTATTTCTCCCATCTTGCCAATATCGCCGAGGATCAGAACAACATCCGTCAACGGCGGGCGCGCGATATGTCGGGGGCGGAGGTGCGCCCCGAAATGCTGGCGGGTGCGCTGAAGCGCGCCAAGGATGCCGGCATCGGCGCGGATGCGCTGCGTGATTTCTTCGCGCGCGCCCTGATCAGTCCGGTGCTGACGGCACATCCGACCGAAGTGCGCCGCAAGAGCACCATGGATCGCGAGATGGAGATTGCCTCCATTCTGGGCATCCGTGAGCGCACCCGGATGACGGCGGCCGAGACTGCCGCCAGCGACGAGCAGTTGCGGCGCGCGGTGCTGACGCTGTGGCAGACCAACCTGCTGCGCCGGACCAAGCTCACTGTCCTCGACGAGGTCGCCAACGGCCTGTCGTTCTATGACTACACCTTCCTGCGCGAGGTGCCGCGCCTGCATTGTGCGCTGGAGGATCAATTGGCAGAGGAGGACGGCGGTGCCGCCGGCGCGCAGGACGGGCCGGAGCTGGCCACGTTCCTCAGGATGGGAAGCTGGATCGGCGGCGATCGCGACGGCAATCCGTTCGTTACCGCGGAGGTGATGCGCGGGACGCTGAAGATGCAGAGCGCGCAGATCCTGCGCTTTTATCTGGCCGAACTGCACGAACTTGGCGGCGAGCTGTCGCTGGCGGCCCACCTCGCCGATATTTCTCCGGACCTGCGCGCGCTGGCGGAGCAATCGCCGGACCTGTCGCCGCACCGGCGCGGCGAGCCCTACCGGCTGGCGGTGTCCGGCATCTATGCGCGGCTCACCGCCACCGCCCACAAGCTCAATATTGAGATCAGCCGGCCGCCGGTCGCAGACGCCGTGCCGTATGCCGGACCGCAGGAGTTGCGCCGCGACCTCGACGTGCTGCATGCATCGCTGGTCGCCAACAATTCGCTGGTGATCGCGCGGGGGCGGCTGCGGCACCTACGCCGCGCGCTGGACTGCTTCGGGTTCCACCTCGCGTCCCTCGACATGCGGCAGAATTCCGCGGTGCACGAGCGCACCATCGCCGAGCTGTTCGAAGCTGTGGCCCCGGGCACTGCCTATCGCGAACTGCCGGAGCAGGATCGGATCGCGCTATTGACCCGCGAACTGCGTACCGCGCGGCCGCTGGCTTCGCCTTTCGTCGCTTACAGCGAGGAGACCGACAAGGAGCTTGCGGTGCTGCGGGTCGCGGCCGCGGCCCATGCGACATTCGGCGACGCAGTCATCCCTCAATGCATCATCTCGATGACGGAGGGGATTTCCGATCTTCTCGAGCTCGCGGTGCTGCTGAAAGAGGTCGGCCTCGTCACACCGAATGGAGCGAGTCGGCTCAATATCGTGCCGCTGTTCGAGACCATCGACGACCTCAGGCATTGCGCGCGGATCATGGACGGCCTGTTCGCCCTGCCGGAATATCGCCGCCTGGTGGAGAGCCGCGGCGGCATTCAGGAGGTGATGCTGGGCTACTCGGACAGCAACAAGGATGGCGGCTTCGTCACCTCGGGTTGGGAGCTGTACAAGGCCGAGATCGGCCTGATCGAGGTTTTCGCGCGGCACGGGGTGCGGCTGCGCCTGTTCCATGGCCGCGGCGGTTCGGTCGGCCGCGGCGGTGGGCCGAGCTACGACGCGATCCTGGCGCAGCCCGGCGGCGCGGTGAACGGGCAGATCCGCATTACCGAGCAGGGCGAGATCATCTCCAGCAAATATTCCAACGCCGAGGTCGGCCGCTACAATCTCGAAATCCTCGCGGCGGCGACGCTGGAGGCGAGCCTGCTGCAGCCGAAGCGGGCGGCCCCGCGCGATGAATACATCGCGACCATGGAGGAATTGTCCAATCTCGCTTATGCGGCCTATCGCGACCTCGTTTACGGCACCGAAGGGTTCGAGGATTATTTCTGGTCCTCCACAGTGATCTCGGAAATTTCCACGCTGAACATCGGCAGCCGCCCGGCCTCGCGCACGCGCACGCGCCGGATCGAGGATCTGCGCGCGATCCCGTGGGTGTTCAGTTGGGCGCAGTGCCGCCTGATGCTGCCGGGATGGTACGGCTTCGGCAGCGCGGTGGAGGCGTGGATCGGCCGGCATCCGGACAAGGGCCTCGCGCTGCTGCAGGAGCTCTATCGCGAGTGGCCGTTCTTCCAGACGCTGCTGTCGAACATGGACATGGTGCTGTCAAAGAGCAGCATCGCCATCGCCTCGCGCTATGCCGATCTGGTGCCGGATGAGAAACTGCGGACCGCGATCTTCGGCCGCATCCGCGCGGAGTGGCATCAATCCATCCGCGCGCTGCTGGCGATCATGGGGCACGAGCGGCTGCTGCAGGGCAACCCGCTGCTGGAGCGCTCGATCCGCAACCGCTTTCCCTATCTCGATCCGCTCAACCACGTGCAGGTCGAGCTGCTGCAGGCCCACCGCGCCCACAGCACCGACGAGCAGGTGCTGCGCGGGATCCAGCTCACCATCAACGGCATTTCGGCCGGCCTGCGCAACAGCGGTTGAGGGGCTCGTTCAGCGCGTCGTGTTCTTGTAGACGATGCCGTCCTTCATGATGACGGAAAAATTCTTGGCAGGATCGGCGATCAGGTCGAGATTGGCGAGCGGGTCGCCATTGACGAGAATGAGGTCGGCGAGTGCGCCGTCCTCGACGATGCCAAGCTTGCCGTCATAGGGCGCACGCGGGCCGCTCAAGGCCAGGAGCTGCGCGTTGTCGTAGGTCACCATCTTGAGGATTTCCGCCGGCGTGAACCACTGGCGCAGCGCGAGGATGAGACTGTTCTGCTCCGCGTTCAGCTCCGGCTCGAACAGGAGATCGGTGCCCCAGGCCAGTTTGACGTGATGTTTCTTCGCCATCGGCCAGACACGGGCGTTGCCTTCGATGATATCGGCGCGCTTCTTGCGCCGCTCTGCCGTCATGTTGGGCGAGTCCTCGATCAAATTTTGTGCGCTCAGCCAGACGCCGCGCTGCGCGATCAGTTCGATGGTTGGCTCATCGAGCAACTGGCCGTGTTCGATACATTTCACGCCGGCCTCGATGGCCCGCCGCACGGCGCGCGGCGTATAGGCGTGGACGGTGACATAGGTGTTCCAGTCTCCGGCGGCCTCGACCGCGGCTTTCATTTCATCGAGCGTGTATTGTGTCACGTCGATGGGATCGTAGGCGGAAGACGTGCCGCCGCCGGCCATCAGCTTGATCTGGCTCGCGCCCATGCGCAGATTTTCGCGCGTGGCGGTGAGGACGTCGTCGCGCCCGTCCGCGATGAAGGTCGCGCCGTATTCTTCCGCGCGCGAGGGCTTGCCGAAGAAGCGCCGCGACTTTTCGTCGGGCGTCCGGAAATCGCCGTGGCCTGAGGTCTGCGAGATCACCGCGCCGGAAGGCCAGACGCGCGGGCCGGGCGTCTTGCCGGCATCGATGGCGCGCTTGAGGGGGAAGATCGGCCCGCCCATGTCGCGCACGGCGGTGAAGCCGCGCAGCAGCATCTGGCCGGCGGATTTCGTCATGGCGGCGCCGAGGGTCTCGGGCGTGGTCTTGGGATCGTAGAGCTGGGTGAGCAGCAGGCTGCCGAAGCCGATATGGACATGCGCATCGATCAGGCCGGGCATCAGGGTGCGGCCCTTGCCCTCGATGATCTGCGCGCCGGCCGCAGCCTTTGCCGAGGGGCCGATGGCTGCGATCGCGTTGCCGCGTATGACCACGTCGGTGGCTGACCCGAGTTCACCTTTCACGACGTCGAGTACGCGGACATTGCGGAAAACGGTTTCGGACGGGGTCGCTTGCTGAGCCGCCACAGGCGACGCAAGGCCGACCAGTGCCGCGCAAAAACCGAGAAGGCGTATCCGAGCCCAGAACATTGTGATCATTGATCCCCCATCGGCATCCATGCCGCGCAATCTGAGACAGTTTTCAGCAACCGACAAGCCGGTTTACGGTCGGCGCAAGTGAGAGGTACATATCCTGCGCCGCCGCATTCGCGATCATGATCGCGCAATCTTCAGGGAATCACACCGCATCCCATGAGAAGATGTCGGCCGAGCGGTCGAGCTTGTAGAACGACGGCTTCAGCGCCGGCATGCCGTGCTCGGCGATGGTCTGCGGCGTCCAGCCTTCGCCGCGATGGACCGAGCGCAGCGGACGGGACTGGCCCATCAGGAAGATCTCGTTCATGCGCACGGCGAAGATCTGGCCGGTGACCTCTTTCGCTGCGTCGCTCAGCAGGAACGTCACCACCGGCGCGATTTTCTCCGGTCCCATCTGCTGCATGCGGGCGACGCGCGCCTTTTCTTCCTCCGTTTCGGTCGGGATCGTGCCGATCATGCGGCTCCATGCGAACGGAGATACGCAGTTGGAGCGTACGTTGAAACGCTCCATGTCGAGCGCGATCGATTTCGACAGGCCGACAATGCCGAGCTTGGCCGCGGCATAGTTGGCCTGGCCGAAATTGCCGATCAGGCCCGACGTGGAGGTGAAGTGCACGAAGGCGCCGCTTTCCTGCTCGCGGAAAATGCGCGCGGCGGCATGGGAGGTGTAGAACGAACCCAACAGGTGCACCTTGATGACCGACTCGAAGGCATCGATGCTCATGCGATGGAAGATTGCATCGCGCAGGATGCCGGCGTTGTTCACCACGCCGTCGAGGCGGCCATAGGTATCCACCGCCTGCTGGATGATCTTGCTGGCGGGCACAGCTTCCGCCACGCTCTCGAAATTCGCCGCCGCGGTGCCGCCGCGCTTCCGGATGTCCTCGACCACTTCCTCGGCCGGCGCGGCGCTGGTGCCCGAGCCGTCGGATGCGCCGCCGGGATCGTTGACGATGACCTTCGCGCCCTCGGCGGCGGCGAGCAGGGCGATCTCACGGCCGATGCCGCGGCCGGCGCCGGTGACGACGATGACCTTGTCCTGAAGCGATTTTGTCTTTGACATGAACTTCTCCCCTTGATGGTGGCAGCCACCGCGCATCCGCAGAGTCATAGGCGAGCTTGAGCCGCGTATCCATCGTCTTTGAAGATGATGGATTGCCGGCGGTTTGAACCAGGCGCGCGGCGGCCGCGACGAAGATGACGGGAGGGGCCGGTTCGATCCTGTGTCCGGAAGTCGCGACCTGCTGCGCTGCGCTGGCTGGTTCTGGACCGGATCGGTTTCTGGCCGTCTGTAGCAAATCTGCCACGGAATCCGGCGCTCCGGCGTTGAGCGGCCAGGGTTTTTGTGGTCTTTTGCGGGCTTTGGAATGATTGCCTGGATTTATTTTTAATGCGCAATTTCATGCACCACGCGCGGGGGCCCGGATGGAGGGCATTGGCGCGCCGGGCCGGCTGTCTGGCTGCCGGCGCGGCAATTCTGCTGGTGCAGTCCGGTGGCGTTCGTGCGCAGAGCGCGGCGGATCAGAACCAGTTGTTTCAGCAGATGGTCCGCAATCCGGCGAACCACGACGTTACCTTCGCATTCGTCAAGGTCGCGACCGAGCGCGGCGATTACGAAGCGGCGATCGGCGCGCTTGAACGCCTGCTGTTCTACAATCCGAAATTGACGCGGGTGAAATACGAGCTGGGCGCGCTGTATTTCCGGCTTGGTTCGTATGACATGGCGCGGCGCTATTTCCGCGAGGCGCTGGCGAGCCCCGATCTCGACGCCGTGACGAGGCAGCGTATCGAGACCTATCTGCCGGATACCGAGAAGCAGCTCCAGCAGAGCCGCTTCTCCGGCTTCATGCAGACCGGCATCCGCTCCCAGAGCAACGCCAATTTCGCACCGGCGGGCAACGTGCTGCGGCTCGGCGGCAACGACCTGTCGCTGCTGCCGATGGCGCGCGGCAAGAGCGATGTGAACTGGTTCGGCCTCGCCGGCTTCAGCCACGACTATGATCTGCAGAACCAGCGCGGCGACACGCTGGAGACCCGCGCCATCGGCTATCTGACCCAGCAGAGCCGCCTCAACGATCTCAACGTCGGCTATTTCGATATCAGCTTCGGGCCGCGTCTTGCGCTGGCGCCGGAGGCGCTGCCGGGCGCGACCATCAAGCCCTATGTGGTGGGCGGCAACACCTGGCTCGGCGGCTCGTCCTATTATTCCAGCATCGGCGCGGGCGTCGCGGTGAAGATCCCGGTGAACGACCGGTTTTCGTTCGGTCCGGACTTCGAGTGGCGGCGGGTGGATTTCCGCACCGGGGACGTCTACCCCGTGTCCGGGTTCAACTCCGGCGACTGGTACACGGTCGGGATGACGGGAACCGCCGCACTGACCCAGCATATCAAGCTGGACATGCGCGGCATCTATCGCCGCGGCGACTCGCCGTTCGCGTTCCAGTCGTTCGACCAGTGGGCGGCCGAGGCGGCGCTGACTTTCGACTTCGCGCCGCCCGTCGACTGGATGTCGCGCAACTGGAGCGTCGCGCCGTTTGCGCGCTGGATCGACACCCGCTTCGATGCGGCCAACCCGTTCATCGATCCTCTCACGGTGCGCAAGGATGGCCAGTGGTCGGTGGGCGCGCTGTTCAATGCGCCGATCACCAGGACGTTCGGCCTGTCTGCGGCGGTCCAGTACGACAAGAGCACTTCGACGCTGCCGAATTATCGTCTCGACAATTTCTCCGTCATGTTCGGTCCGACGGCCCGGTTCTGAGGTCCATCGCATGATCCCGCGTCATCATCTGCCCCTCGTCGCCCTGATCGCGCTTCTGGCCGTTGCAGCCGCGCCGCCGCGCGCGCAGGCGCAGAATGCGGGCCGCGTCGGCGCGGTCAATCCCGATGCCACCGGCACGCCGCCCGGCGCCGCCGCGCGCACGCTCAGCATCGGCGCCAACGTGGTCTACAAGGAACGGGTGCAGACCTCGGCGCAGGGCTCGACCCAGATCCTGCTGCCGGACACTTCGACCCTGAATATCGGCCGCAACAGCAGCATCGTCATCGACGAATACGTCTACGATCCGAATGCCGGCACCGGAAAGATGGTGGCGAGCGTCAGCAAGGGCGTGATGCGGTTCGTCGGCGGCCAGATCAGCCATACGGTGGGCGTGACGGTGAACACCCCGGTCGCGACGCTGGGTATTCGCGGCGGCGTCGCCACCATCGCCTATCCGATTCCGCCGGGCTTCGCGGCGGCGGATCCCCGGTTGGCCGACGCGCGCGGCGAGATCGTCATCGGCCATGTCGGCTCCATTGTCATCAAAAACAATGCCGGCTCGGTGATCGTGCGGCCGGGCTACATGACCTGGGTGAGCGGGCCGAACGATCCGATTCCCGAGCCGTTTCCCGTTCCCGACGCCTTGCTGCGGCAGATCATGGCCACGCTGACCAGCCGGCCGGGCCAGACCGGCGGCGTGCGCGACCTGCCGACCGACCAGATGGCGGCGCGCCTCGGCTTCGGCCACACCATCCTGACCGACCCGGCGCGGCCGCCGGGCACCGATCCGCTCGGCTATTTCTCGATTTTCGATGCGGGCAACGCCGCGGTGAAGAACAAGTCGCAGTCAAATCAGACCAATCAGGTCAACCATCCGCGCGGATATCCGAACGGTGGGTGCGGACTGGCCTGCGGTCCAGGCACGCACGTCCCCGGTTATCCCACCAATCCCGATAATCCGGACAATCCCAATAATCCCGATTATCTGCACGATTAGATGGCTTTGCTGGCCGCCTTGCGGGGCCGCGATGGGGCTGCGGGCGGCAGGAATAGCGACTGGGCCTGACTTGCCTTTTCCGCGATGAAATCTGCCGTCACGCGCACGCGTGCGATGTTGCGCAGGTCGCTGTGCACCAACAGCCAGAACGAGCGGATCAGCTTGAATTCCGGCAGCACGCGGACGAGTTCAGGCTCGTCGCGGGCGATGAAATACGGCAGCACGCACAGGCCGGCGCCGGCGATCGTGGCGTTCAGTTGCGCGATCAGGTTCGAGCTTTTGATGGCGGGCGTGAGATCGGGCGACACGAAGTGCGCATATTCGAGCTCGGGCGAGTAGATCAGGTCGTCGATGTAGGAAATGAAGCGGTGCGCCGGCACGTCTGCCGTGGTCGTGATGGCGGGATGGCGCGCGAGATAGTCGCGCGTGGCATAGAGCCCGAGTTCGTAATCGGTCAGCTTGCGCGAATGCAGCCGTCCTTCGCTCGGCCGCGTCAGGCTGACCGCGATGTCCGCCTCGCGTCGCGACAGGCTGAATTCGCGCGGCATCGCCACCAGTTCGATCGACAGGTCGGGATGGCGGTCGCTGAGTTCGCCGAGGCGTGCTGCGAGGAAATGCGCGCCGAAGCCGTCCGGCGTGCCGATGCGCACCGCGCCGGTGGCCTGCAGCTTGGTGTTGCCGATGGACTGGGCAGCCGAAACCGCGAGTTGGTCCATCTGCTCGGCCATTTCCAGCAGCCGTTCGCCGGCCTCGGTGAGGGAGGAGCCGCTGGTGCGGCGGTCAAATAACTGCGCGCCGAGCGAGGTCTCCAGCGCGGCGATGCGCCGGCTCAGGGTGGAATAGTCGATCTTCAGCCGCTTCGCCGCCGCCGTCATGCTGCCGCAGCGGGTGATGGCGAGAAAGGATCGCACGAGATTCCAGTCGAACTGGTCGGTCATCGCTGATGTTTCCGGTCAGCCCGGCGGTGGTCGAGGGGCCTGCCCCTCTGGGTAATCCATCAGGCGGCCCGCGCCAAGTTGCATCGCTGTCGCGGCGCAGGCGGCGGACGGCAGGCGGGAGCCGGGTAGGACGGCGGCCGATGCCGTCAAAAGCGCATTGCGTTCACTGGGTCAGCGCGCCGAAATAGGCCCACAGGATGATGGCGAGCGCGATGATCGCCGAGATGATGATTCTGGACATGAGCAGTCTTCCGCGCGTCGTCTGGTGTCAGGTCGCCGGCCTGGCAAGCTGCAAAACCACGAGCGACGTATCGGGGTTCTGCGGATCGGCGCCGACATTGAATCCGAGCGCCCGGCAGATGTCCAGCATCGGCGTGTTCCGCGTCAGCACCTGGCCATGAATTTCCGGCACGCCCTCCATGCGGCCATATTCGATGATCAACTGCATCAGCATCCAGCCGAGGCCCTGGCCCTTGAGGTCGCTGCGGATCAGAATGGCGTATTCGGCGCTGGCGAAATCGGAGTCGGTGTGGAGCCGCACCACGCCCAGCATCTTGCCGGTGGTTTCCTCGATGGCGATGAAGGCCATGGCGCGGGCGTAGTCGAGTTGCGTCAGTCGCGCGATGAACGGGTGTGTCAGTTCCTTGATGGCCGAGAAAAAGCGCAGGCGGATGTCGTCCTGGCTCACCTGGGTGAAGAATTCCGGGTAGAGATGTTCGTCCTCCGGCCGCACCGGCCGGATGAAGATGCCGCGGCCGTCCTTCAGCTTGGCGTGGCGCTCCCATTCCTTCGGATAGGGCCGGATGGCGAAGCGGTAATGGCCGGAGCCGCGCACCACGTCTCCGACCGGCGCGATGGCCACCTGCGCGTCCACCGCGATGACGCCGTCCCGGTCCGCCAGCAGCGGGTTGATGTCGAGTTCGCGGATTTCCGGCAGGTCCGCGGCCATCTGGGCGAGCTTCACCAGCAGCAGCGCCACCGCGCCCTCGTCCGCGGCGGGGACGTCGCGGTAGCTCTTGAGAATGCGCGACACCCGGGTGCGGGTGATCAGGTCGCGCGCCAGGTTGAGGTCGAGCGGCGGCAGCGCCAGCGCCTTGTCGTTGATGACTTCGACCGCGGTGCCGCCGCGTCCGAACACCACCACCGGGCCGAAGGTAGGGTCGTCGGCGAGGCCGGCGAGCAGTTCGCGCGCCCGCGGCCGCAGGATGGTGGGATGGATGGTGACGCCGTCGATGCGAGCGCCCGGCTTCATGGCGTAGGCGCGTTCCAGAATCTCCTCGGTGGCGTCGCGTACGGCGCGCTCGCTGGTCAGGTTCAGGCGAACGCCGCCGATATCCGACTTGCTCAGAATGTCGGGCGAGCAGATCTTGACCACGACGGTGTTGCCCTCGGCGAGGATCGGCGTCGCGGCGCGGGCCGCCTGGTCCGGATCGCGCGCCAGCACGGCGGAGGCGATGGCAATGCCGTAGGCGCCGAGCAGTTCGGTGATCTCGATCGGGTTGAGCCAGCTTCGCCCGTCGGCCAGCGCGGTCTTCAGAACCGCGCGCGCCGCGGCGGCATCCGTGGCGAAATCCTCCGGCAGGCTCGGCGGCGTCTGCATCGCCACGTCGAGGCCCTCGCGATAGCGCACGATATGCATGAAGCCGCGCACCGCGTCGGCCTCGTTGGCAAAGTGCGGAATGCCGGCTTTGCCGAACACGGCGGTGGCCTCGCCGCCGTCGCCGACCCAGGCGGCGAACACCGGTTTGCGCGAATAGTGTTCGGCGCGATGCTTGCGGATCGCGTCCACCACCGCCCTGGCGGCCTCGACCGGTGAGGCCAGGGTGTTGGGCGAG
Organism: Bradyrhizobiaceae bacterium; assembly: GCA_020544565.1. GTDB lineage: Bacteria > Pseudomonadota > Alphaproteobacteria > Rhizobiales > Xanthobacteraceae > Afipia. The sequence continues at coordinate 274,451 of CP078014.1, forward strand.
TTCATCACCAGCAGCGCGTTGTTGGCGGTGTCGCCGAGCACGAGGTCGGTCGCCTGCGCGTAACGCGCGCCATCGGCGTCGCCGAGAATGTCGATCGGGTTCGCGCCGGACCAGCGCGACGGCAACACCTTGTCGAGACTGTTCTTGACCTCCTCCGAAATGCTCGCGAGTTCGCCGCCGAGATCGATCAGCCGGTCCACCGCCAGCACGCCGAGCCCGCCGCCATTGGTGAGGATGGCGAGACGGTGGCCGTGCGAGGCTTGCAGGTGCGCCAGCGTTTCGGCGGCGGAGAACAATTCGTCCATGTCGAGCACGCGCAGCAGGCCGGCGCGGCGGAACGCGGCGTCGTAGACGGCGTCCGATCCCGCCAGCGCGCCGGTGTGGGTGGCGACCGCGCGCGCGCCCTGGCTGTGGCGTCCGGACTTGATCACCACCACCGGCTTGACGCGGGCCGCGGCCCGCGCCGCCGACATGAACTTGCGCGCATCGGTGATCGATTCGACATAGAGCAGGATGGCGCGGGTGTTCTGATCGAGGGCGAAATAATCGAGCAGGTCGCTGAAATCGACGTCGAGGTTCTCGCTCATGGAGACGACCGCCGAAAAGCCGATATTGCGATTGGCCGCCCATTCGACCAGCGCGCTTGAGATTGCGCCGGACTGCGAGATCAGCGCGAGGTCGCCCGCCTGCGGCAGGCGCGAGCCGAAGCTCGCGTTCAGTTTCACGCGCGGCACCAGAATGCCGAGCGAGGGGCCGACGAGACGCAGGCCCGTGGCGCGCGCGGTGCGGGCAATGGCTTCGGTATGCGATCCGGTGCCGAGACCGAGGCCTGCGGTGAGCACCATCGCCGCAGGCCAGTTGCGTGCGCCGGCGGCCTTCACCACGCCTTCGACCGCGGCGGGGGGCGTCGAAATGATGGCGAGGTCCGGTGTTTCGGGAACGTCTTCGATGTGCGGAAGGGTCTTGATGCCTTCGATCTCGCCATAGGCGCGATTGACGACGTGGATCTTGCCGGTGAAACCGCCCGCGATCAGGTTGCGTAGTGTGGTGCCGCCGACCGACGCCGGCTTCGGGCTTCCGCCGATGAGGGCGATGGAGCGCGGCGCGAACAGATGGTCGAGACGATAGGTGCTCATGGCGGTTCCTGGTCTTCGATCCCGGCGCAGGTTGCACGGAGCGCCGTCCTTTTCGCAAGACAGCCGCAAGCCGATGGCGCGGACAGGACGTCGCATCGTGAGCGATGCAATCGGCACCATGTTCCTGATCATGCTGCAAAGCAATAAAATTAAAATTTATGCGAAGTCGAGAAATTTGAAAAGCATATAAAACACTGAATTATAACGATATTATTTATTTATATCGCGATGCAATATTTATATTGCAATGCAGCGAATGATTTGCTATCTAGATCACGTCCCGGGCCAGAACGGACGGGGTGAGCCCATAGCTCAAACCTGAGGATGGAGAGTGCCATGACCAATTCTTTCGATACCGAAGCCGTGATGAACACCGTCAAGAGCGCTTTCGCGCCCATGACCGGCGCGCTGAAGAATTTCCCGAACGTCGAGGTTCCTGAAGCCGCGCGCGACTTCGTCAAGAAGGCCGCGGGCACGGCGAAGGATCGCACCGCCGAACTGCGTACCGGTTCGGAGAAGGTGGCCGCGGTGATCGAGAACGCCGTCGCCGACTCGGTCAGCGAGACCGCGAAGATGTCCCGCAACTTCCAGCAGGCCGTCTATGATGACGCGCACGCGCTGTTTTCGGGCATCGACAAGCTGGCTTCGGCCAAGACCTTCAACGAAGCCATGACGATCCAGAGCGACCTGATGCGTGCGCAGGGCGAGGTGCTGAGCGCACGCGCCAAGGTGACCTCCGAATATTTCGGCAAGCTGTTCGCCGAAGGCGCCAAGACCGCGCAGGAGAACTTCGCCAAGGTTGCGTCGTCGATCAAGGCGGCCTGAACTTTCCGGCCATTCGATCGTTGAAGGCCCGCGCGAGCGGGCCTTCTTTTTTGCGCGTGGTGCTATACCTGCAGGGTCGAAGGCGGGGAGGACCATGGCAGGCGACCAGAAATTCGCGCTGATGGTGGATGCGGGTGACGTCGCGCGCGCCGCGGAACTGCGCCGGGTGAAGCTGTTGGCGACGCTGGTGCTGGGCGGCTGCGTCGTGGTGCTGGTGATCGCGAAAGTGCTGGAGCGCGTGCATCCGGCGTTCGGGTTCGTCGCCGCCTTCGCGGAGGCCGCCACCATCGGCGGGCTTGCCGACTGGTACGCGGTGGTCGCGCTGTTTCGGCATCCGCTCGGCCTGCCGATTCCCCACACCGCGATCATCCAGCAGAACCAGCACCGTATTGCTGACAAGCTCGGCGACTTCATCGAGGTGCATTTCCTCAGCCCTGCGCCGGTGGACGCCAAGTTGCGCGAGATCGATTTCGCCTCGTTCGTCTCCGGCTGGCTGACCGATGCGAAGAAGAGCAATGATCTCGCGCGTTTCGCGCTGCGGCTGTTGCCGGACGCGCTGACCGCGATCGAAACTTCGGGGCTGAAATCGGCGCTGACCCGCCGCGTGCTGGCGCAACTCGAAGCGGTCGATCTCGCGCCGCTGGTGGCGGGCACGCTGCGCGGCTTCATCGCCGAGGGCCGCCACAAGGCGATGCTCGACGATCTGTTGCAGGCGCTGCATGACGCCATCAACACGCCGGAGGTGCTGGCGCTGCTGCGCGCGAAAATCCGCGACGAACTGCCGACGCTGCTGAAGCTCTATCGCGCCGACACCTTCCTGATGAACCGGATCGCGGCTTCCGCCATGTCGTTTCTCGAGGAGGTGCGCGAAGACCCGCACCATCCGTTCCGCGGCGAGATCGACCGGATTCTGCTGACGCTTCCCGACAAGCTCACCCAGGAGAAGGCGTATGCGGAGCGGCTCGACGGCCTCAAGCGCGACCTGCTGGCGCGGCCGGAACTGACGCAGCTCGCGGGCGTGATGTGGGCCAGCGTCAAGTCGTTCGTCGAGAGCAACGCGCGCGGCGACAGCGACGTGCTGGAGCGGCATCTGGCGCGCGTGTTCCGCGAGGCGGGGACGCATCTTGCCAACGATGCCGAGGTGCGCGCGGAGATCAATGACGGGATCGTCGTGGTGGTGCGCAGCTTCATCGCCGATCAGAAAAGCGGCGTGTCGCGCTTCATCGCCGATCAGGTCAAGGCGTGGGACATGAAGCAGCTCATCAACCTGATCGAGATCAATGTCGGCAAGGATTTGCAATACATCCGCTTCAACGGCGCGCTGATCGGCGGCCTCGCCGGACTGGCGCTGCACAGCGCCGAAGTGATCATCCGCGCCCTTTGATTTTGCGGGCGAATGCAAAAGGCGAAACGGTGACGGACTGCGGCCGAATTGGCGAAACCGTGGCGCGGCTGCTGTGGCATTTTAGATTTTGATGGAAACAGATCGATCCGTTATGGCCGGGCATGGTCTGTCGAAGTCGGGCGTGAACGCCCTTTTGGCCCGGCCATCCACGTCTCATTTCGGTGAAACGTCCAAGACGTGGATGCCCGGCATAAAGCCGGGCATGACGAAGGTTGATTCCATTTAAACCAAAACAGCCTAGAGGCTGTCGCCGCTCAGTAGTGCGGCGGGATTTCCGGCTCGCCGGAGGCGGCGCGCGATTTCGTCTCGGCCTCCTCGATGCGCTCGCGCAGATGAAGCACCTCGCGGCTGAGCATGTCGATCTGCCGCCACTGCTCGGTCACGGTCCGGTTCAGCGTCTCGATGGTGTCGTCCTGATAGGCGATGCGCATCTCCAGCGCGTCGATCCGCTCACCGAGGGCGGCGGGGGACTCCGGATCACTCATCGGCCTCTCCATGCAAGACGGTTGGGAGCGCGCCGGGATGGTCCGCCGCCGGCGGATCGAGAGGCCGCTGCTCCACCAACCCGTGGCCCAGTGCGATGCGCTGGTCGAACACGAAGCACGCGCCGCGCCACAGGCTCTCGGCCTCGGGGATGTCTTCCAGATATTTCAGAATGCCGCCCTTGAGGTGATAGACCTCCTCGAACCCCTGCGACAGCAGATAGGAGCTGGCCTTCTCGCAGCGGATGCCGCCGGTGCAGAACATCGCGATCTTTTTGTGCCGGCCGGGATCGAGGGCGCGGGCGGCGAAGTCGGGGAATTCGCCGAAGCGGGTGATGTTCGGGTCGAGCGCGCCCGCGAAGGTGCCCATCTCCACCTCGAAGCCATTGCGGGTGTCGAGCAGCAGCACGTCGTCGCGCCGGATCAGCGCGTTCCAGTCGGCGGCATCGACATAGGTGCCGACGCGGGCGTTGGGATCGGTCTCCGGATCGCCGATGCGGACGATCTCCGTCTTCAGCCGCACCTTCATGCGGTTGAACGGCATCTCGGCGGCGGCGGAGAATTTCAGTTCGAGATTGTCGAGGCGGCCGCCGAACAGCGCGCCGTTCTGCAACTGGTTGACGAGGGCATCGATGGCGGCGTCGCTGCCGGCGACGGTGCCGTTGATGCCTTCGGCCGCGAGCAGCACGATACCGCGGATGCCGAGCGCGCTGCACATGTTGCGCAGCGGCTCGCGCAGGGTCTCGCAATCGGGAAGCGCGACGAACTGATAGAAGGCGGCGACCTTGTAGGACATGGCGGGGGTTATATCAGGACCGGGCGCGGGGCAAACCCCGCCGTTTCAATCACTATCCATGGTCTGGTCGGATCGGGAACATAGCCGGGACATAGAGACCTGCCACGACTCGACGCGGCCGGTGTCATCAGGCCCAGGCCCGGCCCGGCTGTCTACTGGCCAGCGGGTTTATTTGCCGGGGCAGGGACGCGCGGGCTGCGGAAATCTGCTAGATAAATAACGCATTTTTTCATCGAATCGGAACCGTCCGTGCACCAGATGTCAAAACAGCCCGCTGCCGACGATTCAGGGAAGCGCTCCTTCAGCATCGCCTTCGGCATCGAGCGGCTCGGGCTGATCGCGCTGCGCGCACCGAAGCTCGCGGCGGCGGTCCTGCTGCTGTTGTGCGTGGGGGCGGTGTTCGGCATCCAGCGCATCAAGATCGACGATTCGCTGAGTCAGTTGTTCCGCTCCGACACCCCCGAATACAAGCAGTACGAGGAAGTGACCAAGCGCTTCCCCTCCAGCGAATACGACGTGCTGGTGGTGGTGGAGGGCAAGTCGCTGCTGGAGCGCAATTCGCTGGAGAAGCTGCGCGATCTCGTCACCGACCTGCAGCTCGTGGACGGCACCCGCGGCATCATCTCGCTGTTCTCCGCCCGGCAGCCGCCGGAAAACGGCCGGCTGCCGGCGCCGCTGTTTCCCGAAACCCTGCCGGAGGGCGCCGCCTACGATGCCTTCATCAAGCGGGTGAAGGACAACGAGGTCATCAAGGGCAAGCTGTTGTCCGACGACGGCACGCTGGCGCTGATCGTGCTGGCGCTCGATCCCGCCATCGTCGGCAACAAGGGGCTGAACGCCACCATCGGCGAGGTCCGCAAGCTGATGGCCGACGATCTCGAAGGCACCGGGCTCAACAGCCAACTGTCGGGCGTGCCGGTGATGCAGCTCGAAATCCGCAACGCGGTGGAGCGCGACGGGCTGACCTACAATATCGCCGGCATTCTCGCCGGCTGCATCATCGCCATCATCTTCTTCCGCCGCATCTCCTTCATGATCGTCGCGGCGTTTCCGCCGCTATTGGCGATCCTGCTGGCGCTCGGCACGCTGGGCTGGCTCGGCTTCAGCCTCAACATGTTCCTCAACGTGATGACGCCGCTGATCATGGTCATCAGTTTCTCGGATTCGATGCAGCTCACCTTCGCCGCGCGCGACCGGCTGATCGCCGGCGAGGACAAGCGGACCGCGTTCCGCAACGCCGTGCTGGTGGTGGGGCCGGCCTGCGTGCTGACCCACGGCACCGCGGCGCTGTCGTTCATCGCCTTGCAGTTCTCCGATTCCGATCTGATCCGCGCCTTCGGCGAGGCCGGGCTGCTCGCCACCGTCATCGCGCTGATCGCCGTGCTGTCGCTGGTGCCGGTGTTCGGCGTGCTGCTGGTGCGCAACGAGAACCTGCTCGCCACCCGCAGCATCAAGGGGGCGGACCGGGGCGTGGAGGCGCTGCGCGCGTTCTGCGCCTGGATCGCGGTGCGCATGGTCGGCCGTCCGGGCTTCTTCAGCCTGCTCGCGCTGGTGGTGGTGGTGGGGCTCGGCGTCATCTATGCGAACCTCGAGCCGCGCTACCGGCTGGCCGATCAGGTGCCGGACAAGCAGCAGGCGGTGGAGGCGTCGAGCCGCCTCGACGCCAAGCTCACCGGCGCCAATCCGATCGATGTGCTGATCGAATTCCCCAAGGGCAAGTCGCTGTACGATCCCGAGACGCTGGACACCATCGCGGCGGTTCACGCCATCGTCGAGAAGCAGGCCGGCGTCGGCAACGTCTGGTCGCTGGAGACGCTGCGGCGCTGGCTCGCCGAGAAGGTCGGCCGCTCGGATGTGGCCATCCTCAAGCAGTATGTCGACCTGCTGCCGCCCTATCTGGTGCGCCGCTTCATTTCCGAGAAGCAGGATGCGGTGGTGGTGTCGGGCCGCGTGCCCGATCTCGATTCGAGCCAGATCCTGCCCACGGTGGAGAAGCTCGACGCCGCCATGAACACGGTGCGCAAGGCCCATCCCGGCTTCGAGATCGCGGTGACCGGCCTCTCGGCCATCGCCGCGCGCAACAGCGCAGCCATGATCGGCAAGCTCAACCATGGCCTGACCATCGAGTTCATTCTGGTGGCGGCCTTCATCGGCCTCGCCTTCCGCTCGGTGGTGGTGATGCTGGCAAGCATCCTGCCGGGCATCTTCCCGGTGGTGCTGTCGGGCACGGTGCTGTGGCTGCTCGGGGAGGGGCTGCAATTCGCCAGCGTGGTGGCGCTCACGGTGTCGTTCGGGCTCGGCCTGTCCGCCACCATCCACTTCCTCAACCGCCTGCGGCTTGAGCAACGGCCGGGGGTCAGCGTCGGCGAGGCGGTGGAGCGCGCCACGGTGCTGGTCGGCCCGGCGCTGATCCTGACCACGGTGGTGCTCGCCTGCGGCCTGGTGGTGACGGTGTTCTCCGATCTGCCGTCGCTGCGGCTGTTCGGCTGGCTGTCCGCCTTCGCCATGATCGCGGCGCTGGTGGCGGACCTGTTTATCCTACGGCCGACGGCGATGTGGCTCATGAGCACGTCGGAGCGCCTCAAGGCGGCGTGGGGCCGGCGCTCCTGAACGGGGCGGTCATGCAGTGTTGGTAAAGACGGAATTAGCCTTCGTCATGCCCGGCTTTTTGCCGGGCATTCACGTCTTGGGAGTTTCAACAAAGGAAGACGTGGATGGCCGGGATGCCCGGCCATGACGCATTATGATTTCCCCTTTCAACCCGAACGCGCTGGATGGCGTCCGGGATGCGGGGCTTTGAAGGGGAGCTGTCGAGATCAGCTTCCGCGCGACAACGAGACGTTGACGCCGCGCACCTCGCCCTTGGAGCTGATGTTGACCGTCTGGCGGTTGCCGCGCGAGGTCATGGAAAAGGTGGCGGCGTAGCCGTTGGCGGTGACCAGCGCGCTGACCTGCCCGTTGGCGATGGTGCCTTCCACGGTGCCGTTGACGTTGCGGGTGGCTTCGTTCCATGAGCCGCTCACGTTGCCGCCGCTGGCGGTAACGTTGCTGGTCAATTCGAACTTGTAGCTGTCGCTGGCGCAGCGCAGCACCTGGCGCAGGGCGTTGCCGTTGGCCTCCACCGTGTTGGTGCCCCGGCAGCGGATGCGCTCGGTGCCGCTGTCGGCGATGGTGATGGTGCCGCCGCCTGCCCAACTGCCGGCGAAGCCGGTGAACGCACCCGATTCGGCGTGGACGGCGCTCGGACAGGCGAGGGCCGCGGCGAGCAGAATCGCCCCGGCGGTGGCCGCACCACGACACCGGCTGAAACAAAAACGCGGAAACGGAAAAGGCATCTGAAGCACCATGATCAGGCTGTCGATAGCTCTTGGTCGCTCATATCACGATTTGGTTCACCGGAAAATGTCAGCCGCCCGAACGGCGTGACTTCCGGCCGCGCGTCGGCGCGATCACACCGCATCTGCGGCGCAGGTCAATCCATCACCGGCGACGGTGTTCCGGGTGCTCTTTGCAGCGCAGCACAGTCTGTCGGGATGTTTTTTGCGTAGGGAGTGGACAACCCTGCTTTTCGCACATCTAATCCTCGGCAAGGCCGGCGACCCAAGCACGGCTATTCGGGAGGAAGACATGAAGCTGACGCGACGTGACTTTTCGGCTGTTCTGGCGGCTGGGCTGGCCGCACCATCCCTCATTCGCAGCGCCGGTGCGCAAGGCGCGACCATCAAGATCGGGCAGGTACTGCCGGTGACCGGCTCGGCGGCGGAGCAGGGCAAATTCGCCCTCAACGGCGCCAAGCTCGCGCTCGAAGCCGTCAACAAGGCGGGCGGCGTGCTCGGCAAGCCGCTGGAACTGATCACCGAAGACGACCAGACCACCAACCCCGGCGTGGTGCTGGCTTTCTCCAAACTGGCCGCGCAGCCGGACATCGTCGCCTTCCTCGGCTCGATCCGCTCGACCCAGGTGCACGCCATGGCGCCGGACGTGCTCAAGCTCGGCAAGCCGATGGCGATCGGCGGCACCGATCCGAACCTCACCCACATGGGCAACAAGTGGCTGTTCCGCTTCCGCCCGAACGACAACTATTCCGGCAGCGTGATCGCCGATTACGGCACCAAGACGCTCGGCAAGAAGAAGTGGGCGGTGGTGCATTCCACCGATGCGTTCGGCACCGCCGGCGCCAAGGCCCTGACCGAAGGCCTGCAGAAACTCGGCGTCACCCCGGTGCTCGACCAGGGCTATGCCAACCAGAGCCAGGATTTCACCCCCGTGGTGCTGGCGATCAAGCAGTCCGGCGCCGACGTGATCGGCTCGTACTTCACCTTCGAGAACGATCTCGGCATCTTCGCCCGGCAGTTGCGCCAGCTCGGCGTCACCATTCCGTGGGTGGGTTCGCCGTCCATCGTCGGCGTGTCGTCGTTGCGCCTGGCCGGCCCCTCGCTGTACGGCACCTACGCCGTCTCCGATTTCGCCGAGGAATCCGGCGCTGTCGCCAGGGCCTATGGCAAGGCCTATCGCGCCGCCTACAAGCTCGCGCCGGACAACCAGAGCTCGTGGACCTATGACGCGATCACCATCCTCGCCAAGGCGATGAATGCGGTCAAATCGACCGATCCGGAGAAGGTCCGCGACGCCATTCTGGCGATCAAGGGCTATGAGGGCGCGCAGGGCGAATACAACTTCGACCAGAACGGCGACGGCCTGCACGGCTACAACATCGTGAGGAACGAGAAGGGCACCATCGTCTTCGACAAGCACATCGAGGCGAGGGGGTAGATCGGCCCGGCGGCTTCTTTCAAAAGGCCGCCGCCGCCCTTCGTCATTGCGGGGAGCATCCGGATCCGGCGCGTCGCGCCGTCCGGAGACCGGCTCCGCGGCGAGGCGATCCGGCCCGGATGTTCCGGTCTGGATTGTTTCGCGGCGTGTCATCGGCGCACGGCCGCCGATCCATTGATTCGCAATGACGAGACCTAAGGCAATTGACCCGAGGTGATCGACCTCTGTCTCGCGCGATGGGCTTCTCATGGACCAGATTCTTCAGTTGCTCTTCACCGGCATCGGCATCGGCGCGGTCTATGCGCTGGTGGCGCTGGGCTTCGTGCTGATCTTTCGCGCCACCAACGTCGTCAACTTCGCCCAGGGCGAGTTCTCGATGGTGGCGGCCTTTCTGATGGTGGTGTTCGCCGTCGACCTGCAATGGCCGTACTGGCTGTCGTTCATCATCTCGCTGGCCGGCATGGCGCTGTTCGGGGTATTCTTCAACCTCGGGGTCTACTATCCGCTGCGCCACCGCACCTTCCTGCCGGTGATCATCGCCACCATCGGCGCCTCGATCTTTCTCGCCAACTCGGTGCTGGCGATCTACGGCCCCGCGCCGCAAGTGCTGGAAGGCTGGTTCGAGACGCCCGGCATCCAACTCGGGCCGGTCTATCTCGACAGCCAGTATTTGCTGATCATCGCCGTGACCATCGCGCTGGTGATCTTCAATTTCTGGTTCTTCGAGCACACCATGCTCGGCAAAAAACTGCAGGCGACGTCGCAGGACAAGGAGATGGCCTCGCTGCTCGGCATTTCCGTGTCCGGCATGATCATGATCACCTTCATCTATTCGGCGGTGCTCGGCGGTCTTGCCGGCATCCTGGTGGCGCCGGTGCTGTTCGTCTCGATCCAGATGGGCGCGACGATCGCGCTGAAAGCCTTCGCCGCCACCATCATCGGCGGCTTCGGCGACGTCACCGGCGCGATCATCGGCGGCCTCGCGCTCGGTATCATCGAAACCTTCGGCGCAGCCTACATCTCGGTGCCTTACAAGGACGCCTTCGCGTTCCTCGTGCTGATCCTGTTTCTGGTGTTCCGTCCGCAGGGCATCTTCGGCGAACGTGTGGCGGAGAAGGCATGACCGTGAAAACTCAGGACATGCCGGCTCCCGCACCCGCGCGCGCGATGTCGCCGGTGCTGCGCCACCTGCCGTATTTCATCCTGGCCGCGATCGCCGTATTCGCCGCCGCGACCATGAAGTTCGACGGCTACGTTCTCAACATCCTGATGCAGGCGACGACATTTGCCGTCGCCGTGTTCGGTCTCACCGTTGTGCTCGGCCTGTGCGGGCAGATCAATCTGGCGCAGGCGGCGTTCTTCGGCCTCGGCGCCTATGCCGTCGGCCTCGGCACCACCGATTATCAGGTCAATTTCTGGGTCTGTCTGGTCGTCGGATCGCTGCTGGCGCTGGCGGCGGGCGCGCTGCTCGGCATGACCACGCTCAAGCTCGGCGGCCATTACCTTGCCATGGTGACGATCTCGTTCCAGCAGATCGTCACGCTGGTGATGATCAACGCCATCTGGCTGACGCGCGGCCCCGACGGCGTCTCCAAGATCGGTCGGCCGGCGCTGTTCCAGTCGCAGCAGTCGTTCCTGGCGATGTGCGTCGCGGTGCTGGCGGTGATCGGCTATCTGGTCTGGCACCTGCCGGACACGCGGATGGGCCGGGCGATGCGCGCGGTGCGCGACAACGAGCTCGCGGCCGGGGTCGCCGGCATCGACATCTTCCGCACCAAGGTGGCCGCGTTCGCGCTGTCGGCGCTGCTCGGCGGCATCGGCGGCGGCCTGTTCGCCGGCGGCTTCGCCTATGTCAGCCCCGATCAGTTTTCCTTCGCCGAATCCATCGTGTTCCTGACCATGGCGCTGCTCGGCGGCGTCGCCTCGCCGATCGGCGCGGTGATCGGAACGGGTCTGCTGATCCTGATCCCGGAGTGGCTGCGCTTCCTGAAGGACATCCCCGGGCTCTATCTCGCCATCTACGGCCTGTTCGTGATCCTGATCGTGCGCTTCATGCCGGACGGCATCTGGGGCTTCGTGCAGGACATGCTCACCCGCTGGCGGGCGCGGCAGCCCGCGGCGTTCGCGAGCCCGCCGCTGCAACTCGCGCCCGCCAAGAGCGGCGGCGACATGGTGCTGCAGGTGACCGGCCTGTCCAAGCATTTTGGCGGCCTCAAGGCGGTGGACAATGTCGACATCGCGGTGCGCCGCGGCGGCGTCCACGCGCTGATCGGCCCCAACGGCTCGGGCAAGACCACCACGCTGAACATGCTGTCGGGTCTCTACAAGGTCACGTCCGGCCGCATCGTGCTCGACGGCACCGACGTCACCGACATGCCGCCGCACCAGCGCACGGCGGCGGGACTGGGGCGCACCTTCCAGAACATCCGCCTGTTCCGCACCATGACGGCGCTGGAAAACGTCGTGATCGGCGCGGAGCGGCCGGGCAATAGCCTGACCGGCGACGGTGGCCAGGCCGCGCTGACCGAGCGCGCGCTGTCCGCGCTGACCTTCGTCGGCCTCGGCGAGCGCGCCAACGAACTGGTGTCGAGCTTCTCCTACGGCCACCAGCGCCTGATCGAGATCGCCCGCGCGCTGGCGGGAAATCCGACGCTGCTGTTGCTCGATGAGCCGGCGGCGGGCCTGAACTCCACCGAGAAGATCGAGCTGCACGACCTGCTCAAGCGCATCGCCGCGCAGGGGCTGACCATCCTCATCATCGATCACGACATGACGCTGGTGCGCGAGGCGGCGCAGCACATCACCGTGCTCAATTTCGGCAAGCGGATCGCGGACGGCGAATCGCTGACGGTGTTGCAGCATCCCGACGTGATCTCGGCCTATCTCGGGACGGAGTGAGCATGGCGCTTCTCGAAATCAACGACCTGATGGTGCTGTACGGCGAGATCGAAGCGCTGCGCGGCATCTCGCTCAAGGTGGATGCCGGGCAGGTGGTGACGCTGCTCGGCTCCAACGGCGCGGGCAAATCCACCACGCTGCGCGCGATCTCCGGGCTGGTGAAGCCGCGGGCGGGGGAGATCCTGTTCGACGGCCGCTCCATCATGGGGTTCGGGCCGGAGGCCATCGTGCGCCTCGGCATCTCCCATGTGCCGGAAGGGCGGCGGGTATTCCCCGGCCTCACCGTGAAGGAGAACATCATGCTCGGCGCGTCGAACCGGCGCGTCGCCAAGGCGCAACTCGCGCGCGAGGCCGACGCCATGTTCGACCTGTTCCCCGACATCCGCCAATTCGCCGACAAGCTCGGCTGGACGCTGTCCGGCGGCCAGTTGCAGATGGTGGCGGTGGCGCGCGGGCTGATGGCCAAGCCGCGCCTTCTGCTGCTCGACGAGCCCTCGCTCGGCCTTGCCCCGGTGATCGTTCAGGCGGTATTTCGGATCATCGCCGAAATCCGCCGCGACACGACGGTTTTACTTGTGGAGCAGAATGCGCGCATGGGATTGTCCGTGGCCGACTACGGTTACGTGCTGGAGACCGGCCGCCTCGCCCTCGGCGGCAAACCCGACGATCTGTGGGGCAATGAAGCAATCCGGGCCGCCTATCTGGGCGGCCACAGCAAGGCGAATGTCTGATCTATGGTTACAATAAAACCCGAAAAACTCATCGGCTTCGTGGCCGATATCTTCGCGCGCGTCGGCTCCTCGAAAGCGGAGGCCGATCGCGTCGCCACCTATCTCGTCACCGCCAACCTCACCGGGCACGACAGCCACGGCGTCATCCGCGTGCCGAAATATGTCGGCTGGGTGCAGGACGGCTCCATCATTCCCGACCAGACCATCAAGCTGGAGGTCGATACGCCGTCGCTGGCGGTGATCGACGGCGGCTTCGGCTTCGGCCAGACGGTGACGCCGCAGGCGGTGCGCGTCGGCATCGACAAGTGCAAGGCCAACGGCCTCGCCGCCATCACGCTGAAGAACTCCGGCCATCTCGGCCGCGTCGGCGACTGGGCGGAAATGGCGGCGGCGGAAGGGCTGATCTCGATCTTTTTCGTCAACGCCGCCGGCTCGGTGCTGGTGGCGCCGTTCGGCGGGGTGGCGCGCAAACTGTCCACCGCGCCCTATTGCGTCGGCATTCCGCGTCCCGGGCAGAGGCCGGTGGTGCTGGACTTCGCCACCTCGCTGGTGGCCGAAGGCAAGGTGATGGTGGCGAGCCGCGGCGGCAAGGCGCTGCCCAGAGGCGCGCTGATTTCCGAGGACGGCAACCTGACCGAGGACCCGCACGAGCTGTACGGCCCTTACGAGCCGACCGGGCCGCGCGACCACGCCAAGGGCACCGGCGCGATCCGCGCCTTCGGCGAGCACAAGGGCTCCGGCCTCGCGCTGATGTGCGAACTGCTCGGCGGCGCGCTCACCGGCAACGGTGCGACCAGCACCGGCCGCCGCTTCGCCAATGGCATGCTGGGGATCTTCATCGATCCAAAAGCGGTGGACCCGGCGCATTTCTTCGACGGCGAGGTGGCGCGTTACATCGCCTATTTCAAGGACAGCAAGCTGGCCCATGGCCACGACGCGGTGCTCATTCCCGGCGAGCCGGAGGCGGCGAGCCGCGCCGCGCGCACCGCGAACGGCGTGCCGTTGACGGACGACACCTGGGCCTCCATCGTCGCCGCCGGCCGCGCGCTCGGCATCGACGAGGCGGCGGTGAAGGCGGCGGAGGCTTGATCCAGTGTGGACGATGAAGCTCTTTTCTTCACCTCTCCCGTGGGGAGAGGTCGACTTCGCGGTAGCGAAGTCGGGTGAGGGCGTACGATCTATCGATAGATTGAGAGCCCCTCACCCCAACCCTCTCCCCACCGGGGAGAGGGGGTGCATCGTGCATGTGGGGGCGACGACGCCTTAAGAACTGAAAACAAGAGAAACGAACGGAAACAACAATGGCAAACAAGGTCAAGGAACTCTGGGCGGCCGGCAAGGTGGTCGTCAACGGCTGGTTGGCGATCCCGTCGGGCTTTTCCGCCGAGGTGATGGCGCAGTGCGGCTTCGACAGCGTCACCGTGGATATGCAGCACGGCGTGCAGGACTATCAGTCGATGATCCAGTGTTTCCAGGCGATGCAGGCGCATCCGGTGACGCCGATGGTGCGCGTGCCGTGGAACGAGCCCGGCATCATCGGCAAGGTGCTGGACGGCGGCGCCTATGGCGTGATCTGCCCGATGATCAACACCAAGGAGGAGGCCGAGCGCTTCGTCGCCGCCTGCAAATATCCGCCGCGCGGCACCCGCAGCAACGGCCCGATCCGCGCCATGATGTACGGCTCGGCCGGCACCTACCAGCAGACCGCCAACGACGAGACCCTGTGCATTCCGATGATCGAGACCAAGACGGCGGTGGAGAATCTGGACTCCATTCTCGACGTGCCCGGCATCGCCGGCGTCTATATCGGGCCGTCCGATCTCGGCTTCTCCTACGGCCTGCATCCGACGCTGGACCGCACCGAGCCGGAGATGCTGGCGATCTACGAGAAGGTGGTGAAGGCGTGCGACAAGCGCGGCATCTTCCCCGGCATCCATTGCAGCGGCCACGCCGGCGCGACGCTGGCGATCCAGCGCGGCTTCCGGCTGGTGACGGTGCTCAACGACAGCGGCCTTTTGGCGATGTCGGCCAAGAGCCATATCGGCGAGATCCGGAAGAACTCCGGCGGCAAGGCGTGAGGTGAGCGAGGTTCGATGTGAGGCAATGGTCTTGCACTGATGCATGATCGTCATGCCCGGGCATAGCCCGTCGAAGACGGGCGTGAACGCCCTTATGTGCCGGGCATCCACGCCTTTCTTGTTGTAAGATTTTGAGACGTGGATGGCCGGGACGATGCCCGGCCATGACGGAGCAAAGATTGCGTGATGCCCGGCATCCGGGAAAAATACGACCTTTCGTCATTGCGAGGAGCGTGAGCTCCGAAGCAATCCAGCTCTTTGACTTGGTGAAATCTGGCTGGATTGCTTCGCGGAGCCTGTGCTCGGACGGCGCGGAGCGCCGATCAGAGTGCTCGCAATGACGAGATTGGGTCAAACGATCGCAGCAATGAGAGAACTGCAATAAGGATATAGCCATGGCCGCCAGCCCCGTGATCCGGCTTCACCCCGACGACAGCGTGGTGATCGCGCGCGCGGCTCTGTTGCCCGGCGCGGAAGTGGCGCAGGGTGTTGTCGCAGCCGAGCGCATTCCGGCGGGACACAAGGTGGCGGTGAAACCCATCGCTGTCGGCGAGCCGGTGATGCGCTACGGCCAGATCATCGGCTTCGCCACCAAGCCCATCGCGCCCGGTCAGCATGTTCATGTGCAGAACATCGGCATGGGCGAGTTCTCCAAGGACTATGCCTATGGCGTGGATGTGAAGCCGACGCCGAATTTCGATCTGCCGGCGACGTTCGACGGCATCCGCCGTCCGGACGGCCGGGTGGCGACGCGCAACTATATCGGCATCCTCACCTCGGTGAACTGCAGCGCCCATGTCGCCGACATGGTGGCCGAGGTGTTCAAGAAGAATCCCTTCACCGGCCACGATCCGCTGGCGGACTATCCCAATGTCGACGGCGTGGTGGCGCTGACCCACAAGACCGGCTGCGGCATGACCCAGCTCGAACCGCTCACGGTGCTGCGGCGGACGCTCGGCGGCTACGCGCGGCATGTGAATTTTTCGCACGTCATCATTCTCGGGCTCGGCTGCGAGATGAACCAGATCGGCGGCTTCCTCGAGGAGCAGCGGCTGGCCGGCCGGCTGCGCTCGCTGGACATCCAGGACGTCGGCGGCTCGCGCAAGACGGTGGAGAAGGCCATCGCCTTCGTGCGCGAGGTGCTGGCGGAATCCAACAACGTGCGGCGCGAGCCGTGCCCGGCCAGCGAACTCACCGTGGCCCTGCAATGCGGCGGCTCCGACGGCTATTCCGGTGTGTCGGCCAATCCGGCGCTGGGGGCGGCCAGCGATCTTCTGGTGCGGCACGGCGGTTCGGTGATCCTGTCGGAGACCCCGGAAACCTATGGCGCGGAGCATCTGTTGACGCGTCGCGCCGTCAGCCCCGAGGTCGGCGAGAAGCTGGTGGCGCTGATGCGGTGGTGGGAGGACTACACCCGACGCAACAATGCCGAGATGGATTCCAACCCGAGCCCCGGCAACAAGGCGGGCGGCCTCACCACCATTCTGGAGAAGTCGCTCGGCGCGATGGCCAAGGCCGGCAGCACCAATCTCGTCGACGTGGTCGGCTATGCCGAGCCGGTGACGCGCAAGGGCTTCACCTTCATGGACACGCCGGGCTTCGATCCGGTCGCCGCCACCGGGCAGGTGGCGGGCGGGGCCAATCTGGTCTGCTTCACCACCGGGCGCGGCAGCGTGTTCGGCTGCAAGCCGTCGCCCTCGATCAAGCTCGCCACCAACACGCCGATGTACCGGCGCATGGAGGACGACATGGACGTCAATTGCGGCACCATCCTCGACGGCGAGGAGAGCGTGCAGCAGTGCGGCCAGCGCATCTTCGACCTGATTCTGCGTGTCGCTTCCGGCGAGCAGACCAAGAGCGAGGCGTTCGATTTCGGCGCGGCCGAATTCGCGCCGTGGGTGCTTGGGGCGACGATGTAGGATTTGCCGTCGGCTTGTGCCCCGGACGCGGCGCAGCACCCTTGTGGTGCGCCGCTGAGCCGGGGCCGTTCCGGATACCGTGCATGGGACGGTCCCGGTTCTGCAAAGCAACGCTGACGCGTTGCATTGCGCCCGGGACACGGCATTCGCGTCGTCCCGGCGCACGCCGGGACGACCCATAGAACAGACTTTTGCCTCGCCCCTGAAATGCTTCTAATCTGCCGCCGCAAATCACGGCGGTGGAACGACACATGACCAGGGGTCTCAAGAAGGGGCTGACCAGCTACGGCGATCCGGGATTTTCGCTGTTCCTGCGCAAGGCCTTCATCAAGGCGATGGGCTATTCCGACGACGCGCTGGAGCGCCCCATCGTCGGCATCACCAACACCTACAGCGACTACAACCCCTGCCACGGCAACGTGCCGCAGCTGATCGAGGCGGTGAAGCGCGGCGTCATGCTGGCCGGCGCGATGCCGATGGTGTTTCCCACCATCTCCATCGCCGAAAGCTTTTCGTATCCGACCTCGATGTATCTGCGCAACCTGATGGCGATGGACACCGAGGAGATGATCCGCGCCCAGCCGATGGACGCCGTCGTCCTCATCGGCGGCTGCGACAAGACGTTGCCGGCGCAGATCATGGCCGCGGTCAGCGCCGATCTGCCCACGGTGGTGGTGCCGGTGGGGCCGATGGTGGTCGGCCATCACAAGGGCGAGGTGCTCGGCGCCTGCACCGACTGCCGCCGCATGTGGGGCAAGTATCGCGCCGGCGAGATCGACGATCAGGAGATTGAGGCGGTCAACGGCCGTCTCGCGCCCTCCGTCGGCACCTGCATGGTGATGGGCACCGCCTCGACCATGGCCTGCGTCACCGAGGCGCTCGGCCTGTCGCTGCCGATGAGCGCCACCATTCCCGCGCCGCATTCGGAACGGGTCCGCTCGTCCGAGCTGGGCGGCCGGCGCGCCGCCGAAATGGCGGTGAGCGGAGGCCCGAAGCCGAGCGAGCTTTTGACGCCGGCCGCGTTCCGCAATGCTCAGGTGGTGCTGCAGGCCATCGGCGGCTCCACCAACGGGCTGATCCATCTCACCGCCATCGCCAACCGCACAAAGCATCGCATCGACCTCGATGCCTTCGACCGGCTCGGGCGCGAGGTACCGGTGCTGGTCGACCTCAAACCGTCCGGCGCGCACTACATGGAGCATTTCCACCACGCCGGTGGTGTGCCGAAATTGATGAAGCAGCTCGGCGACCTGATCGATCTCGACCAGAAGACGGTGGCGGGCGGCACGCTGCGCGATGTCGTCGCGGTCGCGGAAGAGGTGCCGGGACAGGACGCGATCCGGCCGCGCGACAACCCGATCAACGCGCAGGGCGCGATGGCGGTGCTGCACGGCAATCTCGCCCCGCGCGGCGCGGTGATCAAGCAGTCGGCGGCGTCGCCCAGGCTGCTGCAGCACACCGGCCGCGCCATCGTGTTCGAGTCGGTCGAGGACATGACGCTGCGCATCGACGATCCCGATCTCGATGTGAGCGCGGACGACGTGCTGGTGCTGCGCAACGCCGGGCCGAAGGGCGCGCCGGGCATGCCGGAGGCGGGGTATCTGCCGATCCCGCAGAAGTTGCTGCGCGCCGGCGTCAAGGACATGGTGCGCATTTCCGACGCGCGCATGAGCGGCACCGCGTTCGGCACCATCGTGCTGCACATCACCCCGGAATCCGCCGTCGGCGGGCCGCTGGCGGTGGTGCGGACCGGCGACATGATCCGCCTCGATGTCGAAAGACGTCGCATCGATCTGCTGGTCGACGAGGTCGAGCTGACGCTGCGCCGGCATGCGCTGCCGCAACCGGCAAAGCCGGAATGGGCGGCGCGCGGCTACGCCCATCTGTTCCACGAGACCATCACGCAGGCCGACGAAGGCTGCGATTTCGATTTCATGGGACGGGACGGGACGTCCTGAACAAACGGGACGTCATGGACAGGCGAGGGGTCTCTGCATTGTCCCGTTGCTGATGGCGCGGCAAGGAGGCCGGGCGGTGGCGTGGGATGCCATTGCGGCTGGCGCGGTGCCGGCCTGATCGAGAAGGCGGAATATCGGTTCCGGGCCATGGAACCAAAGGCGGGGCTTGCGCTTTTTTTAAGTCTGACAAAGGGGGCCCGCCCATGACCACTCTCACCCTGACCGACGCGGAGCACGCCGATCGCCGTCGCCGCATCTGGGCCATCGTCGGCAGTTCATCCGGCAATCTCGTCGAGTGGTACGATTTCTACGCCTACGCCTTCACGGCGCTGTATTTCGCCCATGCCTTCTTTCCGCAGGGCGACCAGACCTCGCAACTGCTCCAGACCGCCGGGGTGTTCGCCATCGGCTTTCTGATGCGCCCGATCGGCGGCTATATTTTCGGCACCGTCGCCGACAGGTATGGCCGCAAGACGTCGATGGTCACGTCCATCCTGATGATGTGCGGCGGCTCGCTCGCCATCGGCCTGCTGCCGACCTACGACTCCATCGGCGCGGCAGCGCCGGTGCTGCTGCTGCTGGCGCGGATGATTCAGGGCCTGTCGGTCGGCGGCGAATACGGCACCACGGCGACCTATATGAGCGAGGTATCGCTGCCCGGCAAGCGCGGTTTCTACGCCTCGTTCCAGTACGTCACGCTGATCGGCGGGCAGTTGCTGGCGTCGCTGGTGGTGCTGGTCGTCCAGTTCTCGATGACGGATGCGGAACTGCGCGCCTGGGGCTGGCGCATCCCGTTCTTCATCGGCGCGCTGTGCGCCATCGTCGCGCTTTTTCTGCGCATGTCGCTGCACGAGACGTCATCCGAGAAAAGCCGCTCACAGGAAGGCGCGGGCACGCTGCGCAATATCTTCACCCATCACCTCAAGCCGTTCCTGCTGGTGCTGGGCTATACCGCGGGCGGATCGCTGATCTTCTACACCTTCACCACCTACATGCAGAAATATCTGGTGAACACGGCGCATATGGATCACCGCACCGTCAACGTTGTCATGACCGCGGTGCTGTTCACCTACATGGTGATCCAGCCGCCGTTCGGCGCGCTGTCGGACAGGATCGGCCGCCGCACCCAGATGCGGCTGTTCGGCCTGTTGTCCGTGCTGACCGTGGTGCCGCTGATGTCGGCGATCGGCACCGTGCAGAGCCCCTACATGGCCTATGTGCTGATCGTGGCCGCGCTCGCCATCGTGTCGCTCTATACCTCGATCAGCGGCGTGGTGAAGGCCGAGATGTTTCCGCCGGAGGTGAGGGCGCTCAGCGTCGGCTTCGCTTACGCCATCGCCAATGCCGGTTTCGGCGGCACGGCGGAGTATGTCGCGCTGTGGTTCAAGGAGCACGGCATCGAGTCGACCTTCTTCTGGTACGTCACCGTGCTGTGCGCCATCGCGCTGCTCGCTGCGATCGTGATGCCCGATCCCAAGGTCAAGGGCTATCTGCACGGGCACGAGTCGGACCCGGATTAGGCGGCGCGTCGTCATGCACAATCTCTCTCCGGTCGTCCCCGCGCAGGCGGGGACCCATCACCCCTGCATGTAAGGACGACGACGGGAAGACAGTTCCGGCGTCCGTCGCCAGATCGAGAGTATAGGGAGACTGGGTCCCCGCCTGCGCGGGGACGACATCGGGTGTAGCCCACGCCTTTCACGTTACCCCGTCTGACGGGGGGACTATCAATACGTCGCCCGGCCGCCGGAAATGTCGAACACCGCGCCGGTGGTGTAGAGGCATTCCTCGGACGCCATCCACGCCACCAGCGCCGCCAGTTCTTCCACTTTGAGGAAGCGCCCGCGGGGAATCTTCGACAGCATGAAGTCGATATGCTGCTGGGTCATCTGGTCGAAGATCGCGGTCTTGGCGGCGGCGGGGGTTACGGCGTTCACCGCGATGTCGGTGTTTGCCAGTTCCTTGCCGAGTGATTTGGTCAGCGCGATCACGCCGGCCTTGGACGCCGAATAATGCGACGCGTTCGGGTTGCCTTCCTTGCCGGCGATGGAGGCGATGTTGACGATGCGGCCATAGTTCTGTTTCGTCATCACCGGCACGATGGCGTGGCAGCAGATGAAGGGGCCGTCGAGGTTGATCTTCATCACCTGCCGCCATTCGTCGTAGGAAAGGTCGGCGACGGTCTTGTTGACGCCGGCGATGCCGGCGTTGTTGACCAGGATGTCGATGCGGCCGAACGCCTTCAACGTCGCGTCCTTCGCCTTCTCGACGGCGGCGGGATCGGTGACGTCGACGTCGAGCGCCATCACCGCCGCGCCGATCTCCTTCGCCGTCTTCTCCGCCAGCGCCGGGTCCAGATCCCAGATCGCCACCCTGGCGCCCGAGGCGACGAAGCGTTCGGTGATGGCGCGGCCGAAGCCCTGCGCGCCGCCGGTGACGACGGCGCACCGTCCGTTGAGGTCGATTGTGTTCATGATGGTCTCCCTGAATATCCGTTGTGTTCTGTGTCCCGGACGCGGTGCAGCGCCTCTTGTGCTGCTCCGCAGAGCCGGGACCGCCACAGGCGTCGCGTTTCGTTACGGCCCCGGGTCTGCACCGCACCGCTACGCGCTGCGTCGCGCCCGGGGCAAGAAAGTCGGGGCCTCCGCCTACAGCGTCCAGCCGCCGTCGATGATATGGGCGACGCCGGTGGTGAAGGCGCTTTCGTCGCTGGCGAGATAGAGCGCAAGGGCTGCGATTTCCTCGGCGGTGCCGAGCCGGCCCATGGGCTGACGGCTGACGAACATCTCGCGCCCGCCGCTGCCCAGTGCGGCGGCGCGGCCCAGCATCGACGGCGTCTCGATGGTGCCGGGACAGATGGCGTTGCAGCGGATGCCCCTGGTGATGAAGTCCGCCGCCACGGCGCGGGTCAGCGCCGCCACCGCCGCCTTGGTGGCGCTGTAGACGTAGCGGTTCGGCGCGGCCTTGAACACGCCGGCGGCCGAGGCGATGTTGACGATCGCGCCGCCGCCGCCTTCGAGCATCATGGGCAAAAAGGCGCGGATGGTGCGATGCATGGACTTGACGTTGAGGTCGAACGAGAAGTCCCAGTCCGCGTCCGAACAGTCGAGCACGGTGCCGTTGTGGACGAAGCCGGCGGCGTTGAGCAGGATATCGACCCGGCCGGTCGCTTTCGCCACGGCTTCGACGGCGGCGGTGTCGCGGACGTCAAGTCGCGCCACCTCTTTGATGCCTTCGGCGGCGAGCGTGGCGAGCCCTTTCTCGTCCACGTCGGTGGCCACCACATGCGCGCCTTCGCGCGCAAATGCGATGGCGCTGGCGCGGCCGATGCCGGCGGCGGCGGCGGTGACGAAGGCGCGCTTGCCTTTCAGTCGGTCGGACATGGGTTCTCCTGATGTTTATCGATGTCCCGGATAGCGAAGGTTGTCATGGCCGGGCTTGACCCGGCCATCCACGTCTTTCTTTGCAGTGAGATCGCTAAGACGTGGATGCCCGCGACAAGCGCGGGCATGACGATCTTGTTTGAGGCAGTCTCCCGACATTGTGACGGCTGCGCCCTAATGGTTGTCCCGCGCCACGCCGACGGTGCCGGCGATGTTGTGATAGCGCGTGGCCAGTTCGAGGCAGGCGCCGGTGGCGTGCTGGCCCACGGTGTTGCGGTAAAGCTCCTGCCACGGCGTCTGGTTCGGCGGATAGGGGAAGCCGCCATTGGCCATGAGGTTGGCGTGGCGCTGCTTCACCTCCGCCTCGGGGATCAGGATGTTGGCTTCGCCCTTCTTGAGGTCGATGCGGACGCGGTCGCCGGTGCGCAGGATGGCGAGGCCGCCATTGGCGGCAGCCTCCGGGGAGGCGTTGAGGATCGACGGCGAGCCCGAGGTGCCGGACTGGCGGCCGTCGCCGATGCATGGCAGCGCGGTGACGCCTTTCTTGATCAGCGCCGCCGGCGGCTGCATGTTCACCACCTCGGCGCCGCCGGGATAGCCGATCGGCCCGGTGCCGCGAATGAACAGCATGCAGTTTTCGTCGATCTCCAGCGCCGGATCGTCGATGCGCTGGTGATAGTCTTCCGGCCCCTCGAACACGATGGCGCGGCCCTCGAACGCATCGGGGTCCTTGGGATTGGACAGATAGCGGTCGCGGAATTCCTGGGAGATCACGCTGGTCTTCATGATCGCGGAGTCGAACAGGTTGCCGCGCAGCACCATGAAGCCCGCATCCTGCATCAGCGGCTTGGCGTAGGCGCGGATCACGTCGTCGTCGGGCGCGGGCGCGGCGCGGCAGTTGTCGCCCATGGTCTTGCCGTTGACGGTGAGGGCGTCCTCGTGGATGCGCTTGTGCTGCATCAGTTCGCGCACCACGGACGGCACGCCGCCGGCGCGGTGGAATTCCTCGCCGAGATAGAAGCCGGCCGGCTGCATGTTGACCAGCAGCGGCACGTCATGGCCGACGCTCTGCCAGTCGTCGATGGAAAGATCGACGCCGATGTGACGCGCCAGCGCGTTGATGTGGATCGGCGCGTTGGTCGAGCCGCCGATGGCCGAATTGACCACGATGCAGTTCTCGAACGCCTTGCGGGTGAGGAAGTCGGACGGTTTGAGGTCCTCCCACACCATCTCCACCGCGCGCTTGCCGGTCTCGTAGGCGATCTGGCCGCGCTCGCGGTAGGGCGCGGGAATGGCGGCGCAGCCCGGCAGCGAAAAGCCGAGCGCTTCCGCCAGCGCATTCATGGTCGAGGCGGTGCCCATGGTGTTGCAGTGGCCGACCGACGGTGCCGACGACGCCACGATCTCCATGAACTCGTCATAGTCGATCTTGCCCGCCGCCATTTCCTCGCGGGACTTCCACACCACGGTGCCGGAGCCGGTGCGCTCGCCATGGCGCCAGCCGTTCAGCATCGGCCCGCCCGACAGTACGATGGCGGGAATGTTCACGGTCGCCGCCGCCATCATGCAGGCGGGGGTGGTCTTGTCGCAGCCGGTGGTCAGCACCACGCCGTCGAGCGGATAGCCGAACAGGATTTCCACCAGCCCGAGATAGGCGAGGTTGCGGTCGAGCGCGGCGGTCGGCCGCTTGCCGGTTTCCTGGATCGGATGAGTGGGGAATTCCATGGCGATGCCGCCGGCCTCGCGGATGCCCTCGCGGACGCGGTGGGCGAGATCGAGATGGTGGCGGTTGCACGGCGACAGGTCGTTGCCGGTCTGGGCGATGCCGATGATCGGCTTGCCCGACTGCAGCTCCTGCCGGGTCAGGCCGTAATTGAGATAGCGCTCGAGATAGAGCGCGGTCATGCCGGGATTGTCGGGGTTGTCGAACCACAGGCGCGAGCGGAGCTTGCGGCCCTTGCCGTTCGAGGCGGCGTTGTCGTTGGCGTTTGTCGTCACGGTGATCTCCGGCGCCGGGGAGTTCGCGGATGGCGCGTTCGCGAGTACGGTGTGGGCGGGGTGGGACGGCCTGCGTCGTCGCGGGCCGGCCGCTTGCGGCGGCAATCGTAATCGTGGCCAAAAGACAGCGCTACCATTTTTTAGGCGCGTCTGCCCCGCGGCGGCGCGGCGCGTTTCGCCGCCGAGCTTTGCCGCACCATCAGCTCAAACCCGAGATCGACCACGCGCTGCTCCGGCGGCTGGCCCTCGATGGCGGCGGTCAGCATGGTGATGGCGCGGCGGCCCATGTCGTAGCGGTTGGTGCGCACGCTGCTCAGCGACGGCGCGGCCGCGGCCATGAATTCGAGATCGTTGAAGCCGACGATGGCCATCTTCTCCGGCACCGCGATCTGCCGTCGCTCGCATTCGAACAGCACGCCGAGCGCGAGGTCGTCGTTGACGCAGAACACCGCGTCGGTGTCGGGGGCGCGGGCGAGCAGATCGGCGAACAGCGTGCCGCCGATGGTGGCCGAGGTCGGCGCCTGGGTGGTGATCACGAGGTGCGGATCGGACAGCGCCGCCGCCTTCATGGCGTCGCGGTAGCCGTCGAGCCGGCGCTGCACCCGCGGGTCC
Organism: Bradyrhizobiaceae bacterium; assembly: GCA_020544565.1. GTDB lineage: Bacteria > Pseudomonadota > Alphaproteobacteria > Rhizobiales > Xanthobacteraceae > Afipia. The sequence continues at coordinate 299,445 of CP078014.1, forward strand.
ATGCGCGCGCCGAGAAAGCCGATGCGGCGGCGGCCCTGCGCCAAAAGATGGGTGATCGCCGCGAAAGCCGCGTCATAATGGGAGAAACCCACCATCATGTCGACCGGATCGGGGCCGGTCTCCATGATCTGCACCACCGGGCAGGTCATCGATTCCAGCACCGCGCGGGCCTCGTCGGTCTGGTTGATGCCGGTGACGATCAGCCCGGCCGGCTTCTGGGCGCGGAACAGGCGCAGCAGCTTCTCCTCCTGCAGGGTGCTGTAGCGCGTGTTGGCGAACTGGATGATGTAGGGGCTGCCGTCGAGTCCGTCATAGATGCCGCTCAGCACCTCGGCGAACACGCTGTTGGTCAGCGAAGGGATCAGCGCCCCGATCACCTCGGTGCGCTGCGAGGCGAGCGCGCGCGCGGCGAGGTTCGGCATGTAGCCGAGTTCCTTGGCGGCGCTGTCGACCCGCGCGCGCTTGCCGGCGGACAACGCTTCGGGGGTGCGGAAGAAGCGGGACGCGGTGATCGTGCTCACGCCGGCGAGCTTCGCGACCTCCGCGAGGCGCACCTTGCCGGCCTTGATCCGTTTGCGTTCCATGATGCGCTGATAGCACAGGCAGTGCCGCGATCAACATTTATTGACAGCGCTACCAAAGGGTTGCTAAGAGCGATCAAGCTGCGACAATGCGTGCACGTCCGGTTGGACGCAGACCAAAAACAACGATCAGAGCAGCGACGGCTTGCGAGCTATGGCTTGCGCCGGACGACGCCAAAAGTTGAGGGGGAATGAACCAGATGGCGTCGGTGCTCATCAGCGACGTGCGCAAGTCGTTCGGCGGCTTTGAAGTTCTGCACGGCGTTACGGTCCCCATCGAAGACGGCGAGTTTGTCGTGCTGGTCGGTCCCTCGGGCTGCGGAAAATCCACGCTGCTGCGCATGCTGGCGGGGCTCGAGAACATCACCTCCGGAACCATCGCCATCGGCGACCGCGTCGTCAACGACGTGCAGCCGAAGGAGCGGGACATCGCCATGGTGTTCCAGAACTACGCGCTCTATCCGCACATGACGGTGGAGCAGAACATGGGTTTCTCGCTGAAGCTGCGCGGCGGCGACCCGGCCGAGACCAGGAAGCTCGTCGGCAACGCCGCCGACATTCTCGGCCTGCGCCAGATGCTCGACCGCTATCCGCGCCAATTGTCCGGCGGCCAGCGCCAGCGCGTCGCCATGGGCCGCGCCATCGTGCGCAACCCGCAGGTGTTCCTGTTCGACGAGCCGCTGTCGAACCTCGACGCCAAGCTGCGCGTCGCCATGCGCACGGAGATCAAGGAACTGCATCAGCGGCTCAAGACCACCACGGTCTACGTCACCCACGACCAGATCGAGGCCATGACCATGGCCGACAAGATCGTGGTGATGCATGACGGCATCGTCGAGCAGATGGGTGCGCCGCTCCAGCTCTACGATCACCCCGACAACAAGTTCGTCGCCGGATTCATCGGTTCGCCGGCGATGAATTTCCTCGACGGCAAGCTGGTCGGCGCGGCTTCGCCCCATGTCGAGACGGCAAACGGCAGCCGGTTGCCGCTGGCGGCCTCGCGCGCCGGCCTCGACGGCAAGCCGGTGATCTACGGCATCCGCCCCGAGCATCTCGAATTCGCCGACGACGGCATCGAGGCCGACGTGGTGGTGGTCGAGCCGACCGGCTCGGAAACCCAGATCGTCGCCCGCATCGGCCAGCAGGACCTCATCGCGGTGATCCGCGACCGCCGCCCGGTGAAGCCCGGCGACAAGATCCGGCTGCGGCCCAACCCGGCCGCGGCCCACGTTTTCGACAAGGAGACCGGACAACGCCTCATCAACTGAGCGGGGCGGACACGTCGTTTTTCGAGCACAGCCGGCCGCGAGCCATCAAGAGCCGGTGCAACAGGGAGAAACCACGAGATGACCAACTTCATGATGCCTAACCGCCGCTCGCTGCTGAAAGGCGGCGCATCGGTGCTCGCCGGCGCCGCGACGTTGTCGGCGGACCAGCTTCTCGGTTTCGCCAAGGCGTGGGCGCAGACCAGCAAGTGGAAGCCGGAGCCGGGCGCCAAGATCAACCTGCTGCGCTGGAAGCGTTTCGTGGAGGCCGAGGACAAGGCGTTCATGGACATCATCGCGGCCTTCACCAAGGCCACCGGCGTCGCCGTCAACGTCTCCAACGAATCCTACGACGACATCCAGCCCAAGGCGTCGGTCGCCGCCAACACCGGGCAGGGCCTCGACATGGTATGGGGCCTGTATTCGCTGCCGCATCTGTTCCCCGACAAGTGCCTCGAAGTGACCGACGTCGCCGATTATCTCGGCGGCAAGTACACCTGGGCGCCGTCGGCCAAGGAATACGGCATGGCGAAGAACAAGTGGATCGGCATCCCGGTGGCCTGCACCGGCGCGCTGATCAACTACCGCATCTCCTCCATCGAGAAGGCCGGCTTCAAGGAATTCCCCAAGGACAACGCCGGCTTCCTGGAGCTGTGCAAGGGGCTGAACAAGAACGGCACGCCCGCCGGCATGGCGGTGGGCCACGCCTCCGGCGACGCCAACACCTGGCTGCACTGGGCGCTGTGGTCGCATGGCGGTTTCCTGGTCGACAAGAACGACAAGGTCATCATCAACTCGCCGGAAACGCTGAAGTCGGTGCAGTACGTCAAGCAGTTGTACGACAACTTCATTCCCGGCACGGCGTCGTGGAACGACAGCTCGAACAACAAGGCGTTCCTGGCCGGCCAGCTTCACGTCACCGTCAACGGCATTTCCATCTACGTCACGGCGTCGAAGGAAAACAAGGCGATGGCCGATGACATGAACCACGCCTACATGCCGATCGGCCCGATCGGCAAGCCGACCGAGCTGCATCTGCCCTTCACCATGCTGATCTTCAACTTCACCAAGTATCCGCAGGCGTGCAAGGCGCTGACCGCGTTCATGATGGAAGCCGACCAGTTCAACCCGTGGGTGACCGCGGCGCAGGGCTACCTGTCGCACTTCCTCACCGCGTTCGACGCCAACCCGATGTGGACCGAGGATCCGAAGCGCACCGTGTTCCGCGACGTCGCCAAGCGCACGCTGACGCCGGCGGGCCTCGGCACGCTCGGCGAGAACGCCGCGGCCGCCATCGCCGACTTCATCGTGGTCGACATGTTCGCGAACCACTGTACCGGGGCCATGGACGCCAAAGCCTCCATCGCCAACGCCGAGAAACAGGCCAAGCGGCTCTACCGGTCCTGACCGATGCCATGCGCCGGCGCGGAACCCTGCTCCGCGCCGGTGCGTTTTCCGAGACGGCCGCCGTCGCGCGGGACTGACTTGTTCGTCGCGCGTGCCGGCGTCGGTCCAACACGTTGGTTCAATCGATATCGTGTTGGTTCAATCGATACGGCGTTGATTCAATAAAGGCTCGCCCATGAGCACGATCCCGGCCTCGGTCGCCGCCCCGAAGCAATATGTCAGTTCGCTGCCGCTGCGGCAACGGCTCGCCACGAGCCGCAACTGGGTGGCGTTCTGGTTCATGCTGCCGGCCGGCGCGTTCCTGATCTTCTTCCTGGCCTATCCGCTCGGGCTCGGCGTCTGGATGAGCTTCACCGACGTGCGCATCGGGCGCGTCGGCCAGTTCATCGGCCTCGAGAACTACCAGTGGCTGATGGACGACGGCGTGTTCTGGCTCTCCGTCATCAACACGCTGGTCTATACGACGGTGGCCAGCGCCGTGAAGTTCGCGCTCGGGCTCTATCTCGCGCTGCTGCTCAACCGCAACATGCCGGGCAAGGCGATGATCCGCGCCGCGGTGCTCATTCCCTTCATCGTGCCGACGGTGCTGTCGGCCATCGCGTTCTGGTGGATCTACGATTCGCAGTTCTCGATCATCTCGTGGTCGCTGCGCCGGCTCGGCCTGATCGACCACAACATCAACTTCCTCGGCGATTCCACCTGGGCGCGCATCTGCGTCATCATCGCCAATATCTGGCGCGGCGTGCCCTTCGTCGCCATCACGCTCTTGGCGGGGCTGCAGACGGTATCGCCCTCGCTCTACGAGGCGGCGACGCTCGACGGCGCCACCAACTGGCAGCGCTTCCGCTTCATCACCTATCCGCTGCTGACGCCGATCATCGCGGTGGTGATGACCTTCTCGGTGCTGTTCACCTTCACCGACTTCCAGCTGATCTGGGCGCTGACCCGCGGCGGCCCGGCCAACGCCACCCACCTGATGGCGACGCTGAGCTACCAGCGCGGCATTCTCAGCGGGCGGCTCGGCGAGGGCGCGGCCATCGCCACCGCGATGATCCCGTTCCTGCTCGCCGCCATCATGATCTCGTGGTTCGGCATGCAGCGGCGCAAGTGGCAGCAGGGGTCGGACAATGACTGAACGGGTCACGATCGAGCGGACCGCGCCGCTGCGTTTTCCGGTTTTGCGCGAACGGGGCAAGCCCCGCGCGCGCGTGGCGCCAATGGCAGCAGGGGTCCGACAATGACTGATCATGTTGCGCAGCCGCCGGTAACCGTCGCCAAGAGCGACAGCAGCGAGGGCATGAGCTACCTCGAAAGCCTGCCGAGCAAGATCGTCACGCTGTACATTCCGCTGTTCATCTTCGTCGTGATCCTGCTGTTTCCGTTCTACTGGATGGCGCTGACGTCCATCAAGCCGGACGAGCAGCTCATCGACATGGATAACTTCAATCCGTTCTGGGTGGTCGATCCCACTCTCAAGCACATCAAGAAGCTGCTGTTCGAGACGCAGTATCCGCGCTGGCTGTGGAACACGATGTATGTCGCGGCCGCGGCCACCTTCCTGTCCATCATCGCCAGCGTGCTCGCCGCCTACGCCATCGTGCGGCTGCGCTTCAAGGGCGCGAACGTGGTCAGCGCCTCGATCTTCCTCGCCTATCTGGTGCCGCCGTCGATCCTGTTCATCCCGCTGGCGTCGGTGATCCACTCCTACGGCCTGTTCGACTCGCCGCTGTCGCTGATCCTGGTCTATCCAACGCTGCTGATCCCGTTCTCGACCTGGCTGCTGATGGGCTATTTCAAGACCATCCCCTACGAGCTGGAGGAATGCGCGCTGATCGACGGCGCCAGCCGCTGGCAGATCCTGGTCAAGATCGTCCTGCCGCTGGCGGTGCCCGGGCTGATCTCGGCGTTCATCTTCTGCTTCACGCTGTGCTGGAATGAGTTCATCTACGCGCTGACCTTCCTGTCCTCGACCCAGAACAAGACGGTGCCGGTGGCCATCGTCAACGAGTTCGTCGACGGCGACATCTACAAATGGGGATCGCTGATGGCGGGCGCGCTGGTGGGCTCGCTGCCGCTGGTCATCCTCTACGCTTTCTTCGTCGAGCACTACGTGTCCGCGATGACGGGGGCGGTGAAGGAATAGGCAGGAGAGATAACGCCAAACCCGTCATTGCGAGCGAAGCGAAGCAATCCAGACCCCCTCCCATTCCCTCCGCCGCAAGCGGGGGAGGGTTGGGGTGGGGGCGATTGCCTTTATCGCTTCGCTCGCAATGACGACTTCGATCTCAGGAGGAGCTTTCGGTGCATATTCTGGTTCTCGGCGCGGCCGGCATGGTGGGGCGCAAACTGGTCGACCGGCTGTTGCGCGACGGCCGGCTCGGTCCGACCGACATCACCCGGTTGACGTTGCAGGACGTGGTGGCGCCGGCGCGGCCCGCGACCGATATCGCGGTCGAGGTGGTCACCGGCGACGCCGCCGACGCCGCCATGGCGGCGCGGCTGGTGGCGTCGAAGCCCGACGTGATCTTCCATCTCGCCGCCATCGTCTCGGGCGAGGCGGAGGCCGATTTCGACAAGGGCTACCGCATCAATCTCGACGGCACCCGCTATCTGATCGACGCCATCCGCGCCGTCGGCGGCGGCTACCGGCCGCGCCTGGTGTTCACCTCGTCGATCGCGGTGTTCGGCGCGCCGTTCCCGGAGCGGATCGGCGACGAATTCCTGTCGGCGCCGCTGACGAGCTACGGCACCCAGAAGGCCATCGGCGAACTTTTGATCTCGGATTACACCCGCAAGGGCCTGTTCGACGGCATCAGCATCCGCCTGCCGACCATCTGCGTGCGGCCCGGCCTGCCCAACAAGGCGGCGTCCGGCTTCTTCTCCAACATCATCCGCGAACCGCTCGCCGGCAAGGAGGCGGTGCTGCCGGTGTCGGACGACGTGATGCACTGGCACGCCTCGCCGCGCTCGGCGGTGGGCTTCCTGATCCATGCCGGCACGATGGACACCGGCCCGATCGGTCCGCGCCGCGCGCTGAGCATGCCGGGCCTCGCCGCCACCGTGGGCGAGCAGATTGCGGCGCTGGAGCGGGTGGCGGGCAGGAACGTCACCGCGCGCATCCGGCGCGAGCCTGATCCAACCATCATGGGCATCGTCGCCGGCTGGCCGCGCGATTTCGTCACCGCGCGGGCGCTCAATCTCGGCTTCACCACCGCGGAGAAGACCTTCGACGACATCATCCGCATCCATATCGAGGATGAACTCGGCGGCAAGTTCGTCGATTGAGCGGCCGGGCGCGGCGATGACCACGGTCGCCTGCATCGGCGAATGCATGATCGAGCTGGCGCAGGGCGACGGCGGCCAGCTGATGCGCGGCTACGGCGGTGATACGCTCAACACCGCGATCTATCTGGCGCGGCTCGGCATCGGCGTCGATTACGTCACCGCGCTCGGCGACGATCCGTTCAGCGACGAGATGGTCGCGGGCTGGACGGCGGAAGGCGTCGGCACTGGCCGCGTGGTGCGCATTCCCGGCCGGCTGCCGGGGCTCTATGCCATCCGTACCGGGGAGAGCGGCGAGCGCTCGTTCTACTACTGGCGCGACAACTCGGCGGCGCGGCTGCTGCTCGACATCCCGCAGACCGACGGCCTGCTCGCGGCCTTGCGCGACGACAGCGTGATCTATCTCTCGGGCATCACGCTATCGCTCTATGACGCGCGTGGCCGGGCTCGCCTGCTCGCGGCGCTGCGGCAGGCGCGCGCAAACGGGGCGCAAGTGGCGTTCGACACCAATTTCCGCGCCCGCGGCTGGCCGGTCGTTGACGCCGCGCGCGAAGTCTATGGTGCGATGCTGGCGCTGTCGGATATCGTGCTGGCGTCGGTCGAGGATCTCGCGCCGCTGTTCGGTACGTCCGCGCCGGACGAATTGCTCGACCGTATTCCCGCGCGCGAAGCGGTGCTGAAACTGCCGACGCCGGCCGCCATCGTGCGCTGCGACGGCGCGGCGCAGGAAGTGGCGGCGGAGCCGGTGGCGCAGGTGATCGACACCACCGCCGCCGGCGACAGTTTCGCCGCCGCCTATCTCGCGGCGCGGCTGCGCGGTGACACGCCGCAGGATGCCGCGCGCGCCGGGCATCGTCTCGCGGGCGCGGTGGTCGGCCATCGCGGCGCGATCATTCCCCGCGCGGCGATGCCGCAGATGAAGGAGAACGCGCCATGACTGGCGGGACCAATGCTGAGGCGCATGCACGGGCGCTGGAGAAAATCCTCATTCCCGCGCGTATCGTGCCGGTGCTGACCATCGCGCGCGCGGAGGACGGCGTGCCGCTGGCGCGGGCGCTGGTGGCGGGCGGCGTCCGGGTGCTCGAAGTCACCTTCCGCACTGAGGCGGCGGCGGAGGCGGCGCGGGCGATCATCGCCGAGGTGCCGGACGCCATCGTCGGCATGGGTACGGTGCTCAACGCCGACGATCTGCGCCGCGCCCGGGCGCTGGGCGCGCAATTCGCGGTCAGCCCCGGCGCGACGCCGGAATTGCTCGGCGCGGCGGCGGCCGGCGACCTGCCGCTATTGCCCGGCGTCGCCACCGCCTCGGAGGTGATGCAGGCGCAAGCGCGCGGCTTCGGGCTGCTGAAATTCTTCCCGGCCGAGCAGGCCGGCGGCATCGCCATGCTGCGCGCGCTGGCGGGGCCGTTTCCGCAGATGCGGTTCTGCCCCACCGGCGGCGTCAACGCGGCCAACGCCGCCGCGTGGCTGGCGGAGCCGAACGTGGTCGCGGCCGGGGGCTCGTGGCTGTGCCCGGCGGCGGACGTGCGCGCCGGCAACTGGGAGGTCATCACCGGCCGCTGCCTCGACGCGATGAAGGCGCTGCGGCGCGGGTAGGGCTGCTTTGATGAAAGCGGCGCGGCATGCACAATAGGCCCCCTTCTCCCCGGCGGGTGGGGTGAGGGGTTCTAAATCTATCGATAAATTCTACGCCCTCACCCGGAGGCG
>CP078014.1:307699-1579580 GCA_020544565.1 Bradyrhizobiaceae bacterium
CCGCCTCCGACCTCTTCCCACGGGAGAGGTGAAGAACCCCGTTGCAACCGGCGCGATGAAGGCGCTGCGGCGCGGGTAGAGCATTTCACGTTTTCAATGGAAACATACTCATCCGTCATGGCCGGGCTTGTCCCGGCCATCCACGTCTTTGAAGCTCCTAGAGCCTTTCCCGCTTTGATGGAATCAAAGCGGAGGCTCTAAGTTTTTGTTTGGTCGCATTTTCTTCACGCGAACCGGTTTCCACCTCGCTCGAAAATACTCCTAAGACGTGGATGCCCGGCATAAAGCCGGGCATGACGAAGGTTGATACCATCTCAACCCGAACCGCTCTACGATGTCGGATGCTGGAGGCGCATGGCGACGGCGAACCTGTTCCAGGCGTTGATCGCGCCGATGGCGAAGGTCAGGTTGACCTGCTCGGCGTCGCTGAACTGCGCTTTGACGAGGTCGTAATCCGCATCCGGCGCGCCGGTCTGCGGCAGCAGCGTCAGCGCCTCGGTCCACGCCAGCGCGGCGCGCTCGCGCGGCGTGTAGAGCGAGGACTCCCGCCACGCGCTCAGCAAATAGAGGCGCATTTCGGTCTCGCCCGCCTTGCGGGCGTCGGTGGCGTGCATGTGGATGCAGTAGGCGCAGCCGTTGATCTGCGAGGCGCGCGTCTTCACCAGCTCCATCAGGCGCGGTTCGAGGCCGCTGGCCTTGAGCGCCGCCTCGAGGCCGCGCAGCGCGTCGATCGGCGCGGGCGCGACGCCATAGGGGTTCTTGATGCGCGGGGTCATGTCGATCTCCTCCGTCATGGATCGTTCACGGTAATGTCGACCCGGACCCCTGCGCGATGCAATGCCCGCGGGGCAGTCATGCCGGGCGCGCTCCTCTCTCAGGCCGTGCGGACGAAGTACTCGATCGCGGACACCAGCACCTCCCACGACGGCTCGCCGTGAAGCGGGATGTGGTTTTCGGAGTCGAGCGTCACCAGCCGCGCCCCCGGAATCGACGACGCCAGCAGCCGGCCCTGCGCGAACGGCACCACGTTGTCGTGCGTGGCATGGATCACCAGCGTCGGCACGGTGACCTTCGGCAGCAGCGCGGTGACGTCGATGTCGTCGCACGCCTGCCGCAGCCGAACGGCCATGTCGCCGGAGGCCGCCATGCGCTGCATGTCGGCGAACCATTTGATCTGCTCGGGCGCGCCGTTCGGCAGATAGATCGAAGAGAAGGCGCGCATGAAGGCCGAGCCATCCTCGCCCCAGCCCTGCCGCATCATGGCGAGGAACGCCTGCGCCTTGCCGGCGTCGTCGGCGCCGCTGCGCCGGTTGCGGCCTTGCGCGTAGCCGCCATACAGCACAAGGTGCGAGACGCGCTCGGGATGGGCGATCGCATAGGCGATGGCGCTGGCGCAGCCCTGCGACAGACCGAGCAGCGCGAAGCGGGGGCTGGCGATCGACGCGGCGACGGTTTCCAGATCGCGCACGAAGGCCTCGAATGAAATGTCGTCGACGTCGCGGTCGGCGAGGCCGTTGCCGCGTCCGTCATAGCGCACGAGGTGGAAGTCTGCCGCGAGCCGGGCGAAAAGCGGCGAGAACACCGGACTGATCCAGTCGTATTCGATGTGATTGATCCAGTTCGATGTCTTGAGCAGCACCGGCCCGCTGCCGACGCCGGCTACGGGCAGGGTGATGCCGTCGGAAGTCTGGCAGAAGCGAATGTCCTGCGGCGGCGGAGGGGGAGGTGTTTCGGACGGCGTATCGTCGCGCCGTTCCTCGACGTCGCCGACGAAGCGCACGCCCTTGCGCGGGATGGTCTTGATCAGCGCCTGGGTCGCGCCGTCGTCGCCGATCGCCTTGCGCGCGGCGTTGATCCGCGTCGCCAGCGTGGATTCCGAGACGATGCGGCCGTTCCAGACGGTGTCGATCAGGGCGTCGCGCGAGACGACGTGATCGCGCTGGCGCACGAGAAATTCGATCAGGTCGAACACCTGCGGCTCGACCGCGACCACCGCGCCGCCGAGACGCAATTCCCGCCGCTCCGGATCGAGCGAACACCTGCCGAACCTGAACTGCATCGCCATTCCATGCCCGCGCCATGCGGGCCAATCTCAAGGAAAAATCAAGGTCGTCTCAAAGCGCAATTCCACAATCCGGCTCACTCTAGAACGAACGCAGCGATCTGGAGATGCCAAGATGTCGCAATTCCGCAGGACACCCGATGGCTTGATCGACCACGCTTTCTACCGCAGGAAGGCCAACCGCCTTCGGCGCGCGGCGCGCAGCCGGTTCGTCGCGCTCGCCGTTGCGGCGATCTGTTTTCCGTTCACGCAGACGGCGCGGCTGGCCCGGCGCTGGCAGGCGACATGGCCGTCGCCGCCCGTCGTGATCCGGCCGGAGCACCGGTTTTCGCTGGCCCGGGTGCGATCGCTGTTCTGGTAGGCCCGCGTGACAGGGGCGGATGCCGGTGCGGCTCACTCCATCCGGCTGAAGCGGATCACGTCGTAGCCGTGGCGGTCGAGCAGGATCAGCTTGCGCTGCGCCTCGTCGATGCGCCAGCCGCGGGCCTTTCCCAGGGCGGCGTGGAATTTGGCTTCCTGGTTCATCACCGCGGGCGAACAGGCCATGCGGGTGGAGACCAGCGGCAGGAACTTGATCGTCGTGGCGTCGAAATGGGCGGAGCCGGCGTAGCTGTTGCAGCCGCCCATGCCGTTGACCATGCCGTCGTCGCGGATCGTGAGCGTGGTCTGCAGCCGGTCGATGACGCCGCCGCCGTCGATGTCCTCCGCCAGCCACTTGCCGGTGGGGGCTTGAGGCGCGGCGAGGACGGCGGTGGCCAGCGCAAAGCCGGCGACGAGGGGGGCGATCAGGCGCGTCAGCATGCGATGGCTTTCCGGGCGATGGGATATCGGGGTGACAGGGCGGTGGGGTTGGCTCTCCGTGGGTCACCAACCCGCCGAAATAAAGCAGATCTTGTTCATAAGGAATCATCAACGCGTCATGCCCGGCTTTATGCCGGGCATCCACGTCTTGGGGGTTTCAACGAAGGAAGACGTGGATGGCCGGGACCATAGGCGAGCGAAAGCGACACCGTTCTTCGAACGGCTATGGCCCGGCCCTGACGGATCACTTTATTTTCGTCAAAATATGACACTCGCTAAAGGCTGGAATTTCTCGCAAGTCCGGTTTCCCTCGTGGGCAGATGGTGGTAGGAAGCCAGCATTAAATTCCTCCTGCCCACGATTTTCTGCCCACCCGCACCCGGCCCACCGCCCCGATGAAAAACGACCAGCTTCTGGCCCAGATTTCGGAATACTGCCGGCAGGCCGGCATGGCGGAATCGACCTTCGGCCGCCGCGCGGTCAACGACGGCAAGCTGGTGCACCGGCTGCGCGAGGGCAAGCGCATCACCGTGGATACGCTGGAGCGCATCCGCGCCTTTCTCGGCGACGGCACGCCGGTGGTCACGGTGCCGGAGCCGCCGATCGAGCGCCGCGACCCCACCGGCAATTTCCGCTTTTTCGAGAACCGGCAGAAATACCTGCTGTTCGTTCACACCTGCTCGGAGAAGCGGGTGATCGCGGACCGCGTCGCGCTGGAACTGGGCAGCATCCATCCGCGCCCGCCGGCGCTGCGGGTGTTCGACGCCGGCGTCGGCGACGGCACGGTGCTGGCGCGGGTGATGCGCGCCATGCACAGCCGCTTTCCCACGGTGCCGTTCTATATCGCCGGCAAGGAGATCAGCCTCGAGGACGTGCGGCTGACCCTCAACAAGGTGCCGGACCGGCTGTTCGAGCACCCGGCCACGGTGTTCGTCTTCACCAACATGAATTACGCCGAGGCGCCGTGGCTGTCGCCGAAATCGCCGGCTGCCGCCGCCGGCATGATCTGGCGCGAGGTGGCGCTGCGCGGCGCGTCCTCGGGGGAATTCGAGACCCAGATCGCGGAACTGCAGCCGTTTCTGGAGGACAACTGGCGCGCCAGCGTGTCGCCGCGCTCGGGCATGCCGGTCTATGAGCGGCCGATCGCGCTGGTGATCTACCGCGACGACCACCGTTTCCTGCTCGATTCCATGATCCCGCGGGCGGGACGGGTGGAGGCCGGTTTCGATCTGGTGATCGCCTCCCAGCCCTACCGCGCCCGCTCGTCGCTGAATTTCCGCGCCCGCCGCATCATCGCGCCGCTGGCCCGCGCGCTGCGCCCGGGCGGCCGGCTGATCGGGATCCACTCCCACGGTCACGATCCCGGCATGGAGATCGTGCAGGCGGTGTGGCCGGGAGAAAATCCTTTCGCGGTCAGCCGCCACGAGCTGCTGCGGGCGGTGAAGTACGAACTCGGCTCGGCCGGGCGCGACCTCAACTTCAACGCCTATGCCGATAACCGCTCGATCTTCCGCTACGACATGGAGGCCCTGCCCAACGAGGTGACCGGGCCGATCGGCACCTCCACGGCGTTTGCGGCGTGGAACGCGGCGGTGTATGTCGCTCAGGTCGAAGACGACCGCCTCGACGAGGTCACGCAGAGCGGACGCTATCTCGACGCCACCAGAGAGGTTCTGCGCCGGCACAACGGCCTCTGGTTCAACGACGAATCCTACGTCATCTCGCGGCGTCGCGACTGATGGACTGAAACCTGGAACATGCAAACGGGCCGGCCGCGGCCGAGATGGAAGGAATGATTGATGCGCGCGTCTTACTTGTTCACCAGTGAATCGGTGTCGGAAGGCCATCCCGACAAGGTCTGCGACCGGATTTCGGACGAGATCGTCGATCTGTTCTTCCGCGAGGGTCCCAAGGCGGGGATCGATCCGTGGGCCATCCGCGCCGCGTGCGAGACGCTCGCCACCACCAACCAGGTGGTGATCGCCGGCGAGACCCGCGGCCCGGCGACGGTGACCAAGGACTGGATCGCCCATGTCGCGCGCATGGCGATCAAGGACATCGGCTACGAGCAGGAAGGCTTCCACTGGGACACCTGCGACATCAAGGTGCTGCTGCATCCGCAGTCCGCCGACATCGCCCAGGGCGTCGACGCGCTGCAGCCCGGCACCAACCGCGAAGAGGGCGCGGGCGACCAGGGCATCATGTTCGGCTACGCCACCAACGAGACGCCGGAACTGATGCCGGCCCCGCTCCATTACGCCCACCGGATCCTGCGCCTGATCTCCGAGGCGCGCCACTCCGGCAAGGAAGCGGTGCTCGGCCCGGATTCCAAGAGCCAGGTCACCGTGCGCTACGAGAACGGCAAGCCGGTCGGCGTCACCCAGATCGTGGTGTCGCACCAGCATCTGGTCGAGAACCTGACGTCGGCGCAGATCCGCGAACTGGTCGAGCCCTATGTGCGCAAGGCGCTGCCGGAGGGCTGGATCGGCAAGGACACCGTCTGGCACATCAATCCGACCGGCAAGTTCTACATCGGCGGTCCCGATGGCGATTCCGGCCTGACCGGCCGCAAGATCATCGTCGACACCTACGGCGGCGCGGCCCCCCACGGCGGCGGCGCGTTCTCCGGCAAGGACCCGACCAAGGTCGACCGCTCGGCGGCCTATGCGGCGCGCTATCTCGCCAAGAACATCGTCGCGGCCGGTCTCGCCGATCGCGCCACGCTGCAACTGTCCTACGCCATCGGCGTCGCCAAGCCGCTGTCGATCTACATCGACACCCACGGCACCGGCAAAGTCGCCGACGACAAGATCGAGAAGGCCGCCGCCGAGGTGATGGATCTCACCCCGCGCGGCATCCGCAAGCATCTCGACCTCAACAAGCCGATCTACGCCCGCACCTCGGCCTACGGCCATTTCGGCCGCGCGCCGGACGCCGATGGCGGCTTCTCGTGGGAGAAGACCGATCTCGTCGACGCGCTGAAGAAGGCGGTGTGATTTCACGACGTCATTCCGGGATGCGCGCTGTTGGCGCGCAGACCCGGAATCCCGAACTTCCAGATTCCGGGTTCGCTCGCTGCGCTCACGCCCCGGAATGACATGAGACAGACAGGAACAACACAGTCATGACCACCGCCACCGCCAAGGCCCCCGCAGGCTTCACCGACTACATCGTCGCCGACATCGGCCTCGCCGATTTCGGCCGCAAGGAAATCTCGCTGGCCGAAACCGAGATGCCGGGCCTGATGGCGACGCGCGAGGAATACGGCCCCAAGCAGCCGTTGAAGGGCGCGCGCATCGCCGGCTCGCTGCACATGACGATCCAGACCGCGGTGCTGATCGAAACCCTGAAGGCATTGGGCGCCGACATCCGCTGGGTGTCGTGCAACATCTATTCGACCCAGGACCACGCCGCCGCCGCCATCGCCGCCGCCGGCATTCCGGTGTTCGCGGTGAAGGGCGAGAGCCTCAAGGACTACTGGGATTACACCGCCAAGCTGTTCGAGTGGGGCGACGGCGGCACCCCGAACATGATCCTCGACGACGGCGGCGACGCCACCATGTTCGTGCATCAGGGCCTGCGCGCCGAGCAGGGCGACACCATGTTCCTCGACCAGCACAACAGCGAGGAAGAAGAAGTGTTCTTCGCGCTGATCAAGCGCATGCTGGCGGAAAAGCCGAAAGGCTGGTTCGCCACCCTCGCCACCAACATCCGGGGCGTGTCGGAGGAGACCACCACCGGCGTGCATCGCCTCTACGACATGCAGAAGGCCGGCACGCTGCTGTGGCCGGCCATCAACGTCAACGACTCGGTGACCAAGTCGAAGTTCGACAACCTTTACGGCTGCCGTGAATCGCTGGTCGACGGCATCCGCCGCGGCACCGACGTGATGATGAGCGGCAAGACCGCGATGGTCGCGGGCTTCGGCGACGTCGGCAAGGGTTCGGCGGCGTCGCTGCGCCAGGCCGGCTGCCGCGTCATGGTGTCCGAGATCGATCCGATCTGCGCGCTGCAGGCGGCGATGGAGGGCTACGAGGTGGTGACCATGGAGGATGCCGCGCCGCGCGCCGACATCTTCGTCACCGCCACCGGCAACAAGGACATCATCACCCTTGAGCACATGCGCGCGATGAAGGACCGCGCCATCGTCTGCAACATCGGCCACTTCGACAACGAGATTCAGGTGGCGACGCTGAAGAACCTGAAGTGGGACAACATCAAGCCGCAGGTCGACGAGGTCACCTTCGCCGACGGCAAGCGCATCATCCTTCTGTCCGAAGGCCGCCTCGTGAACCTCGGCAACGCCATGGGCCATCCCTCGTTCGTGATGTCGGCGTCGTTCACCAACCAGACGCTGGCGCAGATCGAGCTGTTCGCCAACAACAAGGACCACAAGTACCGCCGCGAGGTCTATGTCCTGCCGAAGTCGCTCGACGAGAAGGTGGCGCGGCTGCATCTCGCCAAGATCGGCGTCAAGCTCACCGAGCTGCGCAAGGATCAGGCCGAATATATCGGCGTGAAGGTGGAAGGCCCGTACAAGAGCGATCACTACCGCTATTGATTGCAATCTCTCAAGCGTCATCCCCGCGAAAGCGGGGATCCAGTTTGAGTTTGCGTTGATCTGGGTCCCCGCCTGCGCGGGGACGACGCAAGAGCAACACAGAAGCCCCGGCGCGCTCCGGGGCTTTTTTGTTGGCGCGCGACCGACCGTGACGGCCGCCGCCGTGTGAAGCGCCTCCCAATGAACACAATTGAATCCTTTGGGTTCGGCGCAGGCCGTGCTACACACGCGCATATTCGATTGCTGGCCCTTCTTTAGTTAACGCGCCGCCAGGCTCCTTTCCCGAAGACGATGCTGAATATTGGATGTTTCGCGCATGGTGCGCGAACGCGCTTTCGCGCGTCTATCGGAAAAGACAAGACAAATGACGACAGGTACTGTGAAGTGGTTCAATGGCCAGAAGGGCTTCGGATTCATTCAGCCGAATGACGGCGGCAGCGATGTGTTCGTGCACATCAGCGCGGTCGAGCGTGCCGGCCTGACGGGCCTTGCCGAAGGGCAGAAGGTCTCCTTCGAAGCGAAGACGGACAAGATGCGCGGCAAGACCAGCGCCGAGAACCTCTCGCTTCTCTAAAATCGAAGTTCGGACGCCGTTCCGCGGATGTACCGGAATGGCAGCCCCTTGCGGGCGAGCTTCACGCACGTTTCACGGATGTACTGAAACGGACGTCTCCAAGCCCCGTCAGCGATGATGGGGCTTTTTGCGTTGCTCCATTGTCGTGCCCTGACGCGGCGCGATGCGCGTTAACGCGATGTTAACCAAAGCCGTTTCAAATTGAAATTCGGATGCCGTTCCGCGGATGTACCGGAACGGAAGCCCCTCGCGGGCGAACTTCATCAGGCCCCGTCAGCAATGACGGGGCTTTTTGCATGCGCCATCGCCCTGCATGCGGCGCGGCGCAGTGCCGCCCGAGACAGTATCGTCCGTCATGACCGGGCATAGCCCGTCGAAGACGGGCGTGAACGCCCTTTTGCCCGGCCATCCACGTCTTATGACGTTGAAGTTCCCAAGACGTGGATGCCCGGCATAAAGCCGGGCATGACGAGTTGTTGATTCTGTCTCAACCAAAACCGCTCACGCGCGGGATCGTGCCCGGGACGCGGGCCCGCCATCCTCAGTTGCGCACGGCGTAGAGCGGCGTGCGCACCGTCAGTTGCAGCAGCGGTTGCGGCGTCCAGCCGATTTCGAGCGAGGCGCCGAACAGGCGATTGTCGTTGTCGTCCATCCGGTCGAGATCGAGGCGCAGTGTCGGCTGGGTGAACGCTTTGGCGACGACCCGATTTGCAATGCGCGCGCCGCCGAAGGTCTGGACGCCGAGGCGGCCGGACAGCTTCCAGTTGTCCGGCCCCTGATAATAGCCGCCGAGATAGCCGACCAGCGCCGGCTGCGCCGCGACCAGCGGCGAATCCACCCACGCGGCGGTGACGCGCCCGCCCGCGAGCAGGCCTCGCGTCTGCTCGGCATCGAGGGCGTAGTCCAGTTCCACCACGGTCTGGTTGGTGGTCGCGTTCAGGCGCGCAGGATTGCCGACCGTGCGGGTCAGCGTCGAGGTCACCGTCACGGTCGGCCCGGGGCCTTCCTCCTGCCGGATGAGATCGGCGCTGAAGCCGACGTTCCAGCTATCCATGGTCAGCGCCGACCATGGCGCGCCGCCGCTCTGCGAGGTGCTGCCGCTGACGCCGGCAAACAGCGACAGCCGGTCGGTGACGTCGACGGTCAGCGGCGCGGTCACCATCACGCTCTGCGCCGCCTTGCCGAGCGGCAGCGAGAACGCGCGGAAGCCGAGCGCCAGCGTGTTCGGCGGCACGTTGAGATAGGCGGTGGAGAGATCGAGATAGATGTTCGGCCGCCTGGGCGCGTCGTCGTTACTGTCGTCATCGGCGGCGCGGGCCGCGAATGCGGTCGCCCCCGCCACGCAGGCAACAGCGGCGCAGGCGAGGGCGATCGTCCGCATGGCGCATGGCAGCGCGCCCGGGACGCGCGGCGTCAACGTCGTTGCCCCGTCAGCGCGTGCCACCAGCGCCGCGGCGGTGGCCGCGGGGGCAGGGCTTCGGCGTCGGCGATGATCTTCTCGAGCCGCTGGCGCAGCGTGTGCTTCCTGTGAGCCTCGTCGTGCCCGGCCCTGGCGATGGCGGCGCGCTCCTCGGGATGGGCGAGATAGTAGCGCACCAGTTCGGCGAGTTCGTCGGGGCGGTCCTGGTTGTAATAGACGAGGTGCTTGCGGTCCTCGTAGACATCCATGTTGCGCAGCGCCGAGGGATGATCGAGCCGCGGCGTCAGCACGAAGGTGCCGCAGGCCAGCGCCTCGGTGACGCGCGCCACCAGCAGCCGCGAATAGGCCGGCAGGTTGACGAGGATTTTGGTCGAGCAATAGGCGTCGGCCAGCAGCTCGTAGGACTGGCGGGTGTCGGGCGAGGACACCGGCTTCATCATCTCCAGCGGGAAGTTGACCGACTTCAGGTATTCGGCGCGCTTGGGATAGATCGAGCCGATGAAGGCGGCCTCGTGCACCACCGGCACTGCCTTCGGCCGATAGATCGAGGTATCGACGCCGAACGGCAGCCAGGTGCCGTGGAATTCCTCGGCGTCCTGAATGGCGGGGAAATAATGCAGGTCGGCGAGATGGCGCATCTCGGCGAAGGGGAAGGTACGGTCGTCGCGATAGGACGATTCCGCGTACCACGCCACTTTCGGCGTGCGCAGCTTGGCCCAGCGCGATCCGTAGCGCTGGCGGATGCGATGGGTGAACCATTCCGGCGCGGACAGGATGACGAGGTCCGCGTTCTTCAGCACCCGCATCGGGATGTTGCGGCGAAACGGCTTGCGGGCGTCGACCACGTCGTAGCCCATCTCGCGCAGCACGCTGACGATGCCCTCGTTGAAGCACCAGGCGGAGCCGACCCCCGCCATGTTGTGGAAAACAACGATTTTCCGGATCGCCATGCCCAGGTCAGCCGATCGCGACCTTCAGCGTGCCGATGCCGTCGATGCCACATTCGATCTTGTCGCCGCTCTGCAATGGCCCGACGCCGGCGGGGGTGCCGGTCATGATGATGTCACCGGCCCCGAGCGCGACCTGCTGGGACAGCTTGGCGATGATCTCGGCGACGTTCCAGATCATCTCGGAGAGGTCGCCGTTCTGCTTCTGCGTGCCGTTCACCGATAGCCAGATGCGGCCCTTGGCCGGATGGCCGATGGCGCTGGCGGGATGCAGCGCGCCGCACGGCGCGGAGGCGTCGAACGACTTGCCGATCTCCCAGGGCTGCTCCTTCTTGCGCGAGGCCATCTGCAGGTCGCGGCGGGTGAGGTCGATGCCGACGGCGTAGCCGTAGACATGATCGAGCGCCTTGTCGGTGGCGATGTTGGCGCCGCCGCTCTTGAGCGCGACCACGAGTTCGACCTCGTGCTGGAAATCCTTGGTCAGTGACGGATAGGGGATGGTCGCGCCGTCCTGCACGATCATGTCGGCGTGCTTGGCGAAGAAGAACGGCGGCTGCCGCTCGTCATTGCCCATCTCGCGGATGTGTTCGAGATAGTTGCGCCCGACACACCAGATCCGGCGCACGGGAAACGACTGCGACGTCCCCGCCACGGGGAGCGCGGGCTGAACGGGGGCCGGGATGACGGTGGAGGCGCTGCTGCTCATGGGGCAATCCGGACGCGGGATGAGAAAGGGGCGGAAGAGCGTGGCCGCGCAGCTTACGCGCTGGCGGCCATCGAAGCCAGCGGGTGGGGAGCCGGTGGGGTGAGAGCCAGCGGGTTGGCATCGCGATGCTGCAGGCGGAAGAACGTGGCATAGCGTCCGTCCTGGCGCAGCAGCTCGTCGTGGCGGCCGGTTTCGACGACGGCGCCGCCTTCCACCACCAGGATCTGGTCGGCATGCATGATGGTGTGCAGCCGGTGCGCGATCACGAGGGTGGTGCGGTTCTCGCACAGGCGGGCGATGGCGTCCTGCACCAGCCGCTCGGATTCGGAATCGAGCGCGGCGGTGGCCTCGTCGAGCAGCACGACCGGCGCATCCTTGATCAGCGCGCGGGCGATGGCGACACGCTGGCGCTGGCCGCCGGACAGTTGCGCGCCGTGCTCGCCCACCGGCGTGTCGTAGCCGAGCGGGAAGCTCATGATGAAATCGTGGGCATAGGCGGCCTTGGCCGCGGCCACGATCTCCGCCTCGGTGGCGCCGGGGCGGCCGAACGCGATGTTGGCGCGGATGCTGTCGCGGAACAGATAGACGTCCTGCCCGACATAGGCGATCTGCCGGCGCAGCGAGCGCCGCGACACGTCGGAGATGATCTGGCCGTCGATCACGATGGCGCCGAGCTGCGGCTCGTAGAACCGCAGCAGCAGCGACAGCACCGTGGACTTGCCGCCGCCGGAGGGACCGACCAGCGCGGTGGTGCGGCCCGGTTCGGCGGTGAAGCTCATGCGGTTGAGCACGGTCTCGTTGTTGCGATAGGCGAAGGTCACGTCGCGGAAATCGACGCGGGCCTCGGTCAGCGTCAGTTCCGGCTTGTAGCTGTCGTCGGGCTCGGTGGCGGGGCTGTCGACGATTTCCAGCAGCTTGCGCGCGCCGACCAGCGAGCTGTTCAACTCGATGTTGAGGCGGGCGAGGCGCTTCGCCGGCTCGTAGGCGAGCAGGAATGCGGTGATGAAGGAGAAGAACTGGCCGGGCGTCGCCCCGGTGGCGATGACGCGATAGCCGCCATACATCAGGCAGCCCGCGATGGCGAAGCCGCCGAGCATTTCCATCAGCGGGCCGGAACGGCTGCCGACCCGCGCCATCTTGTTGGAATTGGCCTCGACCGCGTCGATGCTGCGGCCGATGCGTTCCTCCATCGCGTCTTCGAGCGTGAACGCCTTCACCGTGCGGATGCCCTGCAGCGATTCCTGCACGGTCTCCAGAATGGCGGTGCTGCGGGTGAACTGGGCATGGGCGAGGTTCTTGATCCGCTTCACCAGCTTGCGCAGGATGAGGATGGCCGGCGGTGCGACCAGCAGCCCGAACAGCGACATCCATGGATCCTGCATCACCATCACGACGAGCAGGCCGAGCAGCGACAGCAGGTCGCGGCCGACCGCGTTGATCAGCAGGTTCAGCACCTGGGTGACGGAGCCCGCGCCGGCGGTGAGCCGCGCCAGGAATTCGGACGAATGGCGGTCGGAGAAGAAGCCGAGGTTCTCGCGCATCAGCTTGGCGAACAGCCGCCGCTGGTTGTTGGCGATGATGGCGTTGCTGATCCGCGACAGGATCACCGACTGCCCGTAGCTCGCAACGCCCTTCGCGGCGAACACCAGGACGACCACGACGGAGATGAGGATGATGCCGCGGATGTCGCGATCGACATAGGTGCGGTTGATGGCGTCGCCGAGCAGCCACGCCGACGAAGCGGTGGCGGCCGCCGACACCGCCATCAGCGAGAAGGCGAGCGCATAGCGCCGCCAGTACAGCAGCCCCTGCTCGGTGATCAGGCGGCGGATGAGAGCCATCGCCGCATCGGGATCGTCGGTCACTTTGCGTGGGTGTTTGGTCATCCGCTGTCCATCGGCGCCCGGCCGTGCCGGGATCCGTCAGGGTTGATGCGAAACGCCCGTCTCATTGCCCGCTATGGAGCGGATTTTCAAGCCAAAATGGGACTTTACAGCAGATCGTGTTCAGGCTGGAACCGCCTGCGGAACCTGGTCGTGGCGCTCGATCAGCAGCTTTTGCTCCCATGCCAGCGCGTGGCGGGCAATGGTGTCGAGGCTGTTGAGGCGCGGCGTCCAGTCCAGCGTGGCGCGGATGCGCGCGGTGTCGGCGATCATGGTCATGATGTCGCCGGGGCGGCGCTCGGCATACTGCACGGCGAAATTGCGCCCCGAGGCGCGCCGCACCGCCTCGATGGTCTCCAGCACCGAATAGCCGCGGCCGTAACCGCAGTTCAGGGTGGCGGACGGGCCGCCCTGATCGAGATAGGTCAGCGCCGCGCAATGCGCGTCGGCGAGATCGCTGACATGGATGAAGTCGCGGATGCAACTGCCGTCGGCGGTGGGATAGTCGGTGCCGAACACGTCGATCTTGGCGCGCTGGCCGGTCGCGGCTTCCACCGCGATCTTGAGCAGATGGGTGGCGCCGACGGTGGCAAGGCCGATGCGGCCGAGCGGATCGGCGCCGGCCACGTTGAAATAGCGCAGCACCACGTATTTCATGCCGTGGGCGGTGGCGACGTCGTGCAGCATGATCTCGGTCATCAGCTTCGACATACCGTAGGGCGACAGCGGCCGTGTCGGCGCGTCCTCCGCCACCGGCATGGTGTCAGGATTGCCGTAGACGGCGGCGGTCGAGGAGAAGATGAAGCGGCCGACATTGCAGCGGACGGCGGCGTTGAGCAGGTTGCGCGTCGTCATGGTGTTGTTGCGATAGTAGCCGAGCGGGTCGCGCAGCGAGTCCGGCACCACCACCGATCCGGCGAAGTGGATGATCGCGCGCACGTCGTGCGCGGCGATGACGCCTTCCACCAGGTTCTCGTCGGCGGCGTCGCCGATGAACAGCGGCACGCCTTCGGGGACGAAATGCGAAAAGCCGGTGGAGAGATTGTCGATGACCACGATGCGCTGGCCTGCGTCGAGCAGCGCGCGCACGGTGTGGCTGCCGATATACCCTGCGCCTCCGGTGACCAGTATCGTCATGGCGATCAACCCCGCATCCGTCATGCCCGCGTCCGTCGCGCGCGGGCGGACTGTGACGTCGAGATGTTTCCGCAAGCTTGCCGGGGATTGATGGAAACGGGGTATAAGGCCGGACTTTTCCGGTGAATTCGGTCGCTTTTGTCGCTGGAAACCGCTTTATGGTTTCCAAATCGTAACGCGCTTTGATGAGTTCCAGCCCGATCACGCCGATGCAGCGCCTCCTGTTCGTCAAGACCTCGTCGCTCGGCGACGTGGTGCATCACATGCCGGCGGTGACCGACGCCCGCCGCCATTTGCCCGAGGCGCGCTTCGCGTGGGTGGTGGAGGAGGCGTTCGCGCCGCTGGCGCGGCTGCATCCGGCGGTGGACGAGGTGATCGCGGTGTCGACGCGGCGCTGGCGCTCGCATCTGGTCGCGTCGCAGACGTGGAGCGAGGTGTCGGCGTTCCGGGCGCGGTTGCGGGCGGTGAATGCGGAGCGCGTCATCGATACCCAGGGCCTGATCCGCTCGGCGCTGATCGCGCGCATGGCCGGCGGCGAGCGTCATGGCTACGACAGGGCGAGTATCCGCGAGCCGGCGGCGTCATGGTTCTATGACGTGACCCACACGGTGTCGCGCGACCTGCATGCGGTCGTCCGCAACCGGACACTGACCGGAATGAGCCTCGGTTATGCGCCCGATGCGCGCATCGACTACGGACTGGTGCGGCCGCCGCGTGCCGACGCCGCGCCCTATGCGGTGCTGCTGCACGGCACCTCGCGCGCCGCCAAGGAATGGCGCGAGGTCGACTGGATCGGCACCGGCAAATGGCTCGCCGGGCAGGGCCTCGCCGTGGTGCTGCCATGGGGCAACGAGCGCGAGCGGGCGCGTTGCGCGCGGCTCGCCGCCGCGATCCCGGGAAGCCGCGTGCTCGAGCGCCAGCCGCTCGATGCGACCGCGCAGGTGATCGCCAATGCCGCGCTGGTGGTCGGCGTCGATACCGGCCTCCTGCATCTCGCCGCCGCCTACGCCGTGCCGCTGATCGCGGTGTTCCTCGCCACCGATCCCGGTCTCACCGGTCCGGTCGGCACGGGACCGATCACGGTGGTCGGCGGCAAGGGGCAATATCCCTCGTTCGAGCGGGTGATCGAGGCGGCAGGTTCGTCATTGCGAGGAGCGTGAGCTCCGAAGCAATCCACTCTTTCAGGGAATTCGGATTGCTTCGCTTCGTCTGCGATTGTGTATGTTTGACACTTCGATGGTTGATCTAGCCGCGATGCGCTCCCTCTCCCCCATAGCCCGTCGAAGACGGGCGTAAACGCCCTTTCGGGGGAGAGGGGTGGGGTGAGGGGCTCTGGATGTCGGATGTGAAATCCGAACCCCCTCACCCGACCGCTTCGCGGTCGACCTCTCCCCCATGGGGGTGAAACCATAGCGGCTTGCGCGCGCCGTGACGGACTGTTGAAAAGTGATCGGGTTCCGCGTTTGCTTCCGTTGTCCCGGGCGCGATGCAGCGTGCCAGAAGCGCGTTCACGCGCGTCTTCGACGCGCTATGGCGTCGCTGAACCGGGACCGTTCCGAATGCCGTGCTTGAAACGGCCCCGGCTCTGCGGAGCGGTAGGAAGAATGCCGCACCGCGTCCGGGGCATGGAACGATTGTCTGCGGTCCGCTAGCGTCTCGCCAGAATCTCCGCGACGAAATCCGCGAGGTCGCCGCCGCCGAACAAATAGCCGTCGAGGCCCAAGGCCGCGCCGGCGTCGAGGTCGCGCTTCTTGTCGCCGATGACGAAGCTGCGCGCTATGTCCACCGGCCAGTGCTTGACGAGGTCGAGGATCATGCCCGGCTGCGGCTTGCGCCAGTCGCATTCGCGGGCATAGGCCGCCACCGTGCCGTCGGGATGGTGCGGGCAATAGCGCACGTCGTCGATGCGCGCGCCGTCGCGGGCAAGCTCAGAACGCATCCAGTCGTGCAGCGCGCGCACGTCGTCCTCGGAGAACAGGCCGCGCGCGACGCCGGACTGGTTGGTGAACAGGAACACGAGATAGCCGGCCTCGTTCAGGCGGCGGATCGCGCCGGCGGCGCCCGGCATCCAGCGGATGCGCTCTTTGGTGCCGATATAGGCGTCGTCGTGGTTGACGACGCCGTCGCGGTCGAGAAACGCGGCCGGTTTCGGGGACGGCGCGGCGCGGCTCATGCGGCCGGCGTCCCGGCGATCAGCGCGTGCTCGACCTCGTCGCAGATCGCGTGCAGCACCATCATGTGCACCTGCTGGATCACCGGGGTGTCGTCGCTGGGCGCGACCAGCAGGTGGTCGCACTCCGCGCGCAGGCTCTCGCCTTTGCTGCCGGTGAAGCCGACGGTGACGACGCCGCGCGCGCGCGCCGCGCGCAACGCCGCGAGGATATTGGGCGAGCGGCCGGAGGTGGTGAGCGCCACCAGCACGTCGCCGCGCCGCGCCAGCCCTTCCACCTGCCGGGCGAAGATGTGGTCGAAGCCGTAGTCGTTGCCGATGGCGGTCAGCGCCGAGGTGTCGGTGGTGAGCGCGAGCGCGGCCCAGCCCGGGCGCTCCTGCTTGTAGCGGCCGACGATCTCGGCGGCGATGTGCTGGGCGTCCGCCGCGCTGCCGCCATTGCCGGCCAGCAGCAGCTTGTTGCCCGCGCCGATCGCGCCGGCGATGGCGGCGGCGATGGCGTGCGAGGTGGCGAGCACGTCGCTGCTCTGCACGGCCCGGGTCAGCCCGCCGAGCGAGCTCTGGAAATGCGCCGCGATCCGATCCTGACTCACATGGCACCCATGGCTGGAGGAACTGGCCGGTGGTAGTCGCCATGCGCCGCGGTCGCAAGCGCGGCGTTCACCACCTCGGTTGCGGAAATGTCGCGCATGCAGCCGTGGTCGTTCTGGGTGCAGACCGGGCGGTGGCACGGCTGGCACGGCAGATCGGGGACGCGCTTGATGGTGGCGGCGAGGCCGTTGAGCGGGGCCCAGTGATAGGGGCTGGTGGGGCCGAAGATACCGACGGTCGGCGTGCCGATGGCGGCGGCGACGTGCACCAGCCCGGAGTCGTTGGAGACCACGGTGCGGGCGGCGGCGATGGCCATGATGCCGTCGCGCAGATCGTTGCCGGTCATGTCGCGCACCCGGGGGCCGCCGGCGGCGACGATTTCGGTCGCGGCCTCCTTCTCGCCGGGGCCGCCGATCACCCAGACGTCGAGCCCCTGCGCGGCCAGCATCTGCGCCGCCTCGGCGTAATAGGTCCAGCGCTTGGACGGGCCGACCGCGCCGGGAGCCAGCGCGATGGCGGCGCTGTCGCCGAGCCCGTGGGCCTGCCGCCAGCGCGCGACGTCGTCCACCGGCACCGTCAGTTGCGGCACCGGCCATTCTGTTTTCGGCAGCGGCGCGCCGGGCGGCAGCACCAGCGTCGCCATCTTGTCGACCATGCGCGGCAGCGATTTCTCGCCCCGCCGCCAGTCGTTGACCAGCCCGAAGCGGAATTCGCCGATCGAGCCGATGCGCTGCGGAATGCCGGCCAGCAGCGGGGCGAGGGCCGATTTCCACGTCCGCGGCAGCATGATCGCGGTGGCGTAATTCTCCCGCCGCAGTACGGCGGCGAGCTGCTTCTGCTGGTCGAGGGCGATGCGGCCGCGCGGCAGGTTCCAGACGATGGCCTTGCGCACTCCGGGCATGTAGTCCACCAGCGGCGCGCACAGGGTAGTGGCGAGCATGTCCACCGGCCGGTTGGGCCAGCGCTCCTTGATTACCCGCACCACGGTGTGGCCGCGGACGAAATCCCCGATCCACATATAGGGCACGATCAGGATCGCCCGGGTGTCCGCGGGATCGGGCTCCAGTCCGGCATCCATTAGAAATGAATTACTATTCATTCATTTAATCTGGTTGGTGGGCGGGCGCACGGAACCCGCAAGCCTTGCAAGTCCAGCGGGTTAGCGCGTCGGCCGCGCCCCGTCCAGTTGCGTTTTCGCGGCCGGAGGCGGGCCGGGCCGCCACAGGTCCAGCGCAGGTGAGTTGCCTGCCGGGCGGGAGTGGGGCAAAGGTGGCCCTCCTCGAACGGATGGGATTCCCCGCATGCTGCTGGTGACCGGAGGGGCCGGTTTTATCGGATCGAATATCGTGGCCGCGCTCAACGACGCCGGCCGCGCCGACGTCGCGGTGTGCGATTTTCTCGGACACGACGGCAAGTGGCGCAACCTCGCCAAGCGCCAGCTCGCCGATATCGTGCCGCCGGCGGAACTGATGACGTGGCTCGACGGCCGCCGCCTCGATGCCATCATCCATATGGGCGCGATCTCGGAGACCACCGCCACCGACGGCGACCTCGTGATCGAAACCAACTTCCGCCTGTCGATGCGACTGCTCGACTGGTGCACGGCCAATGCCGTGCCGTTCATCTACGCCTCGTCGGCCGCGACCTATGGCGACGGCGAGCAGGGCTTCGTCGACGATACCTCGCTCGCGGCGCTGAAAAAGCTGCGGCCGATGAATCTCTACGGCTGGAGCAAGCACCTGTTCGACCTGGCGGTGATGGAGCGCGTGGCCAAGGGCGGGAAGATGCCGCCGCAATGGGCCGGCCTGAAATTCTTCAACGTGTTCGGCCCCAACGAATATCACAAGGGCACGATGATGAGCGTGCTGGCGCGCCGGTTCGATGACATCCGCGCCGGCCGCGTGGTGCAGCTGTTCAAGTCCCACCGCGACGGCATCGCCGACGGCGACCAGCGCCGCGACTTCATCTGCGTCGATGATATCGTGCGCGTCATCCAGTGGCTGCTGGCGTCGCGTTCGGTCAACGGCATCTTCAACGTCGGCACCGGCCATGCCCGCAGCTTCCGCGATCTGATTCTGGCGGCCTATGGCGCGCTCGGCGCGACGCCCAATATCGATTATATCGACATGCCGGAGCAGATCCGCGGCAGCTATCAGTATTTCACGCAGGCCGACGTCGGCAAT
This sequence comes from Bradyrhizobiaceae bacterium, assembly GCA_020544565.1. Lineage (GTDB taxonomy): Bacteria > Pseudomonadota > Alphaproteobacteria > Rhizobiales > Xanthobacteraceae > Afipia. Next base: position 326,735 of record CP078014.1, read on the forward strand.
CTGCAGCGCGCCGGCTACAATGGCGGCTTCACCGCGCTGGAAGACGCGGTCGGCGGCTATGTGAAGGATTTTCTCGATCGGCCCGACCGTTACCGCTGATCGTGCAACAGGGGCATTTGCGTTCGCATGTTCGATTTTGATGCGCTGTCGCAAGCGATGGTCCGCCAGACGGTGCTGTGCATCGGCGACCTGATGCTGGACGAATTCGTCTATGGCGAGGTGTCGCGGATTTCGCCCGAGGCGCCCGCGCCGGTGATCGCGGTCCAGCGCAGCGAGACCAATGTCGGCGGCGCCGGCAACGTGGCGCGCAACATCGCCGCGCTCGGCGCGCGCTGCGTGTTCGTCGGCCTGATCGGCGACGACGTCACCGGCCGCACCTTGCGGACGGAGCTGGAGCGGGAGGCGCGGATCGAGCCGGTGCTGGTGATCGATCCGTCGCGTCCGACCACGCGCAAGGCGCGCTTCGTGTCGGAGCATTTCTCCACCCACATGCTGCGCGCCGACTGGGAACTGGCCGCGCCCGCTTCCGGCGATATCGAGCGCGCGCTGATCGACGCGGCGGTGGCGGCGCTGCCGCGCGTCGATATCGTGCTGCTGTCCGATTACGCCAAGGGTGTGCTGACCGCGCGCGTCATCCGCGAGGTGATCGACGCCGCCCGCTCGCTCGGCAAGCGGGTGATCGTCGATCCCAAGAGCGCCAACTTCGCGATCTATCGCGGCGCGACGCTGCTGACGCCGAACCGCAAGGAATTCGCGGAGGCGACGCGGCGGCGCATCGATAGCGATGCCGACATCGCCGATGCCGCCGCCGAGGCGTTGCGCATGGCCGAGGCCGAGGCGATGCTGGTGACCCGCAGCGAGCAGGGCATGACGCTGGCGCATCGCGACGGCAAGCTCATTCATGTGCCGGCGCAGCCGGCCAAGGTGCGGGACGTGTCGGGCGCGGGCGATACGGTGGTGGCGGTGCTGTCGGTGGCGCTTGCCGCCGCGACCGACTGGGACACCGCGTTGCGCATGGCCACCGCCGCGGCGGCGGTGGCGGTCGGCAAGCCCGGCACCGCCACGGTGTCGCTGAAGGAACTGCGGCGCAAGATTTTGCCCGAGGCGTCGCTGGCGGCGGAGGAAAAGATCGCGCTCACCGCCGCCGATCTCGACGCGCGGGTGGCCGAGTGGCGTGCGCAGGGGCTGCGCGTCGGTTTCACCAACGGCTGTTTCGATATCCTGCATCCCGGCCATGTCCGCGTAGTGACGCAGGCGCGCGCGGCCTGCGACCGCCTGATCGTCGGCCTCAACAGCGACGCCTCGGTGCGTCGCCTGAAAGGACCGGAACGTCCGGTGCAGGACGAGCGCTCGCGCGCCGAGGTGCTGGCGGCGCTCGAGGCCGTCGATCTGGTGGCGATCTTCGAACAGGACACGCCGCTGGAACTGATCACGCGGATCAGGCCGAGCGTGCTGGTCAAGGGCGGCGACTACACCCGCGAGCAGGTGGTGGGACACGAGATCGTCACCGCCGATGGCGGCGAGGTGGTGCTGGTGGATATCCTGCCGGGCCACTCCACGACGTCGCTGGTCCAGCGCGCCCGCGACAACCGGTCGTGATCGCACCTGTTGTCGTTTGAGGCTTTCAAAATTCGCCCGTCCGCGATAATGAATCCCGGTACCGGGGAGTTCGCAGCGTTGGCAATAGGTCGATTGTGTCTCGTCGCCTGGGTTGCGTTGCTGCTCGGCGGATGCACGTTCTTTTTCGATGTGCAGGATTCGGCGCAGTCCGATCCCGCGCCCGATGCGCATCAGCAGAAGATCATCTTCGATGGCATCCACCGTATCATCGAGACGATGAAGGACGCCGGCGCGGCGGAAGTGTCCGATGTCGGCCCCAACGAGGCGCAGTCCGGCCCGGAAAAATGGACGGTGTGTTCCCGCATCAATTTTTCCGGCGAGATACGCTACTTCACCTTTTTCGTGAAAGGCGAAACCGTGATGACGTGGCGGCCCTCGGTCATCAACGACCGCTGCGAGGCGCGCAGTTTCTCCGCCTTCGTGGCGGGATAGCTCCTTTGCCCTAAGCGACGTCGCCGCTCTGCCGCAGCAAATCGTCGAAATAGGCGATGGTCTTTTTCAGGCCGTCCTCAAGCTGAACGGTCGGCTCCCATCCCAGCGCCGAGCGGGCGTAGGAAATGTCGGGCTGGCGCTGGCGCGGATCGTCCTGCGGCAGCGGCCGCGTGATCAGTTCGGACTTCGAGTTGGTCAGCCGCAGCACCGCAAGCGCCAGTTCCTTGATGGTGAATTCCACTGGGTTGCCGACATTGATCGGCCCGGTGACCTCCTTCGGCGTATCCATCAGCCGCAGCGCGCCTTCCACCAGATCGTCGACATAGCAGAACGAGCGGGTCTGCTGGCCGTCGCCATAGATGGTGATCGGCTCGCCCTTGAGCGCCTGCACGATGAAGTTCGACACCACGCGGCCGTCGTTCGGATGCATGCGCGGGCCGTAGGTGTTGAAGATGCGCATCACCTTGATCGAAAGCGCGTGCTGGCGGTGGTAGTCGAAGAACAGCGTTTCGGCGCAGCGCTTGCCTTCGTCGTAGCAGGCTCGCGGCCCGATCGGGTTGACGTGGCCCCAGTAGCTTTCGGGCTGGGGATGGACGTTGGGATCGCCATAGACCTCGCTGGTGGAGGCTTGCAGGATCGGGCACTTCAGGCGCTTGGCGAGGCCGAGCATGTTGATCGCGCCGTGGACGCTGACCTTGGTGGTGGCCACCGGGTCGTGCTGATAGTGGATCGGGGACGCGGGGCAGGCGAAGTTGAAGATGCCGTCCACCTCGATGAAGAGCGGCAGCGTGATGTCGTGGCGCATCGCCTCGAACAGCGGATTGGGGATCAGGTGCGCGATGTTGCCGCGCCGGCCGGTGAAATAGTTGTCGAGGCAGAGCACCTCCGCGCCCTCCTCGAGCAGTTTTTCGCACAGGTGGGAGCCGAGGAAACCGGCGCCGCCGGTGACCAGAAGACGCTTGCCGTTAAATCGCTTTGCCAAAATCTGTCCCCGAATACTTGGTCCGGACCGGGATGCCGGTCAGGATCGTTCGATCTTATCCGCCTTCGGTCGCGACGTCAGGCAGCTTTGCGGTTTTCTCGCGGCTCAGCACCCAGACGAGGCCGCCGATCGCGCCGGCCACGAAATAGGCCGCGCCGAACAGCAGCGACACCATGGTGCCGTCGGTCTGCGCCAGCCCGGCATACCCGAATGCCACCATCATCGCCGCCTCGCGCACGCCCCAGCCGGCGATGGAGATCGGCAGCATGGTGATGAGCATGATCGGCGGCACCAGCAGGAACAGCTGTCCGAACGCGGCGGGCGCGGCGATGGAGCGCACCGCGCACCACGCGATCACCACGGCGAGGGTGTGAATGGCCAGCGACAGCACCGCGATCTTCGGCCCGCTGGCGCGGCTGAACAGCACCCGGTTGGCGATCACCGCGCAGGCGTGAATATGGCGCAACGGCCACAGCCGCGTCAGCCACGGCCAGCGCAGCCGGCCGAGCAGCAGGAAACCGAGCCCGGCGGAGATCGCCGCGATGTCCACCAGCAGCAGCGCGATCCGTCCGCGCGGACTGCCGATCAGGTCATAGCTCCACGGCAGGCTGGCGACGACGATGGAGGCCAGCGCGATCAGCCCGACCGCCCGATCGACCAGCACCGAATAGGTCGCGGCCTGCCAGCCCGCGCCGGTATGCCGCACCAGCCACAGCCGCATGGCGTCGCCGCCGATGCTCGACGGCAGGGTCTGGTTGAAGAACGTGCCGATCATGTTGTAGCGGAACGCCTGCGTCGTTCCGAGCGGGGCGGCGCAGGGAGCGCTGATCTGTTGCCAGCGCAGCGCGCCGAGCCAGGTCTGGAAGATGGTGACGGCGATGGCCGCGCCGATCCACGCCGCGCTGATATCGCTCAGGCGGGCGCGGATGGCGGCGAAATCGATGCCGCGAAGCGCAAAATAGAGCAGCGCCGCCGACACCAGGATGCGGGCGGCCAGGACGAGAAATCCGCGCATTCGGACCGCGATGGTTGATGTGGACAGGCCGTCGGCCGGGCCAACATGGGCGAACAGCGGGTCCGCCGGTGAGTTTCGGGCTCTTGGTATGGCGTCGGGGCCCCGCTGGCAATAGCCGGCACCGGGCTATTGCCGCCTTGGGACGGTTTTGGTTCAAACAGAATCAACCTTCGTCATGCCCGGCTTTATGCCGGGCATCCACGTCTTGGGAGTTTCGACAAAATAAGACGTGGATGGCCGGGACAAGCCCGGCCATGACGAATGACTCTGTTTCCGTCAAAATATGAAATGCTCTAAACAGGGCGCGCCGGAGGCCGGTTCCGGCAAGGCCGCCGATCTTCCATGGATCGCATCGGCTCCATGAGTCATTCAGGACGGCGGGCCAGCAGGGCGAGGCAATATGTCGGGTCAGACGGTGCTGGTGACGGGCGCGGCCGGCTTCATCGGCTTCCATGTGGCGCAGCGCCTGCTCAAAGCCGGGCGCACGGTGGTCGGGCTGGACAACCTCAACGCCTATTACGATCCGGCCTTGAAGGAGGCGCGGCTGCGGCTGCTGCAGGCCAGCCCGGGCTTCACCTTCGTGAAACGCGATCTCGCCGACCGTGACGCCATGCAGGCGCTGTTCGCGGAGCATCGCTTCCCGGTGGTGATCCATCTCGCGGCGCAGGCCGGGGTGCGCTACTCGCTGGACCATCCCCACGCCTATGTCGACGCCAACCTTCAGGGCTTCGCCAACGTGCTGGAAGGCTGCCGGCACAACGGCTGCCGCCATCTGCTCTTTGCGTCGTCGTCGTCCGTCTACGGGCTGAACGCCAAGCTGCCGTTCTCCGTGCACGACAATGTCGATCATCCCATCAGTCTTTACGCGGCCACGAAGAAGGCCAACGAACTGATGGCGCATGCCTACAGCCATCTCTACCGCGTTCCAGCCACCGGCCTGCGCTTCTTCACGGTCTACGGTCCATGGGGACGGCCGGACATGGCGATGTATCTGTTCGCCGAAGCGATGACGCAGGGTCGCCCGATCCGGCTGTTCAACCACGGCGACATGCGGCGCGATTTCACCTATATCGACGACGTGACCGAAGCGGTGATCCGGCTGATCGATCACATCCCGTCCGGCCAGGCGACGGCGAGCGATCCGGCGTCGAGCACTGCGCCATGGCGGATTTTCAACGTGGGCAACAACCGCGCGGAGGCGCTTCAAGATGTCGTCGCGCTGCTGGAGAAAGAACTCGGATGCACGGCGGTGAAGGAGTTGCTGCCGATGCAGCCCGGCGACGTGCCCGTGACTTATGCCGATGTCGATGACCTCATGCGCGAGGTCGGCTATCGGCCATCGACGCCGATCGCGGACGGGATCGCGCGATTCGTGGCCTGGTATCGCGACTATCATCGGCTGTGACCATCGAACCGGGTGTTGAGGACGCATGAGCGAACGAATCATTCCATTGATCATGTGCGGCGGCGCCGGCACCCGGCTGTGGCCGGCGTCGCGCGAGGGGCGTCCCAAGCAGTTCCTGTCGCTGTTCGGCGGGCGCTCGACCTTTCAGGACACCATGCTGCGCGTCAGCGATCCGTCGCTGTTCGCGCGGCCGATCATCATCACCAATGCGATGTATCGCTTCATGGTGCTGGAGCAGTTGAACGAGATCGGCATCGAGGCCGATATCCTGCTCGAACCGGCGCGGCGCGATTCCGGCCCGGCGATCGCCGCCGGCGCGGCTTTCGCGCTCAGCCGCGACCCCGACGCGGTGGTGCTGGCGCTCGCGGCCGATCACGTGGTGCAGGACACCGCGGCGTTCGTCGATGCCTGCCGCAAGGCGCTCCCCGTCGCCGTCGCCGGGCGCATCGTCACCTTCGGCGTGCGGCCGCAGCGCCCCGCCACCGAATACGGCTACATCCGCCCGGGCGAGACCGTCGCCGGCGAGGTGCGCGCCGTGGCGCGGTTCGTCGAGAAGCCGGACCATGCCACCGCGGAGCGCTACGTCGCCGACGGCTATCTGTGGAACAGCGGCAACTTCATGTTCCGCGCCGCCATGCTGCTCGACGAATATCGCAGCGTCGATCCGGCCAGCGTGGAGGCGCTGAGCGACGCGGTCGTCACTGCCGGGCGCGATCTCGGTTTCGTCATCCTGCCGCTCGAGTCGTTCGGCCGGGCCAAGGCGATCTCAATCGACTACGCGGTGATGGAGAAGACCACGCAGGCCGCGGTGATCCCGGTGGCGTGCGGCTGGTCCGATGTCGGCTCGTGGCGCGCGGTGTGGGAACTGTCCGACAAGGACGCCGACGGCAACGTGGCGCAGGGACCGGCGGTGTTCGAGGATTCGCGCAACTGCAACGTCTCCACCGACCGGGCGCTGGTGGCGCTCGAGGGCGTCGACGATCTGGTGGTGGTGGCGACCCAGGACGCGGTGCTGGTGTCGCGCCAGCACAATCCCGACGGATTGAAGCGGTTGGTCGGCCGCCTCAGGACCGTCGCGCCGCAGGTGACGGAGGATCACCTCAAGGTGCACCGGCCGTGGGGCTCGTATCAGTCGCTCGACACCGGCGAGCGCCATCAGGTCAAGCGGATCGTGGTCAAGGCCGGCGGCCGCCTGTCGCTGCAGAAGCATCACCACCGCTCCGAGCACTGGATCGTGGTGCGCGGCACCGCGCAGGTCACCGTCAACGACCTGCACAAGATCGTGCACGAGAACGAGTCGATCTACATTCCGATCGGCGCCACCCACCGGCTGGAGAACCCCGGCAAGATCCCGCTGGAACTGATCGAGGTGCAGACCGGCAGCTATCTCGGCGAGGACGATATCGTGCGCATCGAGGACGATTACCGGCGGCCGTGATTCGATCCGGGAAAGATAGAATCTTTCCAGATTTTCAAGAGGATATCGCGGGCCTGCGGTGTAATTGTTTGAATCAAAACGTGTCCCCGCGCGCCGCCGCGGCGTTCGCCACGCTGGTGGCGGCGTGCTAGGACACCACGGCGCGACGCAGCCGCACGGCCTCCCGCGCGACCATTTTCAGAGGTTCAGGACATGAGTTCTACGGGATCGGCAAAAACCGGGGCGACCGGCCAGCTCCTGCGCATCGGCGTGGTCGGCGCCGGCGTGATGGGCACCAACCATGCCCGCGTGCTCGCCGGCCTGCCCGGGGTCGAACTCGTCGGCATCGTCGATCCGCTGGCGGACCATCGCGCCCGCGCCGCGCAGATGCTGGGATGCCCGACCTTCGAGACGCTGGACGAGATGCTCGCCCTCGGGCTCGACGCCGTCACCATCGCTGCGCCGACCCATCTGCATCGCGAGGTGGCGCTGGCCTGCATCGCCCGCAAGGTCCACGTGCTGGTGGAAAAGCCGATCGCCTCGTCGGTGACCGAGGGACACGAGATCGTCGCGGCCGCGCGCGCGGCCGGCGTGACGCTGATGGTCGGCCATGTCGAGCGTTTCAATCCCGCCGTCGCCGCCATCAAGCAGGCGATCAAGGACGAGGAAATCCTGTCGATCGCCATCACCCGGGTGGGGCCGTTCCCGCCGCGCATGTCCAATGTCGGCGTCGTCATCGATCTCGCCGTCCATGACATCGACCTGATCCGCTGGTTCACCGAATCCGACATCGTCGACGTGCAGCCGCAGCTCGCCAGCGCCGTGGCCGAGCGCGAGGACATCGCGCTGCTCCAGTTTCGCACCGCCTCGGGCGTGCTCGCCCACATCAACACCAACTGGCTGACGCCGTTCAAGGCGCGCAGCGTCACCGTGGCGACGCGCGGCAAATACGTGCAGGGCGATCTGCTGACGCGGCAGGTCACCGAATGTTTCGGCTTCCAGCGCGACGGCAGCTATTCGATGCGCCATCTCTCGGTCGGCCATGACGAACCGCTGCGCGCCGAGTTGCTGGCGTTTCTCGACGCGGTACGCGGCGGCACCCCGGCGGTGACCGGCGAGGAGGGCGTCGCCAGCCTCGAGATCGCGATCAAGTGTCTGGGCGCGCCGACCGGCTCCATCGCCGCGCCGCTGCGTCAGGCGCCGCGCGCGGTCGCCGGCTGACGACTTCGGAATTCAACGGCAAGATACACAGCAAGGCACCATGAACCAGCATCTGCGAACCGAACCCGTGGCGTTCATCGACGTCGCCGCCCAGCGCCGCCGTCTCGGCGCCAAGATCGACGACGCCGTGGCGCGGGTGCTGACGCACTGCCAGTTCATCAACGGCCCGGAAGTGACGCAACTCGAGGCCGACCTCGCGGCGTTCTGCGGCGCGAAGCATGTCGTCGCCTGCGCCAGCGGCACCGACGCGCTGCTGATGGTGCTGATGGCGCAGGGCATTGGCCCGGGCGACGCGGTGATCTGTCCGTCGTTCACGTTCTGCGCCACCGGCGAGGTGGTGGCGCTGGCCGGCGCGACGCCGGTGTTCGTCGATGTCGACGAGGCGACGTTCAACATGAGCGTGGCGTCGTTGCAGCAAGGCATCGCCACCGCGCGCAAGCTCGGCCTCACAGCGAAGGCGGTGATCCCGGTCGATCTGTTCGGCCAGAGCGCCGACCACGATGCGATTGGAGATGTCGCCCGCGCCGAGGGCCTGTTCGTGCTCGACGACGCGGCGCAATCGTTCGGCGCAACTTACAAGAGCCGCCGGCTCGGCACCTTCGGCCTCGCCACCGCGACCAGCTTCTTTCCGGCCAAGCCGCTCGGCTGCTTCGGCGACGGCGGCGCGATCTTCACCGACGACGCCGATCTGGCGGAGCGGCTGCGCAGCGTGCGTGTGCACGGGCAGGGCACCGAGAAATACGACAACGTCCGCCTCGGCCTGACCGGGCGGCTCGACACCATGCAGGCGGCGATCCTGATCGAGAAGCTGAAGATCTTCGACGACGAGATCGCCGCGCGCAACCGCGTCGCCGGCCGCTATTTCGACGCGCTGCATAACATCGTGACCGCGCCGCGTGTCGCCGACGACAACGTGTCGGTGTGGGCGCAGTACACCATCCGCCTGCCGAGCGGCGTCGACCGCGACGCCTTCGCCGCCGCGCTGAAGGCGCAGGGCATTCCGACCGCGATCTACTATCCGAAGTCGATGCACCAGCAGACCGCCTACAGGCACTTTCCCGTGGCCGAGGGCGGCCTTCCGGTCAGCGAGCGGCTGTCGCAGGACGTCATCAGCCTGCCGATGCACGCCTATCTCGATGAGGCCGCGCAGGACCGCGTCATCAAGGCCGTGCGCGACGCGGTGGCGTAAACGATTGCAATATTGACCTGCTCTTGTCCCGGGCGCGATGCAGCGCGTGAGCGCTGCTTCGCAGAACCGGGACCGCTGCGCACACGGTCTTGTGCGGCCCCGGCTCTGCGGAGCGGCATGAAGGATGCCGCGCCGCGTCCGGGGCGCTGCTGCCAAACCTCCAAAAAGGCGTGGATGGCCGGGACGAGCCCGGCCATGACAAGTTCTGAGGACGTGCTCGCGTCCGTGTCCTGCGGTAAGACATCTCATGCTCGGGCGAATCTTCACCGTCGGCGGTTTCACCCTCCTGTCGCGCGTCACCGGATTCGCGCGCGACATCATGCTGGCCGCGATCCTCGGCGCGGGGCCGCTGGCTGACGCCTTCTTCGTGGCGCTGCGGCTGCCCAACCATTTCCGCGCGATCTTCGCCGAGGGCGCGTTCAACGCCGCTTTCGTGCCGGCCTACGCCAACGTCTATGGCGAGCGCGGGGACAATGCGGCGCGGCTGTTCGGCGATCGCATCTTCACGCTGCTGTTCGCCTCGCAGGTGGTGCTGCTGGCTCTCGCGCTGCTGTTCATGCCGCAGGCGATGTCGCTGCTCGCCCCCGGCTTCACCGACGATCCGGCGCAACGCGAACTGGCCATCGCGCTGACCCGCATCACCTTTCCCTATCTGCTGCTGATCACGCTGGTGACGCTCTATGGCGGCATGCTCAACGTGATGCACCGCTTCGCCAGCGCCGCCGCCGCGCCGGTGTTCCTCAACCTGTCGATGATGCTGACGCTGGCGCTGGCGGCGTTCTTCCCCAATGCCGGTTACGCCGCGGCGTGGGGCGTGCTGCTGTCCGGCTTCCTGCAGTTTTTCCTGCTGGCAGGCGACGCGGCGAAAAGCGGCGTGCTGCCGAAATTCACCGACCTGAAGCTCGACGCCGACGTGCGCGCATTCTTCCGCGCGCTGGGGCCGGCGACGCTGGGATCGATGGGCACGCAGGTCGCGCTGTTCGCCGACACCATCATCGCGACGTTTCTTGCGTCCGGCGCGCTGTCGGCGCTGTATTACGCCGATCGCCTCAACCAGTTGCCGATCGGGGTGATCGGCATCGCCATCGGCACCGTGCTGCTGCCGGAGATGTCGCGGCGGATCACGGCCGGCGACCACGCCGGCGCGTTGGCCTCGCAGCGCAAGGCGTTCGAGTTCACGCTGCTGTTCTCGATGCCGTTCGTGGCCGCGTTCCTCACCGTGCCGGACGTCATCATGCGGGCGATGTTCGCGCGCGGCGCGTTCTCCAAGGCGGACGCGGCGGAGGCGGGGGCGACGCTCGCGGCCTATGCCATCGGCCTCGTGCCGTTCGTGCTGATCCGCAGCGCGGTCGCGACCTTCTACGCCCGCAAGGACACCGCGACGCCGGTGAAGGCGGCGCTGACCGGCGTCGCGGTCAACGTCGCCCTCAAGGTGGCGCTGGTCGGCTCGCTGGCGCAGATCGGCCTCGCGCTCGCCACCGCGGCGGGGGCGTGGATCAACCTGCTGCTGGTGGTGATGTTCGCGGTGCGCCGCCGCTTCCTCGAGATCGACCGCGGCTTCGCCATCGCCATCGCCAAGCTGGCGTTTGCGGGCATCGTGCTGGCCGCGGCGCTGTGGCTCACCGGGCGCTGGTGCGCCTCCGCCCTGTCCGGGATGACAACGCTGCGCGACGAGGCCGCTCTCGCGATTTTGATCGCGGTCGGCCTCGTGGTCTATGGCGGCAGTATCCTATTGTTGTTCGGGCCGCGCTGGCTGCGCGCGCTGATCCGCGGCTAAAGGGAAACCGCGTCCGGCGATTTGCGCTGGCCGGCGTTCCGCTGCAATATCCGGTCTGGAACCGTTCCAAGGTCGCGACCGGAGACGCCATGCCCCCCATCAAATTCGGAGTCGGCCAGAGCGTCGTGCGCAAGGAAGACGACGCGCTGATCCGCGGCAACGGCCGCTACACCGACGACTTCGCGCCGGCGCGGGCGCTGCATGCGCTGGTGCTGCGCTCGCCCCATGCCCATGCGCGTTTCAAAATCGACGTGGCACGCGCCCGCGGCCTGCCCGGCGTGGCGGCGATTATTGTCGCCGATGATATCAAGGACCTCGGCGGCCTGCCGTGCCTGTTCAATCTGCCGAACCATCCGTTCACCGCGCCGCCTTACCCGATCCTCGCCAGCGGCGTGGTGCGCCATGTCGGCGATGCGGTGGCGTTCGTCGTGGCCGAGACCGTGGCGCAGGCCCGCGACGCCGTCGAGGCCATCGAGGTGGACTGGACGCCGCTGGCCGCCGTCGTCGGTATCGCCAACGCGCTGAAACCGGATGCGCCGCAGGTGTGGCCCGACCATCCCGGCAACGTGCTGTTCGATACCGCGCTCGGCGACAAGGCGGCCGCCGACGCCGCCTTTGCCAAGGCCCATGCCGTGGCCGAGATCGCGATCGTCAATCCGCGTATCGTCACCAACTACATGGAGCCGCGCGCGGCCGTCGCCGAATACGATGCCAGGCGCGATCACCTCACCCTGACCATCGGCAGCCAGGGCAGCCATCGCCTGCGCGACATCCTGTGCGAAAACGTTCTCAAAATTCCGACCGACAGGATGCGGGTAATCTGTCCCGACGTCGGTGGTGGCTTCGGCACCCGGCTGTTTCCCTATCGCGAATACGCGCTGGTGGCGGTGGCGGCGCGCAAGCTGCATCGAACCGTGAAATGGACCGCCGACCGCTCCGACCATTTCGTCGGCGACGCGCAGGGCCGCGATAATCTCACCACCGCCCGCATGGCGCTGGCGCAGGACGGCCGCTTTCTCGGCATGGACGTCGATCTCGCCGGCGACATGGGCGCGTATCTCTCGACCTTCGCGCCCTATATTCCCCACGGCGGCGCGGGCATGCTGCCCGGGCTCTACGACATTCAAGCGTTCCATTGCCGGGTGCGCACGGTGTTCACCAACACCGTTCCCGTCGATGCCTATCGCGGCGCCGGCCGCCCGGAAGCCGCCTATGTGGTGGAGCGGCTGGTCGATGCGGCGGCACGCAAGCTCGGCATGACGCCGGACGCCATCCGCCGCCGCAACTTCATTCCGACCAGGGCGCTGCCCTACACCACCGCCACCGGCAAGGTCTACGATTCCGGCGATTTCGCCGCGCACATGAAGCGCGCGATGGAGCTTGCCGCATGGAAGGACTTTCCCAAGCGCGCCAAGGCGGCGAAGCGGCAGGGGCTGGTGCGCGGCATCGGGCTTGCGACCTATGTCGAGATCTGCGGCACCATGGGCGAGGAAACCGCGCAGGTGCTGCTCGATCCCGACGGTGACGTCACGGTGCTGATCGGCACCCAGTCGAGCGGGCAGGGCCATCAGACCGCCTATGCCCAGCTCGTCGCCGAGCAATTCGGCCTGCCGCCCGAGCGCGTGCATGTGGTGCAAGGCGATACCGACCGCATCGCCACCGGCCTCGGCACCGGCGGCTCGTCGTCGATCCCCTCCGGCGGCGTCAGCGTCGAGCGCGCCACGCGCAAGCTCGGCACCAGCCTCAAGGAGATCGCCGCCGACGCGCTCGAAACCAGCACCGCCGATCTGGAGATCGACGGCGGATCGGTCCGCATCGCCGGCACCGACCGTTCGTTGTCGTTCGCCGAGATCGCGGCGCGCGCCGGCACGGGCTCGGCGAAGCTCGCCGCCAGCGACAGTTTCAGCAGCGCCGACGGCACCTATCCCAACGGCACCCATCTCGTGGAAGTGGAGATCGATCCCGCCACGGGGCAAGTGCGCGTGGTCAACTATGTGATCGTCGATGACTTCGGCGTTACCCTCAATCCGCTGCTGCTGGAAGGGCAGGTGCACGGCGGCACCATGCAGGGCATCGGCCAGGCGCTGATGGAGCGGGCGGTGTATGACCCCGTCGACGGCCAGCTCGTCACCGGCACGTTCATGGACTACGCCATGCCGCGCGCGGCCGATGGTGCCGCCATCACCTTCGAGACCCACAACGTGCCGTGCAAGACCAATCCGCTCGGCGTCAAGGGGGCGGGCGAGGCCGGGGCGATCGGCTCGTGCCCGGCGGTGATGAACGCCGTCATCGATGCGCTGTGGCGCGAATACGGCATCGACCATATCGACATGCCGGCGACGCCGGAGCGGGTGTGGATGGCCATCGCGGAGCACCACCGCACCCACCGGCTTTGACGGTTTCGTGAACAAGTCGAACGCACGCTTGTCATCATCCGGCAAGGATGATGCAGTGAAGAACTTTTGAAACCGGATTCTTGAACGGACGTAAGTTCAACAGCATCGGAGGATTTGCCGTATGAAGCGTAGTGTTCTGGCCGTCGCCGCCATTCTGCTCGGGGTCGGCGCGGTGGCCGCCCAGCAGGACGTGATCGATCAAAGCCATGCCCTGATGAAGGCCAACGGCCGGGCCATCGGCGGCACGCTGACGCCGATGGTGCGCGGCGACAAGCCGTTCGATCAGGCCGCCGTCGATGCGGCGCTGGCGGCCCTCGCCGAATCCGCGGCGAAGATGGGCGCGCTCTATCCGGACAGCGTCAAGAGCGTGAAGCAGACCGCCGATTACACGCCGTCGCCGAAGATCTGGGAGAACCGCGCCGATTTCGACGCCCACATTGCGACCTTCAAGGCGGCGGTGACCGAGGCCAAGGGCAAGGTCAAGGATCTCGACAGCCTCAAGGCGTCGCTGCCCGCCATCGGCAAGGCGTGCGCGTCCTGTCACGAAACCTTCCGCGTCAAGAACAGCTGACATCGCGCGTCGCGGCCGGCGATCCGGAACGGACGCCGGCGGCCTCCGCCGTTGTCATGCTTGGCGCGGTGCCCGATCTATCGGGTCACCTGACCGCGAATTTCGCCGCCGGGATGCGCCGCGGTATGGATGTTGACGTAATACCGGCCCGCTGTCAGATCAGCCGCCTGCGCATCCGTCAGCGTGGCGCTGCCCGCGGCACCGCTGGCGACGTCCTTGAACGGAATGACGATCGGCGCGTTCTTGCCGGGTTCGGCGGGGCCGTGAAAATGCGCCGCGGTGGCAGGCCCCGTCAGCCCGGAATAGGTGACCTTCCATGTCAGCATTTTAGTTGCGGTATCGAAGCCGATATCGGCGACGCCTTTGGCCGGGCTGTTGTTGGGCGGCACCTCGGATGTTCCGGTCATGTTGACTTTCATCGTCAGTTTCTCGGCAAAGGCCGGTCCGCCGGCTGCCACGCAGAGGCTGACGGCGATGATCGGGAGTGCCAATGTGGTGATGCGCATGGTTGTCTCCGCTTGTTTCCGGAAAGCCGGTGGCAATTCAACACCGGTGACAGCGTGCTGGTTCCTGCCGGTTGTGCGTGATGTTCCCGATTCCGTAACGAGGCGCCCATGATGAAAAAGCTTTCTGTGCTGGCGGTGGTCGCGGTGCTCGCGGGGGCCGGCGTGTTCTGGTTCATCACCATTCCGGCGGTGGTGACCGCCGCGGCGCTGCCGGCCTACACCCCCGATGCGGCCAATGGCGAGACGGTGTTCAACGCCGGTGGCTGCACCTCCTGCCATGGCGTGCGGGGCCAGCCGCGCACCATGCTGGGCGGCGGCCTCGCCATGGCGTCGCCGTTCGGCACCTTTCATGCGCCCAACATCTCGCCGCATCCGCAGGACGGCATCGGGAAGTGGAGCGAGGCGGATTTCGTCACCGCCATGACCCGCGGCACCTCGCCGGCGCGGACGCATTACTATCCGGCGTTCCCTTACGGCTCGTACCGGCTCGCCACCACCCAGGACATCCGCGACCTGTTCGCCTACATCAAGACGCTGCCGCCGGTGGCCGGCCGCGTCCGCGATCACGATCTGCGGTTTCCGTTCAATATCCGCCGTCTGGTCGGGGTGTGGAAATTCCTGTTCCTCGACACCGCGCCGTTCGCGCCGGACCCGAAGCAGTCGGCGGCGTGGAATCGCGGCGCCTATCTGGTCAACGGCCTCGGCCACTGCGCCGAATGCCACAGCCCGCGCAACGCCCTCGGCGGCATCGTGGCGTCGCAGCGCTTGGCCGGCGGCCCCGATCCCGAGGGCCGGGGCTGGGTGCCCAACATCACGCAGAAGGGCCTCAAGGACTGGTCGGAAAAGGACATCGCCTATTTCCTCAAGACCGGCGAACTGCCGGACGGCGACAGCGCCGGCGGCTCGATGGCCCGGGTCATCCGCAACACGTCGCTGCTGAGCGACGACGACCGCGCGGCGATGGCCGCCTATCTCAAGTCGCTTCCCCCGGTGGACGGCCCGGCGCGGCCGAAACGGTCCTGATCCGGCCGGGCGCGCCCGGTTCCGCGCGGGGGCGCGCCGCGCTGCATGACGATCCGGCAAGCCATGTCGTGGACAGGGTTTTCCGCCGCGCGCCCGCGTGCTTTCTCCGGGCCGCTAAAGTTCGTTCACGTTTGGACGGAAACATTAATCTCGTCTTGGCCGGGCCATAGCCGTTCGAAGAACGGCGTCGCTTCCGCTCGCCTATGGTCCCGGCCATCCACGTCTTGAAGGATTTATTCAGGTAAGACGTGGATGCCCGGCCTAAAGCCGGGCATGACGAATATTGTTTCTGTCTGAATGAAGCCTGCTCTCATTCCTCCTGGTTTCCCTGCTTTATTCCATGAACATCGTCAAAGCCGTCAGCTTCAAGGTCGCCAGCACCCTGATGTTCGCGATCATGGGTGCTCAGGTCCGCTACCTCGCCGGAGCCTATCCGGAAGGGCAGGTGGCGTTCTTCCGCGCCCTGTTCGCTCTGCCGCCGATCCTGATCGTGTTCGGCTGGCGCGGGCAGTTGCGCGGCGCGCTGCGCACCGAGCGGCACTCCGACCATCTGGTGCGCGGGCTGTTCAGCATCGTCGGCACCTTCTGCACCTTTGCGGCGCTGGCGCGGATTCCGATCGCGGACTTCACCGCCATCGCCTTTCTCGCGCCGCTGATCACCGTGATCTTCGCGGCGGTGTTCCTGAAGGAGCAGGTGCGCGCCTATCGCTGGTCGGCGGTGGCGTTCGGCTTCGGCGGCGTGCTGCTGATGCTCGCGCCCTATGCGCGCGATCACGCCGCGCTGACCTCGTCGATGGCGCTCGGCCTCGCCTTCGCGCTGACCAATGCCTTCACCGCCGGCGGCGCCGCGATCCAGATCCGCCGCCTGACCGCGACCGAGACCACGTCGTCCATCGTCATCTTCATGACGCTGCTGGTGCTGCTGGTGTCGCTGCTCACCGCGCCGTTCGGCTGGCGCTGGCCGGCGACGTGGGGCGATGTGATGCTGCTGGCGGGGATCGGGGTGTCCGGCGGCCTCGGGCAGATTTTCTTCACCGACAGCTACCGCTTCGCGCCGGCCTCGTTCCTCGCGCCGTTCGACTACACCGCGATGCTGTGGGCCTTCATGCTCGGCTACTGGTTCTTCAATGAAGTGCCGACGCCCTATGTGGTGGCGGGCGCGATTGCGGTGGCGAGCGCCGGAATCTTCGTCATCCTGCGCGAGCGCTACCTCGGGCTGAAGCGCCTGCGCGATACGCCGGTGGCCGCGATCGCCACCATGGCCGACGATGAGGACAACCCCGATGCGCCGGTGACGGACGAGGCCGGCGCGGCGTGAGCGCGGCGCGGCCTGGGATTACACCCCGAACGCCTTGAAGGTGATGATGGTGTAGGTGTCCTGGATGCCGGGAATGGTCTGGACCTTTTCGTTGACGAAATGGCCGATGTCGGTGTCGTGATTGACATAGAACTTGACCAGCAGGTCGTAGTCCCCGGCGGTGGAATAGATTTCCGAGGCGATCTCGGCCTCCGCGAGGGCATTGGCGACCGCGTAGGACTGGCCCATCTTGCACTTGATCTGGACGAAGAAGGGCACCATCGCTGTTTCTCCCGGCAGGCCGCATCCGTCGGCGGCGGCATCGCATTGCGGAGCGCAATAGAGCCAAATCCGGACGCCGTGGCAAGGTGGCATGAAGGCGGCTTGCCGGAGTTTCTGCCGCGCGTTACAGCAGGCGCAACAGAGGCTCGCCGGATCAGGCCGCGCATGACAGACGTTCCCACGATACCGATCGCGCTCACCATCGCCGGTTCCGATCCGAGCGGCGGCGCCGGCATTCAGGCCGACCTCAAGACCTTCTCGGCCTGCGGCGTCTACGGCGCGTCGGTCATCACCGCGCTGACCGCGCAGAACACCCGCGGCGTCACCGGCATTCACGACGTGCCGCCGCCCTTCATTACCGCGCAGATCGACGCCGTGTTCAGCGATCTCGACGTCCGGGCGGTGAAGATCGGCATGGTGGCGCAGCGCGACGCCATCGAGGCCATCGTCGCCGGCCTCATGCGCTGGTCGCCGCCTGTCGTCGTCGCCGATCCGGTGATGGTGGCGACATCGGGCGACCGGCTGCTGTCGCCGGACGCCATCGATGTGCTGCGCGACCAACTCATCCCGCGCGCGACCCTGATCACGCCCAATCTGCCGGAAGCGGCGGCGCTGCTCGACGAAGCCGTCGCCACCGATGAGGCTGCAATCGAGGATCAGGGGCGGCGGCTGCTGGCCCTGGGCAGCGGCGCGGTGCTGATCAAGGGCGGCCACGGCGACGGTGCCGAAAGCGTCGATTACCTGATCGGCAGGGACGTCTCGCTGCGGCTGGCGGCACCGCGCATCGCCACCCGCAACACCCATGGCACCGGCTGTTCGCTGTCGTCGGCGGTCGCCGCCGGGCTGGCGAAAGGCGAGACGCTGGAAGCGGCCGTGCGCGGCGCCAAGGCGTATATCAGTGCCGCCATCGCCGCCGCCGACCGGCTCAAGGTCGGCCACGGCCACGGCCCGATCCATCACTTCCACGCCTTCGAGCGCTGACATCGGCTGACTGTCGGGCGCTTGGACGTCATTGTGAGGAGCTTCGCGACGAAGTAATCCAGCTTCCTTGTTGTGCTCTGCATCGCCGTCATCGCGTCGTCATGTAAAGCTGATAGGCGCTCATACATGGCAAGTGCGATGATGAGCGAGAGTCCGGAACGGCGCTTTCGCACCCTGTTTATCTCCGACGTCCACCTCGGAGCCCGCGGCTCGCAGGCCGACTGCCTTCTCGATTTCCTCCGCGTCCACGATGCCGAGACCATCTATCTCGTCGGCGACATCGTCGATGGCTGGGCGCTGAAGTCGAGCTGGAACTGGCCGCAGTCCCACAACGATTTCGTGCAGAAGATGTTGCGCAAGGTGCGCAAGGGCGCGCGGGTGATCTATGTCCCCGGCAATCACGACGAATTCCTGCGCTCCTATTACGGAACGCATTTCGGCGGCGTCGAGGTGGTCGAGACCGCGATTCACGACGGCGCGGACGGCAGGCGCTATCTGGTCATCCACGGCGACATCTTCGATCTCGTGGTGCAGAACGCGCGCTGGCTCGCCCATTTCGGCGACAAGGCTTATGGCTTCGCGATTCAAATGAACCGGCTGGTGAATGCGTTCCGCAGGCTGTTCGGCGTGCCGTACTGGTCGCTGTCGCAATGGGCCAAGCTCAAGGTGAAGAACGCGGTCAACTATATCGGCGCGTTCGAGCAGACGCTGGCGGGCGAGGCGCGGCGTCACGGCACCGACGGCGTGATCTGCGGCCACATCCACTACGCGACGATCCGCGACGACAATGGCATCCGCTACATGAATTGCGGCGACTGGGTGGAAAGCTGCACCGCGCTGGTGGAGCATGACGACGGCCGTTTCGAAATCCTCACCTGGACCGATCCGCAGCGGCAGCCGCGACCGGTGGCGCAGATGACGCAGCAGGCGGCCTGATGCGCATCCTGATTGCCACCGATGCATGGCACCCGCAGGTCAACGGCGTGGTGCGCACGCTCGCCATGATGGCGGAGGCGGCGCGCGCCCTCGGCGTCGAGGTCGCGTTTCTCACCCCGGAGCCGTTTCGCACCGTGGCGCTACCGGGCTATCCCGGCCTGCGGGTGGCGCTGCCGCGGCCGGGCCGGCTCGCCCGCAGGATCGAGGAGGCGCAGCCGGATTACATCCACATCGCCACCGAGGGCCCGATCGGCGCTCTCGCGCGGCGCTATTGCCTGAAGAACGCGGTGCCGTTCACCACCAGTTTCCACACCCGGTTTCCGGACTACGTGTCCGCCCGGCTGCCGATTCCGCAAGCGTGGAGCTGGGCGGCGCTGCGCCATTTCCACCGCGCCAGCGACGCGGTGATGGCGGCGACGCCGGCACTGGTCGACGAATTGCGCGCGCGCGGCTTCCGCAATGTCGTGCTGTGGTCGCGCGGCGTCGATGCCGATCTGTTCCGGCCGCGCGATTTCGATCTCGCCCTGCCGCGGCCGGTGTTCCTGTCGGTCGGCCGGGTGGCGGTGGAAAAGAATCTCGAGGCGTTTCTCGATCTCGATCTGCCCGGCACCAAGGTCGTGGTCGGCGACGGCCCGGCGAAAGCGGGGCTGGCGCGCAAATACCCGGACGCGGTGTTTCTCGGCACCATGCACGGCGAGCGGCTGGCGGAAATCTACGCCGCCGCCGATGTGTTCGTGTTTCCGAGCCGGACCGATACGTTCGGTCTGGTGCTGCTCGAAGCGCTGGCCAGCGGCGTGCCGGTGGCGGCGTTTCCGGTGGGCGGTCCGCGCGACGTGATCGGCGATGCGCCGGTCGGCGCGCTGGATGACGATCTGCGCACGGCCTGCCTCGCCGCGCTGACGCTGTCCCGTGATGCCTGCCGGGAGTTCGCGGCGTCGCGAAGCTGGGGCGCCTGCGCGCAGGTGTTTATCGACAATGTCACGCGCGAGCGCCCGCCGCAGGTCAGGCGCCGCTGGCGTCGCCGGCTCGCCCGCCGGCTGCGGCTGACCTCGGAGTCGTTACCGACGGGGTAGCCTGTTCGGGGCGTTGTCCCGGACGCGGCGCGGCGTTCTTCGCGCCGCTCCGCAGAGCCGGGACCGCAACAAACTCCGCGCCTGCAACGGTCCCGGTTCAGCAGCGCACCGTTTCACACTGCGCTGCGCCCGGGACACAGCAATCGCGCCGCCCCCGCCCGCTCTCTTGCCGTGGCAGGTGAGGGCGCTATACATGCGCCATGACCGATCCAGCATTGCCCACCGCCGCCGATGTCGATGCCGCCGCGCGCGTTCTTTTGCCCGTCGCGGTGCGCACGCCGCTGTTATCCTCGCCGGCGCTCGATGCGCTGACCGGCGGTCGCATCTTCCTCAAGCCGGAAGTGCTGCAGCGGACCGGCTCGTTCAAGTTTCGCGGCGCGTTCAACAAGCTGTCGTCGATCCCGCCGGCCGCGCGCGCAGCCGGTGTGGTCGCGTTCTCATCCGGTAACCACGCCCAAGGGGTGGCGGCGGCGGCGCAGATTCTCGGCATGCCGGCGACCATCGTGATGCCCAAGGACGCGCCGGTCTCCAAGATCGAACGCACCAAAGGCTACGGCGCGGAAGTCGTTCTCTATGATCGCGACAAGGAGGACCGCGACGCCATCGCGCGCGATCTGGCGCGCCGGCGCGGCGCGACGGTGGTGCCGCCGTTCGACGATCCGTGGGTCATCGCCGGGCAGGGCACGGTGGGCCGCGAGATCGCCGAGGATTTCATCGCGCGCGGGCTCGCACCGGATATCGTGTCGGCGCCGGCGTCCGGCGGCGGGCTGATGGCCGGCATCGCGCTGGCGGTCCGGGCGCGGTTTCCCGACGCCGCGCTGGTCACCGTCGAGCCGGACGGGTTCGACGATCACGCCCGCTCGTTCGCGGCCGGGCATCGCGAGCCGCATCGCGCCATCGGCCGCACCATCTGCGACGCGCTGATGGCGTCGATCCCGGGCGAACTGACCTTCGCCATCAACCACGGGCTCGGCGCGCACGGTGTCACCGCCACCGACACCGAGGTAGGAGCAGCGGTGGCCTTCGCGTTCCGCGAGTTGAAGCTGGTGGTCGAGCCCGGCGGCGCGGTGGCGCTGGCGGCACTGCTGGCCGGGCGCATCGATGCCAAGGGCAGGACCGTAGCCGTGGTGTTGTCCGGCGGCAATGTCGACGCGGACTTGTACGCGCGGCTCATTCAGTGAGCGTTTTGCGCGGCGAATGAGCGATGGATTGCTTCGGCGCGTTGCGCCTCGCAATGACGAAATCGGCAATCCCGGCCGATCGGTGAATGCTTTGGGGTTTTTCAGCTTTTAATGGAAACGTCGCAGCATTCGAGAAGCGCCCCCTCTCCCCGGTGGGGAGAGGGTTGGGGTGAGGGGTTCTCAATCTATCGATAGATTCTATGCCCTCACCCGGAGGCGTTCCCTGTCGCTCTCGCCTCCGACCTCTCCCCGCTGGGGAGAGGTGAGGGAACGTGTTGTGACAGCTGTGATCTCACGCGAGATGAAGACGCGTTAGCTGAAGAACGCGACCTTCTCGGCCTGGCTCATGCGCCGGATCGGGGCCAGCGGATCGCTGCGGGCCGGAGCCGGCCGGGCGACGATGCCGCTGGCGATCAGGCTCGCGCCGAGCGAGGTCGCGGCCGTCGACTCTGCTGTTGTCGTCCCTGCTGCTGTTGTCTCGACCATTGTCTCCGTCATGGTCACGGCAGCCGGCGCGGCCTCTGCGGGCAACGCGGGCTCGACGGTCGTCGCGACGACGTGCAGGTGCGCGGCCGCATCCTGTTCCTCCGGGAGGACAGTTTGGGGATCGGCCTGTGCAATCGTTTCGGCCTGCGGGGCTGCGCTTGCTTCGATCGCGACCACGATTGTCGCAGGCGCGGTGTCCACTGCGTTCGCTCTGTCGAACAGGCCGTCGTCCGTGACGGCAGCCGGCTTGCCGGACGGCGCGGCGAGGCCGTCGATCCGCCGCGCGGCGTGGTCGAAGGCCCGCGCCACGGCATCGCGCAGGTCGCCTGAGGCGAACTGGTCGCAGGCGGCGTTGATGGCGTCCACCTGGGTCTCCAGCAGCGCACAGATGCGGCCATCCGCGCCGGATTCGCGCAGCCCCCACGCGATCTCGCGAATCACCCGCGCGCATTTGCGCGAGGGCGCCAGCGCCTCGTCCAGCGCCGGGCCGGCGAGCGCGGCCATGGCGTCGTCCCGCGCCGCGGCGACAATGGCTCCGGCCGCGGCGATGGCTTCGGTGGCAGCCATGGTTTCGGCAGCGACTATGGCTTCGGCAGGCACGCTTGCGGGCGGCTCGGTGGTAGCCGGCAGCGTCGCGTCGTCCTTCTGCGCCGCCAAGGCCTGCTCGATGCGCGTGACCGCTTCGAGCACCATGGCGGTGTCGGCGTTGCGGTTGCGCCGCGCGTATTCGTCGAGAAACCAGCGGCCGCGCGCGGTCTCCAGAAACGCCTGCCGGATCGCGTCGAACGCCGCGTCGGCGGGCAGCGCGGCGGGGGCCGGGACCGGGACGGGAGAGAGGACGAGGGCTTCCTGGGCCATATTCTGGGCCATCACAACCTGTTGGCAAAAGCAGTGTCCATCCACGACGGACACGGGCTAGATAACGGACACGACGAACCGCAGCGAATCGCGATCACCTTGCCATCCAGCGCACCACAAAAGCACCCGGCGGGGCAATCCGCTGCCCGACGATTCGCGCGGCGCGTCAGCCTGTTTTACGGCTCGACGTTCGGCGTCGCCGGAATCCAGCTGCCGTTTTTCGCGGTCTGGCTCAAGGCGATCGGGATCGACGTCGCCTGGATCGGCCTGATTATCGCGACGCCGTCGCTGTGCCGCTTCACGGTGCTGCCGTTCGTCACGGCAGCGGCGGAGCGCCGTCATGTCCTGCGCGGGACGATGATCGCGCTGGCTTTCGCCACGACGGCCGGCTTCGCGCTGCTGGGCCTGCTGCACCAGCCGCTGGCGATCCTGGCGATGTATGCGCTGATCGCCTGCGTGTGGACGCCGATCACCCCGCTGACCGACGGCTACGCGCTGAAGGGCGTTGCGGTCCACGGGCTCGATTACGGGCGGATGCGGTTGTGGGGCTCGACCTCCTTCGTGATCGGGGCACTCGTCGCGGGGCTGGCGCTCGACCTGATCGATGCGCGCAACGTGATCTGGGTCATCGTGGCGGCGGCGCTGGTCAGCGCCTTCGTCAGTCTCGGCCTGCCGCCGCTGGAGGCGCCCGTTGCCGCGCCGGGGCGGCTGGCGACGGCGGGCGGCCTGCTGCGCGCGCCGTTGTTTCTCGCCATCATCGCGGCGTCGGCGCTGATCCAGGGCAGCCACGCCGCCTATTACGCCTTCGCCTCGATCGCCTGGCAGCACGCGGGATATGGCGGCGTCACCGTGGCGGCGCTGTGGTCGCTCGGGGTGATCGCCGAGATCGTGGTGTTCGCGCTGTCGCCGCGCCTGACGCTGGCGCCGACCACGATGGTGCTGATCGGCGCGGCCAGCGCCATGGTGCGCTGGACCATCACGGCGCTGGAGCCGCGCTTCGAATGGCTGGTCGCGGTGCAACTCCTCCACGGTTTCACCTTCGGCATCACCCAGGTCGGCATCGTCGCGCTGATGGTGCGCACGGTGCCGCATCACATGCTCGCCAGCGGACAAGGCTACATGGCGGCCCTGCATGGGGTGGTGTTCAGCCTGCTCACCATGGGCTCGGGGCTGATCTATGCCCGTGCCGGCGAGGGGGTCTATTTCGCCATGGCGGTGGTGGCGCTGGCAGGCGGCGCGGTGATGGCCGCCGCCCGCGGCCGGCTCGCGCAGGCGGCTGCGGTAGCGGATCAGCCCCAGAGCGCGGCGGCGGGCGGATCGACCGTGCTGCCGTCGTAGCGCAGGCCGGGCTCGCGGTCCCGCGCCAGGAGCAGCGGCCCGTCGAGATCGACCACCCGCGCCGCCTGCGCCACGATCATCGCCGGGGCCATGGACAGCGAGGTTCCCACCATGCAGCCGACCATGATGTTGAAGCCGAGCGCGCCGGCGGCGTCGGCCATGGCCAGCGCCTCGGTCAGGCCGCCGGTCTTGTCGAGCTTGATGTTGATGGCGTCGTAGCGTTGGCGCAGCCCGTCGAGCGAGGCGCGGTCGTGCACGCTCTCGTCGGCGCAGACCGGCACCGGACGCCCGATCCGTGCCAGCACGCCGTCCCGCCCGGCGGGCAGCGGCTGCTCGATCAGGGTCACGCCGGCCCCGGCGCAGGCCGCGAGATGGCGCTCAAGGTTGTCGTCGGTCCACGCCTCGTTGGCGTCCACGATCAGTTCGCAGGCGGGAGCGGCCCGGCGCACCGCCGCGATCCGCGCTTCGTCGCCGTCGCCGCCGAGCTTGATCTTGAGCAGCGGGCGATGGCTGGCGCGGGCGGTCGCCTCCGCCATCGCTTCAGGGGTTCCGAGCGAGATCGTATAGGCGGTGGTGAGGGGGCGGGGCGCGGGCCGCCCGAGCAGCTCCCATGCCCGCCGGCCGGCGGTCTTGGCGGCGAGGTCCCACAGCGCGCAGTCCAGCGCGTTGCGGGCCGCGCCCGCCGGCATCCGCGCCTGCAGCGCCTGCGGGTCTATGCCCTGCGCGAAGGCGTCGCGCATCGCCAGGATCGCGGCCAGCGTTCCCTCCGGCGTTTCGCCATAGCGGGCATAGGGCACGCATTCGCCCCGTCCGGACGGGCCGTCGGGAGCGTCGGCGTGACTTACCCGTGCCACAATCACCACGGCTTCTGTCTTGGCGCCGCGGCTGATGGTGAAGCCGCCGGCGATGGGCCAGCGCTCGATCCGTGCGTCGAGTGTCAAGGATGGCATCATTTGTGAAATCGATTCTGGCGGGGCGGGCTTGCCCGAAGACGACAACTATGGCTCTTAAGGCGATTCCCGTACAGATTGTTGGCACCGTGACAGGTCGTGTGATCGGCCGGACGCTGGATCGGCGCAGGAGTTGGGCTTGAACGGCAATCCGACATTGGAGCAGGTCACTCTCGGCGCGGGCCCCGCGCTGCGTGCGAGCGGCCAGTGGACGGTCCATCACGCGCCGGCGCTGGAGCGCCTGATCGAGCGCACCGAGAAGGCCAGCGGCGGCAATCCCGGGCTCGTCATCGACGTGTCGCAGATCTCCAGCCTCGATACCTTCGGGGCGTGGCTGATCGAGCGGCTGCGCCGCAGCCTCAGCCGGGACGGCGTCGAGCCGCAGGTCGCGGGCCTGTCCGAGAACTACGCGAGCCTCGTCGACGAGGTGCGGCGCGTGGAGCCGGGCGCCACGGGCGCGCCCCGCCGGCGGCCGACCGTGACCGGCATGCTGGACAGCATCGGCCGCAGCGTGGTCGAGATCGGCACCACGCTGGTGGGGCTGGTCAGCATGCTGGGGGCGATCCTCGTCACGCTGGGACGGGTGATCCGCCACCCGAGCCGGTTCCGCTTCACCTCCATGGTGCATCACCTCGAACAGGTATGCTGGCGCGCGGTGCCGATCGTGCTGCTGATCACCTTCCTGATCGGCTGCATCATCTCGCAGCAGGGCATCTTCCATTTCCGCAAGTTCGGCGCCGACGTGTTCGTGGTCGACATGCTCGGCGTGCTGGTGCTGCGCGAACTCGGCGTGCTGCTGGTGGCGATCATGGTGGCCGGCCGCTCCGGCAGCGCCTACACCGCCGAACTCGGCTCAATGCGGATGCGCGAGGAGGTCGATGCGCTGCGCACCATGGGCTTCGACCCCACCGAGGTGCTGATCCTGCCGCGGGTGATGGCGCTGATCATCGCGCTGCCGATCCTGGCGTTCCTCGGCGCGATGGCGGCGCTCTACGGCGGCGGCCTGGTCGCCTGGGGCTATGGCGGGGTGCAGCCCGACGCCTTTCTGGCGCGCCTGAAGGAGGCGATCTCGATCGATCACTTCACGGTCGGCATGGTGAAGGCGCCGTTCATGGCGCTGGTGATCGGCATCGTCGCCTGCGTCGAGGGCGCGGCGGTCAAGGGCAGCGCCGAGTCGCTCGGCAAGCACACCACCGCCTCGGTGGTGAAATCGATCTTCTTCGTCATCGTGATGGACGGTCTGTTCGCGATCTTCTTCGCGACGATCAACATGTAGGACGGGATTCGGGGAGCCTCGATGGCGGCTTTTTCAGACGACGCGATCATCCGGGTGCGCGACCTCACCGTCGGCTTCGGCCACCACATGGTGCTCGAGCATCTCGATCTCGACGTGAAGCGCGGCGAGATCCTCGGCTTCGTCGGGGCCTCCGGCGCGGGCAAGTCGGTGCTGCTGCGCACGATCATCGGCCTGGTGCCTAAGATCAGCGGGCGGATCGAGGTGTTCGGCGTCGATCTCGACGCCGCCAGCGACGACGAGCGCCAGGCGGTGGAGCGGCGCTGGGGCGTGCTGTTCCAGCACGGCGCGCTGTTCTCGTCGCTGAACGTGCGCCAGAACATCCAGTTCCCGGTGCGCGAATTCATGAACGTGTCCGAGCGCCTGCTCGACGAGATCGTCGCCGCCAAGCTGGTGATGGTCGGCCTCAAGCCCGAGGTGGCGGACCGCTACCCGTCCGAACTGTCCGGCGGCATGATCAAGCGCGTGGCGCTGGCCCGGGCGCTGGCGCTCGATCCGGAGATCGTGTTCCTCGACGAGCCGACCTCCGGCCTCGATCCGATCGGCGCCGGCGATTTCGACCAGCTCGTGATGACCCTGCAGCGAACTTTGGGCCTGACCGTTTTTATGGTAACTCATGACCTCGACAGCCTTAAAACGGCCTGCAATCGCATTGCAGTGTTGGGGGATCGTAAGGTTCTCCTGGTAGGCACGATGGATGACATGCTGGCCTCGCAGCATCCCTGGCTGCGGGCCTATTTCCATGGCAAGCGCGCCCGGGCCGTCGTTGCGTAGCGTTTTGGAGTTAGTTTGATGGAAACAAAGGCGAATTTCGTCCTGATTGGGGCCTTCACGCTGGCTGTGATCGGCGCCGCCTTCGGGTTTGTCTTCTGGTTCCAGAGCCTCGGCGCGGCGTCCCAGCGGGTGCCGCTGCGCATCGTGTTCGAGGGCGCGGCGTCCGGCCTGCGCACCGGCGGCAACGTCAATTTCAACGGCATCAAGATCGGCGAGGTCACCTCGATCAAGCTCGACGATCCCAAGCGCGTGGTGGTGATCACCGCGGTGGACAAGAACGCCCCGATCCGCAAGGACTCGCTGGTCGGCCTCGAATTCGCCGGCCTCACCGGCGTGTCCTCGATCTCGCTCAAGGGCGGTTCGGTGGAGGCGGGCGGCGTGCCGGTCGGCGACGACGGCGTGCCGACGCTGGTGGCCGATCCCAACGCCATCCAGGATATCGGCGAGGCGGTGCGCGGCATGCTGCAGAACGTCAACCGGCTGGTGTCCGACAATCAGGATGCGCTCAAGAGCAGCATCGGCAACCTCGAAGCCTTCTCCAAGAGCCTCGCCGCCAATTCCGCGCGCATCGACAGCATCATGATCGGCGTCGATAACCTGATGGGCAACAAGGACGGCAAGGAGGGCGAACTGCAACTCGCCGCCAAGTCGTTCCGCGAACTCGCCGAGAACCTCGACAAGCGTACCGCCGTGCTGCTCAGCGACGGCCGGGTTCTGATCGGCGACAGCCGCCGCACCCTGGCCGACATCAGCCGTGCGGTGAACAATTTCGATCGCAACCCGACCCGGGTGCTGTTCGGCGCCAGCGCCCGCGACGCCGCTCCGCCGCAGCCGCCGCAGAACCCGCGGGACGCCCGCGCCCGGCAGCGGTAAAGCTCGGTTCGGCTTTCGGTCAGCCCTGCGCCGTCTCTGCCTGCCGCGATCGGAAACGCGGCCACGCGACCTTTCCCCGGTCGTCCCGGCGTGCGCCGGGACCCAGACTCCCTGAGGTATCGATTTGAAGACGATGCCGGAGCGATCTTCGCGTCATCGCTTCGATGTCAGATGGTTATGGGTCCCCGCCTTCGCGGGGGCGACGTGATGAAAGATCGGATCGAGTGTCGAGGTCGCGTGACAGCGGCTTTGGTTGAGGCGGAATCAACAGCTCGTCATGCCCGGCTTTATGCCGGGCATCCACGTCTTGGGGGTTTCAACGAAAAAAGACGCGGACGGCCGGACAAAAGGGCGTTCATGCCCCTCGGGCAATGCCCGGCCATGACGGACTATCGGTTTCAGTCAAAATAAAATCTGCTCAGGAAGCATCGGCTCAGGCTCTTGGTGAGTCTTGCGCCGTCTCTGCCTGCCGCGATCGGAAACGCATCCACACGATCTCTCCCCGGTCGTCCCGGCGTGCGCCGGGACCCAGACTCCCTGAGGTATCGTTTTGAAAACGATGCCGGAGCGATCTTCGCGTCACCGCTTCGCTGTCAGATGATCATGGGCCCCCGCCTGCGCGGGGGCGACATCGAGGGCATGGCGGGCCGCGCTTGCCACGGCCAATGGGTTTCTGCTGAAAATCAATTCCGGATCGATTGTTGAGCCTGTCTCTCCCACGTGTCCCGGGCGCGATGCGGCGCCAATAGCGCGTTTACGCGCGTCTTCGACGCGCTATGGCGCTGCGTCGCAGACCCGCGACGGTCACGGGCGGGATACCGATGATGGGCACTCGGTGTCTGTGACGGCCCCGGCTCAGCGGCGCAACGTTTCACGCTGCGCCGCGTCCGGGGCAAGAGCATCCCGTTTCCCGTGCGACCCTGACTGAGCCATGCACTGCTGAAGCGCCTCGCTGCGCCGGCGTAGGCCATTCCCGTGACGCCTTGCCGGGCCGGCATCCTTGCGCCAACGAAAAAAGCGGAGGCTCGCGCCTCCGCTTCGTATTTTTCATTCAGCGCCGGCCCCGCGAGGGTGCGTCCGCCGGGCCGCGATGCTTATCCGAGCCGTCCCGCCGCGTGGGCGAGCAGGGTGTAGACCAGCCCGGTTTCCGAGACGAGGTGGTTCTGCAGCGCCTCGGGTCCGCGCTCGTCGCGCGCCACTTCGTCGAGCAGGCGTTCGAACTCGTTGATGTAACGGTCCACCGTCTGCTTGAAGGCGCGGTCGGCGCGATACTTGCGGGCGACCTCGTCAAAGGTCTTCTGGCCTGCGGGCGTGTAGAGCCGCTTGCTGAACGCCTTGCGCTCGCCGCGCTGGTAGCGGTCCCACATCTCGGCCGCGAGGTCGCGGTCGAGCAGGCGGCCGATGTCGAGCGACAGCGCCTCCAGCGGGTTGCCGCCCTGGCGTGCCGCCGGGGCGCGGCCGCGCGCGGCATCGGCCTCGGTGTCGGTGCGGTTGAGCAGGTCCGACAGCCAGCCGTCGCGGCTCTGGTCGGCCACCGGAGACATCGGCGGCGCGTCGGTGCGGCGCGGCGCGGGAGCCGCGGGGCCGAATTCCGGCGGCGGCAGCGACGACGCGCTGGCGACGTCACGCGGCCGCGGCGCGGCGCGGGCGGCGGCCGACGCCATCGCCAGTTCGTCCTCGCGCGGGGCCGGACGGGCCGTCGCGACGTCGAGGCCCTTGCCGTGGCGCGCGACGATGCGGTTCAGCTCGGCCAGCGCCTCGATCTGATCGACGATCACCTTGCGCATCTGCGCGGTGCTCTCGGCCGCCTCCTGCGGCAGCTCGAACACGCCCCGGCGCAGTTCGGTGCGGGTCTGATCCAGCTCGCCGTGCAGTTCGGACGCCATCTGCTTCATGCTGTGCACGATGGAGGCGAACTTGTCGGCGGCCTGCCGGAACATGCTGTCGGCCTCGCGGGTGCTCTGGTCGTAGAGATCGGCCATCGCTTCCGAGGTCTGACGGCGTTCGTCCTCGATCGCGACGCGGACCGCCTCGAACTGGCGACCGATGTCGGCCGAGCTCGTGCCCGCGCTCTGGGCCACGATCTGGGCGATGTCCCGCGCCCGCGCCTCCGCGGCGGCGAGGGAATCCTCGAGCAGGCTGGTGAAGCGCGACAGCCGTTCGTCGAGATCGTGGGTGCGCAGGTCGATGGTCGAGACCAGCGATTCCAGCATGGCGTTGCGCTCGGCGACCGAGTGGCCGGTCTGCTCGTTGCTCTTTTCGAGCAGATGGGCGGCCTCGGCCAGCGCCTGGCCGTGGTTCTCGAACTCACGCGACAGCGCGTTGAGGTTTTCGAGCGCCCCGGAGGTCTTGGCGTTGAACAGCCCGAGCTGCTTCTCCAGGGTGCCGGTGGCTTCGCCGTTGCGCGCGGTCACCTCGTTCATGGTCGAAACGAATTCGGCGACGCGGGTGACGAGGGTGCGCTCCAGCGAGTTGAGGTTGTCGTGGGCGCCGGTCAGCACCTCCTGCAACAGGATGTTGCCCTCGCGCAGGCGCTCGAACAGCGCCAGCGTGTCGGAGCGCAGCATCTTGCTGGTTTCCTGCAGTTCGGAGACCGTCGAGGTCGCGACCTGACGCGACTGGTCGAGGGCCGCGCGCGAGGTCTGCTCCAGATCCTTCAGCGACTTGCTGACCGCGCCGATGGCGATGTCGCTCGCGGTGTTGATCTGGCGCGCGAGGTCGGCGCTGTTGTTCATCATCGCCATGGCGAAGGCGCCGCCGTGGCTGTCGATGGACTTCATGGCGGCGTCGGCGGCCGAGCCGATGGTGGTGGCCAGTTCGACGGACTTGCCGCTGATCGCGCCGATCAGCTCGCTGGTGCAGCCACTGAGCGCATCGGTGAGTTGCGCCGAGGTGCCGGTGAGCGCCTTGGTCAATTCCACCGACCTGGTGTCGAGGGCATGGGTCAGCTCGGCCGCCTTGCCGCCCAGCACCTTGGTCAGCTCGGCGGTCTTGTTGCCGAGCGCGTGGGTCAGTTCGGCGGACTTGCCGCCGAGCGCATTGGTCAGTTCGGTGGACTTGCTGCTCAGCGTGGTGGTCAGCTCCACCGACTTGCCGCCGAGAACCTTGGTCAATTCCGCCGAGCGGTCGTCGAACGCAGCCGCGAACTCCGCCGAGCGCGCGTCGAGCGCCTGGGCCAGTTCCGCGGTCTTGCCGGCGATCGCTTCGACCAGCGTGCCGCGCTTGCCGTCGATCAGTTGCGACAGCTGCTCGGTGTGGACGCGCACGCCGTCGGTGATCAGCTCGACCTTGCCGGTCAGCGTCGCGCCGAAGCGCTCGGTCGAGGCCGCAATGGCGCGCTCGATCTCGCCCGAAGCCGACTTGAGCTGCGAGGATGCGCCGGTGGACGCCTCCGCCAGGGTGGCCTCGGCGTCACGCGCGCTGGTCTGGATGCCGCGCTCGATCTCTTCCGACGTCGCCCGCAGCCGGGCGCCGACGTCGTCGGACACGGTGCGGAGCTGGGCGCCGACTTCGTCCGAGACGGTCTTGAGCTGGGAGCCGACCTCGCCGGAGAGGGTGAGCAGCGCCTGCTGCGCGGTGCGCGCGCCGCTCTGGATGGTGTCGGCGGTGCCGGTCATCAGGCCGGCGAGCGAGCGCTCGGCGTCCTCGACGCGGGAGCGGATCGTGCTGGTGATCTCGTCCGAGCGCGACGCGAGGATGTCGGCGGCGGTCTGGCCGCTGGTGGTGACGCGGTTGGCGGCGGCCTCGACCCGGGCATCGAGCAGGTTCTCGAACTGCGCGACGCGGGCGCCGATGTCGGACGCCATGGTGCCGACATTGAATTCGAGGCTGGTCTGCATATCCCTGACGCGGGTGGTGAGGGCGCTGGCGATGCCCTCGACGCCGGCGGTCATGGCGCCGATCAGCGTGGTGCCGCGCAGGTCGATCAGGTTGGCGATCTCGCTGGCGCGGGTCTCGACCATGTCGTTGAACGCGGCGCTGCGGTTGTCGAACGCGCCCACCAGGGTGGCGGTGCGGTTGTCGACGAGGCCGTTGAACGCCGCGGTGCGGTTCTCGAACGCATCGACGATGGCGGCGGTGCGCGCCTCGACGATGTTGGCGAAGGTCGCGGCGCGGCTGTCGAAGGCGTCGGCCACGGCCATGGTGTGGCGCTCCACGACGTCGGAGAGGGCGGAGGTGCGCGCCTCGACGAGGTCATTGAGCGTGGTGGCGCGGTTGTCGAACGCATCCGTCACCGCGGCGGTGCGGATATCGACGAGATCCGCGAAGGACGCCGTGCGGCTTTCGAAGGTGTTGATGGCGGCGGCGGTGCGGCTTTCGACCACGTCGGCGAAGGCGGCCGCGCGGCTGTCGAAGCTTTCGGCCACGGTCGAATTGTGCCGCTCCACCATGTCGGCGAAGGTGGCGGCACGGCTCTCGAAGGTGTCGATGACGGCCGCGGTGCGGGCGTCGGCGAGGTCGGCGAACGACGCGGTGCGGCTGTCGAAGGCATCGGTGAGGGCGGCGGTGCGCGCGTCGACCACGGTGGCGAACGCGGTCGCGCCGGTGTCGATCTTCTCGGTGATCGCGGCGGTGCGGGCGTCGATGGTGTCGGTGAACGCGGTG
This sequence comes from Bradyrhizobiaceae bacterium, assembly GCA_020544565.1. Classification (GTDB taxonomy): domain Bacteria; phylum Pseudomonadota; class Alphaproteobacteria; order Rhizobiales; family Xanthobacteraceae; genus Afipia. The sequence continues at coordinate 359,217 of CP078014.1, forward strand.
GTGCGGCCGTCGATGGTCTCGGTGAAGGCCGTGGTGTGGTTGTCGACGACCTCGGTGAAGGCCGTGGCGCGGCTGTCGATCGCGTCCATGAAGGTATGGGTGCGGGCGTCGATTGCCGAGGTGAAGGCGGCGGCGCGGCTCGCCACGGTGTCGCCGAACGCGGCGGCGCGGGCGTCGAAGGAGACTTCGACCGCTTTCATGCGATTGACAACGGCCTCGTCGAGCGAGGAGATCTTGCCGACCAGCGAGGCATCGAGATTGTCGACGCGCTGCTCCAGCGAGGTCTGGAAGCCGCTCAGGCTCTGGTCGAGCTTGGCGTGGATCTGGTCGCTGTGGGCGGTGACCCGGCCGTCGAAACTGTCGATATAGGTCTTGAGGTTGTCGGAAATATCCTGGGTGTGCTGGCCGAGACGCTCGACGATCTCGCCGCCATAGGTCTTCACGGTGCGGTCGAACTCGGCGATGTGGCGGGTGATCAGCGCGCCCAGCGTGCCGCTGTCGCGCGCGAACTTCTCCGCCAGCTCGGCGCCCTGATCCTTGACCAGCCCGTCGAACAGGCCGATCTGCCGGGTCAGCGCCTCATGCGCGCTCTCGGTCTGGCTCAGCACCTTGGCCACCAGCGTGGTGGCGGTGACGTCGAGGGCTTCGCTCGCCTTGTCGCCGCTGGTCAGAACGCGGTCGGCGAGGCGGTTGCCGGCGTCCTCGATCCGCTCGGCGGCGTGGTTGCCGCGCTGGTCGATCTCGGCCAGCAGGGTGTCGCCGGCGCCCCTCAGCGAGTCGAAGATCTGTTCGGTTCGTTCGGCGACGCTGGAGACGATCACTTCCGAGCGCGCCGCCACGCCGTCGACGATCGCGCTCGATCGGTCGGCGAATTCGGCGGTCATGCGGTCGAGGCGTTCGTTGAGAACGTCATGGACGCGGTCGGCGAGATCGGCGAACTCCTCGTGGACGTGGCCGGTCTTGAAATTGAGGCTCGCGGTCAGCTTCTCGCTGGCGTCGAGCACGCTGGCGGCGGTCTGGGTGCTGGCTTCCTCCAGACGGTCGAGCAGGTCGCCGCCGCGCTCGCCGAGCGCGATGATCATGGCGTCGCCGGCGCTGTTCATGGCGCGGGTGATGTGCTCGCTGCGCTCCTCGAGCGCGCCGGTGATGCTCAGCGCCACTTCGTCCACGCGCGCGGCGATGGCGTCGCTGATCAGGGCGATGTCCTGGCGCAGGTCCACCTGCACGCCGGAAATGGCGTTGCGGACCTGCTCGGCCTGGCCGACGAGGTTGTCGCGCTGGACGGCGATGTCCTGCAGCAAAGCGCGCATGCGCACCTCGTTGTCGCTGTAGGCGCGCTCCAGCGAGGACACTTCGTTGGCGACCAGGGCTTCGAGTTCGCCGGCGCGGGCGATGGCGCGTTCGACGCCGTCGCCCATGGCGGCGACCTCGCGGCGGATCGCCTGGCCGATGGTGACGATGCCGGCATTGGCGACGTGCTCCGGCTCGGAGAACCGCACCGCCATCTGCGCCATCGACTGCGCGATCATGGTCAGTTCCTGGCTGCGCCAGGCGAGGCTCGCCAGCGCATAGAACAGCACCAGCGGCGCGACGACGACGGCGAGCAGGCCGAGCAGCGCCAGAATGCCGCCGGAGCCCTGGCCGATCACGGCTTCGAGCGCGGGCATGAAGGCGAAGGCGAGGAAGCCGACGCCGGCGATCCACAGGCCGGAGAACAGCGTCGCGATGGTGTAGGCGCTGCGCCGCGGCCGGCCGTTCTGGATGGTCTGGAGGATGGCGCCGATGGTGGCCTGATCGTCGTTGGCGGCGGGCCGGCCGAAATCCGGGGAATCGAGGGCGTCGGCGGCGGGCATGGCCGAGCGGCTGGCGGGTCCGAAGGCGGGTTCGTGCGGGCCGCCGTTCGGCGCGGCGTTGCCCTGATCGGCGTCGGACGCGGGCAGATCGCTGATGTTGAGGGCTTCCTGGATCGCCGAAAGGGCGGCTTCGGTTGGGTCCTTGACCTTCGGATTCTTTGCCATGTGTCGCTTACGCCTTTATTTTTACGCACTCGAAGGCTGGCCGCGCTGATGGCCGTCGCGCGCCTCGAATGTTGCCCCGATACCTTCGATCACTGCGGAAATTGAAGTCGCTGATCGTCCCGCTGCTTGTCCCGCACTTCCGCAAACATCCTATTGGCTCGGCCTCTCGAATGAAATGGGAGCGGTTAATAGATTTTTAATCATCGTTAACGCGCGCAGGGTTAACGCTTTCAGAAATCGACGGTTTTAGAAAGCACTTCGGTATTTTGCGGCATTGGCACGGCGAAACGGCGGCGAAATCGTGGCGCACGACGACGGGCGCGGGATACCATCCGTTAACCATTGCCGTGATTGTCTGGCGCGGGGACGCGGCGAAACCGGTTCGGCGCGCACAAGTGATTTCGGGTCCGCCATGACAGTTCATATGGAGAGGTTGAACTGGATGCCGTCGCCGCCGCTGGTTCCCGAAGACACCGCCATCGACGTCCAGCACCTCGGCCGCATGACGCTCGGCGAGCCCGCGCTCGAAGCCGAGGTTCTCGCCTTGTTCGCCGCCCAGAGCGTCGATCTGGCGACGCGGCTCAAAGCCCTGCCGGCGGACGCCGCCGCGCTGGCGCATACGCTGAAGGGATCGGCGCGGGCCATTGGCGCGTTCCGCGTGGCGGAGGCCGCTTCCGGCCTCGAAACCGTGCTGCGCGATGGCGCCGAGCCGTCGGCGGCGCTGACAGAGCTGCAAGACGCCGTCGAGGAGGCGCGGGCCGAGATCGGGCGGATGCTGAACCGCTCGTGAGCGGCCGGGCGCTAGCCCGCAAGCGCTGGCGTCCCGTGGACTGACCCGTTATAGGTCAGCCCCATCGGAACAATTCACGGACAAATCGAACAATCATGGTCAAGATCAACTTCACCGATCACTCCGGCACCACCCGCACCGTGGAGGCGGAGGTCGGAGCGACGGTCATGGAAGCGGCGATCCGCAACGCGATTCCGGGCATCGAGGCGGAATGCGGCGGCGCCTGCGCCTGCGCGACCTGTCACGTCTATGTCGACGAGACATGGCGTGAGAAGGTCGGCGCGCCGACGCCGATGGAAGAGGACATGCTCGATTTCGGTTACGACGTGCGGCCGAATTCGCGGCTGTCGTGCCAGATCAAGATCACCCAGGATCTCGACGGCTTGAAGGTGACGACGCCCGAGCGGCAGGCGTAAGCGCGCGCTAGCGGCGCAGCAGCCACGGCTGAAACCGTTCGATGATCTCCGGTGTCAGCGGCGCCGGCTTGCGGGTTTTGACATCGACCAGAACCGTCACCGCTTCGGCCGACGCGGTGCAGACCCCGTTTGCGAACACCACCTGCTCGAAGGTCGAGGAGGTCCGCCCCAGTCGGGTGACGCCGAGGCCGAGATCGAAGCTGCCCGGCCAGTGCATTTCGGCACGGAAATCGATGGCGAGGTGCACCAGCATCCAGCTCAGCCCCCGCGGCATCAGGCCGCGGTCGCCGCTGCGCAGCAGGGTGACGCGGCAGGTCTCGAAATAGGTGGCGTAGACCGCGTTGTTGACGTGCTTGTTGGGGTCGAGGTCGCCGTAGCGGACATTGTCGGTCAGGCGGAACGGGTAGTCTTCCAGCCGAAAGGCGGGACGGGTGCGGATCGGCGCGTTCAATGGTTCGGTCTCCGTATTGCCTCTCAATAGCGGGAAAACGCGCCGCCGCACAAGGCGTTATGGCGGCCGGGGCCGCGCTCAATTAGCTCTTTCCCAACCCCGCCGTCTTGGCTAGACAAACCTGCGGCAACGGCGTTTTCCGGCCGCTCCTGAATGATCCCGTCCCCTTCCCAACCGACGACGAGCGCGCATGACCGACACGATCAAGACCGACGTTCTCATTATCGGCGCCGGCCCGTGCGGGCTGTTCGCGGTGTTCGAGTTGGGTCTGCTCGATATGAAGGTGCATCTGGTCGATATTCTCGACAAGCTCGGCGGCCAGTGCGCGGAGTTGTATCCGGAGAAGCCGATCTACGACATCCCCGCCGTTCCGATGGTGACGGGTCAGGGGCTGACCGACGCCCTGATGGAGCAGATCAAGCCGTTCAACCCGACCTTCCATCTCAACGAGATGGTGGAGACCATCGAGAAGATCGGCGATCCGCTGTTTCGCGCCACCACCGACGCCGGCACGGTGTTCGAAGCCAAGGTGATCGTGATCGCCGCGGGCGGCGGCTCGTTCCAGCCGAAGCGGCCGCCGGTGCCGGGCATCGAAGCCTATGAAAGCACCTCGGTGTTCTATGCCGTGCGCAAGATGGAGCAGTTCCGCGACAAGACCCTGCTGATCGTCGGCGGTGGTGATTCCGCGCTCGACTGGACGCTCAATCTGCAGCCGATCGCCAAGCGCGTCACGCTGCTGCACCGGCGCGACGATTTTCGCGCCGCGCCCCACAGCGTCGAGCAGATGCGCCAGCTCGTCGCCGCCGGCAAGATGGATTTGAGGATCGGCCAGGTGACGGGCCTCGAAGGCGACAACGGCATTTTGTCGGGCGCGCTGGTGAGGGGCAACGACAACCAGATCTTCAAGGTCGATTGCGACACCATGCTGCCGTTCTTCGGGCTGACCATGAAGCTCGGGCCGGTGGCGAACTGGGGCGTCCGGCTCGAGAACAATCTGGTGCCGGTCGATACCGAGGCGTTCGAGACCGACGTGCCCGGCATCTTCGCCATCGGCGACATCAACACCTATCCCGGCAAGCTGAAGCTGATCCTGTCCGGCTTCCACGAGGGCGCGCTGATGGCGCAGAAGGCGAGCCGCTACGTGTTCCCGGACAAGCGCGTCGTGTTCCAGTACACCACCTCGTCGTCGAGCCTGCAGAAGAAGCTCGGCGTGGGCTGATAGCTTCGGTCGTCATTGCGAGGAGCGTGAGCTCCGAAGCAATCCAGTTCTTTGCCCAGGATGGATTGCTTCGCTTGCGCTCGCAACGACGCGCCGCGCATCGTGATCTACTGCGCGTGATCCTGCGTCACCGGCGCCAGCGGCGCGCTGACCACCGCCGCATCGGCGGGGACGAGACCGAGCACCGACGTGATCGCGGGCAATGCCGCGTCCGCCATCGCCGCATGGCCTTCGGCGGTCGGATGGATCGCGCCGCCATAGAGCGCCGACAGCACGCCCCACGTCGCGTCGTGGATGTCGGTCGGCTGGTTGGTCGATTTCGCCGCCTGCGGATAGGTCATCGCCGCGAAGTAGCTGTCGTTGGCGTCGCGGATCCAGCGCGCGCGCGGCGCGTAGGCGCGGAATTCGCTCGCGCCCTGACCGCAGGCGAGGGGATTGGACGCCCCGGCGACGATGTCTGCCACGAAGCTGTCGCCGGTCGGGGAGAAGCATTGCCGGTCGAATGCCGGATCGCTGTCGGCGCGGGCGCAGAAGCCGTGATTGGCGAATTCGGCCTGATGCTGGTCGACGAAGGTCATGCGGTCGGTGCGGCGGTTGGTGCACAGCACGCTGCCGCTGCACTGTGCGAGATTCTTGATCTGTGGCAGGAATTCGTCCTGCACGAAACCCGACACCTCGGCGAGGCGCTGCGGATCGGCGCCGAACGACGGATGGATGTCGAAGCCGGCGCGGCCGCCGGGGCAGGGCGCGCCGCCGGCCAGCGCCGGATGGCCGTAGGAAACATAGACCACGCGCGAGAGGTCGCCGCCCACGAGCGGCTTCAGCGCCTGCCGCAGCCGGCTGAAGCCCTGCGGCAGTTCGGTGCGCAACGCCGCGCGCGCCTCGTCCACCGTGCCGAGCACGCCGGTGCGGCGCGACAGCGCCCGCTCGGTGCCGCTTTCGAGGATGACGTCGGCGACGAGGCCGGAGAAGTTGATGTCGTTGGCGCCCACCGACAGCAGCACCAGATCGAGCTGGCGCGACGGCTGGCGCTGGGTCGCCGCCGCCATCGCCTCGCGCAGTTCGGCGATCTGGGCGTTGACCGTGCCCTGGCAGGTCAGGCCGTTCTTGCCGACGACGCATTCGCGCGCGCGCTGCGCGTTGAACAGCCCTTCGGCGATGGTCGCGCCGGTGCAGGCCAGCGGCAGATAGGTCACCGCGATCTGCGGGTTCTGCACCGCCAGCGCGATCGCCGCGCGGGTCTGGTAGCTGTAGAGCGAGCGGTGGCAGGCGGGATTGAACCACTGCGCCCCGGCGCGCTGCCAGGTCTGCAGATTGTTGCCTTCGGACTCGCAGGCCCGTCCGCCCTTGAAGTTGGCGCGGCTCGGCCGGAAATAGCTGCTCGACGCGCCGCCGAGATAGGAGCGGAAGCAGAAACCCTCGTCGGACAGCGCCACCGGGCGGTCGGGGTTGCCCTCGCCGGACGCGATCGAATCGCCGAGCCCGGCGATCAGCACGTCGCGCACCGCGATCTCGCCGGTGACGTGCTGCGCCGGCTCCGCGCCGCCGGAGACGTCGACGGTGACGGCGGTGGTGCGGCCGTAGCGCACGCGCAGGTTGATCGCCTCGCCGCAATCCGCGGTGGATTGTTGCGGCGGATCGCCGTCGTCAAATGACCAGGCGCACACCGCGCCCACCGGCACCGCGCCTGACAGCCGCACGGTGACGGCATGGTCCGCCGGCGCGAGGTAATCTTCCTTCACCCCGTCGCGGGTGCAGGGCTTGCTGACCCGGCCGGCGGCGTCGATGCACAGCCGTCCCACCGTATTGCGGGCCCAGCCGCGGCCGTCGCTCTGGATCGCCAGCATTTCCTCGGCGGCGAGGATGCTGCGGCCCGCCAGCGCCTCGGCCTGCAACTTGAAATCGCGCTCCTCGCGAAACAGCCGGAAGCGGTTGCGGACTTCCCAGGAAATCTGCAGCGCCGGGGCGGATGGGGATGCGGACGGGGGCGTGGATAGCGTGGCAGCGGGCGCCGGGACCGCGGTTTGCGCGACGGCGGCAGCGCCGGGCACGGCGAGCAGCGCCGCGGCGAGGGCGGCGATGCGGAATGGGAAAGCGAAGAGGCGTGCGGGAATCATGCCTGCTTGAAGCCGACGGATAAGGCCAAAATGAGGGAGCCGCGCCGGAACGGAATCGGCCGTCACAAGCCTGCCGGCCTTAATCCACGGGGGGTTACTCGGCCGCCTGCTTGGTGCTCGGCGGCGGCGGCGGACTGGCTTTGGTCACCACCACCGGCGCGGGGCGCAGCTTGCGGTTCTGCTGCCATGGCACCAGCACGCTGAGCCACACTTCGCGCACTCCCATGATGGTGACCGAGGTGGCGAACGGGATCAGGAAATAGAGGATGCGGAACACCAGCAGCGACGCCAGCAGCTCCTCCTTGCCGAGCATCGGCAAGCCGACCAGCATCGCGGCGTCGAACACGCCAAGGCTGCCGGGGGCGTGGCTGGCGAAGCCGAGCAGGGTGGCGAGAATGAACACCACCGAGAGGGTAACGAAATCGAGCGCGGGATGCGACGGCGCCAGCAGGAACATCGCCAGCGCGCAGAAACCGAGATCGACCACGCCGATCAGGATCTGGAGCAGCGTCAGCGGCGCCGACGGCAGCACCACCTTCCAGCCGTTCTTGCCGAGCCGGCGGCGGCCCTTGCCGGTGGCGATCCAGGCGAGATAGGCCGCGATGCCGGCCAAGAGGCCCGCGCCGATCAACTGGTTGATGCTCTCCGGCAGCAGGTCCATCGAGGCCGCGGCGGCCGGATGCCAGATCATGCCGATGCCGAGCACGAAGGTGTTGCCGAGCCAGAACGTCAGTCCCGAAATGAAGCAGATCTTGGCGACGTCGATCGCGCTCAGTCCCCAGTCGGAATAGATGCGGAAGCGGATCGCGCCGCCGGTGAACACCGTGGCGCCGATGTTGTGGCCGATGGTGTAGCTGGTGAAGCTCGACAGCGCCGCGATGCGATAGGGCACATGGGTCTTGCCGAGGGTGCGCAGCGCGAACAGATCGTAGAACGTCAGGGTGAAGAACGCGCACAGCACGCACAGCGCGGCGAGCGCGATCTGGCCGTGCGACTTCTCGGCGAGCGCGCTCAGCACGATGGCCATGTCCACGCCGCGCAGGGTGCGGAACAGATGCATGATCGCCACGGTGACGATCAGAACGCTCGCTGCAATCCCGACCGCCTTCCAGCCGATTTTCTCGCGAAAGACGAGCCTGAACTTGCTCAACACGTGCCGCATTGATCCTCCCGGCGAGGCGCACATACCATGGAAGCCGATTGAGGCGACAGTGAGCAAGCGGCTGCGGGGCTACTCATACGCGAAATCCGGCCTACGGAAAACAGCTCGTTGTGCAGCGCAAAGAAGGCGGATGATGGTCCGCCATGAGGCCTGCTTCACAATATGATGCGTGTTTCACAATGATCTGGATCAGTTTCGCGATGGCGCGGTCCGCGCCGCCGCCTGTCGTCCTGTTAACTGTCGTTTCAAACGATGTAGTCCTGTGGGTCCACGATTTCAAAGGGCGGTTGTTCCGTTCCCCCGGCGGCGCCCGGCGCAGCATGATCCCGGGGGGCGGTCCAGCGCCATGCGGCGTTTTGCCGTCAGGCCCGGCGCAGCGCGAAATGCGCACCGCAAAAGGCCAGCCCCGCGCCGAGGACCAGGGCGGCGAGCCCCGCCGCCACCCCCGGCAGGCTCGGCATCGGGCTCGGCGCCGACGCCGCCTGCCCGGCGGCGGCCGCCACGATGACGCCGACCGCGATCAGGAACTGGCGCATGCGCGGCGACAGCTGGCCGGCGATGGCGCCGTCCATCAGGGTGGCGGTGATATAGCCGGTGACGAAGGCCGCGGCCGAGATCAGCCACCATGCCAGCGCCGCGCGGGCCGGGATCAGGTCCGCGGTATCGGGCCGCCACAGGTCGGCGATGTTGAGGTCGAAGCGCTGGATGATGACGTGCAGGCCGAGCGTCAGCAGCACGCCGAACAGCATCGCTCCGGCGAGAATGACGTGGCGCGGGAAACGGACGGGCTGGACCATGCTGCGACCATCGGTGAGGCGATGACGTGCGCGGTTCTTCCCGCGCTCGCGATCTTGTAGGATACAGTCGCGCCCGCGCGCAAGCGGCGCAGGGGCGTTGCGCGCGACGGGACGGGGAGCGGGATGTGGCGATGCTGTCGCGGTCGAGAACGAGGGGCGGGGATGCACGGGCAGGGGACGCGATGTCCGGCGACGGCACGCATTACATCTTCAAGTCCTCGCTGGCGGGGGGCGCGCGGCGGTTCGAACTGACCGATGCGGGGCTGCTGTGGCAGAGCACCCGGTCGCAGGTGTGGCCGCTCGCGACCATCGCCGCCATCAGGCTGTCCTATCGTCCCGCGTCGATGCAGCCATCGCGCTTCCGCATGGATATCGAGAACGCGTCCGGCCAGCGTGCGACCATGTTCTCCACCACCTTGCATTCGATCGCGATGATGGCGCGGCAGGATGACGACTATCGCGCCTTCGTGGTCGAATTGCATCGCCGTCTGGCGGCGGCGGGCAGCCGTGTCCGCCTCACCGCGGGCATCCATCCGCTGCTCTATGCCGTGGGGCTCGGCGTCATGGCGCTGATCGCCATCGCGCTCGCCGGCCTGATGGTGCGGGCCCTGCTGACGGGGCAATTCGCCGGCGCGCTGTTCCTCGCCGGTTTCGCGGCGTGGTTCGTCTGGCAGGTCGGCAACTTCATGCGGCGCAACCGGCCACGCAGCTATACCTTCGACACGCTGCCCGCGGACGTGCTGCCTTAGAAACGTAGATCTGACTGGGGTGTGTTGCGATCACGCGCCGTCGCTACGATTTTTCCCGGAGCAGCTTCGGACTGGCGAAGCAGACGAGGCTGCCGCTGCGGAAACCGACATCGTTCCAGTCGTCGATGGCGAAATCGATCACCGCGATGCCCGAGGTCGGCAGATTGGAGGCCAGCGCCTGCAAGCCGGCCGGATCGCCGTTGGCGATCAGGGCCAGCGCCAGTTCGTGCAGGCCGGGATTGTGGGCGATCACCAGCACGGTGCGGGTCTGCGGCGTGGTCTCGGCGTGAACCGCGCGCAGCAGGTCGGAGGGGTTGGCGTCGTACAGGTCCGGCAGATGCTCGGCCCGCAGCGACGGCATCGCGGCCGCGAGCTGCTGCCAGGTCTCCTGCGCCCGCGTCGCCGTGGACACCAGCACGACATCCGCCATGTAGCCGTGATGCGCCAGCCATGCCGCCATGTCGGCGGCATCGGCGTGGCCGCGCGCGTCGAGGCGGCGGTCCTTGTCCTTGCCCGAGGGCGCGTCCCGTTCGGTCTTGGCGTGGCGCATCAGGATCAAACGGCGCATGGGGCAATCCCGTGTCGGAAGACTGGAGCAGGGTCCGGAATAGTGTACAAGACGGGGAGGGACAAGGTGGCGGCCGGTCGCGCTCCGGTTCCGGTACCAGATCATTGCCAAACGAAGACTTCCAGCACCAGCATTATGGCGGACTCCCTTCCAGACCCGAACGGCATCGATCCGGCGACCGCGGCTCCGGCCATGGTCCCGGCGGACGGCGAATCCGGCCGGCCGCGCCTCGCCTTCGATCTGGACGTCGATGTCTGCGTCATCGGCGCCGGACTCGCCGGGCTGACGGCGGCGCGCGAGATCGCCCGGGGTGGCATGAGTGTCGCGGTGCTGGAAGGGCGCAGTGTCGGCTGGAGCGCCTCGGGCCACACGCTCGGCAGCGTGATGCCGGGCTATGCGCTGGCGCCCGCCGATCTGATCGAGCGGGTCGGATTCGACCAGGCGCGGGCGCTGTGGGCGCTGGCGCAGGAGGGCGCCGATTACGTGCGCGCCACGGCAACTAGTGACGCGGCCGCCGCGCTGACCGAGGGCGCGCTGGAGGTGTCCACGGTCGATGCCGGGGACCGCATCATCGGCCGGCTGCAGACGCTCAGCGAGGACTTCGCCACCGACGTCGAAGGCTGGCAGACCGAGCGCGTGCGCGCCACGCTGAAGTCCGAGCGCTACTTCCACGCGATCCATTATCCCAAGGCGTTCCAGATCGACGGCCGGCGCTATGTCCACCGCCTCGCCGCGCTGGCGGAGGAAGCCGGCGCGCGGATCTTCGAGGACACGCCGGTGGTCGGCATCGATCCCGCCGGCATCCGCAAGCGGGTGGTGACGCCGTCGGCGCGGCTGCGCTGCGGCCACGTCGTGATGGCGGGCAATGTCCATCTCGGCGAGCCGGGGCGCCGCCTCGCGTCGACGCTGCTGCCGGTGTGGCGCTACGTCGCCGTCACCGCGCCGCTCGGCGAACGGCTGGCGGAGACCATCGCCTTTCCCGGCGCGGTAACCGACAGCGACGGCATCGATCAGTTCCGCGTCGTTGAGGGCGACCGGCTGATGTGGTCGGGCCCGGAGACGGTGTGGCAGGGCGATCCCGCGCGCCACGCCAAGCGCATCCGTCGCCGTATCGCCACGGTGTTTCCGCAGCTTGCGCCGGTGGAGATCGCCGAGGCGTGGAGCGGCGTGTTCGGCCAGACCGTGCACGCCATGCCGCAGATCGGCGAAGTCCAGCCGGGGGTCTGGGTGCTCGGCGGATTCGGGCGGCAGGGCCTCGCCACCACCGCGACCGGCGGGCTGCTGGTGGCGCGCGGCATCGTGCATGGCGATCGCAACTGGCGGCAATTCGCGCCGTTCGAACTGGTGTGGGCCGGCGGCACGGCGGGACGGATCGCCGGGCAGGCGGCCGATGCGTGGTCGCGCGGGCAGGCGGCGACATTAGGGGCGCTGGCGCGGCTGCGCGAGCGGGCGCGCAACCGGGAGCAGGCGCGGGAGGCGACGCGGACTGCGCGGATCGCGGCCGCGCGTACGCGGGCGGCCGATCGCTAGCGCGCCGCGAACACAAGCCTCCCTCGCGGGAAAGTGAGCCGGTTTCCGCCGCGGCGGCGTTAGGTTCGATCCGCAGCGAGGCATGAGAGGAGCCGCGACCATGATCGACCGTCGAATCCTGCTGGCCACCGCCATGAGCCTAGCTGCGCTTCCTGTATGGCGCTGGCTTGGCGGTGCGGCGCGTGCCGCACCGACGCCGGACGCGACAAAATTCGAAATCGTCAAGACGCCGGAGGAGTGGCGCAAGCAGTTGTCGCCGGCGCAATATCATGTGCTGCGCGAGGCCGGCACCGAGCGCCCGTTCTCCAGCCCGCTCAACAAAGAGAAGCGCAAGGGCACCTTCGCTTGCGCCGGCTGCGACTTGCCGCTGTTCTCCTCCGACACCAAGTTCGACAGCGGCACCGGATGGCCGAGCTTCTACCGCGCGCTGCCGGACGCCATCGTCGAGAAGTCGGACACGAGCCTGATGATGGTGCGCACCGAAACGCTGTGCCGCCGCTGCGGCGGCCATCTCGGCCACGTCTTCGACGACGGCCCGCAGCCGACCGGCCTGCGCTACTGCATGAACGGCCTCGCGCTGTCGTTCCGCCCCGCTGCCGCCACGCCGAGCTGAGCGAGGCGTCTTCCCGTCTCGGCAATTCTTGCCCGCTAGGCAATTGCGCCCCGGCCTTCGCGCCGGGGTTTTTCGTTTATCGCATTGATTTCATTGCGCGCGCAGCTCTGGCACGGAGCTTGCGAGCCTCCCTTCGCACGCGGCCATCACCTATGGGCACACCGGCGGGCCGCCCCGGATCGAAGTTGGAGACAACGTAATGGGTATCTTTGGCGCTCTCACCACGTCCGTCGCGGGCTTGCGCGCGCAGTCCTACGCGCTGGAGAACATCTCCGGCAATATCGCCAACTCGCAGACCACCGCCTTCAAGCGCATCGACACCAGTTTCATCGATCTCATTCCCGACACCGGCGTCAGCAACCAGCTCGCCGGCAGCGTCGCCACGTCCTCGCGCGAAACCAACACCGTGTCCGGCGATATCCAGAACGCCTCGGTCTCGACCTACATGGCGATCAGCGGCGACGGTTTCTTCGTGGTGCAGAAGCCAGGCTCGGTCTCCGACAACCAGCCGGTGTTCAACGGCGTCGATAACTACACCCGCCGCGGCGACTTCACCCTCGACAAGAACGGCTATCTGGTCAACGGCGCCGGCTACTACCTCGAAGGCATTCCGATCGATCCGACCACCGGCAACCCGACCGGCAGCAATCCGCAGGTGCTGAAATTCAGCAGCGACTTTCTTCCCGCGCAGCCGACCACGGTGGTGTCCTACCGCGCCAATCTCGCGAGCTATCCGTTGACCTCCAGCCACGACACGTCGGTGCCGGGCTCGGAACTGCTCAATGTCGCGGACTTCACCAGCGACCCGACCGGGTCGGGCGCGGTGATCGGCTCCGACAGCCAGACTTTCATTTCTCAATCGATCGCCGGCGGCGCGACCACCGCCTATGACGTGTCCGGCTCGCCGGTGAGCCTGCAATTCCGCTGGGCCAAGACGGACAGCGCCTCGCTCGGCACCGGCCATACCGACACCTGGAACCTGTTCTATCAGGTCGATGCGAACGCCACCGGCACCGACGCCGCGTGGCAGAACGTCGGCACCGATTTCACCTTCGCTGCCAACGGGCAGATGAATCCCGCCGTCGCCTCGGTGTCGCTGAGCAGCCCGACCGTCAACGGCATCGCGCTCGGCAACATTACGGTGAATTTCGGCGCGAGCGGCCTGACCCAGTTCGCCGACACCAACGGCAACGCCCAGGTCAACGACATCCATCAGGACGGTTTCCCCGCCGGTTCGCTGCAGACGGTGTCCATCGGCGACGACGGCCGCGTCGTTGGCAGCTATTCCAACGGCCGCAACATCGCACTCGCGCAGATCGTGATCGCGACCTTCAACGGCGCCAACTTCCTCAAGCGCGTCGATGGCGGCGCGTTCGAGATGACCGACCAGTCCGGCCCCGCGATCTTCGGCAAGGGCGGCAGCATCAAGGGATCGTCGCTGGAGGGCTCGAACAGCGACATCGCCGACGAGTTCACCAAGCTGATCGTCACCCAGCAAGCCTATTCCGCGAACACCAAGGTCATCACCACCGCCAACCAGATGACGCAGGATCTGCTGAACGTGTTGCGATAACGGCATCGGGCCGTGGTCGTGTTTCGATCTGAGATGGGCGGCGTATCATGGGTCTGAGTCAGGCGCTTTCGACGGCGATGTCCGGCATCAGGGCGAACCAGGCGGCGCTGGCGCTGGTGTCGTCGAACGTCGCCAATTCGGAAACGCCGGGCTACGTCCGCAAGACGGCCAATCTGGTCGAAACCACGTCCGGCTCGGGGAGCGTCCAGACCGCCGGCGTCAACCGCACCCTCGACGAGTATGTGCAGACCCAGTTGCGCACGGAAACCTCGGGGGCGTCCTACGCCAGCGTGCGCGCCAACTTCCTCAACAATCTGCAGAGCATCTACGGCGATCCGAGTTCCTCCAGCACGCTGGAGTCGGCGTTCAACACGCTGACCTCGGCGCTGCAGGCGCTCTCGACCAGTCCGGACTCGCAATCGGCGCGCACCGCGGTGCTCAACGCGGCGCAGGCGATGGCGCAGCAGCTCAATTCCGCCACTCAAGGCGTCCAGAGCCTGCGCGCCAGCGCCGAGAACAACCTGAACACCGCCGTCAACACCGCCAACAATGCGATGGCGCAGATCGCCGCCATCAACAAGCAGTTGCAGGGCACGACCACGCTCGACGCCGCGTCGGCGGCGCTGATGGACCAGCGCGACCAGTACATCACCCAGCTCTCCAGCCTGATGGACGTTCGCGCCGTCACCGACAGCAACAATCAGGTCTCGATCTACACCAGCACCGGCGTGCAGCTCGTGAGCGGGATCAGCGCGGCGCAGATGTCGTTCAACGCCCAGGGCACGGTGACGCCCAGCACGGTGTGGGACGCCGATCCGGCAAACAGCAATCTCGGCACCATCACCCTCAATTTCCAGGGCGGCGGCAGCATCGATCTCGTCGCCACCGGCGCGATCCGCTCGGGATCGATGGCGGCCTATCTCGATATGCGCGACAACGCGCTGGTGCAGGCCCAGGCGCAGCTCGACCAGTTTGCAGCGGCGATGGCGAGCGCGCTGTCGGACAAGACCACCGCCATGACGCCCGACGGTACGGGCGCCTACAGCGTCGATACCAGCACGTTGCGGCCCGGCAACGCCATTCACCTGACCTATACCGACACCGTCACCGGCCAGCAGCACAATCTGTCCATCATCGGCGTCAGCGATCCATCGGTGCTGCCGTTGTCGAACAATGCGACGGTTGATCCCAATGACGAGGTCATCGGCATCGATCTGTCGGGCGGCGCGGCGTCGATCGCGGCGCAGCTCAACGCTGCGCTCGGCGGCGCGCATCTGCAATTCAGCAATCCGTCGGGAACGACGCTGCGGATCGAGAACGACGGCGCTCCCGGCGGCGCCGATATCAACGCGGTCTCGACCACGACGACGGCGACGTCGCTCGTGAGCGGCGATCCGCAGTTCGCGCTGTTCACCGACGGCGGCAATCTTTACACCGGCGCGATCACCGCGGCCGGATCGCAGCAGACCGGTCTGGCCGGGCGCATCACCGTCAATGCGGGGCTCATCGCCGATCCGTCGCGGCTGATCGCCTATGGTTCGACCACGGCGTCGGGCGACACCACGCGGTCCGACTTCATCCTGTCGCAGCTCACCTCCGGCACCTATACCTATTCCGCGAGCACCGGCGTCGGCTCGAAGACGTCGCCGTTCAAGGGCACGCTGCTGAATTTCACCCAGCAGTTTCTCGGCATGCAGGCCAATGCCGCGAGCACGGCGCAGCAGGTCTCCGACGGCCAGAACGTGGTGCTGGCGACGTTGCAGAAGAAGATGGATACGGCCTCGGGCGTGAACATGGACGAGGAGATGGCCAATCTGCTGGCGTTGCAGAACGCCTACGCCGCCAATGCGCGGGTGATGTCCACGATCAATTCCATGTTCCAATCCTTGATGCAGGTGTTGTGAGGCTTCCATGACAATCGATGGCGTCAGCGGGCGGACCGCATATATCGCGACTTCGCTGTCCAATCTCAAATCGCAGCTCGCGACGTTGACCGAGCAGTTGTCCTCCGGCAGGAAATCCACCACCTATGCGGGCCTCGGCGTCGATGCCGGCACCGCCACCGGACTCCGGGCGCAGATTTCCACCCTCGCGGCCTATGCCGACACGGCGACCATCCTCAATACCCGGATCAACGTCGCCAACCTGTCGTTGCAGGGCATCAGCAAGGCGGGCAGCGAGGTCAAGTCGGCGGCCGCCGGCTCGACGCTGACTCTCGACAACACCGGCAAGACGGCGGGGCAGGCGACCGCCATGGCCTCCTTCACCCAGATGATCGCGCTGCTCAACACCGACGCAGGCGGCCGCTACCTGTTCTCCGGCCGCGCCACCGACACCCCGGCGACGCAATCTGCCGACGCCATTCTCAACGGCTCGGGCGCGCAGGCGGGACTGAAGCAGCTCATCGACGAGCGCGCGCAGGCGGACGGCACCAGCGGGCTCGGACGTCTCGTCATTTCGTCGCCGTCGCCGACGTCGGTGACCGTCGGCGAGGATGTCGCAGGCTCGCCGTTCGGCCTCAAGCTCAGCGCCATCACCACCACCGCGTCGGGCGCGACGGTGAGCGGCCCCGCCGCGCCGGCGTCGCCGCCGGGGGCGGCCTCGGAGATGTCGATCGATTTCGGCACCACCAACCCGAGCGATGGCGACAAGGTGCGCTTCACCTTCAGCCTGCCGGACGGCACGTCGGAGACCGTTGAGCTGACCGCATCGTCGGCGACGCCGCCGCCGGCGGGCAGCTTCGCCATCGGCGCGGACCCGACCGCGACGGCGGCCAACCTCAACGCCGCGCTCAACACCGCGGTCGGCAAGCTCGCCAACACCTCGCTGGTGGCCGCCTCCGCCATTGCCGCTTCGGACAATTTCTTCGGTTCGCCGCCGCAACGCGTCGATACCTCGACCAATCCGCCGGTGGCGCTGCGCGACGGCACCGCGGCCGACACCGTGATGTGGTACACCGGCGAGAGCGGCAGCGATCCCGCGCGCGGCACCGCGGTCGCGGGCATGGATCAGTCGATCTCGGTGCAGTACGGCGCGCGGGCCAACGAGGACGCCTTCGTCAACCAGCTCAAGGCCATCGCCGTCTATGCGGCGGTGACCACGGACGCGAGCAACCCGAACGCCAACGCCCAGCTGACCGCGCTCAATTCGCGCATCGTCGACAACCTCGCGGTGCATCCGGGCGTGCAGTCGATCCAGGACATCCAGTCGGATTTCGCCGGCGCGCAGGCCGCGATCAAGACGGCGACGACGCGCCAGACCCAGACCGGCGCCATCGCCCAATCGATGCTGGATTCGATCCAGGGCATCGACGACAACGAGGTCGTCACCAAGATCCTGGCGCTGCAGACCAGCCTGCAGGCGTCCTACCAGACGACGTCGTCGCTCTATCAGCTCAGCCTGGTGAAATATATGCCGGTGGGCTGAGCAGCCTCAAAATTGGGAATTTTCCGGTGCGCGCTCGTCATGGCCGGGCTTGTCCCGGCCATCCACGCCTGAATGAGTTGATGCCCAAAACGCGGATGCCCGGGACAAGCCCGGGCATGACAGAAAGTGCGCGTCTGATCAGGCTTTGCGGCTCAGGCTGTGCGGCGTGTCAGGCGGCGGTGGAGAGGCCGGGCGCGGCGGCCGCGGCGCGGGCGCTGTCGAGAAGCTGCTTCTCGTAGGCGATCAGCTTCTTCGATTCCTTCAGCGCCTTGTAATAGTCGCCGCCGAGGATGTGGTTGTTGATCTCCGCCACCATCGGCGCGGCGCTCGGCATCACCAGCAGCAGGTCGCGCATCAGGTCGAAATAGATCGCGTGCTGGTCCTGCGGGTGGTCGGAAATGTACATCAGCTGCACCGCCAGATAGATCAGCTTCGAGGGGGTGTCGGCGGTGGCCGGCGTCAGGATGTCCTTCTCGCGCAGCACCGGCAGCCGGTCGCCCTCGATCAGGAATTTGGCGCGCTGGTCGGTGTTGGTGATGACGCAGGAGCCGACGATGATTTTCTCGTGCGGCTTGAGTTCGACCTTCAGGGCCATCGGATCATCTCCACTGCGCGCCGGGTGCGGGTTCGTTGCCGGTCTCGTGTGATCCTTTCCCATGATGGTTAACGACGGCTTAACGCGACGGTCGCCGTGCGCGTCGATCGCCCGGGAATATCGCAATTATTTCAAGCGTGTCGGTCTTTTTCGCGGCCGGACGCGGGCGCTGGTTCGGGATACTTTCCCGGTTCCAGTTCACATCTTTTTAGCGGGTTGAGTTCCAAGGTGACCGCGTTCGCTGATCGAAAGTCAGCGTCACGCTTGTACACGTTGCGTCAGTAACACCAGAAAGGTTGCGTACAATGTCTGATATCGTTCTCTCTTCCTCGGTTCGCCAGAACCTGCTCTCGCTCCAGTCCACCGCCGACCTGCTCTCCACCACCCAGACCCGCCTTGCCACCGGCAAGAAGGTCAACTCGGCGCTCGACAACCCGACCAACTTCTTCACCGCCGCCGGCCTCGACTCCCGCGCCAGCGACATCAACAATCTGCTCGATGGTATCGGCAACGGCGTGCAGGTGCTGCAGGCCGCCAACACCGGCATCACCTCGCTGCAGAAGCTGGTCGACAGCGCCAAGTCGATCGCCAACCAGGCGCTGCAGACCACCGCGGGATACAGCAGCAAGGCCAACGTGACGTTCTCCGGCGCTGGCGCCGGCACGGGCACCGCGACGGCGGACGACCTCACCGCAGGTGGCGGCGCCACCGGCAGCAAGCTCGACGGCGCTGCGTTCACCTTCAGCATGGCCGGCAAGGCCGCTGTCACCATCACCATCGGCGACGGCACCGCCGGCACGTCGAAGTCGCTGGCCGACGTCAACAAGGCGCTGTCCGATGGCGGCATCTCGCTGACGGCCGCGCTGGATTCCGCCGGCGGCCTGACCTTCACCTCGACCAACGACTCCGCCAGCCAGACCATCACCACGGCGACCACGGCGACCGCGAGCTTCAGCACTGCGAACACGGTGGAAATCGCCGTGGCGGCTGCTGACGCGACCACGGTCGGCGTCAATGCTGCGGTGGCGGACGTCAACTCGCAGAACACCCGCGCCAACCTGATCTCCCAGTACAATCAGATCATCGATCAGATCAAGACGACGGCACAGGACTCCTCGTTCAACGGCACCAACCTGCTGAACGGCGACCAGCTCAAGCTGGTGTTCAACGAAACCGGCAAGTCCACGCTGAACATCACCGGCGTGACCTTTGATCCGGCCGGCCTCGGCCTTGCCACGCTGGCCAGCGGCACGGACTTCGTCGACAACGCCTCCACCAACAAGGTGCTGACGTCGCTGAACAACGCCTCGAGCACGCTGCGTTCGCAGGCTTCGGCCTTCGGTTCGAACCTGTCGATGGTGCAGATCCGTCAGGACTTCAACAAGAGCCTGATCAACGTGCTGCAGACCGGCTCGTCGAACCTGACGCTGGCCGACACCAACGAGGAAGCGGCCAACAGCCAGGCGCTGTCGACCCGCCAGTCGATCGCGGTCTCGGCGCTGGCGCTCGCCAACCAGTCGCAGCAGAGCGTTCTTCAGCTCCTGCGCTGATCCGGCAGCCACTCCATCTCGAAGGAAACGGCGGGGGCAACCCCGCCGTTTTCGTTTTGGGGCCGCCTTCCGGTGCGGAGAGCGCGTCTTAACGCTTTATTCATCACATTATTTAAACGGGCTTTAACCATAATTTAAACGGTGCCTGCTAAAAATCGATGACAAGACGGCCGCCCTGAAAGTCGCGCGCCGTGTCGTCGTCGGCTCTTGTTGCAGGAAGGTACCCCTATGTCCGATATCGTTCTCACGGCGTCAGTTCGCCAGAACCTGCTGTCGTTGCAATCGACGGCCGACCTGCTGGCGACCACCCAGAACCGCCTCGCCACCGGCAAGAAGGTCAACTCGGCGCTCGACAACCCGACCAACTTCTTCACCGCCGCCGGCCTCGACTCCCGCGCCAGCGACATCAACAATCTGCTCGATGGTATCGGCAACGGCGTGCAGGTGCTGCAGGCCGCCAACACCGGCATCACCTCGCTGCAGAAGCTGATCGACAGCGCCAAGTCGATCGCCAACCAGGCGCTGCAGTCGCAGGTCGGCTACACCAAGTCGTCGCTGACCACCGGGCCCAATGCCGGCGCCAACGGCGCCAACCTGCTCGGAAGCTCCACGCCGGCGACGGCGGCCGCGCCCGTCACCGGCTCCGGCTTCTCCGCCGTCGACCTCAGTTCGGGGACCGTGTCGTTCAACCTCAACGTCGATGGCACGAGCCAGGCGATCTCGCTCGATGCGGCTGCGGTCACCAGCTACAACACCGCACACGGCACCACGCTGAACGCCGCGTCGCTCTCGGCGCAGGACATGGCCGATCTGATCAACGACCAGTTCGGCTCCGCGGCTGTGACCGTGAGCGGCGGTCAGCTCCGCGTCGCCTCGGCCACCACCGGCGCAACCTCGCAGGTCACCATCTCCGGCTACAGCAGCACCGCGGCCGCCGGCGCCACCGGCCTCGCCAATGCCAGCACCACCGGCACGGCCGCGAGCGGCGGTCTTGCGGGCCAGACCCTGACCATCGCCTCGACCACCGGCGGCCCCGCCACCAGCATCACCTTCGGCACCGGCACCGGCGAGGTCTCGACCATCAACCAGCTCAATGCCGCGCTGCTGGCGAACAACCTGCAGGCCAGCATCGGCTCGACCGGCGCGATCACCATCACCACCGCGAACGACGCGGCGTCCTCTACCATCGGCGCGCTGGGTGGCACCGCCACCGATCCGGGCGGGCTGTTCGCCGGGCTGTCCGGCTCGACGCCCGTTGCCGATCCAAACTCGCAGGCGACGCGCGCGAGCCTGGTGTCGCAGTACAATAACATCATCAACCAGATCAAGACGACGTCGCAGGACGCCTCCTACAACGGCGTCAACCTGCTCAACGGCGACCAGCTCAAGCTGATCTTCAACGAGACCGGCACGTCGACGCTGAACATCACCGGCATCAATCTCGATCCGGCCGGACTCGGCCTCGGGGCGCTGAACGCCGGCACCGATTTCATCGAC
Source organism: Bradyrhizobiaceae bacterium (assembly GCA_020544565.1). Taxonomy (GTDB): domain Bacteria; phylum Pseudomonadota; class Alphaproteobacteria; order Rhizobiales; family Xanthobacteraceae; genus Afipia. The sequence continues at coordinate 380,288 of CP078014.1, forward strand.
AACGTCTCGACCAACAAGGTGCTGGACTCGCTGAACTATGCGAGCTCCTTCCTGCGCTCGCAGGCGTCCACGCTCGGCTCCAATCTGTCGATCGTGCAGATCCGCCAGGACTTCTCCAAGAACCTGATCAACGTGCTGCAGACCGGATCGACCAACCTGACCATCGCCGACACCAACGAGGAAGCGGCCAACAGCCAGGCGCTGTCGACCCGCCAGTCGATCGCGGTCTCGGCGCTGGCGCTGGCCAACCAGTCGCAGCAGAGCGTGCTCAAGCTGCTCCAGTAAAAGGCGCGGGTATCCACGTCACGCGGCGAGGCTGGTCCTCGCCGCTTTTTTATGTGGCGAATTGCGGCTGGTTTTTAATGCGGAGTTGAGCGGGCGGGCGCTAGACTGTCGTCGCAACCGGTGTCGCAGGCAAAAAGGGAGATCGAACGTGCCCCTGAGAGTCGAACTGAAGCCGTTCGAGCGCATCGTGATCGGCCAGAGCGTGATCACCAATTCCGACACGCGGGCGGCGTTTCTGATCGACGGCGAGACCCCGATCCTGCGCGAGAAGGACATTCTGACGGCGGAGACGGCGAACACGCCGGTGAAGCGGCTCTATTTCTGCGTGCAGCAGATGTATCTGGAAAACGACATCCCGAAATATCAGGATCTCTACATGGATTTCGTGCGGGACCTGCTCGGCGCGGTGCCGAGTTTTCGCGAGTCCATCGAAACCGCAAGTAATCATATTTTAAGCGGTTTTCTTTACAAAGCTCTAAGAGAAATCCGGACACTGATCAAACGCGAAGACGAACTCCTGTCGAGGTAATGCATGTCTTACGGCGCCCAGGCCTACGCACGAACCGCTCAAACCACGGCCTCGCCGCGGGAGATCGAAGCACAGGCGCTGCTGAAGGCCGCCAACAAGCTTCAGCATGTGATGGCGAACTGGGATCATCCGGACACGGATTTCGCCGCGGCGTTGCTGTTCAATCGCAAGCTGTGGGCCATCCTGCTCAGCGCGGTGACCAGCGACGACAGCCAGCAGACCATCGAGGTGCGCCAGAACATCGCCAATATCGGCACCTTCGTGCTGACGCAGACCGCCGAGCTGCAGCTTCACCCGCAGCGCGACAAGCTCAAGCCGCTGATCGACATCAACTGCAATCTAGCGGCGGGGCTGTCCGGGCGCGCCTGACGCGACCGCGACAGGCGGCAGGGAGAGCGACCATGGCCGATCTTCTCAGCACCATTTCGTCGAACTACGTCGCCATGGGCTCGTTGTACACCACCTCGAAGGGACCCTACGTTCCCGTCGATGCGGCGAGCTATGAGGGGACGTGGAGCGGCAAATACGCCAACAACGACAAGTTCACGATCCAGGTGTCGAACGTCTCCGGATTCCGCGCCAAGGTGCGCTACCAGAGCGGCTCGACCGTGAAGTATCAGGACGTCCTCATCAGGGACAATTCCTTCAGGATCGGTGATTCCAAGTTCATGCTGACCAACACCGGCAAGGCGCAGATCAAGACGGTGATGACCAACGCCGCGACCGGCGCGCAGACGCTGGAAACCGCCTACGCCACCCAGAGCTGACACCGCGCGTTCGTGCCGGCCTCGCCGCTATGCCGTGATATCGGTGTCGTGTCGGGCCTCGTCCCGCCGCGCCATGTCCTGCGCCCGCAGATAGGCGAGGGAGCGCAGCCGCGCGTCGTCCGGATACTGCCGCACCACGTAGCCGGTGCGGGCGTCCACCACCTTGTAGACGATCGCGGCGGCGTCGCGGTCGATCGCCATCTGGCGGGACAGGCGGGAGTCGTCCGCGAGTGGATCGTTGCGCGCCGGCCGCGCCGGTTCCGCCGCGATGACGGCCTTGGCGGGCGGCAGGTGTGTCGACACCGCCTGCCGCGTCGCGCCCGATGCGGGCTCGACGGCCGGGGCCGCAACCGGCGCGCCCGCCGGCCTGATGCTGAAATCCGCGCTCATGACGACGCCTCGCCATTCTTTGGGTCGAACCCGACCCTCCAGCGGCGATCATGAGCGGTATCGTCTGAATGCCCCGCTTACGCGGGGATGTGCATTTGAATCAAAGACAAGACGTCGTCACAGCGAGCGGCTGACGGACAGCGGCGTGGCGTGGCGCGCCGTCGGCGCGGCGCGCTGCCCGGCCGCGGTGTAGCCGTTGGGCAGGGAGCGGCGCTGCATCTCGCGGTTGACGCCGCGCACGATGCCTTCCGAGACGGCGTGCGCGGTGGCGAGCACGGTGAGGTTGACCTGCAGCATGGCGCGGAAGGTCTCGTGATGGCGATGCAGCGCGCTCAACAGGTCGGGCGTCGTCTGCGCGAGGTAGTCGCGGCTGCTGGTCAGCCGCGCGATGGCCTGGGTGTATTGCCGCGAGGCTTCGCTCTTTTCCGGCTCCAGCGCCATTGCCTCGCGAACGTTGCCCGCGCGCACCAGTTCGGTCTCGCGCTCGACGATGCCGAGCAGGGCGTTCATCAGCGTCAGCAGTCCTTCCGCGAGCCGCCGCGCATCGGGCACGGTGGAAACCTGTCCCGGCTGCGCCGTCGGCGCGGGGCGTTGCTGCTGCATCGTCATGGGGTGTCTCCCGAACCGGTCGGGCCGGTGCGATTGGCCTGCTGGAGAATGAGGGTGCGGAACACGTCGTGGGAAATGCCGACGCCGCCCGCCTTGGCGAAGGACCGCGAATATTCGTCGACCATCATCGAACGCCACACGCCGGTGCCGGGGGTGTTGCCGAACGGGCCGTCGCCCTTGATGCCGCTGGTCATCTGCGAGAACATCGTGTTGAGGAACACGGCCTCGAAGTCCTCGGCCTGGGCGCGGGCCTTGGCCTGGGCCTCCGGCGCGACTTTCGTCAGCGCCTGCTGTAGCGTCAGGTCCGGGCGTCCGCCGGTGAAGGTGAGGGACGGCGTGGCGGCGGCCATCACATCACCTCGATGTCGGCCTGGATCGCGCCGGCGGCCTTGATCGCCTGCAGGATGCCGATCAGGTCGCGCGGGCCGATGCCGAGGCCGTTGAGGCCGTCCACCAGTTGCTGCAGCGACACCCCGGCCTTGACCAGCGCGAGCTTGCGGCCGTCTTCCTGCACGCCGACCTTGGTGTTCGGCGTCACCACGGTGCGGCCGCGCCCGAACGGCTGCGGCTGGCTGACCTGCGGGCTTTCGGAGATCGACACGGTGAGGTTGCCCTGCGCCACCGCCACGGTGGCGACGCGCACGTCGCGCCCCATCACGATGATGCCGGAGCGCTCGTCGATGATGATCTTGGCGCTGAGATCCGGCTCGACCTGCAACTGCTCGATCTCGGTGAGCAGGGCGACGGCGTTGCCCTTGAACTCCGCCGGGATGCTGAGCTGCACCGTGGAGGGATCGATCGGCTCGGCGGTCTTGGCGCCGAGGAAGTCGTTGACCGCGGCGGCGATGCGCTTGGCGGTGGTGAAGTCGCTGTTGCGCAAAGCGAGGCGCACATTGGGCATGCGGTTCAGCGCGAATTCGATCTCGCGCTCGATGATCGCCCCGTTGGCGATGCGGCCGACGGTGGGCACGCCGCGGGTGACGCTGGCGCCGGCGCCCTCGGCGGAAAAGCCGCCGATGGCGAGCGAGCCCTGGGCCACGGCGTAGACGTTGCCGTCGGCGCCAAGCAGGGGGGTGACCAGCAGGGTGCCGCCCTGCAGGCTCTTGGAATCGCCCAGCGCCGAGACGGTGACATCCATCCGCGTGCCCTGGGTGCCGAAGGCGGGCAGGTTGCCGGTGACCATCACCGCGGCGACGTTGCCGGTGCGGATGGTGGAGCCGCGGATATTGACGCCCATGCGTTCCAACATCGCCTGCAGCGACTGCTTGGTGAAGGGGATGTTGTTGAGGGTGTCGCCGGTGCCGTTGAGGCCGACCACCAGGCCGTAGCCGATCAACTGGTTCTGGCGCACGCCCTCGATGTTCGCGAGATCCTTGATCCGCGAGGTGGCGTGGGCCGGTCCGCCCGGCGCGGCGATGGCGGCGGCGAGCATGGCGATGGCCATGCAGGCGGCCCGAGACATCCGAAACATCCTCTGCTCCCCGCTGAGGTCTTTAAGCGGCCATTCCCGTACTCCCCACGGGATTGGTCCGCCGTTAACCATGCCAGCGGCGTGCCAATCCCGTTAATTTCCTAAGGTATTGGATTTGTTGGATTATTTTCGAGCTCCCGAGTGGTCGCCGTCGCGTCCGGAGCGCCGGATTTGCCGCATCCGGCAGAAATTGCCGGGTCGTTTACCGACCGTTAACCATAACCGGCCACTTTGGCGCAGCAGCGTCACCGGCGGGCGAGGACGGAATCCGGCGACGCCACCGCCGTCCCGCGAGACATCCCCATGCGAATCTACGGACCCAACGGCACCAGCCTGGCATCTCCCGCCGCCACCGCGCGGCGGTCGGGATCGACCGGCTTCACCCTGGGCGACATTTCCACGCCGGTGGAGACCCGCGCCGCCGCCGCGCCGCGGGCGGCGGGCGGAATCGACGCCCTGCTGGCGATGCAGGGCATCGAGGATGCCACGGAGCGGCGCCGGCGCTCGGTGGCGCGGGGGCGCACCGCCCTCGACGTGCTCGACGACCTCAAGATCGGCCTGCTGGCGGGCTCGCTCGATGCGGCCACCGTCGGACGCCTGCGCACGGCGGCGGCCGACCTCAAGACCACCTCCGGCGACCCCGGGCTGGACCGGGTGCTGTCCGAGATCGAGCTGCGGGTCGAGGTCGAACTGGCCAAAGCGGGACGCTAAGACGGGACGTTACGGCGGGTCTTCAAGGCCGGATGACAGGGCCGGGCCGGCGTCCGGGTTCCGTCAAAGATTTCGGGTTCCACCAAAGGTATTGTGGTCAGCCGTTGTCTGGCCTCTTCCCGATATTGTTTGTCATAGGCCATCGCTATATAAGCTGCGGCGCTGGCGGGCCTTTCCGCCCCCTTACGTCTGCATGACCGTATTTGGAAGGCCGCACTTGGAAAAGCTCAAGAACTACAGGCCCTCGGACAAAGAGCCTTTCATGAACGAGCGTCAGCGGGATTATTTCCGCCGCAAGCTGCTCGACTGGAAGGACGAAATCCTGCGGGAATCGAAAACCACGCTGCAGCAGCTTCAGGAGGAGAACGTCAATCTTCCTGACCTTGCCGATCGCGCCTCGTCGGAGACCGACCGCGCCATCGAACTGCGCGCGCGCGACCGTCAGCGCAAGCTGATCTCCAAGATCGACGCCGCCCTGCAGCGGATCGAGGACAACACCTACGGCTATTGCGAGGAGACCGGCGAGCCGATCTCGCTGAAGCGGCTGGAGGCCCGTCCCATCGCGACGCTGTCGGTGGAGGCGCAGGAGCGCCACGAGAAGCGCGAGAAGGTCTACCGCGACGAATAGCGGGGCTGCCATAGTCCCGGCGTGAATATCTGCTGAAGCTGGACCTCCTCCAGCTTCAGGACCTGCATGATCCTCAATCGACGCACTTTGCTCGCCGCCGTGCCTGCGGTGGTGCCGGCTCTGGCCGCCTGGCCGGTCGTGGCTGACGATGTGCCGTCCTTCCTCACGGACTACGAACGCGCGAGCGGCGGGAAGATCGGCGTCTATGCCGCAAACGCGCAATCCGGCGCGACGTTGGCGTGGCGCGCCAACGAGCGCTTCGTCATGTGCAGCACGTTCAAGGCCTCGGTTGCGGCCTGCGTGCTGGCGCGCGTGGATCGCGGCGAGGATCGTCTCGATCAGACCATCTTCTATGGTCCCAAGGACATTCAGGACTATGCGCCGGTCGCCAAAGAGCATCTCGCCCGCGGCGCGCTGTCGATCGCGGAGCTGTGCCAGGGCGCGGTCGAACTCAGCGACAACACCTGCGCCAACCTGCTGCTCGCGCGCGTCGGCGGCCCGACGCGCCTGACCGCATTCTGGCGCTCGCTCGGCGACACCACGTCCCGCCTCGATCACTACGAGCCCGAGCTCAACCGTTCGCCGCCGGGCGATCCGCACGACACCACGACGCCGGCTGCGATGGCGGGCAGCCTCAAGCGTCTCGTGCTGGGTGATGCGCTGTCGCCTGCGTCGCGCGATCGTCTGACCGGCTGGCTGGTGAACTGCAAGACCGGAGACAAGCGCCTGCGCGGCGGCCTGCCGAAGGACTGGCGCATCGGCGACAAGACCGGCAACAACGGCAAGGATGCTGTCGGCGATATCGCCGTGGCGTGGCCGAAGCCCGATGCGCCCATCGTCATCGCCGTCTACACCCAGGGCGGCAAGCCGAATCCTGCGCAGCACGAGCGGGTGTTTGCGGCGGTCGGGCGGCTGGTCGCCGAGCGGCTCGGCTAGAGCATTTTCGAGCGAAGTGGAAACCGGTTCGCGTGAAGAAAATGCGACTAAACAAAAACTTAGAGCCCCCGCTTTGATTCCATCAAAGCGGGAAAGGCTCTAGTTTTTCACGCGCGCCTGTTTCCCAACGATCACGGCCCGCGTCAGGGGAGCTGGCGCGGGCCGTGTCTTGGAACATCCGGTTGCGCCTAGGTTCGCCGCCGGACGTGGGAGCTGGGGAGACAGCCCGGGAGAGGGACGGGGGAGAGCCGTCCCGGGGAGCCGCCGCGACCCTGAAGGCGGCGGCGGGGAGGGGAGAGTTCGTGACCCTTAGAAGGGCAGCAGCACGTCCATCACCTGCTGGCCGTAGCGGGCCTGCTGCACGTCGGTGATCTGGCCGCGACCGCCATAGGCGATGCGGGCCTGCGCGATCTTGCTGGAGTCGATGGTGTTGTCGCTCTGGATGTCCTCCGGCCGCACGATGCCCGCCACGATCAGTTCGCGGATCTCGAAATTGACGCGGACCTCCTGCTTGCCCTCGACCACGAGATTGCCGTTCGGCAGCAACTGGGTGACCACGGCGGCGACGTTGGTCTGCAACGCTTCCTGGCGGTTGACCGATCCCTTGCCGTCGGTTGAGGCGGTGGAGTCGGTGTTGAGCATGTTGCCGGCGGCGTTGGTGAGCGGCGTCTTCTTCAGGCCGAAGAAGTTGTAGATGTTGGAGTCCTCGCTGCCGGCGCGGCTGCGCTGGGTCTCGTTGGCGATATTGGCCTTGTCGGTGATGTTGACCGTGACGGTGAGGATGTCGCCGATCTGGTGGGCGCGCTGGTCCTTGAAGAAGGCGCGCGAGCCGTTCCGCCACAGCGAGTTCGGATTGAACGAGGCCGGCTGCGGCGCGGGCATCGGCATCGACACCGGCTTGTAGCCGGCCTGCGTGGTCGGATTGTCGATCGCCGACAGCCTCGGCTGTTCGCCGATGTTGGCGAGGCGGTCGAGGGACGAACATCCGCTGGCGAGGCAGCCGAGCGCCAGCAGGCCCGAGACGATGACGGCGCGGCGGAGAATGGGGGACTTCGACATGACGTTACTCGGCTTTGCTGGAGTCGGTGGCGGCGAGCGCCGCGGTGTTGATGGTTGCGGATGAGGTGGCGACGATGATCGCGACCTGGCCGGGGCCGGTGACGGTGCCCTGCACGACGCGCTTCGACTGGGTGTTCATGACATTGACGGTGTCGCCGAGGGTGCCGCTGTCCATGGCCTTGCCGCGTCCGGTGAGATGCACGCCCGGTGCGTCGTAGATCAGGGTGATGTTCTGGTCGCGCGTCACCAGATCGGGCTTGCCGAGATCGACCATCTTGATCACCTGCCCGGCGCGCATCTGCCTGCGCATCTGCAGGCCTACCGCACGCTCGCGCAGCGCGGCGTCGGAACCCGCTTCGGTCTTGGGCCGCCGCTCGATGGCGATGTCGGATGCTTTAAGAATGTCGTTGCGCTCGACGCTGCGGGTCAGCACCGCGGCTTCCACCGTTTCCACCGCCGTGCCGGTGAAGCGCAGCCGGGTCGGGCTGTAGGTGTCGTCGTTCTGGATGTCGAAGGTGATGTCGAAGCGGCCGCTGCGCGGATCGAAGCGGATCGCCGAGGCGCTCAGCTCGCCGGAATTGGCGGTGTCGAGATTGAGGTCGCGCAGTTCGCGGTCGAAGGTGACGGCGAGATTGGCGGCGTCGCCGAGGCCGTTGCGGCGCTCCAGCACCCGGGTGATCTGGCGTTCGATGTCCTTGGCCAGCAGCGTACGCGCGGCCCGCGTCACCGCCACTTCGCGCAGGTCGCGCGCGTTGACGCCGATCACCTGATGTGCGCGCAGCGTCGCGAGCACCTGCGCCACCGGCACCGCGCCGGTGGTGCCGAGGTCCGGCGCGCGGAAGATCGCGATCTGCGCCGCTGCGCCGGCATTCTCGACCACGTCGCCGATGCGGACGATGTCGCTGGTGACGGTGACGCTGGCGCGCAGCACCGGGCCAGCGGCATCCTGCTGCGACTGCGCGCAGGCGAGGCCGGCGGTCGCGGCGAGGAGGGCGGAGGCGATGAGAAGCGAACGCATGGTCATTCTCCCTCAGCGGAACATGCCGGTGGTCGCCTGCATCATCTGGTCGGCGGCGCTGATCACCTTGGCGTTCATCTCGTAGGCGCGCTGGGCGGCGATCAGGTCGGAGATTTCCGACACCACTTCGACATTGGCCTGTTCGAGATTGCGCTGCTGGATGTCGCCGAAGCCGTCGGCATTGGCGATGCCGTCCTGCGGCGGGCCGGAGGCCGGCGTATCGGTGAACAGGTTGTCGCCGATCGACTGCAGGCCCGACTTGTTGATGAAGCGGGTCAGACTGATCTGGCCGATCACGCTCGGGGTGGTCGATCCCGGCAGCATCACCGAGACCTGGCCCTGCTGGTTGATGGTGATCTGCGATGCGTTCTGCGGCACGGTGATGGTGGGCTGCACCAGATTGCCCTGCGCGGTGACGATGCGGCCGGTGCCGTCGGTGGTGAACGAGCCGTCGCGGGTGTAGGTGAAGGTGCCGTCGGTCATCTGGATCTTGAAGTAGCCCTCGCCGCGGATGGCGAGGTCGAAGTCGCCGCCCGTCGGGTTGAGGGTGCCCTGAGTCATCAGGCGCGGGGTGCCGACGGTCTTGACGCCGCCGCCGATATCGATGCCGACCGGCAGGATGGTGCCCTGATCGGACGCCTGCGCGCCGACGCGCTTGACGTGCTCGTAGATGAGATCCTGAAACTGCGCCTGCTGCTTCTTGTAGCCGGTGGTGCGCATGTTCGCGATGTTGTTGGAAATGACCTGGACGTTGAGTTCCTGGGCCGCCATTCCGGTCGCTGCGGTGTAAAGGGCGCGCATGGTCTTGTGTCCTTAAGCCTGGGGATCGGCGAGCGTCTGGATCGCGCTCTTGCGCAGGTCGCTCTGCTGCTGCATTAGCGACGCCACCGACTGATAGGTGCGCATCACGTCCATCAGCCGGCTCATCTCGGTCACCGCGCTGACGTTGGATTTTTCGACGAAGCCCTGGTTGACGCGCGAGGTGGTGTCGGGCTGGGCCGCGGTACCGGCCGGCGCGGCGTAGAGATTGGCGCCGTCCTTGCGCAGCGCCTGCGGGTTGTCGAACTTCACCAGCTTGATGCGGCCGCGAATGGAGTCGAACTGGGTCACGTTGCCCTCGCGCACCGTGATCAGGCCCTCGCTGGAGATCGCGATGTCGTGGTCGGTCGACTGGAACACGATCGGGCCGTTGGCGCCGAGCACGATGTTGCCGCCGGTGGTGACGAGCTGGCCCTTGGAATTGATCTGGAATGCGCCGTCGCGGGTGTAACGCTCGCCGGCCGCGGTCTGCACCGCGATGAACCCCTTGCCGTCGATGGCGACGTCGAGCGGGTTGCCGGTCTTCTCGTTCGGGCCTTGGGTGAAGTCGTGATAGGCGGTGCGGTCCTGCACGAAGGAGACGCGGCGGTCGCTGGCGGCGAAATTGTCCTCGTGTGCGCCGGTGTTGAGGAATTCCTCGAACAGCGACTGGTTGGCCTTGAAGCCGTTGGTGTTGACGTTGGCGACGTTGTTGGCGATGACGTCGATCTGCCGCTCAAGCGACATCTGTCGCGACAGCGCGACGAGAAGCGTATTCTCCATCGGTCATTCTCCCCTTGAAGTCCCCGCAGCCTGCCTCTCCCAAAGCCGGTCGCGGAGCGAGCGAACCGGTGAGGCTCTCCCAAGCCGCGGTCCGCACCCCCTTCAATGCGAAGGCCGTGCCAACTCAGAAATTGATGTATTTTCAGTCGTTTAGGATTTTCGCGGGCGCGCCGGAGGGCGGCAATAACCTCTTATTGACCATATTGCCCCGGCAAAATTTTCCCACCCGCGAAGCAAAAGAAAGGTTCCGTTAACCATTCGCTCACTACGGTCGGAACCAGAGGCGCCTGGGGCGCCGACGGCCTTCGTTCCGCGTATGTCAAAGCCAGTTCGGCAGCATCAGGCCCATCCGACAGACAGTGGCAGGGGCCATGGCAGACGACGATCAGGGCGAACAGGGCGCGGCGGCAGCGGCTCCCAAGAGCAAGCGCAAGCTCGTCATCATCGGCGCTGCCGCGGTCGTGCTGCTGGCGGCGGCCGGGGGCGGCTGGTTCTTCTTCCTGTCCAAGAGCCATAACGGCGACAAGCACGCCGCGGCCGCACCGCCGCCGAAGCCGCCGGTGTTCGTCGACGTGCCCGAGGTGCTGGTCAATCTCGCCAACGCGCCGGGCGAGCGCATTCAGTACCTCAAGGTCAAGGTTGTGCTCGAAGTGAAGGATCAGCCCCAGGTGGCGCAGATCCAGCCCAGCATGCCGCGCGTCACCGATATGTTCCAGACCTACATGCGGGAGCTGCGCCCCTCCGATCTCAACGGCTCGGTCGGCCTGTTCCGCCTCAAGGAGGAACTGACGCGCCGCGTCAACGCCGCCATCTCGCCCGGCGAGATCAACGCCGTGCTGTTCAAGGAAATCGTCATTCAGTGACGGACGGAAACTGACGCATGACCGCGGGCGATATCGACGTCGATCAGGATGCGCTGGCCGCCCAGTGGGAAGGCGCGCTCGATTCCGAGGATCCGGCCGCAGCCGCCGCCGAGGCGGAGGCCAACGTCCTTTCCGAAAACATGGCGGAGCAGTGGGCCGCCATGGTCGACGACGGCAGCCGCAAGCTCGAAGCCGGCAAGGGCGGCGGCGAGCGCGTGCTGTCGCAGGAAGAGATTGACAACCTGCTCGGCTTCAGCGACGGCGAAGTCAATCTCGACGACAATTCCGGCATCCGCGCCATCATCGATTCCGCGATGGTGTCCTATGAGCGTCTGCCGATGCTCGAGATCGTGTTCGACCGCCTGGTGCGGCTGATGACCACGAGCCTGCGCAATTTCACCTCCGACAACGTCGAGGTCTCGCTCGACCGCATCACCTCGGTGCGCTTCGGCGACTACCTGAACTCGATCCCGCTGCCCTGTGTGCTGTCGGTGTTCAAGGCGGAGGAGTGGGAGAATTTCGGCCTGTTCACCGTCGATTCCAGTCTGATCTATTCGATCATCGACGTGCTGCTCGGCGGCCGTCGCGGTCAGGCCGCGATCCGCGTCGAGGGCCGGCCCTACACCACCATCGAAACCAACCTGGTGAAGCGGCTGGTGGAGGTGGTGCTGGCCGACGCCGAGCAGGCGTTCCGCCCGCTGTCGCCGGTGACCTTCACCATCGACCGGCTGGAGACCAATCCGCGCTTCGCCGCCATCAGCCGTCCGGCCAACGCCGCGATCCTAGTGCGGCTGCGCATCGACATGGAAGACCGCGGCGGCAACGTCGAACTGCTGCTGCCTTATGCGACCATCGAGCCGATCCGCAACGTGCTGTTGCAGATGTTCATGGGCGAGAAGTTCGGCCGCGACCCGATCTGGGAAAGCCACCTCGCCACCGAGATCGCCAAGGCGGAAATCGCAGTCGATGCCGTGCTCTACGAGGCCGACATCCCGCTCAAGCAACTGATGATGCTCAAGGTCGGCGATACGCTGCCGCTCAACGTGCGGCCCGACGCGCTGGTGTCGGTGCGCTGCGGCGACGTCACCCTGAGCGAAGGGCGGATGGGCCGGGTCGGCGACCGCGTCGCCATCCGCGTCACCAAGCCGCTGCGCAAGCCGCACACATCCTACGCCATGTTCGAGAAGGCCGACGAACAGACCAAACTCATGGAGGCACAATGAGCCACGCATTTGGACTTGCGATCGAGAGTCTGGTTGCTGTTCTGCTGCTGGTGACGATCGGGTATTGCACGCTGCTGAACCGCCGCCTCAAGCGGCTCAGGGCCGACGAGCACTCGATGCGCGCCATGATCGGCGAACTGATCACCGCCACCGAGATCGCCGAGCGCGCCATCGGCAGCCTCAAGCTCACGGTGCGCGAGTGCGACGAGAACCTCGGCGCCCAGCTTCAGTCCGGCGCGGCGCTGTCGGCGAAACTGTCGAAGCAGGTCGCAAGCGGCGAGGGGGTGCTCGATCGCCTGACCCAGATCGCGCTGGCGGCGCGGCCGTCCCGCGCCGAGATCGCGGTCGCGGAGGAGGCCATGGTTGACGAGATCGACGTGCCGGAAGCGGTGGCCCCGCGGGCGCGCTCGGCCAACGCGAAGGCGCTGCTCGCCGCCGCGCAGGCATTCTCCGAACGGCAGCGGATGAGCGGTCTCGCCGCATGAAGACCCTGCTCCGCGAAATCCGGATCATCCCGATGCTGTTGATCGCGATCGTCTGTCTGGTCGTGCTCAAGGTGTCGGGGCTTGTGCTGGAGGGCGGATACATCCTCAACCGCGATACGCCGCCCGCGCCGAAATCGTGGGCGCAGGAGAACCTTGGCTATCCGGCGCCGGGCCGGGCGCTGGAGCCGGCCGAAGTCACCGGCTCGGTGTCGGCGAAGAAGGAAGAAGAGAAGAAACCGCTGGTGGAAGCGCCGGAGTCGCGGCCCGCCGTCGGCGAAACGGTCTATCCCGACCCCACGCGACCGGTCTCGGCGTCCGAACGCGCGCTGCTCGAACGCCTGCAGGCGCGACGGCAGGAGATCGAGGCCCGCGCCCGCGAGATCGATATCCGCGAGAACCTGATGAAGGCCGCCGAGAAGCGGATCGAAACCCGCATCGAGGAATTGAAGGCGACCGAAGCCCGCATCTCCGTCGCCAGCCACCAGAAGGACGAGGCCGAGGCGGCCCGCTTCAAGGGGCTGGTGACGACCTATGAGGCGATGAAGCCGAAGGACGCCGCCAAGGTGTTCGACCGGCTGGAATTGCCGGTGCTGTTCGAGATCGCTTCGCAGATCGCGCCGCGCAAGATGTCCGACATCATGGGGCAGATGACGCCGGAAGCGGCCGAGCGCCTCACTGTCGAGATGGCGCGCCGCGCCAGTGGCGACAAGTCGGCGGCGGCCGGCGACCTGCCGAAGATCGAGGGCCGTCCGTCGCCGCAGGCGCGGCCGTGAGGATCGTGTTTAACAAGGGGTTAATCGGGGGCTTCTAGAGTCGCGCCGTGCCCGGTGACAATCCGAAACCGAGTGAAGTGCCGCTGGCGCGTTGGCACAGAGAAGAGCTGGCAAGAGAGAAGAACTGGGAATGTCCCGTACGGCCGCCCGTACCGACAAGGCTGCCCGAAAGCGCGGGGCGCGCGTCCTGCGCGCCGCGGGCGCGATGCGGCGTGCGCTGCGCGCGGTCATTGTCGCCGCCGGCGTCGCGGCCGCTCTCGCGGTCCCCATGCCGGCCCAGGCGCAGGCGGTGCGCGGCGAGGCGCGGTTGTCGGCGCAGCCCGGCTATGCCCGGCTGGTTCTCAGGTTTCAGGACGACGTCGCCCCCGATATCGATGTCGCGGGCGCCATCCTGGTGATCCGTTTCAAGCGGCCGGTGACGTTACCCGTGGATGAGCTGAGCGATGCGGTGCCCGATTATATCGGCTCCGTGCGCCGCGATCCGGACGGCATGGCGCTGCGCATGGCGCTGATGCAGAAGGTCCGCGTCAACACCATGATCGCGGGCGAGCGCGTCTTCATCGATCTGTTACCCGAGACATGGAGCGGCCAGCCGCCATCGCTGCCGGCGGAAGTGGTGAAGGAACTGTCCGAGCGGGCGCTCGCGGCGGAGCGCGCGCTGCGCCAACAGAAGCAGGCGGAAGAAGCAAGCAAGCGGCCGCCGGTGCGGGTGCGCGCCTCGGTGCAGCCGACCTTCGTGCGCTTCGTGTTCGATCTGCCGCCCGGCGTCAGCGTGTCGTCGTCGCTGAGTGAGGACCGCTTCGTCCTGTCGTTCGCCGCGCCGCTGACATTCGATCTCGCCGACGTCAAGATCGCCATGCCGGCCAATGTCCGCTCGGTCGATCAGAAGATCGAGGGCGACACCGCGCGGGTGGCTATCGGCCTCGCCGGCGAGGCGGATGTGCGCGCCTTCCGCGAGGACAAGACCTACGTGGTCGATATCGGCTTCGAGCAGGCGCAGAAGCCGCAGGCCGCTCTCACTGCGCCGTCGCCGCAGCCGGCGGCGGCGGAGAAAGACAAGGCCGCGCCGCGCGAGGCCGCCGCCGCGATCGTGCCGCCGATCGCGGAGCAGATCGCGCGCGAGGCGGCCAAAGCGCCCGAGGTGAAGGCCGCGCCCGAAACGACGAAGGCCGCGGCTATCGAGCCGTTCAAGCCCGCAGCCGACGCGCCGAAGGCGGAGGCGGCTTCCCCTGTCGCCGCCAAGACGGCCGATGCGTCGCCGCCGCCCGCGCCGGTCGCAGCCCCGTCATCGCCGGCGGCGGCGAGCGCGCCTGCGCCGCTGGTGCCGGAACTGAAGCGCAGTAGCGACGATGTGCGCCTGACCTTTGCATTCGAAGGCCCGACCCCGGCGGCGGCGTTTCGCCGCTCGGATTCGATCTGGCTGGTGTTCGATACCAATCGCGCCATCGATGCTGCCGCCATCCGCCGCGACGGCTCCTTCATCGTCGCCGATGCGACCGCGTTCGATCTGCCCCACGGCCGCGCGCTGCGGATCCGGTTGAACCGGCCGCAACTCGCGGCGCTTGCCGGCAACGCCACCGCCTGGACCCTGATCCTCGCCGACAAGGGGCCGGCGCCGCCGCAGCCGCTCACGGCCGTGCGCAACATGGCGGAGCCCGGCCGTGGCAGCGTCAGCATTGCGCTCGCCGCCCCCGGGCGGCTGCATCGCATCAGCGATCCGGATGCCGGCGACGCCCTGCTGGTGATGACGGCAGGCGCGCCCGCGCGCGGCTTCATGCGGCGTCAGGACTTCGTCGAGTTCGCGCTGCTGGAATCGATCCACGGCGTGGTCATCCAGCAGGCCGCCGACGATCTCACCTCCACCGTCCTGTCGGATTCGCTGACCCTGAGCCGCCCCGGCGGGCTGACGCTGTCCTCGGCGATCGCCACGCCGGAGCGCGCGGCGGCCACGACGCGCCCGGTGTTCGACATCGCCGCATGGCGCGATCTGCAGACCGGCGACTTCATGGCGACCCGCAACCGCCTGATGACTGCCGCGGCGCAGGCCAAG
Source organism: Bradyrhizobiaceae bacterium (assembly GCA_020544565.1). Classification (GTDB taxonomy): domain Bacteria; phylum Pseudomonadota; class Alphaproteobacteria; order Rhizobiales; family Xanthobacteraceae; genus Afipia. The sequence continues at coordinate 395,666 of CP078014.1, forward strand.
GGCCCGGCGCGGGTGACGGCGCATACGGACATGGCGCGGTTCTATCTGGCGCACGGGTTCTACCCGGAAGCCAAGGGTATTCTCGATCTGCTGCTGTCCGAGATGACCGCGGGCGAGGAGGACGCGGCGGCGCTGACGCTCCATGCCGTGGCCAGCGCGCTCGCCGGCCGTCCGGACATCGCGCTGGCGGATCTGGCCAACCCCGCCGTCGCCGCCAATGTCGATTCCCAGTTGTGGAAGGCGATGGCCTATGCGCGGCAGGAAAAATGGGTCGAGGCGCGCGAGAAGTTCAAGAACGCCGAGCTGGTCGTCACCGGCCTGCCGCTCGATCTGCAGCGGCCGATCCTCGCGGCCGCCTTCCGCGCCGCGCTCGAGGTGAAGGACTATCCGGGCGCGACCGCGCGCGACAACGATCTCGCGGTGATCGGCCTTGCGCCCGAACAGGCCGGGCCCATTGCGCTGCTGCGCGGGCGGCTCGCCGAGGTGCTCGGGCGCGAGCAGGACGCGCTGGGCGAATTCGAGGCCGCGGCGGCGTCGCCGGATCGCCCCGCCGCGGTCGAGGCCGAGCTTCGCGCCATCGCGCTGCGCCAGCACCGCGGCGAGATCTCCGACGACGACGCGCTGCGCCAGTTGGAGACGCTGGCGGTGATGTGGCGCGGCGACGCCCTTGAGGTGCGCACCCTCGACCTGCTGATGGCGCTGTATGTCGCCAGGGGACGCTATGCCGAGGCGCTCGCCGCCGAGCGCACGGCGACGCGGATGCTGCCGAATTCCCCGTCGGCGCGCAGGATGCAGACGGAGGCGGCGGCCCTGTTCGCGCAACTCTATAACGGCGACAAGGCCGACGAACTGCCGCCGGTGGAGGCGCTGGCGATGTTCTACGAATATCGCGATCTGACCCCGATCGGGCGGCGCGGCGACGAGATGATCCGGCGGCTGGCCGACCGGCTGGTGGCCATCGACCTGCTCGATCAGGCCAGCGAGCTGTTGCAGTACCAGGTCGATCACCGCCTCGAAGGCGCGGCGCGGGCCCAGGTCGCCTCGCGCCTCGCCATGGTCTATCTGATGAACCGCAAGCCCGACCGCGCCATCACCGCGTTGCGCTCGACCCGCATCGGCGATCTCGCCGGCGAGCTGCGTCAGCAGCGGCTGCTGCTGGAGGCGCGGGCGCAGAGCGATATCGGCCGCCACGACCTCGCCCTCGACATCATTTCCAACATCGCCGGGCGCGAAGCCATCCGCCTGCGCTCGGACATCCACTGGGCGGCGCGGCACTGGCGCGAATCGGCCGAGCAGATCGAACTGCTCTATGGCGAGCGCTGGCGCGAGTTTCGCCCGCTCACCGATGCCGAGAAGGGCGACATCATCCGCGCTGCCATCGGTTACGCGCTGGCGGAGGACGCCATCGGGCTCGCGCGTTTCCGCGAGAAGTACAGCGCGAAGATGGACGGTGGCGACCGCACCGCGTTCGATCTTGCCAGCAAGCCGGCGTCGGCGAACAGCGCCGATTTCGCGCGTATCGCCAGGATGGCGGCGGGCATCGATACGCTGGACGGCTTCCTGCGCGACATGAAGGCGCGCTACCCGGACGCCATCGCCCGCACCAAGCTGCCGCCGGACATCAAGGCCGATCCCGCGCCGACCGGATCGCTGCCCGAGATCAAGGGGCTGCGGCCGGTCCGCACCGCGCGCTGAATTACCCGCCGTAGCTCTGCACCAGGCTGCCGGCCACCAGCGACCAGCCGTCCACCAGCACGAAGAAGATCAGCTTGAACGGCAGCGACACCACCACCGGCGGCAGCATCATCATGCCCATGGACATCAGCACCGACGCCACCACGAGGTCGATGATCAGGAACGGCAGGAACAGCAGGAAGCCGATCTCGAATGCGCGCCTCAGTTCGGAGATCATGAAGGCAGGCACCAGGATGCGCAGCGACATCGCCTCCGGCGAGGCGGGAGGCGGCTCCCCCGACAGGTCCATGAACAGCTTGAGATCCTTTTCGCGCACGTTCTTCTGCATGAAGGCGCGCAGCGGCACCACGCCGCGCTCCAGCGCCTGCTCGACGGTGATCTGGTTGGCGACCAGCGGCCTGACGCCGTCGTCATAGGCTTTCTGCAGCACCGGCCCCATCACGAATCCGGTCAGGAACAGCGCCAGCGCGATGATGACCGAATTCGGTGGCGCGGTCGCGGTGCCGAGCGCGGTGCGCAGCAGCGACAGCACTACCACGATGCGCGTGAACGACGTCATCATGATCAGCACCGACGGCGCCACCGACAGCACCGTCAGCAGCGCGATCAGCTGGATCGCGCGCTCGGTAACGCCGCCGTTGCCGGAGCCGCCGAGATTGATGCTGATATCCTGCGCGGCCGCCGGGTCGATCAGGACACCGGCGGTGGCGACAAGGCTGAGAAGGAATAAAACTCTACGCGGCGATCTGGCTGCGCTCACGCTGGCGGCTTCGGACGGCCGAGCAGGCTCGCCATCTCGTCTTCCAGGCTCTCGAACGCGGTGGCATCCGATGGCGGCGGCGGCGGCGGAGCCATGCGCGGCGCAGGCTCGGCGCGGCGTGGCGCGGGGGGCGCGCCATGGGCCGGATCGACTGCGGGGGCGGACGGCCGCGGCTCTGGCGGCGGGCTGCGCAGGTCGGTGCCGGGATGGCGCAGGGCCTGCTCCAGCCGCTTGGCCATGTCAGCGAGATTCTGATCCGCCGACGACAGCGGTGCGTCGGCGGCCCGCGCCGGGGCGGGTGCCGGTGCCGGGCGGGGCGGCAATGGCGGCAAAGGCTGCGCCTTGGGGGCGAGATCGCTCGGGCGCGGGATGCGCGGCTCGTTGCGCTCGCTGCGCGGCAGGACGCGGGCCGGGGCTTCCGGACGGAGCGGCGGCTCCGGGCGAAGCGGAGGTTCGGCGCGCAACGGCGGCTCGGGCCGCAGCATCGGCTCCGGCGCGAAGTTGGCCATCGGGTCCGCGGCGTGTCGGTCCGTGCCGTGACGGTCCGCTACATGGCGGTCCGCCAGCGGCGGCGCGGCGCGGCGGGGCTCGTCCGGGAACGGGGCGCGGACCGGGCGCGGCGGCAGCTCCGGCATCGGCGGCTCGCGGTGGTCGAGCGGCTCGGCGGCCAGTTCGGTCTCCGGCCACACGTCCGGCGACAGCCGCGCCGGGGTCGGCAGTTCGGTACCGACCGGGCTGCGCTGCGGCGCCTGATCGCGCTGGGACTGGCTGCGGACGATATTGGGCTCGACCACGACGTCGGTCGGCCCGCCGATCATCAGCAGGTGTTCGACATTGTCGCGCCGGACCAGCACCAGCTTGCGGCGGCCATCCACCGCGGCGGCGTCGATGACGGCGAGGCGCGGCATCCGGCCCCGGCTGGAGTTGGAGCCGATGCCGCCGCTGCCGAAGCGGCGGACCAGCCAGGCCGCGGCTCCGATCAGCACGAGCACGATGATGAAGGCGATGATAATCCAGAGCGTTTGCGGCATGTGGTGTCCCCGTCAAACAACGCTTTCTTCTATGCCAGATTCGTCGGCCACGGAGCCGCGAAACCAGGCAGCCCGGGGACAAAACCCGTGTGAAGCGCGCTATTCGTTAAATCGTGCCGGCAACAACTGCCGCCCGGCGCATCCAGTATCCCATGAATCGCCCCGGCCCAAAACCATATCTTGCGCCAGAACTTCAATGACTTGCCCGGTTATGGGGGAATTCGTGGCGAAAATGGGCCATTGCCGCTTTTAACCGCTTGTTAACCATACACGCGGCAAATTCTGCCTAGCTCGCGGCGTTACGCCCCGGGCCTGAGCGGAGCGATCCGATGCCGATCACCGACCTGCCGATGCTGTCAGCGCTGCGCACCCGGATGCAATGGCATCAGGAGCGCCAGCGCGTGCTGGCCGAAAACGTCTCCCATTCGGATACGCCGAACTACAAGCCGCGCGACCTGGTCGAGCCGAAATTCGACGCCGCCGGCCGCGGCCCGGTGGCGGGCGCGATGCCGTCGCTGGCCATGGCGCGCACCAGCGCCGGGCACATCCAGGCGACTGGCGTCAGCGAAAGCTTCGGCACCGGCCATGGCGGCGGCTACGAGACCCGACCGACGGGCAACGCCGTCAGCCTCGAAGACGAAATGACGAAGGTCGCGGCCAACCAGACCGACTATGCCGCGGTGACCGCGCTCTACACCCGCAGCCTCGGGCTGCTGAAGACCGCCATCGGCAAGCGCTGACGCATGATTTCCTGATGAGGGGACAACGAGCATGAGCGACGGCAGCGACTTTCTCCGATCGATGGGCATCGCCACCTCCGGCCTGCGGGCGCAGGCGGGGCGCATGCGGGTGATCGCGGAAAACATCGCCAACGCGGATTCGACGGCGAAGACCGCGGGCGGCGATCCCTATCGGCGCAAGGTGCCGACCTTTTCCTCCGAACTCGACCGCAGCCTCGAGGCGCGGGTGGTGACGCTCGGCAAGATCAAGCCGGATACGTCCGACTTCCGCGTCAAGCACGAGCCCGGCAACCCGGCGGCGGACGCCAACGGCAACGTCAAATATCCCAACGTGAATTCGCTCGTCGAGATGACCGACATGCGCGAGGCGCAGCGGTCCTACGAGGCCAATCTCAACATCATCTCCGCCACGCGCCGGATGCTCCAGCGCACCCTCGACATTCTCAAGGCATAAAGGAATCCGAGCCATGGCTTCGCCGACCGTCGCCGCCAATGCCTATGCCAGCCTTGCCAAGATCATGGATGCGAGCGGGGGCCTCGGACGCCCCGGCGAGAGCAACGGGCCGTCGTTCGGCGCGGTGCTGAAGGATGTGGTCAACGGCGTGCTCGACGCCGGCAAGAAATCGGACGCGCAGACCGTCGCCATGGCGCAGGGCAAGGCCAACGTCATGGACGTGGTTACGGCGGTGGCCGAGACCGATGTCGCCGTCTCGACGCTGGTGTCGGTGCGCGACCGCGTCATCCAGTCCTACGAAGACATCATGAAGATGCCGATCTGAGGCGCTCGCTTCCAACAAGGCCCGCAGGGCAGGAGATACCATGACAGGCGCTGAAGTTCTCGACGTGTCGCGCGATGCGATCTGGACCATCGTCAAGGTGTCCGCGCCGCTGCTGGTGGTCGGCCTCGTGGTCGGCGTCACGATCTCGCTGATCCAGGCGCTGACCCAGATTCAGGAGCAGACGCTGGTGTTCGTGCCGAAGATTCTCGCGATCTTCATCACGCTGGTGCTGGCGTTGCCCTACATGGCTGATGCTCTCAACAGCCAGATGCTGCGGATATCGTCGCGAATCATCGGCGGGTAGCGCATGATCGGGAGCCTCACGACCGTGGCCCGGACCGTTTCATGCGCATCGACATCTCGCTTCTTCCGGCGCTCGCCGCGGCTTTCATGCTGGTGTTCGCCCGCGTCGGCGCCATGGTGATGCTGCTGCCGGGCTTCGGCGAGGTCAATATTCCGGTGCGGGCCCGGCTCGGCATCGCGCTGGCGCTGACGCTCATTCTTCTGCCGCTGCACCGCGCCGCCTTTCATGTCGATATGGGATCGGTGGCGCCGATGGCGGTGCTGCTGGTGCAGGAGATCGTGATCGGCGTGGTGCTGGGAGCGACCGCGCGCGTCACCCTGTCGGCGCTGGCGGTGGCGGGATCGGTGATCGCCCAGCAACTGGGGCTCGGCTTCGTCACCACGGTCGATCCGACCCAGGGCCAGCAGGGCGCGCTGATCGGCAATTTCCTCACCGTTCTGGCGCTGACGCTGCTGTTCGCCACCGACATGCACCATCTGGTCATCGCCGCGCTGAGCGAGAGCTACCGCATCTTCGCGCCCGGCGAACTGATGTCGAGCGCCGATGTCGCTTCGCTCGCCACCCGCGCCTTCGCCACCGCCTTCAAGATCGGCATCCAGCTCGCCGCGCCGTTCATCGTGTTCGGCCTCGTGTTCAACCTCGGCCTCGGCGTGCTGGCGCGGCTGATGCCGCAGATGCAGGTCTATTTCGTCGGTGTGCCGCTGTCGATTCTGGGCGGCCTGCTGATTCTGGCGGCGGTGCTCGCCACCATGATGGGGACGTTCCTCGATTACTTCGCCAGCATTCTCCACGAACTCGTGCCGCGGAGCTGAGCAGGGGCCATGGCCGACGAGGACAAGGACTCCAAAACACAGGACCCGACGCAAAAACGTCTCGACGAGGCGCTGGAGCGGGGCGATGTCGTCAAGAGCCAGGAGGTCAACACCTGGTTCGTGATCGCCGGCTCCACCTTGCTGCTGTCGTCGTTCTCGGGGTCGATCTCGGCGGGCATCCAGGCTCCGATGCGCAACCTGTTGATGAACGCCCACCAGATCCGCGTCGACGGGCCGGGGGTGCTGGCGCTGATCGGCAGCCTCGAGGGCATCCTGATCGGCGTTCTCGGCGTTCCGCTGCTGCTGCTGATGATCGCGGGCGTCGGCAGCAACCTGATCCAGCACCGGCTGGTGTGGTCGGCGCAGCCGCTCGTGCCCAAGTTCAGCAAGATTTCGCCGATGGCGGGCGCGAAGCGGCTGTTCGGCAAGCAGGCGTGGGCCAATTTTCTCAAGGGGCTGTTCAAGATCATCGCGCTCGGCAGCGTGATGAGCATGGTGCTGTGGCCGGAGCGCCACCGCCTCGACGCGCTGGTGCGGTTCGATCCGGTGTCGTTGCTCGGGGTCACCAAGGCCATCTCGGTGCAGTTGATGGGCACCGTGGTGGCGATGCTGGCGCTGGTAGCGGCGCTCGACTACCTGTTCCAGTACCGGCAGTGGTTCGAGCGGCAGAAGATGTCGCTGGAGGAGATCAAGGAGGAATACAAGCAGTCCGAGGGTGATCCCCACATTAAGGGCCGCATCCGGCAGTTGCGTCATGCCCGCATGAAGAAGCGGATGATGGCGGCGGTGCCGACCGCCTCGGTCGTCATCACCAACCCGACCCACTACGCGGTGGCGCTCAAATACGAGCGCGGCATGCCGGCGCCGCTCTGCGTCGCCAAGGGCGTCGATCTGATGGCCCTGAAGATCAGGGAGGTCGCCGCAGCCAACGACGTGCCGGTGGTCGAGAACGTGCCTCTGGCGCGCGCGCTGCACGCCAGTGTCGAGATCGACGACGAGATTCCGGTCGAGCACTATCACGCGGTCGCCGAGGTCATCGGTTATGTCATGAAGCTGCGGAGCGGGGTGCGGGGCCTTGGCTGACCGTTCCGCCACCGACCCGCGCCGGGCAAGGTCTGGCGTGCGCTGTGAACCGGTCGTAATGTGCCTTGCGTCATGAGGACCGATTCAGGCACTGAGGACGCGGCGGCGTGGAGTTCCGCGACTTCATGCCGCGACACCGGCTTCCGCCCCTGCGGGCCACGCGCTGACGGACTGTCATGACCTCCGATACCGGCAACGATCTGCGTCCTTCCCCCAACGCCGCCGCGGAACCGGCGGCGCGGCGCGGCGGCAGCATCGTGCTGGTGCTGCTGGTGGCGGCGACGATCGTCGCCGCGGCGGTGGCGTTCATGACCCTCGGCCGCAGCCAGGCCCAGCCCTATATCCTGGCGCTGCTGGCGCTGCTGGCGATGGTCGGCATGTTCACGCTGTTCGCGTTCGCCGCCGGGATCGTGCGGTTCGCCGACCGCCATGCCGAAGACCCGATCATCCGCCCGATCTCGGACCACGCCTTCGACGGGCTCGCGGTGACCGATCCGCGCGGCTATGTGGTCTATGCCAACACCGCCTATCTGGCGCTGACCGGCGCGTCCGGCCCGGGCGACGTGCGGCCGGTGGAGCGGGTGTTCATCGGCAATCCGGACGTCTCGGAAGCGGTGTTCCGCCTGCTCAAGGCGGCGCGCGAGGGCAAGCGTCTGCAGGAGGAGGTGCGTGTCGCCGGCCCCGACAGCGCCCACGGGCGCTGGCTGCGGCTGCGGGTGCGTCCGCTCAGCGCCGAAAAGCGCCACGCGAAATATGCGGTGTGGTCGGTGGCCGACATCACCCGCGACCGCGAGCGGCAGGAGGACGTGTTCCAGGAACTCCAGCACGCCATCGAGTATCTCGATCACGCGCCGTGCGGCTTCTTCTCGGTCAACGCCGCCGGCGAACTGGTCTATGTCAACGCGACGCTGGCCAACTGGCTGGACTACGATCTCGCCGAGATCGGCTCCGGCGGCCTGAAGGTCGCCGACATCATGTCGGGCGACGGCGCGGCGCTGTTGACCTCCATCGTGCCGGAGCCGGGCGAGGTCAAGACCGAGGTGTTCGACCTCGACCTGCGCATGCGCAACGGCAAGACCATGCCGGCGCGGCTCTATCACAAGCTCGCTTTCGGCGCGGACGGCGCCGCCGGCGCCTCGCGCACCCTAGTCATCAACCGCGCCCGCGACGACCACGCCGATCCGCAGCGCGCGGCGGAAGTGCGCTTCATGCGCTTCTTCGACCACACCCCGATGGCCATCGCCACCGTGGACAAGGCCGGCAACATCGTGCGTGCCAACGCCCGCTTCGCCAAGCTGGCGCAGAGCCTGTCCGGCGCCGGCAGCGCCAGCAAGTCGATCTTCGCCGTGGTCAGCGAGCGCGAGCGCGGCGAACTCGTCGCCGCCATCGCCCAGGCGGCCGACGGGCAGGGCGACATTCCGCCGGTCGAGGCCAAGCTCGACAGCGCCAGGGAGCGCTGGGGCCAGTTTTTCGTCACGGCCGTCGAACAGGATACGCGCGACGCCGAGGCGGCCATCGTCTACGTGCTCGACATCACCGAGAAGCGCACGCTGGAGAACAGCTTCGCCCAGTCGCAGAAGATGCAGGCTGTAGGCCAGCTCGCCGGCGGCATCGCCCACGATTTCAACAACGTGCTGTCGGCCATCATGATGGCCAACGATTTCCTGCTGAACGCCCACAAGCCGACCGACCCGTCGTTCCAGGACATCATGCAGATCAAGCAGAACGCCACCCGCGCGGCGACGCTGGTGCGGCAGTTGCTGGCGTTCTCCCGCCGCCAGACGCTGCGGCCGCAGGTGCTGGACCTGCGCGATGCGCTGTCCGATCTCACCATGCTGCTGAAGCGGCTGTCGGGCGAGAAGGTGAAGCTCGATTTCGTCCACGGCCGCGATCTGTGGCCGGTCAAGGTGGATGTGTCCCAGTTCGAGCAGGTGATCGTCAATCTCGCGGTCAACGCCCGCGACGCCATGCCGGACGGCGGCAAACTGACCATCCGCACCCTCAACATGCCGGCGAAGGACGCCGAGCGCTTCGACTACAAGGGCCTGCCCGTGGCTGACTACGTCGCGGTCGAGGTCACCGATACCGGCACCGGCATTCCGCCGGAGATCGTCGACAAGATCTTCGAGCCGTTCTTTTCCACCAAGGAAGTCGGCAAGGGCACCGGCCTCGGCCTGTCCACGGTCTACGGCATCGTCAAGCAGACCGGCGGCTTCGTCTATGTCGATTCGGCGGCGGGGCGCGGCACCACGTTCCGGATTTTCCTGCCGCGCCACATCCCCGAGATCGAGGCCGTGCCGGAGTCCGCGCCCGAAGCCCCGGCCGTGGCGGCCCCCGGCGCCGAGCCCGCGCTGAAGCCGCGCGCCACCGACCTCACCGGGCAGGGCACCATCCTGCTGGTGGAGGACGAGGACGGGCTGCGCTCGCTCAACGCGCGCGGCCTGCGTTCGCGCGGCTATACCGTGATCGAGGCCGAGAACGGCCAGGACGCGCTGGAGGCGATGGAGCGCGAGCAGGGCGCGGTCGATCTCGTGGTGTCCGACGTGGTGATGCCGGAAATGGACGGCCCCACCATGCTGATCGAGATGCGCAAGCGCAATCCGGAGATCCGCATCATCTTCGTGTCGGGCTATGCCGAGGACGCTTTCGAGAAAAGCCTGCCGGAAGGCCAGCAGTTCAATTTCCTCGCCAAGCCGTTCACGCTGAGCCAGCTTGTGGCGGCGGTGAAGGAAACCATGACGGTTTCGTCATAATTCTCCTCGCCCGGTTCCCGCCGCCTCGTGCGTCCGCCGCGTGACCCGCGACGCAGAGACGCAGCGCCTGCGACTTCTGTGCGCTTTTCTTTTTACCCGCCGTGCCCATGTATGGACCTGTCCCGAAAACGGGATCAATGCCCCCCCCCGAGGGCCGAGAGGGAACACAGATGAAGTCTTCGCAGCGCTTGCGCTCAGTCATCAAGACGCTGGCCGTGGTCATGGCGCTGGCCATGCCGCTGGCGCTTGCCGTGTCGTCGTCGGTCGATGCGCGCCCCGGAGGCGGCGGCGGTTTCGGCTCGCGCGGCTCGCGGACGTTTACGGCGCCGCCGACCACCCGCACCGCGCCGAACACGGCGCAGCCGATGCAGCGGTCCATCACCCAGCCCGGCGTCAACGCCCCGGCCTCGGCCGCCGCCAAGGGCGGCATGTTCAGCCGGCCCGGCCTGCTCGGCGGTCTGGCCGCCGGCTTCCTCGGTGCCGGCCTGTTCGGCCTGCTGTTCGGCGGCGGCCTGTTCGGCGGTCTCGGCGGGCTGTCGTCGATTATCGGCCTCGTGCTGCAGATCGGCCTGATCTATCTGGTAGCGCGCCTCGCCATGTCGTGGTGGCAGCGCCGCAACGCGCCCGCGTTCGCCAGCGCCGCGCCCGCGCCGGGTGCGACTCCGCAGCAGCCGCAGCAGCAGGGCCCGCTCGCCCATGCGCGCAGCGGTTTCGGCTTCAACTCCGGCTCCGGCAGCGCGCCGCTCGAGATCAAGCCCGACGATTACGACGCCTTCGAGCGGATGCTCGGCGAGGTGCAGACGGCCTGGTCGAACGAGGACATCGCCAAGCTGCACACGCTGGCGACGCCGGAAATGGTGTCGTATTTCACCCAGGACCTCGACGCCAACAAGGCGCGCGGCGTGATCAACAAGGTGACCGACGTCAAGCTGCTGCAGGGCGATCTCGCCGAAGCCTGGCGCGAAGGCACCACCGACTACGCCACGGTGGCGCTGCGCTATGCGCTGGTGGACAAGACCGTCGAGCGCGACAGCGGCAAGATCGTCGAGGGCAGCGACGCACCCACCGAAGTCACCGACGTGTGGACCTTCGTGCGCCGGCCCGGCAGCGGCTGGGAACTGTCGGCGATCCAGGTGACCTGACCGCTCACCTGACCGCGTTCGCACCGGTCGCAAAACAAACGAAGGCGTCGCGCCAGCGCGACGCCTTTTTTATGAGCCGTTCAGGCCCGGCACCTGTTTGTTTCGCGTGAGGCGTGACGCTTGAACTTTCACGGGACGTGAAAGACCTCGAGTTGCGGCAAGCCGATCGGCCTCACTCCTATGTCCTTGGCCAGCAGGCCGAAGGCTTCGGTTTCAATCAAATCCTTGTAGGGCACTTCCGGAAAGCGGAGGCCCGCGCGATGCAGGCTTGCGTCGACGAGAAGCGTCGTTCCTCCTACGGCATCGAGCTCGACGCGGTCGGTGTGGCGAAGCTGATCCAGATGAAATCGCCCGCGCGCCCTGGCGGGAGGTTGAAACAGGCCGTCTTTGACGTGCTTGTAGTAAAAATCCGGTTCGTACTCCCAGCTCGTGACAAATGTATTGAGGTCAAAGCTGGGACCACCGGAAAATTTCACGCAATTGGGCGTAACGATCCGACCGCCCGACTGCCTGAGCTCCTGAAAGAGATCCGGCGGAAACTTCCACATATCGACGTCGATCCACAACGCCCAATCGTCGGCGTCATCCAGGCCGTGATCAATCAGATGGTTTCGCACAATGGCAATGCCGGCCCGGCGCGCTCTCTGCAGTTCCTTGCTCCAGCGTCGATCCCGACTCACCCGCGTGCCGACATCTTTCTTCAGGACGACGACCTCCCGGTAGTGTTCACGAAGGTCTTCCGCTCGCTTGTTGAGCAAGTCCCAGGTTCCGTCGGTGCTGTCGCCTTCGCAGAAAGCGATCTTTGTCTTCGACTTGTCCAGGTCGGTTTTTGCAATGGCATCGATGAAACCGTCGATGTCTCCGATGGCGTCGCGTACCGGAACGAGCACGGCGACCCGGTCTCCGGCGGGTGGGGGCCGGTCGATGACGCTGGCGTCAAATTGTTTCAAGGCCTTTTCCAGACTGAGGGTTCTGCCCGCATGCCAACGATGAATCGCCCGCCGGACATTCGTCTTGACGCTGCGGTGAAACGACTTCATCGGCTGATGGGGTGTCCACCACGAGCATTGCCAGTCATGGCGGGTCAGGGGTTCGGGTGTCTCCGATCCATAGGCCGGGTATTGGCGATGCTGGGAATCCGTGGGCGTGAAAAGCTGGCAATTGTGAAGCGCGATCGAGGCCTTGTCCTCGAAGCCCAGATAGAGCCCGGTCAAAAAGCATGGTCCCGTTTGGTCCAGTACGTCCTCTCCATACCTGCCGAGCGGCAGCCGTTCCAGCAGGCGGGTCCAGAGCGGATGACCGGCCGGGCCAGCCATCACCCCGTTGAAGATGACGAAAGGATGGGATCGGTAGGGAGCATGCATTGGCCAATGCGATGGCGGCTCGTGGCATAGAACGGCGCGCGTTTCGTTCGCGATCGGATCGAGCGGCGCGAGACACTCCACGTCGATATCCGCATAGAAACCACCGAATTTGTGCAGCAGCATGTAGCGTGCGGCGTCTGCGCGGGAGACGGCATTGCCATAGGAGCAATAGAGATCGAAAAGATGCGGGTAATGCTCGCTGACAAATGTCAGCAGCATCCGGTCGGTCCAGAGAATTCTCTCCCATGACGGGTTATGACGCTGCCAACTGTCTGCAAAGGCGGCGACCCTGGGAGGGAGCAGCTCGCTTTTCCAGGTCTGGTGAATGAGGCGAGGGATCATGTGGCGGAAATTCGGATAGGCTTTCAGAAGACGTGGCGGTGGGACAAGGCCTGGCGCACGGCGTTATCGATGACCGCGGGCCCGAAGCGGCGATGGACGGCCTCAAAAGCCCTGCGGCGTTGCATGTCATATCTTTCCGGATCGGATGACAAGGCGCATATATCGCGGGCGATCTCCCCGTCGGTATCGGCGATGAGGATTTCTTCCCCATTGGCGAAGTTATGGCCTTCGGCAGCTACCGTTGTCGCTATCACCGGCAGTCCGAATGTCATGGCTTCGAGAATTTTTATCCGCGTTCCGCCACCGCTTGAGAGCGGAACCACGCTGAGATTTGCTTGGGCGTAGAGAGGAGCGATGTCGTCCGGATTGGCGATCAGCTCGACGTCACATTCGCGCGCCAATTGGCTGATGGGCGCATCGGGAAGCCGGCCGGCAACGGTCAGTCTGGCATCCGGAAACTGCATTTTCACACGCGGCAATATTTCTCGCGCGAGACGCCGGACGGCCTCCTTGTTCGGCGAGTAGCCGAGATGTCCAACAAACAGGATTCTCGGCGGCCCGATCGGTCCTCGCGAAATCAGCGCCGGTTCAACGCAACAATCCGGGCGTGGGAGACCGTTGGGAACGATGTACGTGGGCGTCTGCGCATCGACCAGATTGCGGACACGCTCATGGTCGTCGGAGGAGCACACCCAGATCTGGTCCACCATCCTTGCGGCTTTTCGCTCGCGGCGGCGCAGACGCCAAGTGTTCGACAGGAAGATGTGCCGGAACGAAGGGCCTGAGGCGATGTCTTTAACCAGGTCGGACTCGACGTTGTGCATGTCGAGGATGAGCGTTCTGGCCGATGATCGCAAATGCTTCATGAGGGGGAAGAGCGAAATGCCCTCGACGACGACAATATCCGGCTGTTGTCGCTCAACGAGAAGCTTCAACTTGATGAGAGCCGATTTCGGAATGCGAACGTCGATGGGCGTGGTGCGCCGTGCGATCGCCGGGGTTCTTGCTTCCCCGTTCTCGGTCAGCGCGACCAGTTCAACATTCGGGTGGCCGGCCATTGCTGCCCCTAAATGCAGCGGACGCAAGGATGCCGCCGTGACCCGGCCGAGCTTCGAGAGTGCGAGCACGTTCTGCCAGTTACGAAGGTCCGCCCCGGCAATCGGCGGCGCGGCGGGATCCACGGAAATTGCGAGGATTTTCATGGGCCTATGGCCTATGGCCTTTTAAAGATAAGATCAAAAAATTGAGTGGCGCTCCAATACAGGAAAAGCTTCCTTTCCTGGAAGAGTATTTCGCCGGCACGGTCTGGAATGGCCCTAATGATCCGGGCCCGGGCTCCCAGCCTCCCAGCCTCTGCCCCGGCGTGCGGCGGGAGCGGGCGGCGAAGGTGGAGTTCGAGCCTCGCGGGCGTGTGCGGACAAGGGTTCCGAATCACCCCGGTTGCCGCAATGATGGCGCATTCGCCCTGTCTGGTCGTTCAATACCGGAACCGCGAAGGAGGAGGACCGATGCGCATCGTCGCCCCCGCCATTTATGCTGCTCTGCTGGGCGGCGCGATCTATATCGCTATCGCGCAGAACCCGCTGCCGAACGCCATCGCGTCGGTGCAGCCCGAGGGCGCGCGGGTCGCTGCTCCGGCGACGGCGCACGGAAAGACCTCCGTGCCGGCAAAGGTCGGCAAGCGCGAGAACTGCCGCCAGTCGGTCGGCGCGAAACATCTCGGCAAGCATCAGGCGCGCGACCAGATGCAGCTCTGCGTGGCGCAGGCGCGCGTCGATTGCCTCAAGCAGGCTATCGACCAGAAGCTGCGCGGCGCGGCCCGGCGCGTCTATGTCAAAAGCTGCGTCGCGGCGTAGCGCCGTGCATCATGAAAGCCGCGATGCTGGCTATGGTCGCGCGTGTCCGCGTCGGACCGGAGCCTCGCTCACACGCCCTTTTCGCGGGAGATCGTGATCCGCACGCCGGTCTTGGCCACGGTGCAGTGGATGTCGAGGCGGCGGTAGCGTGAATCGATATTGTAGCCGCGGATGATGTTGGTGCGGCCGACGCAGCGTTGCGCGCCTTTTAGCGTGTCGGCTTTCGGGATGGTGAAGACGATCGCCGCGGCGGTGGCGAGAAAGTCGTAGAACTCCGGCGCGGGCTTCTTCTTGTCGGTGGCGGCGAACACCTCGTTGGTGCGGTTGCGGCTCTGGCAGCCGAGCGACGCCTGGGTCACCGCCGGGTGTTCGAGATAGATCACGCCGGCGACGGTCTTGCCGACTTTCAGGCCGGAAATCTGCTGGGCCAGATCCCTCGCCATGTCGTCGCAGCGGTCGGCGCGGGCCGTCGCCGACCCCAGCGTGAGCAGGGCCAGCGCGAGCGCCATGGCCGGAAATGCGGAAAGTGCGATGCGTTCGATCATGGCGTTCCTTTACGCCATTCAAGCGCGCGAGGCTCGTTTGTGCAAGGTCGGGGCGTGTCAGGGGTGAAGGCGGATTTTTCTTCCGGCCGTCCCCGCACAGTTGGGGACGAGATCGGGGACGACGCGCCCGTTCGTCCCTCCTGGCCGGCAGCCGACACAGCGGCGCAACCGCGCGATGCACGTCCGGCGCGGGCTGTACTGTACGACCTCCGGCCATCTTCCCTTTGCCGGAAAAGCGATTAGAACGGTTCGAATCTGAGATCGGGCAGGCGCGGTTATTGAATTTCCTGCGCTTTTTGCCTTCCAACCCGTGAGTCCGTCCATGAACGCTCCGACCGCCATTCCCTCCGCCAAGCCCGTTCCGCCCTACAGGCACACCCCGCTGTTTCCGCTCGGCGCGGACAGGACGCCGTATCGCAAGATTTCAAGCGACGGCGTGCGGGTCGAGACGGTGCTCGGCAAGGAGATGCTGGTGGTGTCGCGCGAGGCGTTGCGGGCGCTGTCGGAAGCCGCGTTCGGCGACATCAACCACTATCTGCGCCCGGGGCATCTGGCGCAGTTGCGCAAGATCCTCGACGATCCGGAAGCCAGCGACAACGACAAGTTCGTGGCGCTCGACGCGCTGAAGAACGCCAACATCGCCGCCGGCGGCGTACTGCCGATGTGCCAGGACACCGGCACCGCGATCATCATGGGCAAGAAGGGCTGCAACGTCATCACCGACGGCGAGGACGAGGCCGCGCTGTCGGAAGGCGCGCGCGACGCCTATCTGCGCCGCAACCTGCGCTATTCACAGGTCGCGCCGTTGTCGATGTTCGAAGAGAAGAACACCGCCAACAACATGCCGGCGCAGTGCGAGATCTACGCGGAGGGCGACGACGCCTACAAGTTCATGTTCATGGCCAAGGGCGGCGGCTCGGCCAACAAGAGCTTCCTGTTTCAGGGCACGCCGTCGCTGCTGACCAAGGACCGCCTGCATGCCTTCATCAAGGAGAAGGTGCTGACCCTCGGCACCGCCGCGTGTCCGCCCTATCACCTCGCCATCGTCATCGGCGGCACCTCGGCCGAGCTGTGCATGAAGACGGTGAAGCTCGCCTCCGCCCGCTATCTCGACGAACTGCCGACCCACGGCTCGGACGCGGGCAACGCTTTCCGCGATCTCGAGATGGAGCAGGACATCCTGAAGATGACGCAGTCGCTCGGCGTGGGCGCGCAGTTCGGCGGCAAGTATTTCTGCCACGACGTGCGGGTGATCCGCCTGCCGCGCCACGGCGCGTCGCTGCCGATCGGGCTCGGCGTGTCGTGCTCGGCCGACCGTCAGGTGCTCGGCAAGATCACCAAGGACGGCGTCTATCTGGAGGAGCTGGAGCACAACCCGGCGAAGTACCTGCCGGAAGTGGAAGCCGCGCTCGGCGGCGAGGTGGTGGAGATCGACCTCAACCGGCCGATGAAGGACATCCTCGCCGCGCTGACGAAATATCCGACCAAGACGCGGCTGTCGCTGACCGGCACCATGATCGTGGCGCGCGACGCCGCCCACGCCAAGCTGCGCGAGCGGCTCGAGAAGGGCGAGCCGCTGCCGGACTACTTCAAGAACCATCCGGTCTATTACGCCGGCCCGGCCAAGACGCCTGAGGGCTACGCCTCCGGCGCGTTCGGTCCGACCACGGCGGGGCGCATGGATTCGTTCGTCGACCAGTTCCAGGCGGCGGGCGGTTCGATGGTGATGGTGGCCAAGGGCAACCGCTCGGCGGCGGTGCGCGATGCCTGCAAAAAGTATGGCGGGTTCTATCTCGGCTCGATCGGCGGATCGGCGGCGAACCTTGCCGAGCACTGCATCCGCAAGGTCGAGGTGCTGGAATATCCCGAACTCGGTATGGAGGCGATCTGGCGCATCGAGGTCGAGAACTTCCCCGCCTTCATCATCATGGACGACAAGGGCAACGACTTCTTCAAGGAGTTGAATCTGGGGTGAGAGCGCACGCGTCGCCCAAGCTTGGGCGATGGCGATTCAAACTACTCCATCGTCATGGCCGGGCCATAGCCCGTCGAAGACGGGCGTAAACGCCCTCATGGCCCGTCGAAGACGGGCGTAAACGCCCTTATGGCCCGTCGAAGAACGGCGTCGCTTTCGCTCGCCTATGACCCGGCCATCAATTCTTTCGTCATTGCGAGCGAAGCGAAGCAATCCAGTTTTTGTAAAATGGATTGCTTCGTTGCTTTGCTCCTCGCAATGACGATGTGAATGATCGGGCCTCCGCCACGCCGAAGGGACTTCGGACGCGCAGGACAAGCCCGGTGATGACGTCCGCGTAGGCTGCGCGTTCAGCGCTTAAATGCGCCGCGGGCTTACGCCCGCGATCCCTTGAACGGGAACGAGCCCATCGGGCCGATGCTGACGTCGCCGGCGATGGAATCGCCATCGACCTTGCCGGTGAAGGCCAGCGTCAGCGGCATCGGATTGGTGATCGAGGCTTTCCACGACAGGTCGTTGCCGTTCACCGTGCCATCGACGATGTCGGCTTCGTCGCCGTCGGCCGCCTGCTTACCGGTCAGCGTCGTGCCGTCGGCCTTCAGGCTCAGGGTGGCGTCGCGGTCGCCAAGCGGCGTGCTCAGGGTGATCTTCCAGTTTCCATCGACGGCCAAGGGGTCCTCCTGTGTGAATGTCCGCGGGATCGGGACAGGCTCGCGCCGATATAGCGCATTTTCCCGCGGCAGCGGTGAACTTTCCGGTGCTGCGAACGCCTCGCGCTTATGTCAGGCCGATGACGGCGTGGCCGCCGCCGCGCGCAGCTTGCGGGTGATGACGACGCGGAACACGACATACTGGATGGCGAAAGCCAGCACCTTGGCGCCCACGGCGATCACCGAGACGTAGATCGCCCACAGCCGGATGTCGCCGGTCAGGGCCACGGCGATGGTGCCGAGGCCGAGGGCGAACATCAGCGCCGCCCACGCATAGCCCGCAAGGATGGCGAGGCGGGGAATGAGGTCGCGCACCTTGGGCGGCGAGTAGCGCAGCATCCAGCCGCGCTTGAGCATGATGGCGCCGATGGCGAAATGGGCGATGCTGGGTTTGATCAGGACGAAGCGGGGATCGTTGGTCAATAGCGTGGCGCCGCCGAGCACGATCACCAGCGCGAGGCTCGCCATCGTCATGGTTTCGAGGGCCTGCCGCCGGATCAGCGCAACGGTGAACTGGCCAATGCCGCCGGCGATGGCAACGCCGGTAGCGATCAGGATGTTGCCGCTCGCGGCATAGACCGCGAGGAAGATGATGGTTGAAAAGAAATCGACGAAGAGCTGACGGAAGACGGCGGCCATTCTGGACTCTCCCATGGCGGGCGGGGCCGGCGCAAGCCGCCCGGCGCACTCAGGAGGCGTGTGCGGCCCGCGTGCCGGCCTCGCGGCGGAGCAGCGGGTGCGGGCGGCAGAAGCAATCGGACGAACTCTTGCCGGCGTGGACCGGCGGCGGTGCGACGGCGAAGGCGTCGTCGCCGGCGAGGGTGAGACCGGCGAGCGCGAGAACCACCGCGAGGCTCGCCCACACCAGCACGCCCGCCGGACGCCCCGAACTGCGGGTCAGCACCATCTGTGCGATGCTTGCGGTCACCGCGACGGCGGCTGCGGCCAGGACGTCGCCGAGGGTGACGAAGGCCGCGAAGAAAACGGCGGTGGAGAGAAACCCGGTCAAAGTCTTTTGCAGGGTGCGGGTCAGTACGCGGGCCATGGCTGGCTTTCTGTCGTGGCGTCGGTGTCAGGTCGTGGTGGCCGCGAGGCTGATCGTCACCGTGCTCAACATCATCAGCGTGGCGAAGGTGGCGAACGGGGCGAGGATCAGGAACAGGGCCATCGAAGTGTTCCGACGAATATCTTGACGATGTAAAGATGCCTTTATCCGCGCGGATACGGCGTCGTCAAGCAAAATCTTGACAGTGTCAACATGCATGCCTAGTCTGCGCTGATGGGCGCAGGGAACAGGATCGGGCCGAAGGCTGTGGGTTCCGCCTCCGGACGGAAGGCGGCGAGCGGCGGCGTCGGGTCGGGAAAGCCTCACCGCTCAACTGCTTCCGCGGCGGACAGGATCGCCGCGGCCGGCAACAAGGGCTCGAAGCACAGGACGTCCGCGAACAAGGCGTTGGCGAAATCCGGACGCGGGCAGCCCTATCATCACGGCGATTTGCACGGCGCGCTGCTGCAGGCGGCCAGGCGCGTCGCCGACCGCGACGGGCTGAACGGCCTGACGCTGCGTGCCGTGGCGCGGGAGGCCGGCGTCTCCCATGCCGCGCCTGCGCATCATTTTGGCGATATCACCGGGCTGCTCAGCGAACTGGCGGCGATGGGGTTCGAGGCGTTCTCGGCGCAGATGGGCGCCAATACCTGCGAGGCCGGACGGCCCGGGGAGGCGGCGCAGCAGAAAGCGAGCGCCTATGTGGCTTTCGCCCGCGACAATCCCTGTCTGTTCCAGTTGATGTTCCGCGCCGAGCGGCTCGACCACACCCGACCGGCGTTGCAGGCGGCGTCGCAGAAGGCGTTCGCCAAGCTCGCCCTGATCGTCGGCGAGCGCCGCGGCGAGGCGATCGATCTCGACCATCTGACGCTGGCGCAGGCGGCCGGCATCGCGCGGCTGTGGTCGCTGGTGCACGGCTTCGCCATGCTGCGTCTCGATGGCCGTCTCCAGCATGTGCTCGATGCCGCGCCGCCCGGCACCACCGAGGAGATGCTGCTGGCGGCGATGATGCGGCCCGACTGATCTGCGCGCCTGCGTCCTCCCGGTTCCCGCCGCCGGAGGTGTGGATCGTTGGCACGCGGGGCGGGAAAGCCATGTTGCCGCGTGCGGAATCGCATTACAAACTGGAGTGTGACGCCTTGTGTTTGTCCCGTTCAGTCCGTCAGTGAGCCATGCCCGACATTTCCCCGAACAAGCCCTATCGCATCGGCCGGTCGAAGACCGGGCTCGGTCTCTTCGCCACCCGCAAGATCAAGAAGGGCAGCAAGATCATCCGCTATTTCGGGCCGATGCTCGACTCGCGCAACAAGAAGCACCAGGACATCGACAACAAGTATCTGTTCGAGATCAACAACCGCTGGACCATCGATGGTTCGGTGCGCAAGAACATCGCCCGCTACATCAACCATGCCTGCCGCCCCAACGCGGAGTCCGACGTCAATACGCGCAAGCGCAAGGTGGTGATCCGCGCCGTCAAGACCATCCATCCGGGCGAGGAGATCAACTACGATTACGGCACCGACTACTTCAAGATCTTCCTCAAGCCGATCGGCTGCAAGTGCGACCACTGCGAGAAGAAGCGCGCCAAGAAAGAGGCTGACAAGCGCGCGGAAGCCCGCGCCGAGAAGCTGCGGCTGAAGCGCAAGGCCGAGAAGAAGGCGGCGAAGGACGCCGCCAAGCCGGCCAAGAGCAAGGCCGTCAAGACCAAGGCCGTCAAATCCAAGGCCCTCAAGACCAAAGCGGTGAAGACGAAGGCTGCGACAGCGAAGTCGGCGTCGAAGCTCGCGCGCGGCAAGGCCGGCCCTCATGCCCGGGGCACCGGCCAGCCGACCCGTACCAAGGCGTCGCGCACGAAACCGCTGGCAGGCGGCGCGGCCGCGCCGAGCCGCAAGCGCGCTTCCGCGATCTGACCGTCGACATCGAGCCTGCATCGTCTCGCATGCGGGCGCGTCAGAGCAGGTTTCATTTGGACGGAATTGCTCTTCGTCATGCCCGGCTTTATGCCGGGCATCCACGTCTCGGGAATTTCAGCAAGTGAAGACGTGGATGGCCGGGACAAAAGGGCGTACACGCCCGTCTTCGACGGGCTATGGCCCGGCCATGATGTATCGGTCTGTTTCCATCAAAACATGATCGCTCCAGGTGGCGGGCTTGCGTCACCGCCGGTTCGGCTTATCTTCCGGGCCTCGTCAGGCAAGGAGCGTCCCATGACCGCCGTGAAGCCGCTGCAGATCGATATCGTCTCCGACGTGGTGTGTCCGTGGTGCTATATCGGCAAGCGCCGCATCGAGAATGCGCTGGCGCTGGTGCCGGACGTTCCGGTCGAGGTCAACTGGCGGCCGTTCTTTCTCAATCCGTGGGTGCCGCGCGAGGGCATCTCGCGTGACGATTATCTGACCACGAAGTTCGGCTCGCCTGCGGCCTACGCCAACATCGCGGCGCGGGTGGTGGCGGCGGCGGCCGAGGACGGTCTCGAATATCATCCCGATCGCGTCAAACGTCAGCCCAACACCATCGATTGCCACCGCCTGATCCACTGGGCCGCGGCGCAGGGCAAGGCGGCGGCGATGAAGCAGCGGCTGATGGAGCTTTATTTCCGCGACGGCGGCGACCTCACCGACGCCGAGGTGCTGGTGCGCGCGGCGTCGGATGTCGGGCTCGATGCCGACAGCGTCCGCAAGCGCCTTGCAAGCGATGAGGACGTGGCGCTGGTGTCGGCGCAGGCGCAGGAGGCGTCCGACAAGGGCATCTCCGGGGTGCCGACTTACGTGTTCGCGCAGAAATACGCCGTCTCCGGCGCTCAGCCGCCGGAGCAACTGGCCCGCGCCATCCGTCAGGTCGCCGCCGAGATCAATCAGGCGGCCTGAGTTTACGCCGTCGCCGCGGCGGCCGTAGGCATGGGCAGTTTCGCCGGCAGGCAGGCGACCGCGACGAAGATCAGCGATGCGGCGCCGGCCATCAGCCAGAACAGCGTGTCGAAGCCGTAATTGCCATAGACGAACGAGATCAGCGGCAGCGCCAGCGCCAGCACGGTGAAACTCACCACATAGCGGACGCCGTAGATGCGGGCGCGGGCCTCGCCGCTCGCCATCTTGCCGATCATGAAATCGTTGATCGGGATCTGTCCGAACGCGCCGAGCATGAAGCCGAGGGCGGCGGCCAGCGCCCAGCCGTCGCGCAGGCCCGGCATCGCCGAGAAGAACACGATCTGCATCGCGGCAGCGATCATGAACACGATGCGCGGACCAAACCGGTCGAGCAGGTGGCCCACCGCAAGTTGCGCCAGCGAGGCGACCGCGAACACGATGAAGGTGAACGCGCCGACCATGGTGGCAACGTCGCCGCCGGCGGGAAGGCCGAGCGCCGCGAGCCATCGCGCCATTTCGCCGGCGATGCCCTGCAGGCGCTCGTCGAAGATCTTCGGCAGCGCAAAGGTGGTGGACTGAAACACCAGGCTCGACACCGCCGCAGTGACGAACACGATCACCGAGATGCGCAGCAGCAGCGCCCTGACGTCGGGGCTGTAGGCGGGTCCGGCGGCGGCCGGCGCGGCCATCCTGCGATGCGCGGCCACGACCTCGTTCCATTGATGGAGGGTGTAGAGCACGCCGACGAGGATGGAGATCACGCCCGGCACGATGAAGGCCATCCGCCAGCCGCCATGGTCGATGAAATAGCCGGTGATGAGGGCGGCGCTGGCGACGCCGAGATTGCCCCACACGCCGTTCACCGCGAGGCGCATGCCGGTATTCTTCCATTTCTGCGTGACGATGGCGAGGCCGACCGGATGATAGATCGCGGCGAACACCCCAACCACGAACAGCCCGATGCCGATCTGCAGCGGCGTCTGGGCGAAGGCGGTGGCGATCGACGCGATGCCGATGCCGACGAAGAACACCGCAATCATGCCCTCGCGGCTCCATTTGTCGGCGAGCCAGCCCGCCGGCCACGAGAACAGGGCGAAGGCGAAGAAGCCCGGCGCGGCATATGTCAGCAACTGGCTGTAGCTCAGCCCCCATTCGCGTGACAGCGCCAGCGCCGCCACGGTGGCGAAGATCAGCGTGAACAGGTGGTCGAGATAGTGGCCGATGTTCAGGAACAGGAAATCGATGCGGTCGCGCGTCATGGCAGCCTCAAGAAGGAGTCTTGCCTGAAAAGTACCTTGGCGAAATGGCGCTGTCATGCCACAAATCATCGAGAATCTGCCACAAGCCGCGCCGCGTGCGGGCGTCCGCTGTTCCATCCGACCACAGAGCCCGTCGCCGCAGCGCCTTGTCCGACGGGCGAGTCCTCCGATGACGAAATCTCCGCGCCACCTCCGCAGCACCGACGCCAACGACTACCAGCTCGTGCCGCGCCCACTGGGGGCGATGTCGAAAAGCTTCCCGGACGGGTGGGAGATCGCGCCGCATCACCACGCCCGCGACCAGTTCGTCTATGCGGTGACCGGCGTGATGCGCTTGCGCACGCGGGACGAGGCGTGGATTGTGCCGCCGGACCGCGCGGTGTATCTGCCCGCGCGCACCGATCATTCGATCAGCATGCGCGGCCGGGTGGAGATGCGCACGCTCTACATCTCGCGCGCGGCGCATGATGCTTTGCCGGAGGCGCCGACGGTGCTCGAAGTCTCGCCGCTGTTGCGCGAGCTGGTGCTGGCGCTGATCGAGGAGCCGGTCGATTATGACGAGCAGGGGCGCGCGGGCGCAGTGGCGTTTCTGATCCTGACCGAGATCGCCCGGGCGCGGCGGCTGTCGCTGATGATCCCGATGCCGCGCGATCCGCGGTTGCTGCGGGTCTGCAACGCGTTATTGGCCGACCCGGCGAGCCGCGTCACCCTCGACGGCTGGAGCGAGCAGGCGGGCGCGTCCGCGCGCACGCTGGCGCGATTGTTCGAGGCCGAACTGGGAATGAGCTTCGCGGCATGGCGGCAGCGGGTGCGGTTTCACAACGCGCTGGAGGCCATCGTCGGCGGCGCGCCGATCGCGCGGGTGGCGGAGCGCAACGGCTATCGCAGTTCGAGCGCGTTCTCCGCCGCCTTCCGCAAGGCGATGGGGCAGGCGCCCAGCGCGCTGCGGGCGTGAGTTGAGATGGAGGTTATCTTCGTCATGCCCGGCTCTATGCCGGGCATCCACGTCTTGAGAGCTTCAGCGAGTGAAGACGTGGATGGCCGGGACACAAAGTCTTCGGCGGGCTGCGGCCCGGCCATGACGCATCAGACTGTTTCCGTTAAAACTTGTGACGCTCCAGGTTTATGGATTGAGAACGCCGGACCTGAACCCTCACGCCTTCTTCAGATAGTAGTTCGCGTTTTTGCCAAGCGCGATGCGGCGGATGATCCGGCGCATGGCCGGCGATCCGCGCAGCGGCTCGACCATGGCGGCGGCGCTGCGATAGACGGCGAGCTTCGTGCCGTCGAACGTGGGGTGTTTGCCCGGAGCCGCCTGCGGCAGGCCGAGGCCGCGCAGCATCGCGTTGACGCGGTGCAGGTCGTTCAGGCGGCTGACCTCCTTGGTCTTCCAGGTGATCGCCAGCGAGATGGAGTAGGAACTCGCCGTCTTCACCCAGTGCGGCCACTGGTAGGGCACGTAGCAGCCGTCGCCGCCGTTGAGATGGAATTCCGTGCCGCGCGCCTTGAAGCCGTCATGATAGGGCACGTTGCGGTGCTTGACCGTGGAATGCTCGACCTGCGCGTTGTCGGCGATGGTCCCGTCGCGGTTGTCGTAGATCGCGAAGATCTTCTCGCCGTGAATCTGGACGAAGAAATTGTCTTCGGCATCCATGTGGAACGGCGTCGTCGAATGCGGCGACGACACGAACAGGAAGCCCTCGATGCGGGAGAATCCGGCATCTTCCACGCTGGCAAAGCCGCGCGCGCGGGCGACCGATGTCAGCGCGTCGCGCAGCAGCGCGCCATAGGCGGGCGATGTTTCCACCCGCTTGAGCACCATCCAGGCGCCGGCGCTTTCGATGCGCTTGACGATCTCGACGGGATCGAGATCGACGCTTTTCACCTTGTCCGGATCCTGGCTGACCGCGGCGTCGCCCGAATTGTATTCGATCTGGTCGCGCGGCAGTTCGGCGGCAAGCTGGGCGATGCGCGGCAGCGTCAACAGCGGATGCCCCGACAGCCGGTGGCGGATAGCGAAGGGCCTGAGCGGAAAATCGCGCGTCAGCGCCTCGTTGTCGGCGGTGATCGTCGGCGAGATTGTGGCAGCGGCGTTCATGAACGGCCCTTCCGGATTTTGCGGATGAACTTGAGAAGATGGCGCGCCGGTGCGCGGATCTGCCAGCGCAACGCCAGCGCATGGCGGATCACCGGCACCATCGGATCGCGGAGCTTGAGCGGGATCAGCACGTCGCCGATAGCGAGGCGGTCGCGCCAGATCGGATCGATCATCGGGTGACCCGGAGCGGCAGTGGAATCCACGGTGGCGATGTCCGGATCGGCGCACAGATGGCGCGTCAGCTCCAGCGTAAGCTGGACGCCGGGGGAATACCGGGCGAAGCGCTCGTCGACGCCGAGCTTGAAATAGAACGCGCGATCGAGATGGCGCAGCACGAGGGCCGAGGCGACCGGCGTCGCGCCGGCATGGAGGGTGACGATCTCGCATTGGCCTTGCGCGGCCAGATCGCGCGCCGCGCGGCGGGCGAACGCCGCGTCGCCATCGCTGCGCGCCAGCGCGGTGCCGCGGCGGCCCTTCCAGCCGCTGGTCTCGAGAGCGAGAAACGTCTCGACCGCGCGTTCGGTCTCGTCCGGCGCGCTGGCAACGGTGAAGACGACGTCGCCGTGCTCGGCGAGGCGGTTGCGCTGGCGACGCAACTCCTTCAGCTTCTTGCCGCCAAGGGCCTCGCGCAGCAGCACGTCGGCGTCGCGGGTGGCATCAAGCATGGCGCGGACGTGGCGCCGCAGAACATGGGGCTTCAGCCCGTCTCGGGACAGGGCGGCAGTGAAGGCCGCCATGGCCGCGCCGTCGAGCGACATGTCGCGCAGGATCAGGGCATGGGCGCCGGCCACGCGCGCCTGGCGCATCAGTTGCGCGGCCGCGGTTTCGGCCCTGTCGCGGGCAAGCAGCGGCGTGCCGAGGGTGCCATAGGGGTCGGCGCTGACCAGCGCCGGCAACGGCAGACCATAGGCGCGCCGCGCCGTGATCACCGGCAGAAGCCCGATCAGCCGCGCTCCGTCGCCCGGCGGTGTGGTGGCGGCGAGGGCGCGCGCACCGGTGCGGCCGCTGGCGCAGGCGTTCACGGCCAGCTCCCAGTCCGGCAGAAAATAACCATTGGGTTCGGCGGCATGGCCGGCGAGGTCGCGCCAGCGCTCCGGCGCGAGAGTCTCGAGCGGCGCGAGCGCGACGTTCACGCTGGGCGCAGGCGCCACCTGTCCGCCGCGCCGCCATGTATAAGCCGCATCCGCCATCTCGCCCCCGTCCATTCCAACTTCTTCACATGCCGTCCGGGCGTGGAGAAACGATGCCCGCGCCGCGCCGTTTCCGGCCCCGTTCAGGAACGCTACCCGCCAAACTTCAAGATCGGATTGGGGATGAAAGCTAAATGCCGGATTTTGCTTTTATCTCTTGTTATCCATGAGCCGTCCGTCGCAGCTTTCCGCCTGCCCCGGAGCCCGCGCGGGCTTAAGGAACTTTAAGTATTTGCACCTACCATTGGTTGGCAGGAATACCGTTCGCACGCGGAGTGTGCGCATCATCGGGTCGCCATGAGCAAGGAACTTCGCAAAAATCCGCGCATCGAATTCGATCGCGGCATCGAGGTGCAGATCATGGGCATCGACGGCACATGGCGCCGTCAGTGCCGGATGATGGACGTGTCCGAGAACGGCGCGCTTCTGACCATCACGGGGTCGTTCGCCGGTCTCGATCTCAAGGAGTTCTTTCTGCTGTTGTCTTCGACAGGCCTCGCCTATCGCAAATGCAAGCTGGTGCGCGTGAACGGCGACCAGGTGGGCGTGAGCTTTCTTAAGCCTGAGGTCAAGCGCAAGTCGGCTGCGACGCCGGCGCGGCGCGCCACGGCGATGAACGCCTGACGACACCGCGCGGGCGACGTTCCGTTTCTGTATCGGAGTCCGCCATGCATCACCCCCGTCGCTTTACCCGCATCCGCCCCACCGGGCGCCTGTCGCGGACCGGCGCCATCGTCCTAGACGCGAAGTCTCCGGTGATCGATTGCGGCGTCGTGGATTATTCGGCGGGCGGCGCCTGCCTTGAGATCATCCCGCCGCGAAGCCTGCCGCAACGCTTCGATCTGCTCTATGCCGGCACCCGGAAGAAATGCCGCATGGTGTGGGCGAACGGCACCCGCGTGGGCGTTTCGTTTTAGCGTCGGCGTTGCCGCGCCAATGACGCAATCCGGCCGCACCCTGCGGGCCGTTCGCAGGGGAACTGGCGACCTGCGCCGTGCCGGGCTCGATGCCGACGTCTTGGCGCCGACGTCTTGGCCGCCGTCTGGTGGTGGGGTAGGGTGCCGCGGTCCCGGCGGTACGGCCGGTGTGGTGATGCGCGTCTTTGATGATTGTCCACAAAGACAGGGGATATCCGGGAGAGCAGGAATGCGCGTGGTGCGGGTTGCGATGCTGATTGCGGTGATGACAGGTCCTCTGGCTGCGCCGGCATTCGCGCAGTTTACGCCGGGCTTCAAACTCGGTGAGGAGAAGTACCGCTCGGAGGAGGAGATCGCGCGCGCGAAGGAGAACGAGGACGCCGCCAAGGCCGCGCGCGCCAAAATTCCCGACGCCAAGCAAAACGCGGACCCGTGGGCCACGGTACGCCCCGAAACGTCGGCCAAGCCCAAGGGCAAGAGCACCGCGAAATCGACGGCGGTGAAGTAGGACCGCTGTCCGGCCGCGGCGTGTCGCCGCGAAGGGCGATAGGTAGGAGTTAACCGTTATGCCATGATTGGATTGCGCCCAGGCCCGCGGCCGGGGCAATCTTGGGCATGACCCGGTGGCGGAATGGCTACGCAGGGGCGCCGCAAACGCTTCATATCCTGGTTCAAGTCCAGGCTGGGTCTCCAAAATTCCGGGTCACGCATCCGATCCCCGACCGAACGGCGTCGCGGATGCGACAGGCCGAATTCCGCGCCGGAGGTGCAAATCCTCCCACGTTCTTCCCCATCAGCCGCCGGTTCGCTCGGACCGGCGGCTTTTTGATGGGCGGGCCCAACCGGCGCCGGGGTCAGAAGCGCCAGTAAAGCGGCACGATGAAAATGGTGACCAGGAGCCACCACACGGACAGCAGGAATCCGAATTTGGTGTAGTCGGAGAATTTGTACCCGCCGGGCCCCATCACCATCAGGTTCACCGGCGTGGCCACCGGCGTCAGCAGTGCGCCGTGAGAGCCGATGGCGACGCCGATGATGAAGGGCAACGGTGAGACGCCGATCTCCTGCGCGGTGGCGATCGCGATCGGGAAAAACAGGATCGCGGTCGCGGTATTGCTGATGACCGAGGTGACGGCGAGGGCGGCGAGGAACAGCCCGCCCAGCAGCGCCCGCGGACCGGCGTCGCCGAGAACGCCGATCAGCGTATCGGCGATCAGCCGTGCCGCTCCGGTCTCGGTCATGGCCGCTCCGAGCGGGATCATGCCGCCGACCAGAAAGCACGTGTTCCAGTCGATGCCCTTGTAGGCTTGCGGAACGGTGAGGACGCCGAGCAGCACCATCAGTCCGGCGCAGACCAGCGCGGCAACGGCGCCGGGCACCCAGCCGGTCGCCAGCAGGACCACGAGCAAAGCGAGGATGGCCAGCGCTTCCTTGGCGCCGAGCCCGAGCGGCACCGCCTGCCGGCGAACCACATCGGGGGAATCGACCACCAGCACCTGCGGGTCGGCGAGATGCTTGTCGAGCGCCCCCCACGTCCCCTGCAGCAGCAGATGATCGCCGACGGCGAGCTTGTGCGGACCTTCGCCGACATCTTCGCCGCCGCGCTGCACCGCCAGCACCACGATGTCGCCGTCACGGGCGGCCATTCCCGCAAACGCCGTCTGGCCGATCAGTTTCGAGCGCGGTGGAATCACGACTTCCGCGAGGCCCGAATTGCGGTTGAACAGCGTATCCGCCAGACCGCCTTTTTCCTCCTCGGCGCGGAACGCCAGATGCTTGTCGGTGGCGAGGCGCGCCGCCGCGTGGGCGTCGCCGCGGATCAGCAGTGCGTCGCCCTCGGCGAGGGTGCCGCGCGACAGCGGCTTGCCGCCGTCGCCGTCCGCAATCGCCACCAGCGAGAGGCCATCATAGCCCTTGAGGTCGATCGCCTCGCGCGCCGCCCCCACATAGGACGACGACGACCGCACCCGCAGCCGATGCAATCCGTCCTCGATCTTGTATTGCTCGACCAGCGTCTGGGCATGGGCGCTGAAATCGGGCGGCAGGGTATCGCCATTGCGGTGCGGCAGCAGGAAGCGATAGGTCAGCAGGATCAGCACCATGGTGCCGATCAGCATCGGCACGCCGGCGACCGCGAATTCGAAGAATCCGATCGGCCCGAACCCGGCATCCTCGGAGGCGTGGGAGGCGAGCACGTTCAGCGGCGCGCCGATCAGGGTCAGCATGACGCCGCCGTGGGTGGCGAAGCACATCGGCAGCAGCAGTTGCGACGTCGGGATGTTGAGGCGGACCGCCAGCACCACGCAGAGCGGCAAGAGCGCGGCGACGGTGGCGTTGACGCTGATGGTGGCGCAGAACAATGCCGCGAGCAGCATGATCAGGATCATCAGGCGGTTGCGGCTTTCGCCGGCATGCTTGATGACGATCTGTCCGGCCCATGTGGTGATGCCGGACGCTTCGAGGCCCGCTGCGATCACGAACAGGGAGGCGATCAGGACGACGGTGAGGTCGCCGAAGCCGCCGAGCGCCCGACTGGCCGGGAGGAGGCCGGTGAAATACAGCGCCAGCGATACGCCGATGGCGACGGCGACGGCCGGGATACGCCCCCAGATGAAAAGTCCGAGCGCGACGATAATCATAACAAAAGTAATGGTGGCCCCGCTCACTGCTTCCTCCTGTTTGCCCCGGCTGTGAGTTCGGCGTGTGAATGATCACCCGCCGCAAGAGCCGCTGATCCGGAGCCTTGTGCCCGTGATGGAATCAGAGGCGGGGCTTCCTGTTTTATTTTATTGCTTTTCCTTCAAGCGAAGCGGAATCCGCTTCGCTTGAAGACGCTTTGAACAATCATTGCCCACGTCACTCGGGATCGACGGACGTCGCGCGGTAACCCTGGGCGACAATCGCCTTGAGCAGCGCCTCGGTCTGCTTCGGGCCCGGCGTTTCCACCAGCAGCTCCAGCTCGGTTTCCCGGTAGGCCGCCGAGTTGAACGCGCGCCCGTGATGGACATCGAGAATATGCGCCGATTCGGCGGCGGCGAGAGCGGCAATCTTGGTGAGGCTGTCCGGCCGGTCGGGGACGATGACGTGCAGCTTGGCGAGCCGGCCGTCGCGCGCCATCCCGCGGGCAAGGATGTTCTTGAGGAAGGTGGTGTCGATGTTGCCGCCGGTGAGAATGACGCAGACGGACTTCCCCGCGATCCCGGAAATCTTGCCGTTGAGCAGCGCCGCGACGCCGGCGGCGCCGGAGCCCTCGGTCACCGTCTTCTCCGATTCCAGCAGCACCAGCACGGCCTGGGCGATCTCGTCCTCGGTGACGGTGACGATCTCGTCGACATACTTGGCGACGATCGGGAAGGTATATTCGCCGGGGCGGCCGACGGCGATGCCGTCAGCGATCGTCGAGCCCGACACCGAGGTGATCTTTCCGGCGTCAACGCTCGCCTTCATGCTGGCGATGTTCTCGGCCTGCACGCCGACGATGCGCAGGCTCGGATTCACCTCCTTGAGGGCGACGGCCATGCCGGCGGCGAGGCCGCCGCCGCCGATCGGCACCACGAACACTTCGAGATACGGATTGTATTCCATCAGTTCGAGGCCGATGGTCCCCTGGCCGGCGATCACCCGCGGATCGTCGAACGCATGGATGAAGGTGTAACCCTTCTCCTTCTGCAATTCGGTCGCCCGCCCGAAGGCATCGTCATAGCCGTTGCCGTGCAGGACGATGTCGGCGCCGTATTGCCGGGTTCCGCGCAGCTTGGCGATCGGCGCCGTCTCCGGCATCACGATGGTGGCGTGGACGTTGTTGCACTGGGCGGCGTAGGCCAGTCCCTGGGCGTGGTTGCCGGCGGAGGCGGCGATCACTCCGGCCTTCTTGTGGGCGTCGTCGAGGCTGAGGACGGCGTTCATCGCGCCGCGATCCTTGTAGGCGCCGGTACGCTGCAGGTTCTCCATCTTCAGAAACAGCTTGCAGCCGAGCTGGCTGCTCAGCCGGGGCGATTCCGTGCACGGCGACAGGTTGACGAATTCCCGGATCCGGGTCCGGGCCTCCTTGACGTCATTCAGGGTCACAGAAATGGGCGCGGACATCGGCGGTTCTCCTCAAATCACATCAATCACATCGGTTCATGAATTCGGCGGTGCGGCGCGGAGCCCTTATCCCACCGCGGCAATGCATTCGATCTCGACCATCACATCGAGGGGCAGGCGGGCGACCTGGACCGTGGAGCGCGCCGGCGTGTGCTCGCCGAAGGCGCGCTGGTAGACGGCGTTCATCTTGGCAAATTCCTCGAGATTGCTCATGAACACGGTGGTCTTCATGACCTTCGACAGGTCGCTGCCTGCCTTGCGCAGCACCGCCGCCATACTGGTCAGCACCCGCTCGGTCTGCGCTTCAATTCCGCCGGACACCACCTGCATGCTGGCGGGATCCAGCGGGATCTGGCCCGAGCAGAAAACCATGCCGTTGTGAACGATCGCCTGACAGTAGGGGCCGATCGCCTTCGGTGCCTCATCGGTTGCAATTTTCTGCATTTCTCTTCCCAGCCTCTTCTTTTGCCCGACAGCCTATCGACGGGCGTTGCATGTCAAAATACCGACAGACCGCGATTGCGGAATTGTTCGCGGACGCGCTCGGTCAGCTCGTTGGACGGCGGCTCGGCATGCTCCAGCGGATAGGGGATGCCGAGTTCGTGGTATTTCGCGAGTCCCATCTGGTGAAAACGCAGGATCTCCACCCGTTGCAGCGAGCGGATGCCCGTGCAGATATCGGCGACCTGCTCGACATTGTCGTAGGCGTCGGTCAGGCCCGGGACCAGCACGAAGCGCACCCAGATCGGCCGGTTAAGATCGGACAGCCGGCGCGCGTAGTCCAGCGTCGGCTGCAGCGGATGACCGGTGACGAGCCGATAGGTGTCCTCGTTGCCGGATTTGATGTCGAGCAACTGCAGATCGATGTCGTTGAGTTGGGCATCGCTCAGCCGGTGGCCGAGCCTGCCCGAGGTGTCGAGGCAGGTGTGCAGCCCCAAGGCCTTGCAGCGGTTGAAAATCTTCGTCGCGAAGTCGCGCTGGACGACGGGCTCGCCGCCGGAAATGGTGACGCCGCCCTTGGAGATTTTGAGAACCTCGGTGTATTTACCGATCTTCTTCATCATCTCGCTGAGCTTGTAGGGCGTGCCGTTGTCTTTGTGCCACGTATCGGGGTTGTGGCAATACTGGCAGCGCAGCGGGCATCCGGTGAGGAAGACGACAAGGCGGATGCCGGGGCCGTCGACCGTGCTTCCCACCTCGATGGAATGCACGTAGCCGACGGGATCGTCCTCGCTTTTATCGGTATCCGCATCGGTCGGATAGACGTCGTAATACGACTTCGCCGCCTTGGTCTCGGCCGCGCCGAGTTCGGAGACATGCAGTTCGTAACGGCTACTGACGATGGGATCGTGCACGCGTCACCTATCTTGAACCATGGAAGGTGCGGCTGAGAATATCGATCTGCTGCTCCCGCGTCAGCTTGACGAAGTTCACCGCATAGCCGGACACGCGCACCGTGAGCTGCGGATAGTCGTCGGGGTTTTCCATGGCGTCGCGCAGCGTGTCGCGATTGAGCACGTTCAAGTTGGCGTGGAAGCCGGTGGAGGCGAAATAGGCGTCGAGCCCGTTCACCGCGCGCTCGATGCTTTCCTGCGGCGTGCCGAGCGCGGTCGGCAGCACGGAGATCGTGAGCGAGATGCCGTCCTCGGCATCGTCATAGGGCAATTTGGCGACCGACAGCATCGCGGCCATCCAGCCGTGGGTGTCGGCGCCATTGGACGGGTTGGCGCCGGGCGCGAACGGGACCCCGGAGCGGCGGCCGTCCGGTGAATTGCCGGTCTGCTTGCCGTAGACCACGTTCGAGGTGATGGTCAGAACCGACTGCGTGTGCACCGCGTCGCGATAGCTCGGATAGTGGCGGATCTTGCTCATCATCATCGAGGTGAGCATCTTGGCGATGTCGTCGGCGCGGTCGTCGTTGTTGCCGTATTTCGGGAAGTCGCCCTCGATGTCGTAATCGACGATCAGGCCGCGATCGTCGCGGATGCATTTCACCTTGGCGTATTTGATGGCCGAGAGGCTGTCGGCGACATGCGACAGGCCGGCGATGCCGCAGGCCAGCGTCCGCAGGATGTCGCGGTCGTGCAGCGCCATCTCCACGGCCTCGTAGCAGTATTTGTCGTGCATGTAGTGGATGATGTTGAGCGCGTTGACGTAGACCTTCGCCAGCCACTCCATCATGGTGTCGAAGCGCTCGAACACCTCGTCGTAGGTCAGCACGTCGCCTTCGATCGGGCGCAGCATGGGGCCGACCTGCTCGCCGGTCAATTCGTCGCGGCCGCCATTGATCGCTTAGAGCAGGGTCTTGAGCAGATTGACGCGCGCGCCGAAGAACTGCATCTGCTTGCCGACGGCCATTCCGGAGACGCAGCAGGCGATGGCGGCGTCGTCGCCGTATTTCGGGCGCAGCAGGTCGTCGGAAATGTACTGGATGGAGCTCGTGTCGTTGGAGACCCGCGCGGCGAACTGCTTGAAGCCCTCCGGCAGGCGCGGCGACCACCCCACGGTCAGGTTCGGCTCCGGGGCCGGGCCGAGCGTGTAGAGCGTGTTGAGAATCCGGAAGCTCGTCTTGGTGACCAGCGTGCGTCCGTCGTCGCCCATGCCGGCGAGATATTCAGTCACCCAGGTGGGATCGCCCGAGAACAGCTCGTTATAGGCGGGAGAGCGCAGGAAGCGCACGATGCGGAATTTGATGACGAGATCGTCGATCAGCTCCTGGGCCTGCGACTCGGTGATCTTGCCCTCGCGCAGGTCGCGATCGAGATAGACATCGAGGAAGGTCGAGATCCGGCCGATCGACATCGCCGCGCCGTTCTGCTCCTTGATCGCCGCGAGATAGGCGAAATAGGTCCATTGCACGGCCTCGCGTCCGGTCGCGGCGGGCCCCGAGATGTCGTAGCCGTAGAGCTTCGCCATCTCCTTCATCTGTCCGAGCGACCTGAGCTGCTCGGACAATTCCTCGCGCAGCCGGATGACCTCCTCGGTGGAGTGGCGCTCGTCGAGTTCGGCGTATTCGCGCTTCTTCTCCGCGATCAGGAAGTCCACGCCGTAGAGCGCCGGGCGGCGATAGTCGCCGATGATGCGGCCGCGGCCGTAAGCGCCCGGCAGGCCGGTGACAATGCCGGTGCTGCGGCACTTGCGGATTTCCGGCGTGTAGGCGTCGAAAACGCCGTCATTGTGGGTCTTGCAGTATTGCGTGAACACCTTGCTGATGGCGGGATCGGGCTCGAAGCCATAGGCTTTCAGGCTCGACTCGACGACCTTCCAGCCGCCCTTGGGCATGATGGCGCGCTTGAGCGGCGCATCGGTCTGCAGGCCGACGATCAGTTCGAGGTCCTTGTCGATATATCCGGGCCCGTGCGCGAGGATACAGGATGGCTCCTGCGACACGTCGAGCACGCCTTTCTCGCGCTCCTTGATGAGCAGCGGGAGCAGCTTGTCCCAGATCTTGCGGGTGCGCGGCGTGGCCTCGGCGGCGAACGAGGCGTCACCTTCATAAGGCGTGTAGTTGCGCTGGATGAAATCGCGCAGGTTGATCCGCGATTGCCACGGTCCGGCTTTGAAACCTCGCCAGGCGTTCTCGCGCTGGGCGGCGGAAGCGGTGTCAGTTTGAGCGTCCAAGGGAGCCTCCGTCATTCAAGCAAGCATTCAACAAGGCAAGCATTCGGTAAAGCAAGCAGTCAACAGAGCGAGCGCTTGCCGTCATTGTGCCGCGTGCCCGATCGCGTGGCACCCAATCTCGTCGTGTCGGGTCTCGTCGCGTCCGGTCTCGTCCGGTCTCGTCGTATGTACAGGAAAGCCGACTTTGCAGGGGCTGGCAATGATCCGCCATTCGAATGTGCACGATCGGGAGCCTGTCGCATACGATCATGCTGAACATACTTGCTCGAACAGGTCTCCGTCACCCTGACCTACATCAAATGACGCGCCCGCGAACATCAGGAGAGGCTCGCGAGGGTCGATGATTGTTTTATTTCGTTCAGATAGCAGAGTGACTGTTTGCTGTCAGGACATGCCGCGGCGCACGCGTGAAATTTAATGTTGGCGGCGCACTGCAGAAATGGCCCACGTTCGCCAGGCGCCCGCGGCGGACATACGAGGAATGGCCCGCAGTTTGGGGCGATTGCAACGATATATCCGGACACCACTGCGACGATCGATCCTCCGCCCCGATCGGAAGATGGTCGCCTTCTGGATATTTTCCAGATTGTAAAACCCCTTGTCCGATGCATGATGCTGTCGTCCGAATGACGCTGCCTCCCGGCGTCCTTTTTCATCGTATATTTTTCCGGCACCCCCGAGAGCGGATAGTGAACCGATGACCAATGCAGTCACGAACAAAGCAGCCGAAGACATCAGCTGGCACGCGGTGCCCGCCGGGGAGGTTGCCGGGCGCCTGTCGACCGACGTCAATACCGGGCTCGACAGCGCGGAAGCTGACAAGCGGTTGCGCGATCATGGTCCGAACCGTCTGCCGGCCGGCAAGAAGCGCGGGCCGTTCATCCGCTTCCTTTCGCAGTTCAACAACATCCTCGTTTACGTCCTGCTCGGCGCGGGCTTCGTCAAGCTGATGCTCAACCTCTGGGTCGATGCCGCGATCATTTTCGGCGTCGTGATCCTGAATGCGCTGCTGGGATTCCTGCAGGAGGGCAAGGCGGAAAAGGCGCTGGAGTCGATCCGCAACATGCTGTCGGCGGAAGCGCGCACCATGCGCGGCGGCGAGGTGCGGATGATCGCCGCCGAAACGCTCGTGCCCGGCGATATCGTCCTGCTCGAATCGGGCGACAAGATTCCGGCCGACCTGCGTCTGGTCGACGCCAAGAACCTGCGGACCGAGGAGGCGGCGCTGACCGGCGAGTCGGTGCCGGCCGACAAGAGCACCGATGCCGTCGCCGGCAACGCCACGGTCGGGGATCGGGATTGCATGGCGTTTTCGGGCACGATGGTCGTGTCCGGCCGCGGCACCGGCGTGGTTGTCGGCACCGGCTCGCAGACCGAGCTGGGCCGCATCAATCAGCTGTTGTCGGAAGTCAACGTGCTGGAGACGCCGCTGCTGCTCCAGATCAAGAAATTCGGCTACGCCATCACCGCGGTGATCGGCGTCGTCAGCGTCCTGGTCTTCGCCTACGGCAAGTGGGTGGCGGCCATGGGCTTCGTCGAGCTGTTTCAGGCGGTGGTCGGCATCGCCGTCTCCGTCATCCCGGAAGGCTTGCCGGCCATCATCACCATCACGCTGGCGATCGGCGTGCAGCGCATGGCGCAGCGCAACGCCATCATCCGGCGGTTGCCGGCGGTCGAGACGCTGGGCTCGGTGTCGCGCATCTGCTCGGACAAGACCGGCACCCTGACGCTGATGGAAATGATGGTGGTGTCCGCCGTGACCGCCGACGCGGCCTATGAGGTCAGCGGCAATGGCTATGCGCCCGAGGGCGAGGTCAAGAAGGACGGCGCGCGGGTGGGGCAGGCCGACGGCCTGCAACTGATCGGCCGCGTCTCGCTGCTCTGTAACGACGCCGAACTGTTCCAGCAGGAGGGCGTGTGGAAAGTCGAGGGCGATCCGACCGAAGGCGCGCTCTATCCCTTCGCCTCCAAGCTCGGGATGGACCGGGAGCAGGAGCGGGCGGCCTATCCGCGCATCGATTCCATCCCGTTCGAGTCCGAACACAAATTCATGGCGACCCTGCACAAGTCGCCGGAGGGCAAGGACTTCATCCTGGTGAAGGGGGCGCCCGAGGTCATCCTCGAACATTGCGACCGCCAGCAGAATTCCGACGGCAGCGCCCATCCCATCAACCGCGAGCACTTCATGGCAGCGTCCGACCGGCTCGCCGGTCAGGGCGAGCGGGTACTGGGGCTGGCCTGGCTCGAAAGTCCGGCGGTCAAGAGCGGCGGTCTCTCCGCCGCCGACCTGCCGAAGAATCTGGTCCTGCTCGGGCTGATCGGCCTGCTCGATCCGCCGCGCAAGGAGGCGATCGAGGCGGTGAAGGAATGCCACGGCGGCGGCATCCGCGTGACCATGATCACGGGCGATCACAGGATCACTGCCGCGGCGATCGCCAAGATGCTCGATATCGGCGATGGCAAGACCGCGGTCACCGGCACCGAAATCGAGGAAATGAGCGAAGCCGAACTGCAGGAGAAGGTGCGCGACGTCGATGTCTTCGCCCGCGCCAGCCCGGAGCACAAGCTGCGGCTGGTGAAGGCGATGCAGGATAACCGGCAGATCGTCGCCATGACCGGCGACGGCGTCAACGACGCGCCCGCGCTCAAGAAGGCCGACATCGGCGTCGCCATGGGCATCAAGGGTACGGAAGTCACCAAGGAGGCGGCGGAGATGATCCTCGCCGACGACAATTTTGCCTCCATCTCGGCGGCGGTGAAGGAGGGGCGCACCGTCTATAACAACATCGAGAAAGCGATCCTGTTCATGCTGCCGACCAACGTCGCGCAGGCGCTGGTCATCATGGTCGCGATCTTCGTGGGCTTCACCATGCCGATCACCGCGCCGCAGGTGCTGTGGGTGAACATGGTGACCTCGGTCGCGCTCGGACTGGTGATTTCGTTCGAGCCGCACGAACTCGACGTGATGATGCGGTCGCCGCGATCGGTCGACCGGCCGATCCTGACCGGCTTCGGCATCTGGCGCATCATCTTCGTCGGTCTCGCCTTGCTGGCGGTGACGCTGTGGGCGTTCTTCTGGATGAAGTCGCATGGCGCCTCCGACGCCATGGCGCGGACGGCCGCCGTGAACATGATCACCGTCGGGCAGATCTTCTACCTGCTCAACAGCCGCTATCTGCTGGACAGCTCGTTGTCCGTCCGCGCGCATCTCGGCAACAAATACCTGCCGATCGGCATCGGGGCGGTGATCGTCCTGCAGCTTCTGTTCACCTACGCGCCGCCGCTGCAGCGCATGTTCGACAACGAGGCGCTGCCGCTGTGGGCGTGGCCGTGGCTGTTGGCTGCGGGGCTGGTGTTCTTCGTCCTGGTCGAGATCGAGAAGCTGATCATCCGCTCCTCGGACTCGCTGCGCAGGATGGTGACGGCGGTGGAGGCGGGCACGAAATGACCGTCTCGCTGGTGTGGGGGTTCGCAGGTTCGCTAAGGAGCGCGCTGCAAAATGAGGCGAACTTCGGATTCAGGACACGAGGACAACACATCCATATTGCGCCGACGCCGGAGCAGAGGGCACGACAATGACGACGAAAACGTCCGACAATTATCGGAAACTGATCGATGCGGTGAAGGCGTTCCCGCCGATGCCGACCGCGGTGGCGCATCCTTGTGATGTGTCGTCGCTGGAGGGCGCGGTCGATGCCGCGCAGATGGGCATCATCGCACCGATCCTGGTCGGCCCGCGTCGCAAGATCGAGCAGGCCGCCAAGACGGCGAAGCTCGATATCTCGCCTTACGAGATCGTCGATGCCGAGCACAGCCACGAGGCTGCGGAGAAGGCGGTTCTGCTGATCCGGCAAGGTCGCGCCGAAATGCTGATGAAGGGATCGCTCAGCACCGACGAACTGCTGGGGGCGGTCGTCAAGAAGGACACCGGGCTGCGGACGGCGCGGCGGCTGAGCCATTGCTTCGTCATGGACGTGCCGAACTATCCGCACGTCCTGATCATCACCGACGCGGCGATCAACATCTTCCCAACTCTCGAGGACAAGGTCGACATCGTCCAGAACGCCATCGACCTCGCTCACGCGCTCAAGATCGAAAATCCGCATGTGGCGATCCTGTCGGCGATGGAGAAGGTCAATCCGAAGCTCCAGTCTACGGTCGAGGCTGCTGCGCTGTGCAAGATGGCCGATCGCGGCCAGATCAAGGGCGGCCTGCTCGATGGGCCGTTGGCGCTCGACAACGCCATCAGCCCCGAGGCGGCGCGGATCAAGGGCATCACCGGACCGGTCGCGGGGCATGCGCATATCCTGGTGGTGCCGGATCTCGAAGCCGGCAACGTGCTGGCGAAAAGCCTCAGCTTCCTGATGGCCGCGGAATCGGCCGGCGTGGTGCTCGGCGCGCGCGTTCCCATCACCCTGACCAGCCGTGCCGATTCCGTGCACAGCCGGCTCGCCTCCGCCGCCGTGGCGGCGCTGATCGCGCATCGGCGGCGGGAAAAAGCGGCGACGGGAGCCTAGGGATGAGCGACGCCATTCTGGTGCTGAATGCGGGCTCGTCGAGCCTGAAATTCACCGACTTCGTCGTCGTCGACGGCAAGCTCGAGATCAAGGCCGCCGGCAAGCTGGAGGAGCTGTATGGCCGGGCGCGCTTTCAGGCGCGAGATGCCACGGGCGCGGTTGTCGGAAAGCGGGAGTGGCCCGAGGACGCGCCGCCGCGCCATGACGGGGCGCTCGCGTTCCTGTTCGACTGGCTGCGCGACTATTCGGGCGATGCGGTCGTCGCCGTCGGGCATCGCGTGGTGCACGGCGGAGAGAGCTATTCGACGCCGGTGATCCTCGATCCGGCCGTGGTGAAGACGCTTCACGCCCTTGATACGCTGGCGCCGCTGCATCAGCCGCACAATCTGCTGCCGGTCGACATCATCGCCGAGCAACGCAAGGGGCTGCTGCAGATCGCCTGCTTCGATACGGCCTTTCATCAGACCGCGCCCAAGGTCTCGCAGGCGTTCGCGCTGCCGCCGGCCATCACCGAGCGCGGCGTGCGGCGCTACGGGTTTCATGGCTTGTCCTATGAATACATCGCGTCCGTGCTGGGCGACTATGATGCGCGGGCCGCCGCGGGCCGGACGATCGTCCTGCATCTCGGCAACGGCGCCACCATGTGCGCCATGCTCGACAGCAAGAGCGTGGCGTCGACTGCGGGTTTCACGGCGCTCGACGGGCTGCCGATGGGCACGCGCTCCGGAACGCTCGATCCGGGGGTCGTGCTCTATCTCGTGCAGGAACTGGGGATGACCGGCAAGGAGATCGAGACGCTCCTGTATAAGGAGTCTGGTCTTCTCGGCGTCTCCGGCGTGTCCAGCGACATGCGCGCGCTTCTTGAAAGCGACAGTCCGCGGGCGAAGTTCGCGGTCGAGCTTTTTGTCTACCGCATCGTTCGCGAGGTCGGGTCGCTGGCCGCGGCGCTGGGCGGTCTTGACGCCCTTGTGTTCACGGCGGGCATCGGTGAACACGCCGCCGCAATCCGGGCGGCCGTCGCGCCGCACCTCGCCTGGCTCGGGCTTGAGCTCGATCCGGCCGCGAACGACAGGAACGGTCCCCGCATCAGCCGTGCGGACAGCCGCGTGGCGGCGTGGGTCATTCCGACCAACGAAGAACTGATGATCGCGAAACACTGCCTGACGATGATGGGTCGATAGTACCACCCTCGCGCGAGTGGTACGGCTCTGCCCAACCTCAGGCGCGGCCGCTCAGCCGCAGTGATCGGTTTCCCGGAGCGGGTGCT
The DNA here is from genome assembly GCA_020544565.1 of Bradyrhizobiaceae bacterium. Lineage (GTDB taxonomy): Bacteria > Pseudomonadota > Alphaproteobacteria > Rhizobiales > Xanthobacteraceae > Afipia. The sequence goes on from CP078014.1 coordinate 436,424, forward strand.
TGAGCAGCGGCAGAAAGCCCGCAAGCCACAGCGCGAAGGCGGCCGACCACAGCGCGGCGCTGACAGCGTAGTGCGATCCGAGGAGCATCGGGGCCACGCCCAATTCCGGCAAGACCCGCACCGCGCCGGCGGCGGTCATCAGAACAAGCGCGCCATGCGCCTGCCATGGCAAGTCCAGCGACCGGCCGGTGTGGCGCAATCCGGCGATGATGAACACGCTCAAAACGGCGAGGCCGAGGCTCGCGACCGACAGGATGTGCAGGCCCGTGGTCGGGGAGAGCGGAGCACCGAGCCCGGCCAGCCCGATCACCGTGAAGCCCGCGCCGGCGAAGAGGTTGGCGCCGGCCAGAGCGAGGACATGGGCGCGAAACACCGCGACGCCGATGAACCATTCGGCCAGACGGTCGAAGAACGCGGCGGCGGCCGCCAGCGCCAGATAGGCGGGCACGGTCGAGCCGGGTGCCAGCAGGGCGACGATTGCATAGAGCGCGACCAGCCCGGCCGTGAGATTCTGTCGTCCCGGATGGGGGCGGTAGGGCGTGGTGTCGCCGCTCGGATCGAGCGCGAGGTTGATCACCGCGACGTTGATGCGGGCGATGGCGAGTGAGAAGAACACCAGAAAGATCATCAGCGAGGTCTGCAGCAGACGGCCGGCGAGGTCGGTGAGGCCGGTCAGCCATGCGACGCGAATGCCGAGCTCCATCAGCCAGAACAGCGCCACCCACACCGCAAACGAGCCATGCCGCGTGCTGCCGCGCTCGATCAGGGCCTTGAGCACATACCAGAACAGCACGCCGTAGAACGCGAGGTCGGTCGCCGCCGCAACGACGATGAGCGCGTCTATTCCGAGAAACCCGATGATGCGGCCGGGCAACCACAAGCCGAGAAGAAGCAGCAGCGCTCGTCCCTGACGCGGGCGCGTGTCGGTCCATTCGGGCACGGCCGAGGCCAGGAAGCCGGCCAGCGCCGCGCCATAGGTGCCGAAGATCATCTCGTGAGCGTGCCACTGGCTCACCGGCACATCGCGGGCAAACGGCAGCGAGAACGACAGCAGCGTGACCCAGACCAGCGGCAGCAGCACGGCGTGACACGCCGCCACCGGAAAGAACAGCCGCAGCGCCTCGACCAGCCAGGGGCTGACGGGAACGGACGTTTCGGCAGGACGGCAGCTCTCGGTCACGGCGCACGCTCCCGTCTGCCATCGAACAATTCGCGGAATTTTTCCTCGCGCGACCAGCTTTCGACAAAGGCGAACACGTCGCGGTTGTCGCGCTCGCCCGGCTTGCCGTCGAGCAGCCGGTTCTCGATGACGCCGCCGGCGTCGCCGGAGAGAACGACGATGCGGTCGGCGATCCGCACTGCTTCCGACAGATCGTGGGTGACGAACAATGCGGAGAAGCGGTCGCGGGCGGCGGCCTCGATCACAAGATTCTGGAGCGAGCGCTTGAGGCCGACATCGACGGCGGTGAACGGCTCGTCGAAGAACACGACATCGGGCTCCACCGCGAGCGCGCGCGCCACCGCCGTCCGCTGGCGCATGCCGCCAGACAGTTCCGCGGGATATTTGTCGAGATCGCGGCCTTCCAGGCCGACCTCGCTGCCGCGCCGTTCCGCGATCTCCTCGCGCTGGCTGGCCTTCATGCCGGAGGCGCGCAGGCCATAGGCGATATTGTCGCGCGTCGTCATCCACGGCAGCAGCCGCGGCTCCTGAAAGACGACGGCGTGGCGCCGGTAGTTGCGACGCACCCGGCCTTGCAGCGGATCGATCAGGCCGGCGGCGATCTGCAGCACCGTGGTCTTGCCGCAGCCCGAGGGGCCGACCAGCGCGACAACCTCGCCGGCCTCGAGCGAGAGGTCGATCTTCTCGAACACGGGCCGTCCGAGAAACGCGTGGCCGATGCCTTCGAGGACAAGCTTCATCGCTTGACCCCCCAGGGCAGGCCGGCCTCGCGCCAGCGTTCGAGCCGGTCGCGGATCGGATGCAGGATCCCGTATTCGGTGATCAGCGCGAAGGCGACGACGGCCACGATCAGGGCCATCACGCGCGGGATGTCGAACAGCGTCCGCGCGGTCGCGAGTTCGCCGCCGATGCCGCCGGTGTTGGACAGAAGCTCGGCCATCACCGTCACTTTCCATGCCGTGCCCGCCGTCGTGGTCCAGGCCGGAAACAGATAGGAGATCAGGTGCGGCGCGGTCACCGTGCGAAACCGCAACCAGATGCCGGCGCCGAACGCGCGGGCCATGGTGTCGAGCCCGCGGTCGCGCGTGGCGACGCCTTCCAGTCCGCCGGCAAAGGAGATCGGCAGCGCCGCCACGATGACGGTCATGATCGCCGACCCGCCGGTCGATCCGAACCAGATCAGCGCCAGCACGATCCAAGCGATCGGCGGCACGCCGAGGATGACGGTGACGATCGGGCGCATCAGCCGCATGGCGGCGAACGAATAGCCGGCGATGGCGCCCGTGGTCGTGCCGATCCCCACGGCCAGAAGGAATCCGATCAGCGACCGCTCGGCGGTTTCCCACGCGGCCGTGGCGAAGGCCGGCTCCTGCGCGATGGCTATGAGCGCGCGCAGCGTTTCCAGCGGCGACGGCAGGATGAAGGAGCCATAGAATTCATGGCCGGCCTGCCACGCCGCCGCGAAGCAGAACAGGCCGGCGGCACCGGCCCATGCCGACCACACATAGCGGCCGGCCCAGCCTGCGAAAGCGAGACTGCGGGTGAGCATCCTTACAACGCGTAAAAGGCGTCATCAGGCAGCTTGCCCCCGATGATGCGCGGATCGTCCTCGGCAAGCATGGAGAAGAAGCGCTCCAGATCCGGACGAATGGAGGACGCCGCCAGCGCGGCGAGATTGCTGTAGGGGATCGCCTCCGCCACCACCGGGCTCAGCAATCCCAATTCCGTCGCCGAGACGACAGAGGCGCGATAGGGGTGCTCCACGACGTAGTCCACGGCCGATTCCAACGCCTTCTGAAACGCCGCCAGTCCGGCGGGACCGAGCCTGTCGGCGAACGGCCGGGCAACGACAAGACCGGCCTGCGGGATGAAACCGCTGCCGCCGATAATTCTCGCCCATTCTTTCTGAAAATCAATGGCGCGCACAAGGCCGCTCATGCTCAATTTGCCGCGCAGGATCGCCGCCGTTGCGCCGGGCTCCGACAGCAGTGCGGCCTCGACGCGGCCGGCGAGCAGCATCTGCATCGCCTCGGGCGGCGTGCCGGAATATTCGAACCGGACGTCCTGACCGACCTTCATGCCGGCCTTGGCGACAAGACGGCGCATCAGCAGGTCGGGCATATCGTTGCGGAACGGCACCGCGATCGTCTTGCCGGCGAAATCCGTGATGCGGGTGTATTTGTCGCTGCCGACGATATAGAGCAGCCCGCGCGTCATGATGTTGAGGAGCTGGATGGCGAGGCCACGGTTGTAGAGGTTGGCTGCGACATTGCTGGGCACGATCACGGCCTGCATCGCGCCCGAACTGAGTCCGGCGCGCATCTCGTCCGGAGTGCGCCACGACCTGAAGGCGGCCGCGGCATCGACCTCCTTGAGCGCGCCGTTGGCAATTGCCTGCGCCAGCACGATCGAGGGCGCCGCCGGTGGCCCCCACAGCGTCAGCGGCCCCGCCGCCGCCCGCGCCAGATGCGGCGCAGCGAGAGCGATCGGCAAGGCAGCAACAAAACTGCGGCGGTTCAGCATGCGAACCTCCTTGTTATTGGGCCCGCGCCGTGTGGCGCACGCCGTTGGTCGTCCTCTTGGCGAGGCATCCTAGCATGTCCGCTCAGAACCGCGCTTTCACACCGCCGAAATAGCCGCGCCCGTCGCCGGGAAGGAAGGCGGCCTGGTCCGGTCGCGCCTGATCGACCACCAGTGTGGAGGCGGCATAGGTTTCGTTGAACAGGTTGGTGATCTCGCCGAAGACCGTGATGGTGTCCGTCACCCGGTATTCGGTGCGCAGGTCGACCACCACATAGGGATCGGCATAAAGGGTATTTTTGTTGTCGACCGGGATCTTCTCCGGACTCCAGCGGACCGCGCCCTGGACTTTCCACTGATCGGTCGCCTGGTATTGAAGCATGGCGTTGAGGAGATGACGCGGCGCACCGGCAAGCCGGTTGTTGCCGTAGGTCGCATCCCCGTCGAAACGGAAATCCTGATAAGTGTAAGCGACGCGCGACGACAGCTTGTCGGTCAGCATCGCACCGACGCCGAGCTCGACGCCGAAATGCGTGGTCTTGTCGGCGTTGATCGCGCCGAGCGAGGCGCCGGAGGTGTCGCGCAGGCTCAGCAATTCGTCATCCACCCAGGAATAATAGACGACCGCGTCCCATGAGAACCGCGCGGTGCGGCCGCGCCAGCCGCCCTCCACCGTGGTCGCCGTCTGCGCCTTCAGGTTGGGGGTGGCGAAGGCAACTCCTTTGACCGAACAAGCAGGTGTGGCACTTGGATTGGTGCAGGCCCCGGGACTGGCGTTGGGCGTGCCGTTGATGGTCGCCAGCAGATCATCGTGCGTTGGCGGCTCGAAGCTGCGGCTGACCGCGGCGAAATAGGTCTGCGTGTTGTCCGGCCGGTACGACAACGCGAGGCTCGGGCTCCAGCCTTCATAGTTGCGCGCATAACTCGTGCTCTGCGTCGGATAGCTGCCGGAGGCGGCGATCATGGACGGGTTCATGCCATTGTACATGATCCACGGCCGCCCTGCCAGATTGTAGGTGTCGTCGTTATCGCGCGTCGCATAGCTGTAGGAGATCGACGGCGATAACGTGACATTCTGCCAGATCGGGAAGTTGAATCCCGAGTACAGCGACAGCGTCGACGCCTTGAGTTCGCTCTCGCCGAACTTCGCGCCAGTCGTCCCGCTCCGATTGATGTAATTGCCGCGGTCGGCGGAGCCGGTGACGTATTGCCCGGTCGCCTCGAACAGCGGCAGCACCGCGGCGGCGGGATTGTAGGCGTAGCGCAGCAGGCCGGTGAAATCGCCGCCCTTGGTGGTGCGCACGCCCGACGAGACCGGGAAACGGAAGGTGTCGTCGGTGTAGGTATAGCCGAGGGCCGCGTCGATCAAGTGCGCGTCGAAGGTCGCGGTGGTGCGCGATCCGATCAGGAACTGGCTGGCCTCGCGCATCGGCCGGTCACGCAGCACGTTGGGACCGGGATTGATGGCCGTGACATTGGGCGGCGTCCCCACCGCAACCGGGCCGCCATGAACCTGGCGCGGGTCAGCATACATCGCCGCCTTGGTCAGTGGTCCGGCGACGTCGAATTTCAGATCGGTATAGCCCATGAACACGCGGGTGCTGATATTCTCCGAGTGCTGGATGCCGATATTGGCGCTTAAAGCAGTACGCTCGGAATTGTTGTAGACGCGGAAGCCGTCGCGCTGGCTGGTATCGAACTGGATCATGCCGTCGATATTGTCCTTGCGGAATCCCGCCTGCGCTCCGGCACTGATCTGGCCGAAGCTGCCGCCGCTCACCCACGCCTGCACGCCGGGCTGGGTCGATCCCGTCGGCGAGACGAAGTTGATGGCCCCGCCGAGCACCGTGGCGCCCAGCCGGTTGGCCATGTAGCCGCGATACACTTCAATCGACTCGGCCTGCCTCGGATTGGCGAAGCCGACGATATAGGACCCGTCGGCGCGATTGAGCGGCAGGCCGTTCTGCAGCATCAGAATGCCGCGCTCCACCGGGTTCTGCTGCAGGCCCGAACCGCGGATCTGAATGCGCGGCTGATCGTTGCCGCCAAAAAAGTCCTGCACCACGACGCCCGGGACGCTGCTCAGGGCACGGGATAACGTCAGGTTCGCGGTATCGGGCAGGTTCTGCTGGGGTACGAGGGCGACGCCGCCGGGAAGGGCGTCGAAGCGCTCCTGCACGGTCGCCGCCGGCGCCGGCCGCGCCGTCTCCGCCCCCGCGGCTCCGCGTTGGGGTGTGCCTGGGGTCTGCGACGAAACATCGCGCGGCGCCTGCACCTCGATCGGATCAAGGGCGATCGTTGATCCCGGGGTCGCGGATTGCGCGAAGCAGGCGTGGCTCACGGTGGACATGAGCAAGACCAAACCGACGCGGCGAAGGCATGCTCCCGTCCTGCCTTCGATCCTGAGTGCCGCCGCCACCGTCGTACCCGTCATGTCTTGCCCCGTCCTCGTTCTGTGGATCTTTTCGCGCTGTGTTTAGAAGCGATCTAAAAGACTCATTCTATGTGCATGTTTTTGGTCGTGCTAAAGACACGAACAAGCTTCGCGTCTGGTCACACCACCGGATGCGCCCCACGCGTTTCGGCCTGTCTTGTGCCAAACCATAGGAGGTCCGAATTGGCTGCCGTTTGTTTCCACGCAAACAACGCCGAGGCGAGGCGGTGTTTTGGCAATGCGCCCCTTAGAATAAATCAAAAGGGATGGTCCCCGCGATGAAGCCGTTCGTCGAACAGGAGGTCGTTCGCGCGACTGCGATTCAGGGCGCGCTGTTCTCGGGGCTGTCCGAGGATCTGGCCTGCCGGCTTTTTGCCACGGCCGCGGTGCGACAGGTCCGGAGGGGCAGCGTCCTGTTTCATCAAGGCGATGCGCCCGCGCAAATGCTGCAGGTCGTCAGCGGCCTCGTGCGCATGACCCAGATCAACGCCGAGGGCATGCAGACCACCCTTCGCCTGATGCGCTCGGGGGAGTTGCTCGGTTGCGTCGCCGTCATCCAGCAGTTTCCCTATCCCGCGACGGCGACAGCGGTGGAGGATTCTGTCGTGCTGTCATGGCGCACACCGCAATTTGTCGCCCTGCTGAAACAGCATCAGCCGATCATGGACAATGCCCTCGCCATCATCGGGATGCGCACACGGGATATGATCCAGCGTGCCGGCGACATGTCCGGCAGGAATGCGGAACGCCGCGTCGCGGCGGCGCTGCTGCGTCTCGCCGATCAGGCCGGCACGGAATCGAGCGACGGCATCAATATCCAGTTTCCGGTGACGCGAGACGATCTGGCCGAGATGGCGGGCCTGACCTATTTCACGGTCAGCCGGACCCTGAGCCTCTGGCAGAAGCAGGGACTTGTCAGCAACGGGCGCCAGCGCATGACGGTTCTCGACCGGACAGGACTTGCCGCGATCGCCGATGGCCGGCCTCGGCGGGGGTGACCCTCGACCTGTTCCGTCGTCCGGTTTTGGGTGACAATCCGCTTGATTCCACGACAATCTCTTTCGACAACAGATTGCAGCGAATCAACAGCTCGGGAACCGATGCCCATTTCCAGAAGCGATGTGTCCAAGGGCGCGCCCCGGCAGCCGGCGAAAGCAAGGTCGCGGCCCACCGCGGCCTCGCGCGCCAGGCCGCGGACCAATCGCGAAAGCCGCGAGGACAGCGTCGAGCGTATTTATCACTCGGCGTTGCGGCTGTTCGTCCAGCAGGGATACCGCTCCACATCGATCGATGAAATCGCCGCGGGCGCCGGGCTGACCAAGGGCGGGGTCTATTTCTACATATCGAAAAAAGAGCATCTCATGGCGCAGATGCTCGATGATATCGCCGCGCGCTACATCGATGCCGTGATCGCCAGGATACAGGCCGAGGAGATGACCGCGCAGGAGCGGCTGGTGGCATTCATGCATTCGCAGGTGTCGTTTGCCCTCGAATGGCCCGAGGAAGTGCTGCTGCTGGTGATGGCCTCGGTGGAGTTCTCGAAAAGCGGCGACATGCTTACCAAGAAGATCGACGAGATCTACGGACGCATGCGCAGCTTCATCGTCCAGACCATCGAGGAGGGGATGGCGAAGAAGGTGTTCAAGACGAAACTCCATCCTTCCGCCGCGGCGTCGTTCTATGTCGCGACCCACGACGGCATGATGCTGGAGTGGTATCGCCGGGCGGCGCAGACCGACGGTCCGGAACTGGTGCGCGTTTTCCGCGAGGCGTTCCTGCGCGTTCTCTCGTAGCGCGTTGTCTGCGGCGACCGCGCGGCGGCCGGCTCGGCCTCACGCCGGCGTGTTGCCGCCCTCGTTCTGCAGATAGTCGATGAATTTCCGCTCCGCTTCCGACAGCGTTTTCTCAGGCTTCCACGCAATGCCGAGGTCGAGCGACGGCAGCTTGTCGGCGATGGGCCGCGATTCGACGCGACCGCCGTCGAGCGACCACGGGCGATAGACCAGATGCGCAAGGATGGTGACGGCTTCGCCGGTGGCGACGATGCCGCGCACGGCTTCCATGGAGGTGGTGCTGAGAATGACCTTCGGCTTGATCTTCAGATAGCGGCGGCCGGCCACGGGGGCCTCGTCCGATGCGAACTGGACGTAGGGCTCGTCGCGCAGGTCCTGCAGCGAGATCCGGGGAAGGCGGTTGAGGCGGTGCCCGCTGGACAGCCACAACGTGCGCGGTGAGCGCATCAGCACCCGGTAGCGCAGGCCGTGTTTCTTCGACAGGTTCGAGACGATGATCAATGCAAGATCGATGTTGCCGGCGTGAAGGGCATGTTCCAACCCAGCGCGATTCATCTCCACGACATGAAACACGACGTTGGGATAGGCGCGTCGAAAGCGCGCGAGATTGGGCAGCAGGAAATAGCCGACGCCGGTATAGGTCACCCCGAGACGAATTTCGCCGGTGGTCTGTGCTTCCCTGTTGGTCATCGAGTTCATCGCGTCGACGATGTTCGCCTCGATGTTCCGGGCATGATGAAGGAATTTGTGTCCGTCCTGGGTCAGTTCGATCCCGCCGACGCGGCGGCGGGTGAGGGAGACGCCGAGCTGCGCCTCGAGTTCCTTGATCGCCACGGTCACCGCCGATTGCGAGATGCCAAGGCTGGTGGCGGCGGCCGAGACCTTTTCGGTTTCGGCGGCGGCCACGAAGTAGCGGATCTGCTTCAGGGTGAGCATATTTATAAAATCGAATAATGAGTTTGCAAAATTCATATTTGGAATAATGCGGCAAGGCCGTCAAGCTTCGTGATCAGGACGGGCGTGGGCGAGATCGGGATGATGCGGTCCGCGCCGTTGGCAATAACCGGCGTCACCGCCGGCAAGGCGAGGGAACAGCATGGCGGACCAGCAGTCGATCAACAGCGTGTCGGAAGGGATGGGGATCGAGGTTTTCGATGGCGCGCGGGAGCGGCCGCGGCGCGCCCGTCCAGCCCTGACCCATCGCGAGGCCGCGCGCGACATTCCGGTCTTCTCCGAAACCGATGTGCTGGTGATCGGCGGTGGTCCTTCCGGCACCTCGGCGGCGGTCGCCGCGGCCCGGCTGGGCGCGGACGTCACGCTGGTCGAGCGCTACAACCATCTCGGCGGCCTCTCCACCGGCGGTCTGGTGATCTGGATCGACCGCATGACCGACTGGAACGGCAATCAGGTGATTGCCGGCTTTGCCCGCGACCTGTTCGACCGGCTGCCGAAAGAAGCGGTCATGGGGCCGCCCCGCGCCGAATGGGGATCGAAGGATGCGGCGATTGCCGACTACTGGTCCTATCGCTCGGCCGCCTTCCAAGGCATCGTCACATGGTCGCCGACCATCGATCCGGAAGCGTTGAAGACGCTGTCCATGCAACTGATGACGGAGAACGGGATTCGGCTGGTGCTTCACGCCATGGCGGCGGAGCCGATCATGGACGGCAACGTCATGAAGGGCGCGATCTTCGAGAGCAAGGAGGGGCGTCAGGCTATCCTCGCCAAGGTGGTGATCGATACCACCGGCGACGCCGACATGCTGGCGCGCGCGGGCGTGAAGTCCGATTCCGACATCGACACCAGCGATATCCATCACTGCATCAACACCGCCTTCATGCTGGGCGGCGTCGATATGGAGCGCTGGACCGAATTCCGCCGCAGCAACAGCACGGGCTTCGCCGATTTCATGAAGCGCGGTCGCGACCGGCTGAAGTTTTTCGAGAAGCCATTCTTTTCGTGGCGCTCCGATATCGGCCTGTTCATGGGGCCGCGCCTGTCGGGCTACAGCGCCATCGACGTCGAGGATCTGACCGAGGTCGAGTTGAAGTCGCGGCAGCTCGCGATCAGGCATCTCGAAATCTATCGGGCCGAGGCGCCCGGCTTCGAGAATGCGTTCCTGATGCTGGGGGCGCCGCAGGTCGGCGTGCGCCACAGCCGGCGCTTCGCGGCGGAGCGTATGGTGACCCGCAAGCAATGGGATGAGGGCAAGGTCTGGGACGACGAGATCGGCGTCTCGACCTCGCTCGCGCCGAAGTGGCGGAACATCTCGGTGCCCTATGGCTCGCTGCTGCCTTCGGGCATCGAGGGTGCGCTCGGCGCCGGCCGCCACGTCGCCTGTGATGCCAGTTCGCACACCTTCCTGCGCGAGGTCCCGCAGTGCTGGATGACCGGGCAGGCCGCCGGCGTCGCCGGCGCGCTCGCCGCCAATGCCGGCACGGCGCCGCGTCAATTGCAGCCGCAAGCGATCCAGCGCGAATTGCTGAAACAGGGTGTTTATCTGTCGCCGTCCATCGTCGCGGCGGCGGAGCCGACTGCAAGCGCGGCCGAGTAGCGCGCTGATTTTGAATTCTGTCCTGGCGGCTGGCCGGCGTCCGTTGCGGACGCCGATCGCTGGATGCTGTCCGGAGGCAGTCTGCGGCGTCAACGAAGCGCCGAAACAGGGGAGGGAACGAACATGAAGTCAGGAAGGAAGCTGTTGGCCGGCGCTCTGCTGGCGATGATGCCATTCGCGACCTCGCCGGTGGCGGCGGCGGACGCCAAGCCGCTCAAGATCGGGCTGCTCCTGAGTTTGAGCGGGCCGGCTGCGTCATTCGGCATTCCCGAACGGGACGCCGTCGAACTTCTGGTCAGCGATTTGAATGCGCAGGGCGGCATCAACGGCCGCAAGATCGAACTCGCGATCTACGACGATGCTACCAACCCCACCGAGGCGGCGCGGGGGGCGACCAAGCTGATACGGGAAGATGGCGTGGCGGCCATCATCGGCGTCAGCACGGGAAGCGGCACGCTGGCCGCCGCGCCGATCGCTGCGCGGGAGCAGGTTCCGATGCTGGCGCCGAATGCGACCATTTCGGTGACGGCACGTGACAGCGCGTCCTATCCTTATGTGTTCAGAACGATGTCGAACGACCTCGTCAACACCAAGCGGCTGTATGACGCGGCTGTCGCGAACGGGGCCAAGAAGGTTGCGATCTTCTATCAGGAGGATGCCTACGGCAAAGACTCCGCCGTCTATGTCAAGAAGCTCGCCGAAGAACGCGGCACCCCCATTACCGATATGGCGTCGGCACCGCTGAAGTCCATCGAGGTTGCGGCGCAGGCCGTGAAGCTGCGCGGCAGCGCGCCTGATGCGGTGATCATGCAGGTGACCGCGCCAGCGCTTGGCGCGGCTTTCGTGCGTGCGGCGAAACAGGTTGGCCTCGACGTGCCGATCTGGGGATCGATGGGGCTCGGACAGAAGTCCTTTATCGAAAACTCCGGGGCCGCCGGCAACGGCGTCCGTCTGGTGGTGTTCGGCAACTGGGACGATCCCTCGCCACGTCAGGCCAAGCTCGCAGAGGTGATGAAGAAGGGCGGCAAGACCCCGCAGGGCTTCGCGGAATTGATTGCGACCAACGGCCTTCTCGCCATCGTGGAAGCGGCGCGCAAGATCAATGGTGATATCACCGGTCCCGTCCTGCGCGATCAGCTCGAAAAGCTGTGCAAGGTGACGACCTATGCGGATGGCGAGCTTTGCTACGCAAAGGATGATCACGACGGCTGGAGCGCCGATGCGCTGACGACGGTCGAAATCCGCGACGGGGTTTTCCGGCGCGTCAACTGACGGCGTTTCGCCTCGTTGTAGTCCATCGCGTCTTGCGGCGTGGCGTCCTCGCGCCGCGCCGCCATCTCTTTTTTGCGCAGGACGCGCGGGCGGCCCTCTCGCCGGTCCTGTCCGGCACGAGGCCGCCCTCCACATTTTGGCCCGCGAACCTCCTTGACAGGAAACAATCCTTCTGTACGGTATCAGATACCAACTGGTTGGTTTTTAACTGCCGCGGATATGAGACAGACGGCAGGTCGCCACAATCCCGTCGGGAGGGTCGATGTACGAACTGCTTGAGTTTTCCGCGCGCGGGGTCCTGCTCGGCGTGACTTACGGGCTGCTCGCGTTTCCGATCAGTTTGCTTTTCATCGCAACCGACACCGTCGATCTGGCGGTGGGGGCTTATGCGGTGCTGGCCGGTGCGGTCGCGATGTTCGTCGGCGGCAGCACGCACCCGGCGCTCGGCATGCTTGCGGGCGTTCTGGTCGGCGTCCTCGCGTCCGCGGCCATCGGCTCGGTTTCGCTGATGCTGGGCCGGCGTCAGAAGGGCGATCCCCTCGTTCTGGTGCTGGCGAGTTTCGGCTTCGCCATTCTCCTTGAGTCCGTGGTGCTGACGCTGTTCGGCAAGGACCCGTTCATCCGTCAGCCTTTCTCGTATTTCTGGGATATCGGCGGCATCCGCATCAGCCCGCAGGCCGGCGTCAATGTTGTGGTCGGGCTGCTGCTGGTCGCGGCCGTCTATGGTCTTCTGTACCGCACCTCCTGGGGCCGCGACGTGCGCGCCAGCGCCAACAACGAACGGGCGGCGCTGCTGGCGGGGATTCCGGTGCGGGCGCTGCAATTCTCCGCGTTCATGCTGGCCGGATTGCTCGCGGGCATCGCCGGCGTTCTCGTGCTCTACACCTCGGGCATGGATTTCGCGACCGGCATGCACCTGACACTGGCAGGTTTCGGCGCGGCGATCGTGTTCGGCCTGCACGGCCCGCTGCGCGGCTTCTTCGGCGGGCTGGCCATCGGCGTCGTCGAGACGATCAGCTCGGGCTATGTCAATGGCGGCCTCGCCAGCCTTGTCCCGCTGGTGTTCATTTTCGCCGTGCTGACGCTGGGGCGTGTCGGGCGACAAGGACCGGCGGGAGTTCGCGCATGACCTTCCTGCTGGCGCGCCATCGCGCGGCGATCGTTCTGGTCGCGGTGCTGGCGGTGATCACGATTCTCATCCGCGGCAACACGGTGTGGCTCGATACCTCGGTGGTGATCGCGATCTATGCGCTGATCGCGTTGTCGGTCGGCATCAGCTACGGGCAGGCCGGCATTCTCTCGGTGGCGCAGGCGGCTTTCGCCTCGGTGGGGGCTTACGCCACCGCCATCGTGACCGCGCGCTACGATCTGCCGGCGGTGCTGGGGCTGCTTCTGGCGGTGGCGCTGCCTGCGCTCGTCGCCTATCCGCTGGCGCGGCTGGTGACGCGCCTCACCGCGCTGTCGCTGGCCATCGCGACGCTGGTGTTCGGGCAGGCGGTGGATATCGTCCTGCGCGAAGGCGGCGATTTCACCGGCGGCTATATCGGCCTGTCGGGTATTCCGCCGCTGCCGTTCGCGCCCGGCCTGCTGCACTACCATCTGCTGGCCTGGGCCGCGGTGCTCGTGGTGGTGCTGCTGCTCGGCAATCTGATCGACTCGCCGTTCGGCCGCGCCGCGAACACGCTGCGTTCCGATACGCTGCGCGCGGTCGCCGACGGGGTGAACGTGCCGCATGTCCGCAGCGCGATCCTTGCGTTCTCGGCCTCGGTCGCCGGCCTTGGCGGGTGGTTGTACGCGCATCACATCGGCTATATCGGCCCCGACTCCCTCGGTCCGTCGGTGTCGCTGTCGGTCCTGCTGATGGCGGTTGTCGGCGGCGCCCAGACCGTGCTCGGACCCATCGTCGGCGCGGCGCTGTTGACGCTGCTGTTCAAGTTCATCCCGAGCCAGGAAGTGCAGGGCATATTCTATGGCGGCGCGCTCATCGCGGTTCTGGTGCTGACGCCGAACGGACTGATGGGGTTGCGGTCGCTATGGAAGCCGCGCCGCGCCACGCCCGCGGCAACGACTGCTCCGGAACGGCCGGCGGCGACGGCTGCGACCGGCGCGACCGCGGCGAGGGGCGCGTCATGAGCATCGAGGTCGCACAGGTCGGTGTCCGCTTCGGCGGCGTCACGGCGCTGCAGGATGTCGATCTGACCCTGACGCGCGGCGAGGTTCTCGCCGTCATCGGGCCCAACGGCTCCGGCAAGAGCACGCTCTTCAACGCGATCACCGGCTTCGTCGATATTGCATCCGGCCGCGTCGCCGTGGACGGCCGCGATCTGGCGGGCATGGCCGCGGAGAACCGGATCGCCAGCGGAATCTCGCGCACCTTCCAGACGCCGCGCATCAATCCCGCCGCGAGTGTCGAGGAAGCGGTGCTATGCGGATTTCATCCACACGCGCGGACGGGGTTCTGGCAGGGCCTGCTGCGGCCGCCGGCGATGGCGCGCATGGAAGCGGAACTGCGCCAGCGCCGGACCCGCGTTCTCGAACAGCTCGATCTGCTCGGCTTCGCCCGACAGCAGATGGGCGAACTGCCGATGGGGATCGTGCGTCTGGTCGATATCGCCCGCGCCATGGCAGCGGAACCGAACTATCTGCTGCTCGACGAGCCGGCGGCGGGTCTCTCCAAGACCGAGCAGAATGTGCTGATCCAGCAAGTGCGGCGGCTCGCCGGGCAGGGCGTCGGCGTGCTTCTCGTCGAGCACAATTTCGGTCTCGTCCGCCGTCTGGCCGATCGGGTGATGGTGCTCGATCGCGGCAAGGTCCTGCTGCGCGGCACCGCCGACGAGGTGAGCCGGCGGCCGGAATTCATCACCGCCTATCTCGGCACCAACAAGCAGTGAGGGCCACGTCATGACCGGGATCGCTGTCGGTGCAAACGGGGTCGAGGCGGCCGCGCAGGCGGCGACGCCAATTCTGTCGTGCCGGAATGTCACCGCGCGCTATGGCCGGATCGAGGTGTGTCACGGCGTCGATCTGGCGGTGGCCGCGGGGGAGATCGTGGCCGTGCTGGGACCGAACGGCGCAGGCAAGAGCAGCTTTCTCGGCGCGGTCGCCGGTCTGGTCCAGGGCGATGGCGATGTCGCCGTCGGCGCTCAGGCTGTCAGCCATATGCCATCCCATCTCAGGGCACGGCACGGGCTGGCCTTCGTGCCGGAAATCCGTGGCAATCTGTGCCCCGCGCTGTCGGTGCAGGAAAATCTGGCGCTGGGGCTGCGGATGATCGAGGACGATCGCGATGCGGCGCTCCAGCGCGTGCTCACGCTGTTTCCGATTCTCAAGGAGCGGCTGGCCGCGCCCGCGGGCATGCTCAGCGGCGGCGAGCAGCAGATGCTGGCCATCGCCATGGCGGTGGCGCGCCGCCCGCGCGTGCTGATCCTCGACGAGCCGACCCAGGGTCTCGCGCCGACGGTCTACGACATTCTGCGGGCCACCTTCGCGACATTTCGCGACGAGGGCATGGCGATCGTCGTCGCCGAGCAGAACGTGCCCTTCGCCGCCAGCGTTGCCGATCGTTTCATCATGCTGGCGGACGGTCAGGTGGTGCTGCGCGGTGGTCACGACGACCTGCAGAACTATGACACCATTCTCGCCGCGTTCCTTGGCGGCGACGACGACACGTCGGATGCCGCCGGCGTGTCCGCAGTCTCACGGTTGAACGAGGTTCGTTCCTGATGTCTGACGCTTCTGATCCGGGACATCGTCCGTCCGGCCCGCTTGCGGGCATTCGTATCATCGACCTGTCGCGGCTCGCCCCGGGGCCCTACTGCACGATGCTGCTGGCCGATCTCGGCGCCGAGGTGATCGTCGTGGGCGGCGGCCGGGCGGGGCTGCCCGTCACCGAGTTGTCGCGCGGCAAGACCTTCATCTCGCTCGATCTCAAGAGCGCGGCCGGGAAGGAGGCGCTGCATCGTCTCGTTAGGACCGCGGACGCGCTGATCGAGGGATTCCGTCCCGGGGTCGCCGATCGCATCGGTGCAGGCTACGCCGAATTGCAGGCGATCAACCCGCGGCTGGTCTACTGCTCGATGACGGGTTACGGTCAGACCGGGCCGCGCGCGCAGGAAGCCGGGCACGATATCAACTATCTCGCGCTCAGCGGGCTGCTCGGCGCTGTCGGGCCGAAAAGCGAGGTGTCCTATCCGCCGCTGAACCTGCTTGCCGATTTCGGCGCCGGCGGTTTGCTGGCCGCCTTCGGCATCGTCACCGCGCTGTTCGAGGCGCGCGCCTCCGGACGCGGCCAGCACGTCGACGCCGCCATGGTGGATGGCTGCATGTCGATGATGGCGATGCATTATCCGGTCTGGAAGACGGCGATCATGCCGGGGCGCGGCGACGGCCTCATCACCGGCAACGCGCCGTTCTATCGCTGCTATCTCTGCGCCGATGGCCGGCAGGTGTCGGTGGGCGCGCTGGAATTGGCCTTCTTCCGCGCGCTGTGGACCACGCTCGATCTCGGCGCCATTCCTGATCACATGGACAGGGCGACCTGGCCGCTCGTCGAGCAGACGCTGGAGCGGGTATTCCGCTCGCAGCCGCGCGATCATTGGGCCGGCCTTTTCGCGGGCACGGACGCCTGCGTCGTGCCGGTGCTGTCGCCGGACGAGGTCTGGCAGGAGGCGCACAACAAGGCGCGCCATCCGGACGCCTCCGATGCCTGCGTGCCGGCCGTTCCCCGCTTCAGCCGCACGCCGTCCGCCCCCCGCGCGCTGGATCGGCGCGACCGCAGCCATGAGGTTCTGCGCTCGCTCGCCATGTCGGACGGCGACATCGCGGCGGCGGTGCCGTCCGATCCGGCCTCTGCGGTGGAAGGGCTGTCGTGGCCGCCCGCGCTGCGCAATTCCGCAATCGCTGCTCAATAAGGACAAGACCCATGCAAGCAATGGACAAGCAGGCATATGAGACGTTTCGCGATACCCTGCGCCGCATCGCGGTGGACAAGGTCGCGCCGCATGCCGCCGAAGTGGACCGCACCAAGCAGCCCCCGGTGAAGTCTCACGCCGCGCTCAGCGAGGCCGGCATCGTCAGTCTCGGATTTCCGGAAGCGCAGGGCGGTCAGGGCGGGGATCTGCTGTCGCAGGTGATCGCGGTGGAGGAGATGGCGCGGGTCTGCGCCACCACCGGGCTCACGCTCATGACCGGCTGGGCGGCGCTGGACCCGCTGATCCGCTTCGGCGCGAAGGAGCTGATCGACGAGATCGTGCCGCCGGTGGCCGCAGGCAAGATGATCGCCGGCTGGTGCCTGACCGAGCCGCAGGGCGGGTCGGATCTGCCGTCGCTGAAAACGCGCGCCACGCGCGAGGGCAATCACTGGGTCATCAGCGGCACCAAGCGGTTCATCACCAACGCCACCTGGGCCGAATGGTATCTCGTGCTCGCCCGCACCGGCGAGAAAGCCTACGGCATCTTCATGGTGCATCGGGACGATCCCGGCCTGTCGTTCGGCAAGCTTGAAAACAAGATGGGATTGCGCGGCAGCCCCACCGCCGACGTGATCTTCGACAATTGCCGGATCCCCGCGAACCGGGCGATCGGAGACACCACCAAGGGCTACGAATACATGACCGTATCCCTGACGATCTCGCGGCCGCTGATCGGCGCGCAGGCGCTCGGGATCGCGCAGGGCGCCCTCGACGAGGCCGTGCTCTATACCCGCGACCGCAAGCAGTTCGGCCAGTCGGTGTCGCGCTTCCAGATGGTGAGGGGGATGATCGCGGAGATGGCGGTCAAGGTCGAAGCCTCGCGCAGCCTGCTGTATCGCGCCGTCGAGGCGATCGAGGAGAGTCCGGCGGGCGGGCGTACGCTGGCGTCGATGGCCAAGATGCTGTGCAGCGATACCGCGATGCAGGTGGCGACCGACGCGGTCCAGCTTCACGGCGGCTATGGCTATCTCGAGGACTATCCGGTCGAACGGATGATGCGGGACGCCAAGATCACCCAGATCTATGAAGGCACCAACCAGATCCAGCGACTGATCATCGCCAAAAGCGTCTACGCGGATTGAGCCATGTCGGTTCTCAACGGAACGGTGGTGCTGGATATCAGCGAGGTCTATCAGGCGCCGCTGGCGGCGCAGGTGCTGGGCGATTTCGGCGCGACCGTCATCAAGATCGAGCGGCCCGGCACCGGCGAAATCCTGCGCGTCTATGACAGTCACGCCACCGCGCAGGGCACGATGAGCAGCTACTACGCGGCGGTCAACCGCAACAAGAAGTCGCTCGCTGTCGATCTCAAGAGCGAGGCCGGCGTCGCCGTCGTCAGACGGCTCGCAGCCAGTGCCGACGTGTTCCTGCACAATTACCGCCCGGGCGTGATGGAGCGTCTCGGCCTCGGCTACGAGCAACTCAAGCAGGCCAATCCGCGGCTGGTCTATGCCGAATCGAGCGGCTACGGCGACACCGGGCCGCTGTCGCGCAGCCCCGGGCAGGACATGGCGATCCAGTCCCTCAGCGGCATCGCGGTCGGCAACGCCAGGCCCGACGGGTCGCCCGCACTGGTGAACACGCCGGTGGTCGATTTCGCCGCGGGCATGATCCTGGCGCAGGGCGTCGTGCTGGCGCTGCTCGAACGCGAGCGCTCGGGGCAGGGGCAGAAGGTGCAGACCTCGCTCCTCAACGCCGCCATCGCCATGCAGAGCCTCGAAGCCGGATCGCAACTGGTCTACGGCTACGAGACGCGCTGGATCAACAAGAGCCTCAACTTCATCTTCCAGACCAGCGACGGATGGATCACCGTTCTCGGCTTCTTCCGCGTCAATCCGCTGCAACTGCTGTGCGCGGCATTCGACATTGAGGATATGAGCGCGCGCGAGGGCCTCGGTACCGCCGCCGCGCAGCTCGAACGTAAGGCCGACATCTACGATCGGCTGCGGCCGGAATTCCTGCGCTTCAGCACGGAGGAATGTCTCGCCCGTCTGGTGAAGCAGGACATTCTGTGCTCGCCGGCTCTGTCGCTGGCCGAGGCGCTGGATCATCCGCAGGTGCGCCACAACGGCATGGTCGTCGAGGTGCTGATGCCGGACGGCGGACGGGCCGAGGTGGTCGGCAATCCGCTTCGCCTGTCGCGAACGCCGCCATCGGTAACGCATGGGCCGCCGCAACTGGGGGCCCATAGCGAGGAGATCCTGCGCTCATTCGGATTTACGGATGAGGAGATCGCGGAGCATCGCCGGGGCGGTGGTCTCGGCTGAACTGAATCGAAGCATGCAATCAATCACCATTGGGAGGAAATCAAGATGAAGCGAAGATCGGTAGTTCTGGCACTTGGAGCGCTCGTCCTTGCCGGCGGCGTGCAGATGCAAACAGCGCGTGCGGCGGAGCCGTTGCGGATCGGGTTGCTGTTGAGCCTCACCGGGCCGGCGGCGCCGTTCGGCATTCCCGAGCGCGACGCCGTCGAGATTCTGGTCCGCAAGATGAACGAGGAAGGCGGGATCAACGGCCGCAAGATCGAGCTGTCGGTCTATGACGACGCCACCAACCCCACCGAGGCGGCGCGCGGGGCGACGCAACTGATCCAGCAGAACAACGTGGTTGCGATCATCGGAGCGACCACCGGCAGCGGAACGCTTGCGGCCGCGCCGGTCGCCATGCGTTACGAGGTGCCGATGGTGGCGCCCAACGGCACGCTTGCGGTCACGCTGAAGGAAAACAAGTTTTATCCCTGGGTATTCCGTTCGCTCTCGGGCGATCTGACCAACACCGCCGTGATGTTCGACCGCGCGATCGCCGGCGGCGCCAAGAAGGTCGGCCTGTTCTATCAGGAGGACGCCTACGGCAAGAACACCGCTGACTACATCGCCGAACTCGCCAAGAAGGCCAATGTCACGCTGGTCGAGACCGCGACGGCGCCGCTCAAGGCCCTCGACCTGACGTCGCAGGCCACCAAGATCCGCAATGCCAAGCCGGACGTGGTGCTGATCCAGGCGTCCGCTCCGGCGCTCGGGGCCGCTTTCGTGCGCGCCGCCCGTCAGGTCGGCCTAGATACGCCGATGTGGGCTCCGGTCGGCCTCGGCCAGAAGTCCTTCATTGAAGGCAGCGGCGAGGCGGGGAACGGCGTCCGCATCGTGCTGGTCGCGAACTGGGACGAGCCGAGCAAGGAGCTGCAGGAGTTCGGCAAGATTCTGAACGCCGCCGGCAAGCCGCCGCAGGGTTTCGGCGAGGTCATCGGATCGAACGCGCTGCTGGCGATCACCGAGGCCGTCAAAACCATCAAGGGTGAGGTGACGGGTCGCGCCATTCGTGATGCAATGGAAAAGCTGTGCGGAATCAAGACCTATTCCGCGGGGCGGATGTGCTTCTCGCCGGACACCCATGACGGCTGGACGGGCGAACTGCTCGTCTCGGCGGAAATGCGCGACGGCAAGTTCAAGAACCTCAAATAGGAGGTCGCGCCCGAGCGCGGCAAGGACAACGGAAAGCGCCCATGACCCAACACGATGAAACAACCGTCGGAGAATGCATTCGCGCACGCGCCGCGACGTTCCCCGACCGGGTTGCGATCGAGATGATTGGCGAAGGGCGCGAGACCTATTCCGAATGCTTTGCCGCGTCGTCGCAATTGGCCCGTGGCCTGCTGGCCGCGGGCGTCCGCCGCAATGACACGGTGGTGGTGATGGCGCCGAACTGCCTCACCACGATTCACGCCTGGCTGGGCGTGAATCTGGCGGGGGCCACGGAAGTCGCCATCAACACGGCGTATCGCGCCAGGCTGCTGGAGCACGCGGTCAATATCTGCGGCGCGCGGGTGATGATCGCCGCCGCCGAATTTCTTCCGGTTCTTTACGACAGCGAGGATGCGTTGCCGCACCTCGAACAGATCATCTGTTTCGATGCGCCGGGCGCTGCGTCACCGTCGGCGTTGCCGGCCTTCCGCCGGATCGCGGTGGTGCCTCTCCGTGAGGTGCTCGCTCGCGCGTCGGACGCGGATCTGCCCGTGGTGGGCATGTCCGATATCGCTTCGGTGATCTACACCTCGGGGACGACGGGGCCGGCCAAGGGCATCATGATGCCCCATGCGCAGGTCTGCGGTCTTGCCCGACAATCGATCGACGGCCTGCGCCTCGATGGCACGGACGCCTTCTATTGCTTCCATCCGCTGTTTCACATGGCCGGAAAATTCATGGCCGTGTTCGCGACGCTGATGGCGGGCGGTCGCGTGATTCTCGACCGGACGTTCAAGGCCGACCTGTGGGTCGATCGCGTGCGTGACTATGGCGCGACGGTCGGGCTGGCGCACGGACCGATGGTGGAGATGATCCACGCCCAGCCGGAGCGGCGCGAAGATCGCGAGCACAAGGTGCGGCGCTTGCTGACGGCGCCGTTCCCCAAGGCGATCGGGTATCAGTTCGAGGCGCGCTTCGGCCTGAAAGGGATCGAGGTCTGGGGCATGACCGAGATCAATATCGGCACCTGGCGTCCCTACGACGATCCGCTGCGGCCGGGTTCATGCGGCCGCGTCAGCGACGAATGGGTCGAATTGCGCGTCGTCGATCCGGAAACCGACGAGGAATTGCCCACGGGGCAGGCCGGCGAACTGGTGGTGCGGCCGAAGAAGCCGTTCGTGTTCATGGCCGGCTATATCGGGATGCCCGAGAAAACGCTTCAGGCCTGGCGCAATCTCTGGTTCCATACGGGCGATATCGGCTATTTCGACAGCGAAGGATATTGCTATTTCGTCGATCGCCTCGGCGACCGCATCCGGCGTCGTGCGGAGAACATTTCCAGCTACGACATCGAGGCGGCGGCGGCAGGTCATCCGGCCGTGGCCGAAGCGGCGGCCGTGGGCATCGCGTCGGAGTTCGAGGCCGATGACGAGATCAAGATCTGTCTCGTGGCGAAGCCGGACATGACGGTCGCGCCGGAAGACATGCTGCGCTATCTGGCGGGCGTGCTGCCGCACCACATGGTGCCCCGCTACATCGAATTCATGTCGGCCCTGCCGCGGACGCCGACCAACAAGATCAAGAAGGCCGAGTTGCGCGAGCGGGGAGCAACGCCGCAAACCTGGGATCGCAAGCAGTCCGGCCTTGCCTTGAAGGATGTGGTCGCGTCTGTTCGTTCCGGAGCTGCGCAGGCTGGGCCTTCGCGCTAGTTTCGGGATAATGGCTGTCTCCGCTCCGCCGGGTGGAGCGCGGAGGCGACGCGACTGGATCAACACGCCCCGGAGTATTCTCCGGCTCGATGCGAACGGGCCGGACGTTCGATAGGACAAGAAGGATTGGCGATGCTCAAGGAAGCCACTGTCTCGCTGGAAGACAAGTACACGCTGGAGCGCGGACGCATCTATCTGTCCGGCGTGCAGGCCCTCGTCCGGCTGCCGCTGATGCAGCGCGCCCGCGATCGGAAGAACGGTCTCAACACCGGCGGCTTCATCTCCGGATATCGCGGTTCGCCGCTCGGCAATTATGACAGCGCGCTGTGGCGTGCCCGCTCGCATCTGGTGGCCGAGAACATCCGGTTCGAGCCGGGTCTCAACGAGGATCTTGCCGCCACCGCCGTCTGGGGCAGCCAGCAGGTCGGGCTGTTTCCGGGCGCCGAGGTCCAGGGCGTTTTCGGCATCTGGTATGGCAAGGGGCCGGGCGTCGATCGCTCGGTGGATGCGCTGAAGCATGCCAACGCGGCCGGGACCTCGCGATTCGGCGGCGTGCTGGCGCTGGCGGGCGACGACCACGGCTGCCAGTCCTCGACGCTGGCGCATCAGAGCGAGCAGGTGTTTCAGGCCGCGATGATGCCGATCCTCAATCCGTCGACGGTGCAGGAATATCTCGATTTCGGCCTCTTCGGATTTGCGCTGTCCCGTTTCTCCGGATGCTGGATCGGTTTCAAGGCGATCTCCGAGGCGGCGGAAAGTTCGGCCTCGATCGACGTCGATCCCGACCGGCTTCAATTCGTGACGCCGGCGGATTTCGAGGCGCCCGTCGGGGGCCTGCACATCCGCTGGCCGGATCCGCCGCTCGACGCGGAAGCGCGGCTGCACGGGCCGAAGATGGCGGCGGTGGCGGCGTTCGCGCGGGCCAATCCGGTCGACCGCCTTGTTCTCGATTCACCGCAGGCGCGCTTCGGCATTCTGACCACCGGCAAGGCTTACCTCGATGTCCGTCAGGCGCTGGCCGAACTGGGGCTGAACGAGGAGCGGTGCCGGGATCTCGGCCTGCGCGTCTACAAGGTCGGGCTGACCTGGCCGCTCGAAGTGGAGGGCGCGCGGAATTTCGCGCGCGGTCTCGCCGACGTTCTGGTGGTCGAGGAGAAACAGGGCTTCATCGAGCAGCAGTTCACCCAGGCGCTCTACAACATGGATGCGTCGCACCGGCCGAGCGTGGTCGGCAAGCGCAGCGAGAACGGCGCCGAACTTCTGCCGAGCAAAGGCGAACTGTCGCCGACGCTGGTGGCGCGGGCGATCGTCTCCCGGCTGGCGCGAATGGGAATCGACAGCCAGGCGCTGGCCCAGCGCGTCGCGCGGCTGGAGAGCTTCGAACTGGTGGCCACCACGCCCCAGATCAAATCGGTGCGCTCGCCGTTCTTCTGCTCCGGCTGTCCGCACAACTCCTCCACCGTGGTTCCGGAAGGCAGCCGCGCGATGGCGGGCATCGGCTGCCATAGCATGGCGATGTGGATGCCGGCGCGCCGCACCGATCTCGTCACCCACATGGGCGCGGAAGGCGTCAACTGGATCGGGCAGGCGCATTTCACGCGCGAAAAGCACGTCTTCCAGAACCTGGGCGACGGCACCTACACCCACAGTGGCCTGCTGGCGATCCGTGCCGCCGCCGTGGCCGGCGTCAACATCACCTACAAGATTCTCTACAACGACGCGGTCGCGATGACCGGCGGCCAGTCGGCCGAAGGCAGCTACAACGTGCCGCAGATCGCCGCGCAGGTGGCGGCCGAAGGCGCGCGCCGCATCGTCATCGTGTCCGACGAGCCGGGCAAATATGGCGCCGTCAGCGGCCTTCCCGCCGGGGTGACGGTGCATGACCGCAGCGACCTCGATGCCGTCCAGCGCGAATTGCGCGATATTCCGGGGCTGACGATCTTGATCTACGATCAGACCTGCGCGGCCGAGAAGCGCCGCCGCCGCAAGCGCGGGCAGTTTCCGGACCCGCAGAAGCGCGTCTTCATCAACCATCAGGTCTGCGAAGGCTGCGGCGATTGTTCGGTCAAGTCCAACTGCGTCTCGGTCCGTCCGCTGGAAACCGAACTCGGACGCAAGCGGACGATCGATCAGTCGAGCTGCAACAAGGACTATTCCTGTCTCAACGGCTTCTGCCCAAGCTTCGTCACCGTGCATGGCGGCAAGCTTCGCAAGGCCGAGAAGAAGGCCGCCCGTATTGCGGACGATCCGTTTGCGGCGCTGCCCGAGCCGCCGCCGCTGGCGCTGAACGAACCTTACAACGTGCTGGTGACCGGAATCGGCGGCACAGGCGTCATCACGCTCGGCGCCATTCTGGGAATGGCCGCCCATCTCGAAGGCAAGGGCTGCACCGCGCTGGATTTCACCGGCCTCGCCCAGAAGAATGGCGCGGTGATGAGCCATCTGCGGATCGCGCCCGCGCCCGAGGACCTGTCGGTCACGCGCATTCCGGTCGGCGGGGCCAATCTGCTGATCGGCTGCGACATGGTGGTGGCGGCCGGCGCACAGGCGCTGTCGCGTCTCGAGAACGGCGTCTCCCGCGCGGTGATCAACATGTCGCTGGTGCCGACCGCGAGCTTCGTGGCCGACGGCAACGTCGATTTCGAGGAACGGCAGATTTTCGAGGCGCTGCGGGCCGCCGTCGGCGGCAAGGGCCTCGATCTCGTCGACGGCGCGCGGATCGCCACCGCCCTGATGGGCGATTCCATCGCCACCAATCTTTTCATGCTGGGCTTCGCCTTCCAGAAGGGGCTGGTGCCGGTCGGTCTCGCCGCGCTGGAGCGTGCCATCGAAATCAACGGCACGTCCGTCGATGCCAACAAGCAGACCTTTGCATGGGGACGGCTCGCCGCGCACGATCCGGCGCGGGTCGAAGCGGCGATTGCCCCCAACGTCGTGCCGCTGGAGGTGCCGAAATCTGTCGAGGCCCGCGTCGTCTACCGTGCCGATATCCTTACCCGCTATCAGGATGCGGCCTACGCCGAGAGCTACCGCAATCTGGTGTCCCGCGTGCGGGACGCCGAGATGCGGTGCATACCCGGCAGCACCGCATTGTGGGAGGCCGCCGCCCTCGGCCTGTTCAAGCTGATGGCGATCAAGGACGAGTACGAAGTTGCCCGCCTTTATACGGACGGTGCTTTCCTGGCGGATCTGCAGCGGCAGTTCGAAGGCGACTATCGGCTCGAATTTCATCTGGCGCCGCCGTTGCTGGCGAAGCGCGATGCGGCGAGCGGCCATCTCAGGAAGCGTGCGTTCGGTCCGTGGATGTTCCGCCTGTTCGGCCTGCTCGCGAAACTGCGCGGGCTGCGGGGCGGCGCCTTCGACATCTTCGGCTACACGGCCGAACGTCGAATGGAACGGCAACTGCGGATGGATTATCAGGGCCTGCTCGAGCGGCTGATCGCGGGGTTGACGCCGGAGAACCATGCCGTCGCGGTCGAACTGGCGAAGCTGCCCGAGACCATCAGGGGCTTCGGCCATGTCAAGGAGCGCCACGCGGCGACGGCCCGCGAACGGGAGGCAGATCTGATCGCGAAGTTTGACGATCCCTCACTTCTCAAGGTGGCTGCCGAGTGAACGAGAAGATCAATGCGCGCAGCAGGCATTCCCTTTTCATGAAGGCAGAGGCGAACGCCCGCCCGCCGGTGCGGCTGGCATCGATGGTGAACAAGCGGAGGGCGGAGCCGTCGCAGCAGGCCACGGTCGATCGTCTGTGCGATGCCGCGCTCGAACTGTTCGTGAAGAAGGGATACCGGGCGACGACGATCGACGAGATCGCGCGTCGCGTCCGCCTGACCAAGGGGGCGGTCTATTATCATTTCCGCAGCAAGGCCGATTTACTCGATACGATCGTCGAACGCGTCAGGAACGAGTATCCGTGCGGCATTCCGGAGGGCGACGGGCCGCGCGAGAAGCTCGTCAATTTTTTCCATACGCAGGCCAAGTGGGCGATCGAGCGCCCGACCAACCTGCTGTTGATGATCCTGATGTCGGTCGAATTCAAGGACACCAAGAGCGCCACCAAGCTGAAGATCGATGCCATTTACGCCGACATGTCGGACGCCATCGCGAAGATCGTCGACGAAGGCAAGGAGCTCGGCGTGTTTTCCAGCCCGCTGTCGTCGCGGCAGCTCGGCGCGTTCTATGTCGCGGCCCATGACGGCATGATGCTCGAATGGTATCGCGGCGGCCGCAAGCTGCAAAAGGGCGTGGAGCTGGTTCAGGCCCTGCGCACATCGATGCTGAGCGCGCTGTCGGCTGCCGATGCCGGCGGAAAATCCACTGCGACACCGACTTAGCTCGCGGCTCCGCCGGATGTGGCGGAGCCGCGTTCGTTGCGCTCAGATGCCGAGTTCGCCGCGGAGCGCGTGCGCGGCCAGAAGGAAGAAGCCCTGTCCGAACAGGGTTGTCCCGAACGGCACGCCGGGACCGCCCGGCGGCACCGCCACGCCCGGCACCGCGCCATCGTTCTGCACCGAGCCGGCGACGACCTGCCAGGCTTTGACGGCGCCCGCGATGAAATCGTCGCCGACGATCTTCTGGCGCGCCGCCGTTCGCGCGGCATAGGCATACATCAGCGTCGCCGACGCTTCGAATTTCGCATAGCGGTCGTCGAGGATGTGATGGAAGAAGCCGGAGCGGTCCTGGTGGACGCGCATGGCTTCGAGGGCGCGGCGGCATGTCTCCGCGACGACGCCGGCTTTGGCGTGATCGGGAGCCATCGCCAGCATGTCCACGGAGCAGGCGACCAGCCAGCCGTTGCCGCGCGCCCACAGCGTCGATTGCGGATAGTGGTTGGGGCGCTCGCACCAGGCGTGCCGCGCGAGATGGACGTGCGGGTCGACCAGATGCTTGACGTGAATCTCGAACTGGCGGAACGCCTCGTCGATAGTGGACTGCTGCCCGGTCAGCTTGCCGTAGCGGATCAGGAACGGGCACATCATGTAGAGAAAATCGACCCACAATTCGGGGGCTTCGACCCGCGCGCAGATGCCGCCTTCGGTGGTCCGGGGCGCGGCGAGGAGCGCATCCATCTGCAATCTGGCGGCCTCCATGTAACGCGCTTCCTTGGTGCGCTCGTAGAAGCCGAGCAGGGGGTAGCCGAGGCTGGCGGAAAGGCTGGCCGTCGGCGTGAACGTCGAGACGTGGCCGGCCGGAAGATTCAGCCGCTCGCTGTAGTTGAGGCAGCCTTCGGAAGTCTGGGTGTCGACGGCGCGGTCCATCCATGTCTGGATCGCGGCGATCGAGTCGTCGCGCTCCCATGCCAGAACGCCGGTCAGCGCCGGGGCTTTCTCCCAGTAGTCGCGCTCGTAGGGATTGTTGACGGTGTAGGCGATGACTTTCTCGACGAGCTTCGAAGGTTCGATGGCCACGCGCTGTCCTTTCCTTGTTTGCCGGACTTTTTTGAAAGCGGAAGATCGCGATCAATCTACAACCCGACCGGTCGGTATGTAAATGGGAATTGGCTTGTTTGCGCTGGATTGCTGACAGGTTGCGGGTGAGGCGGCGGGTGCGCGCGTCGCCGGTCTGCGACCTGTCCGCAGCTTCGTCGGGCACGTCGACATCCGAGGTGCGGGACATCCATGCTGGCGAATTTGGGAAATCCATTCCCTCGCTGAACTGGACGTAAGTTGAGGTAAGGGCGGTGACGGCAGGCTGAGGCACAGGCGATGAAGGCGACACGGACAGCGTCGCCGACCATTTGATGACGTTCCACCACATCCAAGCCGGGCGACCTTCCGCCTTCCGTCTGCCGGTACAGCCGAATTGGGCCAGTTGAGAGAAGCGTATTGAACCGTACCCACCTCCCAGAAAAGAACATATTGCGAACAAGGAACAAATAGGGTACATATCTCCAATCGGATCCAGCCCGATTCCGGTCCGCCGCTTCAGGGGAAGCCCGACACAAGCCCTTTGTCCGGCCGGCGAATCCCGTTCATAAGGAGGATGACAATGGCTCCCGCCGCCCTGCGTATCGTTGAAGGATCGTCCATGGACAAGTCGAAGGCCCTCTCGGCCGCGCTCTCCCAGATCGAGCGCCAGTTCGGCAAGGGCTCGGTGATGAAGCTCGGCAAGGCCGACCGCTCCATGGACATCGAGGTGATTTCTTCGGGGTCGCTCGGGCTCGATATCGCGCTTGGCGTCGGCGGCCTGCCGAAGGGGCGCATCGTCGAGATTTACGGCCCGGAGTCCTCCGGCAAGACCACGCTGGCGCTGCATGCGGTGGCCGAGGCCCAGAAGAAGGGCGGCATCTGCGCCTTCATCGACGCCGAGCATGCGCTCGATCCGGTCTATGCCCGCAAGCTCGGCGTCAATGTCGATGAACTGTTGATCTCGCAGCCCGACCACGGCGAGCAGGCGCTGGAAATTGCCGATACGCTGGTACGCTCCGGCGCGGTGGACGTGCTGATCATCGACTCGGTCGCGGCGCTGGTGCCGCGCGCCGAACTCGAAGGCGAGATGGGCGACGCGCTGCCCGGCCTGCAGGCGCGGCTGATGAGCCAGGCGCTGCGCAAGCTCACCGCCTCGATCAACAAGTCCCACACCATGGTGATCTTCATCAACCAGATCCGCATGAAGATCGGCGTGATGTACGGCTCGCCCGAAACCACCACTGGCGGCAACGCGCTGAAGTTCTACGCCTCGGTGCGCCTGGACATCCGCCGCATCGGTGCGATCAAGGAGCGCGACGAGGTCGTCGGCAACCAGACCCGGGTCAAGGTGGTGAAGAACAAGCTGGCGCCGCCGTTCAAGCAGGTCGAATTCGACATCATGTACGGCGAGGGCGTCTCCAAGATGGGCGAAATCCTCGATCTCGGCGTCAAGGCGGGGATCGTCGAGAAATCCGGCGCGTGGTTCTCCTACGACAGCCAGCGTCTCGGCCAGGGCCGCGAGAACGCCAAGGCGTTCCTGAAGGCCAACCCCGACATGACGGCGAAGATCGAAGCTTCGATCCGGCAGAATTCAGGACTGATCGCCGAACAGATTCTTGCAGGCACGCCGGAACGCGACGCGGATGGCGACGAGCCGGCGGAAGACTGAGGCGCGTTCAAGCGGAGGCGAGGCGGCCTTTGCCGACCGAAGCCGGCTATGGCCGGCGAAGGCCGGTTCGCGTCAGCAAGACGCGACTGATTGAAAAGTTCATTTTCGAGCCCGGGCCTTGGCCTGGGTCAGGTTCGATCCGGAAAGACGGGAATCCTTTCCGGGCCTTCATCGTACCTTCGGAAGCAAGCGGGCGTTGTGGATGTCGAGTTGCCGACACCCCCAGCGCCCGATTTGTTTTGGAAAGAGCAGGACAGGTCGCGTTTCTTTCAGCGTCGTCCCGGCCAAGCGCAGCACGAGCCGGGGCCCATAATCCCTGAACTTGGTGCGGCGCGTTGTGCGTTAGATACCTGCGTTCGACACCTGCGTTGTGCCTGGAGCATTTTCGAGCGAAGTGGAAACCGGCCTGCGCCGGCCATAGCCTGCTTCGGTCGCGGCGCCCGGTTCGCGTGAAGAAAATGCGACCGAACAAAAACTGAGAGCCCCCGCTTCGATCCCGTCGAAGCGGGGGCTCTAACAGTACAACCGGGAGTCCGGGTCCTCGCCTGGGCGAGGACGCTTGAAGCGGGGGCCGTGTTACTCCGCTGCCTGGGCGTAGTCCGCCACCGGCGGGCACGAGCAGACGAGGTTGCGGTCGCCGTAGACGTTGTCGACTCGGCCCACCGGCGACCAGTATTTGTCGGTGCGTGGCGAGCCGGACGGGAAGCAGCCCTCGGCGCGGCCGTAGGGCCGCTGCCAGTGGTCGTCGGCGATATCGTGCACGGTGTGCGGCGCATGGCGCAGCGGCGAGGCTTCGATCGGCCAGCGTCCGGCCTCGACCTCGGCGATCTCGTGCCGGATCGCGATCATGGCGTCGCAGAAGCGGTCGAGTTCGGCCTTGGCTTCGGACTCCGTCGGCTCGATCATCAGCGTGCCCGGCACCGGGAAGCTCATGGTCGGGGCGTGGAAGCCGTAATCGATCAGGCGCTTGGCGATATCGTCGACGGTCACGCCCGAGGTCGTTTTCAGTCCGCGCGGATCGACGATGCATTCATGCGCGACGCGGCCGTTGTGGTTGCGGTAGAGCACCGGGAAGTGCGGATCGAGCCGTTGCGCGATGTAGTTGGCGTTGAGGATCGCCGCTTCCGTGGCGCGCCGCAGGCCGTCGCCGCCCATCATCAGGATGTAGATGTAGGAGATCACCAGGATCGACGCCGAGCCGTAAGGCGCGGCCGACACCGCTTCCACCGCGACCTTGCCGCCGGACTCGTGACCCGGCAGGAACGGCGCGAGATGCGCCTTGACGCCGATCGGGCCCATGCCCGGGCCGCCGCCGCCGTGGGGAATGCAGAAGGTCTTGTGCAGGTTGAGGTGGCTGACATCCGCGCCGTAGTCGCCGGGGCGGGCGAGACCCACCTGCGCGTTGAGATTGGCGCCGTCGAGATAGACCTGCCCGCCATGGGCATGGACGATGTCGCAGATCTCGCGGATGCGCTCCTCGAACACGCCGTGGGTCGAGGGATAGGTGATCATCACCGCGGCGAGCCGGTCGGCGTGCTGGGCGGCCTTGCGGCGCAGGTCGTCGACATCGACGTTGCCGCCGGCGTCACAGGCCACCACCACCACGTCCATGCCCGCCATGTGGGCCGAGGCCGGATTGGTGCCGTGGGCCGAGGAGGGGATCAGGCACACGGTGCGCTGCGCGTCGCCGCGAGAGGCATGATAGGCGCGGATCGCCAGCAGCCCGGCATATTCGCCCTGCGCGCCGGAGTTCGGCTGCAGCGACACCGCGTCATAGCCGGTGATGTCCGCGAGCCACTTCTCCAGCGTCGCGAACAGGGCGTGATAGCCCGCCGCCTGCTCTTTCGGCGCGAACGGATGCAGGTTGGCGAATTCCGGCCACGTCACCGGGATCATCTCGGTGGTGGCGTTGAGCTTCATGGTGCAGGAGCCGAGCGGGATCATGGCGCGGTCGAGCGCGAGGTCGCGGTCGGCGAGCCTGCGCATGTAGCGCAGCAGTTCCGTTTCCGAGCGATGGGCGTGGAACACGGGATGGGTGAGGAAGTCGCTGGCGCGGGCGAGGCCGGCCGGCAGCGCGTCGCGTGCGTCCTTCTCTACCTCGGCATAGGCGAGGTTGCCGCCGAAGACGCGCCACACCCGCTCCACGATCGCGGGGGTGGTGGTTTCGTCGAGCGCGATGCCGATGGTGGTCTCGCCGAGCCGCAGATTGATGCGTTCATGGGCGGCGCGGGCGATAATGTCGTGCCGCGCGCCGTTCACTGCCACGCTCACCGTGTCGAAGAAGGCGTCGTTGCGCGGCGCGAAGCCGAGCTTGCGCAGGCCCGCCGCCAGCACCGCCGTGCGGCGATGCACGGTGCGCGCGATCTGCGTCAGACCCTCGGGGCCATGATAGACCGCATACATCGAGGCGATCACGGCGAGCAGCACCTGCGCGGTGCAGATGTTGGAGGTCGCCTTTTCGCGGCGGATATGCTGCTCGCGGGTCTGCAGCGCGAGGCGATAGGCGGGCGCTCCGCGCGAATCCACCGACAGACCGACGATGCGGCCGGGCAGCGCGCGCTTGAGCGCGTCCTTCACCGCCATGTAGGCCGCGTGCGGGCCGCCATAGCCCATCGGCACCCCGAAGCGCTGGGTCGAGCCGATGGCGATGTCGGCGCCGAGTTCGCCGGGCGAGGCGAGCAGCGTCAGCGCCAGCGGATCGGCGGCGATCACCGCGATGCCGCCCTTGGCCTTCAGCGCGGCGATGGCCGCGCGCGGATCGCCGACGCCGCCATGGGTGCCGGGATACTGGAACAGCGCGCCGAATACGTCGGCGGCCTCAAGGTCGCGCGCGGGATCGCCGACGATCAGCGTCCAGCCGAGCGGCTCGGCGCGGGTGCGCAGCACCGCCAGCGTCTGCGGATGCACCTCGTGGTCAACGAAGAATGCCTTGGTTTTGACGGTGGACGAACGCTCGGCCAGCGCCATCGCTTCCGCCGCCGCGGTGCCCTCGTCAAGCAGCGACGCGTTGGCGATGTCGAGCCCGGTGAGGTCGCAGATCATGGTCTGGAAGTTGAACAGCGCCTCCAGCCGCCCCTGGCTGATTTCGGGCTGGTAGGGCGTGTAGGCCGTGTACCAGGCGGGGTTTTCCAGGATGTTGCGCTGGATCACCGCGGGCATGAGGGTGCCGGAATAGCCTTGGCCGATCAGCGAGGTGAACGTCTCGTTGCGGTTCGCGATCGCGCGCATATGCGCCAGCGCCTCGGTCTCACTGAGCGGCGGGCCGAGATCGAGCGGAGCCTGCTGCCGGATCGAGGCCGGCAGCGTCTCGCTCATCAACGCATCGAGGCTCGGCGCGCCGACGGCGGCGAGCATCGCCTCGATATCGCGCGGCGAGGGGCCGATGTGGCGGCGGGCGAAATCGATGGCGGGTTCGGCGGGCTTGCGATGAGTCGTCATGGGACGCTCCTTGCGTTCCTAAAGCTGCGATCGAATTGGATTTGACCTCTCCCTCCGGGGAAGAGGTCGCGCGCGAAGCGAGCGGGTGAGGGGGATCGATATTTGATTGTGGGCATGGAAGTCCCCTCACCCCAACCCTCTCCCCGCGGGGGAGAGGGGGAATATCTCGCGTGTTGCGCCGTGCTGCGCATTAAGCCGTATGGTCCTTGTAGGCGGCTTCATCCATCAGGCCGTCGAGCTGGCTGCGGTCGGCGATCCTGAGCTTGAAGAACCACGCCGCCTTGCCGGGATCGGAATTGACCAGCGACGGATCGGCGGCGAGCGCGTCGTTCACCGCGACCACCTCGCCGGCAACCGGCGCGTAGACATCGGAGGCCGCCTTGACGCTTTCCACCACGGCGGCGGCTTCTTCCTTCGCCAGCGTGCGGCCCACTTGCGGCAGTTCGACGAACACCACGTCGCCGAGCTGGGTCTGCGCATAGTCGGTGATGCCGATGGTGACGACATCGCCGTCGATCTGGAGCCATTCGTGATCGGGCGTGTAGAGCGTGGTCATGCGATTCCTCGGCGGTTGCGGATTAGCGTTTGTAGCCAGTGGTTACGAAGGGCATCGGGACGACGCGCAGCGGCAGGCGCTGGCCTCGCACGTCGGCAAACACGCGGGTGCCGTCGGCGGCGAGGGGCACCGGCAGATAGCCCATGGCCACCGGGGCGTTGGGCGTCGGGCCGAAGGTGCCCGAGGTCACCGTGCCGATCTTCTCCGCCGAAGTGTCGTCGGCGTAGAGCGCTGCGCCCTCGCGCACCGGCGCGCGACCTTCGGCGCGCAGGCCGACGCGGCGGCGCGACGCCCCGGTCTCGAACTGTGGCAGAATCACATCCGCGCCGGGGAAGCCGCCCGCCCGCGCACCGCCGTTGCGGCGGGTTTTCTGCACCGACCATTCCAGCGCGCCCTCCACCGGCGTGGTGGCGGTGTCGATGTCGTGGCCATAGAGACAAAGCCCGGCTTCCAGCCGCAGGCTGTCGCGCGCGCCGAGCCCGATCGGCAGCACGGCGGGATCGGCCATTAGCACGGTCGCGAGGCGTTCGGCGTCCTGCGCGGGCACGGAGATCTCGAAACCGTCCTCGCCGGTATAACCGGAGCGCGAGACGAAACAGTCGCTGTCCAGCACGCGATGCGGCCCGGCGTCCATGAAGCGCATGGCGCTCACGGTCGGCGCGTGTTTCGCCAGCACCTCGGCGGCTTTCGGTCCCTGCAGCGCCAGCAGAGCGCGGTCGGTCAGCGGCACGATGGCGCAGATATCGGAGAGGTGCGCGCGCAGATGGGCCTCGTCGGCGTCCTTGCAGGCGGCATTGACCACCAGGAACAGGTGGTCGCCGGCATGGGTCACCATCAGGTCGTCGCGGATGCCGCCGGCCTCATTGGTGAACAGCGCATAGCGCTGGCGGCCGGGGGCGAGCCCGACGATGTCCTGCGGCACCAGCCGCTCCAGCGCCCGGGCGGCGTCCTCGACCTTGCCGGATTTGGGCCGCAGCGCGATCTGGCCCATGTGCGAGACGTCGAACAGGCCGGCGGAAGCGCGGGTGTGCAGATGTTCCTTCAGCACCCCGGCGGTGTACTGCACCGGCATCTCGTAGCCGGCGAAAGGCACCATCTTGCCGCCGTGCGCCACATGCAGGTCATGCAGCGGGACGCGGCGGAGGGCGGGCCGAGGGGGAGCCTCGGAGGGCGGCGGATGGCGTTCGGCGGCGTGTTCGGTCGCTGGCATGGTCGGGCTCCTGACAGATCGGGACCCATTCCCGAACCGCTGTCGAAGCCCCATCTGTCGCTGTGCCTGAGAGTATTATCCCGTCGGCGGACGCCGGGCCGGCAGGCCGGCGGCATCTCTTTCCAGATTTCAGTCCGTCGCGCGGTCCTTTTGCCTGAGAGTTTCCGGGGCGGTTGCTCCTTCGGCGCCGGCCTCCCTCGATCAGGGGCCGGTCTCTCCCGACGCGACGTCTCGCAATTCCGGGCAGGGAAACACGGCTTTCGCGGCCCTGTCAACGCGGCCGCGGGATTATCAACGGGCTTCGGAACGCTCCCGACACGGTTTCCGGAAGCGGCTTGCAAGTCGCTGATCCGCTGACCACTTTCTGGACAGGGCCGGTCCAATCCGTCTAGAAACGGTGCGCGACAAATTGCACTGCACGCATCAACGGTGTGGTCCGTGATCCGCAGGGGTCCGGACGGAACGGCGGCCGGTTCGTGTCAGGAAAATGCGTCATCCTTGTAACGGTTATTGAGACGCGATTGGACGAGCATGAGCGGCGTTAACGAGATCAGGTCGGCGTTCCTGAATTATTTCGCGAAGAACGGGCACGAGATCGTGTCGTCCTCGCCGCTGGTGCCGCGCAACGATCCGACATTGATGTTCACCAATGCGGGCATGGTGCAGTTCAAGAACGTGTTCACCGGGCTTGAGAAGCGGCCTTACCAGCGCGCCACCACCTCGCAGAAATGCGTCCGGGCCGGCGGCAAGCATAATGACCTCGACAATGTCGGCTACACCGCGCGCCACCACACCTTCTTCGAGATGCTGGGCAACTTCTCGTTCGGCGACTATTTCAAGGATCGCGCCATCGAGCTCGCCTGGAACCTGATCACGAAGGAGTACGGCCTGCCCAAGGACCGGCTGCTGGTCACGGTCTATTCCGAGGATGACGAGGCGTTCGGCCTGTGGAAGAAGATCGCGGGTCTGCCCGAATCCAAGATCATCCGGATCCCGACCTCGGACAATTTCTGGCAGATGGGCGACACCGGCCCGTGCGGCCCGTGTTCGGAAATCTTCTTCGATCACGGCGACAAGGTGTGGGGCGGCCCGCCCGGCTCGGCCGAGGAAGACGGCGACCGCTTCATCGAGATCTGGAATCTCGTGTTCATGCAGTTCGAGCAGGTCGCCCCGGGCAACCGCTTGGCGCTGCCGAAGCCCTCGATCGACACAGGCATGGGGCTGGAACGCTTCGCCGCCGTGCTGCAGGGCAAGCACGACAATTACGACATCGACCTGTTCGTCGCGCTGATCCGGGCCATCGCCGAACTGACCGGGGCCGACCCGCATGGCGAGCAGAAGGCGTCGCTGCGGGTGATCGCCGATCACCTGCGCGCATCGTCGTTCCTGATCGCCGACGGCGTGCTGCCTTCCAACGAGGGTCGCGGCTACGTGCTGCGCCGGATCATGCGCCGCGCCATGCGCCACGCCCAGTTGCTGGGGGCGCAGGAGCCCTTGATGTACCGCCTCGTCTGGGCGCTGGTGCGCGAGATGGGACAGGCCTATCCCGAACTGGTGCGCGCCGAGAACCTGATCGAGGAAACGCTGAAGCTGGAGGAGACCCGCTTCCGCAAGACGCTGGAGCGCGGCCTCGCCATTCTCGACGATAAGAGCGCGTCGCTGCAGAAGGGCGACATGTTCGACGGCGAGACTGCCTTCACCCTGTACGACACCTACGGTTTCCCGCTCGATCTGACCCAGGATGCGCTGCGCAATCGCGGCATCGGTGTCGATATCGCGTCCTTCACTGACGCCATGGATCGCCAGCGCGCCAAGGCTCGTGCGGCGTGGGCGGGCTCGGGCGACACCGCTGCCGAAGCCGTCTGGTTCCCGCTGCGCGAGAAGCTCGGGGCGAGTGAGTTCCTCGGTTACGACACCGAGATCGCCGAAGGCGTCGTTACCGCGCTGGTCAAGGACGGCAAGGAAGCCGACAGCGCCGCGGCCGGCGACAGCGTCGCCATCGTCATGAACCAGACGCCGTTCTATGCCGAATCCGGCGGTCAGGTCGGCGATACCGGCATTCTCAGCGGCGACGGCGTGCGTGTGCGCGTCACCGATACCCAGAAGAAGGCCGGCGATCTCTACGTTCATCTCGGCACCGTCGAGCAGGGCACGGTGAAGCCCGGCACCGCGCTGCAACTCGAGGTCGATCACGCACGGCGCTCGGCGATCCGCGCCAACCACTCCGCGACGCATCTGCTGCACGAGGCGCTGCGCCAGGTGCTCGGCGATCACATCGCCCAGCGCGGCTCGCTGGTGGCGCCGGAGCGGCTGCGCTTCGACTTCGCCCACACTAAGCCGATTACGCCGGACGAACTGCGCCGCATCGAGGATATCGCCAACGACGTCGTTTTGGAAAACGGCGAGGTGGTCACGCGCTCGATGGCGATCGACGATGCGCGTGAATCCGGCGCCCGCGCCCTGTTCGGCGAGAAATACGGCGACGAGGTGCGCGTGGTGTCGATGGGCAGCACGTCGCGTGAAGGCGCGGCCAGCAATGCGCTCGGCTGGTCGGTCGAGCTGTGCGGCGGCACCCACGTCAAGCGCACCGGCGACATCGGGCTGATTTCGGTGACCGGCGAGAGCGCGGTCTCCTCCGGCGTGCGCCGCATCGAGGCGCTGACCGGTCGCGCGGCCCGCCACGCCGCCAACAGCAATGTCCAGACCGCGAAGGCGGCGGCGGCGGAACTGCGCACCACGCTCGACGACATGCCGGCGCGCATCGCCGCCCTGCTGGAGGAACGCAAGAAACTGGAGCGCGATCTCTCCGACGCGCGCAAGAAGCTCGCCATGGGCGGCGGGTCGTCCGCGAACGGCGCGGCGGCCGCGTCCGACGTGCGCACGGTGGGCGACGTCAAGCTGCTCGCGCGCGCGGTTCAGGGCATCGAGATCAAGGATCTCAAGAGCCTCGCCGATCAGGGCAAGAAGCAGATCGGGTCCGGTGTGGTCGCGCTCATTGCCACCAGCGAGGATGGCAAGGCCAGCGTCGTGGTCGGCGTCACCTCCGATCTCACCTCCCGGTTCAGCGCGGTCGATCTGGTGCGCAAGGCATCGGAAGTGCTGGGCGGCAAGGGCGGCGGCGGCAAGCCCGACATGGCGCAGGCCGGCGGGCCGGACGGAGCCAAGGCCGCCGACGCCCTCAAGGCGATCGAAGCAGCGATGGGGGCGTGACGCGGCACTGCGCGCGACGTTGACATGAAAACGGACGGCCGATCCACAGCGGATCGCCGTCCGTTTTTTTGTGATCTTTGAACTGAGCGAGAGCGCTCAGCTCAGTGCGACATGAACACCGGAATGGTCATGGTCGACAGGATGCCGCGGGTCACGCCGCCCAGCACGAATTCGCGCAGGCGCGAGTGGCCGTAGCCGCCCATCACGACCATGTCGGCGGAATTGTCCGCCACATAGGACAGGATCGAGTCGGCGATCTCGATGCCGCCGGCGGGAACGGTGCGCAGCTCGATCTTGATCTTGTGCCGGGCGAGGTGGTTGGCGATGTCCATGCCGGGGATTTCGCGCTGTCGGCGGCGACGGCCCTTCTCGTTGGCGAAGATCAGAACTTCGACCACCTTGGCCTTTTTCAGCAGCGGCAGCGCATCGTTGATGGCGCGAGTCGCGGCGGTGCCGCCGTCCCAGCAGCACACCATGCGGTCGAGCTTCAATCCGGTCCTCTGGATATAGGGCACCACGATCACCGGCCGTCCGGTGTCGAACAGCGCCGCCTCGATCAGCAGGTCGTTGTTGACCGCGCCGTCCTCCGACTGCCGCAGGATGCTGAGATCGTAGTTCCGCGCCTTGACGGCGAACGCTTCCACCGGACCGAAGTCGGACCGGGTGATCAGATGGCCCTCGGCCGGAAGCATGCTGCGTTTCACCGCCGCCTCGAACCGCGCGATCGTGTTGCGGCCAGCCTTCTCGCTTTCCGCGAGCATCTCGTCGACGATGCTGCTCGGCAGCCCGGGCATCGCATAGTCCGGGATGCTGCTGAGGTCGCCGAAGGCGACGCCGGCCAGATGCGCGTCGAATGCCTCGGCCACCGAGACCGCGTAATCGAGCGCCTGATCGTGCGCCTTGTCCTGTTCAAGCTTGACGATGATGTCGGTTATCACGGGGGATCTCCACGTCTGGATTGCGGGGCAACACTCGCTCATTCGCCGGATTTGGGAATGACCCACATCAAAGGCCGATATCCCGTATCGAGGGTCCGGTCCCGGCATTCTTTCTGAATATATCAGCCGCGTCATGTACGCAGCCCTCGGTGGCTGCGGCCATGGGTCACGAGGATGTGTCCGCGCCGCGCATCGGGCGGGGACCACAACCGGGGAGGGGCGGCAGCCGGTTCCAGGCCGTTGGGCGGGTGGATCGGGCGGTCAAAAGAAAAGGCGCGGATCGCTCCGCGCCCTGGATTCTGCCTGGTGTGGCCGGACTTACGCCGGCGCCATCGCCTTGGTCAGGTTTTCCGCCACCTTGTCGAGGAAGCCGGTGGTGGAGAGCCAGCGCTGGTCGGCGCCGACCAGGAGCGCGAGGTCCTTGGTCATGTAGCCGGCTTCGACGGTGTCGACGCAGACCTTCTCCAGCGTGCTGGCGAACTTCGCCAGTTCGGCGTTGTCGTCGAGCTTGGCGCGGTGGGCGAGGCCGCGGGTCCAGGCGAAGATCGAGGCGATGGAGTTGGTCGAGGTCTGCTTACCCTTCTGATGCTCGCGATAGTGACGGGTCACGGTACCGTGGGCAGCTTCCGCCTCCACGGTCTTGCCGTCCGGCGTCATCAGCACCGACGTCATCAGGCCGAGCGAGCCGTAGCCCTGCGCCACCGTATCGGACTGCACGTCGCCGTCGTAATTCTTGCAGGCCCAGACGTAGCCGCCGGACCACTTCAGCGCGGCGGCGACCATGTCGTCGATCAGGCGGTGCTCGTAGGTCAGGCCCTTGGCCTCGAATTCCGTCTTGAACTCGTTGTCGAACACCTCCTGGAAGATGTCCTTGAAGCGGCCGTCATACTGCTTGAGGATGGTGTTCTTGGTCGAGAGATAGACCGGATAGCCACGGGCGAGGCCGAGGTTCAGCGAGGCGCGGGCGAAATCGCGGATCGAGTCGTCCAGGTTGAACATGGCGAGGGTGACGCCGGGGCCGGGGGCCTTGAACACCTCGCGCTCGATCACCTTGCCGTCGTCGCCGACGAATTTCAGGGTGATGGTCCCGGGCGTCGGGAACTTGAAGTCGGTGGCGCGATACTGGTCGCCGAAGGCATGGCGGCCGATGATGATCGGTTTGGTCCAGCCGGGCACGAGGCGCGGCACGTTCTTGCAGATGATCGGCTCGCGGAACACGACGCCGCCGAGAATGTTGCGGATGGTGCCGTTCGGCGACTTCCACATCTCCTTGAGGCCGAATTCCTTCACGCGGGCTTCGTCCGGCGTGATGGTGGCGCATTTGATGCCGACGCCGTGCTTCTTGATGGCGTTGGCGGCGTCGATGGTGACCTGGTCGTTGGTCTTGTCGCGGTGCTCCATCCCGAGGTCGTAGTACTCAAGGTTGATATCCAGGAAGGGATAAATCAGCTTGTCCTTGATGTACTGCCAGATGATCCGGGTCATCTCGTCGCCATCGAGTTCGACGACGGGGTTGGTCACCTTGATCTTAGCCATGGGAAATCGGGCCCTTCCTGCGGGAGATGTGGCGGGGAAAGATTGGATCGCTGCGCTATAGCACCGCGCCGGGGGCGACGAAAGCCAGCCCAAAGCATCATGGCAGCCCATTTTTGGCAGCCCGGCGGATACGATATCTTCACCGGTGTCGCCGTTTCATGCCGGGCCGCGAAAGCGCCTGAGGCGAGGGCCGTCCGGCCGTTCCTCAGCTTCCGCGCGAGAATCAATCGGATTCGGCAAGCTTTTGATTCGCAACGATATTCGCGATTCGCGGCGAGCCCCGGTGAATCACTCTGTGAACGTCCTGATTCAGCGTCTTCACGATCTGAATCAGTTGGTTCACGGGATGATTCAATGTCTTCGCGCCGGCCTCCAAACCGCGGCCGCCGGTCCGAAATCCTCGCGTCTTGAATCCGCTGTCCGGCCGATGTGGCGCTGCCGTCGAGAAATGTCTTGACCTGTCCGGCGGCAACTGCGCTAGGGCAGGGCCCGACACGACAGTTCGAAGCAGAGGCCATGACAGGTTCCGGGACCGACAAGACCAAGACGCGCAGAGACCCCGCCGGACCGGTGGTGGTGCTGGTCGAGCCGCAGCTTGGCGAGAACATCGGCATGTGTGCGCGCGCCATGGGCAATTTCGGCCTGACGCGGCTGCGCCTCGTCAACCCGCGCGACGGCTGGCCCAACATGGCCGCGCAGCGCGCCGCCGCCGGGGCCGATCACATCCTCGATCACGTCACGCTGTTCGACACGGTGGAGGCTGCGGTCGCGGACTGCTCGCTGCTGTTCGCCACCACGGCGCGGGCGCACGATCAGGCCAAGCCGGTGGTGGGACCGGAGGAGGCCGCCCGCCAGATCGTCGCCGAGGTGGCGACCGGCGGCACCACCGGAATCCTGTTCGGGCGCGAGCGCTACGGCCTCGAGAACGACGAGGTGGCGCTGGCCAACCGCATCGTCACCTTTCCGGTCAATCCCGGCTTCGCCTCGCTGAACCTTGCCCAGGCGGTGCTGCTGATGGGCTACGAGTGGTTCAAGCTCGCCACCGCCAACACGCTGCCGTTCGCCATGCCGGAGCGCTCCGAGCGCGCCTCCAGCCACCAGATGCAGGTGTTCTTCGACAACCTCGTCGCCGAACTCGACAAGGTCGAGTTCCTGCGGCCGCCGGAAAAGCGCGATGTCATGCTGGTGAACCTGCGCAACATCTTCATGCGCATGGAGCCGACCAAGCAGGACATGCACACCCTGCACGGCGTGGTGATGGCCATCGCCGAGGGCCGCAAGGGCCCGGCCAAGGGCGGGGTGCTGAACGGCGGCGAAGCGGCGCGGCTGCGGGCGCTGCTGGCGGAACATTCCGAGGGCCGCGCGCCGTCCGACAGCGGCACGGTGCGCGGTCTCGCCCGGCTGCTGCGGCGCAATCCCACCGACGCCGAGCGCGTGCTGTGGGAGGCGCTGCGCAGCGACCGTCGCTTCGCCTCGCATTTCAAGCGGCAGACGCCGGTCGGCCGCCACATTCCCGATTTTGTGTCGTTCTCCAAACGCATCGCCATCGAGATCGTGAATGCCGATGAAGGCGAAGCCGTCCTGCGCGAGCGCGCGGCGCGGCGCGAGTGGCTGGAGGCGCGCGGCTATCGGGTGGTGATGCTGGACGCCGCCGCCATCGAGAGCGATCTGGCGACGGCGCTCGACATCATCGCGGCATAAGCGCGCGGCTGCCCGGCGGTGCGATCCATTTGAGCCACCGCAAGGCGGCGCGGCGATTTCCGGGGATCATCGCGGTTTCACACGCCGCGTTACGACGGCCCATCAGGAGTTCCGCCATGAAACGATCCGACCTCACCGAAAAGCTGCTCGACATCAAGCGCGAGAAGGGCTGGACCTGGAAACACATCTGCGAGCGGATCGGCGGTTCCTCGGAAATCCTGATCGTCGGCGCGATCCTCGGCCAGATGAAGCTGACCAAGCCGCAGGCGGCCAATGCCGGCGAATTGTTCGGGCTGTCGAAGGCTGAGACCGCGATGCTCAACGAGACGCCGATGCGCGGCATGCCGATGCCGCCGGCCGACCCGCTGATCTATCGCTTCTACGAGCTGGTGATGGTGAACGGGCCGGCGTGGAAGGCGCTGATCGAGGAGGAGTTCGGCGACGGCATCATGTCGGCCATCGACTTCGACATGGTGATGGAGCGCCAGCCGAACCCGAAGGGCGACCGCGTCCAGATCACCATGTCCGGCAAGTTCCTGCCCTACAAATACTACGGCGCATCCGGCAACGTGCCTGAATACGGCTTCAAGGAAGGCTAAGGCGTTTTCGGGCGAGTGGAAGCGGTTGGCGTGAAGAAAACGCGCCAAAACAAAAACCTCAAGT
The DNA here is from genome assembly GCA_020544565.1 of Bradyrhizobiaceae bacterium. Classification (GTDB taxonomy): domain Bacteria; phylum Pseudomonadota; class Alphaproteobacteria; order Rhizobiales; family Xanthobacteraceae; genus Afipia. The sequence goes on from CP078014.1 coordinate 478,646, forward strand.
CATTCACCTTGTCCATGACGCGGTGAATGACGTGAGGCGCGGAACGGCTGGCGGCGCGCGCGGCTATCGGTGATGCCCCGCGGCCGCCATCGCGCGCGATCCTGCTCCCGAGTTGGAGCGGCGTGGCCCGCGCCATAGCCGGCCGCCGCCTTCGCGTCCGCAATATCGATTCTTGTTCTGCGCCGGAACGAAAGCGCGCTAGGAATGGCGCGACCGGAACGGTCTGACAAAAAACGAGATAACAGGGAGGCTTGCTCATGCGTTCGCCTGCAATGCGTTTGTTCGGGTTTGCGGCCGTGACGGCTGCCGCAACCGCCGTCGTCGCCCCCGCTTATGCGCAGGCGCCGGTGGTGGAAAAGAATGTCTCCACGCCGATGGCCATGGCCATCATCCAGGGCACCATGGAGCAATGTGCCAAGGACGGTTACAAGGTGTCCGTCACCGTCGTCGACAAGGCGGGCAATGTGTTCGCGCAGGTGCGGGGCGACGGCACCAATCCGCACACCATGGAATTCAGTCGGCTGAAGGCGTACACCGCGCGCACGCGTAACCAGACTTCGGCCGAATTCATGAAGCTGACCGACAAGCCCGAAAGCGCCTATCTGAAGCAAATTCCGGGCGTGGTCGCGGTGGCGGGAGCTGTGCCGATCAAGGCCGGCAACGAGACAATCGGGGCGGTCGGCGCTTCGGGCGCGCCGGGCGGCGACAAGGACGAAGCCTGCGTGCGCGCCGGCCTCGCCAAGGTTCAGGACGCCCTGAAGTAGGCGATTTTCAATCGTCATTGCGAGGAGCACCCGGATCGGCGCTTCGCGCCGTCCGGGCACAGGCTCCGCGACGAAGCAATCCAGCTTTCTGGAAGGGTGGATTGCTTCGCTTCGCCTGTCATCGGGTCGGCGAAGCCGGACCCGTTGGCTCGCAATGACGGGAAGATTTTAGTTTGATGCGTAGCGGGTTTTACTGTCCGGCCTTGATCTGCGCCGCGGCGACGGCGGCCAGTTCGTCCATCTTGACGCGGATGTCGGCCTCGGACACGCCCGTTCCCGCGAGATCCTTGGTGACCTTGCGCAGCACGTCGCCATCGCCCGCCTCCTCGAAATCGGCGGAGACCACCTCCTTGGCATAGGCGGCGGCGTCATCCCCGGCCTTGCCCAGCTTCTCGGCGGCCCACAGACCCAGCAGCCTGTTGCGGCGGGCTTCCGCCTTGAATTTCTGTTCCTCGTCGAGAGCGAACTTTTTCTCGAAGCCTTCCTCGCGTTTGTCGAAAGTGGTCATATATCTGTTCCGTAAGCTGAATTCGCCGGGCTGGCGGTGGGTGGGGTGTTGATCTAGCTACCTTTTCGGACCCCGGTAAGGCAACAGGCGAGAGGTCGCAGCAAAAACCCCGGAAAGACGCAAAGCAACCGGTAAAACCCGTCCGGTTACATTGTATCGGCAGGGTCAATCGGTTAGGTTGCCGGTGAGTCCGGTTCGCGGTTTGTTTCGCGGTCCGGATTTGGCGGCAGCTCCGCCGCGAGTGGCGTAAAACATCCGGAGCACCCCGATCCATGGATTTCAACAAAACACGGTACATCCCTATGAGCCGTCGGCGTCGCATTTACGAAGGCAAGGCCAAGACCCTCTATGAAGGTCCGGAGCCCGGCACCCTGATTCAGCACTTCAAGGACGACGCGACCGCGTTCAATGCCAAGAAACACCAGGTCATCGAGGGCAAGGGCGTCCTCAACAACCGGATTTCGGAATACATCTTCCAGCATCTGAACGACATCGGCGTGCCGACGCATTTCATCAAACGCCTCAACATGCGCGAGCAGTTGATCCGCGAGGTCGAGATCGTGCCGCTCGAGGTCGTGGTGCGCAATGTCGCCGCCGGCTCGCTGTCGCAGCGCCTCGGCATCGAGGAGGGCACCCAGCTGCCGCGCTCGATCATCGAGTTCTATTACAAGAACGATCAGCTCGGCGACCCGATGGTGTCCGAGGAGCACATCACCGCGTTCGGCTGGGCCACGCCGCAGGAGATCGACGACATGATGGCGCTCGCCATCCGCGTCAACGACTTCCTCACCGGGCTGTTCCTCGGCGTCGGCATCCGTCTGGTCGATTTCAAGATGGAATGCGGCCGCCTGTTCGAGAACGACATGATGCGCATCATCGTCGCCGACGAGATTTCGCCGGACTCGTGCCGGCTGTGGGACATCAAGTCGAACGAGAAGATGGACAAGGACCGCTTCCGCCGCGATCTCGGCGGGCTGCTCGAAGCCTATACCGAAGTCGCCAAGCGCCTCGGCATCCTGGTTGATCAGGACCGTCCGGCGGGCTCCGGCCCGGTGCTGGTGAAGAGCTAACTCACACGTCATTCCGGGACGCGCGTTCTTTACGCGAGGTCCCGGAATCCAGGTGGTATTGACGAGATTCCGGATCGAACCGCTGCGCGGCCCGTCCGGAATGACGGGGACAAGATGAAAGCGCGCGTCACGGTTACGTTGAAGAACGGCATTCTCGATCCGCAGGGCAAGGCCATCGAGGGGGCGCTGAAGTCGCTCGGCGTCGATGGCGTCGCCAGCGTGCGGCAGGGCAAGGTGTTCGACATCGAACTCGCCGGTAGTGACAGGACAAAGGCCGAAGCCGCGCTCAAGGCCGCCGCCGATAAGCTGCTGGCGAATACCGTGATCGAGAACTACCGCGTCGAAGTCCTGAGCTAGATCGAACGATGAAATCTGCCGTTCTCGTCTTCCCCGGAATCAATCGCGAGCGCGACATGGCGCGCGCACTGAAGCTCGCCTCCGGACATGAGCCCGCGATGGTGTGGCACGCCGAAACGGCGCTGCCCAAGGGCACCGATCTCGTGGTGGTGCCGGGCGGGTTTTCCTATGGCGACTATCTGCGCTGCGGGGCTATCGCCGCGCGCGCGCCGGTGATGGATGCGGTGCGTGCCCATGCGGCCGCCGGCGGTCTCGTGCTCGGGGTCTGCAACGGTTTCCAGATTCTGTGCGAGTCCGGTCTTCTGCCCGGCGTCCTGATGCGCAACGCCCAGCTCAGGTTCATCTGCCGCGACGTGCATCTGCGCGTCGAGCGCTCCGATACGCCGTTCACCCGCGGCTATAACGCCGGGCAGGTGATCCGCGTTCCGGTGGCTCATGGCGAGGGCAACTACGCCGCCGACGAGGACACCATCCGGCGTCTCGAGGGCGAGGGGCGGGTGCTTTACCGCTATTGCTCGCCGTCGGGCGACGTCGGCGACACCCACAACATCAATGGCGCTGCGGCCGCCATCGCCGGCATCGTCAACGAGAACGGCAATGTGCTCGGCATGATGCCGCACCCGGAAAACCACGTCGAGGACGTGATGGGCTGCACCGACGGCCGCGGCCTGTTCGCGGGCCTCGTGGAGCATCTCAAGGCCGCGGCGTAGTCTCGCCGCAGCTTTCGTTCCTGTGCTCGGGGGGAGCCAGCCGCCGCTTGGCGACAGGCGGGAAACGCATCGCCGGATGCCCCGTCAGGCTTTGGGTTTCATCCGCTTGATGGTGCTCGAAAAGGTGAACAGCGGCCTGTCGCCGCAGACCAGGGTGCCGCGCAGGAAAATCAGCGAGCCGCCGGCGCGGGTGACGCCGCCGATGGCTTCCACCAGATCGCCTTCATGGGCGGCGTCGAGGAATTCGCAGGCGAAGGATACGGTCACCGCCGGGGCCTTCAACTCGCGGACGGCGAAGGCGAACAGACAGTAGTCGGCGAACGTCATGTAGCAGCCGCCGTGGACATTCCCCATGCCGTTGAGGTGCCGGGCTTCGACCCGGAAGGCGCAGCGGACGCTGCCGTCGGCCTCGATCCGGTGCCAGAACGGGCCGTTGATGGCCTCGAAGCTGTCCCGCTTGAAGGTTCGCCAGCCGGCGAATTCGCCTTCGGTCGCGATATGGAGATCGGGGCGGTGGCGGCCGATCTGCGGAGGCGTGACGTCCACGGGTGGGGGATCCTGCAGGGCTGGAGACAAGGTATTCGCGCGCTGTCTTAGAGGCCGCCGCCGGGCAGGGCAACCCGGCCTTTTTTGCGCGGGATGTCTGCCTATCTGATGCTTGCCGCAGGCCGGGCCACCGTGCACAAAGAGGCCCGGAATCACGCCTATGGTCCGCCCGTTCGCCCCTCCGGCTCCGGCCAATCCGGCCGAGGTCCTTGGGGGCTTTCAGCCTTTCATCCGGAGCGCCGTCGCCTTGACGATCAGGAACGAACCCCAGATCACCCCCGAACTCGTCGCCAGCCATGGCCTCAAGCCGGACGAGTACGAGCGTATCCTCGAACTGATCGGACGCGAGCCGACCTTCACGGAACTCGGCATCTTTTCGGCAATGTGGAACGAGCACTGTTCCTACAAATCCTCGCGCATCCATCTGCGCGGGCTGCCGACCAAGGCGCCGTGGGTGATCCAGGGGCCGGGCGAGAACGCCGGCGTCATCGATATCGGCGACGGGCTCGCCGTGGTGTTCAAGATGGAGAGCCACAACCACCCGAGCTACATCGAACCCTATCAGGGCGCGACCACCGGCGTCGGCGGCATCCTGCGCGACGTCTTCACCATGGGCGCGCGCCCGATCGCCTGCCTCAATGCGCTATCGTTTGGCGACCCAAAGCATCCCAAGACGCGGCATCTGGTGTCCGGTGTGGTCGCCGGCATCGGTGGCTACGGCAACTCCTTCGGCGTGCCCACGGTGGGCGGCCAGACCCGCTTCCACACCCGCTACGACGGGAACATCCTGGTCAACGCCATGGCGGTGGGTCTCGCCGAAAGCGACAAGATCTTCTATGCGGCGGCCTCCGGCGTGAACATGCCGATCGTCTATCTCGGCTCCAAGACCGGCCGCGACGGCATCCATGGCGCCACCATGGCGTCGGCCGAATTCGACGACGAGAGCTCCGAGAAGCGTCCGACCGTGCAGGTCGGCGATCCGTTCGCCGAGAAGCTGCTGCTGGAAGCCTGCCTCGAAATCATGGCGAAGGATTGCGTCATCGCCATTCAGGACATGGGCGCGGCGGGTCTCACCTGTTCCGCGGTGGAAATGGGCGCCAAGGGTGATCTCGGCGTCGACCTCGATCTCGACAAGGTGCCGACCCGCGAGATCGGGATGAGCGCCTACGAGATGATGCTGTCGGAGAGCCAGGAGCGCATGCTCATGGTGCTCAGGCCCGAGAAGGAGCAGGAAGCCGAAGCGATCTTCCGCAAATGGGGCCTCGATTTCGCGGTGGTCGGCTATACCACGCCGTCGAAGCGCTTCGTGGTCAAGCACGGCGGCGACGTGATGGCCGACCTGCCGATCAAGGAACTGGGCGACGAGGCGCCGCTCTACGACCGTCCGCACGTGCCGTCGCCGCAGCTTCCCGTCATCCACGCCCGCGACGTCAAGCCGCCGGTCCCGGTGTCCGAAGCGCTCGTGAAACTGATCGGCTCCCCCGACCTGTGTTCGAAGCGCTGGGTCTGGGAGCAGTACGACCACGTCATCGGCGGCAACACCTTCCAGCGTCCCGGCGGCGACGCGGCGGTGGTACGGGTGCAGGACGGCCCAAAGGGGCTCGCGCTCACCGTGGACGTGACGCCGCGCTATTGCGAGGCCGATCCGTTCGAGGGCGGCAAGCAGGCGGTGGCGGAGGCGTGGCGCAACATCACCGCGGTGGGCGGTCGGCCGCTCGCCATCACCGACAACCTCAATTTCGGCAATCCCGAGCGCCCCGAGATCATGGGCCAGTTCGTCGGCTGCCTGAAGGGCATTGCCGAGGCCTGCCGCGCGCTGGATTTCCCGGTCGTGTCCGGCAACGTCTCGCTCTACAACGAGACCAACGGCCGCGGCATCCTGCCGACGCCCTCCATCGGCGGCGTCGGGCTGCTCGACGATTTCACCAAATCCGCCACGCTGGCGTTCAAGGCCGCTGACGAAGCCATTCTGCTCATCGGCGACACCCAGGGCTGGCTCGGCCAGTCGGCCTATCTGCGCGACATCTGCGGCCGCGAGGAGGGCGCGCCGCCGCCGGTCGATCTCGCGGTCGAGAAGCGCAACGGCGACGTGGTGCGCGGCATGATCAAGGGTGGCACCGCGACGGCGGTGCATGACGTCGCCGACGGCGGCCTCTTGGTGGCGTTGGCGGAAATGGCGATGGCCGGCGGCATCGGCGCGATCCTCGACGCGCCGCCCGACGAACTCGTGCCGCATGCGTGGTGGTTCGGCGAGGATCAGGCGCGCTATGTCGTCACCGTGCCGGAGGAGCATCTGCTGCCGGTGCTGAGCAAGCTCAAGGCGGTCGATGTGCCGTGCCATGTGATCGGCAAGACCGGCGGCGATGCCATCGTCACCGACGGCGAAAAGCCGGTTTCCATCGCGACGCTCAAGAGCGCGCATGAAAACTGGCTTCCCGTCTATATGTCCGGCGCGGCCTGAGCCTGCCGCGCCGGCGAGCCGTGGCTAGACTTTCAGCGCCGGGCCGTGCGGATGCAGCGTGGTCTCGGCATCATACTCGTTGCTGATGTCGCGGCCGGTGTAGTCGGTCATCATCGCGGTGGCGATCAGGCTGCAGACTGCGCATGCCGCGATATAGATGGCGATGGCGTGGGACGACTGATATCGTCCGAACAGCCAGGCCGCGATCAGCGGCGCGGGGCCGCCGGCGATCACCGAAGCGAGCTGGTAGCCGAGCGATGCGCCGCTGTAACGCAGGCGGCCGGTGAAGCTCTCGGCGATCAGTGCGGCCTGCGGGCCGTACATCATGTCATGCGGGATCAGCGACAGCACGATGGCGAGGAAGATGATCCAGTATACGCCCGTGTTCACCATGCCGAAATAGATGAACCCGAACACGCCGGTGGTGAGCGCGCCGATCATGTACATCGCCTTGCGCCCGATGCGGTCGGACAGATAGCCGAAGAACGGGATCGAGAAGAACGACAGCACCGACGCGGTGAGAACGGCGGTCAGCAGGAAGTCGCGTTCGACGTGCAGCGCGCCGGTGCCATAGGAGAAGATGAACGCCGTGAAGATGTAGAACGGCGCCTGTTCGGCCATCCGCGCGAAGGCCGACAGCACGATCTCCTTGGGCTGGCGCCGGATCACTTCGAGAATCGGGGTGCGCTCGATTTTCCGGTTGGCGACGAGCGCCGAGAACACCGGCGTTTCGAGGATGCCGAGGCGGATATAGAGGCCGATGGCCACGAGGATCAGGCTGAGGGCGAAGGGGATGCGCCAGCCCCAGGCCAGAAATTGTTCGCCGGACATCTGGCTGAAGGCCAGCACCGCGAGGTTGGCCATGAACAGGCCGCACGGCACGCCGAATTGCGGCCAGGAGGCGACGAAGCCGCGCGAATGGTTGGTGCGAGCCCATTCCATCGACATCAGCACCGAGCCGCCCCATTCGCCGCCGACGCCGACGCCCTGGATGAAGCGCAGCACGGTGAGAATGACGGCGCCCCAGATGCCGGCGGTCGCGTAGGTCGGCACCACGGCCACCGCCGCGGTGGCGAGGCCCATCAGGAGCAGGGTGGCGATGAGGGTCGATTTGCGGCCGATGCGGTCGCCGTAGTGACCGAAGATCGCCGCGCCGACGGGGCGGGCGGCGAAGCCGACGGCGTAGATGGCGAAGGCTTCCAGCGTGCCGACCCAGTGGTCGGAGTTGGGAAAGAACAGCTTGGCGAACACCAGTCCGGTGACGGTGCTGTACAGAAAGAAGTCATACCACTCGATAGCAGTGCCGATGGTCGAGGCAATGACGGCGCGTCGGAGCTGGATTTGATGTTCGGAGGCGGTCAGGGGGGTGGGAGAGACGTCTGCGGTTGCCATGGCTGATACTCCAGCAAAGGCTGCTGCGCGGACAAATTCCGTGTCGCAGCGAAAGGATTTGTGAAGGAACCCGAAACGGTCGCCGGAGTTCCTGCAATTTCCGTTCCCGGGCCTGGCGCGATGATCAAATTCCGGCGATCGGCCGTGGCCTCCGGGTCGTCCGCGCGAGGGGTCTTGAGCAGCCTCGGCCGGGATCGCAGCGAGACCGCCTGAATGCGGGCCGCGAGCGGCTGGCGACCAGCCGGATTGGTGGCGTGACGCCAGCGGCCGCAGAGGCTAGAATCAGTCATATTCGAGGTCATATTCGAAAGACCGCTTGCGCTGCGGACAGCTCAAGCCAAGGAGACTGACAGACATGCCGATGGATGCCCGCGAAATCGAAACCCTGATCAAGGCGGCTTTGCCTGACGCGAAGGTGGACATTCGCGACCTCGCCGGTGACGGCGATCACTACGCGGCGACCGTGATTTCGGAGTCCTTTCGCGGCAAGTCGCGGGTGCAGCAGCACCAGATCGTCTACCAGTCCCTGAAGGGACAGATGGGCGGGATGCTGCACGCGCTGGCGCTGCAGACCGGCGTGCCCGAAGCCTGATCGACGGCGGCGGAGCGCGGCGGTGGCGAAAGACGCGAACCTGATGCGGACGCGCGCGCCGCACCAGCATCACCGCGTCACCTATGTCGAGCTGTTCTTCGATCTCGTCTTCGTCTTCGCCATCACCCAGATTTCCCACACGCTGCTGGCGCATTTCACGCTGCTCGGCGGCGTGCAGACCGCGATCCTGTTTCTCGCGGTGTGGTGGGTGTGGATCTTCACGTCATGGGTCACCAATTGGCTCGATCCGGAGCGCGCGCCGGTCCGGGTGATGCTGTTCGCACTGATGATCGCGGGCCTGGTCCTGTCGACGTCGATCCCGAAAGCGTTCGAGAGTCGCGGGCTGGCCTTCGCGCTGGCGTTCGTCGCCATGCAGCTCGGGCGGTCGGTATTCACCTTGCTGTCGCTGCCGTCGTCGCCGCCCGGCCCGCGCTGCAACATGCTGCGCATTACCCTGTGGATGGCGTGCAGCGGCGTGTTCTGGATCGCGGGTGGTCTGGCGGAGGGCTCCGCGCGTCTCGTGCTGTGGATGGTCGCGGTGGCGATCGAGTATCTCGGCCCGGTGATGCGTTTCCGCTTTCCGGGGCTGGGGGCGACGCCGATCGGCGACTGGGAGGTCGAAGGCGGCCACATGGCCGAGCGCTGCGCGCTGTTCATCATCATCGCGCTCGGCGAATCCATCGTCGTCACCGGCGCGACCTTCGCCGAAACCGCGTGGAGCGCTCCCGCCATCGCCGCGTTCCTGGTGGCGCTGCTCGGCAGCATCGCGATGTGGTGGGTCTATTTCCATCTCGGCGCGGAGGCGGGGGCCGAACACATTTCGCACTCGGACGAATCCGGCCGCCTCGCGCGCCTCGCCTACACCTACATGCACATTCCAATTGTCGCCGGCATCGTGGTGTCGGCGGTGGGCGACGAATTGCTGCTGGCCCATCCCGAAGGCCATGCGGACGTCAGGGCGATCATCGGCATGGTGGGCGGCCCGCTGCTGTTTCTTACCGGGACGCTGCTGTTCAAGCGCATCATGCGTCACCTGTGGCAGTTGTCGCATCTGGCCGGCATCGCGCTGCTGCTCGCGCTCATTCCGTGCGCGCCGTGGCTGTCACCGCTGATACTGTCCGCCGCCACCACTGCGGTCATGCTGATCGTCGCGGCGTGGGAAGCGATCTCGCTGGGTAGTCGCACGATGCCGGAGGACGTCTAGCCTCCGGCTCAGGCGTCGTCGTCCGCTTCCAGCGCATGCACCGAGAACATGCCGTCGGCATCGGTCCAGCGGGCGCGGGGCTGCCAGCCGGCACCCTGCGCCAGCGCCGTGAAGCGCGCGAGGCTGTATTTGTAGCTGCTCTCGGTGTGGATCGTCTCGCCGGCGCGGAAGCTGAAGGCACGGCCGAGCACGCGCACGGTCTGCGCCTTGCGACTGATGAGATGCATTTCGATGCGGTGGCGCTCGCGGTTGTAGATCGCGCGATGCCGGAAACCGGACAGGTCGAAATTGCCGCCCAGTTCGCGATTGATCCGGACCAGCACGTTGAGATTGAATCTGGCCGTGACCCCGGCGGCGTCGTTATAGGCCGCGCTGAGCACGCGCTCGTCCTTCTCAAGATCGACCCCGACGATCAGCGTCGCGCCCTCGCCGAGAAGGTCGCGCGCGCCGCGCAGGAATGCGCTGGCCTCGTGCGGATCGAAATTGCCGATGGTGGAGCCCGGAAAGAATCCGGCTTTCGGCATGTCCCGCACTTCGGGGGGCAGCGCGAACGGCGCGGTGAAATCGGCGGTCACCGGATAGACGGCGAGACCTGGAAAATCCCGGCGCAGCGCCTCGGCCTGTTCGTTGAGAAAGTCGCCGGAAATGTCCACCGGAACATAGGCGGCGAGGGTGGATTGCCGCATCAACAGCCGCGCCTTGGTGGTGCCGCCAGCGCCGAACTCGATCAGCGCCGCGTTCGGCGGAATCGTCGCGGCGATCTCCGCGCCGTGATCGCGCAGGATGCGCAGTTCGGTGCGGGTCGGGTAGTATTCCGGCAGCAGCGTGATCTGTTCGAACAGTTTCGATCCCGCCGCGTCGTAAAAATATTTCGGCGGCAGCCGCTTGGGATGCTGCGACAATCCTGTCCTCACGTCCTGCGCGAAGGAGTGATCCTCGGAGTGCGTCTCGGTCCGGACTTTAACAGGCGCATTCATGGCGATTCCCTCGGCTCGGACATCAGGCGGCGTAATCGGCGAGGCGCAGTCCGCTGAACTGCCAGCGGTGGTGCGGATAGAAGAAATTGCGATAGGTGACGCGGCTGTGGCCGTCCGGCGTCGCCAGCGACGAGCCGCGCAACACCAGTTGATTGACCATGAACTTGCCGTTGTATTCGCCGAGCGCACCCGGGATCGCGCGGTAGCCCGGATAGGGCGAATAGGAACTGCGGGTCCATTGCCAGACGCGGCCGAAGGCATCGTTGAGGCGACCGGCCCGCACTGCCACTTCCCATTCCATTTCGGTGGGGAGATGCCGTCCGGCCCAGCGGGCGAAGGCGTCGGCCTCGTAATAGCTGACGTGGCACACCGGCGCCGACGGATCGACCGGCTGCAGCCCGCCAAGGGTCATGATGCGCCAGTCCTGCAGCGACGTGCCGTCGCCGCATTTGCGCCAGTAGCCGGGGGCGTCCCAGCCTTCACGCTCGACGGCGGCGAAGCCGTCCATCAGCCATAGCGTCGGCGTGGTGTAGCCGCCATCCTGCATGAAGGCGAACCACTCGGCGTTGGTCACCAGATGGCGCGCCAGCTTGACCGGGCCGACCAGCGCGCGGTGCGCCGGCGCTTCGTTGTCGAAGTGAAACGATGTCCCGGTGTGGCCGATGGTGTGGATGCCTTCCGGCAGCGTCACCCAGTCGTCGCCGTTGCGTGTCGCCGGCGGGAAGGTCCATCCGTCCGCATAAGCCGGGAAAATCGGGTTCTGCGCGAAGGCGTGGAGGATGTCGGTGAGCATCAGTTCCTGGTGCTGCTGCTCGTGGTTGAGGCCGACCTCGATCAGCGGCTCCAGTTGCGCCAGCGTCGGGGCGTCCGCCGCGCTGAAAAACGCGGCCACCGCGGCATCGACATGCCGGCGGTAGGCGGTCACCTCGTCAGCGCCGGGCCGGGTCAGGTCGCCGCGCCGGGCGCGGGTATGACGGGGGCCGGCGCTGACGTAATAGGAGTTGAACAGAAAGGCGTAGTCCGGATGGTATAGCGCGTAGTTTGGCGCGTGGTCGCCGAGCAGGAAGCGCTCCCAGAACCAGGTCGTGTGGGCGCGGTGCCACTTCGCCGGGCTGGCGTCGGGCATGGACTGGACCGACTGGTCCTCGGGCGACAGCGGCGCCGCCCGCCGCTCGGTCTCCTGCCGCACGGCGCGATAGGCCGCGAGCAGCCGCGCGGCCGGGCTCTCGTCAGCGTTCCGGTCCGATGTCGCCGGCTCGGCAGGGGAAAGTTTGGGGCGGGGGGCTGGGTTCGTCACGTCGATCTCCGCTTGTGGGAGACAACGAGGCTGCGCCGGATCAGTTCCGGAGATGGAGATGAAGGCGGCTGCGTGCGAAGCGCGAGGGACATGGCTCCCCCACGTCGATTTGAGTGGGCTGCAATCCGGTTCCGGGCTACATATATGAACCGAAGCGGCGGCCGGCGAACGATCCCGGCCGAGCCGAAGGTCTTGCCATCAGGAACGCGAATATGAGCATCGAGCAATTCATCGACAACGAAGTGAAGTCCAACGACGTCGTGCTGTTCATGAAGGGCACGCCGCAGTTTCCGCAATGCGGGTTTTCCGGACAGGTGGTCCAGATTCTCGATCACGTCGGCATCCCCTACAAGGGCCTGAACGTGCTCGAGTCCGGCGAACTGCGCGACGGCATCAAGATTTATTCCAACTGGCCGACCATCCCGCAGCTCTACGTCAAGGGCGAGTTCGTCGGCGGCTGCGATATCATTCGCGAGATGTTCCAGGCCGGCGAGCTGCAGCAGTTGTTTGCGGACAAGGGCATCGGCGCCCCGCACGCGGCGGGCTAGTTTCTGCTTCGATGGACGTTGCGCCACTTGGCGCAAAACATTGGCGCAAAACATTGGCGCAAAGAAAAAGGCCGCCCGGAGGGCGGCCTTTGTGTTTCGGTAGACGGTTCGCGACCGATCAGCGCGAATAGAATTCGATGATGAGGTGCGGTTCCATCTGCACCGGGAACGGCACTTCCGACAGGCCCGGAATGCGCACGACCTTGGCGGTCTGCTTGCCGTGATCGACTTCGAGATAGTCCGGCGTGTCGCGCTCGGGCAGCTGGTTGGCTTCCAGCACCAGGGCGAGCTGCTTCGAGGCTTCCTTCACCTCGATGACGTCGCCGACCTTGACCTTGTAGCTAGCGATGTTGACGCGCTTGCCGTTGACCTTGATGTGGCCGTGGTTGATGAACTGGCGCGCGGCGAACATGGTCGGCACGAACTTGGCGCGGTAGACGACCGCATCGAGGCGGCGCTCGAGCAGGCCGATCAGGTTCTCGCCGGAATCGCCCTTGAGGCGGGTCGCCTCGACGTACACGGCGTAGAACTGGCGCTCGGAAATGTTGGCGTAATAGCCCTTGAGCTTCTGCTTGGCGCGGAGCTGGGTGCCGAAGTCGGAGAGCTTGCCCTTGCGGCGCTGGCCGTGCTGGCCGGGGCCGTATTCGCGCTTGTTGACGGGGCTCTTGGGGCGGCCCCAGATGTTCTGGCCCATACGGCGATCGATTTTGTACTTCGCCTCACTACGCTTAGTCATCGCGTCCTCTTTCTTTGAACGTGGGTTGAGGAGACGCGCCCTCCTGTGCAGCCGGGGAAATATCCGGTGCTGACAGGTCCGCCTCATAAGCATGATGGGGAGGACCACGGGTCGCGAAACGCAACGCGGGCCGAAACCGGCCCGCGAGCAACGGGGTTCTAGGGAAAAAGCCCCGCGATGTCAAATGCTTCGGTTATTTCGGCGGGGCCGGGGAGGCCAGTGGCTTGGTCTTGTCCACCACGTAAATCCCTAGCACTTTCATAGGCTTGTCGCCGTGGACGGCGGCGTCGTGCACCACGCCGGCCGGGATCTGATAGGAATCGCCCGGTTTCAGCGTCTTGTCAGCCTGGCCGTCGATCGACAGCACCAGCTCGCCTTCCATAACATAGCCGGTCTCGATTCCCGGGTGGGTATGGCGTCCGGCCTTCACGCCGGGAGCCAGTTCGGCGAGGCCGACCACGGTGTTGTAGCCCTCGGGGAACGCGACGGTCTGGAGCGGGGTGCGCTTGATGCCCGCCGGCGGTTGCTGGGCGAGGGCCGTGCCGATCCCGGCCAGCGCCACGACGGATACGCAGAGCAGCGTCTTCTTGAGCATTGCAGATCCTCCTTGCCGTTCTCTTCGCGGAACAGCGTCAGAGAAAGCTAGCAGCCGGTCGTGGAGAGCGGAAGGGACCAAAGCGCGTGAACTACGCGACGGCGCGCGCCGGAAAAAAGCCGTCGAGCGCCCTGGCCAGCACCGGCGAAGGTCGTTGCCCCGATGTCAGGATGAATTCGGACATGGGCAGGTCGCCGCTCCCGTTCGCCGCGCCGATCAGGTCGCCGACCCGCCGGGCGATGGCCGGGGCGGGGTCGATCCAGTCCACCCGCCACGGCGCCAGTGCCGTCAGCCGGTCGAGCAGCAGCGGATAATGGGTGCAGGCCAGCACCACGGCGTCGGTCCGCGCTTCCCCGTCAAGGAAGCAGGGTGCGATCTCGGCGGCGATGGCGTCGTCGCTGATGGTTTCGCCGCGCAGCACAGCCTCGGCGAGGCTGGCGAGATGTTCCGCTCCGACGAGGGTGACATCGCAGCCCTGCGCGAAATCCGCGATCAGCCTTTTGGTATATTCGCGCCTCACTGTGCCCCGTGTGCCGAGCACCGACACCCGCCGGGTTTTCGATGCGGCGCAGGCGGGCTTGATGGCAGGCACGGTGCCGACGAACGGCACGCCGTAGGTGGCGCGCAGATGCGCCATCACCAGCGTCGAGGCGGTGTTGCAGGCGATGACCACGAGGTCCGGTGCGTGGCGGCCGATCAGGTCGCCGATCAGCGGCACCACGCGGGCGATGATCTCGTCTTCCGTGTGCTGGCCGTAGGGAAAATAGGCGTCGTCGGCCACGTAGACGTAACGCGCCCCCGGGCGCAGCTTGACGATCTCCCGGAACACGGTGAGGCCGCCGAGGCCGGAGTCGAACACGAGGATGGTGGGCGCGTGGGGCACGAAAGCCATCCTAGACGATGAGCGGTTACCAGTCAGTTGTCGGTTTTCAGATTCGCGCCAGCAGCCGGCCCAGCACCAGCAGCCCCTGCGGCCACAGCCCGAGCTTCGAGGCCCCGTTGATGTGGCCGAGTTCCCCGGCGTCGAAAAGGTCCGCGCCCCAGCTTTCGGCGCAGGCCGCGGCGCGGGCGGGGTCGACATAGGGGTCGTCGCTGCTGGCGACGACGATGGCCGGCACCGGCAGGCGCGTCCGCGGCAGCGGAGCGAAGTCGCGCACGCCCTCCGGAGTATGGGCGGCGGATTCGACATCGGACGGCGCCACCAGCAGCGCCGCCTTGACCCGTCCGGGCGGCCGCGACGCCAGCCAGTGCACCGCGAGCGCGGTGCCGAGGCTGTGGCCGATCAGGATCGCCGGGCGGCGGCCGTCTTCGACATGGCGGTCGAGCCGGCGCAGCCAGTCCTCGCGCCGGGGCTGGTCCCATTCGTCCTGCAACACCCGGCTGGCGTTCGGAAACGCCATGCTCCAGTGCGACTGCCAGTGATCGACCCCGGAATTGCCGAGGCCGGGCAACAGCAGCAGGTCGAAAGCTTCGCTGGGCGGAATCATCGAGTCGGATCAGTCCGTTGTCACGCGGTCCCGAACACGCGGCTGAAGATCGTGTCGACGTGCTTGAAGTGATAGGCGAGGTCAAACTGTTCCTCGATCTCCTTGTCGGAGAGATACTTCTTCACGTCCGCATCCTTCTTCAGAAGCGACTGGAAGTCGCCTTCGCCGCGCCACACCGGCATGGCGTTGCGCTGGACCATGCGATAGGCGTCCTCGCGCGACGCGCCCTTCTGGGTCAGCGCGATCAGCAGGCGCTGGGAATGGACGAGGCCGCCGAGGCGGTCGAGGTTCTTCTGCATGTTGGCCGGATAGACCAGCAGCTTCTCCACCACGCCGGCGAGACGGTTGAGCGCGAAGTCCAGCGTCACCGTGGCGTCGGGTCCCATCATGCGCTCGGCCGAGGAGTGCGAGATGTCGCGCTCGTGCCATAGCACCACGTTTTCCAGCGCCGGCGTCACATAGGCGCGCACCATGCGCGACAGGCCGGTGAGGTTCTCGGTCAGCACCGGGTTGCGCTTGTGCGGCATCGCCGACGAGCCCTTCTGGCCCTCGGAGAAGAACTCCTCGGCCTCCAGCACCTCGGTGCGCTGCATGTGGCGGATTTCCACGGCGAGGCGCTCCACCGAAGCCGCGACCACGCCGAGAGTCGCGAAGAACATGGCGTGGCGGTCGCGCGGGATCACCTGGGTCGAGATCGGCTCTACTTCGAGGCCCATGGCCTTGGCGACATGCGCCTCCACGCGCGGGTCGATCTGGGCGAAGGTGCCGACCGCGCCGGAAATGGCGCAGGTGGCGATTTCCTTGCGCGCGGCGACCAGGCGGGCGCGGGCGCGGGTGAACTCGGCATAGGCATAGGCGAGCTTGAGGCCGAAGGTCACGGGCTCGGCATGGATGCCGTGGGAGCGGCCGATGGTCGGCGTCATCCGGTGCTCGAAGGCGCGGGTCTTGAGCGCTGCCAGCACCTTGTCGATATCGGCGATCAGGATGTCTGCCGCGCGGGTGAGTTGCACGTTGAGGCAGGTGTCGAGCACGTCCGACGAGGTCATGCCCTGATGCACGAAGCGCGCTTCGGGGCCGACGATCTCCGCCAGATGGGTCAGGAAGGCGATGACGTCGTGCTTGGTCTCGCGTTCGATCTCGTCGATGCGCTCGACGTTGAACACCGTGTCCTTCGCCCTGGCCCAGATCGTCTTCGCCGCTTCCTTGGGGATCACGCCGAGATCGGCGAGCGCGTCGGCGGCATGGGCCTCGATCTCGAACCAGATCCGGAAGCGCGTCTGCGGCTCCCAGATGGCGGTCATTTCGGGGCGGGAATAACGGGGGATCATGTTGGACTCGCGATGTTGGCGGATGGGCGCGCTTTACCAGATCGCCCGGCGCGAAACCACCCTTTGGTAGGGGGTCGGAAGGCCTCTATCCGGCTTGTTCGCAGGCACGGTTCGCGCTTTAACTTGACTGCCCTGATGGATGAAGGATGCGGGCCATGCTGATGGCGATCTTTTCGGACATTCACGCCAATCGCCCGGCTTTCGAGGCCTGCCTCACTGCTGCGCGTGCGCGGGGTGCGGAGCGGATCATGCTGCTCGGCGATTATGTCGGCTACGGCGCCGACCCCGAATGGACCGTCGACACCGTCTCCGATCTCGTCGCCCAGGGTGCGAGCGCCATTCTCGGCAATCACGACCGGGCCGTGCGGGATGCCAGCGAGACCATGAACGCCGACGCGCAGGCGGCCATCGCCTGGACGCGGGGGCGGCTGACCGCTGCCCAGCAGGATTTTCTGGAGCGGCTGCCTTTGACCCATGTCGAAGGCGACGTCCTGTATGTCCACGCCGAGGCGAGCGATCCGCCGGCCTGGCGCTATGTCCGGTCCGCCGACGATGCGGCGCGCAGCTTTGCTGCGACCGATGCGCAAGTGACGTTCTGCGGCCATGTGCACCGGCCGGCGCTGTATTCGATGTCGAATGTCGGCAAGATGACGGCTTTCGTGCCGACGACGGATATCCCCGTGCAGTTGTTGGCGGGCCGCCGCTGGCTCGTGGTGCTCGGATCGGTCGGCCAGCCGCGCGACGGCATCGCCGCGGCGGCATATGCGATGTTCGATACCGCGCGGCGGGAGATCACGTTTTGCCGGGCTCCTTACGATATTGACGCCGCGGCGAAGCGCATTCGCGAGAAGGGCTTGCCGGGCTGGCTCGCCGACCGCCTTTATCTGGGAAAATAGCGTCCAAGGACACGGCCGATGGTGAAGTATGCGATCGAAGAGGGTGCGGTGGTCGATGGCTTCACGCTTGGCCAGTGCGTGCATCGCGGCGGCATGGCGACGCTGTGGAGCGCGACGCGTCCAGGCCTCGACCGGCCTGTCCTGATCAAGATTCCGAAAATGTCGGAGGGCGACGATCCCGCCGCCGTCGTCAGCTTCGAGATGGAGCAGATGATCTTTCCGCGGCTGTCGGGTGATCACGTGCCGGCGTGCTATGGCACCGGCGATTTCGCCCGTCAGCCCTATGTGGCGATGGAGCGCGTTCCCGGCGACACGCTGTACAAGCGCATCGGCGATCTGCCGATGGGATATGACGAGGCGGCGTCGATCTGCGAGCGCGTCGCGATCGCGCTGGAGGATTTGCATCGTCAGCATGTCATCCATCACGACATCAAGCCGAGCAGCATCATGTTCCGCCCCTCCGGAGACGCGGTGCTGATCGATTTCGGCCTGTCCCATCATGCCCAACTGCCTGATCTGCTTCAGGCGGAATTCCGCCTGCCGTATGGCACGGCGCCTTACATGGCCCCGGAGCGCCTGCTCGGGGTGCGGGACGATCCGCGCAGCGACATCTTTTCACTGGGCGTGATGCTTTATTTCTTCACGACCGGCGAGCGGCCGTTTGGCGAGGGCGAGGCGCTGCGCACCATGCGGCAAAGGCTGTGGCGCGACCCGGTGCCGCCGCGCAAGCTCAGGGCCGATTATCCGCCCTGGCTTCAGGAGATCGTGCTGCGCTGTCTGGAGATCGATCCGGCGAAGCGATATCCCACGGCGGCGCAGCTCGCCTTCGATCTGTCCCACAAGGAGCAGGTCACGCTCACCGCGCGCGCCGAGAAACTGCAGCGGGATCCGCTATGCACGGCGCTTCGGCGGCGCTTCAATCCGCCGCTGGTCCGGCTCAGCGAGAAATCGGAGCTGGCGCGTCAGCTCGCGTCCGCGCCCATCATCATGGTGGCGCTGGATGTCACGCAGATGTCGAGCGACCTGGACGACGCGATCAGGGTCGCGGTGCAGCGGATTCTGGCGATTATTCCAGACGCGCGGCTGGCCTGCGTCAATGTTCTGAAGCTGGCGCGCGTCGCCATCGACAAGACGCTCGACGAGCACGGCAACAACAAGCATATCGATCGGCTGGTGACGTTGTCGCACTGGGCGGCGCCGCTCAGGCTCGACGAGCAGCGGCTTTCGACGCATGTGCTGGAGGCTTTCGATCCGGCGGATGCCATTCTCGAATTCGCCAAGGTCAACCGCGTGGATCATATCCTGATCGGGGCGCGGCAGCATTCGTTGCGGCGTTCGCTGTTGGGAAGCGTCTCGGCCAAGGTCGCCGCCGAGGCCACCTGTTCGGTGACCGTCATCCGCCCCGCACGCATCGCTATCGATACCGGCCCCCTGCCGGAGGAGGCGGTGGCAGCGCGCGCGGGTTAGATCGCCTCACCGCGCGCGGAGGCGGCGGCGTTGCGGATCGCGGCGATGTTCGCTTTGTAGCTTTCCATCGTGCCACCCTTGAACACGGCGGAGCCGGCGACCAGCGCGTTGGCGCCGGCGGCGGCGATCGCGGCGGCGTTGTCGGCGGTGACGCCGCCATCGACCTCGATGTCGATGGGACGACCGGCGCACATGGCGCGGACCTGCGAAATCTTTTCCAGCACGGCGGGAATGAAGGATTGGCCGCCGAAGCCCGGGTTGACCGACATCACCAGCACGAGGTCGATCTGGTCGATCACATACTCGATGGCGCTGGCGGGCGTCGCCGGATTGAGCGAGACGCCGGCCTTTTTGCCGAGCGCGCGGATCGCCT
Source organism: Bradyrhizobiaceae bacterium (assembly GCA_020544565.1). Taxonomy (GTDB): domain Bacteria; phylum Pseudomonadota; class Alphaproteobacteria; order Rhizobiales; family Xanthobacteraceae; genus Afipia. Next base: position 497,954 of record CP078014.1, read on the forward strand.
GCAGCGAGCGGTGCAGATGTGGTCCGGCCTCGGCGTGCACGGTGATGTGGTCGCAGCCCGCTTTGGCGAAGGCTTCGAGATAGGGATCGCACGGCGCGATCATCAGATGCGCGTCGAAGATCTTGTTCGAGTGCGGCCGCATCGCCTTGATGACGTCGGGACCGTAGGAAATGTTCGGCACGAAATGGCCGTCCATCACGTCGAGGTGGAGCCAGTCCGCGCCGGCCTGATCGACGCTGCGGACTTCCTCGCCGAGCCGGGAGAAGTCCGACGCCAGGATCGACGGCGCGATGACGAGGGAGCGTGACGAGAACGGTTGGGACATGGCGGGTTCCGAAGGCGCGACGCGGCATCGGCCGGGCGTTTGCGATGGCTCCGCCTAACACGCCGCCGTCGCCCGGGCAATGCAACGCGGTTCGCCCCCACCGGGCCGATGCCGCGACAGCTCGGCAAAATCTGCCCGAAGCGGCAGAAACTGCCGCACCCGGCTATAGTCGTCGGTCGCCGCAAAGCCTGTTTTTACGGAGGTTTCCGTTCGGCACGGCATTTGCTGGACATTTCGCGGGACGACCTTGCGCCGCGCGATCCGCGGCCTCCGGGAGTGGTGCGATGATTTTTGCCATTGGTGCGGCCGGCATGGCGGCTTCGAGCGCGCTGGATCTGCTCTCGTCGCTGACGAGTTCGAAATCCGCGTCTGCCAAATCGGCCGGCGGATCGCAGACCCGCTCGCTGTTCAGCGCCGATGGCGCGGCTACCTCATCGTCCACCGCGACGCAGACAATTTCGGGCAGCGCGGTCTCGACCGCCGGGCGGCTGTCGCCAACGACATTCAACGCGCTGTTGTCGACGCAGACCGCCGCGCAGGGGGGCGCGAGCCCGTCCGATGCGCTGAAGGATCTGTTCTCGCAGATCGACGGCAACATCACCAAGGCCGAATTCGAGGACGCTCTCGGCGCGGGCGGGACCAACACCGCGGCCGCCGACGATGTGTTCGCCAAGATGGACGCCAATGGCGATGGCTCCGTCAGCCTCGATGAAATGGCGTCGGCGCTGAAAGGACAGGGCTCTCAGCATGCGCATCACGCCCACCGGGGCGGCGGGGGTGGGGGCTCCGATGCATTGCTGCAGGCGTTGCAGGGCGCAACCTCGACTTCGACCACCAACAGCGACGGCTCCGTCACCACCACGTTGACCTATGCGGACGGCACCAAGGTGACGATGAGCCAGCGGGCCACCGCGACGGCATCCGGCAAGGCGTCGTCGCAGTACAATCTGGTCGAACAGATGGTGCAGCGTCAGTCACAGGCGCTGGCCGACGCCGCGCGGCAGCAGCCTGTGTCGGTGAAGATCTGAGCGCGTTGTGACGGGCCGCCAGACTGGCCCGATCAGTCACCCTTGCCGAAACGCATTTTCCACGACGGCAGCGCGCCCGCAAACGGCAACGCTTCGGCCTCGTAGACGCCGCGCGCGATGGCGCGCGCCATCACATTCGCGGCGACCATGCCAAGCTCGGTGAGGCCATAGAGCGGATCGACCGGCTTCGCGCAGGTCGCGGCTGCGAACACGGCGTCGCCGTCGAGCGGCGCGTGGACCGGATAGATCGCGCGCGCAAACCCGGTTTGCGTGATGATCGCCAGCCGCTGGGCCTGCGCCTTGGTGAGAATGGCGTCGGTCACCACCACCGCGATCGTCGTGTTCTCGATGGCGGTCGCGGCCGGTCCGCCCTTCAGGCGCGCGGCGAGCATCTGCGGCGTGAAGGCGGACGGCCAGCCGCGGCCGCCGAATTCGCCATTCACTTCAAAAGGAGCGGCCCAGAACCACGGGCCGTCGCCGACATTGACGCTGCCGACGGCGTTGACGGAGACGATGGCCGCGACGCGAATGCCGTCCGGCGTGACGGCGGAGGCCGAGCCGATGCCGCCCTTCAAATTGACCGTGGTGGCTCCGAGCCCCGCGCCGACGCTGCCGAGCGCGAACGCGCCGTCGGTGGCGGCATCGGCGGCTGCGTAACCGAGATCGCGATAGGGCGGGAAGCGGCCCCAGGCCTTGTCGCCGCCGTTGAGCATGTCGAACTGCACCGCGCCGGGAACGATGGGAATGCGGGCGTCGCCGACGGCGAAGCCGCGCCCGCGCTCGGCGAGCCAGGCTTGCACGCCGCCGCCGGCCTCGACGCCGAAGGCGGAGCCGCCGGACAGCGTGATGGCGTCGATGCGCTCCACCGCGTTGACCGGATCGAGCAGGGCGGCATCCCGCGTGCCCGGCCCGCCGCCGCGGATGTCGATGGAGGCCACCGCCGGCTCGTCGAACACGATGGCGGTGACGCCGGAGGCCAGCGCGGCGTCGTCGGCGTGGCCGACGCGCACGCCGGGAATGTTGGTCAGCAGATTGTTCACGGCGGTATCCTCATGTTCGGGCCGGGGCGTCGCTGCGCCGATCACAACACGCGGAACCATGGGCGCAACGCTTGCATAGCATAGCCGCTCCGGTGCAATAAGCGGCATGATCACCGACGTCTCGATCCCCGCCGCGTTTGTCGCCGGCATCATCAGCTTCCTGTCGCCCTGCGTGCTGCCGCTGGTGCCGCCGTATCTGATCTATCTCACCGGCGCGACCATCGAACACGTTGCCAGCGACGAGCCGCCGCAGGCATCCCGCCGCGCGGTGATGCTGTCGGCGCTGATGTTCGTGCTGGGCTTCTCCACGGTGTTCGTCATGCTGGGCGCGAGCGCCAGCCTGATCGGCGGCCTGATCCGCGCCTGGTCGGCGCAATTGTCGATCGTCGCCGGCGTGGTCATCATCCTGATGGGACTGCACTTCCTCGGCCTGACGCGAATCGGCTTCCTGATGCGCGAGGGGCGGCTGCCGATCCCGAAGCCGGTGGGGCTGTGGGGCGCCTACGTGATGGGGCTCGCCTTCGCCTTCGGCTGGACGCCGTGCATCGGGCCGATCCTGGCGGCGATTCTGTCGGTGGCGGCATCCGAGGCGACGGTGGTGAAGGGCGCGGGGCTGCTCGCGGTCTATTCCGCCGGCCTCGGTATCCCGTTCCTGATCGCGGCGCTGATGATCGAGCAGTTCTCGGCGGTGCTCGCGCGAATGCGCAGGCACCTCGCCACCGTCGAGCGCGTCATGGGCGTCCTGATGATCCTGGTCGGGATCGGCTTTCTCACCGGCGCGGTGTCCAACGCCAGCATCTGGCTGCTGGAGACGTTCCCGGCGTTGCAGAATATCGGATAGCAGACGCCGTTGCGACGGAATGCCGTCACGCCTCGAAACCCGCGCCGCTCGCCATCGCCCGCAACATCCCCGAAATGATCATGCCCGGGACGTTGTCCCGGGCATGACTTGGATCGATCAATGCAAGATCGCGGTCGGGGGTTACGAGCCCTTGTTGATCTCGGCGTAGTTGCCCTTGGCGTCCCACTTGTAGACGACATAGTCGATCACCTTGATGTCGCCCTTGGCGTCGAACGACAGCTTGCCGAGCACAGTGTCCCACTCGCCGCCCTTGATGGTGGCCATCACCTTCTTGGGATCGGTGGAGCCGGCCTTGGCGGCGGCCTGCGACCACACCTGGAACGCGGCATAGGTGTAGAGCGTGTAGCCCTCGGGATCGATGCCCTTGGCCTTGAACTTCTCGACGATCGCCTTGGCGGTCGGCTTGTTGCGCGGGTCGGGGCCGAAGGTGAACAGGGTGCCTTCGGCGGCGGCGCCGGTGATGGAGGCGAACTCCTTGTCGTTCATGGCGTCACCCGCCATCAGAACGGTCTTGAGGCCCTGATCGCGCATCTGACGCAGGATCAGCCCGGCCTCCTGATGATAGCCGCCAACATAGACGAGGTCGATGTTCTCGCGCTTGAGGCGCGAGACGATCGAATTGAAGTCCTTGTCGCCCTTGTTGTAGGACTCGAACAGCTTCTCCTTGAAGCCCGCGGCGTTCAGCGCCTTCTTGGTTTCGTCGGCGAGACCTTTCCCGTAGGTGGTCTTGTCGTTGAGGATGGCGACGTTCTTGCCCGCGAAATTCTTCTGGATGTATTGCGCGGCGACGAGGCCCTGCTGATCGTCGCGGCCGCACACGCGCAGCACGTTGCCGAGTTTGCGCTCGGTGAATACCGGATTGGTGGAGGCCGGCGTGATCTGCAGCACGTTGCCTTCGTTGTAGGCTTCGGAGGCCGGGATCGACGACGACGAGCAGAAGTGCCCGGCGACGAACTGGACCTTCGAACTGGCGAGCTTCTCCGCGACCGAGCGGGCCTGCTTCGGATCGCAGGCATCGTCGCCGATCTGCAGCGCCAGCTTTTTGCCGAGGATGCCGCCGGCGGCGTTGATGTCCGCCACCGCCATGTCCGCGCCGTTCTTCATCTGGCGGCCGAATGCGGATTCGCTGCCGGTCATCGGACCGGCGACGGCGACGGGAATTTCCTGCGCAAACGCGGCAGCCGAAAAGGCGATCGACGCGCTGAATGCGAGGCCGAGCAGATGGAGAGATTTCATGGGCAGTCCTCGTCAGGGGTTTGGAGGCGAGGCGGGGCAGGCCCGCCGGGCGAACAAATCGGGACTATTGTGGCGGATTTTATCGCCAAGTCACCGGCAATTTTCGGGCCCGGTCAGGGCTTGACCGGCGCATCTTGCCGCAGCCGCCAGCCGAGCGGGGTGCGCGGCTCGTACAGCCAGTAATATTGCCGCACCATCTGCAGCGCGCGGGTGCGCTGGAACGACAGGCAGGACACGGCGATCAGGAAGCCGGTTTCCACCAGAAAGGCGTGCGGTTGCAGCAGCGGTTCGTCGAACAGCGCGAAATGCACGAAGCGCACCGCGAGCCCCATCGGGATCATGGCGATGACCGCGATCCTGATGCTGCGCCATGTCAGCGCGATGGCGCGGCCCGCGAGCAGGGCGCAGCCGCCGCCGAGCACGACGGTGACGAACAGCACCTGAAGGATGGATTCGTTGGAATAGAGGTATGTCATCAGGGCTTGATCCTAACTGATAACCGAACAGGCAACAGTGAATCGATGAATTTTATTTCGTCATTGCGAGGAACTCTTGTGACGAAGCAATCCGGTTTTCGCTGTTCCAACGTCCGGACTGGATTGCTTCGCTGCGCTCGCAATGACGCATGAATTTCGTGCCGCCAATTCAGTGTCGCCCGCCCTCGAGATAGGCCGCGCGGATTTCCGGGCGCGCCAGCAATTCCGTGCCGCTGCCGCTGAGCGTGATGCGGCCGTTGACCATGACGTAGCCGCGATGCGCCAGCTTCAGCGCGTGGTTGGCGTTCTGCTCGACGATCAGCACGGTGAGGCCGTCCTGCCGATTCAGGGTGCGGATGGCGTCGAAGATCTGTCGCGCGATCAAGGGCGCGAGGCCGAGCGACGGCTCGTCCAGCATCAGGAGGCGCGGTCGGCTCATCAGGGCGCGGCCGATCGCCAGCATCTGCTGTTCGCCGCCGGACAGGGTACCGCCGCGCTGCGCGAGGCGTTCCTTCAGGCGCGGGAACAGCGCGAACACCTTTTCGAGGCCGGCCTGACGCTCCGCCTCGCTGCCATGCGTCGCGGCGTCCGCGCCCATCTGCAGGTTTTCCGCCACCGTCATGCGCGGAAAGATACGCCGCCCCTCTGGCGATTGCGCGATGCGCAGTCGCGCGACGTGGTGGGTCGGAACGCCGGTGATGTCGTCGCCGTCGAAGGTGATGGCCCCGGCGCGGGGCCGTGGCCGGCCGAACACCGACATCATCAGCGTGGACTTGCCCGCGCCGTTGGCGCCGATCAGCGCTACGATCTCACCGGTCCCTATATCGAGATCGACGCCCTTGAGCGCCTCGATGTTGCCATAGGCGGCGACGAGGCCGCGGATGGAAAGGAGAGGTCCGCTCACGTCGCCCCCTCCATCACCTCGATGGCGGTCTCCTCGTCGGTGCCGAGATAGGCGGCGATCACATGCGGGTCGTCGCGGATCTGGCGCGGCGTTCCGGAGGCGATCTTCACGCCGTGGTCGAGTACATGGATCCGGTCGGAGATTTCCATCACCACCGACATGTCGTGTTCGATCAGGAGCACGGAAGTGCCATGGTCCTTGCGGATGGCGAGCAGGAGGCGGTTGAGGTCGTCGCTTTCGCGCGCGTTGAGGCCGGCGGCCGGCTCGTCGAGGCACAACAGCGCCGGCTCCGCGCACATCGCTCGCGCGATTTCCAGCCGCCGCTGGTCGCCATAGGGCAAGTTGCCCGCGGCATCGTCGGCGCGCGCGGTGAGGCCGATGCGGTCCAGCCAGTAGCGCGCGCGATCGATGGCACGTTCCTCCGCGTGGCGGAATCCCGGCGCGCCGATCAGGCCGAGCAGCGTGTAGCCCGAGGCGCGCATCAGCGTATTGTGCTGGGCCACCATCAGGTTCTCCAGCGTGGTCATCCCTGCGAACAGGCGGATGTTCTGGAAGGTGCGCGCGACCTTGGCGACCTTGGAAATGCGATAGTCGAACAATCGCTCCAGCAGGAATTCGCGGCGGTCGTCATGGACGAGGCGCATCATGCCGGTGGTCGGCTTGTAGAAGCCGGTGATGCAGTTGAACACCGTGGTCTTGCCGGCGCCGTTGGGGCCGATCAGCGCGGTGATGTCGCCGCGCCGCGCGGTGAACGACAGATCGTTGACCGCGACGATGCCGCCGAAGCGCATCGATAGGTGGTCGACGGTGAGGATGTCGTCGGCGGCCTCCGGCGCGCTCATCCGTGGCCCTCCTTGACCATGGCGGAGGAGATCTGTGTCGGCTTTTCCAGATAGACCGAGGGCGCGCGGTGGCCGATCAGGCCGCGCGGTCGCCAGATCATCAACAGCACCATGGCCGAGCCGAACACCAGCATGCGGAACTGCTCGAAGCCGCGGAACAGTTCGAAGCCGCCGATCATGGCCAGCGCCGCCAACGCCACGCCGAGCTGCGAGCCCATGCCGCCCAGCACCACGATGGCCAGCACCAGCGCCGATTCCTGGAAGGTGAAGGATTCCGGGCTGATGAAGCCCTGACGGGTGGCGAAGAACGCGCCCGCGAAGCCGCCGAACATCGCACCGGTGGCAAAGGCGGTGAGCTTCGTCGTGGTGGTGTTGATGCCGAGGGAGCGGCAGGCGACTTCGTCCTCGCGCAACGCTTCCCACGCCCGGCCGATCGGCAGCCGCCGCAGGCGGATGGTGACCCAGTTGGTCAACAGTGCCAGCGCGAGAATGATGTAGAACAGGAACACCACGCGATGGGTCGGGGAGAAGTCGATGCCGAGCCGGGCGGCGAAGCCGTCGTCGGTGTTGGTGAGCGGGATGCCGAAGAAGCTCGGCCGCGGAATGCCGGTGATGCCGTTCGGGCCGCCGGTGACGTTCTGCCAGTTGAGCAGGACGAGGCGGATGATCTCGCCGAACGCCAGCGTGACGATGGCGAGATAGTCGCCCTTCAGGCGCAGCACCGGGAAGCCGAGCAGCATGCCCCAGAACGCGGCGAGCAGTCCCGAGATCGGCAGCAGCACCCAGAACGCCCACGGGCCGAGTTCGTGGAAATCCACCGTCACGAACGGGGCGGTGGCCGAGAACAGCGGATAGGGCAGGCCGTATTGCGACAACAGCGCGAACGAATAGGCGCCGACCGCATAGAACGCGACATAGCCGAGATCGAGCAGGCCGGCGAGGCCGACCACCACGTTCAGGCCCCAGCCGAGCATGACATAGGTCAGCACCAGGATGCCGAGATCGAGAATGTAGCGCTGGTCGTAGAAGATTACGGGCACCAGAAACGCGAATGCCAGCAGCGCGGGAGCGAGAAGGCGTTGCAACTGCCCCAGCGCGTGGCCGGCCCGGGGCGGCAGCAGCGTCGCGCCGCCGGACGGCCCGATCCATTGCCGCAGCAGTTCGAGCGCGATGCTGCCGAAGAACACCGCGGCCACCAGCGCGGCGAGATCGCCGAACCGTGTCCAGTAGATCAACTGGCCCTCGGGTCCGGCCTCGGTGCGCACGCCGATCATCAGCGAGAACAGCACCAGCGCCACGAACGCGCTGAGCAGCGACTTCTTCAGGATGAAGGGCAGGCCGCGGGTTGCCGCGGTGGTTTTGGGTACGTGAGCTGCGGAATCGACGGTCTGCGCCACGCTGCCCCTCAGACTTTCTCGACTTCCGGACGGCCGAGCAGCCCGGTGGGAAGGAAGATCAGGACGACGATGAGGATCGAGAACGCCGCGACGTCTTTATATTCGGACGAGAAATAGGCGGCCCAGAAGGTTTCGATCAGGCCGATGGCGAGGCCGCCCAGCATCGCGCCGGGCAGCGAGCCGATGCCGCCGAGCACGGCAGCGGTGAACGCCTTGATGCCGGCGACGAAGCCCATGAAGAAGTCGATCACGCCGTAATAGAGCAGGTACATCATGCCGGCCACGGCGGCGAGCGCCGCGCCGATGACGAAGGTCATGGAGATGGTGCGGTCGACGTCGACGCCGAGCAGCGCCGCCATGGTCTGGTCCTGCTCGCAGGCGCGCATGTCGCGGCCGAGCCGGGTGCGCGCCACCAGCCACGAGAAGATCGCGAGCAGCACCACCGTGGTGACCACCACGATGATCTGGATGTTGGACAGCCGCACCACGAAGCCGTCGTTCTCGAACAGGGTATAGCCGCCGGTGATGACAGGGGGCACCGGCTTGACGCGGGCGCCCTGCGCCACCTGCGCGTAGTTCGACAGCACGAACGACATGCCGATGGCCGAGAGCATCGGCGCCAGCCGGAACGACTGGCGCAGCGGCCGGTAGGCGATGCGCTCCACGGTCCAGCCGTACAGGGCGGTGACGGCCATCGACACCAGCAATACTAGCAGCAGGACGACGGGAACGGCGGTGAGGCCGAACGACACCAGGACGAGAAACGAGATCAGCGCGATGAAGCCGCCGATCATGAAAATGTCGCCGTGGGCGAAATTGATCATGCCGACGATGCCGTAGACCATCGTGTAGCCGATGGCGATCAGGCCGTAGATCGAGCCGAGCACGATGCCGTTGATGAGTTGCTGGGCGAAGTATTCCAAATGTGAACCCGCGCGCTGCCGCTTTAAGCCAATGTCGCCAACGGAACGCTGCTCGCGTTCCGCTCGCCCCCCAACTCACACCTTTACGCTAGAGGCTCCGGCAGCCGGATCGCCGTCCCGTTTTCTAACAGCGGGAACCCGGTGCGGCAACCGCTGCGGGTGCGGCGTGCCGCCGTCGTCCACGCCCGAATTTTCCGTATCGCGAAAAAATTATGCGGGAACCGCAAGTTCCACGAAACCCGCTACGTCGAAGCAGATTGGTACGGAGCTCAACAGAGGAGATTGATCATGAGCAATCAGAACAATCCGAACCAGAACCCCGGCCAGCAGACCCAGAATCCGGGTCAGAATCCGGGTCAGCAGGGCGGCGGTGGCCAGAAGCCCGGCCAGCAGCAGCAGGACCCGAGCCACAAGCCCGGCCAGCAGGGCGGCGGCCGCTGATCGTCCGGTTCGGTCGGACAAGAGGAAATCCCGCCGACGGCGGGATTTTCTTTGGCTGCGAATTGCCGCGGGCAGTTGTCCACAGGAGGGGCCGGGCCGTTAAGGTTAAGAAAGGGTTTAAATTGCCGCTCCGAATTGAGCGGGGTTAGCTCCGCGCAAAGTCGGAGCAGGTGGCATGTATCAGGGTTGGCGGATCAGTACCTTCAACGGCGTCCTCATCGCGGCGTATTTTATCCCGGTATGGACGATCTCGGCGCTGAAGGTCTGGATCTCGCCGATCCGCGGATTCTACGATCGCTCGAATATCGCCGCTGCGATGTATGTCAGCGATTTTCTCAGCCTCAATGCGGTCAATACGGTTCGCGTCGCCTGGCTGCTCGCGCTCGGCAAGGTGATGGTCGCGGCGTTCTTCCTGGTGTTCCTGCTGATGGTGGTGCGCGAGGCGCTGCGCAAGAAGGGAAGCTGCGACGAGGCGCTGGCCTTCGCCCTTGGCCTCGGCGCCTTCATCAGCATGGCGAGCCTGATCGCAGCCTCGAAGGTCGGGGAGATCGCGGCGCTGCGCCTGCATGCCAGCGAGGCGCTGCTGCTGATCGGCGCGGCGATCCTGCTGATCGTCGATGGCGACCCGGCCGCCGCCCGCGCCCGCAAGGACGCGCAGCCTGATGTGGCGCATGGCGGCTATCTGTCGAGCAGCCCCAGCTCCTGAATCACCGCGAGCGCTTCCTTGGTGGCGTGGTTGACCGCCGGCACGCCGCAATAGATCGCCTGCTGCAACAGGATTTCCTTGATGTCCTGCGGGGTGAAACCGCCCTCGGTCAGCGCCGCGCGGACATGCAGCCGGAACTCGTCCCATTGCCCGAGCGCGAGCAGGGTGCCGATCACCAGCACGCGGCGGGTGCGCGGATCGATCTGCGGCCGGGTCCAGATTTCACCCCATGCATAGCGCGTGATGAGATCGAGAAAATCGGCGTTGAAGGCGTTGCGACCGGTGGCCGACTTGTCGACCCAGGCATGGCCCAGCACCTCCCGCCGTTTCGCCTCGCCCTGTCGGCGGCGCTCGTCGTCGTCCATGGCGCTCTCCTCAGCGCTGGGTCAGGAAGCCGATCACGGCATCAGTGAAGTTGTGGGCCTGCTCGACGTTCGAGATATGCGCCGCATCGAGCAGCGTCATGCTTGCGTCGGGAATCTGGCTGCGCATGTAGACGCTGGCGTCGACCGGCGTGGACTGGTCGTGACGTCCGGCGATGATCAGCGTCGGCGCGGCGATGCGCGGCAGCAGGTCGCGCTGGTCGAGCCGGCTTAATGCCTCGCAGCAGGCGAGATAGCCTTCGACCGGCGAAGCGACGAGCATCGCCTTCAGGCGTGCGGCGGTCTCAGGCTCGCGCGCGCGGAAATCCGCGGTCAGCCATCCCGCGATCACGGTATCGGCAATGGCGGCGAGACCGTTGTCCTGCACCGCCTGGATACGGTTCTGCCAGTTGGTGGGATCGGGATAGTAGCAGGTGGTGTTGGCGAGGATCAGCCGGTCGATCCGCTGCGGCGCATTGGCGCCGAGCCACTGTCCCACCATGCCGCCCATTGACAGCCCGCACCAGTGCACCTTGTCGATGTTGAGATCGTCGAGGATCGCCAGCACATCCTTGCCGAACCGCTCCATGGAATAGGGGCCCGGCGGCGCGTCCGATCGGCCGTGGCCGCGCCGGTCGTAACGCACCACGCGAAACAGCTTGCCCAGCGCCGCCATCTGCGGCTCCCACATCGCCAGGGTGGCCCCGAGCGAGTTCGACAGCATGATGGTCGGTCCGTCGGCGCGGCCGTCCACCGCCACGTTGAGCCGGCATCCGTCGGCGTCGATCATGGGCATGACACGTCTCCTTGTTATTCGCCGCCGGGGGTGTCGAGCGAGGCGAGCAGGCGGTCGATCAGCGCTTGCGAGACGCCCTGATAGGCCATCGGCTCGAACAGGTCGTCGAGATGTTTCCCGTCGAGATGCGCGGTGACGCGGGCGTCCGCGCCGAGCACATCGCGCAAGTGGCGGCGGGTGGCGATGGCGGTGCGGCTCGCCGCCTCGATGAGGTGATGGGCTTCGCTCTTGCCGATCTTGTCCGCCAGCGCCATCGCCACCGCTTCGGCCATGACGAGGCCATGGGTGGAGTCGAGATTGGCGCGCATCCGCGCAGTATCGATCTCCAGCCCCTCGGCGATGTCAGCGATTGCGGCCAGCGCGCCGGAGGTGACCAGCATCAGCGTCGGCAGTGTGGGCCATTCGGCATGCCACGGACCGGCGCTGCGCTCGTGATCCTGCACCTGCGCCGCGAAGATGGTCGCGGCGAGGTTCGGCGCCATGGTCGCGGCGGCGAGCGCACTCGCGGCGGCGACCGGATTGCGCTTGTGCGGCAGGGTGGACGAGCCGCCACGGCCTTCGCCGGCGGGCTCGAAGGCTTCGCCCACATCGGTCTGCATCAACAGCGACACGTCGCGGGCGATCTTGCCGCAGGTGCCGGTGAGGATGGCGAAGACCGAGGCGGCTTCGGCGATACGGTCGCGATGGGTGTGCCACGGGGACTCGGGCAGCGGCAGCGCCAGTTCCCGCGCCAGATGAGCGGCGACGGTCAGTCCGTTGTCGCCGAGGGCGGCCAGCGTTCCCGCCGCGCCGCCGAACTGCAGGGCCAGCGTCTCGGCGCGCAGACGCACCAGCCGCCGGCGCGAGCGATGCAGCGCGGCCGCATATTCGGCGAGCTTCAGCCCGAACGGCATCGGCAGCGCATGCTGCAGCCATGTCCGCGCCACCGCGGCGGTGGTGCGGTGCGTCCGGGCCAGCGTCGCGAATCCGGCGATGGCGCGGTCGAGATCGACCAGCAGGGCGTCGATGGCCGCGCGCAATTGCAGCACGGTCGCGGTGTCGATGACGTCCTGGCTGGTCGCGCCCCAATGGACGAAGCGCGCCGCGTCCGGGTTCTGTCGCGCCACCGCGGCGGTCAGCATCTTGACCAGCGGGATGGCGAGATTCCCCGCCCGCGTTGCGGCCTCCGCGAGGGTCGTGCTGTCGAACTGCGCGGCCTGGCAGGCTGTCGCGATGGCCACAGCGGCGGATGCAGGGACAATGCCGCTCGCCGCTTCCGCCCGCGCCAGCGCCGCTTCGAAATCCAGCATGAATTGCAGGAACGCGGCATCGTCGCAGATCGCACGCATGGCCGCGCTCGACAGCATGGGCGCCAGCAGGGGCGAAATCGATGTGCTCATGATGCACGGACCCTATCCAACGCCCCGATGCCTGCCAAGGGCACGGGCACAGGTCTTGTTGCAGTGCGCCGTGCAAAGCGCCTTTTCTTTGCCGGGGCTCTGGCTTAATGGACCCTGACAGGTTTGCGCAGTGCGGCCGGCAGCGAGGGAGACAGGCTCATGGCGATGACGATGACCGGCGAGGTGCAGCTTCCGGCCTCGCGCGAGGTGGTGTGGGCCAAGCTCAACGACCCCGAGGTTCTCAAAGCCTGCATTCCCGGCTGCGAGGAATTGAACGTCGCCGGCGAGAATCAGTTCGAGGCCGTGGCCAAGATGAAGGTCGGTCCGGTCTCGGCCCGCTTCAAGGGCAAGGTCACGCTCAGCGATTTCGATCCGCCGAACAGCTACAAGATTTCCGGCGAGGGCGAGGGCGGCGTGGCCGGCTTCGCCAAGGGCGGCGCCACCGTGTCGCTGGCCGATCAGGATGGCGGAACGTTGCTCAGCTACAATGTCGAAGCCCAGATCGGCGGCAAGCTCGCGCAGCTTGGGCAGCGCCTCATCGCCGGCTCGGCCAAGAAGCTCGCCGACGAGTTCTTCGCCAAGTTCGCCGAGGTGGTGAAGGCCGGCTGAAACGGGCGCCCGGGGCATATCTGCCCCTCCGGCAAATCAGACCTGGTGGCCGGTGCCCCGCCCGCCGCGAGGTTGCTCATCGCCCCGATGGCTCATATTATCGGTTTGGAACCGTTATAGAAATGGTTTCAGGGCCGCGCGGCGTCCCGTCGTGTGACGGTCACCCCGAACACAACCGATAACCGATGACAGACCAGAGAGTGTCGATGGCCAAGGTTTCACTGATCGTGAACGGCAATCCCGTGACGGCCAATATCGATCCGCGCACGTTGCTGGTTCAGTTCCTGCGCGAGAATCTGAAGCTGACCGGCACCCATGTCGGCTGCGATACCTCGCAATGCGGCGCGTGCGTGGTCCATCTCGACGGCAAGGCGGTGAAATCCTGCACCACCCTTGCAGTGATGGCCGACGGCCATGAGGTCCGCACTATCGAGGGACTCGCCGCCGCCGGCGCGCCGCTGCACCCGATGCAGGAAGCGTTTCGCGAGCATCACGGCCTGCAATGCGGTTTCTGCACCCCGGGCATGATCATGACCGCGGTCGATCTCGTGCACCGCAAGGGCCACGATCTCTCCGATGAACTGATCCGCGAGGAACTCGAAGGCAATCTGTGCCGCTGCACCGGCTATCAGAACATTGTCGCTTCCATCGCGGCCGGCGCCAGGGCGATGGCGAAATCCGATCTCGCATAAGGCAGCGAAAGTCCCGCCATGTATGAATTCAAATATCATCGTCCGGGGACCGTGCGGCAGGCCGCCAATCTTCTACTCAAGAACGAGGACGCCAAGCTGATCGCGGGCGGCCACACGCTGGTGCCGGTGATGAAACAGCGGCTCGCCGGGCCGCCGCATCTGGTGGATCTGTCGCATGTCGCCGGTCTCAACGGCATCGAGATGAAGGGCCGCAGTCTGGTGATCGGCGCCACTGCCACCCATGCCGAGGTGGCGAATTCCGCCGTCGTCGGTGAAGCCATTCCGGCGCTGGCCGAACTGGCCGGCCTGATCGGCGATCCGGCCGTGCGTCACAGGGGCACCATCGGCGGCTCCCTCGCCAATAACGATCCCACCGCGGATTATCCCGCGGCGGTGATGGCGCTCGGCGCCACCATCGTCACCAACAAGCGCAGGCTGAAGCCCGAGGAGTATTTCCAGGGCCTGTTCTCGACGGCGCTGGAGCCCGACGAGATCATCACCCGGGTGATGTTCCCGCTGCCGAAGAAGGCCGCCTACCAGAAATTCCGCAATCAGGCGTCGCGCTATGCGCTGGTCGGCGTGTTCGTCGCGCGGCGTCCGTCGGATGTGCGCGTCGCGGTGACGGGGGCGGGCAGCGACGGCGTGTTCCGCGTCACCGCTTTCGAGGAGGCGCTGAAAAAGCGCTTCTCGGCGAAGGCGCTCGACGGTCTCACCCTGCCGCCGGACGGACTGAACGACGACATCCACGGCAGCGCCGCGTATCGCGCGCATCTGATCGGCGTGCTGGCGCGGCGCGCCGTCGCAGCCGCCACCGCGAAAAACTAAATCAGGAGCGAGCGCGGATGAGCCAGATTCCAGCGTCGGTCGATGCAACGCTCGATCTGCTAACTAGCCGCGGCTATCTCGCCGAGCGTTCGCTCGCCACCGTGGTGTATCTGTCATTGCGCATGGGCCGTCCGCTGTTTCTCGAAGGCGAGGCCGGCGTCGGCAAGACCGAGATCGCCAAGGTGCTGGCGGCGGCGCTGGGCCGCAAATTGATCCGCCTGCAATGTTACGAGGGCCTCGACGTCGCTTCCGCCGTCTACGAGTGGAACAGTGCGGCGCAGATGATCGCCATTCGCCTCGCCGAGGCCGGCGGCGAGACCGACCGCGACCAGTTGGCCGCCGATATCTTCGCGGACAAGTATCTCATCAAGCGTCCGCTATTGCAGGCGCTGGAGCCGGACGTCGCCGGCCCGCCGGTACTGCTGATCGACGAACTCGACCGCGCCGACGAGGCGTTCGAGGCCTATCTGCTCGAAATCCTCAGCGACTTCCAGGTCACGATCCCGGAATTCGGCACGGTGAAGGCACAGCAAGCGCCGATCGTCATCGTCACCTCGAACCGCACCCGCGAGATTCACGACGCGCTCAAGCGCCGCTGCCTCTATCACTGGGTCGATTATCCGTCCGCCGAGCGCGAACTCGCCATCGTCAAGTCGCGGGTGCCGGGGATCGGCGCGAAGCTGTCGCAGCAGGTGGTCGGCTTCGTGCAGGCGCTGCGCGCGCAGGACCTGTTCAAGGTGCCGGGGGTGGCCGAGACCATCGACTGGGCCACCGCGCTCACCGAACTCGATGCCCGCGCGCTGACGCCGCAGGTGGTCGGCGATACGCTCGGCGCGCTGTTGAAGTATCAGGACGACATTGCCCGCATGCAGGGGCCCGCCCTCGACAAGGTGATCAAGGAAGCCGTCAGCGATCCGGCGGCGTGAAGACGATCCGGGAAGTATCATGACCGGTGACAGGATGCCGAACGAACGCGATATTCCGGGCGGCGGGCTGATGGCCGACAATGTGATCGGCTTCGCCCGCGCGTTGCGCGTTGCCGGCCTGCCGATCGGTCCCGGCGCGGTGATCGATGCCCTGAAGGCGATGCAACTGATCGACATCGGCAACCGCGCCGACCTGTTCGCCACGCTGGAGGCGATCTTCGTCAAGCGCCGCGAGCACGCGCTGGTGTTCGCGCAGGCATTCGAGCTGTTTTTCCGCCGCGCGGAGGGCACCGAGCACATGCTGGATTCGGTGCCGCTGCCGCCTGAGGCGCAGAAGCCGCCGCCGCCGGCCTCGCGGCGGGTGCAGGAAGCCTTCGCGCAGAGCCGGGACATCGTCGATGCGCCGCAGATCGAGGAGAAGAACGTCGAGCTTTCGGTGTCGGACCGCGAGGTGCTGCAGCGCAAGGATTTTGCGCAGATGAGTGCCGCCGAGATCGCCGAGGCCGCGCGCGCCATTGCGCAGATGAAGCTGCCGCAGGCCGAACTGCGCACGCGCCGCTTCGCGCCGGATGCGCGGGGCGCGCGGCTCGACCTGCGCCGCACGCTGCGCGGCAGCCTGCGCACCGGCGGGGAGATCGTGAAATTTCACCGCCTCGGCCGCCTCGACAAGCCGGCGCCGATCGTGGCGCTGCTGGATATTTCCGGCTCGATGACCGACTACACCCGGCTGTTCCTGCAGTTTCTGCATGCCATCACCGATGCGCGCAAGCGCGTCTCAGTGTTCCTGTTCGGTACGCGGCTGACCAACGTCACCCGCGCGCTGCGTGCGCGCGATCCCGACGAGGCGCTGGCGGCATGCTCGTCGAGCGTCGAGGACTGGGCGGGGGGCACGCGGATCGCCACGTCGCTGCACAATTTCAACAATCTGTGGGGCCGGCGCGTGCTCGGGCAGGGCGCTATCGTGCTGCTGATCTCCGACGGGCTGGAGCGGGAGGCGGATTCCCGGCTGGAATTCGAGATGGACCGGCTGCACCGCTCCTGCCGCCGCCTGATCTGGCTCAATCCGCTGCTGCGGTTCGACGGGTTCGAGCCCAAGGCGCAGGGTATCAAAATGATGCTGCCGCATGTTGATGAATTCCGCCCAGTGCATAATCTTAAGTCCATGGAGGGGCTGGTCGCCGCGCTGTCGTCCGACCCGATGCCGCGCCGCTTCGAGACCCGCTCCGCAGCCTGAGGAATGTCCACCATGCTCGACCGCGACGAAGACATCCTGAAAGCCGCCGAGGGCTGGATCAAATCCGGTCACGGCGTCGCGCTGGCTACCGTGGTCCAGACCTGGGGCTCCGCGCCCCGTCCGGCGGGATCGAGCCTCGTCATCAACGACGACGGCACGTTCCTTGGCTCGGTGTCCGGCGGCTGCGTCGAAGGCGCGGTGGTGACCGAGGCGCTCGACGTGATCGCGAGCGGAAAGCCCAAGATGCTGGAATTCGGCGTCGCCGACGAGACCGCCTGGAATGTCGGGCTGTCGTGCGGCGGCACGATTCGCGTTTTCGTCGAGAAGGTGGACCGATCTTGAAACACGATACGCTGTCAGAACTGAACGCCGAGCGCGCCGCCCGCCGCGCCGTCATTGTCGTCACCGATGTGGAGAGCGGCGAGCAGCGCCTGATCAAGGCCGCCGCCATCGCTGCCGACCCGCTCCATGACGAACTCGACAAGCACCTGCGCATGGGCAAGAGCGGGATGATCGAGGTCGACGGCAGGAAGCTGTTCCTGAACGTCTACGCGCCGACGGCCCGCCTCGTCATCATCGGCGCGGTCCATATCAGCCAGGCGCTGGCGCCAATGGCGCAATCGCTCGGCTACGATGTCTATGTGATCGATCCGCGCACGGCGTTCGCGTCGCCGGAGCGCTTTCCGGACATTCCCCTGTTCGCGGACTGGCCGGACGTGGCGCTGCCGCCGCTCAACATCGATCGCTACACGGCGTTCGTGGCGCTGACCCACGATCCCAAGATCGACGATCCGGCGCTGCTGCACGCGCTGTCGCGCGACTGCTTCTACATCGGCGCGCTCGGCTCACGCAAAACCCATGGCAAGCGTCTCGATCGGCTGCGGGCCCAGGGCGTCAGCGAGGCAGCGCTGTCGCGCATCTGCGCCCCGATCGGATTGCATATCGGTGCGGTCTCGCCAGCGGAGATCGCAGTTGCTATCATGGGAGAAATCACGGCCCGGCTGCGGTTGCCGGCCGAGGCCCAACCCAAGGCAAAGTCAGCGGCATGAAGTTTGGTCCCGTCACACCGGAAGAAGGGCTCGGAGGCGTCACGGTTCACGCCATCCGGCAGGGCGGGCTCGTTCTCAAGAAGGGCACCGTGATCGGTCCGGCGGAAGTGGCCGCGCTGAAGCAGGCGGACGTCAAGGAAATCGTCGTCGCCCGGCTCGACAAGGGCGATGTCTCCGAGGACGAGGCCGCCGCCAGTATCGCCCGGGCGGTGGCCGGCGAGGGCGTCATGGTGGAGCGCGCGTTCACCGGCCGCGCCAACCTGTTCGCCGCCGAAGCTGGCGTGCTGATGGTGGATCGCGACGCGGTCACCCGCATCAACCGGGTGGACGAGGCGGTCACCTTCGCCACGCTGCCCGAGTTCAAGGCGGTGGTGCCCGGCGAGATGATCGCGACGGTGAAGATCATTCCCTTCGGCATCGAAGCCACGCTGCGCGACAAGGCGGTGGCCGCCGTCGCCGGCAGGCGGATGAGCGTGGCGCCGTTCAAGATCAAGCGCGTCGGCGTGGTGTCCACGTTGCTGCCGGGCCTCGCTCCGAAGGTGATCGAGAAGACGCTGCACGTCACCGCCGAACGGCTTGAACCGGCAGGCGCGCGCATTATCGCCGAGCGCCGCGTGCCTCACGACGAGAAGGCGCTGGCGCCGGCCATCGAGGAACTGCTGGCGCTCGGCGCCGAACTGGTGCTGGTGTTCGGCGCATCCGCCATCGCCGACCGGCGCGACGTGATCCCGGCCGCCATCGAGCAGGTCGGCGGCGCGGTCGAGCATTTCGGCATGCCGGTCGATCCCGGCAACCTGATGCTGATCGGCCGGGTGGGCGAAAAGGCGGTGCTGGGCGCGCCGGGCTGCGCGCGCTCGCCCAAGGAGAACGGTTTCGACTGGGTGCTGACGCGCCTCTTGGCCGATCTGCCGGTGACGCGCGATGACGTGACCGCGATGGGGGTCGGTGGGCTGTTGATGGAAATCGTCACCCGGCCGCAGCCGCGCGTGGCGGAGGCCGAAAAGGACGCGAAGAACGTCGCCGCCATCGTCCTCGCCGCGGGGCGTTCGACCCGCATGGGCGGCCCCAACAAGCTGCTGGCGGAATTGAACGGCAAGGCGCTGGTGCGCATCGTCGCCGAACAGGCGCTGGCCTCGAAGGCGTCGTCGGTGATCGTGGTCACCGGGCATCAGAGCGCCGAGGTGCAGGCCGCGCTGCGCGGACTTGACGTTAAATTCGTCCACAATCCGCGCTTTGCCGAGGGCCTTGCGACCTCGGTCAAGACCGGTATCGGCGCGGTGCCGGACAGCGCCAGCGGCGCGGTGGTGTGCCTCGGCGACATGCCGCTGATCGACGCCATGCTGATCGATCGCCTCATTCAGGCGTTCGCTCCGGAGCGCGGCTCCCTGATCGCGGTGCCGATCGCGGGCGGCCGGCGCGGCAATCCCGTGCTGTGGTCGCGGCGCTTCTTCCCCGAATTGATGGCGCTCGAAGGCGATGTCGGCGCGCGGCATCTGATCGCGCAGAACATGGAAGCCGTGACCGAGGTCGAGGTCGAAGGCCATAGCGCCTTTCTCGACATCGACACGCCCGACATGCTGACCGCCGCGCGCAAGGACGGCCTGCAGCTCGTCAGCAGTTCCTGAGCCCGCCGTCGTCGCGCGCACTCTTTCCTGCGTTTCCTCTTTATTCACCAAGTGGAAACTCCCTCCCGCTAGATTCACCATGCTGTTTCGGGGAGGGGAAATGTGACGGCTTTCACCGCTGCGTGCCGCGGCGCGCTTTTCATTGCTGCTTTGGTTTCTGCCTTTTTTGCCTTTTCCATCGTAACGCCAGCTTTGGCGGCCGGCGCGCTGGCCGTCGGCAAATGCGGCGCTTACGGGCAGGCATTCGACTATCCGGCCGAGCAGGGCGCACGGGCGGCGGCGCTCAAGCAATGCAAGGGCGATTGCAGCGCCGTGACTATGAAGCGCGCCTGCGCCGCGTTCTCCCTCGACATGGCCAAGCCGTGCGGCGCCCACGGCTATGCGGTGGCCCCGCGGATTTCGAGCGCGCTGAATGCCGCCATGAAGAAGTGCTTCGACTTCGGCGGCAAGGAATGCGTTATCCGTACCTGGGCCTGCGACGCCCGAGGCTGAGCGCCGGAAGCGGCCGCGACGGGCTGGGATCGTCAAACCGCGTCCTGGGCAGATTTTATTTTGATGGAAACAGACATTCCGTCATAGCCCGTCGAAGACGGGCGTGAACGCCCTTTTGTCGCCGCCGCCCGCGTCTTATTTCGTTGAAATCCCTTGGACGTGGATGCCCGGCATAACGCCGGGCATGATGGGTTGTTGATTCCGTCAATGGAGCTTGCGCTGGCAAATCGAGCCTTGAGAGATTGGCTTGAGGGGCTGGCTTGAAGGACTGGTTTCAGACGCCGGCTTCCGACGCCAGCTTCTGGTCCAGCAGTCGATCCGGTCACGGTTTTGTTCCTTGAATATGACTGACCGGTCAGTCATCTTAGAAAGATGAGCAGAGCATCATTCAGCGATCGGGCTCCGGGGGCTCCCGGCGCTCCAGCGTCAGCCGCGAAGGATCGTGCCGGCGCGGGGCGGCCCTCCAAGGCTCCCTCCAAGGCTGCCTCCAAGCGTCCGTCCAAACGCCGGATCGGCGCCAGCGAGCGGCGGGCGGCCATTGTCGCTGCCGGTCTCGATGAATTCACCGCCAGGGGCTTCGCCGCGACCCGGCTCGACGATGTCGCCCGGCGCGCCGGCGTCGCCAAGGGCACTATCTATCTGCACTTCAAGGACAAGGAGGCGCTGTTCGAGGAACTGGTGCGCACCGCGCTCGGTCCTCTGATCGCGCGGCTCGCCGACCCGCCCACGGGCGAGGGCTCGGCGCGCGAGGCGGTGCAGGCGCTCGCGGACCTGTTCGTGCTGGAAGTGGTTGGCACCCGGCGGGGCGATCTGCTGCGGATGGTGGTTGCGGAGGGCGGCCGGTTTCCGGCGCTGGCCGATTTCTACCATCGCGAGGTGGTGGCGCATGGCCTCGCCGGCATGCGCAAGTTGATCGAACACGGCATCGCCCGCGGCGAGATCCGCAATCCGCAGATCGTGGCGTTTCCGCAACTGGTGATCGCGCCGCTGGTGGTCGCGGTGATCTGGCAGGGCCTGTTCCGGACGCAGGCGCCGCTGGATACGGCGGCGATGCTGCGCGTTCATCTCGATCTGATCTTCACCGACGGGAGAACGGCATGATGGCGTCCCGAACCGTGTTTGCGCTGGCCGGCTGCGTACTGGCCGGGCTGCTCGCCGGATGCGGTCCCCAAAGAGATCCGGGATTTCAGGGCTGGGTCGAGGCCGACCTGATCTTCGTCAGTCCCGACGAGCAGGGCCGCGTGGTCAAGCTGCACGTCGCCGAGGGCGACAAGGTGGCGGTCGGCGCGCCGCTCTACGAGGTGGACGACGATCTGCAACGCGCCGATCTCAACCAGAGCAACGCGACGCTGGCCAATGCCCAGCAGATCTACGACCGCGCCGCGGCGCTGAGCAAGACCGGGGCCGGCACGCAGGCCAACCTCGATGCCGCGGTGTCGGCGCTGCGCGTGGCGGAAGCGCGGGTGAATACCTCGCAGACCAAGCTGGCGCGCCGCCGCATGGTGTCGCCGGTGGCGGGCACTATCCAGCAGATTTACTATCGCGAGGGCGAGACCGTTCCGGCGCAGCGGCCGGTAGTGTCGATCCTGCCGCCGGGTAACATGAAGGTGCGGTTCTACGTTCCGGAGCCGGTGCTGCCGAAACTGAAGGTCGGCGAGGAGGTGCGCGTCACCTGCGACGGCTGCGCCAGCGATCTCACCGCGAAAATCTATTTCATCGCGACCACGGCGGAATACACCCCGCCGGTGATCTACAGCCTCGATGAACGCTCCAAGCTGGTCTATCTCATTCAGGCGCGGCCGAACCGGCCGGAGGCCTTGCGCGTCGGACAACCCGTCAGCGTCTTCCTCCGAGGGAACGCGCCATGACCGCGGCAGCACCGCCGCCGCCCGATATCGCCATCGACGTCAAGGGCCTGTCGAAATCGTTCGGCGGCCGCGAGGTGGTGCGCGACCTGTCGATGCAGGTGAAGCGCGGCGAGATCTACGGCTTTCTCGGCCCCAACGGCTCCGGCAAGACCACCACCATCCGCATGCTGTGCGGGCTGTTGACGCCCGACAGCGGCGAGGGCACCTGCCTCGGCTTCGACATCCGCCGCGACGCCGACAAGATCAAGCGCCGCGTCGGCTACATGACCCAGCGCTTCAGCCTGTATCAGGATCTGTCGGTGCGCGAGAACCTTGAATTCGTCGCGCGGCTTTACGGCATCCCCGATCCGCGCGCCGCCGCGCGGGACACCATCGCCCGGATCGGCCTCACCGGACGTGAAGAACAGCTCGCCGGCGAATTGTCCGGCGGCTGGAAACAGCGGCTCGCGCTCGGCGCCTGCACCTTGCCGAACCCGCAATTGCTCCTGCTCGACGAGCCGACGGCGGGCGTCGATCCCAAGGCGCGGCGCGACTTCTGGAATGAGATTCACGCGCTGGCGGCCGGGGGCCTCACCGTGCTGGTGTCGACGCATTACATGGACGAGGCCGAGCGCTGCCACGAGATCGCCTATATCGCTTATGGTCATCTGCTGGCGCACGGCACGGTGGAGGAGGTGATCGCCCAATCGGCGCTGACCACTTACACCGTGACCGGAGAGGGATTGAACAGGCTCGCCGCCGATCTCGCCGGACAGGCCGGAATCGACATGGTCGCGCCGTTCGGCAGCACCCTTCACGTCTCCGGCCGCGATGTGTCCGCGCTGGAAGCCGCGATCGCGCCCTATCGTTCCGGTCGCGGTCTGGCGTGGCACAAATCGGAGCCCTCGCTCGAAGACGTGTTCATCGAGTTGATGAGCCGCTCGAAGGATAATTTTCAATGAGCGATGCCGGCATCAGGGATGGACGGGTGGCGGGTTTCTGGCGTCGCACCTATGCGATGCTGGTGAAGGAGTTTATTCAGTTGCTCCGCGACCGCGTGTCGTTCGCCATGATCGTGGTGCTGCCGATCATGCAGCTTCTGTTGTTCGGCTACGCCATCAACACCACGCCGCGCCATCTGCCCACCGCCGTGCTGTTGCAGGAGGATAGCGATCTTGGCCGCTCGGTGCTGAAGGCGCTGCAGAATACCTCGTATTTCGATTTCACCCGCGTGGTCCACAGCGTCGCGGAGTTCGACAGTCTGCTCGAATCCGGCCAGGTCCTGTTCGGCGTCGAGATTCCGCGTGGCTTCGAGCGCGGCGTGCGGCGCGGCGAGAAGCCGGCGCTGCTGGTGGCGGCGGACGCCACCGATCCGGTGGCTGCGGGTTCGGCGCTGTCGGCGCTCGGCCAGATCGTGCAGACGGCGCTCCAGCACGATTTGCAGGTCGGCGATCCCCCGGCGCTGCCGTTCGAGATCAGGACCCATGCCCGCTACAATCCGGCCGCGGAGTCGCGCCTCAATATCGTGCCGGGGCTGGTCGGCACCATCCTGACCATGACCATGCTGATCTTCACCGCGCTGTCGGTGACCCGCGAGATCGAGCGCGGCACCATGGAGAACCTGCTGGCGATGCCGATCACCCCGATCGAGGTGATGCTCGGCAAGATCATTCCCTACGTGCTGGTCGGATTCCTGCAGGCGAGCATCATCATCGGCATCGGCCATGTCCTGTTCCGGGTGCCGATCATGGGCAACCTGTCGGTGCTGGCGCTGCTGTCGACGCTGTTCATCGCCACCAATCTCTCGATCGGATACACCTTTTCGACCGTCGCGCAGAACCAGCTGCAGGCCATGCAGATGTCGACGATGTTCTTTCTGCCGAACATCCTGCTGTCCGGATTCATGTTTCCGTTCGCGGGCATGCCGGTATGGGCACAGTGGATCGGCGAGGCGCTGCCGCTCACCCATTATATCCGCATCGTCCGCTCCATCATGCTCAAGGGTGCGTCGCTGGACAGCCTGCGCTATGACGCCATCGCGCTGGCGCTGCTGATGCTGGTGGCGATGACCATCGCTGTGACCCGCTTCCGGCGCACCCTGGATTGAGGATCGCCGGCAAAGCTGTATCCTGAGCGGGCGAGGGGCGGACCGATGGCGATGCGCGGGGGCGGAGGCCGGGATGACAGCGATGAGCGGCCGACACTGTCGGCCGATTTCCGGCATGCCCTGACCCGCGAGATTCTCAAAACCGAACTGGTGCGCACCAAGGCCCTGATCGTCACCGGTGTGGCGTTATGTGTCGGGTTGTGGTCGTTCTATGTGGTTTCGCCGGATCGGGTGAATCTGCTCTGGCACGGCAATCTCAAGCCGGCCTATCTCGCCATCGTTCTGGTGCCGATCGTTCTGTTCGAGGTGGCGATCTATGCCCTCGTCAGACGGCAACTGAAGCGCGACGCCGACATGCCGGTGCTGCGCCGCTATGTCGGCGCCTTCATTGAGACCAGCATGCCGACGCTGGTGCTGGCGCTCCATATCGACAACATGGGGTCGGTCGCGGCGCTCGGATATGTGGCGCCGCTCGCCTATTTCATCTTCATCATCCTGTCGACGCTGCGGCTCGATTTCTGGCTGTCGACGTTCACGGGGTTCGTCGCCGCCGCGCAGTTGTTCGCCATGGCGATGCTCTACCGGCCTGATGCGCCACCGGAGCTCGGCTACCACCTGATCCGCAGTGTCATCCTGTTGGTCTGCGGCGTGCTCGCGGGCGCTGTCGGCCTGCAACTGCGCCGTCAGTTCGAGCGCAGCATCGCCGCGGCGACGGCGCGCGACCGCGTCACCAACATGTTCGGCCAGCACGTCTCCCCGCAGGTGGTGGAGCGGCTGCTGGCGGAAGGCGCGAGCACGCAGAGCGACACCCGCAACGTCGCGGTGATGTTCGTGGATTTCCGCAGCTTCACGGCGGCGGCGCGATCCCGCTCGCCGCAGGAGGTGGTGGCGCGCCTCGATGATGCCTTTGCGGTGCTGGTCGATATCCTCGACCGGCATGGCGGGATCGTCAACAAGTTCCTCGGCGACGGCTTTCTGGCGGTGTTCGGCGCGCCGTTCGAGACGCCGGATTGCGTCCGTCAGGCGGTGGCGGCGGCGCGCGAGATGCTGGAGGCCATGAACCGCAACAATGCCGACAACGCCTGGCCGCTGCGCATCGGCATCGGGCTTCATTTCGGCGAAGTCGTCGCCGGCAATATCGGCTCGTCGCGCCGCAAGGAATACACCGTGATCGGCGATACGGTGAACCTCGCCTCGCGCATCGAGGCGCTCAACAAGGAGTTCAGTTCGCAGTTCCTGGTGTCGGACGTGGTGCGCAGGTCTCTCGGCGCCGAATGCGGCGACGCCACCGCGCTCGGCGCGGTGACCATCAGGGGATATGATCAGCCCATGACCATTTGGCGTCTGGGCTGACCGGCCGTGTTCAGGCCGCGGCGGGAACGACGGCCCCAACTGGCGCCGGTGTCTTGCGCAGCAGCACGATGATGGCCAGCGCCGCGATCAGACACAGCACGCCGGCGGCGAAGAACGCCGGCAGGTAGCTGTCCAGCGCGGTGCGGGTGAATCCTGCCCCGAAGGCGGCGGTGGCCGCGCCGAGCTGATGGCCGAGGAAGACCCAGCCGAACACCAGCGCGGCGCGTTCCGGGCCGAAGTGTTTGGCGGAGAGCTTGACCGTGGGCGGCACTGTGGCGATCCAGTCGAGGCCGTAGAACACCGCGAACAACGACAGCCCGTAGAACGAGAAGTCCGTGAACGGCAGGAACACCAGCGAGAGCCCGCGCAGGCCGTAGTACCAGAACAGCAGCCAGCGGTTGTCGTAGCGGTCGGACAGCCAGCCGGACACGATGGTGCCGAAGAAATCGAAGATGCCCATGGCCGCCAGCAGCGTCGCGGAGGTGGTGGCGGGAATGCCGAAATCGGCGCACAGCGGGATCAGGTGAACCTGCACAAGCCCGTTGGTGCTGGCGCCGCAGACGAAGAACGTCCCGAACAGCACCCAGAACACGCGGGTGCCGGCGGCCTCGCGCAGTGTCCTGAACGCATTGGCGACGATGGAATGGGCGGCGGGCGCGGCGGGGGCCGGAGCGGTGCCGTCATCGCCGAACGGGCGCAGTCCCACGTCCGCGGGGCGGTCGCTCATGAACAAAAGGACGATCAGGCCCGCGAAGGCCAGCATCGCGCACATCGCGCCCAGCGCCACCCGCCAGCCATAGGCTTCGGTGATCAGCGCCATGATGGGGAGAAAGACGAGCTGCCCGGTCGCGGTGCTGGCCGCCAGAATGCCGATCACCAGTCCACGGCGCGCGACGAACCAGCGTGTGGCGACGGTCGCGCCGAGCACCATCGCGGTCATGCCGGTGCCGAAGCCGACGACAAAGCCCCACAGCGCGATCAGGTGCCATGCCTGCGTCATGGCGAGCGAGGCAAGGAGGCCGCCCACGATGATCGTCAGCGCCGAAATCACCACGTTGCGCACCCCGAAGCGGACCATCAGCGCGGCGGCGAACGGGGCCATCAGCCCGAACAGCAGCAGACGGATCGACAGGGCCGACGAAATCTGTGTCGTGCTCCAGCCGAACTCCTTTTCCAGCGGCAAAATGAAGACGCTGGGCACGCCGATCGAGGCCGAACTGACCAGCGCCGTGAAGAAGGTGACGGCCACTATCACCCAACCGTAGTGGATGTCCTGTCTGGCGAGGCGCGCGGCGACCAGGGAAGAAAGCATGGGCGGTCCTGATAACGGGGGATGCGACGGGGCGGGATGATATGACATCAATCATATGATGCAACCGCGAAATCGCCTCGCGGGGGCGTGGCAGCCCTGCGTTATTGACGGGCCAGCAGGCTGATCCGCCCGTAGAGCCCGGAGCGATGGCTGTTGTCTTCGACATAGCCCGCACTGAGCGACCACTCGAACGGGGCGAGCTTGAGCGCCGTCACGTGCGCGCCGATGCGGTATTGCCGATAGACCTTGTCGCCGGACGCTTCGACTTCCGGCCCGGCCCAGAAGCGCTCGGCCACGCGCCAGCCGAGCGCGGCCCGCACGCCGAAACTGTCGCCGATGGTCGAGCCCGAGAGGGAGGACGCGGCCATCATCGCCGCGGTCGGCTCCCACCACAGGTCGGCGTTGACGCGCAGGCCGGCACGGCTGCCGCGCAGGGAATTGGCGGGATCGTCCGGTGAAAGCGCGTGATGCTGCAGATCGAGGCCGGCGAAGACGCGGACTTCGAGGTCGCCGCGCTTGATCCGCCATCCCGGCATCACCGCTGCCAGCAGTCCCGTGCCGCGAATGTCCGTCATACCGGCGCGATAGCGATAGGTGCCTTCCGCCAGCAGCAGCTTCAGGGTGAAGCCGTCCCGGCTCAGGCCGTGCGGCGCCCATTGCAGGCCGCCGTAGACCGAACCGCCACCGCGCCACAGATCGAAGCCGGTGAAAAACAGGAACGTCTCGGGATGGAAGCCGCCGGTCAGGTTGCCCGCGGCGGGAAGATCGAGCGAGGCCAGCGCATCGTCGGGAGAATCGGCGAACGCCGGACAGCCGCTGCCAAGCAGGACAGCGGTTGCGACGCAAAACGCGCTCAACCGTGCAGCAGCAGGCATGGCGATCCCCCGTTGCCTCTGCAAGTGGCCAAGTGAAAGACCGGGATCGATTTAAGCCGCGTGCGGAAAGCCCGTCCAGTTAACGAATCGGAACGTGGCGTGAACGCAAAGGGCGGGTGTGAATAAATCAGAACTGCGGCGCAGCCAGATTGTCGATCTTGATGCCGTCGCGGGCCTGGATGATCTCCGCGATGAAGCTGCGATGGCAGATGGCGTGGTCGCGCTCGTAGCAGAGCAGGCAGACCGGTCCGGCTTTCATCACCAGCGTCTCAAGCTCGTCCATGTCGGCGTGCGCCTGCGCCGTCTTGAGGTGGGCGTGGTAGATTTTCGAAAGGGCCTTGATATCGCCGCTGCGGGCGGCGAGGCGGCCTTCCTTCGGGGTGCCGAGGCCGCGCAGATGGATGTAGGAGATGCCGCGCTCGTCGAGGGCGGCCGCCAGTTGTGTTTTGGAAAAGCCCGGGCGGCGCGACGAGACGATGGCCCGCACATCCACCACGAGCTTGACGCCTGCGCGCTGTAATTCGTCGAACACCGATCGCGCCGGCGTCTGTTCGTAGCCGATGGTGAAAAGCTTTTTGGCTCTGGCCATGATTGTCCTCCGCTCGGCGGCGGATGGCGACGGGGCGGCGCTTCACGCCACCCGCGCGATCAGCGCCATCGCGCCCGCCGGTGCGCGAATCTTCCCCTCGTGGATCACATAGGCGAACACGTCGCGAGGTTGCTTCTTCGCGGGCGTTTTGTCGATGCGCGGCAGGTCGTCCGGCTCGCCGCCCTTAGCCCAGAGTTTGAAGCGCCCGGCCCAGGCATCGAGCGCTTTGGGCGGGTAGGCCGTCTTCACCTCGTCCTGGCCGGTCTGCAGCCGTGCGTAGACGAAATCGGCGGTCACGTCGGCGATGGCCGGGTAGGTCGCGTGGTCGGCATAGACCACGGCGATCCCGAAGCGGCGCAGCAGCGCGATGAAGGCGGGGTGACGGAAGCTGTCATGGCGGACCTCGACGGCGTGGCGCAGCGTCCGGCCCTCCAGTTCGCGCGGCAGCAGTTCGAGGAATTTGCCGAAATCGGCCTCATCGAACCTCTTGGTGGGCGCGAACTGCCACAGCACCGGGCCGAGACGGTCGCGCAATTCCAGCACGCCGGAGTCATAGAAGCGCTGGATGGAGTCGCCGGCTTCCGCCAGCACGCGCCGGTTGGTGGCGAAGCGCGGGCCCTTCACCGAGAACACGAAGCCGTCCGGCACCTCGCTCGCCCATTTGCGGAAGCTCTCCGGCTTCTGCGAGCCGTAATAGGTGCCGTTGATCTCGATCGAGGTCAGTTTCGAGGCGGCGTAGGTCAGTTCCTTCGCCTGCGTCAGCTTGTCCGGGTAGAACACGCCGCGCCACGGGGCGAAGGTCCAGCCGCCGATGCCGATGAAGATCCGGCCTGATTTTGTCGTCATGCGCGCGTGTTCTCCATGGCCCGGTTCCGTTCCCTCTTGAACTGCGGGATATCGTTCCTATCTAGCATCTAACGGCGATGTCGAGACCCCCCGCTCCATTGCCGTAACGACCACGAGAAGACCTCGCAGGGAGATCGAGCGCGCCGGATGTACGCGCTGTCTTGATATCCCGCTGGACGAGGTCCCTCCGTGGTCGTTGTCATTTTGGGCCGCTCGGGTGACCGTTGCCACCCGATTCCGCCCCTTGCCGATCCTCGGCCGATGGAAATCCCGGTTCCGGCTGCTTGGCATCGTCCGGCCCGCCGGATATACGCTGGCCATGACCGAGGCTTCCGCTCCCCCCAAGGCTTCTTCCGCTCCCCCCAAGGCGTCCGCGCGGCAATTGTGCGTCGTGGTGCCGACCTTCAACGAACGCGACAACGTGCCAAGGCTTCTGGCAAAGCTCGACGCGGCGCTGGCCGGCATCGCCTGGGAGGTCATCTTCGTCGACGACAATTCTCCCGACAAGACCTGGGACGTGGTGCGCGGCCTGTCCCAGAGCGACCCACGGGTGCGCTGCATCCGCCGTATCGGCCGGCGTGGCCTGTCCGGCGCATGCATCGAGGGCATTCTGGCCTCGTCCGCGCCATGCGTCGCGGTAATGGACGCCGACCTCCAGCACGACGAGACGCAACTGCCGAAGATGCTCGGCCTGCTGCAAGCGGGCGAGGCCGAACTGGTGGTCGGCAGCCGTTACGTCAGCGGCGGCAGCGCCGACAGTTTCGGCAGCACGCGGCTCGGCGGCAGCCTGTTCGCGACCAAAATCGCCAAGGGCCTGCTGCATGTCGACGTCGCCGATCCGATGAGCGGCTTCTTCATGATTCGCCGCGACCGCTTCGAGCAGCTTGCGCCGTCCCTGTCGGTGCAGGGCTTCAAGATCCTGCTCGATATCGTGGCGACGGCGGGCGGCAAGCTGCGCGTGGTGGAGGTTCCTTATTCGTTCGGCACCCGGCTGCATGGCGAGAGCAAGCTCGATTCCATGGTGGTGCTCGATTTTCTCGGCCTCGTCCTCGCCAAGTTCACCCATGATCTCGTCTCGCTGCGGTTTTTGCTGTTCGCGCTGGTCGGCGGCCTGGGGCTTCTGGTTCATCTAGCCACACTCTATATCGCGCTCGGCTTCGGGGTTCAGTTCGCCGAGGCGCAGGCCATTGCCGCGCTGGTCGCCATGACCGGAAACTTCCTCCTCAACAATCGCCTGACCTATCGCGACCAGCGGCTGCGCGGCGGGGCGCTGCTGCGCGGGCTGTTGCTGTTCTATCTGGTGTGCAGTGTCGGCCTGCTCGCCAATGTCGGCGTCGCGTTCTCGGTCTACGATCAGCAGCCGGTGTGGTGGCTCGCGGGCGCGGCCGGCGCGCTGATGGGCGTGGTGTGGAATTACGGTATCTCCAGCCTGTTCGTCTGGCGCGCGAAATGACCGACGACCGACGGATCGCGCGCCGGACGGCGCTGACCGTCGGTGTGCTGGTCCTGCTTCGCCTCGTGGTCGCGGCGGTGACGCCGCTCGCCTTCGACGAAGCGTATTATTGGACCTGGTCGCGCAGCCTGTCCGGCGGCTACTACGATCACCCGCCGATGGTGGCAGTGCTGATCCGGCTCGGCACATCGATCTTCGGCGACACCGAATTCGGCGTGCGCGTGGCGGCGGTGCTGCTGGCGCTGCCGATGAGCTGGGCGGTTTATCGTACGACGCAAATCCTGTTTCGGGATACGCGGATGGCGGCCACCGCCGTCATCATGCTCAACGCCACGCTGATGGTGGCGGTAGGCACCCTCATCGTCACCCCCGACGCGCCGCTGCTGCTGGCGGCAGCCTTCGTTCTGTTCGGTCTCGCCAAGGTGCTTGAGACCGGACGCGGCGCGTGGTGGCTCGCGGTGGGTGCGGCCGTCGGCTTCGGGCTATTGTCGAAATACACTGCCTTCTTCTTCGGGGCGGAAATCCTGCTGTGGCTGCTGCTGGTCAAGCGCGAGCGCCGCTGGCTGCTGTCGCCATGGCCTTATCTCGGCGGCGTGCTAGCCTTCGCGCTGTTCGCGCCGGTGATCGTCTGGAATGCCGAGCACCACTGGGTGTCGTTCATCAAGCAGTTCGGCCGCGCCCGCGGCGATGGCTTCACGCTGCGCTATCTGGTCGAGATGATCCCGGCGCAGATCGCGTTCGCGACGCCGTCGGTCTTCATTCTCGGCGCGTTCGGTCTCGTTGCATTGCTGTGCAAGAACGCCGAACCCGCGGCGCGGACGCTGATCGCTGTCAGTGTGTGGACCTTGGTGGCCTATTTTGCCTGGCACTCCCTGCACCAGCGGGTGGAGGCCAACTGGCTCGGCCCGGTCTATCCGGCCTTCGCCATCGCCGCCGCCTATGCGGTGTGGGGGACGCGGTGGCGGCCCCGCGCCCAGCGCCTCGTCGACCTGTCGCGCCAATGGGCGCTGCCGATCGGCGTCGTCCTGTTCGTCGCGCTGGCGGTGCAGGCGAACACCGGCGTGCTGACCGGCTTCCGCAGCGACCCCAGTATGCGGGTGCTCGGGGTTGGGTGGCCGCAACTGGCGCGCGATCTTGAAACCATTCGGGCGCGGGAAGGGGCAACGTGCATTCTCACCCAGGGCTATGCCGTCACGGCGTGGCTCACCTTCTATGCGCCGAAGGGCGCCTGCGTCGCCCAGCGCGACGAGCGCTATCGCTGGGCGCATCTGCCGGAGCCAAGCGAGGCGCAGCTCAGGGGACCGCTGCTTCTTCTCGGGGGAGCCGATGGCGGCCGCGATGCGGCGCACGTCACCGTTCTGCCGGATGTGGCGCGCCGGCGCAGTGGCGTCGTGGTGCAGACCCTGCCTCTCGCCGTGCGGTCCGCGCCGGCTGGCGATGTTCTCGACCGCGCCTTGCCGCCCGAACTGAGGCGCTGATTTCGTTCCCGCTCCGGCGCGGATCGATCGCACTGTCACATCGATTTGATGATGGCTGGATCGGAACTCCTTGCGGCGTGCTGTGTTGGCCCGGCGCAACCAGAAGGAGCTCCCATGATCAAGACCATATCCATGGCCGCCGCCGCGGCGCTACTTGCGACGCTCGTCGCCACGCCGACCTTCGCAAAGGACGTGAAATCGCGCCATCACACCATGCATCGCGCGCAGACGGTCCATCACGCCAATGCCATGGCCCGCCATGATGCGCGTCGTTACCGAAACCATGAAGCGCGGTGGGATCACCGCGGTTCGGGATTCTGGCCGGGCGATGTCGCGGCCGGCATCGTCGGCGGCACGCTGGGCGCGGCGGGCGCGATCGCGACCGCGCCATTCCGCGACACCTACGCCTATGACAACGGCTACTACGGCTACGACAACGGCTACTATGGCGGATATAACCAGCCGTACATGCAGACTTACGCCCAGCGCAATGGCTTCGTCTGCACCCCGGGCACCCTGATCCGCGCGGAAAACGGCGAGACGCAGATCTGTCAGTAAGCGTAATGATCTGAATATCGTCGTTCGGAAGAAGGCTCGCGCAAGCGGGCCTTCTTTTTTGCCGCGATCGCCCGGTTCCATGGTTCCGCGCGATTCATCAAGATGACCATTTCAAGGCACGCGGCGGATCGGGGCATTTTTCCGTGGTTTCGCCGCATTGTCTGGCGATGTGCGGATGTCCGTCCGCCCCGCATTCGCGGGGACTTAATCCGCATTTAACTAAAAGTCGCCTTAATGACGCTCCGCACCTCTGCGACATGCTTCCCCGGATGGTCGAACTCCGCGAAGCGCCGCACCCGGCCGGTGCATCCGCCTGCTGCGCAAGGGCAGGACGCTTCGGATGCCCGGCGGAAGGAGGGACAAGGTGGAATCGTTCTGGATGCAAGGCGTATGAGTACCAGTTCCGTTGTCCGTGGTGATTCCACGATCCGTCCCCGCGGCCGCTTCAGCAAATCCACTCCCCAGGCGAAGGTCGCCGGCGCGGCGCTCGGCTTTGTCGGGCTCGCCTGTGCATGGACGCTGTACGGCAATCTGTTCGGCGCGCCCGTCGAGGCCGATACGTTCGACGCCCGTGTCGCCTCCGTCGCCGCACGGCCGGCCGCCCCGAAGGCGATGACCGGACTGGTCTCGTTCGCCGAGCGTTTTGAGGCGATCCTCGCCGCGCCGAAACTCGCCGCCGCTGCGCCCGCGATGTCGGAGGAGAAGCGCAACTATCTGGCGCTGCTCGATGCCACCTATTCGCTCGGTTCGCCGCCGGACACGTTCCGGCCGACCGTTCTTGCGGTGCCTGACACGCCGAAGCCCGCGCCGTCGCCGGCGGAGATCGCCGCCGCGCCCGATGTGGCGCTGCCGCCGCCCGCGCGCATCGCCAAGGCCACGCCGCTGCCGGCGTCGCGTCCGGCCGATTTCAAGTTCGCGCAGAGCCGCGTCAAGCCCGGCCACTCCGAGATGGTGGAGCGCGCCAAGAACGCCGCGCTCGCGGCCATGGCGGCGAAGACGCCGAGCCTGTTCGAGCGGCTGTTCGGCGGCAAGACCCCCGCGCCGGGGCCGGTGCTCGCCTATGCCGGCTCCGACGGCGGCGTGATGAGCGACGGCACGCCGACGACGCCAGCCGGATCGAGCGAAGACGACAAGCTCACCGCGATCTACGACATCTCCGCGCGCATGGTCTATATGCCGGACGGCTCGAAGCTCGAGGCGCATTCCGGCCTCGGCGACAAGCTCGACGATCCGCGCTTCGCCCATGTGCGCATGCGCGGCGTGACGCCGCCGCACATCTACACCCTCAAGCCGCGCGAGGCGCTGTTTCACGGCGTCGCCGCGCTGCGCCTGACGCCGGTGGGCGGCGAGGGGGCGATCTACGGCCGCACCGGGCTGCTCGCCCACACCTACATGCTGGGGCCGAACGGCGATTCCAACGGCTGCGTCTCGTTCCGGGATTACAGCGCCTTCCTCAAAGCCTATCAGCGCGGCGAAGTGCGGCGCCTGGTCGTCGTCGCCAGCCTGAAGAGCTGAGGCGGGTTGTTGCGTGCTCTCTCTTCCCGTCTTTCCGACGCTTTTTCTCCGGTCGTCCCCGCGCAGGCGGGGACCCAGACTTCCTGACTCATTGCTGTTATCGTGAG
Organism: Bradyrhizobiaceae bacterium; assembly: GCA_020544565.1. Classification (GTDB taxonomy): domain Bacteria; phylum Pseudomonadota; class Alphaproteobacteria; order Rhizobiales; family Xanthobacteraceae; genus Afipia. The sequence continues at coordinate 532,163 of CP078014.1, forward strand.
TGTATGACCACGCTTCCCTTCGTTACCACCATGTTCGGTGGTGATGGGTCCCCTGAGTTCACAAACGAAGTGCAACACTTTCTTTTGGAGGTGTTGCCATGGGGCGGAGTTACGATCAGCTTTCCCTGGACGATCGCTGCGAGATTTCCCGTCTTTCGGCCAATGGCAGCTCGATCCGGCAAATCGCGGCAGCTCTGGATCGCTCGCCATCAACGATTTCTCGGGAGCTGAAGCGCAATAGTGGCGCGCAGGTCGGATACCGCTCCAGTTACGCCAACCAGCAGAGCCGTGCCCGACGCTGGAAGGGCATGCGGCTGGAGCGCGATGAGCGCTTGCGGGCCGCCGTGCTCGAGCGGCTCGCCAGCGGATGGTCGCCCGAGCAGATCGCCGGCCGTCTGGCGCGCGACCAGGGCCGCAAGGTGATCTGCCATGAGACCATCTACCGCTTCATCTACGCCCAGCTCGCCCGCACCAGGGACTACCGCTGGCGGCGCTACCTGCCGCGCGGCAAGAGCCGGCGCGGCTGTCGCGGCAGGAGGGGCGGCAGCCCCGCGAGCTTCATTGAAGGCCGTGTTTCCGTGGCAAAACGGCCGCCCGAGGCCAATGACCGCAAGACCTGCGGTCATTGGGAAGCCGACCTGATGATGTTCGCCAAATACGGCCAGGCCATCCTCACCGTGCATGACCGCAAGTCCCGCCTGTTGCTGGCCACCAGGCTCGCCAGCAAGGCGGCCAACGGCGTCGCCAGCCATCTGGTCGACCTGTTCGGCGCGATCCCGCAACCGCTCCGCCGGACCGTCACCTTCGACAACGGCACCGAGTTTGTGCACTTTCCGCTCGTCCCACTCGGGCGTGAAGCACGCATCATCCTTTCAAAAAGATGGATTACCGAGTCAAGCTCGGCAACGACGAAATGCAAAGGGCCCGGAGTTGTCTCCGGGCCTTTTGCATTTCGTGTCGAGCAAGGATGCCCCTCCCCCCAACCCTCCCCCGCAAGCGGGAGAGGGGGCAAAGAAAAAGCCCGGAGTTTCCTCCGGGCTTTCGCATTCTCGTATTCAGCTTGGAAGGCTGCTGCTCTACTCAGAAATCCATGCCGCCCATGCCGCCCGGAGGCATGGCGGGGCCGCCGGCGTTCTTCTTCGGCAGTTCGGCGATCATCGCTTCGGTGGTGATCAGCAGCGAAGCGACCGAGGCCGCGTTCTGGATCGCGGCGCGCACCACCTTGGTCGGGTCGATGATGCCCTTGGAGACGAGGTTGCCGTATTCGCCCGACTGCGAGTCGAAGCCGTACGAATACTGATCCTTCTCCAGGATCTTGCCGACGATGACCGAGCCGTCCTCGCCCGCGTTGATGGCGATCTGGCGGGCCGGAGAGGACAGCGCCTTGCGCACGATCTCGACGCCGGTCTTCTGGTCGTCGTTCTGGGTGCGGATGCGCTTGAGCTGCTCGGAGGCGCGCAGCAGGGCGACGCCGCCGCCCGGAACGATGCCTTCTTCAACAGCGGCGCGGGTCGCATGCATCGCGTCATCCACGCGGTCCTTGCGCTCCTTGACCTCGACCTCGGTCGCGCCGCCCACGCGGATCACCGCGACGCCGCCGGCGAGCTTGGCCAGACGCTCCTGCAGCTTCTCGCGGTCGTAGTCCGAGGTGGTTTCCTCGATCTGCGCCTTGATCTGCGCCACGCGCGCCTCGATGTCGGCCTTCTTGCCGGCGCCGTTGACGATGGTGGTGTTCTCCTTGTCGATCATCACCTTCTTGGCACGGCCCAGCATGTTCAGGGTCACGTTCTCGAGCTTGATGCCGAGGTCTTCCGAGATCGCCTGGCCGCCGGTCAGGATCGCGATGTCCTGCAGCATGGCCTTGCGGCGGTCGCCGAAGCCGGGAGCCTTGACGGCCGCGACCTTGAGGCCGCCGCGCAGGCGGTTGACCACCAGGGTGGCGAGGGCTTCGCCTTCGACGTCCTCGGCGACGATGACCAGCGGCTTGCCGGTCTGCACCACGGCCTCGAGCAGCGGCAGCAGCTCGTTCAGCGAGGAGAGCTTCTTCTCGTTGATGAGGATGTAGGCGTCGTCGAATTCAACGCGCATCTTGTCGGCGTTGGTGACGAAGTAGGGCGAGATGTAGCCGCGGTCGAACTGCATGCCTTCGACGACGTCGAGTTCGGTCTCAAGCGACTTGGCTTCCTCAACGGTGATGACGCCTTCGTTGCCGACCTTCTTCATGGCGTCGGCGAGGAACTTGCCGATTTCCGCGTCGCCGTTGGCCGAAATGGTGCCGACCTGGGCGATCTCCTCGTTCGAGGTGACCTTCTTGGAATTCTTCACGAGGTCCGCGACGACCGCTTCCACGGCGAGGTCGATGCCGCGCTTGAGGTCCATCGGGTTCATGCCGGCGGCGACGGACTTGGCGCCTTCCTTGACGATGGCCTGGGCGAGGACGGTGGCGGTGGTGGTGCCGTCGCCGGCGAGGTCCGCCGACTTGGAGGCCACTTCGCGCACCATCTGCGCGCCCATGTTCTCGAACTTGTCGTCAAGCTCGATGTCCTTGGCGACGGTGACGCCGTCCTTGGTGATGCGCGGCGCGCCGAACGACTTGTCGAGCACGACGTTGCGGCCCTTGGGGCCGAGGGTGACCTTCACGGCGTTGGCGAGGATATCGACGCCGCGCAGCATCTTGTCGCGGGCGTCGACGCCGAATTTGACTTCTTTGGCTGACATGTTGGGTTTTCCTTGGCTGTCAGGAAGATTGAAAGTTCAGGTGAGGGAGAAAGGCGCGCTCAGGCGGCCTTCTTCTTGGCGCCGGCGTCGGTGATGACGCCCATGATGTCGCTTTCCTTCATGATCAGCACGTCCTGGCCGTCGATCTTGACCTCGGTGCCGGACCACTTGCCGAACAGGACGATGTCGCCGACCTTGAGATCGATCGGGATCAGCTTGCCGGCCTCGTCGCGGCCGCCGGGGCCGACCGACAGAACCTCGCCCTGGGAAGGCTTTTCCTTCGCGGTGTCCGGAATGATGATGCCGCCAGCGGTCTTCTCTTCGGCGTCGATGCGCTTGACCACGACGCGGTCGTGAAGCGGACGGAATTTCATGCGGTCCTCCTAAAGCTTTGATACGTCTCTGATTTTAAAAATCTGGCAGTCGCGGCGAGCGAGTGCTACCGCAACTGGCAAGGGACATAGGCCGATGGCGGCCGCCGGACAAGGGGCTGCGGCAGAAAAATTGGCAGTCGGGCGGCGAGGCTGCCAGAAATTCCAGCTCATCATTAACCGGAGCGGCAGCGGAGCTCTGGCTCTTCCGGCGCGGTGCGATGCGCCCGGACGGTGAGGCTGCCCGCCAAAGGCTTTATATTTAGAATCATTCTAAATATAGATCGGCGGATCATCCGCCGGAGATGTGCCGATGCCCGTAACCGCTCATGTCGAACGTCATTTTCTCGGTTCGGAAACCGTCCGCGATGTCGTCATCGGCATGGCCGATGGCCTCACCGTGCCGTTCGCCCTCGCGGCGGGTCTGTCCGCGGCGGTGACCTCGACGCAGATCATCGTCACCGCGGGTCTTGCAGAGATCGCGGCGGGCGCGATCGCCATGGGGCTTGGCGGCTATCTCGCCGCACGGACCGATCAGGAGCACTACGACTCCGAGGAGCGGCGCGAAACGTGGGAAGTCGACAATCTGCGCGCGGCGGAGGTCGGCGAGATTCACGAGATTTTCGCCGGCTATGGACTGGAAGGACCTGCGCTGGAATCGGTGGTGACTGCGGTGTCGGCGGACAAGAAGCGCTGGGTGGATTTCATGATGCGTTTCGAACTCGGGCTGGAGAAGCCCGATCCGAAGCGCGCGCCGATCAGCGCCGCGACGATTGCGGTGTCGTATCTCGTCGGCGGCCTCATTCCACTGCTGCCTTACATGCTCTCCGGTCAGCTTCGTACCGCGCTCCTGTATTCGGTGGTCTGCACCGGCATTGCGCTGGCTGTGTTCGGCGCTGTGAAGGGTCGGCTGACCGGAATCAACCCATTCAAATCCGGATTCCAGACATTGCTGGTCGGCGGTCTCGCTGCCGGTGCTGCGTTTTATCTGGCGCATCTGTTTGGATGACGGCTCTGTCAGCAATCTCTCGGAGATGCTGCTAGTGCCTTGATAATTAACACTTTATTCAATTTTTGCGCTTGTGATGACAGGACGTACTGCGTCAGGGTCTCAGACAAGCGCGTCCGTTCGCGAAGTGGACTCCGGTTCGCGATGCCGCGCTCAACGATGGGTCGGAACGCGTTCGCCGGAAGCCGGTTGCCACTTGAGACGAGCGCCTCCCCCAAAGGAGGTTGGCATGGGTTCGCTGAAGTCAGGGTCGCGGGAGACGGTGTCCGGCGATTTCAAGAGGATGCTTGCGGGTTACGGCCTTACCACGGCGGAGATTCTCTATCGCCGCCCGGATCACCGCTGGCTGCTGCAATCCTATGTCTGGCAGGACTACGACCTGTTCCCCAACTTCCCGGCGCTGCGGGATTTCCTCGCCTTCTGGCAGTCCAAGCTGGAAGGCCCGCTGTTCTCGGTCACGGTGGCGCATTCGAAGCTGATCAAGCCCGCCGAACTGAAGGCGGTGGACGGCGTGTTCCGGCTGCATTGAGGAGAGACAGGGCGGTGGCTTTGGTTGTCAGGTCGCAAGGCAGCGGATAATGTCCGCGCATTAGCTGGTCTGCGACGGCTTATATTCTCTATTTGATGCCGGACCGTCTCTGTAACAACTTTATTGGTCCATGAGTTCGGGTTTCTGGTGGCACGTACCTATCGAGAAGATATTGACTGGCTGCGCGCCATTGCCGTCCTAGCTGTTCTGGCTTTCCATTGGGAGATTGCTCCGTTTCGCGGCGGTTTTGTCGGCGTGGACGTCTTCTTCGTTATTTCTGGTTTCCTGATCACCCGTATTATCCAGGATGATCTTGAACGAGGTACGTTTTCGTTCGTCCACTTTTATGAGCGCCGCATACGTCGCCTGCTGCCGGCACTCTATGTGATGTCGGTCCTCGTTATTCCGCCAGCGTTTCTCTACTTGTTGCCGTCCGAGCGAGCAAATCTATTCAAGTCCATCGCTGCGACGGTCACCTTTACATCGAATGTCTTCTTTTGGTTGCAGTCCGGTTACTTTGCCGTACCAGCCAACGAGAAGCCGATGCTCCATACGTGGTCGCTCTCGGTGGAGGAACAGTTTTACCTTGTCTTGCCAGTTTTGATCTGGCTGCTACTCAGACGGCGTTTGCCGATGGTTCGACAAGACGCGACGTTGCTGTTCGGACTCGGCGGAGCCTCAGTAGCGTCCTTCGCATTATGTCACTGGTTGATGACAACCGGCCGTGTGGAGGCTGCCTTCTTCCTCAGTCCGCCGCGTGCTTGGGAGTTTCTGGCGGGCGGTTTGATCTCGCTCCGCGGTATTCCCGCGCTTGCGAATATCCATTTTAAGCGCGTGATTTGTGTCGTTGGTCTCGCGATGATTGTGGTTCCGGCGGTCGGTTATCGGGATGGCAGCTTCTTTCCCGGCGTCGGCGCGCTGCTGCCATGTACTGGAGCAGTGTTGTTCATCTGGAGTGGTGTCACGGGGTCGGCGCCATTGCGAGCCGTGTGTTCACCACTCAACGTAGCGGGTTTCATCGGTCGGATTTCGTATTCGCTTTACCTATGGCACTGGCCGCTGTTTCTCTATCTTCGTTTCTCCCAGCCTGATCTTACTGTATCTACCTATCAAAAAGTGCTGTTGTTCGCTGCTACGATTGCGATCGCTTATGCGTCGTATTGTTTCGTGGAGCAACCATTCCGGCAACGGCGATGGATTGTGGCGCGACAGGCGGTGTTTGTAGCTGCGGGATGTACGTCGGCAGTGCTTCTTCTGGTGAGCGCAATTGGATTCTCTTTGAGCCGGCCGTTGCAGGAAGCAGCCAACCCGCTTCATGTCTATCAAGATAGCAGTTATCCAGATTGGTATCGCGCCGGATCCTGCTTTTTTTACCGGTGGGAGGACTTTCGCGACCAGGCTTGTTTGGAACCAGCACTGGACCGGCCCAATGTGCTGTTGTGGGGAGACAGTCTCGCTGCACAATATATCCATGGACTGAATCAACATCTGGCCGCAGAAGGCACTCATTTATTGCAGGCAAACGGCGCGGCATGTCTTGCGACGATTGAGGTGCTGTCAGATTGGAACGAGAGATGCCGCAACTTGCAGAAACGAATCGGGGCATTCTTCGCGGAGAACAGGCCCGATGCCGTCGTCATCGCAGGCAAGTGGGATATGCATGTCGAGAAAGTTGGTTTCGACGAGATGATCGCGATACTTCTCCGCAATATTTCAATGCTAAAGAGCCTGAGCATACCCGTCGTTGTGGTTGGACCGTCGCCCACGTTTCGCAGTCGACTACCTGCTATGTTGTTGCGTGCGGAGGCCACCGGCGTCGAGTTGCGATCCGACATCTTGATGGTGCGTGGTCTATTCGATCTCGATAGGCGAATGAAAGAATCGATCCCATCGTCTCCCGGCGTCGAATATGTATCGATTCTCGACGCTGTATGTGACGGACTGAGATGTCCTCTCATCCTCGAAGGTAAGGTGCCATTGACGTTCGATCGGGTGCACGTGACAGCGGATGGTTCTGTACTGATCTCCGCACCGGTGGCGTCTGCAATCAGAAATGTGTGGCGCATTCGAAGCTGATCAAGCCCGCCGAACTGAAGGCGGTGGACGGCGTGTTCCGGCTGCATTGAGGAGAGACAGGGCGGCGCTGTGGCGCCGCCTGCGGTCATGGCCTTACTTCAAGTGACGTTCACTCAAGCTCCAGCTTGGCCTTGCGCCGGATGAATGGCGAATGGACCGGCGCATCGGGCGTGATCCGGCCGTCAGTGCCCCAGTGAGCCATCTGGTTGAACGGGATCGGCGGAATGGTCTCGACCTGCGACAGCGTCGTCGCCAGATCGGTGCTGATGGCTTTCAGCCGCGCTTCGATGGCGGCGGCGTCGGAGTAGCGCAGGCCCGCTTCCACGCCATAGGCGACGAACGGTTCGAGAACCGAGAAGCCGCCATAGGCGAGCGAGAAATTCACCGGCCACAGCAGCAGGTCGATATCGCCGCTGCGCCCGTTAAAGGCATAGGTGTCCGCGCTGGTGCCGACCGTCACCGACAGCATCGCCTTCTTGCCGACGAAGCGGCCGTTCTCGAACCGCGTCTTGCTGGTGTAGACCTCGCCATAGATGAAAACGCGGTCGAACCATCCTTTCAGGATCGCCGGCGGCAGGTGCCACCACATCGGATATTGCAGGATCAGGAGATCGGCCTGATCGATCCGCGCGATTTCCGCCGCGACATCGGGCGGGATCGTGTGGGTGGCGGATGCGTGCCGCTGCTCCGACTGCACGTCGAAGCGGCTGCGATCCAGCGGTGCGGAATAATGCTCCGCGCGCTCGCAGGGATCGAACCCCATCCGGTAGAGGTCGGACACGGTGACCGACCAGCCTTTTTGTTCGAGCGCTGCACGCCCTGTCGCGACCAGATGCGCATTATAGGATTGCGACTCGGGGTGGGCGAGGACGATGTGCGCGCGCATGTCGCCTCAGCCCCGTCCCACGAACGGCATCTGCGTCGCCATGATGTTGAGGAACAGGGCGTTGGCGTCGAGCGGGCGCGTCGCCATGAACACGATGGCGTCGGCGACGTTCTGCACGTCCATGCGCGGCTCGATCATCTTGTCGCCGCGCGGCTGCAGCACGCCGCCCGCCATGCGCTCGGTCATCTCGGTGGCGGCGTTGCCGACGTCGACCTGGCCGCAGGCGATGTTGTAGGCGCGGCCGTCGAGCGCCGTGGCGCGGGTGAGGCCGGAGATGGCGTGCTTGGTCGAAGTGTAGGGCGAGGAGAACGGCCGCGGCGCATAGGCCGAGATCGAGCCGTTGTTGATGATGCGGCCGCCCTGCGGGGTCTGGTCCTTCATGATGCGGAAGGCATGCTGGGTGCACAGGAACGGCGCGGTGAGATTGGTCGCCACCGTGGTCTGCCACTGGTCGAGGGTGAGATCCTCCAGCGGCACCGGCGGGGTGCCGACGCCCGCATTGTTGAACAGCAGGTCGAGGCGACCGAACGTCGCCATGGTCTTGGCGAACAGCGCGGCGATGGAGGCGGGGTCGGTCATGTCGCTCGGCACCACGACGCTGTTGCCGAATTCCTTGCCGCGTTGCGCGGTCTCCTCCAGCGCGTCCTTGCGCCGCCCGGCGAGCACCAGCGAGAAACCGGCCTTCATCAGCGCCAGCGAGCAGGCGCGGCCGATCCCCGAGCCCGCGCCGGTGACGATGGCGACTTTCAGTTCAGACATGGGTGTCTCCCTTTATTGTTGTTCGTGATTTATTGTTGTTCGTGATTTTGCAAAATTGTTACGGGGTCGTCCCCGCGCAGGCGGGGACCCATACTCTCTGTCGAGGCGATGATGCGCGGGCTTCGACCATTCGAATAGCAACAAATTCGCCGATGGTTATGGGTCCCCGCCTGCGCGGGGACGACATCGATGATGTTGCGGCTCCGCCTTTCATTTCTCATGTCCATAGGGCGGGCGCGGGATACCCTGATGCGCGGCGCGCAGCGCCGCCGACCAGCGCGCGCGCAGATCGTGGAAATACGGCTCGCCGGCCTCGATGCGATAGTTGAGATCGGCGTCGCAGGCATCCGGGCGCACCAGCAGGATATCGAGCGGCATGCCGACGCCGAGATTGGAGCGCATGGTGGAATCCATCGAGATCAGGCTGATCTTCAGCGCGTCGTAGAGATCGACGTCGTAGGAGATGGCGCGGTCCAGCACCGGCTTGCCGTATTTGTGCTCGCCGATCTGCAGGTACGGCGTGTCGGTGGTGCATTCGATGAAGTTGCCGGCGGTGTAGACCATGAACAGCCGCATCCGCGCGCCCTTGATCTGGCCGCCGAACAGGAACGAGATGTCGAAACTGATGTCCTCGGCGCGCAACGCGGTGTCTTCCAGCGCGCGGACGCTGCGGATGGCGCGGCCGATCCGCTGCGCCGCCTGGAACATGGTCGGCGCGTTCATCAGCGTTTCGATCTCGCCGGTCTCGGGATTTTCGTACCCCTCATTCAGGGTCGAGATCACCGATTGGGTGATGGCGAGATTGCCGGCGGTGGCGATCGCCATGATGCGCTCGCCGGGGTTGCTGAAGACGTGCAGCTTGCGGAAGGTCGAGATGTTGTCGAGGCCGGCATTGGTGCGGGTGTCGGCGATCATCACCAGCCCCTCGCGCACCAGAATTCCGCAGCAATAGGTCATTACGCGTGGTCCGATTCTAACATTCGCATTCCGGTTCAGCACCGATCTTGTGCGAATGTTAGAATCAAAGGCCCACGCGCAGGTATGAATTCCAGTGGAGCTTTGGATTTGACATTCGCGTTGCGAACCCTCTGCAAACGGGACGCGAATGTCAAATCCGCTCCACTGGTCTCCAGACCGCGCATTTCTACGCGCAGGGGACGGGTGGGGCAACCGGGGTTGGAGCGTGTCTTCACCTCTCCCCCGAGGGGAAGAGGGGGCGCATCGTGCCCCGGACGCGGCGCGGCATGCAATGCCGCTCCGCAGAGCCGGGGTCGCCCAAAATGGTGTGTGGCGGTCCCGGTTCTGCGACGCCTCGCGGCGCTTCGCTTGCGCTGCATCGCGCCAGGGACACGGGTGGATTCAGTTCTGGCTCTGCCGCCCGGCCTGATCGACATGCACGGCGACTTCGAGGTTTTCCCGGCCGCCGCCGTAGCGGGTGCCGCGCACCGGGGCCGCGCCGAGGTAGTCGAGCCCGATGGCGACGCGAACATGGGCGTCGGTGGCGCAGATGCCGTTGGCCGGATCGAACCCGACCCAGCCGAGCCCGTCAACGAAGGCTTCCGCCCAGGCATGCCCGGCCTCCTGCGCCGTCATGCCGTCGGCGCGCATGAAATGGCCGGAGACGTAACGGGCGGGGACGCCGGCGCTGCGCGCGCAGGCGATGAAGATGTGGGCGTAATCCTGGCACACGCCGCGCCGGAGCGCGAAGGCGTCCGCCGCCGAGGTGCCGGCATGGGTCGGATCGGTGTCGAACGTCATGTGGTCGGCGAGCCGCACCAGCAGCGCGTGGAGAAAGCCCAGCGGTTCGCCGCCCGCCGCGCGGCGCAGGTCGCGGGCCAGATCCGCCATGGCCGGGTCGGGCGTGGTGAGGGGCGTCGCGCGCAGAAACAGGCTCGGCGGAAACCGCTCGTCAGTGCCGCGCAGCACCCCGCCGGTGTCCTGGGTCTCGACCAGCCCTTCGACGGTGATGGTGAGTTCGGACAGCGGGCCGTGGGTCAGCACGTGGGTGATGTTGCCGAAGGCGTCTTCGTGGCTGTCGAGGCGGCTGTCCGTGGAGGTGTCGATCCGCCAGTCGGCGACGTATTGCCCGTCATGGCTGCCCGGCGTCATGCGCAGGATCTGGATGATGCCGGTGGCGGGCGGCTCGTAGCGGTAGGTGGTGGTATGGGCGATCTTCAGGCGCATGATAAGGGTCATGAGTTCGTGAGTCGGGCACGATGCCGTCATTGCGAGCGCAGCGAAGCAATCCGCCTTTTTATCTGATGGGGACGGATTGCTTCGTCGCTTTCGCTCCTCGCAATGACGCAACACAGTTCTGCATTCCGGGGCGCATCACATCAGATACTGCTTGGCGATGATATCGCCGAGGCGGGCATTGTCGGCAATGAATTCCTGGATGAATTCGTGCAGGCCGCGCTGGAACAGGTCGTCCATCCTGCCGCGCTCCAGCCGATTGCGGATGCCGCGGGCGTGGCGCTGGGCCGGACCCTGACGGCCATAGGCCACTCCGATCTGATCGAGATTGCGCACGAGATTGCCGTAGCAGCTCGCCAGCGAGCGTGGCAGCGAGTTGTTGAGGATCAGCAGGTCGGCGATCAGCCACGGCTTCAGGGTCTCGCGGTAGACCCAGTGATAGGCGGTCAGCGCCGAGACCGAGCGCAGGATCGAGGTCCACTGATAGTAGTCGAGCGGGCCGCCGACGTGCTCCTTCTCCGGCAGCAGCAGGTGGTACTTCACGTCGAGAATGCGCGCGGTGTTGTCGGCGCGCTCCAGATGCAGGCCGAGCCGCGAGAACCAGTAGGCGTCGTTGCGCAGCATGGTGCGATAGGCCGAGCCGTCGAAGCGCAGCGAGGTCTCCTGCACGAAGCGCAGGAAGTTCGCCAGACTGTCGCGGGTGGGGGCGCCCTGCGGCCATGTCGCATGCAGCTCGATCCACGCGCTGTTGATGGTGTCCCACATCTCGCTGGTCAACGCGGTGCGCACCGCGCGCGAATTGAGCCGCGCGTTCTCGATGCAGTTGCGGATCGAGGAGGGGTTGTCCGGCGAGAACGACAGGAAATCGATCACCGTGCGCTCGTCGGCTTCGTCGTGGAAGCGATGGAAGATGTCGCTGATGCCGGCCGTGAGCAGCGCCGATTCCCACTCGTTGCTCTTGCCGGCGTAGGCGTCCGGCAGCGCGGTGGCGCGCAGCGTCGCCGCGATGGTGCGCGCCAGATATTCGGCGCGCTCGACGTAGCGCGCGAGCCAGTACAGGTTTTCAGCGGTGCGCGAGAGCATGGGCTTGTCCGGTGAGGGCGGCGTGTCCCGGGCGCGTTGCGGCATTCTTATGCCGCTGCGCAGAACCGGAACCGTTCGAAGGCGCGGAGTTCGTGGCGGTCCCGGTTCTGCGACGCATCGCGGCGCTTCGCTCGCGCTGCATCGCGCCCGGGACAAGGAATATTTCACCATTCATTCCAGCACCCACGTGTCCTTGGTGCCGCCGCCCTGGCTGGAATTGACCACCAGTGAGCCCTCCTTGAGCGCGACGCGGGTGAGGCCGCCGGGAACGACGGTGACGCGATCCTTGCCGGTGAGCACGAACGGCCGCAGGTCGACATGGCGCGGGGCGAGGCCGGCGTCGGTGCAGGTCGGGCAGGTGGAGAGCGCCAGCGTCGGCTGGGCGATGAAGCCTGCGGGGTCCTGCAAAAGCTTGGCGCGGAAGGACTCGATCACGTCGGCGGTCGCGGCCGGGCCGATCAGCATGCCGTAGCCGCCGGAGCCGTGCACCTCCTTGACCACGAGGTCCTTGAGGTTGGCGAGGACGTATTTCAGGTCGCCCGGCTCGCGACAGCGCCAGGTCGGCACGTTCTTGAGGATCGGCTCCTCGCCGAGATAGAACTTCACGATGTCCGGCATGTAGCTGTACACCGCCTTGTCGTCGGCGATGCCGGTGCCGACCGCATTGGCGAGCGTCACGTTGCCGGCGGCGTAGGCGGACATCAGACCGGGCACGCCGAGCGCGGAATCCGGGCGGAAGCTCAGCGGATCGAGGAAATCGTCGTCGAGGCGGCGGTAGATCACGTCGACGCGCTTGAGCCCTTCGGTGGTGCGCATGAACACCGCCTCGTTCCTGACGATGAGGTCGCGGCCTTCGACCAGTTCGACGCCGAGCTTGTCGGCGAGAAACGAGTGCTCGTAATAGGCCGAGTTGTAGATGCCGGGGGTGAGCAGGGCCACGGTCGGTTCGCCCGGCGCGGCCGCGGGGGCGACCGAGCGCAGCGCCGCCAGCAGGGCGTCCGGATAGTTCTCCACAGGGGCGACGCGGTGGCGCGCGAACAGATCCGGAAACAGCCGCATCATGATCTCGCGGTTTTCCAGCATGTAGGAGACGCCGGACGGAGTGCGGGCGTTGTCTTCCAGCACATAGAAATTGTCGGCGTCGACCCGGACCACGTCGATGCCAGCGATGTGGACGTAGATGTCGTGCGGGACGTCCTGTCCGTTCATCTCCGGCCGGAACACCGGATTCTGGAAGATCAGGTCGTCGGGGACGATGCCGGCGCGGAGAATGTCGCGGTTATGATAAACGTCGCTCAGGAACATGTTGAGCGCCTTGACGCGCTGGGTCAGGCCCTTTTCCAGCAGCGTCCATTCCTGCCCGGCAAGAATGCGGGGGATCACGTCGAACGGGATCAGCCGCTCGGTGGAATCCGCCTCGCCATAGACCGCGAAGGTGATGCCGATGCGCCGGAACAGCAGTTCGGCCTCCTGCCGGCGATACTCCAGCGCGTCCGCCGGCGTCTCCTTCAGCCACAGGGCAAGCTCCCGGTAGGCCGGGCGCAGGCCGCCGCAGGGGCCGGTCATTTCATCGAAGGCGGCTATCATGCCACGTCGTTCTCCCCAGTCCGCGGGCGTGATCGCCCGCGGCGCAAACTGGTGGTAGCAAGGCTCGGGCCAGCACGTTATGCATGGCCGGCGGGCAATTCGGCGCGTTCGGCGATGGGATGCCCGGAAAGTGGGCGGACGGGTGCCTGCCGAAGCGGCAGGCATGCGGATCAATGCAAGGCGGACGTTCCGGTTCCGCTGCGGGAGAGAGTGAGATGACCGAGATCGTGACCGCGGGAATTCTGGTGATCGGCGACGAGATCCTGTCCGGGCGGACCAAGGACAAGAACATCGGCTTCATCGCCGAGTACCTGACCAATATCGGCATCGACCTCAAGGAGGTGCGCATCGTGGCCGACGACGAGGCGGCCATCGTCGAGGCGCTGAATGCGCTGCGCGAACGTTACAACTATGTCTTCACCACCGGCGGCATCGGCCCCACCCATGACGACATCACCGCCGACAGCGTGGCGAAGGCGTTCGGCGTCGGCATCGACCATCACCCCGAGGTCGTCGCCCGCTTCAAGGAGCGGTTCGGCGCCGATCTCAACGAGGCGCGGCTGCGCATGGCCCGCATTCCCGAAGGCGCCGAGCTGATTTCCAGCGCCACCATCCTCGCTCCCGGCTTCAAGCTCGGCAATGTCATCGTGATGGCGGGCGTGCCCTCGATCATGCAGGCGATGATGGACATCGTCGCGCCCAAGCTCAAATCCGGCGTGCGGATGCTGTCGGAGTCGGCGCGGGCCAATGCGCGCGAGGGCGATATCGGCACGCCGCTGCGCGCCATTCAGGAGGCGCATCCGGAGACCTTCATCGGCAGCTATCCGTTCCTCGACGAGAACGGCAAGCCGAACACCAATGTGGTGGTGCGCTCGCGCGACGCGGCCAAGCTCAAGGCGGCCATGGCCGAGGTGGAGGCGATGCTCGCCGGCCTCAAGGTCGCGCGCTGACGCCGGCGAATTCCTGAAAGCATGTCATGAGCCAGCGTTTCTTCGAAGCGATCCTCTCCGGGCAAACCCAGCCGCCGGAATGCGCCAAAACCCTCGGGCTGAATATCATCGGCCACGATCTTGAGGCCCATACCGTCGAGCTGGAATTCGACGGCAAGCCGGCGTTCGCCAATCCGATCGGGATCGTGCAGGGCGGCTTCCTGTCGGCGATGCTGGACGACTGCATGGGCCTCGCCTCGACCACGGCGCTCGGCATCGGCGAGTTCGCGCCGACGCTGACGCTCAACGTCCAGTTTCATCGCCCGGCGAAAATCGGCCGGCTGCGGGGGATCGGGCGCGTCACCAAGCTGGGCAAGGATATTTTCCATCTGGCCGGCGAGCTGTTTCAGGATGGCAAGCTCGTCGCCAGCGCCACCGCGACCGCGATGGTGCGGAAGCTGTGATGTGAGCGGAGTTAGGTGTCGAATGGCAGGAAGCGCTCCCTCTCCCCGCCGGGGAGAGGGTTGGGGTGAGGGGCACTCGATGTATGATTTGAAATTCGATCCCCCTCACCCGGCGAGCTTTGCTCGCCGACCTCTCCCCGCCGGGGAGAGGTGAGGAAGACTTTGGAGCGCTATTGATGAGCGATGAAGCGCGCAAGCCGTTTCCGGTGTCATGGGATCAGTTTCACCGCGACGCCCGTGCGCTGGCGTGGCGGCTGAACGGCGCGGGGCCGTTCGAGGCCATGGTGGCGGTGACGCGCGGCGGGCTCGTGCCCGCGGCGATCGTCGCCCGCGAGATCGGCATCCGCGTCATCGATACGCTGTGTGTGTCGAGCTACAGCCACACCTCGCAGGGCGAGCCGCGCCTGCTGAAGGGCATTTCCGAGGCGGTGATGCGGCTCGGCTGTGAGGGCGGCAAGGGGCTCCTGGTGGTGGAGGATCTTGTCGATACCGGCAAGACCGCGCGCATCGTCCGCGAGCTGGTGCCGCAGGCGCATCTTGCGGCCGTGTACGCCAAGCCGATGGGCCGGCCGATGGTGGATACCTTCATCACCGAAGTGTCGCAGGACACCTGGATCTTCTTTCCGTGGGACACCGGTCTGTCCTACCTGCCGCCGATCCGCGACGGCGCGGCGTAGTTTTTCTTCGTCTCTTTGGAGGCTTTCGATGTCGTCAGATGTGCTTAGCCCAAAAGAGGATTCGAGGCGTTTCGACGTTGAACTGTTAGTTGTTCATCCCTTTATGAGTGCGGATGAAATTTCCAGAGAGCTACAATTAGAAGCTCATTTCTCCCATAATGTTGGTGAGCCGAGAGTAACACCAAAAGGCACCTCCTTGCCGGGCGTGTATCAAGATACGCGGTGGCGACACACGGTGCGCCATACTCTGCAAGACCAGTGGTTTGCCAATCACGCAAAACAATTTATCGAAAGTTTGAAACCTCACCGTGAAGTCCTCGCCAGATTCAGAGCTGACGGTGGACGAACCATGCTTATTCTTCAGTTTTTGAATGACGATTATTTCGGTGATGAAATCCGTTGTGCGACGTTGGCGACAATGATCGATCTGGGTCTCGATTTTGGAATTGAATGTTTTCCCCTGGCCGCGAGTCCTGAGAATCAGGGCGGGGCGCAAAGATTTGATGGTCGTCCCGGCGAAAGCCGGGACCCATAACCACCGTGCTGTCGTGAGAAGCAAGGTGCCGACTTAGCGGTTTTCTACAGCGACAGAGGTAATGGGTCCCGGCTTTCGCCGGGACGACCTGGCTACCCCAATCGCTCCCGAGGAGGCGAGCAAGCCTCCGGCGGCGGCCTTGGCGTCGCTACAGCGGTGCGGAGCCGAGCTGCGCCACCGCCCGCAGCGGCGCGATCTGGGTCGCTCCGTAATAGAACAGGGCCGAGCCGACCACGATCAGCAACAGGAAAATGGCTGCGACGCAGAGGTTTTCGGCATCGTGTTCGTGGCGGTGATGAAGCTGGAGCCGCATGATCCGCACTCCGTGGGGACGTGTACGGGAATAAGCGCCGCCGCCAGCCACGGGTTCCATGGGTGCGGAACGATTTTGATGATGCGCTGCAAGAGGTGCGTTGCAGCGGCGGCGACCAATGTGTTTTGCGTTTTGATGAAAACACAACGATCCGTCATGGCCGGCGATAGCCGCCGCTGACGGGCGTGAACGCCCTCTTGCGTGGCCATCCACGTCTTTCTTCGTTGAACCCCCAAGGCGTGGATGCCCGGCATGACGAAGGTTGAGTCCGTCTCAACCGAAACCGCTCTACCCCAGCCGTTCCCGCGCCAGCCGCGCGCCGGCGCCGAGCGCGCGCAGCTTGGCCTCGGCGAGGTCGCGGCGCATCGGCGCCATGCCGCAATTGGTGGTGGCGACGATGTTCTGCCGCGGCACGAATTTCATCACCGCGGCAATGGTGTCGGCCACGTCCTGCGGCGTCTCGACGATGTCATTGGCGACGTCGATGACGCCGGCCTGCACCACCTTGCCCTTGAGCAGGCCGAGCAGCTCCAGCGGCACGTGGGAGTTGCGGCATTCGACGGCGACCTGCCGGATCGGGCTTGCATCGATGGCGGGAAAAATCCGCTCGTACTGCCGCCACTCCGCGCCGAGCGACTGCTTCCAGTCGATATTGGCCTTGATGCCGTAGCCGTAGCAGATGTGGACGGCGGTATCGCAGGTGAGGCCCTCGGCGGCGCGGGTCAGCGCCGCGATGCCCCAGTCGTTGACCTCGTCCATGAACACGTTGAAGGCGGGCTCGTCGAACTGGATCATGTCGACGCCGTCGGCTTCGAGCGCCTTGGCCTCGGCATTGAGCAACTCGGCGAAGGCGAACGCCATCTTGACGCGGTCGCCGTAATAGCTGTCGGCCAGGGTATCGATGATGGTCATCGGGCCGGGCAGGGTGAATTTCAGCCGGCGCGTGGTGTGGGCGCGGGCGGCGCGGGCCTCGTCGGCGTGGACGCGGCCTTTCAGCCGCAGCGGCGCCGTCACCTGCGGCACCATCGCCTTGTAGCGGTCCTTGCGGATTCCCATTTCCACCTTGCGGGCGAAGTCGATGCCCTCGACGCGCTCCAGGAAGCCGTGGACGAAATGCTGTCGCGCCTGTTCGCCTTCGGTGACGATGTCGATGCCGGCGTCTTCCTGCAGCTTCACCCAGAGCAGGGTGGCGTCGCGCTTGGCGCGATCGAGCGCCGCGCCCTGCGCCTTCCATGGCGCCCACAGCATGTCGGGCTCGGCGAGCCATTCGGGTTTCGGCAGCGAGCCGGCAATGGTGGTCTGAAACAGCATGGGCATGTCCCGGGGGTGTTTGTTGTTTGTTGCGGCATGGCCGAGCTTACCCTGATCCTTCGCGTCTTGAACTCAAATAATCGGACAGGAAGGGCAGGCATGCCCGTGACAAGCGCGGGCCTGACGACTTTAATGGCGCGCTCCTGACGCCGAATCCGGAAGTGCCCATGATCGATCTTCACTACGCGCCGACGCCCAACGGGTGGAAAATCTCGATCATGCTGGAGGAGCTGGGTCTGCCCTACACGGTGGTCCCGGTGAACCTGCGCGAGGGTGACCAGTTCCGGCCGGAGTTTCTCGCCATCAGCCCGAATAACCGCATCCCGGCCATCGTCGATCGCGCGCCCGCGGACGGCGGCGAACCGGTCGCGATGTTCGAGACCGGCGCGATCCTGATCTATCTCGCCGAGAAGATCGGCCGCTTCCTGCCGCAGGACCTGCGCAGCCGCTTCAAAGTGATCCAGTGGGTGATGTGGCAGATGGGCGGCCTCGGCCCCATGCTCGGCCAGCACGGCCATTTCGCGCTCTACGCGGCGGAGAAGATCCCCTATGCGATCCAGCGCTATCGCGACGAGGCGGCGCGGCTCTATGCCGTGCTCGACCGCCAGCTCGGCAGGACGGGGGCCTATGTCGCCGGCGAGGATTATTCCATCGCCGACATCGCCTGCTTTCCATGGACCATGACCCACAAGGCGCAGGGCTTCACCCTCGACGATTACCCGCACGTCAAGCGCTGGTATGCCGCCGTGCGGGCGCGGCCGAACGTGCAGAAGGGCCTTGCGGTCGGCAAGTTCGACAAGACGCCGTTCACCGACGAGCAGCGCAGGAACATGTTCGGCAAGACCGCGCAGGAAGCGACGGAATCATGACGCTCGCCAGTCATCGAATTGGCCGGTCCATCCGTCATTCCGGACAACGCGCGCTTTGCGCGTTGATCCGGAATCTTGACGAGTTCCGCGAGATTCCGGGTTCGCCGCTGCGCGTCGCCCCGGAATGACATGTTGCTCCTCGCAATGACGGCCAACATGCAACGCCTCAACAAGGAAACGTCTCATGCTCGAATTCTTCTTCGACTGCTCCAGCCCCTGGACCTATCTCGCCTTCACCAACATCCAGCCGCTGGCGAAGGAGCTCGGCGCGGAGATCGCGTGGAAGCCGTTTCTGGTCGGCGGCGTGTTCAACACCGTCAACAAGACGATGTACGAGACGCGCGCCAATCCCGTTCCCGCCAAGCAGGCCTACATGGCGAAGGACATGCAGGACTGGGCGCGGCTCGCCGGCGTCAGGATCATCATGCCGCCCAGCGTGTTTCCGGTGAATGCGGTGAAGTCCATGCGCGGCTGCATCTGGGTGCAGCATCATCATCCGGACAAACTCGTGCCGTTCGCCACCGCCGTGTTCCAAGCCTATTGGGGAGACGACCAGGACATCTCGAAGGACGAGGTCCTGGCGAAGGTTTGCGCGCGTGTGGGCCTCGATCCCGCCGCGTTCTTCGCCGGCATCGGCGAGCAGGCGATCAAGGACGAGTTGAAGGCCAATACCGATGACGCCATCGCGCGCGGCGCGTTCGGCTCGCCGACGATCTTTCTCGACGGGACCGACATGTATTTCGGCAACGATCGCCTGCCGCTGATCCGCGACAAGCTGATGCGCAGCAAGGGCGGAATGTAAACTGCCATGCCCCGCGCTGTCGTCTGCCGCGAACTCGGGCCGCCGGAATCGCTGACGCTGGAGGATGTCCCGCGTGTCCCGCTCGCGTCAGGGCAGGTGCGCGTGGCGATCCGCGCCGCCGGGATCAATTTTCCCGACATCCTGATGGTGGCGGGGCAATACCAGTTGAAGCCGCCGCTGCCGTTCACGCCGGGCGTCGAGGCGGCGGGCGAGGTCAGCGAGGTTGCCGGCGCTGCTGGAGTGCGTATCGGCGACCGCGTGATGGTGAAGGCGCGGTTGGGCTGCTATGCCGACGAGATCGTCGTCGCGCCCGACCAGCTCGCGCCGTTGCCGGCGGCGTTCGACGATGCGCAGGGCGCGGCGTTTCTGGCCGCGCACGGCACCGCCTGGCATGCCCTGCACGATCGCGCGCGGATTGAACCCGGCGAAGTGTTGCTGGTCCATGGCGCGGGCGGCGGCGTCGGCCTCGCCGCCGTCGAACTCGGCAAGGTGTTCGGCGCGACCGTGATCGCCTGCGCATCGAGTGAGGAGAAGCTTGCCGCCGCCACACAGCGCGGCGCGGATCATGGCGTGCTCTCCGGCCGCGAACCGTTTCGGGACGCGGTCAAGCGCATTACCGACGGGCGCGGCGCGGATGTGGTGTTCGATCCGGTCGGCGGCGCGATCTTCGAGGATAGCCTGCGCTGCATTGCCTGGGGCGCGAGGCTGCTGGTCATCGGCTTCACTGGCGGCATCGGCGTGGCGAAGACAAATCTCGTGCTCATCAAGGGCGCGAGTGTGCTCGGCGTGCGCGCCGGCGAGGCGACACGCAAGAACCCGGCGCTTGGCCGGGTGCGGCTGGAAGCATTGACGCGGCTCGCCAATGAGGGGCGGATCAGCCCCCACATCTCGCACCGCCTGCCGATCGAGGAACATGCGGCGGCGATGCGGCTGTTGATGGACCGGAAAGCGATCGGTCGCGTGGTGCTGGTGATGCTCTAGGTGTGGTGTTTCGGGAGGTTGTCCATCTGGTCCGGACCGAGGAAGCTGAGGTTGCGAAGCTTCAGTGTTCCACGGAGAGACCAGATGAACAGCCACAAGAATGCTCCCCTGACGCCAAGAGGTCGAGAGGCCATGGTGCGGTTTGTGATTGACGGGAGGTTGAGCAAGGCCGCCGCGGCGCGCCAGTTCAACACCACCCCGAAGACGGTCGCCAAATGGGTCGAGCGGTTCCGCGCGGAAGGTGTCGATGGATTGCGTGATCGCTCCTCAAGGCCTCTTTCATTGCCAAGCCAAACAGTGCCTGCCACATGTGCGGTGGTCGAGGCGTTGCGCCGGCAGCGCTACACGGGCAAGCAGATTGCCGTTGAGACCGGCGTGTCGGCGGCAACCGTCAGCCGCATTCTACAGCGGCTGGGACTGAACAGGATACGCGACCTGGAGCCGGTTGAGCCTGTGCACCGTTATGAGCGTGCCACTCCCGGCGAGATGATCCACATCGATATCAAAAAGCTCGGTCGTTTCGACAAGGTCGGTCACCGCATCACCGGTGATCGGACCGGTCAAAGCAACAGTCGCGGCGTCGGCTGGGAGTTCGTCCACGTCAGCATCGACGATCACTCCCGTGTCGCGTTCTCCCAGATCAAGCCCGATGAGAAGGCCGATAGTGCCGTTGCCTTCCTCAAGGCCGCCGTGGCTTATTACAAAAGCCTAGGCATCACCGTCGCCCGCGTCATGACCGATAACGGCAGTTGTTACAAGGCCTTCGCCTTCCGCGACGCTTGCCGGCACTTGGGCATCAAGCACGTCCGCACCAAACCCTATACGCCAAAAACCAATGGCAAGGCCGAGCGCTTCATCCAGACCGCGCTCAGGGAGTGGGCCTACGCTCACGCCTATCCAACATCCGATCGCCGGGCCGAGGAGCTTCCTATCTGGTTGCACCGATACAATTGGCATCGACCCCATGGCGGCATAAAATCAAAGACACCAATCAGCAGACTCGGCCTGACCGAGGACAACCTGTTGAGGCTCCACAGCTAGAGCGTTCCATGTTTTGATGGAAACATACTCATCCGTCATGGTCGGACTTGTCCCGGCCATCAACGTCTTGAATGTTCAACAAAGTAAGACGTGAATGCCTAGCATACAGCGGGGCATGACGAGTCGATGATTCCATCTGAACCAAATCTGCTCTAAGGCCGTCAGGCGCCGCAGCGATCTGCCCTACTTGTACTCCCGCTCCGTCCACCACGGGAAATAGGACGGCATGTCCTGCGATACCGTCTCGGTGAATTTCGCCGGGCGCTTTTCGAGAAACGACATCACGCCCTCGCGCACGTCGGCGGACTGGCCGCGCGAATAGATGCCGCGGCTGTCGATCTTGTGCGCCTCCATCGGGTCGTCGGCCCCGAGCATGCGCCACATCATCTGGCGGATCAGCGCGATCGATACCGGCGCGGTGTTGTCGGCGATCTCGCGCGCGATGGCGCGGGCCGTGGTCATCAGTTCGTCCGCGGGCACGACTTTATTAACGAGGCGGCCGGCGAGGGCTTCCTGCGCCGGGAACACGCGGCCGGAATAGCACCACTCCAGCGCCTGCGAGATGCCGACGATACGTGGCAGGAACCAGCTCGACGCCGCTTCCGGCACGATGCCCCGCCGCGCGAACACGAAACCGAACCGCGCGTCCGCCGACGCGATGCGGATGTCCATCGGCAACTGCATGGTGACGCCGATGCCCACCGCCGCGCCGTTGATGGCGCCGATCACCGGCTTGAGGCACTTGAAGATGCGCAGCGTCACCCGGCCGCCGCCGTCGCGCACGGCGTCGTCGCTCCATTCCACTTCGCCGTCGGGACGCAGCGGGGCGGTCTTGCGGTCCGCGCGGGCGGCGCGGTCGAATGTCTTGCCGCCTTCGGAGAGATCGGCGCCGGCGCAGAACGCGCGGCCCGCGCCGGTGACGATGATGGCGCGAACACTGTCGTCGGCATCGGCGGCGTCGAACGCTGCGATCAGTTCGTTCATCATCACATGGGTGAACGCATTCATCTTGTCGGGACGGTTCAGGGTGATGGTGAGGATGTTGTCCGCGATCTCATACTTGATCTGTTCGAAGCTGGTCGTCACCGGATTCATGCCGAATTCTCCACGTCGTCTCTCGAAGGTCTCTTGCGGGCGCGTCTGGCAGACTGTCATGGGCGCTCAAGGAGGTAAATCCGCCGCAGGGCCTTGAGGTGGACTGTCACGACAAGCTTGATACAATACCAACAAATCCACGAGCGCGGGCAGCATCGCGTGGTGGGCGGGATGCCCACGACTGATGTCCGCAATTTTCCAAACTTTTGAACTGATGGCGATTCCTGCATTTTTGATCAACCTTGATCGGAGTTCCGATCGGCTTGAGGCGATGACTGGTCGCTTGTCGCAACTCGGCCTGAGTTGCGAGCGGGTTTCGGCTATCGATGGCAGGATGCTGGGCGAAAAAGACCTTGCGGCGGTGCGTACCACGGTGCGGGGCTGGACGCCCTTGTCGGCCGCGGAAGTCGGCTGTTTCCTGAGCCACCGGAAATGCTGGGAGTTGATTGCCGCGCAGAAGGATGAATACGGCTGTATTTTCGAGGACGATGTCGTGTTCTCGCCGCACATGTCCGGGTTTTTGTCATCCTCCGGCTGGATTCCGCGCAACGCCGATGTCATCAAACTGGAGGCGGCCGGTGATCGGGTTTGGCTGGATGCGCGGGCGGTAGCTCTGGCGGATGGCTTTCAACTGAGCAGATTGCGCAGTACGCATTACCGAGCCGGGGGCTATATTCTGTCCCGTAACGCCGCCAATTTTCTTCTGTCGCGGACGCGGACATTTTCGGCACCGGTGGATCTCATCCTGTTCGATCCTGCCTTCGGAATCGCGAGTAAGATAGTCATCTATCAGGTCCTGCCAGCGCTTTGTGCGCAGGCCAAACATTTGTACCTGGCCGGGTCGGCTGGTTTTGTCGAAACGACGATCGCGGAGCGCGGCAGTACTCATCGCGAGGGTTGGCTGGCGCGGCGGGCCCATTGGGCCGAGCGTGAAGGGCGCAAGCTCTGGCATCGCCTCAACCAGCGGGAGAGAACGGTGGTCGAATTCGACGGGTGCGAATGACGGGCAGCCTTGGTGGCGGTGCGACGCGGCCGCAGGCGCTCGCGATGCGCCCGCGCTATCAACATGGGAAATATTCGCCGCAAGGCCGGGCTTTCGGTCTTGCCCCGCGCGGTGCTACAACGCCCGCGCGCGGACGTGGCGGAACTGGTAGACGCAAGGGACTTAAAAAGTCTTTTCTCTACCATGCTGCAAAATAGTTTACGGAAGAGAATTGAATGGTTTTTCAGTGCGCTAAGGGCGCGGGGTTAGGAAGGCGGAAATAGGCTGATTTTGCTCTAGGTGCTGTATAGGAGCAGAGACCAAGGGGGAGAATCGGCGGCCAAGGGCGGACGTGGCGAAATCGGTAGACGCAGCAGACTTTAGAATTGGAGTGCCCGCGGGGAAATCCGCGGAGTAGAACCGCTCAAAGTCGGGGAACGCTAACGGGCATCAGCCCTAAGCCAATCCCGAGCCAAGCCCCTCTTCAGGGGAAGGTGTAGAGACTGGACGGGCGGCGTCTAAAGCCTTCGGGCCATGGCGAAGGGACAGTCCAGACCACGAACGCCAAAGGCGGCGGCGAAAGTCGAAGTGGTACGAAAATCTGCTTCTCTTTGAGAGTACGGGTTCGAGTCCCGTCGTCCGCACCACACTCTCAAGCTTCCTCAAACTGAGATCTCCATCAGCCTTTTCGGATCAGCGCTGGCATGACATCGGCCGAAGATCTGCGATCCGAAGGTGGAAGCCTCACGTTCGGATCGTGTGTGTGCCATGCCTTTCAATGCATCCTTGCCAGTCGGCGGGAAGCAGCTCAGGTCGCGGCCGATAGATTCACCCGCCGCATCAAAGCTTCACCGCTTTCCTTGCGCTCGGAATAGCGGTCCGTGAGATAAGACGACACGTCGCGCGTCAGCAGCGTGAACTTGACCAGTTCCTCCATCACATCCACCACGCGGTCATAATAGGACGAAGGCTTCATCCGGCCTGCTTCGTCAAACTCCTGAAAAGCCTTGGCGACGGACGACTGGTTGGGGATCGTCACCATCCGCATCCATCGACCGAGCACGCGCATCTGGTTGACCGCGTTGAAGCTCTGCGAACCGCCCGACACCTGCATGACGGCAAGCGTCCGCCCTTGCGTCGGTCGTACAGCGCCGACCGAGAGAGGAATCCAGTCGATCTGCGCCTTCATCACCGCGCTCATGGCGCCGTGCCGCTCCGGGCTGGTCCAGACCTGACCTTCCGACCAGAGCGAAAGCTCTCGCAGCTCCTGCACCTTTGGGTGACTGATTTCGGCTCCGTCGGGCAACGGCAAACCATGCGGATCGAAGATGCGGGTCTCCGCACCGAAATGCTTCAGCAGGCGCTCGGCCTCCTGGGTCAGGAAGCGGCTATATGACCGCCCGCGAAGCGAGCCGTAGAGCAACAGAATACGAGGCGGGTGGGTCGAGGATGTCGCCCGTAGCCGATCAATGCGCGGCACAACGATGCAACCGGCATCAACATGGGGGAGGTTTGGCAAGGTCAACGGTCCACCTCCACGACAGTCTTGCCATCGCGCTCATACCAACCCTTGGAGCGGTTCACGATCCACACGACGGAGAGCATGACCGGCACCTCGATCAGTACACCGACGACCGTGGCGAGCGCAGCGCCGGAGTGGAAGCCGAACAGGCTGATGGCCGCGGCGACAGCCAGTTCGAAGAAGTTCGACGCGCCGATCAGGGCCGATGGGCCGGCGACGCAATGCTGTTCCCCCGAGATGTGGTTGAGCAGATAGGCGAGCCCGGAGTTGAAATAGACCTGGATCAGGATTGGTACGGCGAGCAGCGCGATCACCATCGGCTGCGCGATGATCTGTTCACCCTGGAAACCGAACAACAGCACTAGCGTCGCTAGAAGTGCGACGAGCGAGATTGGGCCGAGCTTGGCGAGCAGTTGGTCCAGCGCTGTCTGCCCTCCGTTCGCCAAAAGGCTGCGGCGCACGATCTGCGCGACGATCACCGGGATGACGATGTAGAGCACCACTGACAGGATCAGCGTGCCCCACGGCACGGTGATCGCCGACAGGCCGAGCAGCAGCCCGACGATGGGCGCGAAGGCCACGACCATGATCGCGTCGTTGAGCGCGACCTGGCTCAGCGTGAAATGCGGCTCGCCCTTGGTCAGGTTCGACCAGACGAACACCATCGCCGTGCAGGGTGCCGCGGCGAGGATGATGAGGCCGGCGATATAACTGTCGATCTGGTCGGCTGGCAGCAGCGGCCGGAACAGCCAGCCGATAAAGAGCCAACCGAGCAAAGCCATGGAGAACGGCTTCACCGCCCAGTTGACGAACAGCGTCACGCCGATGCCGCGCCAGTGACGGCCGACCTCGCCGAGCGCGGCGAAGTCGATCTTCAGGAGCATCGGAACGACCATGAGCCAGATCAGCACAGCCACCGGCAGGTTGACCTTGGCGATTTCCGCAGCACCGATCGCCTGAAACGCGCCCGGCATCACATGGCCGAGCGCGATGCCGACGACGATGCAAAGCGCAACCCAGAGGGTCAGATAGCGTTCAAAGGTGGACATGGTTTTCCTTCAAGCCGTCGCCACGCGGCGGCCGTGCTCATCAATGACGCGCTCGCCGTCTTCCTTGACGAACTCGCCCTGTTGCGGCGGCAACAGGTCGAGCACGTCTTCGGACGGCCGACAGAGTTTCACGCCCCTGGGGCTGACGACGATCGGCCGGTTGATGAGGACCGGATGCGCCATCATGGCGTCGAGAAGCTGGTCATCGGTCAGCTTTGGATCGGCAAGGCCAAGCTCCGCGTAAGGCGTACCCTTTTCGCGCAACACCGCGCGAACCGAAACGCCCATGCGCGCAATGAGCTGCGTCAGCAGCGCGCGCGCCGGCGGCGTCTTCAGATATTCGATGACGTGCGGCTCGATGCCGGCGTTGCGGATCATCGCCAGCGTGTTGCGCGAGGTGCCGCAGTCGGGATTGTGATAGATGATGACGTCCATGGCCTTGCCTCAGGCCGCGCTGTTGCGAGGCGAGGACGCGCCGTCCGATTGCCCGATCTCTACGAGCGTGGCCCGCAGGGATGCTTTGTCGAGGCTGGCGACAGGCAGCGCCGTAAAGATGGAGACACGGTTCTTGAGATAGCGGAAGGCAGTGACGAAGGCGGCTTCCTTCTGGATGTTGGAACCTCCCACCGCAGCGGGGTCTTCGATGCCCCAATGTGCCGTCATCGGCTGGCCCGGCCAGACCGGGCAGGCTTCGCCGGCAGCGTTGTCGCAAACCGTGAACACGAAATCCATGACCGGAGCTTCAGGCCGCGCGAACTCCTCCCAGCTCTTCGAGCGGAACCCATCGGCGGGATAGTCGAGGCTCCTCAGCACCTTCAACGCAAAGGGATTGACCTCGCCCTTGGGCTGGCTGCCAGCGGAAAAAGCGCGGAAGCGACCAGTCCCGTCCTTGGCCAGAATGCTCTCCGCAAGGATCGAGCGAGCCGAGTTGCCGGTGCAAAGGAAGAGAACATTGAAGATGCGGTGGGGCTGGTCTGAATCAGACATGGGAAGAGCCTTTCGTAGGTTGGCAACAGGAGGACAGCGCGGCGACGGCCGGGTTGCACACTTCGGGGTGGCCCTGGCAGCAGTCGCGCATGAGGAATTCGATGAGGCTCGAAAGCGTCACGAGGGCCGCGCTGTAGATGATCGAGCGCCCTTCGCGCCGGGACTCGACAAGCCCCGCCTGTTCGAGATGGCTCAGGTGAAAGGACATGCGCGAGGAGGCCGCGCCGTCCATGGCCTCTCCAATCGAGCCGGCGGACATCCCTTCGGGACCGGCTGTCACCAGAAGACGGACAATGCGGAGCCGCGTTTCCTGCGAAAGCGCGGCGAAGGCGGCGAGAGCCTGCTTTTCCTTCATTGTCATCTCGAAACTTCAAGCTCACGATGTTTCCATTTCGCCAAGGCCCGCAGGCGCTCCGCACCGACAGGCTCCTCCGTCAAAAGAGGGACGACCGCATAGCGCCCGGCATGTCGCGTGGCCACGGCGTCGATTTCCCGCAATTCGTTGCGCGCGCGGCGGCGCAGCAGCGGGGCGTGCGGGTGCGCGGCCGCCACGCTGTTGTTGACCACCCAGGCCCACGGTTCGATGCCCGCACGGCGCAGGTCCGCTTGCAGGTTGGCCGCTTCCAGTACGGGCGTGGTTTCGGCCAGGGTGACGATGAGCACCTTGGTCTGCTTCGGGTCTTGCAGTTGCATCATCGGCGTCGTGAAGTGAGCGCCCTTCTCACCCATCTGCCGGGCGACATCGCGGTGATAGGCGCCGGTGGCATCCAGCAGCAGCAGGGTGTGGCCGGTGGGTGCGGTATCCATCACCACGAATTTTCGTCCACCTTCGCGAATGGCGCGGGAGAATGCCTGGAACACCGCGATTTCCTCGGTGCAGGGTGAACGCAGGTCCTCTTCCAGCAAGGCCCGGCCCTCGGCATCGAGTTGTGCGCCTTTGGTGTCCATCACATGCTGGCGATAACGCGCCGTGGCCTCCTGAGGATCGATGCGGCTGAGCACCAGATTGGGAAGCGAGCCTTCTAGCGTATCGGCCAGATGCGCGGCCGGGTCGGAGGTGGTCAGATGGACGGGCAGCCCCCGGTCCGCCAGCTCCACGGCGATGGCGGCGGCCAGCGTGGTCTTGCCCACGCCGCCCTTGCCCATCACCATGACCAGCCCGTGCCCCTCGGCGGCGATGTCATCGACCAGGGCGGACAAGTCCGGCGCATCCAGCCGGGCGGGCAGCTCGATGGCATCGGCGCCATGCGTGGCGTCGGTATCGACCAGCAGGTGACGCAGGGCATCGAGGCCGACGAGATTGAACGGCTTGAGCGCGATCTGATCCCGCGGCAACGCCTGAAGCACGGGCGGAATGGCGGCCAGCGTAGCCTGCTCTCTGGCGTAGATGGTGGCGGCCAGCGGATCGTTCTCGGCCTCGCCGGCAGGAAAGATGCCATTGATGACCAAGTGTTGCTGCGACAGGCCGATTGCGGCCAGTTCCTCATGGGTGCGCGCCGCCTCGCGCAGCGTGGTGCGCTGTGCGCGCGCCACCAGCACCATGCGGGTGCGCAACGGATCGGCCAACGCCTCCACCGCAGCCTTGTACTGGCCGCGCTGTTTTTCCAGTCCGGCCAAAGGCCCCAGGCACGACGCATCGCCTTTACCTGCTTCCAGAAAGCCGCTCCATGCACCGGGCAATTGCAGCAGACGGATGGTGTGGCCCGTCGGGGCGGTGTCGAAGATGACGTGTTCGTAGTCCTGCGTCAGCGCCGCATCGGTCAGCAGGGCGGTGAACTCGTCGAAGGCGGCGATTTCCGTGGTGCAGGCTCCCGACAGGGATTCTTCGATGCCATCCACGACCGCATCGGGCAACACGCCGCGAACCGGGCCGACAATGCGGTCACGATAGGCTTGCGCCGCCGCCTGCGGGTCGATTTCCAGCGCCCACAGGTTCGGCACCGCGGGGATCACCGTGATGCTATTGCCGATCGTCTCGCCGAAAACCTGCCCTACGTTCGAGGCCGGGTCGGTGCTGACGAGCAGCACGCGCTTGCCCTCGGCGGCGAGCTGCACGGCCGTTGCGCAGGCGATGGAGGTCTTGCCGACGCCCCCTTTGCCCGTGAAGAAAACGAAGCGAGGCGGTTGGGTCAGAAAGTGCATGGAAATCCCCTTGTTCAGCAGCAACCGCTGCCGGAGCAGCAAGCGCCTTGCGTCCGAGGGGCTTCAGAGGCTTGAATACCGGCCCAACGGGACAATTCGTTGCGATTGGGGTAGCGACCGGCCAAAGCCACCTCGCCATCAACCAGAACGAGGGGTAGCGCTTCTTGTCCCGAACGCTCCAGAAAGCCTTTCACGGTCGGGTTATCTGCGAAAGCAAGGGGTTGCTGGGCCAAGTTGAAGCGCTCGACCTGGGCGCCGTTCTGCTTGGCCCAATCTACGTCGGCAGCAAAGCTCACGAGGTTCTGATCGACCTCGACACCGCATACACCCGTGCTGCAACACAGCGCCGGGTCGAAAATCTGGATGTTCGACATAGGAGTTCCTTTCAAAATATTTGCTTGATACGGGGATGGCCTTCATTGCGGGGCCGCCGCGTTGTCGGGGCGGGGACGGTCCTGACCCATGGTGGCAGGACATCCATGACAAGGCCGCGCCATCCGTTGCCTCGCCAATGGCGCCAGCGGTCATCCTTTTAGAATCAGCCGTCACCAGAAGAGCGGCAGGCTACTGGTTTGACTGCTTCAATCGTGGCGGAGACGACGAAGTCGGTGACATTGCGCCCTGGGGCCCAGTCCTCGATGAATGCCTTCGACTCGTCTTTTGGCTGGATGCGGATCTGTTCGAATCCGGCGGCGCGCATCATCGCCTCTAGATCCGTGATCAGCGAAGCATTGCCCATGCACCCTGCAATGAGCACGGCGTCGTTGCGCATGTCCTCGGGCGGTTGGGAGGTCGCGACCACATCGGAGATGGCCAGTCGCCCCCCGGCCCTGAGCACGCGGAAAGCCTCGCGGAACACCTGGGGCTTATCGGGCGACAGGTTGATGACGCACTTGGAAATCACTACGTCGGCGGCACTGTCCGCGATGGGCAGGTGCTCGATCTCGCCGAGGCGGAACTCCACGTTTTCATACTGCCCCTTTAGGGCGTTGGCGCGCGCTTTGGACACCATATCCGAGGTCATGTCGACGCCGATCACGTAGCCGCCGCGCCCCACCTCGCGAACGGCCAGGAAGCAGTCGAATCCGCCCCCCGATCCCAGATCGACGACCGTTTCACCCGGCCTCAGCGCGGCAATGGCCTTGGGGTTGCCGCAACCGAGGCCCATATCGGCGCCAGCGGGCACCAGGTCCAGGTCCGCTTGACTGTAGCCGAGGCGGGTGGAGATGAGCGCGTTGATGGCCCCTTCGTCACTGGTGCCGCAGCAATTTTGCGCGCTGCCGCAACATTGCCCCTCATTATTTTCCCTGGCGACTTGGGCATAGGCCTCTCTCACATTGCGACGGTGCTCATCGTGATTCGGCGGCGCAAACGGCTCGCTGGTCGTTGCCGCGCGCGCACAGCAGGAATTCGGGTTGGCCATTGACGGACTCCTCCAAATTGAGGTTTTGCCTATCGCGTGTTGTCATCTCAATAATTCAAGAATCATTGAAATTATAAATACACCAAGAATCCGCACTGCGCCAGCCCATAAAGGGAATTTCTTGCGACTAGGTCGGGGCTCGCTCGTTGCTCGAAGGGCTTGTCGTCAAAAGGGCGACTTGCTCGTCGCTCTCAGGATCACCACGGCATCGGATTTATCGCGCTGTCCGGCATCGCGATGCTGAACGATCTGGTGCTGGTCGATCATATCAACGCCCTGCGGCGGGCCCTGCCGCTCGTCGATGCCGTGCGCCAGGCCGCGACAGACCGCCTGCGGCTGGTGCTTTACACCGCGCTGGTCGCGGCCATCGGCTTCGCGCCCATGGCCGTCGCGCAAGGCGCCGGAGCGGAAGTGCAACGGCCGCTCGCGACCGTGGTCATCGGGGGCATCATATCGTCCACCGTGCTGACATTGCTGTTGTTGCCGGCCATCTATGGCTGGGTGGAGCGTCGCTCGGCGGGCGCTCCTGATCGACAAAAGAAATCGTTGAAATTAGAGATTTCGGCATGAGGAACCCTGGATAGGCTCTTGGCGACATCGATCGTGGCCACGATACTGTCGCCCGCTATCGGGCAACTGAAATCACGTCGACGCGCATCCGCGGGATGCCCGCCATTAAAGTCCATATCCTTTTGGACGGCAGCGTTTGTTGCGACTGAACGAAAAAGCCTTGTCGGCAGGCGTTCGCCGTTTCGCCCGAAACCTCAAACTTTCATCCGGGAATATGGTCCATGCGCACCGTTCACAAAGAAAACCATCTGATCGACCGAATAGGATGGCTTCGTGCCGCGGTGCTCGGAGCCAATGACGGCCTGATTTCGACGTCGAGCCTGATCGTCGGCGTCGCCGCTGCAACAGCAACGTCCCACGAAATCCTCGTTGCCGGTGTCGCCGGGCTGGTGGCCGGGGCGATGTCGATGGCAGCGGGTGAATACGTATCGGTCAGTTCCCAGGCTGACACGGAAGAAGCCGACATGGCGCGTGAGCGTTACGAACTGTCCACGCAACCCGAAGCGGAGCTGGCCGAGCTGGTAAAGATCTATGAGGACCGTGGCGTGACACCCGAACTGGCCCGGCAAGTTGCCGAGCAGATGATGGCGAAAGACGCGTTCGCAGCACATGCGAGGGATGAACTCGGACTGTCGAGCCACATGATGGCCAGGCCGGTTCAGGCAGCCTTCACGTCCGCAGCGACATTCGCATCCGGTGCCGCGTTGCCGTTGGCTATCGCCCTGCTTTCACCGGCAGGAACAACCGTCTGGACGGTGTCGATCGCCTGCCTCGTCGGGCTTGCCGCCCTTGGCGCCATTGGCGCGCAGGCGGGCGGCGCCAGCATCTGGAAACCCACTCTTCGGGTCGTGTTCTGGGGCGCTGTTGCCATGGCATCGACCGCTGTGATCGGCGCCCTTATCGGCCGAGCCGTCTAGCTGCGAGCTTTTCACGGCGATTTTTCTACCATCGCCAATCATCGTCGCTATCTGCGTTTAATTGCGACCGCTGCGATGACGATCCAGACGACGAGGCGCAGTGACATAGCGCCCATCGTGCGCGCCTCATAGGCGCCACCATGCCAAACATGCCAAAGAAAGGCGGCGAACACCACGGCGGTCGCCACCGCGATCACGACGGACAGCACCCACGCCCACCTCGTCATGCGCCATAGCCCGATGCCCGCCAGCACATAAGCGAAACCGACGGCGAAATTGAACCTCAGGACGAAGGGTACAACAGCTCCCATGTCCACCCCGCCAAACAATGCACGCCCGCCCGATATGACGGTCAGGGTACCGAAGATCACAGCAACAACGGCGGCGATCGTGATCAGGAGTGGCTTATCGGTCATGGTACTATTGATCTTTCGTTCATGCCGTACTGATTATTTTAGCAGATATCTTGATGATGGCGGGTATCATGGTTTGCTGTTGTCGGACTTTTCAAGAAACCTCAGATCCTAAGATTTGCTTTCGGCCGCGATCAATCTGGAGCCGGCGCCTGTGCACTTGTTGATGGTGGTGCAGTTCCTGTTTCGGCCTTGCGTCAGGCCAGGTCGGACCAAACGAAAAGGACGATTCACCGAAGCTGTCAGCGCGGGCTCATGCGTTGCAGCGTTCCGTCACGCAGGACGAACTGATGCCAGATGGCCATCAAGGCATGCAGCCCGGCGAGGATGAGAATGAAGGTGCCGGCATTCTCGTGAAATTCGGCGATCAGGCCGGGACGTCCCTGAACCGGCGCGGCGATCGCGGGAAGATGCAGACCGAAGAACGATATCGGCACGCCCAGGCGCGACGCCGCATACCAGCCGGTCAGCGGAACGGCGATCAGCAACAGATAGAGCAGGCCGTGCCCGATCCTTGCCGCGCGTGCGAGCCAGCCCTGCGGCGCAGCCATAGTAGGCGCGCCTCCGGTCAGCGATAGGATCAGCCGGGGAACGACCAGCGCCAGCACGGCAAGCCCCAGCGAGAAATGCAGCAACGGCGGGTTTTGCACCACATGGCGTCCGCCCTCCGCGGTCAGCCATGCGCCGAACACGGCAAGGGCGGTCAGCCAATGAATGACGATCATGCTTTTCGAATAACGGATGGAGTTGCTAGGCATGGCCTGCTTTCCTGCGTTCATAAGGAAATGGTGTTACCGGCACGGAAAGCGGAAACCCATTCATTTCACTTCGAGTTTCGGCGTCATGTTCGTCCTGGGCAGTTCATTGGAGGGCAAGGCGCCAATATCGCCAGTCTCCGCCTGCCGCCGTCGCGCCTGTTACCGTTACCCTCGGCTTGTCCCTTGTTCTTGATCCTGACGACTATTCTTGATCTTAACGACGGCGAGGGTTGAGGGATCGATCCTGGCTTTGAACGCCCGCCCCTGCCGATCGACACCCCGGACCTGGTAGCAGCCGTCGTCGATCCTGATCCGGTTCACCGTCCAGCCGCGCGCTTCGGCCATCTTCTGTACGGCCTCACGCGGCTGCCACTGATCCATGGCAACATGGCAGCGATCGCCTGCCATGGCGGCGCCAGATCCGGCAAATCCGAAAAACAGGAAGGCTGCCAATACGCGCTTCATCATGTTTGTTTGTCCTTGCTCGACGTTCCGTTATGGCGACGATGGCAGCCTTTCCTGACGATGATCTGAAGCCAATGCGGTCTTCTTGTCAGCTTGCCGACAGGTTTCGGTGGCAATCGGACAGGAAACGAACAGAATGAGCGTTCCATGAGAGTCCTTCTGGCCGAAGACGATGAGATTCTCGGCGCCGCGGTGCGCGACCATATCGTTGCCGAGGGCCAGTCCGTCGACTGGGTGACCAGGCTCGACGCGGCGGCTGATCACCTCGACAGTGCCGCCTACGACCTTGTTCTGCTGGACATGATGCTGCCGGACGGACACGGGATCGGCTTCCTGCGCGGTCTGCGTCGCAAGGGTTGCGTCACGCCGGTGATCATCCTGACGGCGCTCGACCAGATTTCCGACCGCATCCAGGGGCTCAACGC
Organism: Bradyrhizobiaceae bacterium; assembly: GCA_020544565.1. GTDB lineage: Bacteria > Pseudomonadota > Alphaproteobacteria > Rhizobiales > Xanthobacteraceae > Afipia. Next base: position 566,044 of record CP078014.1, read on the forward strand.
AGGGGCCGACGACTACATGATCAAGCCGTTCGACCTTTCGGAGCTTTCGGCGCGGCTGAACGCCGTGGCGCGCCGCTACAGCGGCAATCCCAACCCCATCGTCGAGATCGGCGATCTGCGGATCGACCTGGCGGCGCGGACGATCGCGCGCGGCAACCGGCCGATCGATCTGACCGCGCGCGAATGGGCGCTCCTCGAAGCTTTCGTCCATCGTCCCGGACAAGTCATGTCGAAGGCGCAACTGGAGGAGCACCTCTATGCCTTCAATGTCGAGGTGGAAAGCAACACGATTGAGGTTTATGTCAGCCGCCTGCGCAAGAAGCTGGGACATTCCGTCATCGATACGGTGCGCGGCATCGGCTACCGGCTCGGAAGCGCCAGATGATGCCGAAAAGCCTGCAATGGCGACTTTCGATCTGGCTGGGGCTGGGAGCGGCATTGCTGTGGGCTGTGGCGGCCGTGGTGACGGCGCACAAGCTGCGTCACGAAATGAACGAGGTGTTTGACAGTGCGCTTGAGGAAACGGCACAGCGCATCCTGCCGCTGGCTGTTCTCGATATCGTCGGTCGCGACAGCGACGACGCGGATCAGCGCGTGGCGACGCTGCGCCAGCACGACGAATATTTCACCTATGTGGTGCGGAATGCCGACGGCAAGGTGCTGTTGCGTTCGCACAATGCCGACCTGACCGTGTTCCCGCCGTTCACCGGCATGGGCTTCGCCGATACGCCGACCCACCGCATCTATTTCGATGCCGCGCTGCGCGGTGAGGTTACTATCGCAGCCGCCGAGCCGCTTGCGCATCGCCGCAAGGCGGCGCGGGACGTACTGCTCAGGCTGGCGCTGCCGCTCGGCTTGATCGTTCCGCTCAGTCTGATTGGGGTCTGGGGCATCGTGCGGGTATCGATGGCTCCGATCCGGAGCTTCCGTGCGGGGATCGAGGTGCGCGGCAGCGGCGACCTTACACCCGTCGCGGCGGCCGGGCTGCCTTCCGAGATCGGCCCCATCGCGCAGGCGGTGAACCGTCTGCTGGAGCGGCTCAAACGCACGCTGGAAGCCGAGCGCAGTTTCACGGCCAATTCCGCACACGAGTTGCGCACCCCGGTCGCGGCGGCTCTTGCGCAAACGCAGCGGCTGATCGCCGAGGCGCCGGACGACATTACCCGCGAGCGGGCACGCCAGATCGAGACAGCGCTACGGCGGCTCGCCAGGCTGTCGGAAAAGCTGATGCAGTTGGCAAGGGCCGAAGGCGGGCGCCTCGAGGCGGCGGAACCGATCGACGTGGCTACGATCCTGCGGATGGTCGTCCGCGAAATGACGGCAAGCGCCGACAGCGCCGGGCGCATCGAGCTGATGCTTCCCGATGCCCCGGTCCTTTCGGACATTGATCTCGACGCCTTCGCGATCCTGGCCCGAAACCTGATCGAGAATGCGCTGAAGCACGGTTCGCGGCAGGAGCCGGTGCGCGTTGTGCTGTCGGCGGACGGGATGCTGCGCGTCTCGAATGCGGGGCCGGCCGTGCCGTCGGATTTACTCGCACGCTTAGCCGAACCGTTCGAGCGCGGCCGCGCGCGGGCAGACGGCGCTGGACTCGGGCTCTCCATCGCAAAGACGATCGCGGCCGGCACCGGCGGCAGGATCGAGCTGATCTCTCCGCTGGAAGGCCGGCAGGACGGCTTCGAAGTCAGGTTCTTCCTCGGCAAATGACGTTGCCATAGGGGCTCGGCTACGGTCGACATCTCAGCCACGGCGCTCACGGCATCTGCTGACCGCTACGGGATCGGCTCCCGACGAAAGTGCAGGAACCGTCACCTCTCCCTTGCAGGAAGCTTGTCTCAATGATAGATAGTAATCGGTTACTATCTATTGAGGCTGCTAGATGATCTCCCGACCAGCCTACCTGTCCGCAGAGGAGCGACGTGACGTGACGGTTGAAACCGTCATCGACTTGGCGGCGGAGCAAAACCCTGCGGACATCACCACCGGGGCCATCGCCAAGCGGATGGGGGTGACGCAAGGCGCCTTGTTCAGGCACTTCCCCTCCAAGGACGCCATCCTTCAGGCCGTGATGGAATGGGTGTCGGCGCGCTTGCTGGCGCGGATCGACAAGGCGACTTCCGCTGCCGCCTCTCCGCTTGAAGCACTGGAGGCTGCGTTCACTGCGCATATCGAGTTCATCTCGGAACACCCCGGCGTGCCCCGGATGCTGTTTGGAGAGCTGCAACGCGCCGAGCGGACCATAGCCAAGCGCATGGTCCACACCTTGATCCAGCGCTATGGCGAACGCCTTGGACGGCTCGTTGCGGAGGGCAAGGAGCGTGGCGAACTGGCTGCCACGCTGGATGACGAAGCCGCCGTCACACTGTTCATCGGCACGATTCAGGGCCTTGTCATGCAGTCTCTCATCGCCGGTGATGTCGCGCGCCTCCGCGCCAGCGCGCCAGGAGCGTTTGCGCTGTATCGACGCGCGGTCGAGGCGGCGAGATGAACTATCGAAATTCCTCGATCATCACATCTTCCATTCGATCCCTCGAAGCCATGTCCATGGCGGATGTTGTCCTTACCGCAAACCATTCCAACATCCGTGGTTGCGTGGAGGCAAATCAGTGAAATTGCCTTCAGTGTCGCGTCGCACGTTGATGCTCATCGGCGTTGGAGCGGTGACTGCCGCCTTGTTCGGCTATGTGGTGTTGCGCTCTGGACCGCTAGCGCCGGTCGCTGTCAGGATCGCCACCGTCGAGATCCGCCCGATCTCGCCGGCACTGTTCGGCATCGGCACGGTCGAGGCTCGTTTCTCTTACAAGATCGGCCCCACCATCGCTGGCCGCGTCGCCAAGATAAATGTTGATGTGGGCAACAAAGTCCGCGCCGGTCAGGTTCTGGCGGAAATGGACCGGGTCGATCTTGATGAACGCATTGCCGCTCTTGATGCAGCGATTCGCCGTGCCGAAGCGGCGATACAAACAGCACAAGCCCAGGTGGATGATGCCTTGGCGCGCAAGGATTTCGCGCTTGCCCAGGCGAAACGCTATGAGGAACTCTGGAAGACCCGCACCGTCAGCGAAGTCGCGGTGGAAACCAAGCGGCAGGACGGCCAAGTGGCCGACGCGGCTCTCTCGGCCGCCCGGTCGAATCTCCTTGCGTCGCAACAGGATCTGCAACGCAATCGGGCCGACCGCGACGGGCTGATCAAGCAGCGGGAGAATCTGGTCCTGTTGGCGCCGGTCGATGGCGTGATCGCCGCGCGCAAGGCAGAGCCCGGAACGACCATGGTGGCTGGCCAGGCGGTCATCGAAATGATCGACCCGAAGAATCTCTGGATCAATGCCCGGTTCGATCAAATCGCGGCAACAGGTCTCCGGCAGGACCTGCCTGCCTCGATTGCATTGCGTTCACGCGCCGGGAAAGGCGTACCGGGACGCGTGGCGCGTGTGGAAGTCCTCGCTGACGCGGTGACAGAAGAAAATCTGGCCAAGGTGGAGTTCGGTGCGCTTCCCGAGCCTCTTCCCTCGATCGGAGAGTTGGCCGAAGTGACCGTTGCGCTCCCGGAGCTTCCTGCCTCACCAGTGATCCCGAACGCTGCAATTCAATCCCTCAATGGCAAACCCGTCGTCTGGAAAGTCGAGGACGGCAAAATCCACGTCGCGGCCGTTCAGTTCGGCGCCTCGGACCTGGACGGCGCGGTCCAGGTCACAAATGGGTTGAAGGTCGGCGATCAGATCGTTGTTTACAGCGCATCCAGATTGGCCAGTACGAGCCGCATCCGTATGACCGACAACTCCACTGAGCTTCTCAAATGATCAGCCTTGCCGGGCGCGATATTTTGCACTCATGGGGCAAGTTCGTCTTCACGGGGGTCGGACTCGGCCTGCTCATCGGCGTCACCTTCACCATGGCTGGCGTCTATCGAGGGATGGTCGATGACGGCAAGGTGCTGCTCGACAACAGCGGCGCCGACATGTGGGTCGTCCAGCAGAACACGCTCGGACCCTACGCGGAATCCTCAAGCATCAATGATGACATCTATCGCGTGATCCTCGCGATCCCCGGCGTCGAGCGGGTCGCGAACGTCACATACCTCACGATGCAGGTCCGGAAGGGAAACTCGGACGTGCGGGCCATGGTGGTGGGCATCGCGCCGGGAGATATGGCGACGCCCGGCCGCCCGCCGTTTCTTGTCGCGGGGCGGCAGATCACGCGCAGTCACTACGAAGCGGTAGCCGATGTCGCTACGGGGTTTTCCCTCGGGGACAGGATCGTCATCCGCCGCAACCGCTATATCGTTGTGGGCCTCACGCGGCGGACGGTGTCGTCGGGTGGCGATCCGATGGTCTTCATTCCGCTGAAGGACGCGCAGGAAGCGCAATTCCTCAAGGACAATGACGCGATCGTCCGCCAGCGGCGGCGCACCGGCGAAAATCCCGAGTTCAACCGGCCCTGGGTGCCTGGCCTGCTGGATGCAGTGATCGCGTCGCAAACCAGCAACCCTTACGTCAACGCCGTTCTGGTCCGGGTCAAACCTGGCCATGACCCGGAGCGCATCGCGACCGACATAGCAAGGTGGAAGCGGCTGACGGTTTATACGCGACACCAGATGGAAGAGATTCTGATTGGGAAGCTGATCGCGACATCCGCCAAGCAGATCGGCATGTTCCTTGCCATCCTGGCCATCGTCAGCGCCGCCATCGTCGCCTTCATCATCTACACGCTGACGATGGACAAGATACGCGAGATCGCCGTGCTGAAGCTGATCGGCACGCGCAATCGCACCATCGCGTCCATGATCCTGCAACAGGCCGTCGTGCTGGGGCTGATCGGCTTCGTCGTCGGCAAGATCACGGCGACCTTCGCGGCTCCTCTCTTTCCGAAGTTCGTCCTGCTACTTTCCGTCGATACGATGACCGGGCTGATCGCCGTCATCGCCATATGTGCGCTTGCCAGCGTCGTCGCCATCCGCATGGCGCTGAAGGTCGATCCCGCCGAGGCGATCGGAGGCTGAGATGGCCAGCGGCGGAATCCTTATCGAAAAAATTAGGAAGCGGTATGGCAGCGGCGACACCGCCGTCGATGCCCTGAAAGACGTCAATATGCAGGTCGCCCCCGGCGAGGTGGTCGGCCTGATCGGCCCGTCGGGGTCGGGCAAGAGCACGTTGCTCAAGGCCCTGGGCGCCGTCATCGATCCAAGCGGCGGGCGTATGACGCTCGGCGACGAGGTCATCTATGACGAGAGGTGGAAAATTCCTGATCTTCGCGCGTTGCGGCGCGACAAGATCGGCTTCGTCTTCCAGGCGCCTTATCTCATCCCCTTTCTGGACGTCACAGACAATGTCGCTTTGCTGCCGATGCTGGCCGGCATCCCCAACAACCAATCACGCCAGCGCGCGCGAGAACTTCTGAAAGCGCTCGATGTCGAGCATCGCGCCGCAGCCATGCCCTCGCAGCTTTCCGGCGGCGAGCAGCAGCGGGTGGCGATCGCGCGCGGTCTGGTCAACCGACCGCCGGTCATCCTTGCAGACGAGCCGACGGCGCCGCTCGACAGCGTGCGGGCGCTGACCGTGATCCGCATCCTCAACGAAATGGCCGCGAAGTTCGGAACGGCCATCATCGTCGTCACCCATGACGAGAAGATTATCCCAACCTTCAAGCGCATCTATCACATCAGGGACGGCGTAACGCATGAAGAAGCGGGCGAGGGACGCGGTTTCGAATGAGCACAGCTTTTCGAACTCTATCGACCTCCTGTAAATCGGGATTGGACCTCGAAGAGGCGAACGGACACGAACAACACTATCGAACCATCTGCGCCTTCATCACCGCGCTCAGAGCCCATACCGCTCCGGGCTCGTCCAGATCTAGCTTCTGGCTATAGAATGGGAGTTCCGCAGTTTGCGCGCCCTCGTAGTCTCCCAGACTTCAGGCGAACGTCATCGCTACCCCGGCCGTGGCGCTGAAGGCGACGATGACGAGCGGAGGGGTGCGCCAGGCGACCAGCAGGATGAAGCCGACGAGGGCGATGCCGAAGTCTCGCGGCGAATGCACGCTCGTGGTCCATACCGGATCGTAGAGGGCCGCGCCCAATATGCCGACAACCGCGGCGTTCACGCCCCGCATCGCCGCCTGTGCGCGGGCACGCTTTCGGAACGAGTCCCAGAACGGCAAGACACCCAGCAGGATCAGCATGCCGGGCAGGAAGATACCGATGAGGCCGAGAGCCGCCCCCGCCAGCCCGTGCGGCGCGGGAGCCACCACTGTGCCGAGATAGGCCGCGAAGGTGAAAAGCGGGCCGGGCACGGCCTGCGCGGCGCCGTATCCGGCGAGAAAGGCATCATCGCTCAGCCAGCCTGGCGCGACGAACGCTTCGCGCAGGAGCGGGAGCACGACGTGACCGCCGCCGAAGACAAGCGCGCCGGAACGGTAGAAGGCATCGAACAGGGCGACACCCATGGATCCTGTAAGGCTGCGCAGCATGGGAAGCCCCGCCAGTAGGGCGAAGAACGTTCCGAGCGTGATCAATCCGACGACGCGCGACGCCGGTATCGCCACATGTCCGGCCGGCGCCGGCGCCTCGCTGCGGCACAGCAGAAGACCCGAGAGCCCACCGAGAATGATCGCTTCGATCTGGGCGATCGACGTCGCATTGAAGAGGATAATGAGCGCGGCCACGACTGCAATCGAAGCGCGCTCCCGATCAGGGCACAGACTGCGCGCCATGCCCCACACGGCTTGCGCTACGATGGCCACCGCCGTCAGCTTCAGCCCGTGGAGCAGACCGGCGCCGACCGGGCCGCTCAGCACGCTGGCGCCGTAGGCGAAAAGGACAAGGATCGCGGCCGACGGCAGGGTGAAGCCCGTCCAGGCGGCGAGAGCGCCAAGATATCCGGCCCGCATAAGCCCGATCGAGAAGCCGACCTGGCTACTGGCGGGACCCGGCAGGAATTGGCACAGCCCGACCAGATCGGCGTAAGCATGCTCGTCTATCCGGCGTCGCGATGGCGGGTGACGACTGCAACGTTTCCATGAACCAATGGCAGTCGCGCGAGGCCGTGCAGAAGAGCGCCGAAGCGCGCGGCTGGAAAGTGAGCCGGATCAAGATCGATGACGGCTGCTACCAGATCAGGGGCATCGACGAGACGGGACAGCCGTTCAAGGCAAAGATCGATCCTGCGACCCTTGCGGTCATCAAGATGAAGCGCAAGCGAACTGATGATGACCATGGGCGCGAGCGGCGCAGGTCGACCGCGCCCGGCATGATCGAACCCCCGTCCTCGCCGCCGGCGAACGGGCTGTTCAACACCGGAGAGTCGCCGAAGGTTATCGTTAGATAATCGGTTCCGGAGTCCTCATTCCCCAGCAGCATCTCCTCCCGGATCGAAGGACGGTCAGTCAGGAGTTGCTCAGTTGTCCGATTGAGAATTACGGCACGGAGAGAGAAGTCCTCAAGGCGGGCTCCTGAGCGCTTACGCCGGAGCTGTTCGCAAAATCCGAGACAAGCAAGGAAGTCCCACGATGAAATCGCTCCTCGCAATTCTTATGCTAACCACCGCGCTCACGCTTCCGAGCCTCGCCGAGGCCAGGCCGGTGACGTTGACAACCAAGCTGAACAATTACGGCGGCGATGGCGCCTATCTCGCACTCTATGTCACCGATGCGCAGGGCAAATATGCCGGGACCCTGTGGATGGCGGGAGCCAAGTCGAAATATTATGACCATCTGTCGGGCTGGTATCGCGCGAGTGGCGGCAAGCTAGCCGAAATCAACGGCATCACCGGCGCCAGCGTCGGCGCCGGCCGCACACTCGAAATCACCCTCGACCTTGCCGACGCACTGTTCGACGCTGGTTACTCGTTGCGTATCGATGCCGCCGTTGAAGACATGCGCGATAGCCCGAACGAGGTTGTCGTCCCGTTGACCAAGGGAACCAAGCCTTCGGTCCGCGGGCGGCGCTATGTCGCCAGCTTCGCCTACAGCATGTAGATCGAGGCCACGATGATCCGCGCATCTCACCGCTGGGCGGGCCTTCTTGCCGCCTGTCTGCTGCTGGCGCTCAGCTTGAGCGGTGCGGCTCTCTCAATATTCCCCGCGCTTGAGAACCTGTCCTCGCCACAGGCGGCGGCGACGCTGTCGACGGCGGAACTGGCCGGGCGCATTCAGGCGATCTATCCAGACGTGGAGCAGATCCGGCGCGCGCCATCGGGCCGGATCACCGCCTATTGGTTCGGCGGCGCCGGGCCGCAGGCGGCGGTTGTCAACCCGGCGACGGGACAAGGTATCGCCTCCGTTGATCAGAGCCGATTCCAACGCTGGCTGACCAACCTGCACCGCTCGCTGTTTCTCGGCGACGGCGGCCGCATGGCGACTGCGGCCGGAGCCGCCGCCATGCTGGTGCTTGCCCTGTCGGGCGCCGCGCTCGTCGCGCGCCGGGCCGGCGGCTGGCGGCGATGGCTTGCGCCGATGCGCGGCACGGGCAGCGGACGGGCGCATGCGGAGATCGCGCGGGTAGCTGTCGCCGGCCTGCTGCTGTCTTCGGCAACGGCGCTATGGATGACCACCTCGACCTTCGATCTCCTCCCCGACGAAGCAGTGACGCCTGCCCCCCAGGCAGAGGCGAGCGGCCGGACCGGCATGGCCGTCGCGGCGATAGATGTGCTGGTGCGCACCCCGGTTTCCGAACTGCGCAGCCTGACGTTCCCTAGTCCTGGCGACGCAACGGATGTCTTCACCTTCAAGACCGATCGCGGCGCCGGCCATCTCGATCAAGGCACTGGCGCGCTGCTCGCCTGGAGCGATCTGACCGGGTGGCAGCGCGTCTCGGAAACCATCTACATGCTGCACACTGGCCAGGGGGCCGCCACGCTCGGGCTCGTTCTCGGGATCATGGCGCTTGGCGTGCCGGCGATGGTGGGAACCGGCGTTATCCTCTGGCTTGCCGCCCGGTGCGGCCGTCCACGCCTTCGTGACAATGTTCCTGCAAGGCGCGCCGACACGATTCTGCTCGTCGGCACTGAAGGTGGCAGCACATGGGGCTTCGCCGCGACGCTGCATGCCGCGCTGTCAGAGGCGGCGGGCCAAAGCGTCCATGTCGCGCCGATGTCATCCTTCAATCCGGCGCTCTACCGGCGGGCGCGGCGCATTCTGATACTGGCGGCAACCTATGGCGAAGGTGGCGCGCCTGCCTCGGCCGGGGGATTTCTCGATCGCCTGAAGTCTTTGCCCGCTGCGCCAGGGACCCCGTTGGCGGTTCTCGGCTTTGGCGACCGCAGCTTTCCGGCCTACTGCGCATTCGCGCAGGCGGTCGCCGAGGCGGCGGAAGCCGCGGGATGGAAGATGCTGGTCCCCTTCGACACAGTGGATCGCCAATCGACGCAAGACTTCACCCGGTGGGGCCGAGCGCTCGGCGCGGCGCTCGGCATCGAACTGGAACTCGCCCATCAGGCGCGTGCTCCAGCCGCCTTGCCACTGACGCTTCTCTCACGCCACGACTACGGCGCCGAGGTGCAAAGCCCGACCGTCATCCTGCGTTTTGAGCTGCCAAAGGTCGGGCTGATCCAGCGGGTGATCGGTCACGGTTTTGGCCGCTTTGCGGCCGGCGATCTCCTCGGCGTTCTACCCGAGGGTTCGGTCGTCCCCCGCTTCTATTCATTGGCCTCGGCGCATCGCGATGGCTTTGTCGAGATCGTCGTCAAAAAGCATCCGGCCGGCTTGTGTTCCGGCCAACTCTTCGAGTTGCAGCCCGGCGCCACCATGAATGCCTTTTTGAAGCGCAATCCCGGCTTCCATCCAGACCGCAGCCGCGCGCCGCTGATCCTGATCGGCGCCGGCACGGGAATAGGTCCGCTGGCGGGTTTCGTGCGCGCCAATGCGCGCTATCGGCCGATCCATCTGTTCTTCGGGATGCGCCATCCGGACAGCGACTTCCTCTATGCCGAGGAATTGACGGAATGGCAGCGGGATGGCCGCTTGCGGCAGCTCGCGACGGCCTGCTCGCGGGGGCGAATGCCCCGCTACGTACAGGACACGCTGCGCGAGGAGCCGGCCGAGATCATACGCCTTGTTCAAGCGGGCGCGCGCGTGATGGTGTGCGGTGGGCGCGATATGGCCGCCGGGGTTTCCGCGGCACTCACCGACATGCTGGCGACCGCGGGACTGACCCCGGCTCTGCTCAAGGCGGAGGGACGCTATGTCGAAGATGTCTACTGAACCGAGGCGTCGCGCTCTGAACGGGCCGACGATGGGCACGCGCTGGTCGGCGCTGTTCTACACCGCCACCAGGTTCGATCTGTCGCCGGTCCAGGATGCATTGCAGGCGGCGGTGGATGAGGTGGACGCGCAGATGTCGGTCTGGAACCCGGACAGCAACCTGATGCGTTTGAACGCCTATCCGATAGGCGAATGGGTGGAGATACCGAAGCGGCTGATGGATGTCCTAAGTCTCGCGCTCGATATTGGTCGCGCCTCGGGCGGCGCATTCGATATTGCTGTAGGCGATGCGGTTGCGGCTTGGGGCTTTGGGCCGGAAGCCGCCGACCAATCCCTTATCCGGAAGGCGCTTCATACACCGCGTCGCGCGGCGCACGAGGCGCTGGAGCTCGACCTTGATGGGGTAAGGGCGCGCAAGCGAGCCCCCGTCGTTCTCGATCTCAACGGCATCGCTAAAGGTTATGGCGTCGACCGGTTGGCTGAGACGTTGCGTGCTTTCGGTATTTCTTCCGGATTGGTGGGTATCGATGGCGAGATGAGGGCGTTTGGCCTTCGTCCCGACGAGCAGCCATGGACCATCGCAATCGAGGCTCCCGACGACGATCGCCGTGCGCCCCATTCGATCCTTGCGTTGGAGAATGCGGCTGTTGCCACATCCGGCGACTATCGGCATTGGGCTCTCGTCGCGGGCCGTCGCCTTTCGCATACGATGGACCCACGCCGCGGTGCTCCTCTCAGCGAGTCGCCTGCCTCCGTGACAGTCATCGCACGAACCTGCGCCGAAGCCGATGCTTGGGCGACCGCGCTGATGGTCACCGGGGCGACGGCTGGAGCGCAGCTCGCGAAGCGGCACCGGATTGATGCATTGTTTCTTTTGCGCGGCGGTGACGAAATCAGGTCCGAAGCAGTTGGCCTCTTTTCCAGAAAATCCAGCGCTGGATCTTCGACAGTCGGGCGCACGAGATCGGAAGGTTCAGATGCGACAGCGTGCACGTGAGCGTCTGACGATGGGGATAGCAAAGCATTGTGGGGAGATCGAGCTTCGCCATTTGCGTTACTTCGTGGCCGCAGCCGAGCACGGCAGCTTTCGAAAAGCGGGCGCCGCCATCGGTATTCAGGAATCATCCATTAGCCGCCGCATCCGAGACCTCGAAAATCGGCTCGGTGCAGCGCTGTTTCATCGCCACAGCGGCGGTGTCTGCTTAACTTTCGCCGGCAAACGCTTCCTGCGCCGTGCCTATCTGATCGTCAGGGCGGTTGGTGCTGGCGCTGAAGACGTCGCTGCGATCGGCCGCTCTGAGCATGGCCGCGTCCGAATCGGCATCTACTCCTCCATAGCCTCCGGCTTCCTGGCCGAACTACTGCGCGCCTACGGCCAGCGTCACAACAAGGTCCATATCGATTTGATCGAGGGCAATCCCGCCGAGCATGAGGCCAGCGAGGTCAGCGCGGTCCAGATATACTCTTTAACGTCCGGCGTGATCTGGATCGCTTCGCGGGTCAGGATCGCGACGATCCAGTCGGCCGCCCAGGCACGCTCATAGGTGTCGTGGATGCGGGCAAGCGGCTGAAGCGAGACGGAGAAGTCGTCGCCCTCGGTCAATCCGCCGCCGAGGTCATGCCAGTCACCGCCCATGGCGAGGGCCGCAGCGCGGATCGAACCGCCGAAGTCGAAGGCGAAGACCTGCGAACGATCGTAGCGCCGGAACTGGAGTGCCATCAGCGCGAGCAGCACGGACTTGCCCGCGCCGGTCGGGCCGACGACCAGCGTATGGCCGACATCGCCGACGTGAAGGGATAACCGGAACGGGGTCGAGCCTTCGGTCTTGCCGTAAAGCAAGGGGGGGCTACCCAAATGCTCGTCTCGTTCCGGCCCCGCCCACACGGCACTCAGGGGGATCATGTGGGCGAGATTGAGCGTCGAGACCGGCGGCTGGCGGACATTGGCGTAGGCATGTCCGGGGAGCGAGCCGAGCCAGGCATCGACGGCATTGACTGTCTCGACCATGGCCGTGAAATCGCGGCCCTGGATAACCTTCTCGACCAGACGCAGCTTCTCGTCGGCGAGACGCGGATCGGCGTCCCAAACCACGATCGTCGCGGTGACATAGGCCATGCCCGCGACGTCCTGCCCAAGCTCCTGCAAGGCCATGTCGGCGTCGGCCGCCTTGTTGGACGCATCGGTGTCCACCAGCGCCGAAGCTTCGTTGGTCAGAACTTCCTTGAGGATGGCGGCGATCGACTTGCGCTTGGCGAACCATTGTCGCCTGATCTTGGTCAGCAGCTTGGTCGCGTCGGTCTTGTCGAGCAGGATCGCGCGGGTCGACCAGCGATACGGGAACGCGAGCCGGTTGAGATCGTCGAGCAGGCCGGGCGTCGTCGCGGTCGGAAAGCCGATGACGGTGAGGATGCGCAGATGCTGGTCGCCAAGGCGCGGCTCCAGGCCGCCGGTCAGCGGCTGGTCGGCCAGAAGCGCGTCGAGATAGATCGGCGTTTCGGGAACGCGGACGTGATGGCGTTTGGTCGAGACGCAGGAATGAAGGAAGGTCAGCGTCTCGCTGTCATCGAGCCAGCCGCATTCGGGCATGAAGCCGTCGAGCAGCGCGAGCACGCGATCGGTGCGGTCGATGAAGGCGCGCATCACTTCATGGGGATCGACGCCGGATTGCTCGCGGCCCTCATAAAGCCATGTCTCGGCCCTGGCGGCGTCCTCGGCCGGCGGCAGATAGAGGATGGTCAGGAAATAATCCGACACGAAATGGATGCCGGCTTCCTCGAAGTCGGCCTTGCGTTCCTCTTCCACCAGGCCGGACGCCGGATCGGGAAACACGCTCGCCGGATAGGTGGCGGCTTCCTGGCGTTGCGCTTCGACGAAGATGCTCCAGCCGGAGCCGAGACGGCGGAAGGCGTTGTTGATGCGGCCGGCGACGGCGACCAGCTCGGCCGCGACGGCGGAATCGAGATCGGGGCCGCGAAAGCGCGCCGTGCGCTGGAAGGAGCCGTCCTTGTTCACGACGACGCCGGGGCCGACCAGGGCGGCCCAGGGCAGGAAGTCGGCAAGGCGGGCTGAGGTGCGGCGATATTCGGAGAGGTTCATCATGGCGGGCGTCCCCCTCAGACCGCGAGAAAAGCCGGGACGCGCAGATGGCGTCGGCCGACCTCGACGAATTGGGGATCGCGCTTGGCGGCCCACACGGCAGCGACATGGCCGATGGCCCAGATAGCGATGCCGACCAGCCACAGGCGCAGGCCGAGGCCCACGGCTCCGGCCAGCGTCCCGTTGAGGATCGCGATGGAGCGCGGCGCACCGCCGAGCAGGATGTGCTCGGTCAGCGCGCGGTGAACCGGGACGGTGAATCCCGGCACATCCAGTTGCTCGAAGGCGACGGCCATCAGACGAGCGCCCCGCCGCCGAACGAGAAGAACGACAGGAAGAACGAGCTGGCCGCAAACGCGATCGACAGGCCGAAGACGATCTGGATCAGCTTGCGGAAGCCGCCCGACGTGTCGCCGAAGGCGAGCGCCAGGCCCGTCGCGATGATGATGATGACCGCGACGATTTTCGCGACCGGCCCCTCGATCGACTGAAGGATTTTCTGGAGCGGCGCTTCCCATGGCATCGAGGAGCCGGAAGCGTGGGCGGCGGGCGCCAGGACGAGGTTGACATAGGCGACGGCGGCGACGGTCGCGACGGTGCGACGGACGCGCATGGGGATGCGGATCATGAATGATCTCCAGCGTTGGTGAGGGTTGCGGGGCTGATGCGGTAATCCCCGTCCGGGCCGAGCCCTTCGACACGGGCGAGTTCGGCGAGCCGGCGCGCGGAGCCGCGGCCGGAAAGGACGGCCACGAGGTCGATCGTCTCGGCGATCAGCGCGCGCGGGACGGTGACGACGGCCTCTTGTATGAGCTGTTCGAGGCGGCGCAGCGCGCCGATTCCGGTGCCGGCGTGGATCGTCCCGACGCCGCCGGGATGGCCGGTGCCCCAGGCTTTGAGAAGGTCCAGCGCCTCGGAGCCGCGCACCTCGCCGATGGGGATGCGGTCGGGGCGCAGGCGCAGCGAGGACCGCACGAGATCGGAGAGCGTGGCGACGCCTTCCTTGGTCCGCATGGAAACGAGGTTGGGCGCGACGCACTGGAGTTCGCGCGTGTCCTCGATGATGACGACGCGATCGGCGCTCTTGGCGACTTCGGCCAGCAGCGCGTTGGTCAGCGTGGTCTTGCCGGTCGAGGTGCCGCCCGCGACGAGGATGTTGGCGCGCGCCGCGACGGCCGCGCGCAACGTCACGGCCTGGTCCGCCGACATGATCCCGGCGGCGACATAATCGTCGAGCGTGAACACGGCGACGGCGGGCTTGCGGATGGCGAAAGCGGGCGCGGCGACGACGGGCGGCAACAAGCCCTCGAACCGCTCCCCCGTCTCGGGCAGCTCGGCCGAGACGCGCGGGCTTCGGGCGTGAACCTCGGCGCCGACATGGTGGGCGACCAGACGCACGATGCGTTCGCCATCCGCGGCCGACAGCTTCTCACCTGTATCGGCCAGTCCTTCGGACAGGCGATCGATCCAGATGCGCCCGTCCGGATTCAGCATCACCTCGACGACGGCGGGGTCTTCCAGAAAGCGTGCAATGGCGGGACCGAGCGCCGTGCGCAGCATCCGCGCGCCGCGTTGGATCGCCTCCGGTTTCTGGTGTGAAGTGGTCATGTCGGCCCCGTTTCCTCACGAGGCGCAACAGACAGTCCCCGGAATGGGGTCGATTAAAAGAGCCCGAAATCGGGCCGGTTCAACAAGTATCGGTCGTAGTAGTAGCGTGGCGTGCAAATACAGGAGGACGGCGGTGGAGCCCCGATCTTGATGCCGTCGCCGGGCTCACCAGATGACGCGCGAGATCGTCACGGCTCCGACTCGGAGACGTCTTCTGGGATCTCCTGTCGCAGCTTCGGACCCTTGACGAGACGCCGGCCGAGCGCGGTGATGAAAGCCTCATACCGCTCGGCCGACTTGGCGCGTGCCGCCTGCGCGGCAGGCTCCGGCAAGGCCGGCGTGGTCGTGATCCAGAAGCGGATGAACACCGCGAGCGTTTCGACGGCGATGCCGATGTCCCGCTCCAGGCGGGCCATGCGACGGTCGATCTGGTCGAGGCGCTTGGCGACGACGGCCTCGCGCCGCTCGGCATCGTCCGGTGAAAGGAACGATGCGATGGCGGCCTCTGCGATCATGGATTGCGATTGATCCCGGCGCGCGGCGAAATCCGCCAGCGCCTGCGTCACGTCGGGGTCCAGGTAGACCGTGAACTTCGACTTTTTCCGATGGCTGGCCATGGCACTTACAGGTCCATGCCGTCATTGGGGTCGAGCGCCACCTGGCGCGCGATGCCCTGAACCTGACGGATCATCCGCCGATTGCGCGCGGCGTCCTCATCGGTGTCGTCGGGAAGCTCGATCTCGAACTCGTTGGCGATGGGTTCTTTCTTTTCCACCGGCTCGGCGCGGCTGAGTTCGGGTTGCAGCCGGCGCTCGGAATCGGTGGTGTCTTCGTCGTCGGACAGGTCGGCAGGCTGCGCGTGCAGGGTCTCCGGCCGCGCCGGGGTCGGCAGGCTGCTCCAGTCGTCGGGGCGAGGCTTGTCGGGACGTTTCAGTTCGGGCGGCGACAGCAAGCGCTCGCGGAAACGGGCGTCCTCATAGTAGCGCGCCTTCTTCGCCCGGATCGGCGGTATGCCGGCGACCATGACGATTTCGTCGCTCGGCGGAAGCTGCATGATCTCGCCGGGCGTGAGCAACTGGCGCGCGGTTTCAGAGCGGGAAACCATCAGATGGCCGAGCCAGGGCGACAGTCGATGCCCGGCATAGTTCTTCATCGCCTTCATTTCGGTCGCCGTGCCGAGCGCATCGGACACACGCTTGGCGGTGCGCTCGTCGTTCGTGGCGAAGCTGACCCTGACGTGGCAGTTGTCGAGAATGGAGTTGTTCGGGCCGTATGCCTTTTCGATCTGGTTGAGCGACTGCGCGATCAGGAAGGCTTTGAGGCCGTAGCCCGCCATGAAGGCCAGCGCGCTCTCGAAGAAGTCGAGCCGCCCCAGCGCCGGAAACTCGTCGAGCATCAGGAGCAGCCGGTGACGATCGCCCTTCGCCTGCAGGTCTTCGGTCAGGCGGCGGCCGATCTGATTGAGGATGAGACGGATCAGCGGCTTGGTGCGATTGATGTCGGATGGGGGCACGACCAGGTAGAGCGTGGTCGGGAGCTTTTCGCCCACCATGTCGGCGATCCGCCAGTCGCAGCGCCGCGTCACCTCGGCCACGACGGGATCGCGATAGAGGCCGAGAAACGACATGGCGGTGGAGAGCACGCCGGAGCGTTCATTGTCGGATTTGTTGAGCAGCTCGCGCGCGGCGCTGGCGATGACGGGGTGCGGCCCCGCTTCCAGGCGTCGAAGCGTTCGTCGATCGCTTTGGCTGAGAGCGTGTCGCTGAGGTCGGCGCCCTGCACACCGAAACGGTGCTGACGCACGAAGATTTCCAGGCAGCCGGTCGGGGCCGAGTAATGATAACGTTCCATCACCATGCGGTGCAGGAGCGCCGTCATCGCGACATGCGGGTTGTTCGCCAGCGCCCCGTGGAGCGCGAGCGTGCGATGGGCGGTGAGTTCGATCACCAACCGCTCGGGAAGCGGCTTGATGCTGTCATCCTCGTCCTCCTCCGCATCCACCGGCTCGCCGCCGATGGTGATGACGGCGCGCTGGACGCTGGCCTGTGCCGCGAGCGCGCCGCCTTCGGCATCGGATTCGCCATCGCCGGCATCCTCCTCGCCGTCGACGGTGACGGGCGCCTCGTCCTCGGGACGAACGTAGCCGCGCGCAACGACAAGCTCGCCGGCGCGGTCGATGCTGATGAAGACGCCCGCGCGGGCGATCTCGGCAGCGTCATAGATCGCCGGGTGGTTCTCGAAGGTGCTCAGCGCGGCCTCGATCTCGCCGAGGCGTGCGTCGATCTCATCGGGCAACTCGTCGTAATCGGCATGTTCCGCCTCGAGCCGCTCATATTCCTCGCGCAGCGCCTCGCGGGTGGCGCGCTCCTCGTCGCTCAGATCGGGGAACGTGCCGGTCAGGACGCGAAGGCCGCGATCATGGCCGTAGGGCAGATCGGTATCGACCTCGATCCACTTCCAGCCTTCGGCCGCGACTTCATCGGCGATACCCTTCAGCTTGTCCGAGACCAGCCGATCCAGCAGCGCGGGGTTTTCCAGCCAGCCTTCATCCTCGTCGGAGAAGAGATCGCGCAGCATCACGCCGCCGGCCTGCTCATAGGCTTCGACGCCGACGAACTGTGCGCGCTTGTCGTCGGTCGGCACGGTCGTCTCGGTGAGAAGATCGCGAATATACCAGGGCTGGCGATTGTGCGAACGCTGGATCGCCTCCCAGACCTGTTCCTGTCGGGCATGATCCGGGTTGACGGTGAACGCCTCCAGCATCGCCAGCGTCATCTCGCTGCGCGCATAGGCGTCCAGCAGGGACTGCGCGACGCGGGCGAGCCGGAGCCGCTGGGCGATGTAGCGCGGCGTGGTGCGATAGGCGTCTGCGACTTCCTCCTTGGACATGCCGCCATCGACCATGCGCTTGAACGCCTTGAACTGGTCGAGCGGATGCAGCGCCAGCCGGATGACGTTCTCGGCGTAGGAATCGTCGACGGCCGAGGTCTTGGCATTGACCTTCTTGACCAGGCAGGGCACCAAGCCGTCGGCAGGGAAGCGGCCCGCCGCGACCAGGCGGGCGATCGCGCGGTAGCGCCTGCCGCCGGCCGGGGTCTCGAAATCGCCGGTCTCGGCGCCGGCATCGTCAAGGACGGCACGGACATTGAGGCCCATCACGAGGTCTTCGCGGCGGTCGATGTCCTGGGTCAGCTCATCGAGGCCCTGTTCGACGTCGATCTCGCGGACGTTGCTGTCCGAAAGCCTGATACGGTTGAACGGAATGTCGCGCGTGCGCGAAAATTCGATCATCGGGGCGACGGCGGGGGTCTTCTTGCGTGCGGCCTTGGCCATGGTCTTCACTCCATGACGGACTCCGTGAGGCTCTCTCTCGGATCTCAATCCGTCACGAAGCGAAGCGCCGCCCTCTCACTCTAGGAGGGCAGCGCCACGCACCATGCTCGCGGGATTGTCGCAGACGCACGCATCCGGCTTTCCGTATTTCCGGCTTTCAGCCGATCAGATTCCGCACATCCCCTCACATTCGTTCTGCCAGAGATCGAGCTGGCCGTGGTCGGCCGCCGTCGTCAAGTCTGCTTCCTCCAGCGGCACGGCGGAGCGGTGAAGATAGACTTCGCCACGAATGCCGCGCAGGCCAGTGCGGATCGTGGCGTCGAGAGACACGGCGTCGTCCCACGCCTCGGGATCTTCGTCGCGCAGGCGCCGCCATGCCGCGTCGGAATGAAAGGGACAGCCGATGCAGGCGCTCTTGGGCGGTAGGGGATAGTCATGAAGCTCCAGCCAGCGCAGGCAGTCGTGCCGGGTCATGCCCCGTTCGATCAGCGGCCAGCGGTTGACCTGCCAGTCCTCGAACGACGGCTTCATGCGAAGCGCCTCGTCGAGTGAAATTCCGATCCATTGCTCGGCGACCGGCGATCCGGGCGAGCGCCGTCCGGCTATGCCGAGCAGATCGCGCACCTTCCGGCGGATCGGCACGATCTTGTAGGAAGAGGTGCATTGCCGGCGGATCATGCCGACGCCGATGCGCTCGGTTCTGAGAATGCGGGAGCCGACGGGAACGAGGTCGCCGTTCTCGTCCTCATCATAGACGGGCAGTTCGGAGCCGGCCGGCGTGACCGTGCGGGTGAAAGCCGGGATCGAAGCCCATCGTTCACCGCGCGAGGCGGCAATGAGGTCTGCACGCAAATTCCCGGCTGACACGATATGGACGGGGAACGGCAGGACGTTGGGTGTTCTGAGCCAGGCGAGATGTTCATAGACCGCCTTGGGCTCCCAGCCGGTGTCGGCGAAAATCGCGCAATCCGGCATGGGGCCGATTTCACCATGAGCGGCCATCAGGGCGAGCGTGGTGGACTGGACGCCCGCACCGAGACTGAGCACGCGCAACTGTATATCGGCTGCGAGGCTGGGATCGGGCACGAAGCCGGGGAAGGCGAGCGCGTTCATCACGCGGCACTCCGCATGTCGTCCGTGTCGGGAAGACGCTCGGCATCCGACAGGAAGGACAGGAGCCAGTCCGCCGCCTTGCTCGCCTGCGAGGCGGCGCGGACGATGGCGCGATTGTCCTCGCGCAGCACCTCCAGCCACGATCCGATATAGTCGGCATGGCGCACGGTCGGGACGATGCCGAGCGAAGCGCAGCAGAAGGCCGAGATCAGCTCGGCCGTGATTTCCTCGACCGAATAGAGCTTCGAGCCGAAGGAGCCGGAGAGATTCCGGTTCAGCCGATGTGCTGCGCCGCTGGCGTGACCGAGTTCGTGCAGCGCCGTCCGGTGCCAGTTGATCGGCTCGAAATAGGCGACCGGCGGCGGAACCTGCACATAGTCGAGAGACGGCACGTAGAACGCCCTGTTGCCGCCGATGCGGAAGTCGATGCCGGTCGCCTTGATGAGCGCCTCGACCTGGGGCTCGATCATGCCGGGCGGCGGCGGAGGCACGGTCGCCTCGATGTCGTCGGGCAGGCCGTCACATTGCGCCGTGTTGAACACCGTAAAGCGCTTGAGGAACGGGATCGCCTGCGCTTCCTCGCCGGCCTCGAAGGCGCGGCGCTTCTCGTCCTCCGGCGTGAAGCGGTCGGCATAGACGACGGTGGTGCCGCGCTCGCCTTTGCGGACATGGCCGCCGAGCGACAGAGCCTGGCGGAAGGTGAGCCAACCCTGGCCGGGGAAGCCGTGTTCGATGACGGCGCCCCA
This sequence comes from Bradyrhizobiaceae bacterium, assembly GCA_020544565.1. GTDB lineage: Bacteria > Pseudomonadota > Alphaproteobacteria > Rhizobiales > Xanthobacteraceae > Afipia. The sequence continues at coordinate 586,138 of CP078014.1, forward strand.
GAGGATCAGGACATTGATGCCGCTGTAGCTGCGCGAGGTCGCGGCGTTGCGCGGCAGGCCGAGCGGGGCTTTGGCTACTGAGGTGCCCCAGGGTTGGACCCACGGCACGCGGCCGGCTTCCAGCTCTGCGATGATCTTGTCGGTGATTTCGTCGTAGAGGTTCGCCCGGTCGGCGCCGGTGCGCGCGCGGCGATCATATCTGGACATCGCGGTTCTCCGCGACGGGCGCCGGAAGACTCTCCTCCAGCTCTCTACCCGTCACGGCAAAACCGGCCCGCACTCTCACTCTAGGTGTTGTCCCTTGTGTGGCTTAGACTGACCGCATGGGACTATTGACCTTCAGCATCAACGTCACCCTCGATGGCTGTGTCGACCATCAGGAGGGAATTGCCGACGACGAGACGCACGCCTTCTTCACCCGCCTTATGGACGAGAGCGGGGCGATGCTGTGGGGGCGCGTCACCTACGAGATGACGGAGGGCTACTGGCCGGCAGTCGCCCGCGGAGACGAGGAGGCGCCGCCGGCGATACGTGAGTGGGCGGTGAAGCTGGATGCCAAGCCGAAGTACGTGGCGTCGTCGACGCGAAGTGTCTTCCCGTGGAACAACAGCCACCACATTGCCGGCGACCTGCGAACGGGCGTGCAAAGGCTCAAGGACGCAACCCCGGCCGGCGTGCTCCTCGGTAGCGGCAAGCTCGCGGCGGAACTGGACCGGCTGGATCTGATCGACGAATACCAGTTCCTCGTCCACCCAAGGATCGCCGGCCATGGCCCGACCCTCTACCGGAGCGGATTACCCGGTACGCGACGGCTCGAACTGATCTCGGCCGCGCCGCTCGGCAACGGCGCTGTCGCCATGCATTACCGGCGCGCGCGCTGAACCAGAACAGCTTCTTCGCCCTGGCTCTCAGGCCCGCACGTCGCGGGAAGTCTTCTCGCCGCGCAAGACGGCATAGAGGGGGCGTTGCGGGGTCTCCCCGCAGAAGGGGTCGGCCGAGACCTTGGCTCGGCCGCAGGGGAAGGCTTTCCCCATCACCCAAAGCTGCTTACCTTTCCCCGGCCTGCTTTCGACGACGGGCCACAGTGCGAACGCCTGTGCCGGCGTCCATGGCCACGTCACCGAGGCTGCGGAGGTGAAACGCCGGATGCGATGGCAGCGTCACCGTGAGTTCGAGCTTGCCGCCGACGGCTTCGACATAGCTGCGCAGCGTCGAGAGATACATATCCGCCTGCTTCTCGATCTTGGACACTGACGGCTGCTTGATGTTGAGGGCCGACGCGATGTCCTCCTGCGCTTTGCCGGCGATCTGGCGCAGCTCGCGCAGACCCTCGACCTCCTGCCGCAGTTCCTGATAGCGCGCTTCGATAGCTGCCTGTTCGTCAGCAGGAAGCCCGGCAATGATTTCGTTCAGGCTCCGTGCCATCTCAACGTCCCTTCTTTGCGGGTTTCAGGCTTTCCACATGCTCGGAAAACCTGAAATCCGCTTTTGCGATGAGCTGCCGGTAGAACCGCTTCTGGCTCCCACCGGACTTATCGCCCGCCACGAGCATGATCGCCCGCCGTTCCGGGTCGAAGGCGAAGGCTGCGCGCCATTCGCCATCGGCCGCTTCAAACCGCAGCTCCTTCATATTGGCGTGTTTCGAGCCTTTGAGAGTGTCGGCGTGAGGCCGACCAAGCTGGGGTCCGTAGTCTTGAAGCAGCCTCGCGGCTGCGATCAGGGCGACGCGGACATCGCTCTCAAAGGCCGAAACCTCCGCCTCGAAGGCAGCGTGGAATTGAACCTCCCACATTATATAGCCTCCGGGCTATGCGGGTCAATGGATCGGAGGGGTGGCGTCTTTGGAGCGGCTCCGGGCGTTCGCCGGCAGCTTTCAGCCCAGGCGTCGAGGTCGGCCACCGCATAGCGGACATAGCGGCCGAACTTGTAGAAGGCCGGTCCCGTGTTGAGAGACCGATAGCATTCGAGCGAATGGGCATCGAGGGCGAGGTATCGCGCGGCCGCCGCCGTATCCACGAAGCGGACGGGACCGGCGTCGTCCACATAGGTCGCCCGCGCCAGGAACTGCGCCGAGGGCCATTTCGCCCGGTTATCTGGAGGCGCCATGGGGCACCTCCTTGCTTACCGTGTCGGAGGTCGAGAGGTAGGTTCTGGTATCCGCCCACCGATCGAGTTCGTCCATGCGGTAGAGAACGGCGCCGGCGATCTTCCGGCATGGAGGGCCGCCGTCCGTCGAGCGCAGCTTTTCGAGCGTCCGGTAGCCGATGTTGAGATAGGCGGCGGCCTGCCTTGTCCGCAGCCATTTCAAGCCGGGCGCGGCGGCTTTCGCCGTCGTCGCCTCGAACCAGGGTTTCCGCTTTGGCGCATCGCTCATCGTGCGGCCTCCTTCGCCTCGGACCGTTGCGTGCCGGGCGGGACCGCACGGTTGTCGCCGGCCCGATGCCGGAAGGGACGATAGTTTCCGAGCTTCGTTCTGGAGGTGTAGTTGCCATCCTCGAACCCCGGAGGCGGAGAAGCGGGCTGACCGGCCTGCGAGGCGACCGCGCCGAGGCTGGCGATCTCTTCCTCGTTCTCGGCGACAACATCGTTGTCGACGACAAGCTCGATCGGTGCCGGCGCGACGGGGATGATTCCACCGACGACGCTGCGCCGGTTCGCGGCGACGGCATCAGCCGCCATGCGGACAGGATCGTCCTCCGTATGGACGTAGCGCATGAACATCGCGACCGTCTTGTGTGCGGTCAACGCCATGCCGACCTTCACCGGCACACCGGAATTGGCGATGTCCGTGGCGGCGCGATGGCGAATGCCATGCGTGCCGACATGGGGAACGCCGGCCCGCTTCAGGATGCGCTTCCAGCCCTGGGAGTAGGTGTTTTCGGTCATGCAGACCGAGGGCGTGAAGATCGACGGGCAGACGAACGGCGAATCCTCGAAACGGGGAGCTGCGCTCAGCAGCCGATGCGCCTCGTCGCCGAGCGGCTTCGTCATACCGCCGGTCTTGCTATCGGGCCAAGTCACCTTCCGCTGCTCAAGATCGACCCAATCCCATTCGAGGGAAAGCACCTCCGACATGCGCGCGGCGAACTCGAACTGGAGCCGGATCGCAAGGAGGATGAAGGGATGCTCCAGGCCGTCGCGTTCGGCTTCGTCGAGATAGGCGAAGATTTTGCGCATCTCGTCATCAGTGATGAAGCGCGTGGTGCCGGTCTCGGGATATTTCTTGACGTGCCGGCAAGGATTGGACCCATCGGGCCGATAGCCCCAGAGTTCGGCGAGGTTGAACATCTTGCGCAAGAGGGAGAGCGTGCGATTGGCGGCGGTCGGGCGATCAGCCATCGCGGTCATCGCTTCCGAGATATGAGCGCGGGTGATCTCTTGGACCTTCATCTTGCCGAAGCGCGGGATGACGTTGTTCTTGATGGTCCGCTCGTTGCCTTCAACGGTGCTCGGCTTGTTATGCAGCTTCGAGTAGTCCTCGATGAACTTGGTGCACATCTCCTTCATGGTCGGTGCGGCGCGCGCTGCCGTCTTCGCGGCGCACGGGTCTCGACCCTGCCGCACCTCGGCCATCCAGTCCTGCGCGAGATTGCGAGCCTGGTCGACGGTCAGCTCGCCAAATCGGCCCAGGGCGGGTTTGCGGCGAACACCGGCGTTGGTCACGTATTGCAGCATGAAGATCTTGCCGCCGGCCGGCGTGACTTTCAGCATGAAGCCGGGTACGATCGTATCCCGGAGTTCATAGTCGCGGTCTTTCGCGGTTGCGGCGTCCACCGCAGTTTTGGTCAGTTTGATTTTGGCCATCTATCGTCTCCAACACCCAAAAATGCAGGAGCCGAATAGGGGTATTCAGGGGGACGGCTCCCGGTTAATGCCGGAGAGCATGGAGCAGATCGACAGCCACCAAGATCAAGCTAAATCATTGATCGTAGTAGTGTTTCGTGCTTTTGGCTACACATCGGCGGGGTTGAGCCTAGCCCAACTTCCGCTCCTTAAAATCCCTCGATGGCAACGTCGTGCGGGTTCGATTCCCGCCGTCCGCACCACACCGGTCTGAACCGCGCGAACTGAATGTGGTCAAGGCGGCCGGAATCAGCCCGGGTGCCGCCAGAGGGTACGGCACGGACGCGGCCCTTGGGCCTCCATCTATCCTCGCGGAAGGATGTTCTTGTGGATGCGGCCGTCCTTCATGATCAGCGCGAGGCTGGTCGCGGGGCGGCTGAGCAGGTCGATATCATCGAGCGGATTGCCATCTACCACCAGCAGGTCGGCCAGCGCGCCCGTCGCCAGCACGCCGAGCTTGCCCGGATAGGGATTGCGCGGGCCGCACAGCGCCAGCAGCTCGGCATTGGTCGCGGTGGCCATGGTGAGGATCTGGGCGTTCGAATACCACCGCTTCAGATGCGTGAGCATGATGCTCTGCCGCGCCGCCAGCTCTCTGGAGAACAGCATGTCCGAGCCGAATGCGGTCTTGAGGCCGTGCTTGATCGCGAGCTTGTAGGCGCTGTCGGTGCCGGCGAACACCTGCACCTGCGCGACGCGGCTCGGCCCGGTGAGAGGGACGGTATCCGCGTCGCTGAGGAACGGCTGGATGCTGAGCCAGACGTCCTTGCCGGCGATCAGTTCGGCGGTGGCGTCGTCCATCATGTGGGCGTGCTCGATGCAGCGCGCGCCGGCGGCGATGGCGCGGCGGATCGTCGGCGGCGTGTAGGCATGAACGGTGACGAAGGTGTTCCAGTCGGTCGCGACCTCCACCGCCGCGCGCACTTCGGCCTCGCCCAGCGTCAGCAGATCGAGCGGGCTGCGCGGCGAGGACACGCCGCCGCCGCCCACGATCTTGATCTGCGATGCGCCCTGCATCAGTTGTTCGCGCACCCGCAGCCGCACCTCGTCGGGACTGTCGACGATGGCCGCGCTCCCCGAGGACTCGGCGTAGCTGAGCTTGCCGCCCGGCTGGCGGGGAATGTCGCTCAGCGGGCGCAGGTCGCCATGGCCGCCGGTGGCCGTGATCATGGCGCCGGACGGATAGATGCGCGGGCCGGGAACCAACCCCTCGTCCACCGCCTGCTTGATGGCGAATACCGGGCCGCCGAGATCCCTGACGGTGGTGAAGCCGCGCATCAGCGTGCGTTCGGCCTCGGCTGCGGCGGCGAGATGGATGTAGCCGGTATCGCCCGCCAGCAGCACCTGCACGGGCAGGGCCACGAACATCGTGTGCCAATGCGCGTCGATGAGGCCGGGGATCGCGGTGCGTCCGCCGCAATCGATCACTTGCGCTCCGGCCGGCGGCGGCAGGGCGCCGTCCGCGATCGAGCTGATGCGGTTGCCTTCGATCATCATGCTCACGCCGTTGCGCAGGCTCGACGAGACGCCGTCGAACAGCCGCAGATTGGTGAGAACGGTGACGGAGGGCGCCGCAGGCGTCGCCGTCTGCGCGCGTGCCGGCAGGCCGAGCGCCGTGAGCGCCGCCAGCGAGCCGCCCGCGCCGGCGACGAAGCCGCGCCGCGACAGCTCGGAGCTGACCTTCCTTGTGACGGCATGAAAGGCGGGTTTGTGACAGAGGCAACCGACGTGATCGGCGTTATCGCTCAGTGTGGTGCAGGCAAACACGGCAGATCCTCCACGTACGGCGTGACGGGGTCGCATCGGCCCGGCGTCGTGACGTGGACGAGGGCTGGCCGGAGTTCTCGCACCGTCGACGGAATTCCGGTATCACAGATTCATCACAAAGATCGCGGATCAGCATCCACGTCCGTGTGTCCGCATCATGATCGAACGGGAGCTTCGGTGGAGTTTACATCATCCGCAATCGGGCGCGGGGTTCTGCTGGGCGGCCTGATGGCCGTGCTGGCGGGCTGCGCCGGCGGCGCAACATCGAGCGCTTTCGTCGATCCTGCGAAATACGATCTGTACAATTGCAAGCAACTGGGCGCGGCGCGCAGAACCGCCGACAGCCGGGTTGTGGAACTCGAAGGTCTGATGGCGAAGGCGGAAACCGGTGCGGGCGGGGTGCTGGTGTCGGGCCTCGCCTATCAGACCGAATATCTCACCGCGCGCGCCCAGCGCGATCTCATCGACGAGCGGATCGCCAGCAACCATTGCACCGCCGCCGACCTCGCTGCACCGCCGCCGGAGCCGCCCGCGCCGCCCGTGGCCGGACGAAAGGCGCGCCGCTGACGCGACGCGCTCGCCCCGCTTACGGCTGCCGCCACTCGTAGATCCAGTTGTGTCGCGCCAGCAGCCGTGCTCCGCCCAGCATCCCGATCACCCGATCGCGGGCGAGGCCGAACGGTCCCGTCAGGTGATAAATCCGCCCGCTGTCGCGCGCGGCGCGCTGCACCCGTCGCACGCGTGGCGCGCGCTCGCGGACATAGGCGGCGAAGGCGGCTGCCGGATCGTCGGGAGTGTCGGCGAGGCACGCCGCGATCACGGCCGCGTCCTCGATCGCCATGCCCGCGCCCTGCGCCACGAACGGCAGCATGGCATGGGCGGCGTCGCCGACGAGGGCGATGCGGCCGTTGTGCCATACGCCGCCGTCGGGCATCGCGAACAGCGCCCATTTGCGCCAGCTATCCACCGCGCCGATCATCGCGCGCGCCGCCGCCGGCCATCGCGCGGCGTCGAAATGGGCGGCGACCTCGGTGGCGTCGCCGGGCTCGCTCCAGCCCGGTTTGTTCCAGGTCCCCGTGACGACGGCGACGAGGTTGATCCGCGCCCCGCCCGACACGGGATAGGCGACCAGATGGGCGTTCGGCCCCATCCAGAGCTGGACCCGCGCCGCGCCGGCGTCGCCCGGCAGGCGCTTCACGTCCACCGTGCCGCGCCAGGCGATGCGGCCGGTGAAAGACGGCGCCACATCGGGCGCCACATGCCGCCGTACGGTGGACCACACGCCGTCCGCGCCGATCAGCGCCCGTGCCCGGACCTCGTGCCGAGTCCGGCCGATACGGTGGACCACAGTGACGCCGTCGGCATCGACGCCGACGTCTTCCACCTGCGCGCCGAGGCGCAGTGCGATGTCGGGATGATCGGTGACGCGGGCGGCCAGCGCACCCTGCAGGTCGGCGCGGTGGACGATCCAGTACGGCGCGCCATAGCGGGCGGCCGCGGCGGCACCGAGTGGAATGCGGCCGGTCTCGTCGCCGGTGCGCGCGGTCCGGATGCTGATCGAATCGGGCGCGAGCACGCGCGGAGCGAGACGGGGTTCGAGGCCGAGACCGATCAGGATGCGACTGGCGTTGGGCGACAGTTGCAGCCCGGCGCCCGCTTCCTCCAGCCGCTCGGTGCGTTCCAGAATGACGACACGGAAGCCGCGGGCGGCGAGCGCGAGCGCAGCGGTCAATCCTCCGATACCGGATCCGGCGATGGCGATGGTGCGCGTGGCGGCCACCGAATTTCTTAAGCCGCCTTGTCCTTCACCACGCATTCCGGCGGGCGGGCCTCGCCCGGGCGCAGGTCGGCGGCGTAGCGGTACAGCGTCGAGCAGTAGGGGCAGATGATCTCGGTGTCGCCGCCGAGATCGAGGAACACATGCGGATGGTCGAACGGCGGGTTGGCGCCGATGCACATGAATTCGCGCGAGCCGATTTCGATGATGGCCACGCCCGCATCGTTCTGGAAGTGGGGGACGACGTGATCCGCCATGATAATTCTACCTCGAATTCAAGTCCTGCGTGTCGTGTGCCCCATGCACACGGCCAAAGCCGAGCGACGTTTGCCGCAGCCTTGCCTGCATACACACAATCATAGCAGTTTCCTACATCGCGGGGCTGCTTTCGTCCAATCCGCGACGGAGGGCTTGTTTGCAATTCGACACAATCTTGCCGTCTTGGGAAAGCCCTTCTTTGGTTGGGGAGGTTGTGTCGGAAGAACGCCGCACCATGTCCCCCGATATCCGCCTGGCGGACCGCTGAACGGAATGTGATTTCGCGATGACGATGACATTGTCCCGACGCATCGGACTGGCGCTGGCGGCGACCGCGGTATCCGCGGCCGCGCTGGCGTGGCTCGTGCCGTCCGCGCGCCAGGCCGGAGCCCTTCTGCTGGCGCAGGACGACCCCGCGCGATTGTCGGACGTCCGGCTCGGCGCGGTGTTGCGAACAAACGACGCAGCCCTGAATGAAGGCGCGGCGGCGGCGCTGGCGGCAGGGGACGCCGATCTGGCGCGCAGTTTCGTGGAGCTTGCCGCCAGCCAGGGCCGCCCGGTGGCGCCGGAGCTGGCGGACAAGGTGGCGGCGGCGGTCGCCGACGAGAATTCCGCGACAAGTGTCGCGCGGCGTTTTGCCACCGGTCTCGTCACCGGCGAGGCTGACGATGTGGCCGGCCTGTCGGGGACGGTAGCGGGCGATCTGTTCGTGTTCGGCGACATTCGCGACGTGGTGCGCGAGGGCAAGCGGCTGGCGATGGGCGAGGATGTCGATCACCTGGTGCTCGGCCTCGCCGGCGCCGGCCTTGCGGTGACGGCGGCGACCTATGTCTCGGTGGGTGGCGCCGCGCCGGTGCGGGCGGGGCTTTCCATGGTCAAGGACGCCCGCAAGGTCGGGCGGCTCGGCGCGGGCCTCACCGAATGGGCCGGTCGCTCGGCGCGTGGCGTCGTCGATGCCCCGACGTTGCAGCAGGCGGTGGCCACCGCCTCGTTCGCGCATCCCGGCCGCACCCTCGACGCGGTGAAGGCGGCGTTCAAGACCGAGAAGGCCGGCGGGCTGGTGCGGCTCGCCAAGGATGCCGGCCGCCTCGGCGAGAAGGCCGGCACCAGGGGCGCGCTCGACGTGCTGCGCATCGCCGATGGGCCGGCGGACGTGGCGCGGGCGGCGCGGCTTGCGGAATCCAAGGGCGGCCAGACCCGCGCCATCGTCAAGATGTTCGGGCGCGGCGCGCTGCTGCTTGCCACCGGCGCGTTCAATCTGGCGTGGTGGGTGTTCGCCGCGCTCATGGCCCTGTTCGGCCTGCTGTCGTCGATCAAGGCCACCACCGAGCGGCTGACGCTGGCCTGGATCGGGCGCGCCAAACTGAAACGCGCGCGCCGCGATCTGGCGCTGGCGCAGGCGCGGGCTGCATGAGGGCGCTGGCTCGGCGCGCGGCGCCCGGGTAAACGTGTGTCCCCGATCCCCATCCCGTTTCAAATCCCAGCAACGATGGACTGTCCGATGCCGAGTTTCCACAACGGCTCCGTTGAAATCGCTTATCTTGATGAAGGCGAGGGCGAGCCGATCGTGCTGGTGCACGGTTTCGCTTCGACCAAGAACGTGAACTGGGTTTACCCGGCGTGGACATCAGCGCTGACGCGGGCGGGGCGGCGCGTCATCGCGCTCGACAATCGTGGCCATGGCGAGTCCGCCAAGCTGTACGATCCGGAACTGTATCATATCGGCACCATGGCGGGTGACGTGCGCGCGCTGATGGATCACCTCGGCATCGCGCGCGCCGACATGATGGGTTATTCCATGGGCGGGCGCATCACCGCCTATCTCGCGGCCCACGACCCGCAGCGCCTGCGCTCGGCGATCCTCGGCGGCATCGGCATGGGACTGATCGAGGGCGGCGGCCCCAACGAAAACGTCGCCGCCGCGCTGGAAGCGCACTCGCTCGACGACGTGACCGATCCGATGGGACGCACGTTTCGTGCTTTCGCAGACCAGACCCGCTCCGATCGCAGGGCGCTGGCGGCCTGCCTGCGCGGCTCGCGCCGGCTGATGACGCGCGAGGAGGCGGCGTCGATTCCGGTTCCGGTGCTGATCGCGGTCGGCACCACCGACGACGTCGCGGGCTCCGCGCACCGCCTCGGCGCGGTCATTCCCGGTTCGCAAGTGCTTGATATTCCGAACCGCGACCACATGCGCGCGGTCGGCGACCGCGTCTACAAGGACGGCGCGCTGGCGTTCCTCGCGCACCGTCCGTAAGCGGCGGTAGAGAAAATTATTCTCCGGAAGGCGGAGAAGAATATGCCAACGTCACTCTGAGGGGCGTTGCGACCTTTCTTTCCGCCATTATGTGCTAACATCTTTCCAGTCACGTCAGCCGGATGGCAATCATGGTCAAGCCTCATCTCGATTCCAAAGCCGCTCTTGCCACCGTCGATCCGGTGTGGAGCCGGATCCGCGATGAGGCCGAGGAGATCGTGCGCCGGGAGCCGGAACTGGCGACCTTCATCTATGCCTCGGTGCTGCATCACGACCGGCTGGAGGACGCGGTGGTGCATCGCGTCGCCGAGCGGCTCGATCACGCGGCGCTGTCCGGCGAACTGATCCGTCAGGTCTATCTCGAAGCGGTGCGCGACGAGCCCGATTTCGGCAATGCCTTCCGCGCCGATCTGGTGGCGGTGTTCGACCGCGATCCCGCGACCTCGCGCTTCATCGATCCGCTGCTGTACTTCAAGGGCTTCCACGCCATTCAGGCGCACCGGCTGGCGCACTGGCTCTACGGCCGGGGCCGCAAGGATTTTGCTTTCTACATCCAGAGCCGCGCTTCGGCGGAATTCCAGACCGACATCAATCCCGCGGCAAAGATCGGCCGCGGCATCTTTCTCGATCACGCCACCGGCTTCGTGGTCGGCGAGACCGCGGTGATCGAGGACAACGTCTCGATCCTGCACGACGTCACCCTCGGCGGCACCGGCAAGGAGAACGAGGACCGCCATCCCAAGATTCGTCAGGGCGTGATGATCGGCGCGGGCGCGAAGATCCTCGGCAACATCGAAATCGGCCACTGCGCGCGCATCGCCGCCGGATCGGTGGTGGTGAAGCCGGTGCCGAACAACGTCACGGTGGCCGGCGTGCCTGCGAAGATCGTCGGCGAGGCCGGCTGCGCCGAGCCGTCGCGCACCATGAACCAGATGCTCGGCGCGCTCGGCTGAAATTGCGTTGCACGATGCGGTGAATTCCGCCGCCGGCTCTGGCGCGCGGCGCGATCAGGCATTAAAGCTGTCGCCGCAATAGCTCACTCATCTGGAGAAACGACGTGGACGTGAAGGAAGTCAGGAAGCTCGACGCCTATCTCAAGCGGCTGTTCGGCAATCCGAAAATCCGCGTTGTGCCGCGCCCCAAGAAGGACGATTCGGCCGAGGTCTATATCGGCGAGGAGTTCATCGGCGTGCTGTTCGTCGACGACGAGGACGACGACCGTTCCTATCAGTTCCAGATGGCGATTCTCGAAACCGATATCGAGGAAGACGACTGAAGCCGCGCGTCGTCTTTCGCAACATCGTCACCCGCGCGTCGAACGCACGCGGGTGATCAACTGATCCACGGCGTTCGCGACGTCGCGCCACTGCGCCAGCCATGCGCGCGGAAAGCGGAAGGTGAGGTCGGCGCCCTCGATGCGGCGCTCGCTGAGGCACATGCCCGGCGTCTTGCCGTCGCGGGTGCAGCGCGCGACCAGACGCGGCGCGTCGGCATAGACCAGATCCTCGCCGGCATAGGGCGTATCGTCGCGGAACGGCCGCGTGCTCAGCCCGTCCGTGCTCTGCCCGCCGTCCGCATCGAGATAGCGCGGATAGATCGTGCGCAGCCGCTCCTCGGGCGCCAGCGCGTCATGATGCGCGGCGATCGACAGGAAGATGCGGTCGATGGGCGTGGCCTGATCCTCGATGGTGTCGGCGCTGACATGGCGCGGTGCCTCCGGCGGCTCCAGCGACGGGAACACGAAGCCGAGATCGACGCGCTCCTGCGGACCGGTCCGCTTCTGGACCTTGATCCGGATCGCCTTGGTCGGAACGTTGAACAGCGTATTGCCGATGCTGACCGGCAGCCGCGTGGGATCGCCGGCCGGTCCGGCCTGCCATGTCGGCCACAGCAGATAGGTGACGACGGCCACGGCGCAGGCGCCGATCGCGCCCATCACCATCAATGGCACGTGGTGGGTGCCGCCGCGCCGCGCCGCGCGCCGGCCCGCGCCATCTCGGGTCGCGCCACGTTGCGTTGTCGGTGAATGCAGAGCCATCGCAAGGTGCCGGGTGTTGCAGAGCGGGAGGGCCGGGCGGCCGGATCGAATCGTCACCAATTATGCCATGCCCGCCTGATTCGCCTCCGGTTCCATGCGGTTGCGCGTGGCGCGAGCCATACCCGGGCGGCAGGGCGCTGTCCGGCAATTAACCCTTTCTTAAGGATAAGGTGGCGGGCGCGCCGGCATTTTGCCAAGCATGGGTCCGCTTGGTCCCTGTGTGGAAAGTGCCGCGTGATGTCGCCCGAAGCGTTGAATTCGCTGTTCGCCCTGCTGCTCGGATTCGCCGTGGCGGGGGCCCTGGTGAACGGCTATCAGGCGTTCGTGCAGAAGCAGCCGGGCTTCGGCCTGCTGGCCCAGGAGACCGGGCCGAAGGCGTTCGCGGCGGTGCCCTTTCTGGTGTTCGCCGCGCCTTTCATCATCATGCGCAACACCCTGCTCGGCCGCCAGATCGAGGGCCGGCGGTTCGAATTCGTGATGATGGCCACCATCATCGCCGGGTTCTGGAGCCTGATGTCCGGCACCTTCGTCCTCATGATGCTGGAAACCGCCGGCCTGATCGCCTGAACGCCGCCGCCAGGTGCCTGTCGGCCGCCGCCCGCTCTCGCCAGAGCCCGCTCATCCGTGGCATGGTCCGCCAAAAGGAGAGACTGCATGGCGATCTACGAACTCGACGGCGTTGCCCCCGAACTTCCCGCGTCCGACCGCTATTTCATTGCCGAGACGGCCGCCGTGATCGGCAGGGTCCGCCTCCACAACGATGCCAGCGTGTGGTTCGGCTCGGTACTGCGCGGCGACACCGAACTGATCGAGATCGGCGAAGGCTCGAACGTGCAGGAGAACTGCACCTTTCACACCGATCCCGGCTTTCCGCTGACCATCGGTCGGAACTGCACTATCGGCCACAACGTCGTCCTGCACGGCTGCACCATCGAGGATGGCGCGCTGATCGGCATGGGTGCGATCGTCATGAACGGAGCGCGGATCGGCAAGGGCTGCGTCGTCGGCGCGGGCGCGGTGGTGCCCGAGGGCAAGCAGTACGAGGACCGCTCGCTGGTGATCGGCGCGCCGGCGCGGGTGGTTCGCACGCTCACGCCCGAACAGGTGACGGCGTTGACCGGCGGCGCGGCGCATTACGTCCACAACGGCAAGCGCTTCCGCGCCGGGCTGAAGAAGATCGGCTGAACGCGGACCGCTGACGCTGGCGGGCGGCGGCCTTTCTGATGATCAGGCCGCGTTTCCGATGTTTGCGATCGGCTCGATGGCAGCAAGGTCCTTGCCGATGGCAAGTTCTGCGGTTTTCACATCATACGCGTTCTGCAAATTCATCCAGAGTTGAGCAGAGGTTTTAAGGGCCCGGCCCAGCCGCAAGGCGGTATCGGCGGTCACGCCGGTTTCCCCATTCACAAGGCGCTCGATACGGGTTCGGGGAACATGGCAAATCGCCGCGAACTTGCCGGGGGACATCTTGAGCGGGATGAGAAACTCCTCTCGCAGGATTTCGCCGGGATGAAGCGGCGGCAGCTTCCTGGCCATGTGAACCTCCTTGGTTTCGGCTAGTGATAGTCGACGAACTCGACGTCCATTGGTCCTTCCGCGGTCCAGACAAAGCAGATGCGGAACTGGTCATTCACCCTGATCGCCGTGCATGACAATGTATCATCAGATGATGCAAGCGGATGTTGCCGGGATGGCGGCACGCAGCTTTCGTCTCCCAAAAGGGGTGCGGCCAGCCCTTGGGGGAGGGCTGGCCGCGCACGATCCGGTCTGGGACGGGGAGGGGTGGGGATGCGACCGGGTCGTGTGTCTCCGTTGTCTCGTTGAACTCAGCGCGCGGTGGCGGTGGCGACCGCCGGGCGGCCGTCGCCGAGCGAAACCCACACGTTCGGATCGGTCTGCGACTGGCGCTTGACGAAGCGGTAGCCGGTCTCGGTCCACGCCACGATGTCCTCGTTCTGGTTGTCGAGCACGAACTCGCCCTTGTCGCTCTTGACCGTCAGCACGGCGTGGCCTTCGCCCTTGCGGTCGCGCACCACGGTGATGAGCAGCGCCTCGCGCGGCCAGCCGGCGTCGATCAGCATCTTGCGCTTCAGGAGCACGTAGTCCTCGCAGTCGCCGTAGCCGTCGGTGGGATAGGACCACTTCTCGATGACACCCCAATGATCCATGTCGGTCAGCGGCTTCACGGTGTCGTTGACCCAGCGGTTGACGCGCTGCAGGTCTTTCCAGGCGGTCTGGGTCATGACGATGTCGCGGGCCTGCGTCGCGCCGCTGCGGCAATCGCGCGGATGGTCGGCGCAGAATTCGACCCAGCCGATCGGCGCGCGGGTGGCGTCGCCGAGGCTCGCATACAGCACGCGCTCGCCCGCGGCCTGCGCCGCCGTCATCCCCATCATCAGGCTGGCGATCACCGCCAGGCCAATCCTCCGCGTGCGAACTGAAAACATTGTGGCCCCCCGTTTTTCTTGTTGGGACCACTTTTCACACGAAGGATTTGCGCCGCGGCTAAGTCGCCGAAGTACAATTGAAGCAAAGGCTAGTAAAAGCTGGCGCTAAATCGATTTATACTTGAATCGAATTTGAATAAAATTTGAGACAACCCGTTTCGATTCAATTTGAGCGATCGCGGCGCAAGCCGTTGACGCTGCGCGCGGATCGCGGATTCGGGCCGGCGGAATGGCTAACGAAAGCCGGCCGCAAAACGCCTCAAGGCGATGTCCGAGAGCGGACATCGCCTTGATCGGGCGGAAAAATCAGAAACCGGTAACCGCGGCGCTTTACGGCGCGGTTACGCTGTCTTCGACTGTGTCGGGCAATTGCGGGTGGACGAACTCGATGGCGAAGCCGTCTTCGAGGTGGCGCACCACGCGGGCCTGCACGCGGCCGAGGGTGACGGCCTCGCCGACGCGGGGCCTCGTTTCCGCCGCCAGCGCCGCGCCGGACAGCGACAGGTCGATGATGCGGCAGGCGATCTGGCGGCCGCTGTCGAGCTTGAGCACCGCCATTGGATTGCGCGGCACGATGCGCTCGTGGCGGCGGTCTTCCGGCAGGTTGAGGATCTGGCGGTTGGCGAGCCAGGTGAGCTGGGCGGCGAGCTTGTCGCGCTTGCGCGGCGTCGCGCCCACGGTCATGGCGAAACCGTTGTCGATCAGGCGGGTGATCTTGCCTTCGACGCGGCCGATATGGTCGAGATAGGCGACCACGCGTTCGCCGACATGGCCGAGCCCGGGCGCCAGCATGGCGAGCCCGCCGGGGGACATGTCGACGACCTGGCACGGAAACTCGCGCCGGTCCGCCAGCATATAGCGGCCGAGCAGGTGGACTTTCACCCGCTGGAAACGCCTGCGTTCCCGCGCGGACGGTCGGATCTGTTGTCGCTGCACCAACGCCATCGTTACTTCGGCCGGCCCGATCTTCGGTAAGGATTAACCTTACGTCAGCCAGGGTTAACGAGGGGTTATCCGTCGCGTGCGAGCGGCGGCGTCAGCGCAGGCCCTCATAGACCATGAGGCCGCGGATCACCGGCCATTTGCGCACCACGCGCGGCTGTTCGATATGTCGCCATGAGGTCAGGACGAAATCCGCCACGCCGTCATACGCGGGGACGGTCGCCATCGGCGCGAGCAGGCCGGTGAGGCTGAGCGGTGTATGCGAGCGCGCGCTGAACGGCAGCAGCAGCAGTTCGAGCGGGATCGTCGCGCCGTCCGCCGTCCGCGCGGTGACGCCGGCGACCGTGGGCAGTGTCTCGTCGACCACGATGCCGATGATGTCCGCGATCTCGCGCCGGCTGCCGCCGCTGAACAGATCGGCGAAGCCCTGTCCTTTGACGTCGCGGCCCAGCAGGGCGCACATCCGCGTTCCGGCGACGCGGATCGGAAAGCCCGCGGCCGTGTCATACGCCAGCACGAAAATGTCGCCGAGGAGGTGCCGCACCCGCTCGGGGTCGAGATCGCTGCGCTCGGGAGCGGCGGCGCCGGCGCGCTTCTCCTCCCAGTAAGCGTAGAATTCGCGGTTCCCCGGATGCTTCATCGCTTGGTTCCTGCCTGCCCCGGCGCCTGGTTGTCGCGGGACAGGTGTGTCCCGTTACGGCCCGCGCGAGGCCCCCTGCATGTTGTGAGGGAGTTGGCGTGCAGCGTCCATGCCGAAGCGCTGTTCCGGCGGCCGGCGGGGCGGGTTTGCGGCGTTAACGTTAAATTAACTATGGGCTTCGCGATCATACGTCGTCCGGGTAGTGTCACGTCACTCCAGTCCGCCGGTCTTCTCCAGGGATCGGCGGGGCACGACGAACTCAAGGTTGCATAACAGGCGGCGGAAAACGATCAGGTCAGCGTGGGGAGGGGTGGGGATGCCCCCGGGCGCATGAAGCAGCGCCCGCAGCCCGATAGCCCGCGACAAAGACCGGCGCGACCACGGGAGGGCCTTTCGGCCCTCCCTTTTCTTTTGTGCGGTGCCAGCGTGCCGCTTGCGCCACCCCGGTAAAGCCGCCTATCTCAGGGACATCGTTTCGCCGCCCCGGATTTTGCGCCCTTGGAAGCCCCTGACGCCCCCCGCGACCTCTACGAGCCGCCGCGCGAGCCGGTCCTGAACATTCCCGTTGGCATGACGATCCTGCTCGCCGTCATGTTCGGGATTCATATCGTTCGCGCGCTGCTGCCGCCGGATACCGATCAGGCGGTGATCTGGACCTTCGGCTTCGTGCCGGCGCGCTACGACCCGTCGCTGCTCGGGGTCCAGTTCCCCGGCGGCGCCGGCGCGGAGGTCTGGACCTTCCTGACCTATGCCTTTCTCCATGCCGATCTCGCCCATATCGGCTTCAACATGCTGTGGATGTTGCCGTTCGGCAGCGCCGTGGCGTGGCGTTTCGGCGCGTTGCGGTTTTTCGCCTTTCTGGCGGTGACGGCCGTTGCCGGCGCGGTCGCCCATCTGGTGACCCACCAGCACGAGATCGCGCCGATGATCGGGGCGTCGGCGGCGGTGTCGGGGGCGATGGCGGCGGCGATCCGCTTCGCCTTCCAGCACGGCAGCTTCCTGTCGTTCGCCCGCGCTGACGCCGCGACTGCCGCCCGGGTGCCGGCGTTGCCGCTGGTGACGTCGCTGCAAAGCCCCCGCGTGCTCGGTTTCCTCGCGGTGTGGTTCGGCCTCAACATCATCACCGGCCTCGGCGCCATCGCCATCGGTGCGACGGCGCAGAGCATCGCCTGGCAGGCGCATATCGGCGGCTTCCTCGCCGGGCTGCTGCTGTTCTCGCTGTTCGATCCGGTGCCGCGCGCGGTCGTGCAGGACAATCGTCCCGGCATCCTGCCGCCCGCCGACTGAGCGGCGGCGTCACTCCTTTGCAGGCGTGGTCTGCGGCGGTCGGCCGCTTGCGAGCGTCGTGCATTTGCTCCATCATTCGAACGAAAGATCGGCGGAGGACTGCGCGAAACCAATCCATCGATGCGTTGTTGGACTCGCATGCTTTGACTCAAGACGATGTGAAGCCGCGCGGCACCGCCGCCGGCTCGACTTTCCGGGAGGCAGCAATGACGGTTCGGGCAATTCTGGACACCAAGGGCCATCAGGTCATCACCGTTTCACCCGACTCGAAGCTGAGCGCCGTGGTGAAAATCCTGTCGGAGCGCCGTATCGGCGCGGTTCTGGTGATGAGCGGCCAGCGCGTTGAAGGCATTCTGTCGGAACGCGACGTGGTGCGTGTGCTGGGCGAACGGGGCGCGGGCGTGCTCGACGAGCCGGTGCGCGCGGTGATGACGGCGAAGGTCATTACCTGCCGCCAGGCCGATACGGTCGGCGCGATCATGGAAGTCATGACCACGGGAAAATTCCGGCATCTGCCGGTTGTGGAGAATGACAGGCTGGTGGGCCTGATCTCCATCGGCGACGTGGTGAAGTGGCGGGTCGCCGAATACGAGCGCGAGCAGGAAGCCCTGCACGATTACATCAAGACAGCGTAGCTGCTTCAAGATGTCGCAGCCCATTCCTTGCTGCCACTGACGAGTCGTCCCGGCAAGCGCCGCGCAGGCCGGGACCCATAATCCCCGAACCGTCGACGGATCATCGGCGCGGCGTCACCCTGCATCCGTTGCTCCGACAGGGTTGGTGGGTTCCGGCAGGAGCCTGTCCTAGGACGGCGCTTTGCGCCGATCCGGTGGCCGGGACGACCAAAATCTGCGGGTCTTCGCGGATGAACGGAGGGCGGGCGCGCAGGCCTAAGGCGGCGTTTCCTGTGCGGTGCCCGGCACCTGATTGTCGGTCGGGCTCAGCAGGCTGATCGCCTCCTGGATGGACTCGATGCTGCGCTCGGCGGCGCGGGTGCCATGGGCGATGATGGCGTCGGCATGGTGGAAGTCGAACCAGCCGACCTTGCCGACGCGCGGCGAGATCAGCACGTCCGGCGGATCGCCCGCGAGCCGGGCGCGGGTGATGCGGTCCTGCATGATGTTGAAGGCTTCGACCATCACCGTCGAGATGCCCGGCCGTCCGCCGCTGCCGAAGAATTCGCGCTTCACGGCTTTTTCCGCCGAGAACAGCTTGCCGAAGCCGCGCTTTTCCGGAACGGGCTCGGGTTCGGTCGCGCCTGCCTCGGGCGGCGTGCCGTGCGCCGAGATGATGGTGCCGTGACCGAATACGTCGGTGGAGACGTTGCAGGCGATCACGATCTCCGCGCCGAGCGCGCGCGCCACCGACACCGGCACGGGATTGACCAGCGCGCCGTCCACCAGCCAGCGTTCGCCGACCAGCACCGGCTCGAAGATGCCGGGCAGGGCGTAGGAGGCGCGCACTGCATCGACGAGCCGCCCGCTGGTGATCCAGATCTCGTGGCCGGTGTTGATCTCGGTAGCGACCGAGGCGAATTTCAGCGGCAGGTCGTCCACCAGGGTCGAGCCGAACGACGCTTCGAGCTGGGTGGCGAGCTTGCTGCCGCCGATCAGGCCGGAGCCGTTGAGGCGGATGTCGAGGTAGCCGAAAATGTTGCGCGGCTGGAGGCCGCGCGCCCATTGTTCGAGGGTGTCGAGATGGCCGGCCGCGTAGGAGGCTCCGACCACGGCGCCGATCGACGTTCCCACCACGATGTCGGGCACGATGCCGTTGGCGACCAGTGTGCGCAGGATGCCGATATGGGCGAAGCCGCGCGCCGCGCCGCCGCCGAGCGCGAGCCCGAGGGTCGGCCGCCGGGTGACTGCTGCTCCGGCCTCCGCTCTGCTTCTGCCGCTCTGGCGGAATCCGATCAGGTTTTCCAGCAACGCTCGTCTCCTTCGCCGTCCGCCGACAGCGGCCGGCCGCTTGCTTTGGCCGTCCCAACGCGGACCGGCGCGGTTGGCTCCGGACAGCCTCCCGGGTAAAGCGCAAATGTGACTGCAGCGCGACTTGCCAGGGTCGGGTCCAAGGGTGGGTCCAAGGGTGGGGACAATGCGACAGGATGGCGTCAAGTCCTTAATGTGGCTTGAATTTGCCTTGTTTTCGGGGAACAACCTCGGCCATGACAGGCCCCGGACAAAACCGCAGGACAGCCGTGCGCCATGGGCGTGCCGATGACCGGGGCGGTATCTTTTCTCGCTGTGTGACGAGGCGCATTCGCGCCGTGGGCAAGTCTCTGGCGATCCTGCTGGCGGCGCTGTGGCTGCTGGCTCCGCTGGTGCTGACGCCGGCCGCCGCGCAGTTCTTCAGCGATCGGCCGCCTCCGATCCCTCCCGCCAATGTGCCGGAAGCGCCGACCCCGTCCGGCCCGGCCATCAGCCTCGCGCCGCCGTCGGGACCTGCGGCCACGCCCGGCCTGCCGTCGCCGCTGGTGCAGCCGCCGGTCACCACCGCCGCGCCGCCTGCGCCGGCGCCCGCGCCGAATCAGGCGGTGCTGGCGTTGTCCGCCCGGTTCGGCAAGGATCTGCCGCCCGTCACCGGCGGCGTCATCTGGCGGGTCTATTCCGACAAGCCGGACGCCACCGGCGCGTTTCACTTGGTCCGCGAGGATCGCAGCGCCACGCCGAACATCGTGCTGCCGCCCGGCGGCTATGTGGTGCATGCGGCGCTCGGCCTGGTCTCGGCGGTGCGCCCGGTGGCGGTGCGCAACGAGACGGTGCGCGAGCAGTTCGATCTGCCCGCCGGCGGCCTGCGCATCGAGGGCCGCGTCGGCGCCAGCAAGATCCCGCAGGGGCAGATCACGTTCTCGATCTACAAGGGCAGCCAGTTCGAGGTCGGCGAGCGCGCCCCGATCGCCCAGAACGTCGGCAGCGGCGACGTGGTGCTGATCCCCGAGGGCACCTACTACATCATCTCGAACTATGGCGACGCCAATTCGGTGGTGCGCTCCGATATCCGGGTGCAGGCGGGCAAGCTGACCGATGTGACCGTGACCCATCGCGCCGCCGTCATCACGCTCAAGCTCGTCAGCGAGAAGGGCGGCGAGGCGCTCGCCAACACCGCGTGGTCGGTGATCACGCCGGCCGGCGACGTCATCAAGGAATACAACGGCGCATTCCCCCGCGTCGTGCTGTCCGAGGGCGAATACCGCGTCATCGCCAAGAACGAGGGCAAGATGTACGAGCGCCCGTTCAACGTCAGCAACGGCGTCGATGGCGAGGTCGAAGTCATCGCCCGCTAGCAGGCTGTTGAAAAGCTTGTGTCCCGGGCGCGGCGCGGCGTGTAACGCTGCGTTGCAGACCCGGGACCGTTTCAGATACTGCGGTAAAAACGGCCCCGGCTCTGCGGAGCGGCATTTCATGCGGCACCGCGTCCGGGGCACAAACCAATTTCATCAGCCGTTAGGAGGGCTGCCCGTTGTAGATGCGGCCGCCGGTCCTCAGAACCGCGTGACGATGTCGGAGAGCGCGGGGCGCGGGCGATCCTCGATGGCTTTGGTCGCCTTGCCGACATGGATGAAGCCCGCGATCTTCTCGTTCGGCGCGAGGCCGAGCGCGTCGAGCACGTCGCGATCGAACGCGATCCAGCCGGTCACCCAGTCGCAGACGTAACCGAGCGCGGTCGCGGCATGGATGATGTTCATCGCGCTCGCCCCGGCCGACAGTTCCTGCTCCCATGCCGGCACCTTGAAGTGCTCGACCGTCCTGCTCACCACCGCGATCACCAGCGGCGCGTCGGTGAATTTCGCGCGTTCCTTGGCGATCTGGTCGGGCGTCGCCTGCGGATTCTTCTGTGCGAACAGCCGCGCGAACAGCTCGCCGGCGCGGGCGCGGCCGTCGCCCTCGAATACGATGAAGCGCCACGGCGCGAGCTTGCCGTGATCGGGCACGCGGGAGCCGATGGTGAGGATGGTGTCGAGTTCGGATGCAGACGGGCCGGGGCCGGTCATCTCGAACGGTTTCAGCGAGCGGCGGGTCTTCAGAAGGGCGAGGGCGTCGGTCATGGCGATCCGGTCGGCTGGCGGGGTTGCGTGTCGTTGATATCGCAAGCCGCGTCCGCGGAACAGGGCTTGCCGTTGATCAGCGTTCTAGGAATGCAGCGGCCGGTCGTCGCTCCAGATCGCGGCAGGATCGATATCGGCGACCGAGGCACAGCCGGTCAGCGCCATCGCCATTTCGAATTCGGCGCGCAGCAGGCTCAGCACATGGGCGACGCCGGCGCCGCCTGCGACCGTGAGGCCGTAGACGCAGGGCCGGCCGATCAGCACCGCGCGCGCGCCGAACGCCAGCGCCTTGAGCACGTCGGTGCCGCGGCGGATGCCGCCGTCGAGCAGCAGCGGCACGCGGCCGCCGACGGTGTCGGCGATACGCGGCAGCGCATCGATCGATGCCGGCAAGGTGTCGAGGGTGCGCCCGCCATGGTTAGAGACGATCAGGCCGGCGACGCCGCAATCGAGCGCGGCGCGGGCGTCGTCCGGCGCGATGATGCCCTTGAGCAGCACCGGCAGGCGGGTGGAGGCGACCAGCGTAGCGATGTCGCGCCATGTCGCCGCGCCGTCGAGCATGCCGCGGAAGATCGGGCTCTCGCCGGGCCCGAGCGGCGGCTTGGCCGGTTGCGGCAGATCGGCGAGGTTCACCGCGGCGATGTCCTCCGGCAGGCGGAAGCCGGCGCGCTGCTGGCGATTGCGCAGGCCGCTTACCGAGGCGTCTACGGTGACGACAAGAGCGCGATAGCCCGCCGCTTCCGCGCGCTGCACCAGGGTGCGGGTGAAGCCGCGGTCGTAATGCATGTAAAGCTGGAACCAGAGCGGCGCGGTGGCCGCGCGGGCGATGTCCTCGATGGTGAAGCTCGCCAGCGTGCTCACCACCATCGCCGCGCCCAGCGCGGACGCCCCGAGCGCGGCGGCGATCTCGCCATCGGGATGCACCAGCCGCTGGAAGGCGACGGGCGCGACGAGAATGGGATAGGGCAGAGTGAGGCCGAGCAACTCGACCTGCGTGGTCGCGCCGGTCATCTCGCGCAGCACCCGACCTTCGAGGCGGATGCGATCGAACGCCTCGCGATTCCAGCGCATGGTCAGTTCGTCGGCGCTGCCGCCGGCGATATAGGCCCAGGCGTTCTCGCCCATGCGCGTGCGCGCCAGCGCCTCGTAGTCGGCGAGCGACACCGTGCCCGGTGGAATGTCGTGGCCTGAGGTCATGGCGCAGTATTCCCGCTATCCGGCGTCATTGCGACGCCGTTTGATAAATCCGGTGATCGATTAGGCCGCGATATTCCCTTCACCTCTCCCCGGCGGGGAGAGGTCGGCGAGCAAAGCGAGCCGGGTGAGGGGGCTCGGATTTCACATCATACATTCAGCGCCCCTCACCCCAACCCTCTCCCCAGTGGGGAGAGGGAGCGCATCGTGCCAGCGTCGATGAGCCTTCAGGCGGTCGCGCGGGCGCGCCGGAGGTCCGGCGGCGTCGCCTCGTCGGCGAGCGCGGCCAGCGCCTCGTCGAGCGGCAGCACGGTCGAGCCTTCCTTGCCGAGACGGCGGATGGAGACGGCGCGGGTGTCGGCCTCCTTCTTGCCGACCACCAGCAAGGCGGGGACCTTCGCCAGCGAATGCTCGCGCACCTTGTAGTTGATCTTCTCGTTGCGCAGGTCGAGGTCCACGCGCAGCCCGAGCTTGCGGCAGACCGCCACCACCTCGCGCGCGTAGTCGTCGCCGTCGGAGGTGATGGTGGCGACCACCGCCTGCACCGGCGCGAGCCACAGCGGGAAATGGCCGGCGAAGTGCTCGATCAGGATGCCGGTGAAGCGCTCCAGTGAGCCGCAGATGGCGCGGTGGATCATCACCGGCGTCACCTTGTTGGACTGGTCGTCGATGTAGAACGCGCCGAACCGTCCCGGCAGGTTGAAGTCGACCTGGGTGGTGCCGCACTGCCATTCGCGGCCGATGGCGTCGCGCAGCACGTATTCGAACTTCGGCCCGTAGAACGCGCCTTCGCCCGGATTGATCGAGGTGGTGATGCGGTTGCCGGACTGCGCCTTGATCTGCTCCAGCACGCGGGTCATCACGGTTTCGGCGTGATCCCATGCGTCATCCGAGCCGACCCGCTTGTCGGGACGGGTCGACAGCTTGACCGTGAGCTCGCCGTCGAAGCCGAAGTCGTCATAGGTCGAGAGGATCAGGTCGTTGATCTTGAGGCATTCCTCGGCGAGCTGCGCCTCGGTGCAGAACACGTGGGCGTCGTCCTGGGTGAAGCCGCGCACGCGCATCAGCCCGTGCATCGCGCCCGACGGCTCGTAGCGATGCACGATGCCGAACTCGGCGATGCGGATCGGCAGTTCGCGATAGCTCTTGAGCCCGTGCTTGAAGATCAGCACATGGCCGGGGCAGTTCATCGGCTTGATGGCGAACCAGCGCTTGTCCTCGGCCTCGTCGCCGGCGGACTGCGCCGCGAACATGTTCTCGCGGTACCATTCCCAGTGGCCGGAGGTCTCCCACAGCGACTTGTCGAGCATCTGCGGCGCGTTGACCTCGTCGTAGTCGCCTTTGAGCCGGCGGCGCATATAGGCGACGATCTCCTGGAACAGCGTCCAGCCCTTGGCGTGCCAGAACACCACGCCGGGGCCTTCCTCCTGGAAATGGAACAGGTCCATCTCGCGGCCGAGGCGGCGGTGGTCGCGCTTCTCGGCTTCCTCGAGTTGCTTGAGATAGGCGTCAAGATCCTCCTGCTTGGCGAACGCAGTCCCGTAGATGCGCGTCAGCATCGGGTTGTTGCTGTCGCCGCGCCAATACGCGCCCGCCACCTTCATCAGCTTGAAAGCGCCTCCGACCTTGCCCACCGACGTCATGTGCGGGCCGCGGCAGAGGTCGAACCAGTCGCCCTGCTTGTAGATCTTGATGGTCTGGTCTTCGGGGATCGCGTCCACCAGCTCGACCTTGAACATCTCGCCGTTGTCGGCGAACACCTGCTTGGTGTGGTCGCGCGTCCACACTTCCTTGGTAAAGGGCGCATCGCGGGCGATGATCTCGCGCATCTTCTTCTCGATGGCGGCGAAGTCGTCCGGCGTGAACGGCTCGTTGCGGAAGAAGTCGTAATAGAAGCCGTTGTCGATCACCGGGCCGATGGTGACCTGGGTGCCGGGCCACAGCGACTGCACCGCCTCGGCGAGGACGTGGGCGCAGTCGTGCCGGATCAGTTCCAGCGCGCGCGGATCCTCGCGGTTGATGAACTCGACGGTCGCATCGTGTTCGATCGGATCGGCGAGATCGCTGACCACGCCGTCCAGCGCCATGGCGACGGTGCGCTTGGCGAGCGAGGGCGAAATGCCCCTGGCGATGTCGAAGCCGGTGGTGTTCTTGGCGAATTCGCGCTTGGCGCCGTCGGGGAAGGTGACCGTGATCTTTTCGGTCGGCTGGACGGGCTTGAGGTTGGCAAGGCTGTACTTGAAGCCGGATTCCGGATTCTCGGTCGTCATCTTGATCTTCTCCGTGTTGCTCACTCCCGCGAACGAGCGCAGGTAAGCGGTCAACGGGTTGTATAGCAGCCGCGCCCGGCAGCGCAATGCGGCCGCCGCTCCATTGCCGCTGCTCCATTGCCGCTGCGGGCTGCGTCCGCGCATGGCTTTCATGCAATTGCATTAACCCGCGCCTCTGCTAAGGAGAGCGGATGAAACGCTTCGCGCCAACCGCCCTTATGATCGGCAATTTCGTCACCGGGGTGAGCATCATCGCTCCGGCGGGCATGCTCCCGGAATTGTCGCACGAGTTCGGGATCACCATCGACAAGGCGGCGCTGCTCATCACCTTCGGCGCGGTGGTGCTGTGCATCGGCTCGCCGGTCACGGCATGGCTGACCGGCCGCTTCGACCGGCGGTTGCTGCTGTCGGCCACGGTGGGCGTAATGGCGCTGGCGCAGTTCGCGTCGATGATCGCGCCGAGCTATGCGGTGCTGATGGCGGTGCGGCTCGTCATGCTCGCGGTCGCCGCGCTGTTCACGCCGCAGGCGGCGGGCACGGCGGCGCTGATGGTGCCGCCCGAGCGGCGCGGCAGCACCATGTCCTACGTGTTTCTCGGCTGGTCGCTGGCGCTCGCGGTGGGGCTGCCGCTCATCACCTATGTTGCGGGCCATGTCGGCTGGCGCGTGGCGTTCGCGGGCATCGGCGTGATCGCGTTGCTCAATCTCGCGCTGCTGGTCTGGCGCATTCCGTCCGGCCTCAAGGGTGCGCCGGTCGATCTTGCCACCTGGCGGGAACTGGCGCGCAATCCGCTGGTCGTGCTTCTGCTGGTGATCACGGTGCTGCAGACCTGCGGGCAGTTCGCGGTGTTCACCTATCTCGCGCCGCTGTTTCCCCGTCTCGGCGGCAGCGCCGAGCTGGCGGTGGCCGCGTTCGGCATCTATGGCGTGCTCGGGTTCATCGGCAACGTCGTGGCGAGCCGCGTCGTCGATTCCTGGGGCGGGTATCGCACCTCCCTCGTCATGATGACGCTGCTGCTGCTCGGGATGACGATCTGGGCCCTCGGCGCAGGGGGCGTGGCGATCATGCTTGGCGCGATGGTGCCGTGGGGTTTTGCGTTCTCGGCCATCAATTCGATGCAGCAGGTGCGGCTCGCCGGCGCGGCGCCGCTGTTCGCCAGCGCTTCGGTGTCGCTCAACACGTCGGGGCTCTATGTCGGTCAGGCGATCGGCTCGGGGATCGGCGGGATGCTGTTCGCGCGCGAGCTGTATTATGCCATCGGCTATGTCGGCGTCGGCTTCGTGGTGCTGGCGCTGGCGGCTGTCGTCGCCTCGCGGCGGGCGGGGCCGCCGCAGCCGGCGGCCGCCTAACGACCTTCCGGCGGCGATCCGTCGTTGACGCCGCGCCAGCGACCGTAACGCCACGGCAGATACCAGCGCGCGCCGGCGGGCATCGCGTCCGGCACGTTGTCGATGCCGGAGGTGCCCCATGGCTGGCAACGCAGCAGCCGTGCCAGTGTCATCCAGCCGCCGGCCCACAGCCCGAAGCGCGCGATCGACTCGTCGCCATAGGCCGAGCAGGTCGGCACGTGACGGCAGTGAAAACCGATGAGTGGCGACAGCGTGTGGCGGTAGACCCAGATCATGCCGCGTCCGGCCTGGCGCGGCAGGCGGCGCACCGCATCGGTGCAATCGGGGCAGGGGCAGGGTTTCATCGCGCGGATCTCGGTTCGGCAAAAGGCGGGTTCCGGCGCAGGGAACCGAGGCGCTAAAGCCATGTCTTCCGCGCCACACTGCGGCATCTATCGCATGATTTCAGGCTCGCCGCAGCAACAGACGCATGGACGGATTCCCCCTGCGCCGCTACGTTTCCAAGACGTCCGTGCGGCGCATCGCCCGCATGGGCCGGACCTTGACCGTTGCTCGCGGGGGCGGGGAAGGAGTGGGGTTGTCTCTCTGGTCGGTTGCTGTTCGCGGCCGGATGCGCGCTGTTGCGCTGTGTACCGGTTTGGGTCTGGGGCTGGGCGTCATGCCGGCAGGCTGGGTCGTGCCGGACGGGATGTCGCGCGCGGCCGCCGCCGACGCACGCCTGTCGCCGATGCAGTTCACCTGGCACGCGGCGGACCCCGGATGCGAGCGCGATTGCGGCGGATGGATCGCGGCGGTGGGCGCCATCACCTCCGATACGCCGGCGCGATTCGACGGCTTCATCGAGGGGCGCGACATCAGGGGCGCGACCGTGGTGCTCGATTCCGGCGGCGGTTCGGTGCTTGACGCCATCATCATCGGCCGGCGCTGGCGTGCGCTCGGCCTGCGCACCACGGTCGGCACCGTGGCGCAGGGCGAGGCCGACGACAAGGGCCCCGGCCGACGCGCCATTCTGCCTGATGCGTCATGCGAATCGATGTGCGTCTTTCTGCTGCTGTCGGGCAGCATGCGCACCGTTCCGGACGGGGCGCGGGTGCGGGTGCATCAGATCTGGATGGGCGATCGCGCCGACGACGCCAAGGCCGCAACCTATTCGGCGCAGGATCTGATGATCGTCGAGCGCGATATCGGGCGGCTGGCGAAATACACCTTCGACATGGGCGGGTCCGGCGATCTGCTGGCGCTGGCGCTCAGCGTGCCGCCATGGGAGCCGCTGCACGAAATGTCGCGGGTCGAGTTGCGCCTGACCAATGTGGTGACGACCGAGACCGCCGCGGTCGATGACGGCGCCGCGGGCGTCGGGCCGAAGCCGATTCAGGACCGCTTCACAGGCGAAGGCGTCACCCCGCCCGGTGGCGGCACCCGCACCGCCGAAGCCCATGCCGCCGAGACCCGTGCCGTGCCCACCGGCGGATCGGCGGTTCCGGGGACCAGGCCGCGGGAAGAGTAGCGGTCACTTACTCCTGCGCCGGGGCGAGCGCGCCGGCGGTCTTCGCTCCGGTCTGGGTTGCGGTTTTGGCCTCGATCTGGCCGATGGCGTCCACCACCGCGTCGAAGGTCAACAGGGTGGAGGCATGGCGCGCCTTGTAGTCGCGCACCGGCTCTAACACCGCGATGTCGGCCCATTTGCCCTCGGAGGGCGGCGCGCCGTTCTCCTTCAGCATTCTGCGTACGGTTTCGCGCAGCTCGCGCAGTTCCGCCGCGTTCGAGCCGATGACATGGCGTGCCATGATGGAGGAGGACGCCTGCCCGAGCGCGCAGGCTTTCACGTCGTGGGCGAAATCGGTGACCACGCCGTCCGCCATCTTGAGGTCGACCTTCACGGTGGAGCCGCACAGCTTGGAATGGGCGGTTGCGGTGGCGTCCGGGTCGGTGAGCCGCCCCAGCCGCGGAATATTCCCGGCCAGTTCGATGATTTTCTTGTTGTAGATATCGTTCAGCATGGCGGCGGACTTCGCGAGTGCGTGAAAACGGTGGCGGCGTCCCGGCGGCGTGGCCCTTGGCGGAGACGCTGCACTGCCTATATAATGTTATTGATGCGGGAGCATACCCCATGCATCCCTGCAATGCGGTGAATATAGGCGGTTTTTTCCCGGATTTGCTGCAAAGATGCGGGCGGAAGGCGTCCGGCGGACTAAAAGCGGCCGCCGCGGCTGACCGGTGACACTCCGGCCCTGTTCAGGACAGGACCGGTCGAACGGAGACGACATGGACGCAATCATCAAGCCCATCCGCACCGGCAGGCCGGCGGAGAAAGACAAATCCGAAATTCCAGCTTCCGATTATCTGGCCTCCGGGCTGCGCGCGGACCTTCCGCGTCCCTCGCGCGAGGAGGCGGAAGCGGCGGCCAAGACGCTGCTCGCCTATATCGGCGAGGACACCGGCCGCGAGGGCCTGCTCGACACCCCGCGGCGGATGGTCGAAGCCTATGACGAACTGTTCCAGGGCTATGCCCAGTGCCCGGCGGAGATCCTCAACCGGACCTTCGGCGAAACTGCCGGCTATGACGATTTCGTGCTGATCCGCGATATCCGCTTCACCTCCCATTGCGAGCATCACGTCATGCCGTTCTACGGCAAGGCGCACATCGCCTATGTGCCGGTGGAGCGCGTGGTCGGCCTGTCGAAGATCGCGCGTCTCGTCGATGTCTTCGCCCGCCGGCTGCAGACCCAGGAGCACCTCACGGCGCAGGTGGCCGGCGCGATCAACGCGGTGCTCAAGCCGCGCGGCGTCGCGGTGGTGATGGAAGCCGAGCACACCTGCATGTCGGTGCGCGGCATCGCCAAGAACGGCGCCAAGACCCTGACCTCGCGCTTCACCGGGGTGTTTCAGGACAATCCCGAGGAACAGGCCCGTTTCTTCAACATGGTGCGCGGCGTATAAGGTCCGCGATCCGGAAGGCGGTTCGTCTTCCCGAACAAGGACAGCGATGTGAGCACCCCTGCCACCCACGACCATGACCGCGAGGAGGGGCTGGATTTCCAGCCCCGTTTCGATGCGTCCGGCCTCGTCACCTGCGTCGCCACCGATGCCGCGAGCGGCGACGTGCTGATGGTCGCCCACATGAACGATGAAGCCCTGCGCAGGACCATCGAGACCGGGGAGGGCTGGTACTACAGCCGCTCGCGCAAGGCGCTGTGGAAGAAGGGCGAAAGCTCCGGCCACGTCCAGCGCGTGGTGGAGATGCGCATGGACTGCGATCAGGACGCCGTGTGGATCAAGGTCGAGCAGGCGGGCGCGGCCTGCCACACCGGCCGCCGCTCGTGCTTCTATCGCGCGGTCGCCCGCGGCGACGGCGGGCCAAGGCTGTTCTTCGTCGATGCCGACAAGATGTTTGATCCGGCCAAAGTGTACGGGTGAGCGCCTGATTGATTTCTGCTGGGAGCTCGCCGTTTCACCTCTTCCCATGGGGGAGAGGTCGGCCGCGAAGCGGTCGGGTGAGGGGCGGCGGATTTCACATTCGACATCGAGAGCCCTCACCCCACCCCTCTCCCCGCCGGGGAGAGGGAGCAGGCAGTGCTCGTGCTCTGAACTGCGGGCGAAGCGAGCCTCGAAGGAGGCCCGCGATCCCGCCGCCCGCAATTAACCGGCCATTAACCATAATTGCCGCACTTTGAGGCCGGTCCCTGGGGAGCGGGCACCACGCATGGCCGTCGATTCAACATCCATCGCAAGCGGGCTCGATGCCGCGCGCGCGCGCATCGCGGGCACGATCAGGGACGCCGCCGCCGCGACCGGCGCGAGCTTCGCCTATCTGGTCTCCGCGGCGAAGATGGAGTCCAACTTCAATCCCTCGGCGCAGGCGTCGACGTCGTCGGCGCGGGGGCTTTACCAGTTCATCGAGCAGACCTGGCTCGGCACCGTGAAGGAAGCCGGCGCCGCGTTCGGCTTCGGCCAGTACGCCGATGCGATTTCGAAAACGCCGTCGGGCTCCTATTCCGTCAGCGACCCCGCCACCCGCCGCGAGATCCTCAAGCTGCGCGACGATCCCGCCGCCAACGCCGCGATGGCGGGCGTGCTGACCCAGTCCAACAGCTCCAAGCTCAGCGGCGCGCTCGGCCGCCGCCCGAGCGACGGCGAACTCTATATCGCGCATTTCATGGGCGTCGGCGGCGCGGCCAAACTGATCACCAATGCCGAGAACCGGCCGGGCGCGTCGGGCGCGGCGATGTTTCCGAGCGCGGCCGCCGCCAACCGCTCGATCTTCTACAACCGCGACGGCAGCGCGCGCAGCGTTTCGCAGGTCTATTCGGTGTTGACGTCGCGCTACGACAGCGCCGCCAATTCGCAGGCCGCGCGCACGGCGATGGCGTCGGTGGGGGCCATGCCCGCGACAACGTCCGTGCCCGATCCGGCGGCGTATCTGGCGAGCTTCCCGCAGGTCCGCGCGCCCGAAGCTGCTGCCACGAAGGTCGCCGCCGCCAGCGAGCCGGTGTTCCGCTCGCTGTACCAGACCGGCGCGCGCGCCGAGCCGGTGTCGGCGACGGTGCGGGAATTGTGGGGCAGTCGGGCGGCGCCGGCCGCGGCGAGCGGCCCTGCGGCCAATGCGCCGGTGCAGGGCATCGGTCTGTTCAGCGATACCACGGGCGTGTTCAGCGGCTGAGCGGACACGGCTTTCACCCACCGGGGTGCACCCTTGATCTATCTGTTCGTGCTTGCAGTCGGCCTCGTCGCCGGCGTCTTCAGCGGCATCGTCGGCACCGGTTCGTCGATCATGCTGCTGCCGGTGCTGGCCTATGCGTTCGGCCCGAAGCAGGCGGTGCCGATCATGGCCATCGCCGCGATCATGGCGAACGTGTCGCGCGTGCTCGCCTGGTGGCGCGAGGTGAACTGGCGGGCGGTGGCGGCCTATGCGATCCCGGCGGCGCCCGCGGCGGCGTTCGGCGCGTGGACGCTGCTGGCGTTGCCGTCGCGCACCGTCGATGTCGTCATTGGCGTTTTCCTGATCGCCATGATCCCGCTGCGGCGCTGGCTCGCCACGCGCAGCTTCACGCTGCCGCTGTGGGTGCTCGCGGTGATCGGAACGGTGACCGGGTTTCTCACCGGCGTCGTCGCTTCGACGGGGCCGATCACCGTTCCGATCTTCATGTCCTTCGGCTTTGTCAAAGGCGCGCTGCTCGGCACCGAGGCCGCCGGCTCGCTCGCGGTCTATGTCAGCAAGGCCCTGACGTTCCGCCGCTTCGACGCGTTGCCGTTCGACATCGTGATGAAGGGCGTGATCGTCGGCGCGACGCTGTTCGTCGGCGCGTTCGTCGCGAGGCGCTTCGTGCTGAAGCTCGGCCCCGAATCCTTCCGCCTGCTGATCGACGCGATGATGCTGGTGGCGGGCCTCTCGATGCTGTGGAGCGCGGTCGCCGCCGGTTAACGAAACATCAACGAACACAGCCGTTTATGGTGAACGCTTTCTTAAGTGTCATGGTTTACGCTTTGTGACAGTGGCGTCGTGTCGCGATGCCTTGGCCTGTCGCGTAAGCCGGAACATGCGATGATCGTTCGGCAGTTTATCACCTGGGTTCGCAATGCTCCCGCCGGGGAGCGCGCGGAGGCGACGCGCTGTCTCGCCCGCGCATGGCTCGTTTCTGAATTATCGGACGACGATCGCGCCGCCGCCGAGGGCGCGCTTCTCATGCTTCTCGACGATGCCTCGCCGCTGGTGCGGCGCGCCATGGCCGACGTCTTCGCCCGCGCCGACGACGCGCCGCCGGCCATCATCGCCGCGCTTGCGGCCGACCAGCCCTCGGTGGCGCTGCCGATCCTCGAACATTCGCCGCTGCTGCTCGATTCCGATCTCGTGGACATCGTCGCCACCGGCGCATGCGAGACCCAATGCGCCATCGCCCGGCGCGACGATCTGCCGGCCTCGGTGGCCGCGGCCATCGCGGAGGTGGGAAGCGCGGCCTCGGCGCTGGAGCTGATCGAAAATCCGGCCGCCGCGCTGGCACAGTTCTCCCTCGCGCGCATTGTCGAGCGTCATGGCCATCTCGCCGCGATCCGTGAAACGCTATTGGCGCGCGACGATCTGGCCGCGCCCCTCCGGCTGGCGCTGGCGGAGAAGCTGTCCGCCACGCTGACGCAGTTCGTTTCCGGCCGCGCCTGGATGAGCCCGGAGCGCGCCCGCCACATCGCGGATGAAGCGATGGAACGCTCCACAGTCAACATCGCCGCGCGAATTCATGGCGAGGACATGACCGCGCTGGTGCGGCACCTGCGCGGCGCGGGTCAACTCACCGCCGGGCTGATCCTGCGCGCGCTGCTGTCGGGCAACACCGAACTGTTCGAGGAATCGCTGGTGGAGTTGTCCGGCCTGGCGCGCAGCCGGGTGGCGGGACTGGTCACTGAGCGCGGCGGCGCGAGCCTGACGGCGCTGCTCGCCAGAGCGGGCCTGCCGCAATCGACCTTCGCGGCCTTCCGCGCCGCGCTGGAGGCCAGCCACGAGGTGGGCTTCGTCGGCACGGTCGCGGGCGCGACGCGGCTGCGGCGGCGCATGGTCGAGCGCGTGCTGACGCAATGCGAGACCGCGGAGACCGTGGCCGAGCCGCTGTTGATCCTGCTGCGGCGCTTCGCGACGGAATCGGCGCGGGAGGAAGCGCGGGTGTTCTGCGACGAACTCGCGGCCGAGGAGGTCATCGATACCCATGTCGCGGTGGACGCCATCGCGCAGATCGAGCGCTGGGGTCAATCGGAAGCTGTTGACGACGTCGAAGTTGTTGATGACGGCTATGACTACGATGACCGCCTGATCGCGGCGTAGTGCTTCGATGCGGTGCTGAGAGTAGATTTCAGGTGAAACCAGCACGTCGTCATGCCCGGCTTTATGCCGGGCATCCACGTCTTGAAAGGTTCAAAAAATAAGACGTGGATGGCCGGGATGAACCCCGGCCATGACGGATCAGTCTGCTTCCTTCAACACAGGAACACTCTACGCCTCCGGCACGATGCTCGGCGACATGATCGCGTCGAGATGCTCCGGCCGGTCGCGGTTGGCGCGGATGAGATAATCGTCGGCGACGCGGCGCAGCCGCCGGCTCAGTTCGTCCGCCACGCCCATGGCGTCGATCCGCCGTTGTTCGCGGAAGATCGCCTGAATGGCGTTGACGTGATGCAGGATCAGGTCGTCGGGCACCTGATCGAGATTGGGCGCGTGTTCGATGATGCGACACAGGCTTTCCGCCGCCGCCGCCGCCGTGGGGTAGCCGAAGGTGGCCGCGTCGCCCTTGATGTCGTGGGCGGCGCGAAACAGCTCGTCGCGGCTTTCCGCGTTCCAGCCGTCGCGCCTCACGGTCGCGTGCGCGGCGTTCAGCCGTTCGCATTCCGCCTGCATCCAGCCCTTGAATTCGCCGGCGAGGCTGGCCAGCGCCTGTTCGGCGCGCGCCACCGGATCGTCCGGATCTTTGTCGTCGACATGCTGCACCAGTTTGCGCAGCGGATTGGGCTGGCTGATGACCTGATGATCCGCGAAGGTCTCGACCGTGAGCTGGGGTGGCTTCCTGCGGGCCATGGTGCCTCTCAGCCCGGCGCGCGGGCTTTGTCGAGCAGCGACGGTTGCTGCACGATCTCGGCCTTGCCGCCGGTGCGGCGCTCGACGCCGATATAGGCGTTGCTGGTGTTGCGGCGGCGGTCCGGCCCGAAATAGCTCTTGGTCTTGATGAAGGGGCGCGGATTGGCCACCACGTTGAGGATGCGCTGGTACAGGCCCTTGGCGGAAATCGGCTTGGCGAGAAACTCGGTGACGCCGGCGTCGCGCGCCACCATGACGCGGCGCTTTTCCGAATGGCCGGTGAGCATGATGATCGGCGCGTAGGGATTGCCCGGGCCGTCGGGCTGGCGGATCATCTGGGCGAGTTCGAGGCCGTCGAAAATCGGCATCGACCAGTCGGTGATGAGGATGTCCGGGGTGTAGAGCGTGTACATCTCGAGCGCGGTGGCGCCGTCCTCGGCCTCGTAGACCTCGCGTGCGCCGAAGGAATGCAGCAGCGTGCGCAGGATGCGCCGCATATGCGCGTTGTCGTCGCAGACGAGGAAGCGCAGCTTGTTGAAATCGATGCGAAACATGGACAAGCCCGGCTGGCGCACCGGAAAGCCGGTACACCTCGCGTTAACGATAGGGCGTCGTCGTTAACGAAGGGTTATCCATGACGCGCTGCAAGGCGGTGGGCCGGGGCGGCGGGGCCGCCTCAGACGCCGAATTGCTCGCTCAGGATGCGTTCCTCCAGGCTGTGGCCGGGATCGAACAGCATGCGGATCGCGATGGTCTTGTCGGCGACGATCTCGACGCGGGTGACGTCGCGCGCCTCGTCATGGTCGGCGACGGCGGCGACCGGCCGCTTGTCGCATTCCAGCACCTCGAACACCACGAAGGCGGTGTTGGGCAGCAACGCGCCGCGCCAGCGGCGGGGGCGGAACGGGCTGATCGGCGTCAGCGCGAACAGCGCAGCGTTGATCGGCAGGATCGGCCCCTGCGCCGAGAGATTGTAGGCGGTCGATCCGGCCGGGGTCGCGACCATGATGCCGTCGGCGATCAATTCCGCCATCCGCTCGTGCTCGTCCACCAGGATGCGGATGCGCGCGGCCTGATGGGTCTGGCGGAACAGCGAGACCTCGTTGATGGCGTGATGGATGTGCACCTTGCCGTGAATGTCGGTGGCGCGCATCAACAGCGGATTGATGACGGTGAGGCGGGCGGCCTCCAGCCGCTCCATCAGCCCGTGCGCGCTGAACTCGTTCATCAGGAAGCCGACGGTGCCGCGGTGCATGCCGTAGATCGGAATGCCGGTGCGCATGTGCTGGTGCAGCGTCTGCAGCATCAGGCCGTCGCCGCCGAGCGCCACCACCACGTCGGCGTCGTCCGCGGCGTGGTTGCCGTAGCTTGCCACCAGTTGCGCGAGCGCCTGCTGGGCTTCCGCGCTCGGGCCTGCCACGAAGGCAACCCGCTGATATTTGTTCGGCGTGGTCATGATCGCAATCGCACCGTCAGTCCGGCAGGGACACCCGCGCCGCCATGCGGTCGCGCGGGTTCCGTCTATACGGGGTTTTGCCGTCTTGTCGAGGTGGGAGGGCCGCTGCGGGCGCGTTAACCACGCCCCGGCGGCCGGTCCGGCATCCCGAACATAACGAAACAGTCATCGAGATGAACGGCGTCTGCCGACGGGCTTCAGGCCGGGTTCAGCGCCCGGGCGACATTCTCGCTCCCGACGATCGGCACCCCCGGCCATCCGGCCGCGCCGCTGACGATCGCAGCAACAGGAGAGACTCATGTTGAAGACCATTTCCGCCGCGCTGGTCGCTGCTTCGCTCGTTGCCGCCCCCGCGATGGCCGCGACCGCCGTCAAGGCTCCGGCCGCCAAGACCGAGACCACCAAGGCGCAGACCCACACGATGAAGAAGAGCCACCATCGCCATCGCGCCGAGCTTCGCCATCCGCAGGCGCACAAGCATGCCGGTGCGGTGACGGCGAAGAAAACGGCGAAGAAACACGTGTCGTCGGGCGCGCCCGCGGCCAAGCACGTCGTCGCCAAGAAGAAGGTCTGATCGCGCGTAGCAGGTTTTCCCGGGGCTGCGTCTGCATCGCCCCCGCGTGAGGCGGCCCGGGAAAACAAGACGGCCTGCGGAGGGTCGCTGGCGCGACGGCCGCAGGCCGGGCTCTCAGAGCAGATTTAGTTTAGATGGAAGCATCAACCCGTCATGCCCGGCATGAAGCCCGGCCATGACGGATCGGTCTGTTTCCGTTAAAATATGAAACGCTCTTGTGGCGCGACGTCGGCTCAGAACGTCACGCCGGCCCTGACCATGTAGGTGCGGCCCGGCAACGGATAGGCGTTGAACCGGCCGGCGGTGAAGGCGCTGGCGACCGCGTAGTCATAATACTGCGCGTTGAACAGGTTGGCGACCGACGCCGACCAGAAGAACCGGTCGCTCTCGCCGCTGACCTTGAGGTCCAGTGTCGCATTGGCGGGAATGGTCGGCTGGGTGTTGGGCTGGTCGTTGTCCATGCGCCGCGAGCTCCAGGCGCGCAGGGTGGCATCGACCACGACGTATTTCTGCCAGACATCCCATGACAGGCCGAAACTGCCGCTCAGCCGCGACACCAGCGGCACATCGTTGCCGGCGTAGGGGCCTTCCTCGAATACTGCGCGGGTATAGGCGAAGCCGCCGCGCAGCCGCAGCGTGTCGCTGATGCGCAGCGTCGCGCTGGTTTCCGTCCCGTAGCGGTGGGTCGGGTCGAGGCTGTAGTTGTACATGTTGACCGGATCGTAGTGGATCTCGTTCTTCAGGTGCATGTCGTAGACGCTCGACTGGATGTCGAGGCCGTTGCCGTGAATGCGGATGCCGCCTTCGATATCGTAGGACGTCTGCGTCTTGAGCATGAAGTTCTGGGCGATCGGCGTGCACGGCGACGGCCACGCCGAGCAGTCCCAGGCCGAGCCGGTGATGAGACGCTCGTCCACGTTCGGCGTGCGGAATGCTTGCGCCGCGCGCGCGAACACCGCGAAGTTGGCGTTGAAGCGGTGTTCGAAGCCGACGTGAAGGGCGTGGTTGGTCTCGCTGGTGTTGAGCGGCGTGCTCTGCGCGCCCGAGGCACCGTAGGCATTGGGATCGTAGGTGTCGCGCGCATCGAGCTTCATATGCTGGATACGGCCGCCATAGGAGAAGTCGGTGGTGGGCAGCACGTTGAGGGTCTGCTGCCAGTAGCCGGCGAGCGTCTGCTGTTTCAGGTTGTAGACGTGGATGGGTGCCGTCTCCTTGAACATGCTCCGGTTCGAATCGTAGGTCGAATCGTAATAGTCGATGCCGGTCAGGATCGTGGAGGGCAGGCCGAACATCGCGTTCGTGATGCGCAGCCGCGGGGTGATCGACCAGGCGGTGAGCGTGGTATCGACATAGCTCTCATAGTATTGCGTGAAGAATCCCGCCTGCTGCTTCTTGTTGCGGACGCCTCCGTCGACGATCAGTTCGGCGCCGTCCCACAGCGATTTGGTGAAGCCGGCGGTGACGTTGACGCCCTGCTTGTCGCCGTAGTCGCGCGGCGTCGAGGTGCCGCGCCGATCGGTGGCAAGCTCGTTCACGCCGATGCTGGGATCGACGGTGCGGGCGCCGGGAAACCCGAGGTGCTGATCGTCGGCGGAGAGGTTCAGGAACGCGCTGAAGCCCGGCGTGCTGTAGCGCAGTTCGCCCATGGCGTTCTTCTGTTCGAGGGCGTTGTTGGCGCGATAGCCGTCGGACTTGATGGCGTTGCCGAACACGGCGGCCGACCACGGGCCGGAGTTGACCGTCGCCGACACGTTGCCGGACTGCTGGTTGAAGGAGCCGACGCCGGCTTCGGCGCGCATGGTGATCGGCTTGCCGTTGGCGCCCGTTTTGGTGACGATGTTGATGACACCGCCCACTGCGTTGTCGCCATAGAGCACCGCGCCCGAGTTGCCGCGCGTCACCTCGATGCGCTCGATCGACTGGAGCGGGATGGTGGACAGGTCGACGCCGGCGAGATCGATATCGTTGAGGCGGCGGCCGTTGATCAGCACCAGCGTGTTGGCAGTGGCGAATGCGCCGAAGCCGCGCAGATCGACCGCGCTGCCGACGCCGTTGACGCCGCCATAGAGCGTTTGCAGCTGCACGCCCGGAATGGTGGCGAGCACATCCTGCACGGTCTGGCCGGGGGCGTGGGCGATATCTTCGGCGGTGATGACCGACGTCGATGTGCCGACGATGCCGGTGCCGATGCGGCTGGCCTCGACATTGACGGCCGGCAACTGACCGGTGTCCTGCGCGAGGGCAGGGGTGACGAGCGCGGTGCCGGCAAGGCACGCGGCCGCGAATGGCAGGCGCAGTTTCGCCGCCGAAGGAAATTCAGGAAGGAAAGTCACGTGGTCGCTCCACCGATGCATGGGGTCGCGAAGGCGCGGTGAAAACACGCGCAGGCATGACAGGGCGCGGCGCGAGCGCGCCGCCGGGCTGCAATGTCTGAGGAAACGGGCCATCGGCCGAACCTCCGCAACGGTTACGTCATGTCACCGCTGCGGAACACCGCTCCTTCGCACACCCCGCGCGAGGGAAGGATGACCGGTACAGGCAGGTCTCCTGGCTCGCGGATCGTCGCCGTTGCCCGCCTTCCCAGGCTCCGGCGTTAAAACGCGTCGGCCCAGTGGCATTGTGGACAACGGCTCACCGCTGACAGTTGCGGGGGCAGCTTCGGAATGGCCGCGTCTTGAACCGTGACAAAGTCGCGGATAAGCGCGGCGGCACCGAATTCCCTATTGGCCGGCTTGCGCCGGCACCTGTGCCGTGCATGCAATCAAGCTTCCGTGGCCTGCCTTGTCAATGCCACAATATCCGCGACACCGGAGCAATGGACCAAGTCGTGAAGTTCCTGCAGATGAGTGGCAATTGGGTGACATCCGCGCGGCGCGCGGCGGCGGTGCTGGCGGTGATCGCCGTTGCCGGGTGCGCGGCCCCGGGCGACGACAGCCTGTCCTATGTCGCCGGCCGCAGTGCGCCCAACCAGCCGTTTCCGGCGAATTATCGCCCCGAGCTGATCGCCTTCCTCAAGACCTATCTCAACAATCCGGGCAGCGTGCGGCAGGCGTCGGTGGCGACGCCGGTGCAGCGGCCGGTGCGCGGGCGCGACCTGTACGTGGCGTGCCTGCGCTTCAACATGCGCGGGACCGATGGCCGCTTCACCGGGGTGAAGGAGCGCGCCGTGCTCTATATCGACGGCCGCCTTGACCGTATGCTCGAGGAGCCGGGCGATCTCTGCGCCAACGTGAACTACGCGCCGTTTCCCGAACTGGAGAAGCTCGCGCCATAGGCGCGGGACCAGCGGGCCGAGAGAATCGGACTCGAAACCCGGAAACAGGCAAGGGGGCCCGAAAAAAACAATCTTCGAGACTCGTCGCGCCTGTGCCGTTCAAGATCGGGGCATGACGAGGATGATTCTCAAATTGGCGCCCGAGCAGCCGGTAACCATGAACACCGTCTTGGCAGTCAGTCTCGCTGCCGCAGCGGCGGTCAACGCCTGGTGCCTGAGCGCCTATCTCTGAGGCCGGAATCCGCCCCGATGCGTCGGGAGATTCGCCGGTCGCAAGGGTGCGGTGAGCGTGGCTGCCCGGGACGCGCCTTCGTTACGTTTTGCCCCGCTCAGGAGAAGTGCCGCACGATGGCCTCGAAGGCGCGTCGCCAGGCACGGTAGTTCTCCACTTCCAGCGGCATCGGTTCGGCGGCGACGCGCACGATCACCACCTCGCTCGGCGGATCGATATAGATCCATTGCCCATGGATGCCGATGCAGGCCAGCGTCCGCCGTTGACGGTCGAGCTGGTAGAACTTGCTGCGGTAATGCGAGTCCGGGAACATCGCTGCAAAATCGCCGCGTGCCCACGCCTGCGGATCGCCGTTGTCGTTGATGTCGTCGATCCAGCTGCCCGGCACCACCTGCCGGCCGCCGGCGACGCCGCGGCGGCGGATCATCTCGCCGAAGCGCGCAAGGTCGCGCGGCGCGGCGCAGATGCCCCCGGCGGCGCGCATCGCGCCTTCCGCATCCACGGTGATGTAGGCATCGGTCTCGGCCCCGAGCGGGGTCCACAGCCAGTCGCCGAGCAGGTCGGACAGCGCGCGGCCGGCCGCGCGCTCATAGACCCAGCCGAGCAAATCGGTGTTGGTGGAGACGTAGTGGAAAGCGTCGCCGTGCTTGTTGCCGTCCGGCTTCTGCTGGGCGAGGAATTCACGCAACGCCATGGTGCTCTGGCCGGGCTTGATGACGTCCCAGCCGACCGCGCGGCGATAGCGCGCCACGTCGCCGTCGGGATCGACATAATCCTCGGTGAAGGAGATGCCGACCGACATGTCGAGCAGGTGGCGCACGGTGCAGCCGCCGCTGCCGTAGACCGAGGCGGCGACCTCGGGCACATAGTCCGTCACCGGAGCGTCGGGATCGAGCAGGCCCTTGTCGGCGAGAATGCCGCCGAGCGCGCCGCAGATCGATTTGCTCACCGAGAACACGATGTGCGGTGTGGTCGCGTCCATGCCCT
The DNA here is from genome assembly GCA_020544565.1 of Bradyrhizobiaceae bacterium. GTDB lineage: Bacteria > Pseudomonadota > Alphaproteobacteria > Rhizobiales > Xanthobacteraceae > Afipia. The sequence goes on from CP078014.1 coordinate 626,324, forward strand.
GCGCGTACCATTCGGTCGCGATGCGCCCGCGTCGCAGCACCATGAAGCCCTTGGTGTTTGTGGTGCGCAGCGCTGCGCGCAGCGTGGTCGGGCCGCCGACGCCGTCGAAGGCGACGGGGTCAAGATCGCGCGGCGCGCTGTCCAGCGGCGTCGGACTTTTCGCGGCGGCGATGGTGGCGGTCGGCATCAGGCGGCGAACGTTGTGGAAACTCCAGTCGCTGGAGGGCTGGGTGCGCCAGTTGGCGAGGGTGACCAGACGCTCCCGCTCCGGCGGGAATTTGCTCATGAGGCTGGCTGCGGTGGTCTTGACTTGAGGTGTGGCCGGACTCTTGGCGGTCGTTGATGCGGCGGTCATGCGATCCTCGCGACTGGAACATGGTCGCACCCATTAATCGCTTTCGTCTCCGCAGCACAATCATGCGCCGCACAAGGAGCGTGGTCGAGAAGGTGTGTGCATGCAGAACGGCCGGCCCCGCTGTGCGCAGAACCGGCCGCAACCATCATCGATGAGGGATGACGTGTCCGCGTTTACTTGGCTTCCGAGTATTTGAACGCCGGCATCGCCTTCAACTGTTCGCGGGTGCCGCTCATCACTGCGTGGTCGGGATACCAGTGGTCGCGGGTCGTCGACGTGGTCGCCATGCGATTGGTCGCCGCGCCGGTGGTCTGGCTCGAAGACGGCGACGTGGCCGGCGCTGCCGGCGTGCGGTCGGCGGAGGCCGCACGGACCGGCTCGTCGACCCATTTCAGCTTGTCGAAGCTGACGGCAATGTCGTGCTGACCGACGCCGAGGAAGCCGCCGATGCCGATGACCACGGCGTTGACCTTGCCGGTGCTGTCGATCAGCACCTCGCTGATATCGCCGAGCCGTTCGTTGGCGTCGTTGTAGACCGCGAGGCCGACGAGTTTCGACGCGCGCCAGTTGCCTTGCAGGTTTTGCGGAGTCGTTGTCATCGCTGTCGGTGCGGCGGGGGCGGGGGTCGCCGGCGTCGTGGTCTGCGCCATTGCCACGCCGCTCATCAGCGTCGTTCCCAGCAGAGCGGTTGCAAGCGTTTTCGCAATCATCATGATGATCCTTCCTTTCAACATACCGGTTGAGACGGAAGAACCAGCGCTGGCCGATGGTGTTCCGGGAACAGGAGTGCGAAAAACACGCGCACGGAACTGCCGCGGGGCGGATCGGACGATGTGCGGATCAGTTCAGGAGCATGCGGGAGGCATTCGCCGTGCGAAACGGAATCTGGCCCGCCTCGATGGCCGTATGCAGCTTGTTCAGTTCCGTTTCGAGATATTCGTTGGCGGCCAGCAGTGCCTTCAGCGCGCCGCGCGTGTCGCCGCCGCAGCGGGCGATGACATCGTCCAGTGCGGTTTCGTAATGATCGTCTTGCTGCTTGCGGAAACTCATGATCGTCCTCGTTCGGGATCGTCGTGGATCGCAGGTCTACGTGCCCGGGGAACCGTGACGGGACCGTGACGGTTCCGGGGCAGGAAGATTTATCCACATCATCCACAGAACCTGTCCACAGCACGGCCCGGAAGGTCGCCGGATACCTATGAAATGGCCGGCAAAATCCGAAGACAGCGTCGCCGCTTTGCTTTTCCCTGGCGCTTGGCCGGAGCGGCGAGCCCACGGCTGCGCCGCCGGCCGGCTTGTCGTCGGCCTTGTCCGCGGGCGGCGGCGCTGATAGCTGTTCGCCGATGCCGGCGTAGCACAGCGGTAGTGCAGCGGTTTTGTAAACCGAAGGTCGGGAGTTCGATCCTCTCCGCCGGCACCAGTGAACGTCCGGGCTTTCTCGCTTTCGCCGCCTGCGGTCGGGGCGGGTTCGGGTGAGGGGGCTTTGGGATGTCGTCCAGCGGGGCAAGCAGGAGCGGGGCATCGGCCCCGGTGGCCGGGCAGGCGGGCAAGATCGAGATCGAGCTGCGTCAGGCTGCGCAACTGTTCAACACGCTGGACCCGTCCCCGTTTCGCGAAAGCGATCTCGCCGACGAGGCCGAGGACTACATCGTCGATCAGGCGAAGGACCTGCCGAAGACCGTGCCGATCGCAATCGTGATCTATCTGCCACGAAGTGAACTGGCGCAGGCCGCCGCCATCGACATGGCGGGGGCGGTGAAGAATTACTTCAAAATGCGGGTCCATGCCGCCTCAGCAGAACTGCGCGAGCTGTTCAAGACCGGCCGGCTGTCGCTGCTGATCGGTTTCCTGATCCTCGCGAGCTGCGTGATCATCGGCTTCCTGTTCATGGAAGTGTTCGAGGACGGCGCGATCTCCGACATCATGCGGGAAAGCTTCCTGATCTTCGGCTGGGTCGCGATCTGGAAGCCGTCAGAGATCTTTCTCTATGGCTGGCCCTCCATCGCCCGGCGCCGCAGGCTGTACCGTCGCCTGTCCGAGGCCACGGTGACGGTCGAGGCGTCGGACTGAGCCACCACGCCACATTCCGGCCGACGGACATGGGGCCGGATTTCGTCCGGTTTCCGCGCAATTGAACGCAATGGCCGGGTGCGGCGTTAGGCTTACCGCGCAATGGCGCGTGCGCCTTAACCCTCCGGCGACCGGGATGATCTAGAATTGCCCGGAAACGAGAGATTCTCCATGCGCATGCTCGTGGCGCTGGCCGTCCTGGCCGGCACATCGTTAACGGCCCTGGCCGATACCGCGCCCCTGATCGTCGTTCCGGGGCGGGCGGGCGTGCCTGTCATTATCAATGGCCGCGACGTGTCCTATAGCGTGCTGGAAGGCGAGTGGGGGCTGGCCAAATCTTTCCGCAATCCCGCCCGCGTCTTCGGCGGCTGGGATCGTTCTCTCGGCCCCAAGGTCGGCCACTATTATCCGAGTTCGGGACGGACGCCCGGATATGGCCGCCTCGAAATCCAGCCGCCGGCGAACCGCCCGTTGCCGCAGCCGGCGGAAAGCCATTACCGGTCGTGGTCGGCGCAGTCCGCGCCGCCGGCGCCGCCCATGCTGCAGCAGGAGATTCCCTACGATCCGCCGCCGGTCATCGTCGCGCCGCGGGTCGACGGCCCGCATGGGCCCGGCCGCTTTGACGATTTCAGGAAATAACAAGGCCGGCGAAACAAGCCGGCGAACGGAAGCCCAGCAGGAGAGAGTGATGCGTCACATATTGTCAGGATGGATTGCAGGCGCGGCTGTGGCCGCGACCATGGCGATATCGCCCGCGCAGGCTTGCGCGGTGTCCGGCCCGTGCCACGACGGCCACCACGTTTTCGCGTTCATGACCGATTACGCCTACGCCATTCCCGAGCGCCTGCCGGATTCGCTGGGCCCGCTGGCGCACGGACGCGCGCCGCAATACTATTATGTCAATCAGGGCCCGTTCTATTCCGGCCCGGGCAATTTCGCTCCGGTGCCGACCTATCAGGAGCGCGCGGTCACCGGCTGGCAGACCTATCGGGATCCTTATTATTACGGCTACTACGGCGGGCCCTACGCCAACGCGACCAATCATTTCTATGATGGCGCGCCGAATGTGCAGGGGCCGGTGGTCTACCGCTATCGCCATGGCCGCCGTCATGTGCATGCCCGTGCGCATCATCCTGCGCCGCGCGCCCATCACGTGCGCCGCTCCAGCGTCGTTTACGGCTATACCGCGCCGCATAGCTACGATCATTCCATGGCGCTGAGCGCGCGCGCCAACCGCATGAACCAGGTCATGGGTCCGGGCGCACGGGGCATCTGGGTGCCGTGACCGCCGGTATGTCGGGTCAGGATATGGGAGCGCCCGCTGGCATCGTGACAGCGGGCGTTTTGCTGTCCGGATGTGGCGTCAGGCCATCAGGCCGAGGCGGCTCGCGCCGATATAGAGCGCCAGCGCGGCCGCGTTGGACACGTTGAGGCTCTTGATCGCGCCGGGCATGTCCAGCCGCGCCACCACGCGGCAGGTGTCGCGAGTCAGTTGCCGCAGGCCCTTGCCCTCGGCGCCCAGCACCAGCGCCAGCGGCGCCTGCAACGGGACCGCGGCGAGGTTTTCGGTGCCCTCGCTGTCGAGGCCGACGGTCAGGAAGCCGTTGTCGTTCATCTCGTTCAGCGCCCGCGCCAGATTCTGCACGCTGACGATGGGAACCAGTTCAAGCGCCCCAGAGGCGGACTTCGCCAGCACGCCGGTCGCCTCCGGGCTGTGCCGCGCGGTGGTGACGATGGCTTTGACGTCGAACGCCGCCGCCGAGCGTAGGATCGCGCCGACATTGTGCGGGTCGGTGATCTGGTCGAGCACCAGCACGATGCCGTCGCGCGGCAGGGTGTCGATGTCCGGCGCGGGCAGGGCGTCGGCTTCCGCCAGAAGACCCTGATGCACGGCATCCGGCCCGAGCCGGCGGTCGATCTCGGCGGGACGCACCAACTCGGGCGGCACGCGGGTGTCGATGTTCTCCTCGGCCAGCCGGCGGGCGGCGTTCTCGGTGAGCAGCAGCTTGCGGATGCGCCGCTGCGGATTGGCCAACGCCAGGGTCACCGTGTGCCAGCCGTAGAGGATCACCGGGGCGTCGCCCCGCGCGCCGGCCGATTCGCGCTCGCGCCAGGCCGGTCGCCCGCCCGGCCGTCCGCGGTTCTTGCCGTGGCCGCCCGGCTTGGGGCCGCCGAATCGTGATTTTTGATCGCGCTCGCTCATGCGGCGCTTGTCCCACGGCGCTGGAACAATGGCAATTTCCCCGTCTGCTCCGGGACTTGCGAAAGCGTCATAATTCTCCAGCCCTTGGTTGACTTTACCCCGCCGCTTCGCCCATAAACGCGCCGACCGGGCCGCCCGTGATCGGGCACGCTTTTTACCGTCATCCATGACAGTTCGAACCACCCCGCTCGGGTGGCCGAGGGTGTCGGATGGCACGGAGCGGGGGAGTGTCCCGAGTGGCAAAGGGAGCTGACTGTAAATCAGCCGCCGTATGGCTTCGAAGGTTCGAGTCCTTCTTCCCCCACCATCTTGAAAACGCTCGCGAAATTCAGTTTTCGCGGGCGTTTTTGTTGGGCTTGTTTTGATGGAACCAGCGCACCCGCGCTCGCGCCCGATCTCTACTCGCTTGTTCGCCTGCCGTTCATCAACGTCATGTCAGCATCGCTAACTCTGTTGATCTGCGGTTCCATCCCGCTGCTTCACCATCCCATAAGGATCGCCGTCATGAGATCGCTGTCTCTCGGCCTCGTGCGCCTGTTTGCCGGTGTGTGGCACGGGCTGCGCGATCCGGAATTCCGGGCGATCGCGTTTCTGCTGGCGTTATTGGCGGTGGCGGGATCGGTTTTCTACCATGTCGTGGAAGGCTGGGCCTGGATCGACGCGATGTATTTCAGCTTCATGGCGCTGACCACGGTGGGGGACGCCAACCTCGCGCCTGTCAGCGTGCTGGGCAAAGTGTTCACCATCGCCTTTTCGGTCATCGGCATCGGCCTGATGCTGGCGTTCATTTCCCGCCTTGCATCCTATCGCGATCAGGCGCGCGGCGACTGACGCGCGCGCCCGGCGATGCTCACTGGACCCGGTGATGCCGCTGGCTGCGGCGAACCTTGCGCGGCGCGGGACCGTTCCGCTCGGCGAAGGCGATCTTCGGATTCAGTTGGCAAAAGGCATAGCGGCCGGAGGCGCTGGCCTGGCATTGTGCGAGGGTATCGTAGTCGCAGCGGCCGAACTCGAAGCGGCTTTCCACCAGGCAATAGCGGTAATCCCGGGCGACGGCGGGGCCCGACGACAAGACGGAAACTCCGGCGAAGGCCAGCAGGGCCAGGATAGCGGTGCGCATGGGGACGTCCTTCCATTTGCAATCGTTCAAGGTGAAATCCACAGACTTCAGATATGGTTCCGATCGTCCCCGGTTGCAAATCGTAATTGTTGAGGCGGCCGGACGGCCATGCTAGTGCTCGCCGCATCGAGCGGGTGTAGCTCAATGGTAGAGCAGCAGCCTTCCAAGCTGAATACGAGGGTTCGATTCCCTTCACCCGCTCCAGCCGCGCCTCGTTGAGGCCCCGCCTGTCTCTGACATCCCTATTTTAATGCCCGGCCCGGGGACAATCGCGCGAACCCGGCAGAGGGCTTGAGAAGTGTGATTCCCGCCGCAACGATGATGAGCGACCCGACGATCATCGGAAGGTCGAGCTGCTCGCCGAATCCCACCACGCCGAGGGTGAGACCGAACAGCAGCCGGGTGTAGCGAAACGGCGTCACCACCGAGACCGCGCCGGTGCGCATGGCTTTCATCAAGGCGCCATAGGCGAGCACGCCGCAGACGACCGCCCCCGCCAGAAAAGCCGTTGCCGCAAGATCGGGAACGACGAACGCCCGGCGCTCCCAGAGCAGGGCATAGAGACTGCCGGCCAGGATGATCGCCGCGAAGCCGTAGAAGCCGAGGACGGCCGTCGTGATGGAGCGCGGCGCGGCGCGGCTGGCGAGGTCGCGGCCGGCGAAGCCCAGCATGCCGATCAGGGCCAGCACGGACAGGCCCGAAAAGCTCTCCGCTCCCGGCCGCAGGACCACCAGAACGCCGACGAGGCCGATCAGGATGGCGGCCCAGCGTTGCCAGCCGACCTTCTCGCCGAACAGGAACGCCGCGCCGAGCACGACGACGATGGGGGTGGCCTGCAGGATCGCCGTGGTCGCCGACAGCGGAGTGAGGGCGAGCGCCAGCACGAAGAACAGGCGCGCGGTCACTTCGAAGCAGGCGCGGATGCGCATCGGGCGCGACAGGATATCGCCGCTGAAGATCGACTCCTGCCGCGCCACCGCGGCGATGGTGAACAGGACCGCGCCGCCGAAACCGAACAGGATCAGCACTTCGGCGACAGGCAGATGCGCGGCGGCCGCCTTCACCAGCGCGTCCTCGACGGCGAATGCCGCCATGGCCGCGACCATCCAGAGGATGCCGGCGAGATTGGCCTTGTTCTGTTTTGCCGCGATATCGCTCATGGTCACGCTTGTCGTCTGTCGGGGGGATGGCCCGGTCGGGCCGCGAAACGGACAGTATATCATCCCAACCGGTGAAACGGCGATGTCTGGGCACGCGCGGCTGGATAATTGCGGGATTCGTGCCTGCGACAGTGTCGCAGCGATCACTGCATGGTCTGGGGCAGGACGAAGGGCTGCCCGTTTTCCGAACCGATATGGGTCGTGACATCGAATACGTCGCGAATCATCCCTGCCGTCACCGTGTCGGCCGGTGAACCGTCGGCGGCGACGATGCCCCGGCGGATGACGACGATGCGATCGGCGAAGCGCACCGCGAGATTGAGATCGTGCAGCACGGCGACGACCGCGCTGCCGTTGCGGGCGCGGCGCTTGGCGATCTCCACCAGATTGATCTGGTAGCGCAGATCGAGACTGGATGTCGGCTCGTCGAGCAGCAGCACGCCGGGGCCGTGCTCGGCCTCGCCGCAGGCGAGCTGCACCAGCACCCGTGCGAAATGCGCCCGCTGCTGCTCGCCGCCGGACAGGGTGGGCAACTCGCGATGGCGCAGCGGCTCCAGCGCCAGTTCCGCGATGGCGGCATCCACCAGCGGCCGGGCCGTGCCGCGCGGCCGCTCGCCCGCGCCCATCGCCACGACTTCCTCGACGGTGAAGGGAAAGCCGACGCTGACATGCTGGGACAACATGACGCGATGATGGGCCAGTTCCCGCGACGCGTACGACGCAAGGTCGCGCCCCTTGAGGCGCACCTCGCCGCCGCTGCAGCGCAGGTCGCCGGACAACAGCCGCAGCAAGGTCGATTTGCCCGCGCCGTTGGGGCCGACGATGGCGACGGTCTCGCCGCCGCGCAGGCGCAGGCTGATGCCGTCCAGCAGCGTGGCGTGCCGGATCACCATGCGAACCGCGTCGGCTTCCATCAAGGCGGGTGCGGGAGGCGTCATGAGGCGATCAGCTTGCGTTGCCGCAGCAGGATGAAAAGAAAGAACGGCGCGCCGAGCGCGGCGGTCAGGATGCCGATCGGAATTTCGGCCGGCGCTGCCAGTACCCGCGCGATGGTGTCCGCGCCGATCAGCAGGATCGCGCCGAGACAGATGGATGCCGGCAGCAGCAGGCGATGGCCGGGGCCGATCACGATGCGCAGCAGGTGCGGCACGACGATGCCGACAAAGCCGACGACGCCGCAGATCGACACCGCGACGCCGGTCATGGCCGAGATCAGCACGATGGAGATTTTCTTCAGGCGCTCGACATCGACGCCGGTGTGAAACGCCTCCGCTTCCCCGAGCACCAGCACGTCGAGGCCGCGCGCGATCAGCGGGATGATCGCGAGCGCCGCCAGCAGCACCGGCGCGACCATCGCGGCCTTCGGCCACGTCGCGCCGCTCAGCGAACCGAGCAGCCAGAACGTGATGTCGCGCAACTGCCGGTCGTCGGCGACGAACACCAGCAGGCCGAGCCCCGCATTGGCGATGGCGGCGATGGCGAGGCCCGCAAGCAGGAACATGGCCACGGAGGTGCGGCCGTCGCGGCTGGCGATCCTGTAAAGAATCATCGTCGTCAGCAGCGAGCCCGCGAAGGCTGCGACCGGCAGCAATTCGAGACGCAGAAAACCGAAGCTCGCGCCGAGCGCGCTGTCGGAAATGACGATGGTGGCCGCCGCCGCGAGCGCGCCGCCGCTCGACACCCCGACGAGGGCGGGATCGGCGAGGGGATTGCGAAACAGGCCCTGCATGATCGCGCCTGACAGCGCGAGCAATCCGCCGATCATGCCCGCGATGGCGATGCGCGGAATGCGGATCGACCACAGCACGAGCTGATCGCGGGCGAGAAACGCCGGGTCGGCCTCTGCAAGGCCGAGTGCCGCCATCAGCCGCGCGAGAGGAATGCCCGCCGCGCCGACCGTGGCCGCGAGCAGCGCCACGACAACGACGCCGGCGATCAGGATCGCGCCGACGAGGAGCGGCGACGGCCGCAGCGACGCTCGCGGATGCGCAAGACGCGATGCGCCCGTAGCCGTCATTTGCGGCAATCGACCGAAAGCGCCGCCGGTTTCCAGCCGGCCGCCTTGTCCGCCAACTCCGGATAGAGCGAGACCGCCAGATCGCGCGCGGCAGCCGCGGTGCGCGGGCCGAAGCCCAGCAGGTACAGCCCGTCCATCGCCACGAAGGATTTCCGCGCGGCGGCCGGAGTCAGGGCGAAGGACGGATTGGCGAAGACGGCGGCGGCGTTGAGCGGATCGCGTTCGCGCTGCATCGCCAGCACCACATCGGGTTTCGCCGCGACGATGGCTTCGTCGTTGACCGTCTTGTAGCCGTCGAAGCCATCCATGGCGTTGACGCCGCCGGCGAGCTTGATGATCTCGTTCGCCGCCGTCTTCTGCCCGGCGACCATGGCGCGCCCGTTGACGAACGACATCACGAACATCACCCGGGCCGGACGCTTGACGGCGTCGCGCAACGTTCGCAGTTCGGTAAGATCGCGCGACACCGCCGCCGCGAGGCAGGCGCCGCGCGCGTCCGCGTCCATCGCGTGCGCCACCAGCTTGATCTTGTCGATCAGGCCCTGTTCGGTGAAGGTCTCGGGGAAGCTCACGAACGGAACGTTCGCGGCCTCGAGCACCTCGAGCGCTTCCTTCGGTCCCGATCCCTCCATGGCGAAGATCACCTGCGGATTGAGACCGAGCACGCCCTCGGCGGAGAGGGCGCGCATATAGCCGACGTTGGGTTTGTCCTTGAGCGCCTGCGGCGGATAAAGGCTCGACGTGTCGACGCCCACGATCCTGGCCTCCAAACCGAGCGCGTAGAGGATCTCGGTGATCGCTCCGCCGATCGAGACGATGCGCTGGGTCGCGCCGACAGCGACATCACGGCCCCGGGAATCGCGCACGACGATGCCTTCGGCGGCCGCGGGCTGCGGTGGGTTGGCAAGGGCGCACGCGCTAAGGGCCAGACCGAGAGCGGCAAAGATCGTGCGGCGCGTGAGCGGTGTCGGCTTCATTTCGTCAGGATCAGCTTGTTCTGCGCGGTCAGCCGCAGACGATAGGTTTCGTCGCCATGAGTGATCAGGATTTCGCGCGTGGCCGCGAACAGCTCGCGGCTCTGGATGCGGTTATCCGTGAGGGAAACGGAACGTCCGATCGAAGGCGCTCCAGATTTTTTCTCCGGGTTATCGGAAGGGTCGCGTGGGCCGGCATTCATCCGTTGGTGCGCTTGGCTGGAGACAACATGACCTGTTTATTAAGTTGGCCCGCGGCCAAACACCAAGCGTTCAAGTTTATAATAGGTATAAAATGACCGGTCGCGGATTGACCCTCCCTCGCGCTTCTGGGAAGAAATCCTGTACGCTGGTGAAAGACCGGCGCTGTTCACGAGAGCCAGCCAGCCGCCCTGATCAAGGGCGTCGCCCGCCAGCCGCATCACATAAGTAGAATTTGGGGCTGTCATGCTGGGGCTGAACGCGCGCGGCTGCGCGCTTTTTTTGTCTGTGTCACTCGTTGCGCTGGCGGTCGGGGCGGGGACCGCGCCCGGTCAGGCGCAAACCGTTGATCCTGCGGTGCAGGCCGCGAAGCCGAAACCCGTCAAGCGCAAACGTTCCACTGTCCCGATGGCGGAAGTGCCGCTGCCGCGGAACGTCGCCAACGCCAATGCGCAGGTGGGGCAGCCGATCTATCAGTCGCTCGATGAAATCACCGTGGGCGCGACCAAGATCCAGGAACGCGCCATCGACGCGCTGGCGCCGGTCAGCGTCATGACGCTGGAGCAGATTCAGGGACGCAACGCCACGCGGGTGGGCGATCTTATCAAGACGATGCCGGGCGTGTGGATGCAGGATCGCGGCGACGATCCGTCCACCTCGATCAATATCCGCGGTCTGCAGGATTTCGGCCGCGTCGCCTACATCGTCGACGGCGCGCGTCAGAACTATCAACGCACCGGCCACTTCGCCAACGGCTCGTTCTTCCTCAATCCCGAACTGATCAGCAGCGTCGATATCGTGCGCGGCCCGACCGCCAATATCTACGGCTCCGGCGCGATCGGCGGTGTGGCGTCGTTCCGCACCAAGGACATTCAGGACGTGGTGCGCCCCGGCGAAACCTGGGGCGTGGATGTCGCCAGCATGATCGGCAGCAATGCCGGCCGCGCCATGGGATCGGTGTTCGGCGGCATTCGCGTCAATCCGAATGTCGATATCTTCGCGGGCGGCACCTATTCGACGCAGGACAACTACCGGGACGGCACGGGATTCGAGGTGGCCAATACCTGGAACAGGTTGTCGAGCGGCATCGGCAAATTGACCGTGCGGCCGGCGGATGGTCACGAGGTCAAGCTCGGCATGATCTTCCAGGAAAATCTGTACACGATTGGCCAGCCGCGGCGAACTTACGGCGAGCCGAATACGCTGCCGCCGGGGCCGCCTTCATATCCCGGCGGTCCGCCGTCCGACCGCAATCTCGGCACGTCGATCTACGGCTCCAACGTGAAGAACTACATGACGACCCTGGGCTGGACCTATTCGAAGCCCGACGACAAGCTGTTCGACTGGGACGCCAAGATCTACTGGAACAGGACCGAGAGCAATCAGGTCAAGCTCGCGCATACGAGCTCGACGTCGTTCTACGGCAATTGCGCCGGCGGCACGCAGCCGGGCAACAGCATCTCGGGCTGCGTCGGCGACCCGCGCAGCTACACCATCGATACCTATGGCTTCGATGTGCATAACACCTCCCGCTTCGAGACGGGCGACTGGCGTCATGCCTTCACCTATGGCCTCGACGGCTTCCGGGACGACGTGACGACCTACGACGTGTCCGGCAATTCCAACGTGACGACACCGTCCGGCCAGCGCACGGTGTGGGGCGGCTTCCTGCAGTACAAGGCGAATTATTCCTCGCTGCTGGAGGTGGTCAGCGCGATCCGCTACGACAACTACGAACTGACGTCCAATATCGGCGGCAACAAGGGAGATCACTGGTCGCCGAAGATCACCATCGGGCTGTTGCCGACCGCTGTGGTGACGCCTTACGTGAGCTATGCGGAAGGCTATCGCGCCCCGTCGATCACGGAAACGCTGGTCAGTGGCAGCCATACGTCGGCGACGACCAACGATGCGTTCTTCGTCTGCCCGTCGGGACAGCACATCCCCTACACGCGGCCGAATCCGAACCCGAATGACTCGCTGTTCTGCTTCCTGCCGAATCCAAATCTGCGGCCCGAGATCGGCAAGACCAAGGAGATCGGCTTCAACGTCAGGAAGAATGACCTGTTCACGTCGGGTGACAGTTTCCGCGGCAAGTTCAACCTGTTCCGCAACGATGTCAGTGACTACATCGATCTGGTGAATTTCGAGACGGCGTCGGCTCCGGCCTATCTCGGCTACAAGCCGTTTTATCAATATCAGAACGTCTCGAGCGCGCGCATCGAGGGCTTTGAAGCGGAGACGATGTACGATGCCAGGTTGTGGTTCGTCGGCGTGTCGGCAACCCTCCAGCGCGGCAAGAACCAGGAGACTGGGATCGGCCTCTACAGCGTCCAGCCGCAGAAGTTCACCACCACGGCGGGACTGCGCTTCGCCGAGGAGAAGATCATCCTGTCGGCCCTGTGGATGTCGGTGAAGGGCAATACGGATATTCCGGCGAACTACCTGCCGGGGACGTCCTACGATCTGGTCAACCTCTATCTGACCGTGAAGCCGAGCGACAAACTCACGGCCACGGTCTCGGTGGAGAACCTGCTCAACCAGTACTATCGACCTTATGCGATCCCGCGTGGAAGTGACTCCGGGGGCGAAACGCAGAACGACGCATTGTGGGCCAGCGCCGGAGCCGGCCTCACGTTGAAGGGGAGCCTCAGGTATCACTTCGGCGGGTGAGGCAGACGCTGGCGCCTTGAAACCAAGCATTGGGCCGCGCGGATCGTCCGCGCGGCTTGTGCTTTCAAAAAAACGCCCGGCATGCGTAGACTATTTTGACCAGACGCCGTTCTCCCTCGAGGGAGCGGCACAAAGGAGAAGACCAGATGTTTATCGCCATGAACCGCTTTCAGGTGAAAACCGGATCCGAGCAGGCGTTCGAGACGCTGTGGGCGAGCCGGGAATCCTATCTCGGCGAGTTGCCCGGCTTCATCGAATTCCATCTGCTGCGCGGACCTGTCGCCGAAGATCACACGCTGTACTCCACGCACACCTTGTGGGCGGACAAGGCGGCGTTCGAGAATTGGACCAGGTCCGAGCAGTTTCGCAAGGCGCATGCCCGCGCCGACAACCAGTCCGGCGCCAGCCTCTATCTCGGCCATCCGAAGTTCGAGGGCTTCGAGGTGATCCAGACCGAGCGCAAGACCAGCGCGGCCGCCTGACCATGTCGAGCGCCGATCTGGCCGCCCTGCGCAGGGTCATGGCCGAAAATCCGGGCGGGGTCATCGAGGACGTCGCGCGGGACAACAACGTCACGCCGCGCGAGGTGATCGAAGCGCTGCCCGACGACATGCGCGGCTTCGCGCCGGGCTCGGCCTTTGTGCCGGCAATGCAGGACATCGCCACCTGGGGCGAGGTCACGCTGATCATCCACACCGACGACGGCATCTTCGAGGTGACCGAGCCGGTGGGCAGCGGCGAAGTCGGGCGCGGCTATTACAACATCATGAAGCCCAAGGGCATGCACGGCCATCTACGCCATGAGCGTTGCGGCGGCATCGCTTTTGTCGAGCGCCCCTTCATGGGCAAGTCGTCGGCCTTCGTCGCCTTCCTGAACGTGGACGGCGGCGTGATGTTCAAGGTGTTCGTCGGCCGCGACGAAAACCGCGCGCTCAAGGCCGATCAGCTCGACAGGTTCCGGGCGCTGGCGAACCGGCTGGGCTGACGTTCCCAGCGGCGACGCGGCTGGTCCGCCGTCGGGGAGATTCGGCTTTTCCTCGATTTTCAAGGGCTTGGCGTCATTCTTGCGGTTTCCTGCCGCGTCGGGGGACGGTTCCCGCCAGACGTGTTGCTCCCCCGTTGTGATCCGGACGCGAATTGGTGTGTAATCGCGCGTCAGGAGGCAACGATGGCTCAGACGCTGATTCATCCGTTTTCCAAGCGCCGGCTGGGCCGGGCCGTGACGGCCGCATTGGCCGTGGCGGTTTTCGCGGCCGGAAGCACGCGGGCGCAAGCCCAGACTCAAGCGCCGGCCGCCGCAGCCTGCGAAAGCGCGGCGGAGGTCGCGGTGCTGCCGTCGCCGCTGACGCCATGGAAAGGCGCGCCGCTGCGCGTCATCGTCGCCTCCGAGCGGCCGATCGACGGCGAACTGTCGCTGATCGCGCCCGATGGCCACGTCGCCGCCACATCGCGCGAGCGGCGCGGCGGCCCGCCTTACGTCTGGTTTGCGGACATCGCCGCGCCGGCCGCGGGCACATGGCGCGCGCGGCTGGTGCGCGATAACGCCACGGGCGACTGCGCCGCCATCACCCGCGAGATCGCGGTGCTCGATCGCGCGCCGCCGCGGCCGGGCAGCGTGGCGGGGAGCCTCTGGCCGGTGCGCAATAGCTGGAATCGCGCCACCGAGAATCTGTATTCGGCCTGGATCGAGAAGCTGTTCGATGCGCCGCTCGACGCGCTGCCGTCGTGGGCCGCGCTGCATGAGGTGCTGCGCGACCGCTCGCGCAACATGCTGTTCAACCATCTCGGCCTCGGCGAGGACGAGATGGGCCAGCTCTATCGCCCCGACTGCGCCGACATGCCTTATTTCCTGCGGGCCTATTTCGCCTTCAAGATGGGCCTGCCGTTCGGATATTCGAAGTGCTCGCGCGGCACCGCCGGCGGCGCGCCGAAATGTCCGCAGTGGTTCAACATCCAGAATCCCGAGCCGCCGCCCGCGCCGAAAGCGACGCAGGCCGACGCCGCCGGCAGCGATGCGCCGCCCGCCGAGGCGCCGGCGAAGAAGCTGGGTCTCGCCGCGTCCTTCGCGCGTTACATCCAGGTGGTCGGCAACGCGGTTCATTCCGGATCGGGACGCACCGCCGCCAACGACAACAACACCGATTACTATCCGGTGGCGCTGACGCAGGAGGCGCTGCGTCCGGGCACGATCTACGCCGACCCTTACGGCCACGTGCTGATGCTGACGCGGCGCGTGCCGCAATCGAGCGGCGGGGCAGGCGTCTTTCTCGCCGCCGACGCCCAGCCGGATGGCACTGTGGCGATCAAGCGGTTCTGGCGCGGCAACTTCCTGTTCGCCCAGGACGCGACGCAGGGCGGTCCCGGTTTCAAGCATTTCCGGCCGATCTTACGCGACAGGAGCGGCGCGCTGCGGCGGCTGACCAACGACGAGATCGCGAAGAATCCGCAATACGGCGATTTCTCGCCGGCGCAGGCGAAGATGACGGTCGAGGCGTTCTACGACCGCATGGACGACGTGATGTCGCCCGCGCCGCTCGATCCGATGCGGGCGATGAAGGAGGCGATCATCGCGCTCGACGAGCAGGTGAAGGCGCGCGTCACCTCGGTGGAGAACGGGAGGAAATTCCTCAACAGCGGGCGCGGTGAGGCATCGATGCCCGACGGCCCCGCTATCTTCGAGACCACCGGGGCGTGGGAGGATTTCGCGACGCCGTCGCGTGACCTGCGCCTGCTCATCGCCATCGACGTGGTGCGCGGCTTTCCGGAGCGCGTCGCGCGCCGGCCGGAACGTTACGCCATGCCGAAGGACGTGAGCGTGGCGGACGTGAAGGCGGAATTGCAAAGCGTGCTCGCCTCCGAACTCGCCGCGCGCAAGTTCACCTATCAGCGCAGCGACGGCTCGCCCTGGACGCTGGCCGTCAAGGATGTGGTCGATCGCGCTCCGGCCCTGGAGATGGCCTACAACGTCAACGACTGCGTGGAGCTGCGCTGGGGTGCGACGGAGAAAAGCGAGGAAGCGGCGACCTGCAAGCGCACGGCCCCCGGCGCGCAGCGTGCGAAGATGGCCAAATATCGCGCCTGGTTTCATGAACGCCGCCGGCCGCCGCGCGGCGCGGGCTAGCGCCGTTGCGCAGCATCCGGGGCAGGGCAATAGAATCTGTCGATAGATTTAGAACTCCCACCCCAATCCTTTCCCCAACATGACGTTCACGCCCGTCTTCGACG
Source organism: Bradyrhizobiaceae bacterium (assembly GCA_020544565.1). Classification (GTDB taxonomy): domain Bacteria; phylum Pseudomonadota; class Alphaproteobacteria; order Rhizobiales; family Xanthobacteraceae; genus Afipia. The sequence continues at coordinate 642,322 of CP078014.1, forward strand.
GGCAATGGGGGAGAGGGGGCCGGTCACGGATGCCGCACCGCTTCCATCGAAGGCGGAAAGGCTCTAGAATCGCGCAAATTTTGTCGAATCTCTTGCCTGGAATTCGCCGCTATGGAGCAGCGCAGCCAACCGGACGCCTCGCTCATCCCGCCCGGGATGCTGAGCCTGTGGCTGGTGCTGTTCGTGATCTGGATGGTGGCCAATTCCGCGCTCAGCGTCGCGGTGGCGGTCACCGGCGGCGTCATCACGGGGGTGCTGGCCTATATCTTCGCCACCAGCACCGATGCCTGGCGCAACATCCGGTGGACGCCGGCGAGCCTCTACCACTTCCTTGCCTATACCGGCACCTTCGTGGTCGAGCTGGTGCGCGCCAATATCAGCATGATGAAATATGTCTATGCGCGCCGCATCGATATCAAGCCGGGCGTCGTCAAGGTGCGCACGCGGCTGCAGTCGCCCATCGGCCGGCTGGCGCTGGCCAATTCCATCGCGCTGACGCCGGGCTCGCTGGTGCTCGACCTCAAGGACGACACGCTGTTCATCCACTGGCTCGACGTTCAGAGCACCGACGTGGACGAGGCGACCAGTGTGCTTGTCGCTCCGTTCGAAACCCATCTGGAGAAGGTCTTTGGCTGAGATCATTCTCCAGATCGCCGCGGTCCTGATCTTCTTCGCCATCCTGTTCAGCATCATTCGCCTGATCCTGGGCCGCACCATCGTCGATCGCATCGTCGCGCTCGACACGCTCACCGTGATCTCGATTTCGCTGATCGCGCTCTATGCCCATGTGTCCGGCCGCTTCGCCTATCTCGACGTGGCGCTGGTCTACGGCCTGCTCAGTTTCCTCGCGGTGCTGGCGGTCGCGCGCTTCCTTGAAAACGGACGCTAGCGGCATGCTGGAGCTTCTGATCATTCTGGTCTGCATCGGCATCCTGGTCAGCGGCGTGCTGGCAGTGTGCCTGAACCGGCTGATGATGGCGATGGTGAGCGCCGGCCTCGCCAGCCTGTTCGCGGCGGTGTCGTTCCTGCTGCTGGCCGCGCCGGACGTGGCGATGGCGGAAGCCGCCATCGGCTCCGGCCTCACCACGTTCATCCTGCTCTATGCCATCCGCAAGACCGGCAACGGGGAGGGCGAGGCATGATCGAACTGATCGGCAGCCTGATCGTCCTGCTCGGCGCGGTCTTCCTGTTTTCGGCGGGGCTCGGCCTGCTGCGCATGCCCGACGCCTTCACCCGCATCCAGGCCGGAACCAAGGCGACCACGCTCGGCAACATGCTGGTGCTGATCGGGCTCGCCTTCTACCACCCGGGCTGGACCTTCAAGCTGGTTCTGGTCGCCTATTTCGTGCTGATGACCAACCCCATTTCCTCGCACGCTCTGTCGCGCGCGGCCTATCGCATCCGCACGCCGATGGCGGCATCCACCGTGACCGACGCGCTGGCGGACGAACGTGAGAACGAGGCGGAGGAGCACTCGTGATGCGCCGCGCCTTCACCCTGCTGGCCATGGTCCTGTTCGCTGCGATCTTCATCCGCATGATCGGGGCCTATAGCGAGATGCAGGCGCTGCGGCCGCTGGCGCAGGCTTATGCCACCATGGTGCCCGCCGATCTCAACGTGCCGAACATCGTCACCGGCATTCTCATTACCTATCGCGGCTTCGATACGCTCGGCGAGGTCGCGGTGCTGTTCATGGTCGCGGCGAGCGTCGGCCTGCTGCTGACACGGAAGGACGGCGCGGCGGAGAGCACCGGGGACAAGCCGCTGCGGCGGCCCGGCGAGATCGTGCTCACCGGCACCGACGTGCTGCTGCCGATCATCTTCACCTTCGGTGCCTATGTCATCGTCAACGGCCACCTCTCGGCGGGCGGCGGCTTTCAGGGCGGCGCCATCGTGGCCTCGGGCGCGATGCTGATGCTGCTGGCGCGGCCGCGCGCGGCGTTCAACGTCAAAGCGCTGAGCATCATCGAGTCGCTCGCGGGCGTGTTCTACGTTCTGCTCGGTATTCTCGGCCTGGTGCTGGCGGGGGGCTTTCTCGATCCCCGTTTCATGCCGGCGGGTGAGTTCGGCGCCTTCATCAGCGCCGGCGCGGTGCCGCTGATTTCGGCGCTGCTCGGCATCAAGGTCGGCGCCGAACTGAGCGTCATCATCGACCGGTTCAGAAGCTGAGCGGAGCGGGGGACGGCGCATGACCACGGGCTTACCGGTTTCCACTATCCTGCTCGCTACGGGCTTCGGCCTCGCGCTGATCGGCCTGTGGGGCATGCTGACCCATCGCAACATCCTGCGCATCATCATCGGCTTCACGCTGATCGGCACCGGTTTCAACATCGTGATGGTCGCCACCGGCTACGTCACTGGTGGCACTGCGCCAATCATCGATCGCGCCCTTGGCAAGGCCGATGCGGCGCAGCGCGCCATCGATCCGATCCCCTCGGCGCTGGTGGTGACCGCCATCGTCATCGCCCTGTCGGTGACCGCGGTGATGCTCGCCTACGCCATCCGCCTCTACGCCGCGAAGAAGACCCTGTCGATCGACGCTTTCACGGAATCGAAATGGTAGAGAGCCTTTTTCATCCGCTGAATATCTTTATCGTCGGGCTCGGCGGCGGCTTCGCAATTCCGCTCCTGTACCGGCTCGGCAAGGGCTGGCTGAACGGCGGGTTCATCGTGGCGCTGGGCGCGCTTGCGCTGATCGGCGCGGTGTCCTTCGTGGGCATCCTGCAGGGCGGCCCGACCATCGAGGTGCTGACCGCCGGCGAGCTGCCGCCGGTGACCATCAACCTGCGCTTCGGCCTGTGGGAAGGGTTCTTCGTCTTCGCGGTGAATCTCGTCGCGCTGCTCGGGGCGCTGCATCTGTGGCCGCGGCTGCGCGGCAACTATGTCGCCTTGCTGCTCTATCTGATCCTGGTCATGGGCATCGACGGCATGGTGATGACCCGCGACCTGTTCAATCTCTTCGTGTTTCTCGAAATCATCTCCATCGCCACCTACGGGCTGATCGGCCTCGGCGACACGCCCGACGCGATGGCGGCCGGGTTCAAATACATCATGGCCACGGTGCTGGCCTCGTCGTTCCTGCTGCTCGGCGCGGTGCTGCTGTATTACGTCACCGGCACGCTCAACATCGACGAGCTGATCGCGGTCCGCGCCGATATCGCAGGCCCGATCGGCGTCACGGCGCTGGTCCTGGTGCTGGCGTGCCTCATTCTCGAACTGAAGCCGTTTCCCGCCAATGGCTGGGGCCTCGACGTCTACGAGACCGCGCCCACCGGCGTCGCCGCCATGCTATCGGTGGCGGTGTCCAGCGGCGTGTTCTTCGCGTTCCTGAAACTCTCGCCGCTGTTTACCGATCAACTCGGCATCGTCGCGTGGTCCGGCGGCATGTCGTTCCTGTTCTCGAACCTGATCGGCATCAAGCAGACCAATGCGCGGCGGCTGCTCGGCTATTCCTCGATCGGCCAGATGGGTCTGTTGCTGATGGCGGTGGCGCTGCTGCGCCAGCTCGGCGCGGAGGCGTCCGCGGCGCTGGTGCTCAGCGGGCTGTTCATCAACCATCTGTTCGCCAAGGCGGGCCTGTTCTGGATCGTCGGAATCCTCAAGCGCCGCGATATCGACGCGCCCGTCGCCGTCACCCGCAGCCCGCTGATGATCGCCATGCTCGGACTGTTCATGGTGGCCATCGCCGGGCTGCCGCCGTTTCCCGGGTTCTGGGCCAAGTGGGAGCTGGTGATGCAACTGGCCGCCGCCCGCAAGCTCGGCTGGATCGGTCTGATCCTGATCGGCTCGCTGCTGGAAGCGGCCTATATGTTCCGCTGGTTCATGCGCGAATTGCGCTCGGACGACATCGGCGCAGTGGGCGCGCCCGGCATCATCGCGCAATTGCCGGTGTTCGCCGCGGCGGTTTTCGTCTCGCTGTCGGGCTATCTCGCCGCGCGCATGGTGGGGGTGGCGTCGCTGTGGCTGTTCGCGCCGCTGCTCGCCGGCGGCATTCTGTTCGCACTGGACGGGCTGCCGGGCCGGGTAAAGAACGTGCTGACGCTGGCCGTGGTGCTGGTGGTCGGGGTCTGGCTCGCGCGGGAAGCGAGCGGAATTCCCTCGCTGTTCGCCGTGTTGCTGCTGAGCGGCAGCCTCGTCATCACCTTCGGCAGCCTGTATCGCGGCGATGCGCGCCCCGGTTACTACCCGCTGCTCGCCACCATGCTGCTGTCGATCGTCGCGCTGTTGCGCTCGGCGACCAGTCTCGAATTTTTCTTCAACTGGGAAATCATCACGCTGTCGTCGTGCTTCCTGATCGCCAAGAGCAGGCGGCCGGGATCGCATGTGCTGACCTATCTGCTGTTCTCGCTGCTGTCGGCCTATTTCGTGTTGGCCGGCTTCGCCACCGTGGCGTCCGTCACCGGCAGCATCGATCTTCTGGCGCTGCGGAGCGCCGGGCCGGATGCCAACCTCGCCTTCGTGCTGCTGGCGATCGGCTTCCTGATCAAGGCCGGCGCGCTCGGCGTCCACGTCTGGCTGCCGGGGGCCTATGCCGAATCCGACGACGACTTCACCGCCATGCTGTCGGCGGTGGTCAGCAAGGTCGCGATCTTCGGGCTTCTCATCAACACCTACATCGCCATCCGCTCCGAGGCGGGGCTCGAACTCGGCCATGTCATGGCCTGGGTCGGCATGCTCACCATCATCGCCGGCGCGCTGATGGCGCTGGGGCAGAGCGACTTCAAGCGCCTGCTGGTGTTCTCCAGCATGAGCCAGCTCGGCTACATCGTCGTCGCCACCGCGCTGATGAGCCATCTTGGCTGGGTCACCGCACTTTATCTCGTTGCCAACCACATGCTGGTGAAGGGCATCCTGTTCCTGGCGCTGGCCGGCATCATTTTGCGCACCGGCACGCGCAACTTTGCCGAGACCGGTCGGCTTGCGGGCGCGATGCCGGTGACTTTCGTCACCGTCGTCGTGGCCCTCGTGTCGATGTCCGGCCTGCCGCCGCTGATGGGTTTCGGTGGCAAGTGGCTGCTGCTCAACGCCATGATAGATCGCGGCTGGTACGCGATGGCTGGCGCCGGCCTGTTCGGCACCTTCCTCGGCTTCCTCTATATGGCCCGTCTGCTCGGAGGGCTGTTCTTCGGCGAACGCAAAGAAGGGCAGGGCGATATTACCGAAGCGCCGGTGGTGCTGCTGGTGCCGCAGATCGTGCTGATCGGCGGCATCCTGGTGCTGTCGCTGTTCCCGAAGTTGCTGATCGAGCCGGTGTCGGCGGCGATCGATCCGTCGTTCTCATCGTCGCTGGTGTGGCAGGGCATGTCGCTGGAACAGATCTACAGCTACTGGAACCCGACGCCGGTCGCGATCGTTGCCATGGTCGCCGCCGGCGTGCTGTTTCTGCTGGCGTGGGCGATCTATCGCAAGGCGCGCCGCGAGGACGGAAGCCTGGCGCGGTTCATTGCCTATTATCGCCCCAAGTTCCGCCGCGTGATGCCGCCGGTTGCCGTGCTGTTCTGGCAGGGTGTCGCGGCCGCAGCGTCGATGGCGGCGGAAACGCTGCGGAAAATCTATACCGGCAACGGCCAGACCTACGCGCTTACGGTGCTGTTCTATTTTCTCGCGCTGTATCTCGCGAGCACCGGGCTCGCCGGCTTGTGGCCCGCAGCCTGACGCCGGGCGCAGCCTGACGCCGCGGCCCGCATGCGCGATCGCACGTTGGGGGGACGATGAACGCTGCAATTCGAATGCGGTGCCATCAAGGCGACGTCAGTCCATTTTTTGGCCACGTGAAATTGACAGCATGCAATTCGACCGTAAGGTGCACTGTGTGTGTTCGTTGCGTTCGCCGCACTCTGAAGAAATTTCCAATTCAAGGAATCATCATATGACCGACATGAGTCGACGTACCTTGCTCGCGAATATTCTGCCCGGCGCCGTCGCCGTGGCGGGAGCCGCGACAGTGGGACTCTCCCTGACGTCGCGCGCGGCTTCGGCGATGCCGGCCGGACTCCCGAACCTCGATCCTGCAAAGCTCGACGATCTGGTGGAAAAGGCGCAGGTGGTGATCGTTCATCCGCCGCACCGGCCGCCTCCCCATCGCCCGCCTCACCATCGTCCGCCGCCGCGCCACCGCCATCACCGCCGCTGGGTGTGCTGGTGGGAGCGGGGCCGTCAGGTCTGCGGCTGGCGCTGATCGCGTCAGGCACCCGTGGAATCGAAAGAGGCGCCGGATCCCGGCGCCTCTTTTTTGTTGAGTTCTTGTTCGGTTGTCTGTCGGCGGGCTGGACGGCTTACTGAACGATCCGCGCGCGCAGGGTCTTGTATTCCTGCTCTGAAATGGAGCCCGCCGCCTTGAGCTTGTCGAGCTTTTCGATCTCGTCGGCGGCGCTGAAGCCGACAATGCGGCGCAGGTCGTCCTGGGCCTGCTTGGCCTGAGCCTGATTGCGCTCGGCCATACCGCGGCCCTGCGTCAGCAGGTAGGCGAAGATGCCGATATACGGCAGCAGGATGAGGAAAATAACCCACATGACCTTGGCGAAGCCGGACACGTCATGGCGGCGGAAAAGATCGCTCGCGACGGTGATGAACAGCCAGAACCACAGCACGAAGATGAAAATGGCAAAGACATCGGTCACGAAATTGGTGAACGTGAAGCCGTTTTGAAATATCATGTTGTTCTCTCCGTTGCTGTGACTGCTGTTGATGAAAGATGTTCGTCATTCGGAAACGCGCTGCCAGGACGTCGAGAGAGCGAGCTTCCCGTCGCATGAGACGTTTGGCCGCGTTGTGCAATATTGATCGCATTTAGACAAGAGCGACCGGCTGCGGCCGACCGTGCGGCGGCTCGCCGTACATTAAATCTGGGTCGTTTGACCGGGATTATTGCGCATTTCCCTCGCCAGGGCGAAACGGCCCGCGTTATATCGGGACCGGAAAATGCTGATCTATCAAGGAGAGACAGATGCGCCGGACTGGAATTATTGCGGTTTTGCTGGGGCTTGCGGTGAGCCTGTTGGCGGCTGACGCGATGGCTCAAAATCGCGCCGCGCAGGGAGCGGTGAGGGGCGGGGCTGCCGGCGCCATCATTGGCGGCGTGGCGGGTGGCGGCAGCGGCGCTGCGGTCGGCGCCGCAGTGGGTGCGGGCACCGGCGCGGTGGTCGGCAGCCAGCGGGCGCAGCGCCATCATTACTACTGGCGCAACGGCCGTTGCTGGGCCCGCCAGTCGAACGGAATGTCGCGTCAGGTCGCCAGCCATCGTTGCCATCGCTGATATCGCTACCGCCGCGCTGATTGCTGCGGCCGTGACGCGGGCTGCATCACGCCGCGATGCGTGATGCCGGCTTTCGTCGATCTATGCCAGCGCGGCGGCCATTGTCTGCCGGCGATCCTGTTCATCAATAGTGCGCAAGGACGATGGCGTTGTTTTCGCGCGGGTCTTCTGGTCGCGGAGCGGAAGCATATGGGGAGGGCTCTATGCCGATAACGATGATGGTGCTGGGCATCGCCTGTTTGATCGCGGCGGCGATTTCCTATTTCCGCTATGAGGGTAAGAATTTCGATCAACTGGTGCTCATCGGCGTCATCTTCCTCAGCGCCGCCGCCCCGTCGTTCGAGGTGGATTCCTCGATCGGCGAACTGAAGGCGATCAACCAGCGGCTGGTCGATCTTCAGAAGGCGGTCGAGGATTTGCAGAAGCGCTGATCTGTACGGATCGTTGGTCGTCCACGCCGCCGCACTGATACACCTGAAGGTGGCCATGGCGGGCCGTTCGTCCTACAAGGGAGCGGGGGTTAAAGCCCGCGCGCCGGACCGCGCAATCGGATACGGCGCATGCGGGATTGTTCAATTGCGACAGACTTCATCAAGGAGAGACATATGCGGAAGATCTGGCTGACAGCTATTGCCTGTGCCGTGACTGCGGCGTTCGCCGTACCGGCGGAAGCGCGCACCGTGCGCGCCGGGACCTTGAACTGCACCTCCGGCACCACGGTCGGGTTGCTGGTCGGCTCGCGGCAGAATCTGCGGTGCGTCTTCCGGACCAATTACGGCAAGCAATATTCCTACACCGGCAGCGTGACGCGCATCGGCCTCGATATCGGCATCACCACCGGCAGCCGGTTCATCTGGGCGGTGTTCGCACCGTCGTCGCGCGTCAGCCAGGGCGCGCTGCGCGGAAACTATGTCGGCGCGAGCGGCAGCGCCTCGCTCGGGCCGGGCCTGGGCGCCAACGTGCTCGTGGGCGGCTCCAACCAGACCATCTCGCTGCAGCCGCTGTCGGTCGAGGGTCGCACCGGCGTCAATCTCGCTGTTGGCGTCGCCAACCTTGCACTGCGCTAGCTAACGACCGAGCGTCTCGATCCAGCGCCGGCCCGCAGCAATGCGGGCCGGTGTTGTTTTGTGCGTGGTTCGCGCGTCATCGCGCGTCGAGCCTGGCTTCAGCCGAGGAATGACAAGCGCATGATGCAAAGAAAAACGGCGTCATGACTGTTTCCGTCATGACGCCGTTTCGATCGACCGCGATCAGCCGATCAGACTGCGCTTAGCCGGGGCGGCCGCGACGCGGGCCGCCACCACCGCCGCCACCTTGCGGACGCGGCGCGGGCCGGGCCTGCGGACGCTGCTGCGGCCGGGCTTGAGGCCTTGCCTGAGGCCGCTGCTGCGGTCGCGCCTGCGGCGGTCTGGCCTGAGGCCGCTGCTGTGGCCGCGCCTGTGGCGGTCGTGCCTGAGGCGGTCGTGCCTGAGGCCGCTGCTGCGGCCTTGTCTGAGGCCGTTGCGCGTTCGGGCGATCCGGCCTGTTCGGGCCGGCTCCGGCTCCCGGCCGCGAAGGCCGGTTCGGGGCGCCGGCATTCGGCCGGTCAGGCCGCACGTTCGGACGGTTGGCGGAGCCACCGCCACCCGGCCGATCCGGACGGGCCGACGGAAGATCGGGCCTGCCGCCGGGGCGATCCGGACGGTTGATTCCGCCAGGACCGCCGGGGCCGCCGGGCCGGTTGATGCCACCGGGACCGCCGGGGCCGCCGGGGCGATCCGGACGATTGATGCCGCCTGGACCACCGGGGCCACCCGGACGGTTGATACCGCCGGGACCACCGGGACCGCCGGGACGGTTGATGCCGCCGGGACCACCGGGGCCGCCGGGACGGTTGGGACCGCCAGGTCCACCGGGACGGTTCGGACGGTTGGGGCCGCCCACGCCGGGGCGATCCGGGCGCCAGCCCGGCCGGTGATCGGGACGCCAGTTCGGTGGCCGGTTGTCGGGCCGCCATGACGGCGGACGTCCGCCCCAGCTCGGGCCCGGGCCCCATCCGCGCGGCGGGGCGATCCAAACCTGATTCCATCTGCGGTCGTGCCAGCCCCAGCGGTTATTCCATGTCGAGCCGACGATGACGGCGGTGCTGAACAGCAGCGCGCTGGTCAGCGCGGTGTCGAACACCACGCCGGGATCGTACATCGGCACGTAAATCCGCTCCGGATCGGCCGGCGCGATATAGATAACGCTCTGGCCGCTTTCCTGGCGCGTGGTCACCACCTGCTGGGGCGTCGACTGGAGGTTGCCGACGCGCTCTGCCTGTGCGCGCAGAAGCTGGATGGCCGCCGCGACGTCCTCATGCTGAACGGAGAACGCCCAGGCGACGGCTTCGGTCCAGTCGGGGTGTTCGGTGAGCATCTGGATCACGTCCGGGAAGCGCGTCAGCGCCTGAACGGTGGGGTCCCACTGCTTGCTGTCGACCTCGGTGAAGTCGTTACGGGAAATGGCCGCCTGGTTGGCGGCGATCCAGTTCTTGGCTTCCATCAACTGGTCCGGAAAGGCACTCGCCGGAAACATCAGCGCGAGCAGCGGATCGGGATAGAGCGCGATGGGGCCGAGCAAATACTGCAGGTCGGTCATGGAATAGACCTGCGCGTTCTGGTCCGCCGGCATGGTTTGCGGCAGCGGCGGCGGAGCGGCCGCGGGGGCTGGCGGCGGCGTCTGCGCGAAGGCGGGATAGGCCGTGGTCCATGTCAGGGCCGCTGCCGCGGCGAGCCGCAAACAGCTGCTTGCCATAAACTTGTTGCCAGGTTTCGATGATCGGATCATGCGGCTTTCCCTGAGAGCGTGTTGAACAAGGACGCGTTGAACAAACGAGTCCGATGGCTGTCGCGCGGAACAGCATGCACCGCGCCGAGACTAGCATGCACGGCAAGGTTGCCAACATTAAACGTCGGCCATGTCGTCCCACCCTCATGGCGCGCCATGAGGGTGGAGACACTTTGTAAGGACGGAAACCACAACGCCACATGAACAGGGCGTTGCGGTAGATTTATTCTAGGTGGCGGCGGGGCGCGGGGCCGGCGTGCTGTCGCCCGGCTTGCCCTTGAACCAGGTCACATAGACCACCGGCAGGAAGACCAGCGTAAGGATAGTCGCCACCAGCAATCCGCCCATGATCGCGAATGCCATCGGCCCCCAGAACACCGTGGGCGCGATCGGGATCATGCCGAGCACCGTCGAGACGGCGGTCAGCATGATGGGGCGGAAGCGCGCGCTGCTGGCATCGATCGCCGCGTCCCACACGCTCTTGCCCTGTTCGCGCTCGGCTTCGATCTGGCCGATCAGGATCACCGCGTTCTTGGTGATCATGCCGATCAGCGCCAGAATGCCGAGGATGGCGACGAAGCCGAGCGGCCTGCCGGACAGCAGCAGGGCGCCGACGACGCCGATCAGTCCGAGCGGCGCGACGCTGAGCACCAGGAACAGGCGCTGGAAGCTCTTCAGTTGCACCATGAGAACGGTGAACATGATGAGCAGCATCATCGGCACCACGGCGACCACCGAGGCTTGCGATTGCGCGCTTTCCTCGACGGTGCCGCCCACGGCGATGCTGTAGCCGCGCGGCAGGCTCTTCGCCAGTTCCTCGACCTTGGGAGCCAGCGCGCTGACGACCGTCTCGGGCAGGGCGGTGGGCACCACGTCGGCCTGCACCGTGAGGGTGGGGACGCGATCGCGCCGCCAGATCAGCGGATACTCCTGGGCATACTCGAACCGCGCAAACTGGCTGAGCGGAACGGTGCGCCCGCCCGGGATCGGCACCTGCATCGAGCCGAGGGTGTCGAGCGAGACGCGCTGTTCGTCGGTGGCGCGCACGATCACGTCCACGAGATAGATATCGTCGCGCACCTGCGTGACGGGCGAGCCCGAAATCGTGGTGTTGAGGACGCTGGCGAGGGCCTGCGAACTGAGGCCAAGCAGCCGCGCCTGATCCTGATCGACGACGATGCGGACCTGCCGGGCTGGCTCGAACCAGTTGAAATTGACCTTTTCGGTGTCCCGGTTGGCGGCCACGATCTTGGCGAGCTTCAGGGCCATATCGCGCACCTGCGCGGCATCGGGGCCGCTGACGCGATACTGCACCGGCCATCCGACCGGCGGTCCGAGCTCGAGCGCGGAGACGCGCGAGATCGCGTTAGGGAATTCCTCGGCGAGGAATTTCTCCAGCTTGGCCCGCAGGCGCTCGCGCGCCGGCACGTCCTTCGCCACGATCACCGCCTGGCTGAAGAACGGGTTCGGCAACTGCACGTCGAGCGGCAGGTAGAAGCGGATCGCGCCCCGGCCGACATAGGTGCTCCAGCGCTTGACGTCCGGATCGTCCTTCAGCGCCGCGTCGAATTTCTTCGCCGCGGTCTCGCTGGCGTAGATCGACGCATTCTGCGGCAGGCTGATATCCACCAGCAGTTCCGGACGGTCCGACGACGGGAAGAATTGCCGCGGGATCAGCGGAAGCGCGAGGAAGGAGGCGACGAACAGCGCCAGCGACAGGGCGATGGTGAGCCACTTAGCGCGCATCGCCCCGGTCAAGAAAGCCCGGTAGGTCCGGAACACGAAGCCGGGCTTGGCGTCCTTGTCCGGCTTCGGCGGCTGGAGAATGGCGACGCAGAGCAGCGGCGCGAAGATCACCGCGACGAACCACGACACGATCAGCGCGATGGCAACCACGGCGAACAGCGAGAACGTGTATTCGCCCGCCGAGCTCGCGGCAAAGCCGACCGGCACAAAGCCGGCGATGGTCACAAGCGTGCCCGCCAGCATCGCGAAGGCGTAGGTCCTGAACGCAAATTTCGCGGCTTCGATCTTGTCATCGCCGGCCGCAAGCCGGGTGAGGGTGGCGTCGGTGGTCGTCATCGCGTCGTCCACCAGCAGAGCGAGGGCGATGATGAGGGCGCCGAGCGAGATGCGCTGCATGTCGATGCCCGCGATCTGCATGATCGGGAACACGATGGCGAGCGTCAACGGAATCGACAGGGCGATGATGAGGCCGGGCCGCACGCCGAGGCTGATGAAGGAGACCACCAGGATGATGCCGATGGCCTGCAGCAGCGACGACATGAACTCGGAGATCGCGCCTTCGACCGTGACGGCCTGATCCGCCACGAGCCTGGCCTCGATGCCGATCGGCAGCTCAGCCGAGATCCGGGCCATCGCCTGCTTGATGTTCTTGCCGAGGGCGAGAATGTCGCCGCCGTCGCGCATGGCGATGGCGAGGCCGATGGCGGGCTCGCCGTTGACGCGGAACATCGGCTGCGGCGGATCGGCGAAGTCGCGCCGCACCGTGGCGATGTCGCTGAGCCGCAGCATGCGGCCGTTGACGACGAAGTTGGTGTTGGCGATGTCCTGCTCGGAATTGAATGCGCCCGAGACCCGAAGCGACAGGCTTTCCTTCCCGGTCTGGATCGTGCCGGCGGGCCGCACCACGTTTTGCGTCTGCAACGCGGTGATCAGCGCGTTGCGGTCGATGCCGAGGCTGGCGAGTTCCTTGGTCGAGAATTCGACGAAGATCCGCTCGTCCTGCGCGCCGAGGACCTCGATCTTCGAGACGTCGGGAATCTGCAGCAGCTTCGAGCGGATGTCCTCGACCTTGTCGCGCAGCTCGCGCTGGGTGAAGCCGTCGGCGGTGAAGCCGTAGATGGTGCCGAACGTGTCGCCGAAGTCATCGTTGAAGCCGGGGCCGACGACACCGGCGGGAAGGGTGTGGCGGATATCGCCGATGTTCTTGCGCACCTGATACCAGGTGTCGGCGACTTCCTGGGCGTTGGCCTTGCCTTCGAGATTGACGAAGATCGTGGTCTGGCCGGCGATGGTGTAGCTGCGCAGGAAGTCGAGATGCTTGGTCTCCTGCAGCTTGCGCTCCAGCCGCTCAGTCACCTGTTTCAGGGTCTCGTCGATGGTCGCGCCGGGCCACGCGGCCTGCACCACCATCGTCTTGATGATGAAGGTCGGGTCCTCGCTGCGGCCGAGGCGATAATAGGAAATGATGCCCGCGATGACAGAGATGATCATCAGATAGGCGACGAGCGAGCGGTTCTTGAGCGCCCATCCTGAAAGGTTGAACTCGCTCATTGCTCGGACCCAAGCAAGCGAACCTTCTGGCCCTCATGCAGCGCCTGCACGCCGGCGGTGACGACGACCTCGCCGGCATCGAGCCCCTGCGACACCACGACGCCGGCCTGATCGAAGCGCAGCACGTCGATATTCCGCGTCGACACGGTTTTGGTGGCGGGATCGACGATCCACACCGCCGGCTGCTGGTTCACGCGCGTCAGCGCCGACGCGGGAATCTCGATGATCGGGCCATCGGACGTCATCATGCGGCCGGTGACGGTGGCGCCGAGCCGCATCGAGGCGGGGGGATCGGTCAGCCCGACCTTCACCGCGAAGTTGCGGGTCACCGGGTCGGCCTGCGGCGAGACCTCGCGGACGCGGCCCTGCGCGGTGACCGCGGGATCGTCCGTCAGGTAGACCGTGATCCGCGGATCGGCCGGCGCAGTGCGGATGATCTGGCCCGGCACGTCGAATACGGCGTCGCGGCCGTCCTTGCGGGCAAGCCGGAGCACCATCTGTCCGGCCTGCACCACCTCACCGGCGTTGGGGCCGGTCGCGGTCACCACGCCGGGCGCATCGGCCGTGAGCTCGGTGAAGCTGACGAGGTCGTGGGCGGTCTTCAACTGGGCTTCCGCGGCATCGACCTGGGACTGGGCCGTCTGTTGCGCCTGCGCCGCCTGATCGTAATTGGCCCGCGTGGTCCAGCCCTGCGCCAGCAGCGTCTTCTGACGGTCATAGTGGTTGCGCGCCTGAACCAGCTGTCCCTGCGCCGCCACGAGCCCGGCCTGTGCCTGCCGGAGCGCGTTCATTTCGTTCTGCGATTCGAGACGGGCGACCACCTGGCCCGGCTTCACCTGATCTCCGAGCTTGAGGTTGTTCTCAAGCAGGCGGCCGGAAATGCGGAATCCGAGGGTGACTTCGTCTTCCGCCTCGATCCGCCCGGTGAAGGTAAGCGGCGTTCCGCCTTGGCGCTTCTCGATTGTGACGGTGCGCACGGGGCGCGCGTCCGGCGCGGCCGTTTCCGCTTCCCGCTGACAGGCCGCAAGCAGGACCGGAAACGCCATGGTCACCACCGCGGTCTTCAACAAACGGCGTGTCGTGTTTGAGTGGCCAGCGCGCGATAACATTCTTAAGTCCACCTTGTCGGTTGATCCCGCGCATCGAAAATCCCGATGCGCGCGGCAGCTCCTATCATCCTTACCTTCGCCGTCACCGGTCGCTCTGATCAAAGCCGGCGTCGGATCACCAACTGCGACGGAAGGGGGGAGACGATTGAGACGGTTGAATCAAGCGCCGGGACTATAAAAGAGCCGTTTTATGAAGTCGATGCCCGATTAGATTACAAAGATCGGCAGGCGGCTTGTTCAGAATGCTTTCAAACTGCCGGATGCCATCGCAGGGTGCCGGTTTTGTGTTCAGAACGGCCAGACGATCGGGACGAGAACGGTCGCCACCGCGAAGAACCACAGCATCAGGATCAGACCGAGCTTCCAGTAGTCGCCGAAACGATAGCCGCCCGGTCCGAGCACCATCAGATTGACCGTGGACGAAATCGGCATGAGGAAGGCGGCTGCGGCACCCACGGCGACGGAGACCAGCGCCGTGCGCGGCGAGACCCCGATCTCGGCCGCCGCCGCCGTCGCGATCGGGATCGTGATCAGCGCCGCGGCAGAACTGCTGATGATCTGGCTCAGCAGCGTCGTCATCAGAAACAGGATGGAAACGAGAAGATAGGGGCTCCTGCTGCCCGCGATCTCGACCAGCCTGTCGGCGATCAGCGCCGCCGCGCCGGTCTGGTACATCGCGGTGGACAGAGGGATCAGCGAGGCGATCATGATCAGCGCGGTGCCGTTCAGCGCGCGATAAGCCTGTTCGATCTTGATCACGCGCAGCAGCACCATGGCGCAAGCCGCGAGCAGGCCCGCCACCACGGTCGGCACCACGCCGGTGGACAGCAGCACCACCATCCCCGCCAGCACCGAGAGGGCGCGCTTCGAGCCGAGCCCCATCGGTCCGGCCTGCCGCCGCATCAGTTCCGGCGAATCCACGACGAGCACGTCCGGATCGTGCTGAAGATCGTCGAGCGCCTGCCAGCTTCCCTGCAGCACCAGCGTATCGCCGGCGGCGAGCGTCACCTCGCCGGGATCGAATTCCTTGCCGCGGCGCTGGATCGCGAGAATGACCAGATCGCCCTTGGGCGTGATCATGCCGGGGAAGACCGATTGCGACACCAGCGCCGAACGGGGAGGCACCACCACTTCGGCGAAACCGGATGTCTTGTTGAACAGCGTTCCGCGAACGTCGGCGGTGCCGTCGTCGCGATAAAGCAGCCGATTCGAATGGGCGAACTCGGCTACGATGTGCGGGTCGCCGCGCAGCAGAATGAGGTCGCCGATGGCGATGGTGTCGCGTTGCAGCGGCCCGGCGGTGTCGCAGGCCTGGATCGCGACGAGGCTCAGGCCCGGCCAGTCGTCGAGATTGAACCGCTCTTTGAGCGTGCCGGCGTAGGACGAACGCGGGGTGACTTCCACCTGCGTCAGCCCCTCATAGAGCTTGTACTGATCCGCCAGCGTGCCGGGATGCCGGCTGAGGTCGTCCGGCAGCATGCGTCCGATCCGTTCCGGCAGCAGCACTTTTGACGTGGCCACGATGATGGCGATGGTGCCGGTCAGCAGGACGAGGCCGACCGCAGACATCTCGAAATAGCCGAAGGCCGGCATGCCGATATCGATGGCGGCATCCGAGATCAGGATGTTGACCAGGCTGCCGGTCAGCACCAGCATGGAGCTGCCCTGCGCCGCAAACGCCATCGGAATGAGAAGCTGCGACGGCGACCGCCGCAATCGCACCGCGGCGAGGATGACCACCGGCAGCAGCGCCGAGACGGCGCCGGTGACGCCGATGAAGGCGGTGAGAATGCCGACCAGCAGCATCGTCAACGTCTGCAGCCGGACGCGGCTTTTGCCGGCGTTGCGGATGAGAAGTTGTCCAACCCATGTGGTGACACCCGCCGCGTCGAGGCCCGCGCTCACCACGAACAGCGCGGCGATGAACAGCACGGTGGTGTCGCCGAAGCCGCGCAGGGACTGTTCGAGGGTGAGGATGCCGGTGAAGTACAGCGACAGCGCCATGCCGAGCGCGACCACCGCTACCGGGACGCGATTGCTGATGAACAGCGCCACCATCACGCCGATCAAAACGAAGATGATGGTGATGTCGCTCATAATCAGGTGATTCCTGTCGTAGTCGGCCCGAAATCCTGATGCCGGGAGATTTTATGGAATAATTCCCCGGCGGTGGAAAGTGCGTTCTCGCGCACGAGGAACTGCCGCCCGCTGGCCCATTTCCACGCAGGCGCCAAGTGTCACGCCCGACGATGGTCAGTTTAATTTGACGCCCTCCGCAAAGAAGGGAGAAAATCCAGTTTTCGGCGGGGCTGATGACACGCGATCGGCGATGTTATCGGAGGACTGCCGGGGGCGATCGGGACGGGGGACGTCCGGATGAATGAAACAGGCTGTGCGCGGAGTGCGCGCTGTCGTCATCCGCGGGTGCTTCGAGATGGAATGTTTCCTGTTGCGACAAGCGGCAGGCGATTCAATCGGTGTGGATGACGGGGTTCGCGGGATTTGCATATGCGATCGATAGGGGTTTGGGGTGGGATCATCTGCGTGGCGACGGTCGCGGCGGGACCCGCGCGGGCTGAACAGCCGACCATCGCGGAATTGATGAAAAAGATCGACGCTCTGCAGCGCCGGCTGGATGAGGTCGAGCGCGATCGCAAGAAGACCGCGAAACCCGCGGCCGCAGCGCCGGCTTCGCGCGCGGGGGCGGCCCCCGCCGCAACAGCCCCGGCGACTGCGCCGGCCGCGCCGCCGCAGTCGTCCGCGATCGTCGTGCAGACGTCCGCGCCGATTCCCGGCCTGCTGCCGCCGGAGCCGATGGGCTCGCCGTTCGAGGATGCGCTGCGCTCCGATCTGCCCGGCCTCTCGATCCGGATTCCCGGCGCCGCCACCGAGGTGCGCGTCTACGGCTTCGTCAAGGCGTCGGGCTATACCGACTTCAATGGCCGCAACCAGAATCACGCGCCATCGGTCTCGGGCATTCCGCTGCGGGGAAGTCCCGCCGATCTGCAGGGCGGCGATACTTCGATGACCGCCCGATTCTCCCGTATCGGTCTCGACACGCGCACGCTCACCGGTCTGGGGACGCTCGAAACGCGCGTCGAAGGTGATTTCGCCGGCGGTCCGGCGGCGTCCAACAACCTGGTTTTTCGCCTGCGTCAGGCGTGGGGCGAACTGGGCACCGATTCCTTCCGCGTTCTGGTCGGTCAGGCCAACAGCCTGTGGAACGAGGGCATGTTCGAGACCCTGAACGACTCGACCAACCTCAACCAGTCCTTCGTGCGCCAGACGCAGATTCGTCTCACCGGCCGGCTGGCGCCGGGATTGACCGGGCAGGTCTCGCTGGAAGCGCCGGATACGCAGTTCACGTCCAATGCCGGCATCTTCGTGTCGGACACCAATCTCAGTCCGGCCTTCAATTCGATGCCCGATCTGCTCGGCCGCCTCAATTACCGTAACGACGGCCTGGAGATCGATACGCGCGGACTGGTTCGCAATCTCAGCATCCGCACCGCTGGCGCGGGGCTGACGCCACCGCTCACGGAAAGGAAAGACACAGTCGGCTGGGGTCTCGCCTCGCACGTGCGTTTCCCGATGCGCTGGCTGTCGGAAAGCTTCGGTCCGGATCAGCTCATCGTCATGGGCTATTACGGAGAGGGCATCGGGCGGTATTTCGCGGGCAATACCGGCGGGCAGGATCTGATCTCGAACATCGGTCTGGCGGCCGCGAGCACCGACTTCGTGCAGACCGCTCTGCCGAGCTATGGCGGCACGATCGCCTATCGCCGGTTCTGGACGCCGCAGTTACGCAGCAACGCCGCCTATTCCTACGCGAGGCAGGATTATCCTTCCTACGCGCTTCAGTTCGCGCCCGGGTCAGGCCCCGCCGTCGCCCTGAACCGGCAGATGGAGCAGGGGATCGTGAACCTGATCTGGAGTCCCTATGCGACGGTTCGCAACGGGGCGGTGGATACCGGCTGGCTCGATGCCGGTCTCGAATACATCTATTCGAGGCGCGATGTGTTCGGAGGCACCGCCGCGACCATCCCCGCCGGCGAGGGATACGGCGTTGCCAACCGCTTCATGGCCGCCGCGGTCGTCCGCTTCTAGGGCGTTTGATGTTGTGACGGAAACAGACTGATCTGGCCGGGCCCATAGCCCGTCGAAGACGGGCTTGGACGCCCTTATTATCCGTCGAAAACGGGCGTGAACGCTCTTATCGCCGTTCGAAGAACGGCGTGGTTTTCGCTCGCCCCATGTCCCGGCCATCCACGTCTTATTTTGCCGAAACGCCCAAGCCGTGGATGCCCGGCATAAAGCCGGGCATGACGAGTTGATGTTTCCTTCTGAGGCAAATCTGCCCAGAGCAACGAACGGCGCGCGCCTCGCGGCGCCGCGCGGGACGTTTCAGGATTTCCGACCAGCCGTGGCGCGGACGGTGGCCGCCGGGGCTCTGGTTTCGCCGATCAGTGCGCCCTGCGCCGCTGCGACGATCCGCCGGATGATGTCGTCGGTGTCGTTGAGGTCGCACAGTCCGCCGGACAGCTTGCGCAGCCGCTCGCTGTCGGTAACGGTCTGCCGGATCATGGCGAGCGCGAAATGCAGGCCCCAGTAGATATCGACCTCGTCGCGGTGGGGCAGGGCGGTGCGCAATGCGGTGGCAAAGCGCTGGAGATGGCGGAATTCGCGATCGACGATTTTCTTGATCGGCGGTACGGTTTCCACGGATGCCCGGGTCATGAAGCGGGCGGCGGCCGAGCGGTGAAGATCGGGGTTGAGGCACCAGCGTAGCGGCGGCCCCACCAGCGCGTGCAGAATGGCTTCGACGCTGGCCTTTCCGCCGCCGGCTTCTTCCGCCGCTTTCAGTTCGGCGAACCGCTCCCGGTTGAGAACCGTGGTGCGGCTGACGAACAGCTCGGCCAGCAATTCATCCTTTGAGCCGAAATGATAGTTCACCGCCGCGAGGTTGACCCCGGCCGCGGACACGATGTCACGCATGGTGACTTCGCCGAAGCTGCGCTCCGACCACAGCTTTTCGGCGGCGGTGAGAATGGCTGTTCTCGTCTGATCGCTCGACATCGAAATCCCGGCTTCGGCGTGGGAGGATATTTCGCGCTGCGGAATGCATATCATGCATTCGTCCGCGGTGGCCTTGCTATTCAAACAAATGTATGAAACTAATCTAGCAGCAAGTTTCCAGGGCGGCAAGATGATCGTCGCGGCGGCGCCACGTCAATCCTGTTGACGTTTCCCGCCGCGGTGGACAGCGGGCTGCTCCTGCGGCAAGACAGTTCCAACAGCAAGCAAGAGAGAGGATCGTCCGATGGATTTTTCGATGTCAGACCGCCAGCGCGAATGGCTCGATCGCGTGGTCAACTTCATGGAGAAGCATGTCCGTCCGGCGGTGCCGGTCTACAAGGAGCAGGATGCCGCGGGCGAACGCTGGAAGGTCATTCCGGTTCTGGAAGACCTCAAGAAGAAGGCGAAGGCCGAGGGTCTCTGGAACATGTTCATGCCGCCGTCGTCCCACGAGGATGACGAATTCCACGGCGCGGGCCTGACCAATCTCGAATACGCGCTGCTGTCCGAGCAGATGGGCCACATCTCCTGGGCGTCCGAGGTGTTCAACTGCTCCGCGCCGGACACCGGCAACATGGAAGTGCTGATGCGCTACGGCACCAAGGAGCACAAGCGCCAGTGGCTGCGCCCGCTGATGGACGGCGAGATCCGCTCCGCGTTCCTGATGACCGAGCCGGCGGTGGCGTCGTCCGACGCGACCAACATCGAAACCCGCATCGAGCGTGACGGCGATCACTACGTCATCAATGGCCGCAAGTGGTGGTCGTCCGGCGTCGGCGATCCGCGCTGCAAGATCGCGATCCTGATGGGCAAAACGGATGTCAACGCGCCCAGGCACCAGCAGCAGTCGCAGATCCTGGTGCCGATGGACACCAAGGGCATCACCGTCGAAAAGATGCTGCCGGTGTTCGGCTTCGACGACGCGCCCCATGGCCATGCCCAGGTGCGGCTCGAAAACGTCCGCGTTCCGGCCAGCAACATCCTGCTCGGCGAAGGCCGCGGCTTCGAGATCGCGCAGGGCCGCCTCGGCCCGGGCCGCATCCATCACTGCATGCGCACCATCGGCAAGGCCGAGGAAGCGCTGGAGAAGATGGTCCGCCGCCTGTCGTCGCGCACCGCCTTCGGCAAGAAGATCATCGAGCAGTCGGTGTGGGAGCAGCGCATCGGCGAGGCGCGCACCAACATCGAGATGACCCGCCTGCTTTGCCTCAAGGCGGCGGACATGATGGACAAGGTCGGCAACAAGACCGCCCAGCTCGAGATCGCCATGATCAAGGTCGCGGCGCCGAACATGGCGCTCAAGATCATCGACGACGCGATCCAGGCTTTCGGCGGCGCCGGCGTCTCCGACGAGGCGGGTCTCGCCGCCGATTACGCACACGTTCGCACGCTGCGTCTTGCGGATGGACCGGATGAAGTTCACAATCGCGCCATCGCACGGTTGGAGCTTCGCAGATACGCCAACGCTCCGGCCAAGAACTGAACTGTATCAGCGGGCAACAAGAATGGGTCTAGGGGTTAGGGACGACGCCGATTTTTCCGGCACCAAACCGGTGGAAGAGCGTCATCGCATCGACGAGGCGAGCCTCGCCACGTGGATGAGTTCGCATGTCGAGGGATTTGCGGGGCCGCTCACGGTCTCGCAATTCAAGGGCGGTCAGTCCAATCCGACTTACCGCCTCGACACCCCGAAGACCTCTTACGTGATGCGGCGCAAGCCGTTCGGCAAGCTTCTGCCGTCGGCTCACGCCGTGGATCGTGAGTTCCGGGTGATCGCGGCCCTGCACGCGCAGGGCTTTCCGGTGGCGCGCGCCTATGCCTTGTGCATGGACGACGCGGTGATCGGTTCGGCCTTCTACATCATGTCGATGGAGGAGGGCCGCGTGTTCTGGAATCCGACGCTGCCGAACCTGCCTCCGGCGGAGCGGCACTCGGTGTTCACGTCCAAGATCGAGACGCTGGCGCTGCTGCACAGCTACGATCCGGACAAGATCGGCCTCGGCGACTTCGGCAAGCCGGGCAATTATTTTGCCCGGCAGGTCGATCGCTGGACCAAGCAGTACCGCGCCTCCGAGACCGATCCGATCCCGGAGATGGACCGGCTGATGGAATGGCTGCCGAAAACCGTGCCGCAGCAGCAGCGCGTGTCGGTCGTCCATGGCGACTATCGCCTCGACAACATGATCTTCGATGCCGACAAGCCGCGGGTGAAGGCGGTGCTCGACTGGGAACTGTCCACCCTCGGCGATCCGATGGCGGATTTCACCTATCTGTTGATGCAGTGGGTGATGCCGGGCCTCGAAGGCGTGGACCTCAAGGCGCTGAACATTCCGACCATGAAGGAAGCCGAGCAGATCTACTGCAAGGCGTCGGGCATGACCTCGATCCCCGATCTCAACTGGTACTTCTCCTACAACCTGTTCCGCCTCGCCGGCATCGTGCAGGGCATCGCCAAGCGCATCGTGGACGGCACCGCGGCCAACGCCAAGGCGGCGGAATCCGCCGCGCGCCGCATCCCGCTGGCGCAGGCGTCGTGGAAATACGCCCAGCTCGCCGGCGCGAGCTGAGCATCGCTCATCCGGCCGGCGCGGCGGTTAATCCGCCGCCGCGCACCGCCGCCTCATCTGACATGCGGGAGAACGTCATGGGTCGCCTTGAGGGCAAATCCGTCATCATCACGGGCGCGGGCAGCGGCATCGGCCGCGCCGCTTCGCTGCTGTTCACGCGCGAGGGCGCGAAGCTGATCGCGGTCGACAAGACCGATGCGGTGAAGGAGACCGTCGATCTCGTGCACAAGGCGGGCGGGACCGCGGACGCAGTGATCGCGGATGTCGGCATTGAGAGCGAGGTGCAGGGCTACATCGCCAAAGCGCTGTCGGCCTACGGCAAGCTCGATGCGATCTGGGCCAACGCCGGCATCGGCGGCGGCCTCATTCCCATCGCGGAGCAGACGCCGGAGCACTGGCAGGAGGTGCTGCGCGTCAACCTGATCGGCCCGTTCCTCGCGGTGAAGCATGCGATTCCGTATCTGGTGAAGCAGGGGCACGGCGCCATCGTCTGCACCGCGTCGGTGGCGGGCCTCAAGGCCAATGCCAGCGGCCATCCCTACGCGGCCAGCAAGGCCGGCGTCATCAGCCTGGTGCAGACCACCGCCTATTCGCTGTCGGGCACCGGCGTGCGCATCAATGCGGTCTGCCCCGGCCTGATCGAAACCGGCATGACCAAGCCGCTGTTCGACGGCGCCAAGCACCGCGGCTCCGAGGACAAGATCGGCCAGCTCAATCCGCTCAAGCGGGCCGGTCAGCCGATCGAGATCGCGGCCATGGGGCTGTTCCTCGCCAGCGACGAGGCGTCCTATGTCAACGGCCAGGCGTTCCCGGTAGATGGCGGTTTGACCGCGTCGATGCCCTACGCCGGCAAGCCGATCTGATCGCACTATGTCGAATGTCCCCGCCGCCCCCTTCGTTGCCCAGCACGCCGTGCCTGCGGGCCTGACGTCGACGCGCTGGTGGTGGGTGCGTCATGCCCCGGTGCGCGAGGACGGCGGCAACATCTACGGCCAGTCCGATATCGGCTGCGACACCAGCGACGTCGTGGTGTTCGATGGCGTCGCCCGTTTCCTGCCGCGCGATGCCGTGTGGTTTTCCAGCCACCTCAAACGCACGCATCAGACCGCGGCGGCGATCTGGGCCGCCGGATTTCCGCAGCCGGCTGCGATGCATCAGGACACGGCGTTCGCCGAGCAGGACCTCGGCGAATGGCAGGGCATGAACCGCGCCGCCTTCTTCGCCGCGCGGCCGGCGGCGATTTCGAGCTACTGGTTCGCGCCCGCCGATGAGCGCGCGCCCGGTGGCGAAAGCTTCAACGACCTGTCCGAGCGCACCATTGCGGGCATCGCGCGGGTCAATGTGGCCCATGCCGGACGCGATATCGTCTGCGTCTCCCATGGCGGGCCGATCAAGGCCGCCATCGCCCACGCGCTCGGGCTGGAGGCGGGGGCGGGGTTTGCCTTCACCATCGACAATTGCTCGGTGACGCGGCTCGATTTCCTGTCGGGCGACGGCCATAGCGGCTGGCGCGTACCGATGATCAACCAGCAGCCGTGGATCGCGAGCTCGGCGCACGACGCCATGCATCAGCCCGCGGGTCCCGAAGTCACCAACAAACTTGGCTAACCAGTAAGCGGCACGAAGGCCGCAGGGAGAGAACGTATGACCTTGTTCGACATGAGCGGCAAAGTGGCCGTCATCACCGGCTCCACGAAGGGGATCGGCCGCGCCATCGCTGAGCGCATGGCCGAGCATGGCGCCAAGGTGGTGATCTCGTCGCGCAAGCAGGATCAGTGCGATCTCGTCGCCAAGGAGATCAACGACAGGTTCGGCAAGGGCACGGCGGTCGCCATCGCCGCCAATATCTCCAGCAAGGAGAATCTGCAGAACCTCGTGGACGAGAGTCGCAGGGCGTTCGGAAAGATCGACGTGCTGGTCTGCAACGCCGCATCGAATCCCTATTACGGGCCGCTTGCGAATATTTCCGACGATCAGTTCAACAAGATCCTCGGCAACAACATCGTCGCCAACAACTGGCTCATCAGCATGGTGGTGCCGGAGATGATCGCGCGCAGGGACGGCTCCATCATCATTGTCTCTTCCATCGGCGGCCTCAAGGGCTCGACCACCATCGGCGCCTACTGCATCTCCAAGGCGGCCGACATGCAGCTCGCGCGCAACCTCGCCTGCGAGTACGGCGAGCACAACATCCGCGTGAACTGCATCGCGCCGGGCCTGATCAAGACCGATTTTGCCAAGGCGTTGTGGGACAATCCGGACACGCTGAAGTCGTCCACCTCGCACTCGCCGCTGCAGCGCATCGGCATTCCGGACGAGATCGCCGGCGCGGCGGTGTTGATGGGATCGGCCGCCGGCAACTTCATGACCGGGCAGACGGTCGTGATCGACGGCGGTCGGACGATC
The DNA here is from genome assembly GCA_020544565.1 of Bradyrhizobiaceae bacterium. Taxonomy (GTDB): domain Bacteria; phylum Pseudomonadota; class Alphaproteobacteria; order Rhizobiales; family Xanthobacteraceae; genus Afipia. The sequence goes on from CP078014.1 coordinate 666,840, forward strand.
AGCTGAGCGTTGGTTCGTCATTCCGGGGCGCGCGATAGCGCGAACCCGGAATCTTCTCCCGCAACTTCTGGATTCCGGGTTCAGCCCTGCGGGCTGCCCCGGAATGACGTCTCTTACTCCACCACGGCGTAAACGAGGCTGCGCACCAGCGTGCGGAAATATTCCCGCTGGCCCGGCCCCTGCGACAGGAACAGCGCGAACAGCTCTTCCTTCGGGTCGATCCAGAAGAACGTGCCGGCGACGCCGCTCCAGAAGAACTGCCCGACCGAGCCGGCATAGGGCGCGAGGCCGGCGTCGGTGCGCACGGCGAAGCCGAGGCCGAAGCCATGGCCCGGCGGCATGAGATGCGATTCCACCTTCACACTCGCGGCGAGATGGTTCGACGCCATGAACGCCAGCGTGGTGCGGCCGATGACGCGGTGGCCGTCGAGCTCGCCGCCGTTGAGCAGCATCTGGCAGAACCGGGCATAGTCCATCGCGGTGGAGACGAGGCCGCCGCCGCCGGATTCCATCTTGGGGATTTCCACCGGATCGAACAGCGCCACCTTGTCGCCGGTCCAGGGGTCGGTGGGGAAGGGCTGCGCGATGCGCGCTTTGTTGTCCTGCGCGGTGTGAAATCCGGTCTCGTTCATCTGCAGCGGCGTGAGAATCCGCGTGTGCAGGAATTCGCCGAGCGTCTTGCCCGACACCACTTCGATGACGCGGCCGAGAATGTCGGTGGAGCGGCTGTAGTTCCACTCCGTTCCGGGCTGGCACATCAGCGGCATGCCGGCGATCAGCTTGGCGTGCTCCTCGTTGGTGATGTCGCGGCGGAACGTCTTGGCCTTGGCGTACATCCGCTGCACCATGCCGACGCCGGTGATCTCGTAGGCGATGCCTGAGGTGTGGCGCAGCAGGTCCTGAATGGTGATCGGCCGCACCGGCAGGGCGTATTCCATCGCACCGTTGCGCTCGATGCCGACTTTCTGATTGGCGAATTCCGGAATGTATTTCGAGAGCGGATCGTTGAGCAGCAATTCGCCGTCCTCGACCAGCATCATGATGCCGAGCGAGACGATCGGCTTGGTCATCGAGAAGATGCGGAAGAGGCTGTCGCGCGTCATCGGCGGGCTACCGGCGGGGCCCTGGCTGCCCTGTGCCTCGAACCAGCCGATCTGGCCGCGCCGCGCCACCATCGTCACCACGCCCGGCGTCGTGCCCTTGTCGATCTCGCGCTGATAGGCGTCCTTCATCCGGGCGAGGCGGAGCGGAGAGAGACCGATCGTCTCGGGCCTTGCCTCGGGCAGCGCGGGGGTCGCCTTGGCGGCGGATGGCGTGGCGTGGACGTTCATGGGGTCTCCTGCTTTTCTTGTTGGTTGGTCGCGGAAAGAGCGCGCTGGCGCGAGATTGGCCGAGAAAGGCGCTCTTGAAAAGCGCAGTTTGCCGCGGCCGTCATGCCTCCTCGCGCGGCTCCTCGGCCGGGGCGATCAGGGTGAGGTGGCAGACGAAGCCCGAGGGCGGATAGCGGAAATCGGCGGTGCCGCCCAGTTGCCGGCACAGGTTGGCGATCAGCCGGGTGCCGAAGCCTTCCTCGGTCGGCGGCTGCACCGGCGCGCCGCCGCTTTCGCTCCAGATCAGGCTGACGGCGGTGCCGTTGTCGGCGGGCTGCGCGGTCCAGTGGATCGCCACGCTCCCGGTTGCGTTCGACAGCGCGCCGTATTTCAGGGCGTTGGTGCAGAGTTCGTGCAGGATCATCGCCGTCGGCACCGCGGTGGTCGGCGGCAGGTCCACGCGCGGCCCGGAAATGGTGAAGCGGTGCCCGCGCTCTTCCTTCAGCGGCGCCATGGCCGCTTCCGCGACCTCGGAGAGATCGGCATGCTGCCAGTTCTTCCGCGTCAGCAGGTCGTGGCCGCGCACCAGCGCCTGAAGCCGGTCCTGAAATTGGCGCAGCGCATCCGGGCCCTGGCTGTGGCGGAAGCTGAGGCTCGCGATCGACTGCACGGTGGCGAGGGTGTTCTTCACCCGGTGGGCGAGCTCATGCACCAGAATCTCGCGACGTTCCTCGGCGGTGGCGCGCTGCTCCTCGCGTAGCGCGTTCTCGTCCATCAGCCGGTCGAAGGTCTGGCCGAGAATGCCGATCTCGTCGTTGCGGCCGACGATGCCGGTGCGCGCGGCGTCGTGGCCGCGCCGCCACGCTTCCGCCGTGGCCACCATGCGCATCAGCGGCCGGCGGATGATGCTCTCGCCGACCAGCCACGCCAGCAGGAAGGCGACGGCGGTGCCGAGCGCGAACAGCGCCAGCGAGGTGCGCAGCGAACGGTCGATCGCGCCGAACGCCTCGTTGCGCGAGATGCCGCTAGAGACATAGAGGCCGAACGGCGTCTGCTGCGCGGGGATGTAGCCGAGAATGCGGTCGATGCCGTCGCGCCCGCGCACTTCCAGCGATCCCGGAGGGCCGGAAATCAGCGGCCGATATTCATCGGTGAACCGGGTGCCGACGAATTGTTCCGGATAAGGCTCGCGCGCCAGAATCACGCCGCTGCGGTCGGCCACCGTGAAGGCGCTGCCGCGTGCCATGCCGCGATCGCGAAGCTGTTCGTCGAGCCAATCGAGATTGAGGCCGGCGACGACGATGTATTCGACGGCATCGTCGGTCGTCACCGGCAGCGCCACCGGGACGATGGGGCGGCCAGAGATGCGGCCGGTGGTATAGCCGCCGACAGTGAACCGTTTGGTCGCTGCCGCCTGCCGGATGTAGTCGCGGTCCGCGAGACTGCCGGGGGACGGGCCGTCCTCGCTGTCGCAGCGGACCGAGCCGTCAGGATTGACGACGACGATCGACGTCAGCGGCTGGAGTTTGCGGCGGACCCGGCCGATGTAATCGGCGCACGCAGCCGGATCGTTCTGTTGGATTTCCGCCGCCTGCGAAACGGCGTGCAGCGCGCCCTCGATGCCGTCGTAGATCTGGGCCAGTTCCGCCACCACGAAGTGAGCGTTGCGGATGGCCTCGGCGTGGACTTCGGCGTAGCGGGTGTTGCGCAGGTTGAGCGCGCCGTAGCCGACGGCGGCGAGGCCGGGCAGGGAGGCCGCCAGCGTCAGCGCCAGAAGCCGGTGGGTCAGCGACATGCGGCGTATGAAATGGCGAAACTGCAAGCCGTCGTGTCCCCTTCCCAGTGAGCCGGCAATGTACGCGGCGCGTCCCTCCGCGGCAATCGCCACGCATCCGGTTCCATCGAAGGCTGGAAATGTGAAGAGAAGACGTGACGGCGCGAAAATCGTTCGCTATAGAGGCGGCACACAGGGGTGTAGCTCAGTTGGTAGAGCATCGGTCTCCAAAACCGAGGGTCGCAGGTTCGAGTCCTGCCGCCCCTGCCAGTGCAGGACAATATCTTTTCCTTTGTCGTGACCGGGTGGCTGCTCATCGTGGCGGCTTCAGCCTGCTTTTTGACCAGCGCAGTGCGCGGGCGGGTGGTGACGAGTCACCGTTGCAGGCCACGCAGCGATAGGTCGCCAGCGGCTCCCATGGATCCGCGGCCTTGGGGCCGTTTGCCTTTGTCCTGACTCTTTGGGTGCGTCTGGCGCAACGCGGGCAGAGCGGCGTCTCGGCGGCTTCAATCAGCATGGACAGCCATGCGATGGCGGCGGCCGCCGCGACCACAACGACAATCAGGACGATGATGACCCACATCTGTTCGCTCTCCTCCGGCCGGAGCAAAGCGGAACCGCGATGGTTAAGGGTGGTAGGTGTGTGACACCTTCATTGACGATGAATCTCAACCCTGATGCGGATACATCGGGGAAAGGATCGCGGCTTCTGTTCTTCGCCGGGCCGGCTTCGTCCGGGGGCGTCAACTTTGCCGCAAGGGCGGGAGTGATTCGAAATGTCCGTCGCATCCGCAATAAAAAATGCCCGGTCGAGACCGGGCATTTGAAGTTGTGAGAAGATCGCAGGATCGTCTTAGCGGAAGTGATAGTTGATGCCGAGACGAGCGATGTGAGCATCGTCCTTGAAGGAAATGTTGTTGGGGCCGGTCATGTCGGTGAAGCTCTTGCTCGGCAGATTGATGTAGAGATACTCCGCCTTGACCGACCAGTTTCCGGAGACCATGTATTCGGCGCCGACACCAGCGGTGAAGCCGGTGTTGGTGGAAGCGCCGAAGCAGGTTTGGTAGTAGCCGCAGTAATACCCCGACCCCGGATACCAGAGGTTGTTCTTGCTCTCGACAAATGCAACGCCCGCCGTGCCGTAGATCAGCGTGTTGCCGACGGCCAGACCGGCGCGGGCGCGAATGGTGGCGAACCAGTCCCACTGGCTGCTGTAATAGCTTTTTTCGTAAGAGTTGTAAGAGGTCTTCTTGTAGGACGACCAGTTGCCGTCGCCCTCGATACCGATCACGCCGTTGCCGAACTGCCAGTTGTAGCCGATCGTGCCGCCGATGACGGCCGCCGCGGCGCTGTTGGTCGCGTTCGCGTACTGATAATACTCACCCTCGTCCTGGCTGGTGGTGTTGTGCAGCGCGCCACCGGCGGTCGCACCGATGTAGAAGCCGGACCAGTTATAGGCGGGCTCGAGAACCGGAGCCTTGGTATAAACGCGGGCCGGCAGATCAGCGGCAGCGGCCGAACCAACGGCCAGTAGCGGTACCCAAAAGGAACTTCTTCATGGTCAATCTCTTTCGGTTTGAAATTCAGAAGTTGAATTTTCGAGATGGTTTGTCGCATGAGTCTTCCGGAGTGTCTGTAGCGCGGCGGACACAGCTACCGGCGAAATTCGAGAGGATCAGCGGTGAGGTCCCGGAGGGGGCGCGGAGGTTCTCCCGCCCGCGATCTGATCCGAGCACCTTTCGGGGGAGCTTGAAAATCCTGCTATTTTCAGGCCGCTGGGATCGGTCGTAGCTGGGTGCGGGCGGTGGCGCTCGGGCCTTCATCCGCTCGCCGACCTTGACCGTGGCCCCGTCCCGCAGTAGATAACGGCACCTGCTGCCGGCCCGTTCGACGGATATCCGGCGCGGCATTGAAATCCCCGGACAATCGAGCCCGCCTGACGGCTCATCCTTCTTCAGGGAGGGTGGGGCGCGAGAGGGCTGTCCGGATTCCAGATATTGCGATTGAACTCACGCCCGGGAATCGAGCCGGGCGCTACGGATGCGGATCATCGGCGATGGCTTTCAGCCCGTTCAAATTCTTGCAGGAAGTGCGCTCGGAAACCGCCAAGGTGGTGTGGCCGACCCGCCGTGAAACCGTGATCACCACGATCATGGTGTTCGTCATGGTCGCGCTGGCGTCGATCTTCTTTTTCGTCGCCGACCAGCTCATTCGTATTCTCATCACCTTCCTTCTCGGCATCCAGGCCTGAGACGCGCGGAACCCGAACCATGAGCATGCGCTGGTACATCGTTCACGCCTATTCGAACTTCGAGAAGAAGGTCGCCGAATCCATCCGCGAGCAGGCCAAGCAGCGCGGGCTGGAGGAGTTGTTCGAGCAGGTGCTGGTGCCGACCGAAAAGATCACCGAGGTGCGCCGCGGCCGCAAGGTCGACGCCGAGCGCAAGTTCTTCCCGGGCTACGTGCTGGTGAAGATGAACCTCACCGACGAGGCGTTCCATCTCATCAAGAACACCCCGAAGGTGACAGGCTTCCTCGGCGCGGAAAACAAGCCGATGCCGATTTCGGAGACCGAGGCCATGCGCATCCTGCATCAGGTGCAGGAGGGCGTGGAGCGGCCGAAGACCTCGGTGTCGTTCGAGGTCGGCGAGAATGTGCGCGTGGCCGATGGCCCGTTCGCGTCGTTCTCCGGCGTGGTCGAGGAAGTGGACGAGGGACGTTCGCGCGTGAAGGTGGCGGTGTCGATCTTCGGGCGCGCGACGCCGGTGGAACTGGAATTCGGTCAGGTCGAGAAGGTGGTCTGACCGTTACGCGTCCCGGACGCCGCGCAGCACGATGTGATGCGCTGTTGATCGGGACCGCCTGAGACCGCGAAGGTCCGGGTATGCCATGCACCGCATCGCGCGGTGCCGCGTCCGGGACAGGAGCGGAGACGAAGCCGTGGAAGGAGCCAGCCGGTCGCCAGCCGTCTGACCTCTCCGGACCACGGTTCCTCAAGAAGGTCCGGATGGTCCGGGCCGTTTGAAGGAGTGCAACATGGCAAAGAAAGTGACCGGATACCTGAAGTTGCAGGTGCCGGCCGGTGCGGCGAACCCGTCGCCTCCGATCGGTCCCGCGCTTGGTCAGCGCGGCCTCAACATCATGGAGTTCTGCAAGGCGTTCAACGCGCAGACCCAGAAGGAAGAGAAGAACACCCCGATCCCGGTGGTCATCACCATTTACGCGGACCGGTCCTTCACCTTCGAGATGAAGACCCCGCCGATGTCCTACTTCCTCAAGCAGGCGGCGAAGATCCAGTCGGGCTCGAAGGCGCCCGGCCGCGACAAGGCCGGCAAGGTGACGAGCGCCCAGGTGCGCGAGATCGCCGAGAAGAAGATGAAGGATCTCAACTGCGATACCGTCGAAGCGGCCGTCAAGATGGTCGAGGGCTCGGCCCGTTCGATGGGTCTGGAAGTGGCGGGGTAACGGGTCATGGCTATTGGAAAGAAGCTCGTGAAGGCCCGCGAGGGCATCGACCGCGAAAAGCTCTACCCGATCACGGATGCGATCAAGCTGGTGAAGGAGCGCGCCACCGCCAAGTTCGACGAGACCATCGAGGTCGCGATCAATCTCGGCGTCGATCCGCGTCACGCCGACCAGATGGTGCGCGGCGTCGTCACCTTGCCGAACGGCACCGGCCGCACGTTGCGCGTCGGCGTGTTCGCGCGTGGCGCCAAGGCCGATGAGGCCAAGGCGGCGGGCGCCGACGTTGTCGGCGCGGAAGACCTCGTCGAGATCGTGCAGGGCGGCAAGATCGAGTTCGATCGCTGCATCGCCACCCCGGACATGATGCCGCTGGTCGGTCGCCTCGGTAAGGTGCTCGGCCCGCGCGGCATGATGCCGAACCCGAAGATCGGTACGGTGACCATGGACGTCGCCGGCGCGGTCAAGGGCGCCAAGGGCGGCTCGGTCGAGTTCCGTGTCGAGAAGGCCGGCATCATCCAGGCCGGCGTCGGCAAGGCCTCGTTCTCCGAGGACAAGCTGGTGGAGAACATCAAGGCGCTCACCGACGCGGTGGTGAAGGCGAAGCCTGCCGGCGCCAAGGGCACCTATGTCCAGCGCGTCGCGGTCTCCTCCACGATGGGACCGGGCGTCAAGGTCGAGCCGGGCAGCGTGCTCGCCTGACCGGACGCTGAACTGAACGAATGAAAGCGGAGCGGCGGTTGTCGCTCCGCTTTTTCGTTTCAAGATTTTCCCGATCCGTGGAAATTGGATTGAACGATGCCGCATCAAGTCCTGATTCATTCACGCTTCCCCAAGGCCCTGATGGTGCGGATCGGCGAGCGCTATGACCTGCTGAACGGCATGGGCCGGCCGCCGCGCGAGAGCTTCACCCCGGAGCAGTTGCAATCCGTCCGGGCGATGATCACCGCGGGCGGGCAGGCGCTCCCGCCGGCGGTGCTCGATTCGCTGCCCGCGCTCGGCGCGATCGTCTGCTACGGCACCGGCTATGACGGCATCGATCTCGCCGAGACCCGCCGCCGCAACATCGCCGTCGGCCATTCGCCGGCGGCGAATGCGGCCTCGGTCGCCGATCTGGCGATGACGCTGCTGCTGGCGGCGATGCGCCGGCTGTTGGCCGCCGACGATTATGTCCGCTCCGGCGGCTGGTCGGGCGCGAAGCCGTCGCCGCTGCTGCGGCATCCGCGCGGCATGACCGGCCGCCGGATCGGCGTCTACGGCATGGGCGAGATTGGCCGCAGGATCGCGGCGCGCTGCGCGGCATTCGAAACCGAGGTCGCCTATCACAGCCGCAGCCGGCACGACGTGCCCTATGCCCACCACGCTTCCCTGGCCGGGCTGGCCGAATGGGCCGACGTGCTGATGGTGGCGGTGCGCGCCGGCGCGGAGACCGAGCATGCGGTCGATGCCGACATCCTGCGCCGGCTCGGGCCGGAGGGCGTCATCGTCAACATCGCGCGCGGGTCGGTGATCGATCAGGCCGCGTTGGTGGCGGCGCTCGAAGGCGGTGTCATCGCCGGCGCGGGGCTCGACGTCTACGCGCACGAGCCGCACGCGCCCGATGCCCTGACCCGACTGCCGAATGTGGTGCTGACCCCGCATATCGGCGGCCACACCGTCGAATCGCACGTCGCCATGCAGGATTGCGTGCTGGCCAATCTCGATGCCTTTTTCGCCGGTCGGCCCTTGGCTTATCCGGTGAAATGAGGGCGTAGCGTCCGCCTCCGGAGTGCCGTGGGAGCAGGCTTTCATCGGTTCCGGGGGGCCGGCTGTCGGGAGCCGCGATCTGGCCCGGAAAATGCTTCGGGAACCGAGAATCCCCTTGGCAAAACCCTTCCGACTCGTTAAAGAACTTCTTCCGGGCGTGCTGGCTGTCGCTGGCGCGTCCGTGTTTGTTTCCCGAAAACCGAGCCAATAGGAGTCCATTCCTCGTCGATCATTCCGCATGGATTGTTCACAGGGAAAGGAAAACCGTTGTCCGGCTTGAGGGAAACGAACCGGAGGGCTCCGGCGTCCAGCCGGGAACTCCATCCTGTCCAAGACTGCAGGCGCCAGGCCGCATCCTTCATGGAAACGGCTTCGCTTAATCTCCTGCACAGACGGGTGAAAACCGGATTTTGTCACCCGCTGCCGGGTTTGGCGGCGGTTGCGGATTTGGTTCGAACCTCGACACCTCGTTCGGGTGGCCGCAAGGCGGCCGGGCGAGAGGGCAGGCTTCCGAAATGTCGTCGTGCCCGACGTGTCGAAGAGGCGAATGTCTCGAGGCCAGCGGGCAGGACGATCGGTGCAACCCGGCGGTTCTGCTCACACAGACCGCCAACCGGAAAGAGCTTGCTGTGGAACGAGCGGCAAAAAAAGAGGCGGTCCAGTCGCTGAAGGACACTTTCGAGTCCACCGGCGTCGCGGTCGTCGCTCATTATTCCGGCCTGACCGTTGCCCAGATGCAGATCCTGCGCAAGCAGATGAAGCAGGCTGGCGCCTCGGTGAAGGTCTCGAAAAACCGTCTCGCCAAAATTGCTCTTGAAGGCACCGACGTTGCTTCCATCGGCTCCCTGCTGAAGGGGCCGACCGTGATCGCTACTTCGAACGATCCGGTAGCAGCGCCGAAGGTCGCCATCGAATTCGCCAAGACGAATGAGAAGTTCGTCATTCTCGGCGGCGCGATGGGCACCACTGTCCTGAATCCCGACGCGGTGAAGGCGCTCGCCTCGCTGCCGTCGCTGGATGAACTGCGCGGCAAGCTTGTCGGCCTGATCCAGGCGCCGGCAACCAAGCTCGCCCAGCTCGCCAACGCTCCGGCCGCCAAGGTCGCGCGGGTGATTCAGGCTTACGCCTCAAAGGGTGAAGCGGCGTGACGCCATTCTCCATCTCAACTGGTTCGAACTGATACGCTAAGGAAACATCAAATGGCTGATTTGCAGAAGATTGTGGACGACCTGTCGAGCCTCACGGTTCTCGAGGCTGCCGAGCTGGCGAAGCTTCTCGAAGAGAAGTGGGGCGTTTCGGCTGCCGCCGCCGTGGCGGTTGCTGCTGCTCCGGGCGCTGGCGGCGGTGCTGCCGCTGCGGCTGAGGAGAAGACCGAGTTCAACGTTGTCCTGGCTGCCGCCGGCGACAAGAAGATCGAGGTCATCAAGGAAGTCCGCGCCATCACCGGCCTGGGCCTCAAGGAAGCCAAGGACCTCGTCGAAGGCGCGCCGAAGCCGCTCAAGGAAGGCGTTGCCAAGGACGAAGCCGAGAAGATCAAGGCCCAGCTCGAGAAGGTTGGCGCCAAGGTTGAGCTCAAGTAACCGCAGGTTATTTGAGCGGAATCCCCGGGCGAGCGGTGCGAGACCCGGGGATCGCCCAGAAATGCGGATGGCCGGGACATAAGGGCATTTATGCCCGGCCATGACGCTGAAATACCGGAGGCCGCCGCAAGGCGGCGTCCGTACACATAAAAGTGTGGCGGTGCGGGGATGGTCCCCCTCGAATCGCCGCGATGACCGCCTATATGGGCGGAGGCACGAAAAGACGGACCGCCCTTTGGAACCCCGATCGACTTCAAGGCGGGACGTTGGGAGACAAGTGATTTCGGGCTTTTACAGGCCGTAGGATTTGTGTGACGGGCAGGGCGCGGACAGCGCCTCGCACGTCATTTTGCGTCTGGAGATTCGGCCGGAACGGACCGGCCGCCACACACCCGGACGCCGCGTAACTTGGGCGATTTGAAATTCAACCCGGGGGCGGTGCCCATCGCCACCCGGAAGATGCCGCCGGCGGACCCCTGTTGGGAAGGCTTGGGCGGCGCAAACGAGAGGCCACGATGGCGCAGTCGCAGCAAACGTTCACCGGTCGCAAGCGTGTTCGCAAGTTCTTCGGACACATCAAGGAAGTCGCCGAGATGCCGAACCTCATCGAGGTTCAGAAGGCGTCCTACGACCAGTTCCTGATGGTCGATGAACCGGAAGGCGGACGGCTCGACGAGGGCCTGCAGGCCGTGTTCCGCTCGGTGTTCCCGATCAATGATTTCTCGGGCACCTCGCAGCTCGAATTCGTCCGCTACGAGTTCGAGCAGCCGAAATACGACGTCGACGAGTGCCGCCAGCGCGGCATGACTTTCGCCGCGCCGCTGAAGGTGACCCTGCGCCTGATCGTATTCGATATCGACGAGGAAACCGGCGCGAAGTCCGTCAAGGACATCAAGGAGCAGGACGTCTACATGGGCGACATCCCGCTCATGACCATGAACGGCACCTTCATCGTCAACGGCACCGAGCGCGTCATCGTCTCGCAGATGCATCGTTCGCCGGGCGTGTTCTTCGATCACGACAAGGGCAAGACCCATTCCTCGGGCAAGCTCTTGTTCGCCGCGCGCGTCATTCCCTACCGCGGCTCGTGGCTCGACATCGAGTTCGACGCCAAGGACATCGTGTTCGCGCGTATCGACCGTCGCCGCAAGATTCCGGTGACGTCGCTGATGTTCGCCCTCGGCCTCGACGGCGAGGAGATTCTGTCGACCTTCTACAAGAAGATCGTCTACAAGCGCACCAAGGACGGCTGGCGCGTGCCGTTCGACGCCAACCGTTTCCGTGGCTATTCGACGATCAACGACCTGATCGACGCCGACACCGGCAAGGTGGTGTTGGAGGCCGGCAAGAAGCTCACCGTGCGCGCTGCGCGCCAGCTTCAGGAGAAGGGTCTCAAGGCGCTGCGCCTGTCCGACGAGGAACTCGTCGGCATGTATCTCGCCGAGGATCTCGTCAATCCGAAGACCGGCGAGATTCACGCCGAGGCCGGCGAGGAGATCACCGAGAAGCTGCTGAAGGCGCTGAACGAGCACGGCTACAAGGACCTGTCGCTGCTCGACATCGACCACGTCAACGTCGGCCCCTACATCCGCAACACGCTCGCCGCCGACAAGAACATGACGCGCGAGGACGCGCTGTTCGACATCTACCGCGTGATGCGTCCGGGCGAGCCGCCGACGCTCGATTCCGCGCAGAACATGTTCCAGTCGCTGTTCTTCGACGCCGAGCGCTATGACCTGTCGGCGGTGGGCCGCGTCAAGATGAACATGCGCCTCGAGCTCGATGCGCCGGACACCATGCGCACGCTGCGCAAGGAGGACATCCTCGCGGTCATCAAGACCCTGGTGGACCTGCGCGACGGCAAGGGCGAGATCGACGACATCGACCACCTCGGCAACCGCCGCGTGCGCTCGGTCGGTGAACTGATGGAGAATCAGTACCGCGTCGGCCTGCTGCGCATGGAGCGCGCCATCAAGGAGCGCATGTCGAGCGTCGATATCGACACCGTCATGCCGCAGGACCTGATCAACGCCAAGCCGGCCGCGGCCGCGGTGCGCGAGTTCTTCGGCTCGTCGCAGTTGTCGCAGTTCATGGACCAGACCAATCCCCTGAGCGAGATCACCCACAAGCGCCGCCTGTCGGCGCTCGGGCCGGGCGGCCTCACCCGTGAGCGCGCGGGCTTCGAGGTGCGCGACGTGCATCCGACGCATTACGGTCGCATCTGCCCGATCGAGACGCCGGAAGGCCCGAATATCGGCCTGATCAATTCGCTCGCGACCTTCGCGCGCGTCAACAAGTACGGCTTCGTCGAGACGCCCTATCGCAAGGTGAAGGACGGCCGCGTCACCGATGACGTGGTCTATCTCTCGGCGATGGAGGAGGGCCGCCACTATGTCGCGCAGGCCAACCTGCCGCTCGACGCCAAGGGCCGCTTCACCGAGGACCTCGTGATCTGCCGTCACGCCGGCGAAGTCATCCAGGTGACGCCGGACCGCGTCGACTACATGGACGTGTCGCCGAAGCAACTCGTCTCCGTCGCCGCGGCGCTGATCCCGTTCCTCGAGAACGACGACGCCAACCGCGCGCTGATGGGCTCGAACATGCAGCGTCAGGCCGTGCCGCTGGTGCGTGCCGAAGCGCCGTTCGTCGGCACCGGCATGGAAGGCGTGGTGGCGCGTGACTCCGGCGCCGCCATCGCGGCCCGCCGCACCGGCGTGATCGACCAGATCGACGCGACCCGTATCGTCATCCGCGCCACGGAAGATCTCGATCCGACCAAGTCGGGCGTCGATATCTACCGGCTGATGAAGTACCAGCGCTCCAACCAGTCGACCTGCATCAACCAGCGGCCGCTGGTGAAGGTGGGCGATCAGGTGCGCAAGGGCGACATCATCGCCGACGGTCCCTCGACCGATCTCGGTGAACTCGCGCTCGGCCGCAACGTGCTGGTCGCGTTCATGCCGTGGAACGGCTACAACTTCGAAGACTCGATCCTGCTCTCCGAGCGGATCGTCAAGGACGACGTCTTCACCTCGATCCACATCGAGGAATTCGAAGTCATGGCCCGCGACACCAAGCTCGGGCCCGAGGAAATCACCCGCGACATTCCGAACGTGTCGGAAGAAGCGCTGAAGAACCTCGACGAAGCCGGCATCGTCTACATCGGCGCGGAAGTGCGCGCCGGCGACATCCTGTGCGGCAAGATCACGCCGAAGGGCGAAAGCCCGATGACGCCGGAAGAAAAGCTGCTGCGCGCCATCTTCGGCGAGAAGGCGTCGGACGTGCGCGACACCTCGCTGCGCGTGCCGCCGGGCGTGCAGGGCACCATCGTGGAAGTCCGCGTGTTCAATCGCCACGGCGTCGACAAGGACGAGCGTGCGCTGGCGATCGAGCGCGAGGAAATCGAACGCCTCGCCAAGGACCGCGACGACGAACAGGCGATCCTCGACCGCAACGTCTACGGTCGTCTGGCTGACCTTTTGGAGAACCGTCAGGGCATCGCCGGCCCGAAGGGTTTCAAGAAGGACACCAAGATCACCCGCGCGATCCTCGACGAATATCCAAAGTCGCAGTGGTGGCAGTTCGCTTCGCCGAACGACAAGCTGATGGCCGAGATCGAGGCCATGCGGAAGCAGTACGACGAGTCGAAGAAGGGCCTCGAACAGCGCTTCCTCGACAAGGTCGAGAAGCTGCAGCGCGGCGATGAACTTCCGCCCGGCGTGATGAAGATGGTCAAGGTCTTCGTCGCGGTGAAGCGCAAGATCCAGCCGGGCGACAAGATGGCCGGCCGTCACGGCAATAAGGGCGTGGTGTCCAAGATCGTTCCGATCGAGGACATGCCGTTCCTCGAGGACGGCACCCATGCCGACATCGTGCTCAACCCGCTGGGCGTGCCGTCGCGCATGAACGTCGGCCAGATTCTGGAGACCCACCTCGGCTGGGCGTGCGCCGGTCTCGGCAAGCGCATCGGACAGGCGGTCGACGCCTACTACGGCGGCGGCCGATCCGACATCAAGCCGCTGAAGGAGACCCTGAAGAAGGTCTATGGCGACGACGAGGTCATCAAGACGCTGAACGATCAGGAGCTGATGGAGCTGGGTCGCAACCTGCGCGCCGGCGTGCCGATCGCCACTCCGGTGTTCGACGGTGCCAAGGAAAAGGACATCGAGGACATGCTCGATCTGGCCGGACAGAACAAGTCGGGCCAGTCGACGGTCTATGATGGCCGCACCGGCGACCAGTTCGATCGCAATGTGACGGTGGGCTACATCTACATGCTCAAGCTGCACCATCTCGTGGACGACAAGATCCACGCACGTTCGATCGGTCCGTACTCGCTCGTCACCCAGCAGCCGCTGGGCGGCAAGGCGCAGTTCGGCGGCCAGCGTTTCGGCGAAATGGAAGTGTGGGCGCTCGAAGCCTACGGCGCCGCCTACACGTTGCAGGAGATGCTCACCGTGAAGTCGGACGACGTGGCAGGCCGCACCAAGGTCTACGAGGCCATCGTGCGCGGCGACGACACGTTCGAGGCGGGTATTCCCGAATCCTTCAACGTGCTGGTCAAGGAAATGCGCTCGCTCGGCCTCAACGTCGATCTTCACAACTCGAAGATGGCGTCGGGCCCGACCTCCGAGGCGGCCGAGTAAAGATTTCCACCTCTCCCGCTTGCGGGGGAGGTCGCCGGACTTTGGTCCGGCGGGTGGGGGCTCTAACTGGAGCTTCCCTCCCGACGTTCCTTCGCCCCCTCCCTGACCCTCTCCCGCAAGCGGGAGAGGAAAAAGAGGGCGGAGAGGGGAAAACAGATTTCGAATTCGCTGCCGGTGACGATCGGCACGCAAGGAGAAGACGATGAACCAAGAGATCATGAATCTTTTCAACCCGACGACGCCGGCCCAGGTCTTCGACCAGATCCGGATCTCGATCGCGAGCCCGGAGAAGATTCTGTCGTGGTCCTACGGCGAGATCAAGAAGCCGGAGACCATCAACTACCGCACCTTCAAGCCCGAGCGCGACGGCCTGTTCTGCGCCCGCATCTTCGGGCCGATCAAGGATTACGAGTGCTTGTGCGGCAAGTACAAGCGCATGAAGTACAAGGGCATCATCTGCGAGAAGTGCTCGGTCGAGGTCACGCTGTCGCGCGTCCGGCGCGAGCGCATGGGCCATATCGAACTGGCTGCGCCGGTGGCGCACATCTGGTTCCTGAAGTCGCTGCCGTCGCGCATCGGCCTTCTGCTCGATATGACGCTGAAGGACCTCGAGCGCATCCTGTACTTCGAATACTACGTCGTGCTTGAGCCGGGCCTCACTGCGCTCAAGGACCGTCAGCTGCTGTCGGAAGAAGAGTATCTGCGCGCCCAGGACGAGTACGGCCAGGACAGCTTCACCGCCATGATCGGCGCGGAAGCGATCCGCGAACTCCTCAAGGGGCTCGATCTCGACAAGCTCGAAGCGCAACTGCGCGTCGACATGGCGGAGACCGATAGCGAGATCAAGCACAAGAAGTACGCCAAGCGGCTCAAGATCGTCGAAGCCTTCCGCGTCTCCGGCAACAAGCCGGAGTGGATGATCATGACCGTGGTGCCGGTGATCCCGCCGGACCTGCGTCCGCTGGTGCCGCTCGATGGCGGCCGCTTCGCGACCTCGGACCTCAACGACCTGTACCGCCGCGTCATCAACCGCAACAACCGCCTGAAGCGGCTGATGGAGCTGCGCGCGCCGGACATCATCATCCGCAACGAAAAGCGCATGCTGCAGGAAGCGGTGGACGCGCTGTTCGACAACGGCCGCCGCGGCCGCGTCATCACCGGCGCCAACAAGCGCCCGTTGAAGTCGCTCGCCGACATGCTCAAGGGCAAGCAGGGCCGCTTCCGCCAGAACCTGCTCGGCAAGCGCGTCGACTATTCCGGCCGCTCGGTCATCGTGGTCGGTCCCGAACTGCGCCTGCACCAGTGCGGCCTGCCGAAGAAGATGGCGCTCGAACTGTTCAAGCCGTTCATCTATTCGCGGCTCGACGCCAAGGGCCTGTCCACCACCGTGAAGCAGGCGAAGAAGCTGGTCGAGAAGGAGCGTCCCGAGGTCTGGGATATTCTCGACGAGGTCATCCGCGAGCATCCGGTGCTGCTCAACCGTGCGCCGACGCTGCATCGCCTCGGCATCCAGGCGTTCGAGCCGGTGCTGATCGAGGGCAAGGCGATCCAGCTTCACCCGCTGGTGTGCGCCGCGTTCAACGCCGACTTCGACGGCGACCAGATGGCCGTGCACGTTCCGCTGTCGCTGGAAGCGCAGCTCGAAGCCCGCGTGCTGATGATGTCCACCAACAACATCCTGCACCCGGCCAACGGTCAGCCGATCATCGTGCCGTCGCAGGACATTGTGCTCGGCCTGTACTATCTCTCGATCATGCGCCAGGGCCTGAGCGGCGAGGGCAAGGTCTACCGCGACATGGCGGAGATCGAGCACGCGCTGTTCTCGAAGGTCATCCACCTCCACACCAAGATCAAGTATCGCTGGAGCGGCGTGGACGAGGAGGGTAAGCCCGTCTCGAAGATCTACGAGACCACCGCCGGCCGCGTCATGCTCGGCCAGGTGCTGCCGAAGCACGGCAAGGTGCCGTTCGATGTCATCAACAAGCTGATGACCAAGCGCGAAATCTCGGGCGTGATCGATCAGGTCTACCGTCACTGCGGCCAGAAGGAGACGGTGATCTTCTGCGACCGCATCATGGCGCTCGGCTTCCACAACGCCTTCAAGGCGGGCATCTCGTTCGGCAAGGACGACATGGTGGTGCCGCACGGCAAGTGGAAGATCGTCGATGACACCCGCGTGCTCGCCAAGGATTTCGAGCAGCAGTACAACGACGGCCTGATCACTCAGGGCGAGAAGTACAACAAGGTGGTCGATGCCTGGGCGAAGGCGTCGGAGAAGATCGCCGAGCAGATGATGAAGGAGATTTCCTCCGTCAAGAAGGACACCCAGGGCGCCGACTCGCAGATCAACTCGATCTACATGATGGCTCATTCGGGCGCGCGCGGTTCGCCGGCCCAGATGCGCCAGCTTGCCGGCATGCGCGGCCTGATGGCCAAGCCGTCGGGCGAGATCATCGAGACGCCGATCATCTCCAACTTCAAGGAGGGCCTGTCGGTTCTCGAATACTTCAACTCGACCCACGGCGCCCGCAAGGGTCTCGCCGACACCGCGTTGAAGACCGCGAACTCCGGCTATCTCACCCGCCGTCTGGTGGACGTGGCGCAGGACTGCATCATCACTGCCGATGATTGCGGCACCAAGCTCGGCATCAAGATGCGCGCGATCATCGACGCGGGCACCGTGGTGGCCTCGCTCGGCTCGCGCATTCTCGGCCGCACCGCCGGCGAGGACATCCGCGATCCGGCATCAAGCCGCGTGATCGTCAAGCGCGGCACGCTGATGGAAGAGGCGCACGTCGATGCCATCCAGCAGGCCGGCATCCAGGAGGTGAAGATCCGCTCGGCGCTGACCTGCGAACTGGTCAACGGCATCTGCGGCAAGTGCTACGGCCGCGATCTGGCCCGCGGCACCCCGGTCAACCACGGCGAGGCTGTCGGCGTCATCGCCGCGCAGTCCATCGGCGAGCCCGGCACGCAGCTCACCATGCGCACGTTCCACATCGGTGGCGCGGCGCAGATCAACGAGCAGTCGTTCGTGGAGTCGAACTTCGACGGCAAGATCGTCATCAAGAACAAGGCGATCGCGACCAACGGAGAAGGCGCCAACGTCGCCATGGTCCGCAACATGGTGGTCGCGGTGGTCGATCCGGATGGCACCGAGCGCGCGACCCATCGCATTCAGTACGGCGCGCGCATGCGCGTCGACGAGGGCGACATGATCAAGCGCGGCCAGCGCATCGCGGAGTGGGATCCGTACACCCGGCCCATTCTCACCGAAGTGGAAGGCACCGTCGGGTTCGAGGATCTGGTCGAAGGCCAGTCGATCTCGGAAACGCTGGACGAGTCCACCGGTATCGCCAAGCGCGTGGTCATCGACTGGCGCACCACCGGCCGTGGTGCGGATCTGCGTCCCGCCATCGTCATCAAGGGCAAGGATGGCAAGGTGCTGAAGCTGGCACGTGGCGGCGACGCCCGTTACATGCTCTCGGTCGACGCCATTCTCTCGGTGGACGCCGGCGCCAACGTGAAGCCGGGCGACATCCTGGCGCGTATCTCCACGGAGAGCGCCAAGACCCGCGACATCACCGGCGGTCTGCCGCGCGTGGCCGAACTGTTCGAAGCTCGCAAGCCGAAGGATGCCGCGATCATCGCGGAAATCGCCGGCACCATTCGCTTCGGACGCGACTACAAGAACAAGCGCCGCATCTCGATCGAGCCGGTAGACAAGAATGAGGAGACGCGCGAGTACCTCATTCCGAAGGGCAAGCACATCCATCTGCAGGACGGAGATATCGTCGAAAAGGGCGATTTCATCGTCGAAGGCAATCCGGCGCCGCACGACATTCTGGCGATCAAGGGCATCGAGGAACTCGCGGCCTATCTGGTCAACGAAATCCAGGAGGTCTACCGGCTGCAGGGCGTGCTCATCAACGACAAGCACATCGAAGTGATTGTCCGCCAGATGCTGCAGAAGGTCGAGATCACCGATCAGGGCGAGACCGACATGATCTCGGGCGAGCAGGTCGACAAGATCGAGTTCGACGCGCTCAACGCCAAGGCCAAGGACGAGGGCAAGAAGCCTGCGACCGGAACCCCGGTGCTGCTCGGCATCACCAAGGCGAGCCTGCAGACGCGGTCGTTCTTCTCGGCGGCCTCGTTCCAGGAGACCACGCGCGTGCTCACCGAAGCCGCCGTCAACGGCAAGGTGGACCCGCTCGAAGGTCTCAAGGAGAACGTCATCGTCGGCCGCCTGATCCCGGCCGGCACCGGCGCCTCCATGGCGAAGATCCGCGAAGTCGCAGCCAAGCGCGACAAGCTGATCCTCGATGAGCGCGAGAAGCAGGCGGCGATCGTGCCGTCCGCTCCGGAAGCCGAGCCGCTGGCGCTGCCGCCGGCGGAGTGATCCTCCGCCCGTCGGGGCGGCGACATCGGTGTTACGGCATCGACGCGACAACGTTGATATGATGACATTGAGAAAGGCCGCCCCCACGGGCGGCCTTTTTCTCGGGAGCCGGCTTTCCCCCGGGCGGCGGGACCGTTTCAGGGGCGTAGGGCCTGGCGCCGCTGTGGGCGGAAAGTCACACCCGGCGGGAGCTGATTGGCCGCGATGCCTTACCCCCCATTTGGAGGGTGCGCGCCGACCCGGGATGTTCGTATAGTGATGCCGTTCTGTGACCATCCGACATAGCAGAAAGCCATTGGACGGGTCTTGAGAGCAAAAAGAGCTGATACTGGAAAGCCATAGGGCATGATCGCCTCGCGGTGATGATTTTGGTGTCCGTGGCTTGAATAGGACGATTTTCCTGAGGGCTGGCCTGCGCCGGCCCTTTTTCTTGCGCCATTCCCCCGGAAACGATCGAGCCGGGTGCCCGCGGGCGCCGGCCGCCCCCTTGTGCCGCGGGCCGGTACGGGGGTGATCTTTTCAGCATGTTTGGCTTTATTCTTGCCGGACCGGGCTTTGTTCATCTTCCCTTCAGATGAAAAACGCATTTGTTTAAGGGAGTTTAGACCGGCTCTAAACCCGATCGGGAGGCCGGCGGGGGGCAAAGGACGTCATGCTCGATCTGGCGATAATCGGCGGTGGCCCGGGCGGGCTGATGAGCGCCTGGTATCTGAGAAAGAAGCTCGGGGCGCTGTGCCGCGTCACAATCTACGAGGCGTCGGACCGCCTCGGCGGCAAGATCCTGACCAGGACGTTCGATTCCGCGCCGGCGATGTACGAAGCGGGCGTCGCCGAAATCTACGATTACTCGATGACCGGACCGGACCCGCTGCGGGAACTGGTGCAGCATTTCGGCCTTCAGACCATTCCGATGGATGCCGAGCAGGTGCAGCTCGACGGAGAGCTGCTGCATGACATTCCCGGCATGCGACGCAAATTCGGCGCGGCGACCGCCAAGGCCATTGAGGATTTCCGCAAGCTGTGCACCCGCATGGTGTCGCCGATCGAATATTACGAAGGCGTCGGCGCCCACGACAATGAGCATCCATGGGCGTTCCGCAGCGCCGAGGACGTGCTCGACGAGGCCGTCGCCGATCCCACCGCCAAGCGTTTCCTCAAGGTGATGGCGCGCTCCGACATCGCCACCGAGAGCCACAACACCAACGGCCTCAACGCGCTGAAGAACTACGTGATGGATATCGACGGCTATATCAGCCTCTATTCCATCCAGAACGGCAACGAGCAGCTCATTCACAGCCTGCGCAGCGAGATCGATGCCGACATTCACCTGAACCACCGCGTCCTCAAGGTGGGCAAGGCGGATTCGGGCCGCTACGCCATCGAGATGATGAACGGCAAGGGGCCGATCACCAAAGAACACGATCTGGTGGTGATGTGCCTGCCGCATTCATGGCTCGCCACCATGCGCTGGGACGGCGAACTGCTGCGCCACTCGATGGTGAAGCATATCGCCTATTTCGACCGCCCGGCGCATTACCTGCGGGTGTCGCTCCTGTTCGACGAGCCGTTCTGGGGTGAGCAGGTGCACGGTTCGTGGTGGATGTCGGAGGCGTTCGGCGGCTGCTGCGTCTATGTCGAGGGCACCCGCCACGATGTCGGCCGTCACGGCGTGCTCAACTGGCTGATCCCGGGTTCGGACGCGCTCGCCTTCGCCAATCTCAGCGATCAGGAACTGATCGACGCGGCCATCAAGTCGCTGCCGAAGTCGTTCGGCGACGCCCGCGCGCATTTCCTCGAAGGCAACATCCATCGCTGGCTGTCGTCGGTGAACGCCATTCCGGGCGGTCTGCCGGTGCGCGACGTGATGACCAATCACCGGCCCGAGCCTTATGAGCATCCGGGGTTCGTGGTGGTCGGCGACTATCTGTTCGATTCGACGCTGAACGGTCTGCTCGATTCCTCCGACGCCGCCACCGATATCATCCTCACGGAAATGATGAAGCTGCGCTATGCGCGCGGCGAGGGCGGCAACGCACCGTCCGACAAGATCGACCGCGCCTATTTCGACAATTACCGCAACCTCGGCCCTTACGGCGAGGTCTGGAGCCGGTTCACCGATCCCGACTATCTGATGAACCTGATCAAGATCGTGTGGGGTCGCGCCAAGGGTTACAGGCTTTTGGTCGCGGGTTCGGCCAGCGGCGAACTGGTCGGCGCGCTGCGGGAGCGGGGCATCGACGCCTGGGGCGTCGAGAACAACCGCTACATCCACGGCAAGACGCCCAAGGCGCTGCGCAAGTACAACATGCTGGGCTCGGTCACCAGGTTGCCGTTTAAGGACGGCGAGTTCGATTTCGTGTTTGAGACCAGCCTCTGTCATGTCTCCGACAAGCAGGTCAAACGCGCCATCCGCGAGCTCAACCGCGTGGTCAAGACCGGCCTTGTGTTCGGCTCGATCACCAGCGACATGGCCCCGGCACTGATCGACCGTTACGATCTGCTGCGCGGCGTCAAGAAACTCGGCACCTGGTGGGAGTGGTCGGAGCTGTTCTTCGGCAACGGCTTCGACCTGTCGATGCATCGCCGCGATGTCACCGACGCCATCTGGGAGGCGACGCTGGCCGCCGACAAGGGACCGGGCAACTGGTACGCGGACGCCGACAGCCTGCGCTATTCCTTCTTTGACAAGATTGCCGACGACGATTAAGCGCGTGTCATATTGCGCAGGCGGCCGATCCGGCCGCTTGCGGCAGGCGATTGCGGCCCGCACGGCCGTGCAGCGACGGTTTTTTCATGCCGACCACTCCGGATACCGATAAAGCCGCGTCGGCCACGCCGCTCGACGACGAGGCCGCGCGCCTCGCGGAGCAGGCCGACATGGCTGCGCCGCCGGACTTGGACGATCTCGACGACGATGACGACGAGGACCTTGTCGCCTATACGGCGAGCGAGGCGGCGGGCGCCTTCGCCACCATCTGGCGTTTCACCTGGCCGCATCTGCGTCAGTACAAGACCTGGGTGACATTCGTCGGCATCGGCCTTTTCATCGAGACGTTGTTCAACGTCATCATGCCGCTCAGCCTCAAATACCTCATCGACGACGCGCTCGGCGAGGAGGATTTCCACGCGCTCTACACCATCCTTTCGGTGCTGGCTGCCGCCGGCATCATCACCTCCATCGTCGCGGTGTGGTACGAGCGCTGGGACGCCCGGCTGTCGGCGGCGGTGATTTCTGACACCCGCTCCCGGCTGTTCGAGCATGTCCAGAACCTGCCGGCGGCGTTCTTCGGCCGCACCAAGCGCGGCGAGATCCTGTCGCGGTTCTCGGTCGACATGGCGGGCTACGAATCCTCGGTGAAGCACTTCGCCAACGGCGCGTTGCTGCCGTTCCTCGAATTGATCGCCGGCATCGGCCTGATGATCTGGCTGAACTGGCAGCTCGCGGTGGTGGCGCTGCTGATCTTCCCGATCACGCTGATCGGGCCGCGTATCCTGACGCCGAAGGCGGTGCAGGCCAATTACGAGCAGAAGGTCAACGAGGCCGCCATCCTCGGCGTGGTGCAGGAGAATGTCGCCGCGCAGATGGTGGTGAAGGCGTTCGTCCTGCAGCGCAAGGCGTTCGGCTGGTTCAGCTTCCGCAACAATGCCGCGCGCCGCTCGATGGCGGACGCCACGTTCCTTTCGACCATGGTCGAGCGCACGGTCACCATCTCGGTGCTGCTGCTCCATCTCGTGGTGCTGGCGATCGGCGCCTATCTCGCGACCATCGGCAAGATCTCGATCGGCACCTTCGTCACCTTCGAGAGCGCGTTCTGGGAAATCTCCTACAACATCGCGCACCTCATGCACTTCATCCCGGTAGCGATTACTGCGTCCGCCGCCGTGCGTCATATGGAGGAACTGCTGGAGGAGCCGACCCACGGCGTCGACCGTCCGGGCGCACCGGACCTGCCGTCGATCACCGACAACATCACCTTCGACCGCGTCGTGTTCCGCTACGAGGGCAGCGACACCACGATCCTCGACGGGCTCTCGCTCAAGATCGGAGTCGGCAAGCACGTTGCGATCGTCGGGCCGAGCGGCTCCGGCAAGAGCACGCTGCTGAACCTCATTCTGCGGCTCTACGCGCCCGACGAGGGCCGGGTGACCATCGACGGCGTCGATATTCGCAAGGTCACCCGCGACTCGCTGCGCCGGCACATGGCGGTGGTGTTTCAGGAAAACATGCTGTTCAACATGTCGATCCGCGAGAACATCCGGCTCGGCAAGGAAGGCGCGACCGACGCCGAGGTGGAGGACGCCGCCCGGAAGGCCGAGATCCATCGCTACATCATGACGCTGCCGCAGAAATACGACACGGTGGTGGGCGAGCGCGGCGACACGCTGTCCGGCGGCCAGCGCCAGCGCATCGCCATCGCGCGCGCCATCGTCCGCGATCCCGCGGTGCTGCTGCTCGACGAGGCGACCTCCGCCCTCGACCAGACCACCGAAGCCGCGATCAACCGCACGCTGTTCAAGGTCGCCAAGAACCGCACCATGCTGTTCTCGACCCACCGGCTGACGTCGGTGGTGGACATGGACGAGATCATCGTCATCAGCAACGGCCGGGTCATCGAGCGCGGCTCGCACGCCGAACTGCTCGCCGCCAACGGCATGTATCGCCAGCTGTGGGACGATCAGCTTCACCAGTCGCACGATCCAGCCGCGGACGATGACGACGATGATGATGATGACGACGACGAATAATTTCGTGCGTGTCCTCATCCACCCGCGTCCCGGCTCGTCGGCGTTGAAGGTTAACGATCGGTGAACGCCCAATCGCGCGCAGGCGGTGAGAGCTGGTTCATTTTTAGACAACCACGCTGGCACGACGCCTGCACGAGCGGATGTTGCGGATGGACATTCGCGGAACCGGTTGCGGGGAAATTAACGTTTGTGTGGCGGTATCCGAGAACGCCAATGCCTGTTGCGCCGCGGCTTTCCGTCGCGCCCGGCCGAGGGTGAGGCCGCCGCCTGCGCAAGTTTGATTGGATGACACATGCTTCAGTTTGAGCCAGCCCAGGTGAAGGCTCGTAGCACTTTGGTCCAGCCGGAGGATGTCATGCCGGCCGGGCCCGCGCCTTGTGGCACGGCGATCATCATCTCGACGCGCGGGCGCCCCGACATCGTCAACGCGCTGGTCGAGCAACTTGATGCCCAGACCAAAGCGCCGGCGCATGTCTTCGTCATCGGAACGTCTGCAGTCGACATTGCCCGTCTCGATGCGAACCGGGCCAATCTGACGGCCGTGGTCGGGCGCGAAGGCTCCAGCTCGCAACGCAACGACGGGCTGGCGCTGGCCGGCGCGCGCTTCTCCTGCATCGTGTTCTTCGACGACGATTTCGTGCCGTCCCGCTTCTGGATCGAGCGCATGGAGGCCGTGTTCGCGGCCAATCCGGATATTGCCGGCCTGACCGGGATCGTTCTCGCCGATGGCACGACCACCGCGGGTATCAGTCTCGATGATGCGTGCGCCACCGTCCGGGCCCATGACGCCCATCCGGATGGCGGTGTCCGCATTCATGACCGGCTGAACTACGGCGGTAACATGGGCTGCAACATGGCGTTCCGGGCTGCGGCGCTGGAGGGCATCAGCTTCGACGAGCGGCTTCCGCTCTATGCCTGGCTGGAGGATGCCGATTTCCGCAGCCAGGTGGAAAAGCGTGGTCGCATCGTCCGGGTGGAAGGGCTGTGGGGCGTCCATCTCGGCCACAAGCAGGGACGCGGGCGGGGCGTCACCATCGGCTATTCCCAGATCGCCAACGCGATCTATCTCGGCCGCAAGGGAACCGTGCCGAAGGCGCATCTCGCCAAGCTCGCCGCCCGGAACTTTGCCGCCAATCTGGTTCGCTCGATCCGGCCGGAGCCGTTCGTGGACCGGCGCGGGCGGCTGCGGGGCAATCTGCTCGCGCTGGCCGACTATATCCGGGGCCGGGTCAAGCCCGAGCGGATTTTAGAGCTTTGACAAGACATGACGGCGTAAATCCCTTTTGAAGGGGGCGGCCCGGAGTCGCCGCCACAACAGGAAGGCGCGGAAGCCTCGATGAGCCCGATCGACGCATCGCTGGAGCCGGCATCGACAGGGGTCCGGGGCCTCGTGCGAAAGGTGCTGGCGCGGCGGGGCAATCTCGTCGAGGTGCTGGCGCGCGCCTCGCAAGTGCTGGCGATCCGCCTTGCCGGGGCGGGGCTCACCTACGCCTCCATGGTGTTTCTGGCGCGCTGGCTCGGGCCGCACGATTTCGGCATCTATGCCTATGTGCTGGTGATCGTCACGCTGCTCGGGCTGGCGTTCTCGTTCGGCCTGAATTCGTCGGCGCTTCGCTTCGTGCCGAGCTATCTGGCGCGCAACAAGCTGCGGCGCCTGTCCGGCTTCGTCCGGCGAAGCCATGGCATCGTGCTGGCGCTCGCCATCGCGGGCGCGCTGGGCTGCGCCGGACTGGCGTTCGTGTTCCGCGATCGCATCGAGTCGTTCTACTACGCGCCGCTGCTGGTCGGCCTGCTATGCGTGCCGATCTGGACGGTGCTGAACCAGCTCGAGGCCACGGCACGCTCGTTCGGCTGGGTCAACATCGCCTACATTCCCGGCTTCATCCTGCGGCCGCTGCTGATCATGGGCGGCGTCGGCGCAACGGTGTGGTTCCACGGCTCGGCCGACGCGGTCAGCGCGTTGTGGGCGCTGACGGCGGCCTGCGCCGTCGCCGCTCTGGTGCAGGGGATTCTGGTTCTGGCCGGGATCCGGCCCCACCTGGCGAAGGTGAAGCCGGCGTTCCATACCTCGCACTGGTTCATGATCTCGGCGAGCTTCCTGATGATCGACGGCTTCCGGATGTTGCTCGACAACACCGACGTGCTGATGATCGGGCGGCTGCTCGATCCGCACAGCGTCGCGATCTACTTCGCCGCGATCCGCAGCGGCGGGCTGGTGGCGTTCGTCTCGTTCTCGATGATGGCGTTCGCGGTGCCGAAATTCGCGGAGATTCACGCGACCGGCACCCGGCAGGAACTGCAGACGTTCGTCACCGGGGTAATCCAGATGATGTTCTGGCCATCGCTGCTGGCGGCGGCGGGGCTGGCGATCCTCGGGCCCTATATCCTCGGGCTGTTCGGGGCGGACTTCACCACCGGCTATCCGGCCATGCTGGTGGTGCTGGCCGGGCTGGTGCTGCGCTCCGCCACCGGGCCGGTGGAATATCTGCTCAACGTCACCGGGCATCACCGCGACACCATGCGGGTCTATGCCGGAGCCGCGCTGGTCAGCATCGTCCTCAATCTGGTCCTGATCCCGACGCTCGGAATCATCGGGGCGGCGATGGCGACCTACATCGCCATGCTCGGCGGCAACGCCTGCCTCTATATTCTTGTGAAGAAGCGACTCGGCGTCAGCGCATTTATCGTCCGCCTGTAGGATGCCGGCTCCACTGCTAGCTTATGATTCTTAATCAAGATATTGATTTCATTTGATTTTCAGTGGAGCAAGATTGTCCCGGCGGTTTGAGCGGTCTTCTGGACGGGGCGAGCGCACCGGGCGCAGGGCATCGGGACCCGCCGCCGAAGCGACGGAATCGGCCTTGATGCCGCACTGCAAAGATTCGCTGGGGGAGAGGCGGGCGGGGGCGCTGCGGGCGTGTCGCGCATGTCAGAAGTGGCTCTGCCACTTGCACTTTTGACATCGCCTTTTGTCTTGACTTGGCCTTGCATGGCTTATAAAACCCGGCCACTTCACGACAGGCGGTGAGCTTCCCTGCGTCGGAACGGATCACCTTTCTTGCCTTCTTCAGGGCGGATCGGCACCAACCTCGACGGATGACGCTCAAACGCTGTCGGCACTAGCCAGGCAATGCCAGGACATTATTGATCTCGAGGGTCACCGCGCGCTCAAGCGCAGCCTTCGGTTCAGTCTCGGATGCATGATCGCGGCGGTTCTTCAAGCCGTGATCCTCTGTGGCGACCAAGCGCTTCCCATTCAGCGATGAATGGTTGGCGCGATTTCGTTTTGCGCCATGGGCTGCGCGGGTCGGGATCGGGTGTCGGGTGAAGAGAGTGGGGCGGTGCCCCGAACGAATTTGCGGAGCCGATTGAGGTTTCGCGTGAACAAGGGTGAAGGCGAACGATGCCGACGATCAACCAGCTGATCGCAAATCCGCGCGAAGCGCAGAAGTCGCGCAAGAAGGTGCCAGCGCTGCAGCAGTCGCCGCAGAAGCGTGGCGTTTGCACGCGCGTCTATACGACCACGCCGAAGAAGCCGAACTCGGCGCTTCGCAAGGTCGCCAAGGTGCGCCTGACCAACGGCTTCGAGGTCATCGGCTACATTCCGGGTGAAGGTCATAACCTTCAGGAACACTCGGTGGTCATGATCCGCGGCGGCCGCGTCAAGGACTTGCCGGGCGTGCGCTACCACATCCTCCGCGGCGTTCTCGATACCCAGGGCGTCAAGAACCGCAAGCAGCGCCGTTCGAAGTACGGCGCGAAGCGTCCGAAGTAAGCGGGAGCATTCAAGATGTCGCGTCGCCATTCCGCAGAAAAGCGTGAAGTGAACCCGGATCCGAAGTTCGGGAGCATCGTCATCACGAAGTTCATGAACTCGATCATGTACGACGGCAAGAAGTCCGCCGCCGAGAACATCGTGTACGGCGCGCTGAGCGCCATCGAGGCCAAGACCAAGCAGAGCCCGATCACCGTGTTCGAGCAGGCGCTCGACAACGTGATGCCGACCATCGAGGTTCGCTCCCGCCGCGTCGGCGGCGCCACCTATCAGGTGCCGGTGGAAGTCCGCTCCGTGCGCCGTCAGGCGCTGGGCATTCGCTGGCTCATCACGGCGGCGCGTGGCCGCAACGAAAAGACCATGACCGAGCGCCTCTCCGCCGAGCTGCTCGATGCATCGAACAACCGCGGCAACGCCGTGAAGAAGCGTGAAGACGTGCACAAGATGGCGGAAGCCAACCGCGCCTTCTCGCACTATCGCTGGTAACGGCGACCCGAACGAAAATCTAAGGACAGGCCCATGCCCCGCCAACATGCCATCGAGGACTACCGTAATTTCGGTATCATGGCGCACATCGACGCTGGCAAGACCACGACGACCGAGCGCATCCTCTATTACACCGGCAAGAATCATAAGATCGGCGAGACGCATGAAGGCGCCGCGACGATGGACTGGATGGCGCAGGAGCAGGAGCGTGGCATCACGATCACCTCTGCCGCGACCACTGCGTTCTGGAACGGCAAGCGCCTGAACATCATCGACACCCCCGGTCACGTCGACTTCACCATCGAGGTCGAGCGTTCGCTGCGCGTGCTCGACGGCGCGGTGTGTGTGCTCGACTCCAACCAGGGCGTCGAACCGCAGACCGAGACCGTCTGGCGCCAGGGCGACAAGTACAAGGTTCCGCGCATCGTCTTCGCCAACAAGATGGATAAGACCGGCGCCGACTTCTACAAGTGCCTGGCGGACATCGTCGATCGTCTCGGCGCCAAGCCGATTGCGATTCAGCTTCCGATCGGCGCCGAGAACACCTTCAAGGGCATGATCGATCTTGTCCGCATGAAGGCGCTCGTCTGGAATAACGAATCTGCCGGTGCGATGTACGACATCGAGGAGATTCCGGCCGACCTCGCCGACAAGGCGAAGGAATATCGCGAGAAGCTGGTGGAAGCCGCCGTCGAGCTCGACGACGACGCCATGGCCGCTTATCTCGACGGCACCGAGCCGGACGAGGCCACGCTCAAGAGCCTGATCCGCAAGGCCGTGATCGGCGGCGCGTTCTATCCGGTGCTGTGCGGCACCGCGTTCAAGAACAAGGGCGTGCAGCCGCTGCTCGACGCGGTGGTCGACTATCTGCCGTCGCCGCTTGACGTGCCGGCGATCAAGGGCGTCGATGAGGATGGCAACGAGATCCTGCGTCATGCGGACGACAAGGAGCCGATGTCGCTGCTGGCGTTCAAGATCATGGACGACCCGTTCGTCGGCACCATCACCTTCTGCCGCATCTATTCGGGCATCCTGCAGAGCGGCACCGGTGTCATCAACTCGACCCGCGAGAAGAAAGAGCGCATCGGCCGCATGCTGCTGATGCATGCGAACAACCGCGAGGACATCAAGGAAGCCTATGCCGGCGACATCGTCGCGCTGGCCGGCCTCAAGGAAGCGCGCACCGGTGACACGCTGTGCGACGCGGATCATCCGGTGATCCTCGAGAAGATGGAATTCCCCGATCCGGTCATCGAGATCGCGATCGAGCCGAAGTCGAAGGCCGACCAGGAGAAGCTCGGCGTCGCGCTGGCCAAGCTCGCCGCGGAGGATCCGTCCTTCCGCGTGTCGACCGACCACGAGTCCGGCCAGACCATCCTCAAGGGCATGGGCGAACTCCATCTCGACATCAAGGTCGACATTCTCAGGCGCACCTACAAGGTCGACGCCAACATCGGCGCGCCGCAGGTGGCGTTCCGCGAGAAGATCACCAAGCCGGCGGAAGTCGACTACACCCACAAGAAGCAGACCGGCGGCACCGGTCAGTTCGCGCGCGTCAAGTTCGTCGTCGAGCCGAACGAGCCGGGCGCGGGCTTCCAGTTCGAGTCCAAGATCGTCGGCGGCGCGGTGCCGAAGGAATACATCCCCGGCGTCGAAAAGGGCCTGCAGAGCGTGCTGAACTCGGGCGTCGTCGCGGGCTTCCCCGTGGTGGACGTCAAGGTGACGCTGATCGACGGCGCCTACCACGACGTCGACTCGTCGGCGCTGGCGTTCGAGATCGCGTCCCGCGCGGCGTTCCGCGATGCGCTGCAGAAGGGCAAGTCGGTCCTGCTCGAGCCGATCATGAAGGTCGAGGTGGTGACGCCGGAAGACTACACCGGCTCGGTGATCGGCGATCTCAATTCCCGCCGTGGCCAGATCCAGGGCCAGGACATGCGCGGCAACGCCAACGTCATCAATGCGATGGTGCCGCTCATGAACATGTTCGGTTACGTGAACAACCTGCGCTCGATGAGCCAGGGCCGCGCGACCTTCACGATGCAGTTCGACCACTACGCGGAAGCGCCGGCCAACGTGTCGGCGGAAGTCCAGAAAAAGTTTGCTTGATTTCTTTGACGAAAGTCAAAGTTGAACGGAGAACGTCATGGCTAAAGCTAAATTCGAACGTACCAAACCGCACTGTAACATCGGCACCATCGGTCACGTCGACCATGGCAAGACCTCGCTGACCGCGGCCATCACCAAGGTTCTGGCGGAAGCCGGCGGCGCGACGTTCACGGCTTACGATCAGATCGACAAGGCGCCGGAAGAGAAGGCGCGCGGCATCACCATCTCGACCGCTCACGTCGAGTATGAGACCCCGAACCGTCACTATGCGCACGTCGATTGCCCCGGTCACGCCGACTACGTGAAGAACATGATCACCGGTGCGGCCCAGATGGACGGCGCGATCCTCGTCGTGTCCGCCGCCGACGGCCCCATGCCACAGACCCGCGAGCACATCCTGCTCGCCCGTCAGGTCGGCGTGCCGGCGCTGGTCGTGTTCATGAACAAGTGCGACATGGTCGACGATCCGGAACTGCTCGAGCTCGTCGAGATGGAAATCCGCGAGCTGCTCTCGAAGTACGACTTCCCGGGCGATGACATTCCGATCATCAAGGGCTCGGCGCTGGCCGCTCTTGAGAACAAGGATCCGAAGCTCGGTCACGACGCGGTCCTCGAGCTGATGAAGGCGGTTGACGCCTACATTCCGCAGCCGGAGCGTCCGGTCGATCTGCCGTTCCTGATGCCGGTCGAAGACGTGTTCTCGATCTCGGGCCGCGGCACCGTGGTGACCGGCCGTGTCGAGCGCGGCATCGTCAAGGTCGGCGAGGAAATCGAGATCGTCGGTATCCGTCCGACTCAGAAGACCACCGTCACCGGCGTCGAAATGTTCCGCAAGCTGCTCGATCAGGGCCAGGCGGGCGACAACATCGGCGCGCTGCTGCGCGGCACCAAGCGCGAGGACGTCGAGCGCGGCCAGGTGCTGTGCAAGCCGGGTTCGGTCAAGCCGCACACCAAGTTCAAGGCCGAGGCGTACATCCTCACCAAGGAAGAGGGCGGCCGCCACACCCCGTTCTTCACCAACTACCGTCCGCAGTTCTACTTCCGCACGACCGACGTGACGGGCGTGGTTCATCTGCCGGAAGGCACCGAGATGGTGATGCCGGGCGACAACATCGCGATGGAAGTGCACCTGATCGTGCCGATCGCGATGGAAGAGAAGCTCCGCTTCGCGATCCGTGAAGGCGGCCGCACCGTCGGCGCCGGCGTCGTCGCGAGCATCATCGAGTAAGTGAGCGAATAGAGGTGGCGGGCAGCGAAATGCTGCTGCCCGCCACCTCTTGCTACTTGCAATTCGCTACTCACTATTCGCTAGGAACCAGGCAATGAACGGCCAGAATATTCGCATCCGTCTCAAGGCGTTCGACCATCGGATTCTCGATACGTCGACCCGCGAGATCGTGAACACGGCGAAGCGCACCGGTGCGCAGGTTCGCGGACCCATTCCGCTGCCGACCCGCATCGAGAAGTTCACCGTGAACCGTTCGCCGCACGTCGACAAGAAGAGCCGCGAGCAGTTCGAGATGCGCACCCACAAGCGCCTTCTCGATATCGTCGATCCGACCCCGCAGACCGTGGACGCGCTGATGAAGCTCGACCTCGCCGCCGGCGTCGATGTCGAGATCAAGCTCTGAGAATTTTGGTTTAAGTCCGCTGTTTGCGGACAGAAAGACAGGAAGCACGCCGATGCGCTCCGGAGTGATCGCACAAAAGGTCGGGATGACGCGGGTCTTTACGGAGGCCGGCGAACATATCCCTGTGACCGTGCTCAAGTTGGGCAATTGCCAGGTGATTGGCCATCGCACCACCGAGAAGAACGGCTACGTCGCGCTGCAGCTCGGTTCGGGCGCACGCAAGTCGGTTTACATGCCGAAAGCCGAGCGCGGCCAGTTTGCCGTCGCCAAGGTGGAGCCGAAGCGGAAGGTCGCGGAATTCCGCGTGTCCGAGGACGCGCTGATCCCGGTCGGCGCGGAGATCCAGGCGGATCACTTCGTGGTCGGCCAGTTCGTCGATGTCACCGGCACCTCGGTCGGTAAGGGCTTCGCCGGCGGCATGAAGCGCTGGAACTTCGGCGGTCTGCGCGCCACGCACGGCGTCTCGGTCTCGCACCGTTCGATCGGTTCGACCGGCGGCCGTCAGGATCCCGGCAAGACCTTCAAGAACAAGAAGATGCCCGGCCACATGGGTGTCGATCGCATCACCACGCTGAACCTGCGCGTCGTCCAGACCGACGTCGAGCGCGGTCTGGTTCTCGTCGAAGGCGCCGTTCCCGGCTCCAAGGGCGGCTGGATCACGGTTCGCGACGCGGTGAAGAAGCCGCTGCCGAAGGAAGCCGCCAAGCCCGGCAAGTTCAAGCTCGCGGGCGAGCAGGCTGCTCCGGCCGCGGAAGCAACCGCCGAGGAGGGTGCGTGATGGAACTGAATGTCACAACCCTTGACGGCAAGTCGGCCGGCTCGGTGCAGCTGTCGGACGAGATTTTCGGTCTCGAGCCGCGCGTGGATCTGATCCAGCGCGTCGTCAACTGGCAGCTCGCGAGGCGCCAGGCCGGCACCCACAAGACCAAGGGTCGCGCGGAGATCGCCCGCACCGGCAAGAAGATGTACAAGCAGAAGGGCACCGGCGGCGCCCGTCACGGCTCGGCCCGCGTGCCGCAGTTCCGCGGCGGCGGCCGTGCGTTCGGCCCGGTGGTGCGGTCGCATGCCTACGACCTGCCGAAGAAGGTCCGTGCGCTCGGTCTGCGTCATGCTCTGTCGGCGAAGGCCAAGGACGGCGGCCTCGTCGTTCTCGACAATGCCGATCTGAACGACGGCAAGACCAAGGCGCTGCTCGGCCACTTCTCCGGCCTCGACATCACCAACGCGCTGATCATCGACGGCGCCGAGGTCAACACCGGGTTCGCCGCGGCGGCCCGCAACATTCCGCACATCGACGTGCTGCCGGTTCAGGGCATCAACGTCTATGACATTCTGCGCCGTCAGAAACTCGTTCTGACCAAGGCCGCAGTGGATGCGTTGGAGGCGCGCTTCAAATGAGCACTCATGATCCGCGCCATTACGACATCATCGTGGCTCCGGTCGTGACCGAAAAGGCCACGATGGCCTCCGAGCACAACAAGATTGTGTTCAAGGTGGCGGCCAAGGCGACCAAGCCGCAGATCAAGGACGCGATTGAGAAGCTGTTCGACGTCAAGGTCAAGAGCGTCAACACGCTGGTGCGCAAGGGCAAGACCAAGGTCTTCCGCGGCCACCTCGGTTCTCAGTCGGATACCAAGCGCGCTGTTGTGACCCTCGAAGAAGGTCACCGCATCGACGTGACCACCGGGCTGTAAGGCGAACGACGATGGCATTGAAAACATTCAACCCCACGACGCCGGGCCAGCGCCAGCTGGTGATGGTCGATCGTTCGGCGCTCTACAAGGGCAAGCCGGTCAAGGCGCTGACCGAGGGCAAGTCGTCCAAGGGCGGCCGCGGCAACACCGGCCGCATCACCGTGCGCTTCCGCGGCGGCGGCCACAAGCAGACGTATCGTCTGGTCGATTTCAAGCGCGCCAAGGTCGATGTTCCGGCCAAGGTCGAGCGTCTTGAATACGATCCGAACCGCACCGCGTTCATCGCGCTGATCAAGTACGCCGATGGCGAGCAGTCCTACATCCTGGCGCCGCAGCGTCTGGCCGTGGGTGACACCGTGGTGGCCGGCAACTATGTCGACGTGAAGCCCGGCAACGTCATGCCGCTGGGCAACATGCCGGTCGGCACCATCGTCCACAACGTCGAGATGAAGATCGGGAAGGGCGGCCAGATCGCGCGTTCGGCGGGCACCTATGCCCAGATCGTCGGCCGCGATCAGGAATACGTCATCCTGCGCCTCAACTCCGGCGAGCAGCGCATGGTTCACGGCCGCTGCACCGCCACCATCGGTGCGGTGTCGAACCCGGACCACATGAACACTTCGATCGGCAAGGCTGGCCGCAAGCGCTGGATGGGCCGTCGCCCGCACAACCGCGGCGTTGTCATGAACCCGATCGACCATCCGCACGGCGGCGGCGAAGGCCGCACCTCGGGCGGCCGCCACCCGGTCACGCCGTGGGGCAAGCCGACCAAGGGCAAGAAGACGCGGTCGAACAAGTCGACCAACAAGTTCATTCTCATCAGCCGCCACAAGCGGAAGAAGTAAGGATCGCCGGACATGGTTCGTTCAGTCTGGAAAGGCCCGTTCGTCGAAGGCTCCCTGCTCAAGAAGGCAGATGCCGCGCGGGCAAGCGGCCGTCACGATGTCATCAAGATCTGGAGCCGCCGCTCGACGATCCTCCCGCAGTTCGTGGGACTCACCTTCGGCGTCTACAACGGCCAGAAGCACGTTCCGGTCGCGGTGAACGAGGAAATGGTCGGCCACAAGTTCGGCGAATTCTCGCCGACGCGGACCTTCCATGGTCATGCCGGCGACAAGAAAGCCAAGAAGTAAAGGCTTGAGGACTTAGTCATGAGCAAACCAAAGCGCGAACGGGCTCTGCCGGATAACGAGGCGAAGGCGGTTGCCCGCATGCTTCGCGTCTCGCCGCAGAAGCTCAATCTTGTTGCGCAGCTGATCCGCGGCAAGAAGGCGTCGTCGGCGCTGGCCGACCTGCAGTTCTCGCGCAAGCGGATCGCGGGCGACGTCAAGAAGTGCCTGGAGTCGGCGATCGCGAACGCCGAGAACAACCATGACCTCGATGTCGACGCGCTCGTCGTCGCCGAGGCCCATGTTGGCAACGGCATCGTGATGAAGCGTTTCGCACCGCGCGGCCGTGGCCGTTCGGGTCGTATTTTCAAACCGTTCTCGCAACTGACGATCGTGGTTCGTCAGGTCGAGGCGGAGGCGAGCGCTTAAACGGGCGCGGGAGAGAACGATGGGTCAGAAGATCAATCCGATCGGGCTGCGTCTGGGCATCAACCGGACCTGGGATTCCCGGTGGTTTGCCGGCAAGAACGAGTATGCGAAGCTCCTCCACGAGGACATCCGCATCCGTGAAGTGCTGATGAAGGAGCTGAAGCAGGCGGCCGTGGCGCGCATCGTGATCGAGCGCCCGCACAAGAAGTGCCGCGTGTCGATCCATTCGGCTCGTCCCGGCGTGGTGATCGGCAAGAAGGGCGCCGACATCGACAAGCTGAAGAAGAAGGTCGCGGAGATCACCGATTCCGACGTCGTCATCAACATCATCGAAATCCGCAAGCCGGAACTCGATGCGACCCTGGTGGCGGAATCGATCGCACAGCAGCTCGAGCGCCGCGTTGCGTTCCGCCGCGCCATGAAGCGCGCCGTGCAGTCGGCGATGCGTCTCGGCGCCGAAGGCATCCGCATCAACTGCTCGGGCCGTCTCGGCGGCGCGGAAATCGCCCGCATGGAGTGGTATCGCGAAGGCCGCGTGCCGCTGCACACCCTGCGCGCCGACGTCGATTACGGCGTCGCCACCGCGTTCACCACGTTCGGCACCTGCGGCGTCAAGGTCTGGATCTTCAAGGGCGAGATCCTCGAGCACGATCCGATGGCCCAGGACAAGCGCATGGCCGAAGGCGACAGCGGGCGTCCGTCCCGTCGCGACGCGGCCTGATGGACATTCAAGAGAAGGTTTGAGGGCGTAAGCCATGATGCAACCAAAGAAGACAAAGTTCCGCAAGGCGCATAAGGGCCGTATCCACGGCGTCGCCTCGTCGGGCGCGACGTTGTCTTTCGGCCAGTTCGGCCTGAAGGCGATGGCGCCGGAGCGCATCACCGCGCGCCAGATCGAAGCCGCCCGCCGCGCGCTGACCCGCCACATGAAGCGCGCCGGCCGCGTCTGGATCCGCGTGTTCCCCGACCTTCCGGTGTCGAAGAAGCCCGCCGAAGTGCGCATGGGCTCGGGCAAGGGTTCGCCGGAATTGTGGGTGGCGCGGGTGAAGCCGGGCCGCATCCTGTTCGAGATCGACGGCGTTACCGATCAGACCGCCCGCGAGGCGCTGACGCTGGCCGCCGCCAAGCTTCCGATCAAGACGCGCTTCGTCGCGCGCATTGCGGAGTAAGGAAACCACCATGGCCGAACTCAAGATCGAAGACATTCGCGCGATGAGCGCCGATCAGATGGACGACGCCGTCCTCAATCTGAAGAAGGAGCGCTTCAACCTGCGGTTCCAGCGTGCCACCGGGCAGCTCGAGAACACCTCGCGCCTGCGTCAGGCCCGCCGCGACATCGCGCGCATCAAGACCGTCGCCGCGCAGAAGCGCGCCGACCAGAGCAAGAAGTAAGGGGCGAAAGATGCCGAAGCGTACTCTCCAGGGCGTCGTCGTCAGCGACAAGCAGGACAAGACCGTTGTCGTGCGCGTCGACCGCCGCTTCATCCACCCGATCTACAAGAAGACCATTCGCCGGTCCAAGAACTACCACGCGCATGACGAGAACAACCAGTTCAAGGCAGGCGACACGGTCTGGATCGAAGAAAGCAAACCACTCTCGAAGTTGAAGCGCTGGACCGTGGTCCAGAGCGACAAGAAAACAGCTTAAGCGCAACCAAGCGCATCAGAAAGAGGACGAGGTGCATCAATGATTCAGATGCAGACCAACCTCGACGTGGCCGATAATTCCGGCGCGCGCCGTGTCATGTGCATCAAGGTTCTTGGAGGTTCCAAGCGCCGCTATGCCACGGTGGGCGACATCATCGTCGTCTCGATCAAGGAAGCCATTCCGCGTGGCAAGGTGAAGAAGGGCGACGTCATGAAAGCCGTCGTCGTGCGCGTGGCGAAGGATATTCGCCGCGCCGACGGGTCTGTGATCCGCTTCGACCGCAACGCCGCAGTGCTGATCAACAATCAGTCCGAGCCGATCGGCACCCGCATCTTCGGACCGGTGCCGCGCGAACTGCGCGCCAAGAACCACATGAAGATCATTTCGCTTGCGCCGGAGGTGCTGTGATGGCTGCCAGGATTCGCAAGGGCGACAAGGTCGTCGTGCTGACCGGCCGCGACAAGGGCCGCACCGGCGAGGTGTTCGAGGTGCGTCCGTCCGAGGGCCGCGCGCTGGTGCGCGGCGTCAATCTCGTCAAGCGCCACCAGAAGCAGAGCGCGACCCAGGAAGGCGGCATCATCTCCAAGGAGTCGCCGATCCACCTGTCGAACATCGCGCTGCTGGCCAAGGACGGCAAGCCGACCAAGGTCGGGTTCAAGATTGAGCAGGATGGCACCAAGGTGCGCGTCGCCAGGCGCGCGGGAGCTGAGATCGATGGCTGAGACCGCATACGTTCCGCGCCTGCGCGCGCAATTCGACAAGGAAATCCGCGGCAAGCTGGTCGAGCGGTTCGGTTACACGAACCCGATGCAGGTGCCGTCGCTGGAGAAGGTGGTGCTCAACATGGGCATCGGCGAGGCCGTCAACGACCGCAAGAAGGTCGAACTGGCCGCCGCCGATCTCGCGCTGATCGCCGGCCAGAAGCCGATCGTCACGCATTCGCGCAAGGCGATCGCGACCTTCAAGCTGCGCGAAGGCCAGGCCATCGGCGCCAAGGTGACGCTGCGCAAGTCCAGGATGTACGACTTCGTCGATCGTCTGGTGAACATCGCGCTGCCTCGCGTGCGCGACTTCCGCGGCCTCAATCCGAAGAGCTTCGACGGCCGCGGCAACTATTCGCTCGGCCTCAAGGAGCACCTGGTGTTCCCGGAAATCGACTACGACAAGTCGGGCGAGACCTGGGGCATGGACATCACGATCTGCACCACCGCCGCCACCGATGACGAGGCGCGTGCGTTGCTGACCGCTTTCAATTTCCCGTTCCGGCAGTGAGGCGCTGACTTCGGCGTCTCAAACGCGGAAAGGTATGGAGACTACTCTATGGCTAAGAAGAGTTCTGTCGAGAAGAACAACCGGCGCCAGCGGATGACGAAGAACGCCGCCGCCAAGCGTGCCCGGCTGAAGGCGGTCATCGCCGACAAGACGAAGCCGATGGAAGAGCGTTTCGCCGCCACCATCAAGCTCGCCGAGATGCCGCGCAATTCGTCGGCCACCCGCATCCGCAACCGTTGCGAGATCAGCGGCCGGTCGCGCGCGGTCTATCGCAAGCAGAAGATGAGCCGCATCGCCATCCGTGACTTCGGTTCGAAGGGCCTTATTCCCGGCCTGGTCAAGTCGAGCTGGTAAGGGGAGGGCAGGGCATGTCAACGCACGATCCCATCAGCGATCTCATCACCCGCATCCGCAACGCGCAGATGCGCAACAAGTCCAAGGTCTCGACCCCGGGCTCGAAGATGCGCGCCAACGTTCTCGAAGTGCTGAAGGCCGAGGGCTATATCCGCGGCTATGCGGCGGTCGAGCACAAGGGCGGCCACAACGAGCTCGAGATCGAGCTGAAGTATTTCGATGGCGAGCCGGTCATCCGCGAGATCGAGCGGGTCTCCAAGCCCGGGCGTCGGGTTTACGCCTCGGTGAAGAACCTGCCGCGCGTGAAGAACGGTCTCGGCATCTCGGTGCTGTCGACGCCGAAGGGAATCATGGCAGACCACGACGCGCGCGACGCGAATGTGGGCGGCGAAGTTCTCTTCACGGTGTTCTAAGGAAGGAAGATCAATGTCCCGCGTAGGCAAAAGGCCCGTCGCGATCGCCTCCGGCGTCACCGCGAATGTCGAAGGGCAGACCGTGAAGATGAAGGGTCCGAAGGGCGCCCTTCAATTCGTCGTGCACGACGACGTTTCCGTCGAGATGAAGGACGGCGCGATCCGCGTTGCGCCGCGTTTCGAGACCAAGCGGGCGCGCTCGCTGTACGGCACCGCGCGCGCCCAGATCGCCAACTTGGTCGAAGGCGTCACCAAGGGCTTCGAGAAGAAGCTGGAAATCACCGGCGTCGGCTATCGCGCCGCGCTGCAGGGCAAGAACCTGCAGCTCGCGCTCGGCTACAGCCACGACGTGATCTATCCGATCCCGGAGGGCATCACGATCACCGTTCCGAAGCCGACCGAGATCACCGTCGCGGGCAACGACAGCCAGCGCGTCGGCCAGGTCGCCGCCGAAATTCGCGCCTATCGTCCGCCGGAGCCCTACAAGGGCAAGGGCGTCAAGTACGCGAACGAATTCATCTTCCGCAAGGAAGGCAAGAAGAAGTAACGGAGCCGGTCATGTCGAAACTCAAGGTCACGAATGCCCGGCGCAAGCAGCGCGTGCGTCTCGCGCTGCGCCGGACCGCGAACGGACGTCCGCGCCTGTCGGTGTTCCGCTCGTCGAAGCACATCTATGCGCAGGTCATCGACGACCTGAAGGGCGAGACGCTGGCGTCCGCCTCGTCGCTGGAAAAGACGCTGCGCGACGGCGGCAAGACCGGCGCGGATATCGACGCCGCCAAGGCCGTCGGCAAGCTGCTGGCGGAGCGCGCCGTGAAGAACGGCGTGAAGGAAGTCGTTTTCGACCGTGGTGGCTATCTCTACCACGGGCGCGTCAAGGCGCTCGGCGAGGCCGCGCGCGAGAGCGGCCTGAGCTTCTGAGGCTCGGGTCTCTGCAATTTGGTTTGAACGGACACAGGACAGGGGCGCTTAGTCTGCACAAGGCGAGCCCCGTAAGGATTGGAAAACACCATGGCAGGTGAACGCGAACGCGGCGGTCAGCGGCGAGACCGGGAAGAGCGCGATAGCGAGTTCGTGGACAAGCTCGTCCACATCAACCGCGTGGCGAAGGTCGTCAAGGGCGGCAAGCGCTTCGGTTTCGCGGCTCTGGTCGTCATCGGCGACCAGAAGGGCCGGGTCGGCTTCGGTCACGGCAAGGCGCGCGAAGTGCCGGAAGCGATCCGCAAGGCGACCGAGTCGGCCAAGCGCAACCTGACGCGCGTGGCTCTGCGCGAAGGCCGCACGCTGCATCACGACATCGCCGGCCGCCACGGCGCGGGCCGCGTCTATCTACGCGCGGCGCCGGCCGGCACCGGCATCATCGCCGGCGGCCCGATGCGCGCGGTGTTCGAGACGCTCGGCATCCAGGACGTGGTGGCGAAGTCGGTCGGCTCGTCGAACCCTTACAACATGGTTCGCGCCACCTTCGATGCGCTGAAGCATCAGGATTCGCCGCGCTCGGTGGCCAACCGTCGCAACATCAAGGTGTCCACGCTGCAGTCGCGCCGTGTCGGCGGCGATGCCGAAGCGGCTGCGGATTAATTCACGCGCCTTTCTGGAGTTAAGACAATGGCCAAGGCCGCAACCAAAACCATCAAGGTCGAGCAGACCGGCAGCCCGATCCGCCGCCACAGCTCGCAGCGCGAGACCCTGATCGGTCTGCGCCTCAACAAGATCGGCCGCGTTTCCGAGCTGGAGGATTCGCCTGCGGTTCGCGGCATGATCGCCAAGGTTCAGCACCTCGTTCGCGTCGTGGACGGGAAGTAAGGAACAGAGCGATGAAACTCAATGAGATCGCCGACAATGCCGGCTCGCGCAAGAAGCGCATGCGCGTCGGCCGTGGTATCGGCTCCGGCAAGGGCAAGCAGTCCGGCCGTGGCGGCAAGGGCCAGACCGCGCGCTCGGGCGTGCGCATCAAGGGCTTCGAGGGCGGCCAGATGCCGCTGCATCGCCGCCTGCCGAAGCGCGGCTTCAACAACATCTTCCGGCTCGAACTGACCGAGGTCAATCTCGATCGCCTGCAGGAAGCCATCGACGCCAAGAAGATCGACACGAGCGCGGCCGTGAACGCGGAAGCGCTGGTCAAGTCCGGCCTGCTGCGCCGTGCCAAGGACGGCGTGCGTCTGCTCGGCCGCGGCGAACTGACGGCGAAGATCAACATCGAGGTGTATGGCGCGACCAAGGCCGCCATCGCGGCGGTCGAAAAGGCCGGCGGTTCGGTGAAGATCCTGGCTCCCGCGAAGGACGCCGCCGCGCAGAAGGCGGCCGCCAAGAAGCCGAACAGGAAGGCTTCGTAAAATTCCGTCTCGCCCGGCCTTGTGCCGGGCATCCACGCCTTTACTTCTTTATCGCCCCCGAAAAGAAGGCGTGGAGGGCCGGGACGAGACCGGCCGTGACGACTGAAAAGGACCGGGATCAAGATGGCCTCAGCAGCGGAACAACTGGCGGCAAACCTCAATTTCGCGGCGTTCGCCAAGGCCGACGAACTCAAGAAGCGCATCTGGTTCACGCTGGGTGCGCTGCTTGTTTATCGGCTGGGTACTTATATTCCGCTGCCGGGCATCGACCCGGCGATCTGGGAGCAGGTGTTCCGCTCGCAGGCCGGCGGCATTCTCGGCATGTTCAACATGTTCGCCGGCGGCGGCATCAACCGCATGGCGATCTTCGCGCTGAACATCATGCCGTACATTTCGGCATCGATCATCATCCAGCTTCTGACCTCGGTGTCGCCGCAACTCGAAGCCCTCAAGAAAGAGGGCGAGGCCGGCCGCAAGGTGATCAACCAGTACACCCGCTATCTGACGGTGTTTCTGGCCGCGTTCCAGGCCTATGGCATCGCTGTCGGCCTTGAGGGCGCCGGCAACGTGGTGTCGGAGCCCGGAATGTTCTTCCGCCTGTCCACCACCATCACGCTGGTGGGCGGCACCATGTTCCTGATGTGGCTCGGTGAGCAGATCACTTCGCGCGGCATCGGCAACGGCATCTCGCTCATCATCATGGCGGGCATCGTCGCGGAGCTGCCTTCGGCCATCGCCGGCACCCTCGAACTCGGCCGTCAGGGCGCGCTGTCCACCTTCCTGATCCTGGCGATCATCATCATGGCGGTGGCGATCATCGCGCTGATCGTGTTCGTCGAGCGCGCGCAGCGCCGCCTGCTGATCCAGTATCCGAAGCGCCAGGTCGGCAACAAGATGTTCGAGGGCCAGTCCTCGCACCTGCCGCTCAAGCTCAATACCTCGGGCGTCATCCCGCCGATCTTCGCCTCGTCGCTGCTGCTGCTGCCGACCACCATCGCGAGCTTCAACGCCGGGCGGGGGCCGGAGTGGTTCCAGTGGATCTCGACCCAGCTGGCCCACGGGCGGCCGCTGTTCCTCATCCTCTATCTGTCGCTGATCGTCTTCTTCGCGTTCTTCTACACCGCGATCGTGTTCAACCCGACCGAGACCGCGGATAACCTCAAGAAGCACGGCGGCTTCATTCCGGGCATTCGTCCGGGAGAACGGACTGCGGAATATATCGACTACGTGCTGTCGCGCATTACGGTGGTCGGCGCGATCTATCTCGCGGTGGTCTGCCTCATTCCGGAAATCCTGATTTCCTATGCGTCGGTGCCGTTCTATCTCGGCGGCACTTCGCTCTTGATTGTCGTCAGCGTGACGATGGATACGGTTGCCCAGGTGCAGGGCTATCTGTTGGCGCACCAGTATGAAGGGCTGATCCGGAAATCCAAATTGAGGGGCCGTCGTAAATGAGACTGATTCTTCTCGGGCCGCCGGGGGCGGGCAAGGGAACGCAGGCGCAGAGGCTGGTCGAAAAGTACGGCATCGTTCAGCTGTCCACCGGTGACATGCTGCGCGCGGCAGTGGCGGCGGGAACGCCGGTCGGCCTTCGCGCCAAGGACATCATGGCCGGCGGCGGGCTTGTCCCGGACGAGGTCGTGGTCGGAATCATCTCGGACCGGATCGAAGAGCCCGACGCCAGGAACGGATTCATTCTCGACGGCTTCCCGCGCACGGTGCCGCAGGCCGAAGCGCTCGACGACCTCCTGAAGAACAAGCGCCTCAAGCTCGACGCCGTGATCGAACTGCGCGTCAATGAAAGCGCACTGCTGCAGCGGGTCGAAACCCGTGTCGCGCAGATGCGGGAGCGCGGCGAGACCGTCCGCGCCGATGATACGCCGGAAGTGCTGTCGAAGCGGCTGGCGAGCTATCGCGCCCAGACCGAGCCGCTGGTGCATCACTATGCCGACAAGGGCAACCTGATCACCATCGACGGCATGATGAGCATCGAAGAGGTGACGGCGGCGATCGACCGCGTGCTGGCGGCGCTGGGAGCAGCCGAATCGGTCGCCAAGCCGGCCAGGGCCGCGGCCCGCAAGACCGCCCGGAAGGTTGGCAAAAAGGCTGCCAAGAAGGGCGCCAAGTCGGCCAAAAAGCCGGCCGCGAAAGCGGCCAAGCCGACCAAAAAAGCCGCCAAGAAGGCCAAAAAAGCCGTGAAGGCCCCCGCCAAGGCTGCGAAAGCCTCGCCCCGGAAGGCCAAAAAGGCCGCCAAACCGGCCGCTAAGGGCGTGAAAAAGCAGGCGAAAAAGGCGGCGAAAGCGACCAAAGCCCGTTCCGCCGGGAAGAAGGTTGCCAAGACCCGCAAAACGGCCGGCAAGACCGCCCGCAAGGCGGCCAAAACGGTCACGAAAAAGCGAGTTGGAACGGCCAAGCGGTTGACGAAACGCCGTTAAATACATTAATAAGCCCGCATCCAGTCGGATAGTTCAGACGATGCCGGGCCCCGAAAGAAAATGGGGAGGGCGTCGTGTTCGCGTTTGTGAACACCCGCCCGACGCAAAAGACCTAAACACGACAAGCCCTCCCGACGGATGGCGACAGGAGCGAAGACAGTGGCCCGTATTGCCGGTGTGAATATCCCGACCAACAAGCGCGTTCTGATTGCGCTTCAGTATATCCATGGCATCGGCCAGAAGAATGCGGCCGACATCGTCGAGAAGGTGAAGATCCCGCTCGATCGCCGCGTGTCGCAGCTCACCGACCAGGAAGTGCTGCAGATTCGCGAGATCATCGACCGCGACTATCTCGTCGAGGGCGACCTGCGCCGCGAAGTCGGCATGAACATCAAGCGTCTGATGGACCTCGGCTGCTATCGCGGCCTGCGCCATCGTCGCGGCCTGCCGGTGCGCGGTCAGCGGACCCACACCAATGCGCGTACGCGCAAGGGTCCGGCCAAGGCCATCGCCGGCAAGAAGAAGTGACCTTGGCGGCTTAGCCAAGATCATCCCCGGGGAACGCGAAGCGGCAGCCCGGGGATTTGGATATTACAAGCGAGATCAAGACGTGGATGGCCGGGACAAGCCCGGCCATGACGGACTGAAAATGAAATTCCCCAGCGTCTGGAATCACGGACGCGCTTGAAGGAAGAGAAGAGACTTATGGCTAAAGAAGCTACCCGCGTTCGCCGTCGTGAGCGCAAGAACATCGCGTCCGGCATTGCCCACGTGAACTCGTCGTTCAACAACACCACCATCACCATCACCGACGCGCAGGGCAACACCATTGCCTGGTCGTCGGCGGGCACGATGGGCTTCAAGGGCTCGCGCAAGTCGACCCCGTATGCGGCGCAGGTGGCTGCCGAGGACGTGTCGAAGAAGGCGCAGGAACACGGCATGCGCACGCTGGAAGTCGAAGTCGCCGGTCCCGGTTCGGGCCGCGAATCGGCGCTGCGCGCGCTGCAGGCCGCGGGCTTCACCGTCACCTCGATCCGCGACGTGACCGCGATCCCGCACAACGGCTGCCGTCCGCGCAAGCGCCGCCGCGTCTGATTGTTTGACTGCCGCGGGCGCGTCGTCCGCGTGATTTCAAGATGCGATGACGCGGAGCACTGCTCCGCGCCGCAACCCCTCCAACGCCAACCCTTTGAGTGGCATGGGTGAACAAGTGACAATCCAGAAAAATTGGCAAGAACTTATTCGTCCGAACAAGCTCAACGTGACGCCTGGTTCGGATCCCGCCCGTTTCGCGACCGTGATCGCCGAGCCGCTTGAGCGCGGCTTCGGCCAGACTTTGGGCAACGCGCTGCGCCGCGTGCTGCTGTCGTCGCTGCAGGGCGCGGCGGTGCAGTCGGTGCACATCGACGGCGTGCTGCACGAGTTCTCGTCCATCGCCGGTGTGCGCGAGGACGTCACCGACATCGTGCTGAACGTCAAGGACATCTCGATCAAGATGCAGGGCGAGGGCCCCAAGCGCATGGTCGT
Source organism: Bradyrhizobiaceae bacterium (assembly GCA_020544565.1). GTDB lineage: Bacteria > Pseudomonadota > Alphaproteobacteria > Rhizobiales > Xanthobacteraceae > Afipia. The sequence goes on from CP078014.1 coordinate 711,721, forward strand.
GAAGAAGTCCGGTCCGGGCGTCGTCACCGCGGGCGATATCCAGACCGTGGGCGACATTGTCATTCTCAATCCCGAACTGCAGATCTGCACCCTCGACGAGGGCGCGGAGATCCGCATGGAATTCACCGTCAACACCGGCAAGGGCTATGTCGCCGCCGAGCGCAACCGCCCCGAGGACGCGCCGATCGGCCTGATCCCGGTGGACAGCCTGTTCTCGCCGGTGCGCAAGGTGTCCTACCGGGTGGAGAACACCCGCGAAGGCCAGATCCTCGACTACGACAAGCTGACGCTGACCATCGAGACCAACGGCGCGATCTCGCCGGAGGACGCGCTCGCCTATTCGGCGCGCATCCTGCAGGATCAGCTCAACGTGTTCGTCAACTTCGAGGAACCGCGCAAGGAAGTGGCGCAGGAGATCATTCCGGATCTCGCCTTCAATCCCGCGTTCCTCAAGAAGGTGGACGAGCTCGAACTGTCGGTCCGCTCGGCCAACTGCCTGAAGAACGATAACATCGTCTACATCGGCGACCTCGTGCAGAAGTCGGAAGCGGAAATGCTCCGCACCCCGAACTTCGGCCGCAAGTCGCTGAACGAGATCAAGGAAGTGCTGGCCCAGATGGGGCTGCATCTCGGCATGGAAGTGCCGGGCTGGCCGCCCGAGAACATCGATGAGCTGGCCAAGCGCTTCGAGGATCACTACTGAGAATGTCCATTCCGGATCGTCGCTGACGCGACATCCGGAATGATATCCACCGGGCGAACGCAGGCAGCCCACCTGAGCAACTGTCCGACATGCGGTCGCGACACGAGAGATAGAGGATCAAGTCATGCGTCACGGAAAAGTGCATCGTAAGCTCAACCGCACCGCGGAACATCGCAAGGCGATGTTCGCCAACATGTCGGCTGCGCTGATCAAGCACGAGCAGATCGTCACCACGCTGCCGAAGGCGAAGGAGCTTCGCCCGATCGTGGAGAAGCTGGTCACGCTCGGCAAGAAGGGCGGCCTCGACAAGCGCCGCCAGGCCATCAGCGAACTGCGCGACCAGGATCAGGTCAGGAAGCTGTTCGACGTTCTGGCCCCGCGCTACAAGGACCGTCAGGGCGGCTACACCCGCATCATCAAGGCCGGCTTCCGCTACGGCGACAACGCGCCGATGGCCGTGATCGAGTTCGTCGATCGCGACGAGGACGCCAAGGGCCAGGATTCCGGCCCGGTGCAGACCAAGGACGCCGAGGCGGCGTAAGCGCGCCGGCGCCGACGGCACCCCACCGCGTTTCAAGAAAGCGGCGCTCCGGCGCCGCTTTTTTCATGGGGGGATAGTTCGGCCCGGGCGAGGGAGCGAACAAGGCATCGTGAACGCGTGGATGCGGGACCCCTCGGCGTTTGTCACCCTTGTCGTTTCAGGGGTATAGTTTCCGTTCGGATACAATTTCAGGATCGTTTTCATGACCGCCGTTCGCGCGCTCGCTGCGCTCATTCTGTCCTCGGTTCTCGTCGGTCCCGCGCTGGCGCAGGACCGCATCGTGCCTTCGTCGTCGGCGCAGCTGCGGCTGTCCTATGGCCCGATCGTCCAGCGGGTGCAGCCGGCGGTGGTCAACGTCTACGCCGCCAAGGTGGTGCAGAACCGCAATCCGCTGCTGGAGGACCCGATGTTCCGCCGTTTCTTCGGCGTGCCGGGGGGGCCGCAGGAGCAGATGCAGCGCTCGCTGGGATCGGGCGTGATGGTGGATGCGTCCGGTCTGGTCGTCACCAACAACCACGTCATCGAGGGCGCGGATCAGGTCAAGGTCTCGCTCGCCGACAAGCGCGAGTTCGAGGCCGAGATCGTGCTCAAGGACAGCCGCACCGATCTCGCGGTGCTGCGCCTGAAAGACACCAAGGAGAAATTCCCGACGCTGGATTTCGCCAATTCGGACGATGCGCAGGTGGGTGACGTGGTGCTTGCCATCGGCAATCCGTTCGGCGTTGGCCAGACGGTGACCCACGGCATCATCTCGGCGCTGGCGCGCACCCAGGTCGGCATCACCGACTATCAGTTCTTCATCCAGACCGACGCGGCGATCAATCCGGGCAACTCCGGCGGCGCGCTGGTGGACATGAGCGGCCGCCTCGTCGGCGTCAACACCGCGATCTTCTCGCGCTCCGGCGGCTCGCAGGGCATCGGCTTCGCCATTCCGGCGAACATGGTGCGCGTGGTCGTGGCCTCCGCCAAGAGCGGCGGCAAGGCGGTGAAGCGTCCGTGGCTCGGCGCGCGCTTGCAGGCGGTGACGCCCGAGATCGCCGAGACGCTGGGCCTGAAGCGGCCCACCGGCGCGCTGGTGGCGAACGTCGCGGCTGGCAGCCCGGCGGCGCGGGCCGGCCTCAAGCTGTCCGACCTCATCGTGTCGATCGACGGTCAGACCATCGACGATCCCAATGCGTTCGATTATCGCTTCGCCACGCGACCGCTCGGCGGCACCGCGCAGGTGGACGTGCTGCGTGGCGGCAAGCCGGTCCGGCTCTCCATCGCGCTTGAAACCGCGCCCGATACCGGCCGCGACGAGATCGTCATCAAGTCGCGCTCGCCGTTCCAGGGCGCGACGGTCGCCAATATTTCGCCGGCGCTCGCCGATGAACTGAAGCTCGACAGCAGCGTCGAGGGTGTCGCCATCACCAACATCGCCGATGACGGTTTTGCCGCCAATGTCGGCTTCCGCAAGGGCGACGTCATCGTCGAAGTCAACGGCCAGAAGATCGGCCGCACCTCCGATCTGGAAAAGGTGGCGCGCGAATCCTCGCGGCTGTGGCGCATCACCGTTCTGCGCGGCGGCCAGCAGATTTCCGTCGTGCTCGGGGGCTGAGCGCATGTCCCGGAGGCGGCGCAGCGCGCTGGCGCTGCTCCGCAGAGCCGGGACCGCTGCGGGAACGTGTTTCGTTACGGCCCCGGATCAGCAGCGCACCGCTTTGCGCTGCACTGCGTCCGGGGCATGGTTGCAACAGGATCCGCGTCAAACGTCGCATGAGCGCTAAACGCACCGCACCGTCATCGAACCTCTTCGCCGCCGCCGGGCTGGAGGAGGATGCGCCGCGTCCGTTGCCGGAGAAGCTGCGGCCGCGGAAGCTGTCCGACGTGGTGGGGCAGGATCACATCCTCGGGCCCGACGGCGCGCTAACGCGCATGCTGGAGACGCGCACGCTCGGCTCGCTGATCTTTTGGGGGCCGCCCGGCACCGGCAAGACCACGGTGGCACGGCTGTTGGCGGATGCCACCGACCTGCATTTCGAGCAGATTTCCGCGGTGTTCTCCGGCGTCGCCGATCTGAAGAAGGTGTTCGACGCCGCCCGTGCCCGCCGCGAGACGGGCAGGGGCACGCTGCTGTTCGTCGACGAGGTGCATCGCTTCAACCGCGCGCAGCAGGATTCCTTCCTGCCGGTGATGGAGGACGGCACCGTGGTGCTCGTCGGTGCCACCACCGAAAATCCCTCGTTCGAACTCAACGCGGCGCTTCTCTCGCGCGCCCGTGTGCTGGTGTTCCATTCGCTCGATGCGGCGGCGGTGGAGAAGCTCTACGCCCGCGCCGAGGAGGTCGAGGGCCGGCCGCTGCCGCTAGATGCCGAGGCGCGCGCCGTGCTGGTGCGGATGGCGGACGGCGACGGCCGCGCCGCGCTGACGCTGGCGGAGGAAGTGTGGCGCGCCGCGCGCAAGGACGAGGTGTTCGATGCCGCGCAGCTGCAGGACATCCTGCAACGCCGCGCGCCGATCTACGACAAGTCCGCCGACGGCCATTACAATCTGATCTCGGCGCTGCATAAAGCCGTGCGCGGCTCCGATCCCGACGCCGCGCTGTATTATCTCGCGCGCATGCTGGACGCGGGCGAGGACCCGCTGTTCCTGGCGCGCCGCGTGGTGCGGATGGCGGTGGAGGACATCGGCCTTGCCGATCCGCAGGCGCTGGTGATCGCCAACGCGGCCAAGGACGCCTACGATTTCCTCGGCAGCCCCGAGGGCGAACTGGCCATCGCGCAGGCGGTGATCTATGTCGCCACCGCGCCGAAATCCAACGCCGCCTACAAGGCGTTCGGTGCGGCAAAACGGGTGGCAAAGGAGGGCGGCTCGCTGCTGCCGCCCAAGCACATCCTCAATTCGCCGACCAAGCTGATGCAGGCTGAGGGCTACGGCGCCGGCTATCAGTACGACCACGATGCGCCGGAGGCGTTTTCCGGGCAGGACTATTTCCCGGAGGCGCTCGGCCGCCAGACGTTCTACAATCCGCCCGATCGCGGCTTCGAGCGCGAGATTCGCAAGCGGCTCGATTACTGGGCCAAGCTGAGACGGGACAGATCATCATGAGCCGGCGTTTCAGGAAGCCGCTTGAGAAGAAGGGCGTGCGCGAGGCGCGCAAGGACGACAAGCGCGCGGCGAAGCGCGGCAAGCCGTCGTCCGCCAAGCCGTCGTCCGTCAAGACAACGTCGGCCAAAAAGGCGTCGGGCAAGCCGGCAGGCCATTTCGAGGGGCGCGGGGACGGCGTGTCGCGAAGGACGACGCCGGCGAAGGCGGCGCGATCCTCCGCCGCTGTTCGCCCGCAGCGTCCGCCCGCGCCTTACGAGGAGGCTCCCGCGCCACAAGCCGCGCCGCTGCCGACCAAGGTGCAGACCGTGGTCGTCACCGCCGACGAGAACAACATGCGCGTCGACCGCTTCCTCGAACATCGCTTCCCCGGCCTGTCGTTCTCCCACATCCAGCGCATCGTCCGCAAAGGCGAACTGCGCATCAACGGCAAGCGCGCCGACAGCAAGGACCGTCTCGAGGAGGGCCAGAGCGTCCGCATCCCGCCGCTGAAGCTCGACGCGCCGAAGGCCGTCGGCGTGCTCTCGGAGGCGGCGGAGAAGACGCTCGAAGACCTGCGCAAAATGACCCTGTTCGAGGACGCCGACGTCATGGTGCTGAACAAGCCCGCGGGCCTCGCCGTGCAGGGCGGCTCGGGCATGACGAAGCATGTCGACCAGATGCTGGAGGTGATGCGCGACGCCAAGGGGCAGAAGCCGCGCCTGGTGCATCGGCTCGATCGCGAAACCTCGGGTTGCCTGCTGATCGCCAAGACCCGCTTCGCTGCGTCCGCGCTCACCGGCTCATTCCGCCATCGCTCGGCGCGCAAGATCTACTGGGCGCTGGTGGCGGGGGTGCCGAAACCGAAGCAGGGCCGCATCTCCACCTATCTTGCCAAGGAGGAGAACGAGGAAGAGTCGATCATGCGCGTCGCCAGTCATGGCGACGAGGGCGCGAGCCACGCGGTGACATATTACGCGGTGGTCGAAGCCTCGGCGCAGAAGCTCGCCTGGGTGTCGCTGAAGCCGGTCACCGGCCGCACCCACCAGCTCCGGGCGCATATGGCGCATATCGATCACCCCATTGTCGGCGATCCGAAATACTTCAACAAGGAGAACTGGCAGTTGCCCGGCGGCCTGCAGAACCGGCTGCATCTGCTGGCGCGCCGCATCGTCATCCCGCATCCGCGCGGCGGCGTGATCGACGCCACCGCGCCGCTGCCGCTGCACATGCTGCAATCGTGGAACCTGCTCGGACTCGAGGCCGACCGCTTCGATCCCATCGAGGGCGCGCCGGAGGAGTAGGACCCTTGCTCGAGCTGCTCCCGGGCACGATATGCCGAAGGGAAAGCCGTCATGGCCGGAGTACATTCGGACGTGACGAACGGGTGGGAACGGACGATTGGAAACGCCATGAAGGCCAGCACGATTATCGCGACAATGTCGGGTCTGGTGATCGCGATCCTCTCATTCGCGATGCCCGCCCACGCCCAGATCATTGGGCCGCCCGGCACCCAGCCGGTGATCCCGTTTCCCACCGCGCCGCCGCCGCCTCCGCCGCCGCGGATCGATGTGCCGCAGGTGCCGCAGATGAATTCGCCACCGCCGTTCGCGCTGCAGAACACGACGCCTGGTCGTGTGACGTCGAATGGAAAGCCGCCGCGCTCGCGGCTCAAGCCGGCGCGGCGCGAGTCCTACGGCGACCGCATCGCGCGGTGCCTGGACGAGGGTGCGGCGTGGGGGCTTGGCCCCAACGAGCGCGCGGCCTATTCGCGCGCCTGCGCCAACCGCTAGGCATGGCCGCCGAAAAGTGGATGCCGCTTTCGGTCAGGGTCATGCCCAGCACATAAAGGTGAGTTCGTCATGCGTGAACTGTTCGACGAGGTCGCGGGGAAATCGCCGCTCGATCCGCGCGAGGCGTCGCGCCAGTCCTCCCGCGCGCCGCTGCGCAAGCGGTTCTATACCCAGGCTGGCGTCGTCGAGGGGCCGGACGGTTTCGCCGTGACGCTGGACGGCAAGCAGGTGCGCACCCCGGGACGCAACCTGCTGGCCGCGCCGAACCGCGACCTCGCCGAGGCCATGGCCGCCGAATGGCAGGCGCAGACCGAGGCGATCGACCCGATGGCGATGCCGCTGACGCGGCTCGCCAACAGCGTCATCGACGGCGTGTCGGCCAACATCGTGGCGGTTGCCGACGACATCGCGCGCTATTTCGAATCCGACCTCGTGTTCTACCGCGCGGGGTTTCCCGAGACGCTGGTGGCGCGGCAGGCGCAGCATTGGGACCCGGTACTGCGCTGGGCCGCCGACGATCTCGGCGCGCATTTCATCCTCACCGAGGGGATCATGCATGTGCGCCAACCGGAGGCGGCGGTGGCCGCGGCGCGCGGGGCGCTGCCGTCCGGGGCGTGGCCGCTTGCGGCGCTGCATGTCGTCACCACCATCACCGGCTCGGCGATGCTGGCGCTGGCCCTGAACCATCGTGTGCTCGACGCGACGCAGGTGTGGGCCGCCGCGCATGTGGACGAGGATTGGAACAGCGAGACCTGGGGCATGGACGAGGAGGTGGAGGCCCGCCGCGCCGCCCAGCACCGCGATTTCGAGGCGGCGGCGCAGGTGCTGCAGGCGCTGGGGTAACGCTCTGGCACGATGCCATCGCAGTTCGGTTAACAAGCCGTTTACGTCGCTGCTCTAGCTTCCGGTTCGAAGGAAGCGAAAGCCATGCCCGTCGCCATCAATCCGGTGTTTCCCGTCGTCACCGCGCAGGGCGCGGCCGCGGGCGCGGCGCTGCAGCCGGGCACGGTGATCGACGCGCAGGTGCTGGCGCAACTCGGCGCCGACAAGGTGCGCATCGCCATCGCCAATCTCACCATCGAGGCGTTGACCGAGGTCCCGCTCCAGTCCGGCGACCGGCTGCAACTGGCGGTGTCGCAGACGCCGCAGGGCGTGCGGCTTCAGATCGTGCCGGGCGAGGGCGGCGTCGCGTCTCCGGGGACGCAGGCGTCCGCTGGCGAGGCGTCGGCGTCGGCGCGTGTCGCTCAGCCGGGTGCGCCGGTGCAGGCGGCGGCGTCGGGGCGTGCGCTGACCGATCTCGAAGCGCTGGCGGTGTCGGCGGCGGTGCAGGTCGCCGCCGCGCGGCAGGGCAGCCTGTCGCCGCTGTTCGCCAATCTCGGTGCGGTGGCGTCGTCGCAGGCGCTGCCGCAGACGCTCCAGCAGGCCGCGGCGCAGCTTCTGGCGCGGCGTCCGGTCCTCGGAGAAAGCCTGACCGGTGACGACATCAAGACCGCGTTCCGTGAATCCGGATTGTTCTTCAATCAGGCTCTGGCCGGCGGCTCCGCGCCGGCGGATCTCAAGGCAGTGCTGACGGTGTTTCGCCAGACGGTGGCGTCGTGGCTCGGCGAGGCTGCGGCACCCGAAGCGGCGTCACCGCCGCTGTCGCCGGTCGCTGATGAGACGGCCCTGCCGGATATTCGGATGCCGATGGCCGCGGGCCGTGCTGCTGCCGAGGCCGAAGCCGACATGACGGCGCTCCTGCGAAACTTGCCGAAGGGCGTCCGCGACGCCATGGCCGAGCTTCTCGCTGCGGAAGGGCGATTGACACCGGCGCGCGCCGAAAGCGCGCATGGGACAGTCCCGCCGCCGCCGTTTCGCGGCGCCGCGCCGAGCGCGCAGCCGGCGCTGCCGTCCTCCATTGCGCCGGACGATCCAGTCGTGGTTGTGGCCCATCGCCTGATCGCGGACGTCGATGCTGCGCTGGCGCGCCAGACATTGTTGCAGGCGGCCTCATTGCCCGATGCCGCCGGGGCGCGGGCCGAGGCGGCCATGCCGCGCTGGAATTTCGAAATCCCGTTCGCGACGCCGCAGGGTACCGCCATCGCCCAGTTCGAGATTTCCCGCGATGGCGGCGGTGCGACTGCGGAGCCGGCGCGGCGGGCGTGGCAGGCGCGCTTTTCCCTCGACGTGGAGCCGACCGGGCCGGTGCATGCGCTGGTCTCGCTCAGCGGCGCGCGGACGTCGGTGCGGATGTGGGCCGAGCGGCCCGCCACCGCCGCGCAACTGCGCCTCAATGTGCCGCAACTGTCCCACGCGCTGCGCGAGGCGGCGCTGGAGCCCGGCGACATCGTGATCGGCGACGGCGCGCCGCCGCGGCCCGCGCCGCCGCCCGCCGGGCATTTCCTGGATCGTGCGCTATGATTTCCGAGCCCCGAAACATGCTCGCGGTGGCGCTGCATTACGACAGAAAGGGCGCGCCGCGCGTGGTCGCCAAGGGCCGCGGCACGGTCGGCGACAAGATCGTCGCGGTCGCCCGTGAGCACGGCGTGCCCATCGAGGACAACGAGGTGCTCGCCGGCGCACTGGCCAACGTCGAACTCGGCGACGAAATTCCCGCCGAACTGTACAAGGCGGTGGCGGAAGTGCTGATCTTCGTCATGCGGTTGAGCGGCCGCCTGCGCTAGAGTTGCGGCGCGGGTCCGAAGAATCCGATGATCTTCGACAGCCGCCCGTCGGGCCCGATCTCGCCGATATCGATGGACGTGTCGCCATAGGAGCCATCGGCGCGCGCCAGCCGCCAGAGAAAACGCAGCACGTTGTGATGCCCGTCCGTCCGGCTCATGAATTCGAGCCGCGCGCCGGGACGGCTGGCCTGGACGTCCTTGATCCGGCGCGACAGCGCATCCCGCCCGTGCACCTCGATATTCGGATCGACATAGACCCCGTCGTCGGCCCAGCATTGTTCGAGCAGCGCGTTCCGTCTGGCGTCGTCGGTCTCGTTCCAGGCGTCGATGTATTGTGTGGCGATTGTCGCCGCGTCCGCCGCTGTCATAAGTCTCCTCCGTGTTCAGGCTTGTCTATCGGCTGAAGGCGCTCCGGATCAATACGGGCCTGCGGCCGGGTGGCGCGGTGGATTCCCGGCCGAAAACCGGTAGTGTTGCGCCAACGGAAAATGCAGGGAGCGCCCACGAATGTCCGTAGCCGCTTGGAAGGATCTCGCCATACGCTACAACGCCGCCTGGAACGCCCACGATGTTGCGGCGATCATGGCGTTTCATGCCGACGACACCAGCTACCAGCGCCATGGCAGCCCGAAGGTCTACAAGGGCCGGGAGGCGGTGGCCGAGCAGTTCGGCAAGGATATTTCGGGGTTGCCCGGCATCGCCTTCGAGCCCGTGGCGCTCTACGGCAGCGACGAGCACTTCGTCTCCGAATCGATCCTCACGGCGACGAAGCCGGACGGCACGCCGGTGGTAATGGAGCTGGTGGACGTCATCACGCTCCGCGACGGCAACGTGGTGCACAAGTCGAGCTATTTCGTGCCGAGCCGGCCGCCAAAGGCGTAAGGCGCGATTTAATTGTCGTCATGGCCGGATTCATCCCGGCCATCCACGTCTTTTATCTCGGCATTGTCCGCAAGACATGGATGCCCGGCACAAGGCCGGGCAAGACGAATTTGCGGGAGCACCTCCTTCGAAGGGGAGGCCCAGGGTCACCTGTCCATGAGCAGGATTTGCCGGCGGCCATTCGAGCCGACCCACCTCTCGCCGGAGTGGGGGCATTTGGCTATTTCCCTGAGGACAAAGCCATTTTCTCGGCCTTCGCCTGCGTGCTAGAAAGCTGCCCACCAGAGACCGGAAGGGCGGCGGCTGCCGCCGAAGTTGGGGCGAATCCATGAAGCACATCCTCGAAGCACTCGATGAACGCCGCGCCGGAGCCAAGAAGGGCGGCGGCGACAAGCGGATCGAGGCCCAGCACGCGCGCGGCAAGCTCACCGCCCGCGAGCGCATCGAACTGCTGCTGGATAAAGGCTCGTTCGAGGAATTCGACATGTTCGTCGAACACCGCTCCACCGAGTTCGGCATGGAGAAGACCCGGGTTCCCGGCGACGGCGTCGTTACCGGCTGGGGCACCGTCAACGGCCGCAAGACCTTCGTGTTCGCCAAGGACTTCACCGTGTTCGGCGGCTCGCTGTCGGAGACCCACGCGCTGAAGATCACCAAGCTGCAGGACATGGCGCTCAAGGCGCGCGCGCCGATCATCGGTCTCTATGACGCGGGCGGCGCCCGCATCCAGGAGGGCGTCGCGGCGCTCGCCGGCTACTCCTACGTGTTCCGCCGCAACGTGCAGGCGTCCGGCGTCATCCCGCAGATCAGCGTCATCATGGGGCCGTGCGCGGGCGGCGACGTCTATTCGCCGGCGATGACCGACTTCATCTTCATGGTGAAGAACACCAGCTATATGTTCGTCACCGGCCCGGACGTGGTGAAGACCGTCACCAACGAGGTCGTCACTGCCGAGGAACTGGGCGGGGCGAGCGTCCATGCGACCAAATCCTCGATCGCCGACGGCGCGTTCAACGACGACGTCGAGACGCTGCTGCAGATGCGCCGGCTGATCGACTTCCTGCCCGCCAACAACACCGAGGGCGTGCCGGAATGGCCGAGCTTCGACGACATCGAGCGCACCGAGGAGTCGCTCGATACGCTGGTGCCGGAAAACCCCAACCAGCCCTACGACATCAAGGAACTGATCCTGAAGGTGGTGGACGAGGGCGATTTCTTCGAACTGGCCGAGACCTTCGCCAGGAACATCGTCACCGGCTTCGGCCGCATCGCCGGCAAGACGGTGGGCTTCGTCGCCAACCAGCCGATGGTGCTGGCGGGTGTGCTCGACAGCGACGCTTCGCGCAAGGCGGCGCGCTTCGTCCGTTTCTGCGATGCCTTCAACATTCCTATCGTCACCTTTGTGGACGTGCCGGGCTTCCTGCCGGGCACCGCGCAGGAATATGGCGGGCTGATCAAGCACGGCGCGAAGCTGCTGTTTGCCTACAGCCAGTGCACCGTGCCGCTGGTCACCGTCATCACCCGCAAGGCTTACGGCGGCGCGTTCGACGTGATGGCGTCGAAGGAAATCGGCGCCGATATGAACTACGCCTGGCCCACGGCGCAGATCGCGGTGATGGGCGCCAAGGGCGCGGTGGAGATCATCTTCCGGCAGGATATCGGCGACGCCGACAAGATTGCTGCGCGCACCAAGGAATACGAGGACCGCTTCCTGTCGCCGTTCGTCGCCGCCGAGCGCGGCTATATCGACGACGTCATCATGCCGCACTCGACCCGCAAGCGCATTGCCCGCGCGCTCGCCATGCTGAAGGACAAGCATGTCGATGCGCCGATGAAGAAGCACGACAACATTCCGCTGTGAGCGGCGCCTCCCGTCCGATTGTTGCATTGCGATATCGCTGATCCCGGCGCGCGAGCGGGGCAGGCCGAGGTTGCGCCGCCGCCGTGCACTGTTAAACTTTGTTCGAACAGAGTTGCCGCGTCGTCTGCGGGCGGGCGCGGGGATGGGATTTGCATGGGCGACCACGTGCGGTTGCGCGACGGCTCCGGGCCGCGCGCCGCCGTCTCAGGACCGGCCGGTTATGGAACGGCAGCGCGCGGGCACGACCGCGGCCGCGCCGCTCCCATGACCTATGCCGCGCTCGACCTCGGCACCAACAACTGCCGCCTGCTGATCGCGCGCACCGCCGGCGACGGCTTCCGCGTGGTCGACTCGTTTTCGCGGATCATCCGGCTCGGCGAGGGCATCTCCACCCGCGGGCGCATCAGTGAAGCGGCGATCGCCCGCGCGATCGGCGCGCTCAGCGTGTGCGGCGACAAGATCCGGGCGCGTGGTGTCCGGCGGGTGCGCACCATCGCCACCGAGGCGTGTCGCGCCGCTGACAATGCCGACGCCTTCCTCGATCTGGTCGAGCGCAAGGCGGGCATCCGGCTGGAGATCATCGACCGCGAGACCGAGTCGACGCTGGCGGCGATCGGATGCTCACCGCTGCTGGACCGGACGGCGCGCGGCGCGATCCTGTTCGACATCGGCGGCGGCTCCAGCGAGGTCGTCCGCATCGAGCGCCCCGCCGGCGCGCCCCATGCGCCCCCGGTGAAGGGGCCGTGGACCTCGCTGCCGCTCGGCGTGGTGACGCTGGCGGAGCGGTTCGGCGGCACCGACGTCACCCGCGAGACTTACCGGGCGATGGTGGAGATGGTGGCCGGGCATCTCGCGCCGTTCGCCGCCGCCCATGGCCACGATCTGGCGGACATGCACCTGCTCGGCACCTCGGGCACCGTCACCACGGTGGCGGGCGTCCATCTCGGGCTGGCGCAATACGACCGCCGCCGGGTCGACGGCCTGTGGATGAGCGACGATGATATCGACCGCGCCATCGCCGGCCTGCTCGCCATGAGCTACCGGGAGAGGGCGCAGAACGGCTGCATCGGCACCGAGCGCGCCGATCTCGTGCTTGCGGGCTGCGCCATTCTCGATGCCATCCGTGCCGCGTTCCCGCTGCCGCGGCTGCGGGTCGCGGACCGCGGCCTGCGCGAAGGCATGCTGGTGGAGATGATGCGCGCCGACGGCGTCAACCTCGCCTGCTGATCGCGCCGCGCCGGTGACGGCGTGGCCGAAACATCGTAAGGGAGGCCGGGCCGCGCCGGTGCGCGGGCGCGAAGGTCCCACCCAGAGGCGGTTCTCCATGGCGAAAGACACCACCGGGCGGCTGCATGTCACGGTCAAGAGCGGCGGCAAGCGCAAGCTGTCGTCCAAGCTCTGGCTGGAGCGCCAGTTGAACGATCCCTATGTCGCGCAGGCCAAGCGCGACGGTTTGCGCTCGCGCGCTGCCTACAAGCTGCGCGAGATGGACGACAAGCACCATTTCCTCAAGTCGGGACAGGTGGTGGTCGATCTTGGCGCAGCACCCGGCGGCTGGAGCCAGATCGCGGCGAAGCGCGTCGGCGCGGTGGAGGGGCGGGGCCGGGTCGTGGCCATCGACCTGCTGGAGATGGCGGAGATTCCCGGCGTCACCTTCGCGCAGATGGATTTTCTCGACGCGGACGCCCCCGAGAAGCTGCGCGCCATGATCGGCGGCGGCGCCGACGTGGTGATGTCGGACATGGCCGCCAACACCACCGGCCACCGCAAGACCGACCAGTTGCGCATCATCGGGCTGGTGGAGAATGCCGCCGCCTTCGCCTGCGAAATCCTCAATCCGGGCGGTGCTTTTCTGGCGAAGGTGTTCCAGAGCGGGGCCGAGGCCGACCTGCTGGCGCAGCTCAAGCGTGACTTCGCCACGGTGAAGCACGTCAAGCCCGCCGCGAGCCGGCAGGATTCATCGGAACGCTACGTGCTGGCGCTGGGGTTTCGCGGCACCCGCCCTGGCGGCGACGCCTAGATGTGGAGCCTCAACAGGTTGTCCTCGGTCAGGCCGAGTCTGCTGATTGGTGTCTTTGATTTTATGCCGCCATGGGGTCGATGCCAATTGTATCGGTGCAACCAGATAGGAAGCTCCTCGGCCCGGCGATCGGATGTTGGATAGGCGTGAGCGTAGGCCCACTCCCTGAGCGCGGTCTGGATGAAGCGCTCGGCCTTGCCATTGGTTTTTGGCGTATAGGGTTTGGTGCGGACGTGCTTGATGCCCAAGTGCCGGCAAGCGTCGCGGAAGGCGAAGGCCTTGTAACAACTGCCGTTATCGGTCATGACGCGGGCGACGGTGATGCCTAGGCTTTTGTAATAAGCCACGGCGGCCTTGAGGAAGGCAACGGCACTATCGGCCTTCTCATCGGGCTTGATCTGGGAGAACGCGACACGGGAGTGATCGTCGATGCTGACGTGGACGAACTCCCAGCCGACGCCGCGACTGTTGCTTTGACCGGTCCGATCACCGGTGATGCGGTGACCGACCTTGTCGAAACGACCGAGCTTTTTGATATCGATGTGGATCATCTCGCCGGGAGTGGCACGCTCATAACGGTGCACAGGCTCAACCGGCTCCAGGTCGCGTATCCTGTTCAGTCCCAGCCGCTGTAGAATGCGGCTGACGGTTGCCGCCGACACGCCGGTCTCAACGGCAATCTGCTTGCCCGTGTAGCGCTGCCGGCGCAACGCCTCGACCACCGCACATGTGGCAGGCACTGTTTGGCTTGGCAATGAAAGAGGCCTTGAGGAGCGATCACGCAATCCATCGACACCTTCCGCGCGGAACCGCTCGACCCATTTGGCGACCGTCTTCGGGGTGGTGTTGAACTGGCGCGCCGCGGCGGCCTTGCTCAACCTCCCGTCAATCACAAACCGCACCATGGCCTCTCGACCTCTTGGCGTCAGGGGAGCATTCTTGTGGCTGTTCATCTGGTCTCTCCGTGGAACACTGAAGCTTCGCAACCTCAGCTTCCTCGGTCCGGACCAGATGGACAACCTCCCGAAACACCACACCTAGAGCAGGTTTTGTTCAGATGAAATCGGCAACTCGTCATGGCCGGGCTCGTCCCGGCCATCCACGTCTTTCTTTCTGCAATTTTTAAGACGTGGATGCCCGGCACAAGGCCGGGCATGACGGATCAATGCGAGGCTACCAAAACGTAAAACACGCCAGCACCGCGCGGTCAGTTCAGCTTCTGGTCGCGGGCGTCCTGAGTGGATTCCGCGGCGGCGGCGTCCGCCGCCTTGGGGCCTTCCATGGCCGCGATCCTGTGGCCGGAGATCTGGTGGCCGGCGTTGTCCGGCAGCTTCCAGAACGCATAGCATGAGGTCGCCGACAGGATCGCCACAACCACGAAGGCCGGCCAGAAATCCTCGGCGCCGGGCTGGGCGACATTGCGCGCGGCGATCGTCGCCTCCACCGCGAACGCGCCGACGGCGACGCCGGCCGAGATCGCGAGCTGCTGGACCACGCTGACCAGCGTGGTGGCGCGGCTGGTCTCCTCGGTGGCGATCTCGGCGTAGGCCAGCGTGTTGATCGCGGTGAATTGCAGCGAGCGCAGGAAGCCGCCGACGATCAGGATGATCATGATCAACAGCAGCGGCGTCGTCGGCGTGAACAGCGCGCAGGCGGCGAGGAAGAACGAACTCACCACCGAATTCACCGTCATGATGTTGCGGAAGCCGAAGGCGCGGATGATCCGCGCCGCCAGCGTCTTCATGCCGAGCGCGCCGACGGCGGAGGCGAAGGTGACGAGGCCGGACTCGAACGGCGACAGGCCGAAGCCGATCTGCATCAGCAGCGGCAGCAGGAACGGCAGCGCGCCGATCCCAAGGCGGAACAGAAACCCGCCGGTGAGGCTCGCGCGCAGCGTCGGATAGCGCATCAGCCTGAAATCCAGCACCGGCGAGGCGGTGCGCCGGGCGTGGCGCAGATAAAAGCCCATCGCCAGTGCGCCGCCCAGGATCAGGGCCACCACCACCGGCCACGGCAGCAGGCCGAGCCCCGCGACCGAGAGCCCGAAGGCGAGGCCGGCGACGCCGACGCCGGCCAGCACCAGCCCGGTGAGATCGAACCGTTCGGGAACCTCGCTCTTGATCGGATCGATGAACTTCAGCGCCATCCAGATGCCGAGCAGCCCGATCGGGATGTTGATCAGGAAGATCCAGTGCCACGAGAAATAGGTGGTGATGAAGCCGCCGAGCGGTGGCCCGATCAGGGGGCCGATCAACGCCGGAATCGTCACCCATGCCATGGCGTTGACCAGTGCGCTCTTGTCGATGGAGCGCAGCAGCACCAGCCGGCCGACCGGCGTCATCATCGCGCCCCCGACCCCCTGCAGGGTTCGCGCGATGACGAAGTCGGTGATCGACGACGAGATTGCGCAGCCGATGGAGCCGACCATGAACACCGCGATGGCGGCGCTGAACACGGCGCGCGCGCCGAAGCGGTCCGCCGTCCAGCCGCTGGCCGGAATGAACACCGCGAGCGAGAGCAGGTAGGAGGTGATCGCGAGCTTGAGCGTCAGCGGGCTCGTGCCGATATCGGCGGCGATGGCCGGCAGCGAGGTCGCGATCACCGTCGAGTCCATGTTCTCCATGAACAGCGCGCAGGCCACGATCAGCGGTATCAGGCGTTCCTTCTGCATGGGTCCTGGGCGATGAAAGGCCGGAATGGTCGCGAGGGGCGGGGAACAGGCGCGGGCAGAGGAATCTCCGTCCCGGACCCGGCAGGCCGGCCTTGATAGGCCAATCTTGCCGGGCGGGGTCAATAAACTCGCCGTGATCGATCTCCGCTCTCGGAAACGCAAATGCCAGAGGGGCTTTTGCAGATGTCCCATGCGCAAAAACCTCTGATTTTCGAGCGAAATGCTTTGAAACCCCCTCCCGACATGCTATCGACCACCGCCAACCCCATCGATGGGCTTCGATTCGAGCGCGATGCCGCAGGCGTCGCCGTATCCTGCACATCCTGTGGTTTCATCGCAGCCGCAGGCTGCCGAACGGAGTTGGCAATGACAGTCAGGCAGTTGGGTCAGAGTATCCGCGAAGCATTCACATTCGACGATGTGCTGCTGAAACCTGGTCTGTCCGACGTGCTGCCGTCCGATGCCGATGTCCGCACCCATCTGACCCGCGCGATCCCGCTCAACCTGCCGATCATGGCCTCGGCGATGGACACCGTCACCGAGGCGGCAATGGCCATCGCCATGGCGCAGTCCGGCGGCATCGGCGTCATTCATCGCAATTTCGATCCGGACGGGCAGGCGGCGCAGGTGCGCCAGGTCAAGAAGTTCGAGGCCGGCATGGTGGTCAATCCGCTGACCATCACCCCCGACGCCAAGCTCGTCGACGCGCTGACGCTGATGAAGGATTACGGCATCTCCGGCGTACCGGTGGTGACCGGCGAAGGATCGGGCCGGCCGGGCAAGCTCGTCGGCATTCTCACCCATCGCGACGTGCGCTTCGCCACCGATCCGGAGCAGAAGGTCTCCGAACTGATGACGCACGAGAACCTCATCACCGTGCGCGAAGGCGTGGGCCAGACCGAGGCCAAGAAGCTGCTGCACCAGAACCGCATCGAAAAGCTTCTCGTGGTGGACGACCAGTATCGCTGCGTCGGCCTCATCACCGTGAAGGACATCGAGAAGGCGGTGGCCTATCCGCTGGCCTCGAAGGATTCGCAGGGCCGCCTGCGCGTCGCCGCTGCGACCACGGTGGGCGAGGGTGGTTTCGAGCGCACCGAAAAGCTGATCGATGCCGGCGTGGATGTGGTGGTGGTGGACACCGCCCACGGTCATTCCGCGCGGGTGCTGGAAGCCGTCACCCGCATCAAGCGGATGTCGAACGCGGTGCAGGTGATCGCGGGCAACGTCGCCACCACCGAGGGCACCCAGGCGCTGATCGATTCCGGCGCGGACGCCATCAAGGTTGGCATCGGCCCGGGTTCGATCTGCACCACGCGCATCGTCGCGGGTGTCGGCGTGCCGCAGTTGAGCGCCATCATGGACGCGGTCGAGGCCGCGGGCAAAGCCGACATCCCGGTGATTGCCGACGGCGGCATCAAGTATTCCGGCGACCTCGCCAAGGCGCTGGCGGCCGGCGCGAACGTCGCCATGGTCGGCTCGCTTTTGGCCGGCACCGACGAGACGCCGGGCGAGGTGTTCCTGTGGCAGGGCCGCTCCTACAAAGCCTATCGCGGCATGGGTTCGGTCGGCGCGATGGCGCGCGGCTCGGCCGACCGCTATTTCCAGCAGGACATCAAGGACTCGCTGAAGCTCGTGCCCGAAGGCATCGAAGGGCAGGTGCCCTACAAGGGACCGGTGGCCAACGTGCTGCACCAGCTCGCCGGCGGCCTGCGCGCGGCCATGGGCTATGTCGGCGCACAGACGATCGAGGACTTCCACGCCAAGGCGCAGTTCGTGCGCATCACCGGGGCGGGCCTGCGCGAAAGCCACGTCCACGACGTCACCATTACCCGCGAGAGCCCGAACTATCATCCCGGCAGCTGAGCGGGGCGGCGCTTTCGGCCGCGCCGGCGCGCGGTCATTCAGGAACCGGAGGACACACCATGGCCCAGACCGCCAAGCGCATCGTACTTGCATCCCGTCCCGTCGGCGAGCCGACCGCGGCGAACTTCCGGCTGGAGGATTATCCGGTGCCGACGCCCGGCGCGGGCGAGGTGCTGCTGCGCACGATCTGGCTGTCGCTCGATCCCTATATGCGCGGGCGCATGAGCGAGGGGCCGTCTTATTCGGCCCCGGTGCCGGTGGACGGCGTGATGGAGGGCGGCACGGTGTGCGAGGTGATGGCCTCCGACAATCCCGCCTTCGCCAAGGGCGACATCGTGCTGTCGCACTCCGGCTGGCAGCAATATGCGCTGTCCGACGGCAAGGGCCTGCGCAAGCTCGATCCCAAGGCGGCGCCGATCTCCACTGCGCTCGGCGTTCTCGGCATGCCGGGCATGACGGCCTATATGGGCCTGCTGCAAATCGGCCAGCCGAAGGCGGGCGAGACGGTGGTGGTCGCGGCCGCCTCCGGTGCGGTGGGCTCGGCGGTCGGCCAGATCGCGAAGATCAAGGGCGCGCGCGCCATCGGCATCGCCGGCGGCAAGGACAAGTGCGCCTATGTGAAGAATGAGCTCGGTTTCGACGCGTGTCTCGACCATCGCGATCCCGATCTCGCCGCCCGGCTGAAAGAGGCGTGCCCGAACGGCATTGACGTCTATTTCGAGAATGTCGGCGGCAAGGTGTTCGACGCGGTGTTTCCACTGCTGAATTTCTTCGCGCGCATTCCGGTGTGCGGCCTGATCGCCGACTACAACACCATCTTCGGCAAGGACACGCCGACGCCGCCGTGGGCGAATGCGATCATGCGCGCCATTCTGGTGAAGCGCCTGACCTTCCGCGGCTTCATCGTGCGCGATTTCGACGCCAAGTTCCCCGATTTCATCCGCGACATGCCGCAGTGGCTGCGCGAGGGCAAGCTCAAGCATCGCGAATTTGTCACCGAGGGGATCGAGAGCGCGCCGGCCGCTTTCATGGGCCTGCTCAAGGGCGCGAATTTCGGCAAGCAGCTCGTGCGTGTCGGCCCCGACAAGCTCTGACAGGGGCGGGTTTTTGCAGTTCGATCGAAAAAGATCGTGACGATGAAAAAGGCAAAGTCTTACGTGATGCAAATATTCCCGTAACCGGGAATGTCGGAAAATCTGGTCGCCGAACCGGTCGGCGACCCTTCACGCCATTGGTCGGCGCGCGTGCCGGCGAGGTTCAAACGGTTGCGATAATTTCTGGCGACCCGCCGCCGCCGCGCTATTTTGCCCGCCGTGGCTTGTTTCCTGCCGGACGGACGGTTAGGTCAGGCGTCTGTCGCCTGAACCCATCGCCTTGAAAGATCGCAATGACGCCCGCCGCCCGGCTGTCCGCAGCCATCGAGATTCTCGCAGCCATCGACGCGCAACGCATTCCCGCGCCCAATGCGCTGAAGGAGTGGGGCACCGCGCACCGCTTCGCCGGCTCCGGCGACCGCGCCGCTATCGCCGGGCTCGTATTCGACGCGCTGCGCCGCCGCTCGTCGTCGGCATGGCTGATGGAGGCCGAAGCGCCGCGCGCGCGTCTTCTCGGTATGCTGCGGCTTGAACGCGGTCTCTCGACGGAGGCCATCGCGGATTTGTGCGACGGTGGCCGCTTCGCGCCGGGTGCGCTGAGCGATCCGGAGCGCGCGGCGCTGACCACGCGCACACTGGACGGCGCGCCGGCCCACATCGCCGGCGATTATCCCGAATGGCTCGATCCGCATCTCGCCGCGGTGTTCGGCGACGACCGCGCCGCGGAGGCCGCGGCGATGGCGAGCCGCGCGCCGCTCGATCTGCGCGTCAATACACTGAAAGCAAAGCGCGACAAGGTGCTGGCCTCGATGGCTCATCTCGGCGCGCAGCCGACACCATGGTCGCCATGGGGGCTGCGCATCGCGCTGCGGGCCGATGCCCGCAATCCCGGCATCCATTCCGAGGAAGATTTCATCAAGGGCGGCGTCGAGGTGCAGGACGAAGGCTCGCAGCTCGCGGCGCTTCTCACCGCGGCCAAGCCCGGCGAGCAGGTGATCGACCTGTGCGCAGGCGCGGGCGGCAAGACGCTGGCGCTCGCCGCGATGATGCAGGGCAGGGGCCGGCTGATCGCCACCGACGGCGACAAGCGCCAGCTCGCGCCGATCCATGAGCGGCTGTCGCGCGCCGGCGTCCACAATGCCGAGATCCGCACCCCGCGCGGCGCGGATGATCCGCTCGCCGATATCCGCAGCTCCGCTGATCTCGTGCTGATCGATGCGCCGTGCACCGGCACCGGCACCTGGCGGCGCAACCCCGACGCCAAATGGCGGATGCGCCCCGGCGCGCTGGAGGTGCGGCTGAAGGATCAGGCCGAGGTGCTGGAGCGCGCCGCCGGTCTGGTTAAGCCGGGTGGGCGCATCGTTTATGTCACCTGCTCGGTGTTGACCGAGGAAAACGGGGCGCAGGTGCGCGCCTTCGCCGCCCGCCATCCGGAATTCGCGGTGGTGCCGCCGGCGCAAGTGGTATCGGTGCTGTGGGACAAGGCCGACGATTTTCTCGCCGCCACTCTGCAAAGTCCGGAGGGGCTGCTGATGACACCGCGCCGCACCGGCACCGATGGGTTTTTCGTCTCGGTTCTGAAGCGAGGCTGAGGCCGTCCTGAGGCTTGAGGTTTCCAGGGGGGACTCGAAAACCTGCCGATAAGCCCGGTTTTGCGATGTTTCCGGGGTTGCGAGGTGGCCACGGCTCGCGTATTCCGTCCCCATGACAGCACACAGCCAGACCGCCTCCGTGACGCCTGACCGGGCGGGCGCGCACGAAAAGATTCTGATCGTCGATTTCGGCTCTCAGGTGACGCAACTGATCGCGCGCCGCGTCCGCGAGGAGGGCGTCTATTCCGAGATCGTTCCGTTCCAGAAGGCCGAAGCCGCGTTTCGCGCCATGAAGCCGCAGGCCGTGATCCTGTCCGGCGGCCCGGCCTCGGTGCTCGACGACGATGCGCCGTCCGCGCCGATGGCGATCCTGACCGCGGGCGTGCCGGTACTCGGCATCTGTTACGGCGAGCAGACCATGGCCAAGCAGCTCGGCGGCACCGTGGAGGCGGGGCACCATCGCGAGTTCGGCCGCGCGCTGATCGAGGTGACCGACGATTGCGCGCTGTTCCACGATCTCTGGAAGGTCGGCGACAAGCATTTCGTCTGGATGAGCCACGGCGATCGCGTGACGAAATTGCCGGACGGCTTTCGCGCCGTCGCCAGGGCGCCGGGCTCGCCGATTTCGGTGATCGCGGACGACAAGCGCAAGTTCTACGCCATGCAGTTTCACCCCGAGGTGGTGCATACGCCGGATGGCGCCAAGCTGATCCACAATTTCGTGCGCAGGGTCGCGGGGCTGAAGGGCGATTGGACCATGCGCGCCTTCCGCGAGGAAGCGGTCGAGAAAATCCGCGCGCAGGTTGGCAAAGGCAAGGTGATCTGCGGCCTCTCGGGCGGCGTCGATTCCTCCGTCGCGGCCATTCTCATTCACGAGGCCATTGGCGATCAGCTCACCTGTGTGTTCGTCGATCACGGCATGCTGCGCAAGGACGAGGCCAAGACCGTCGTCGATCTGTTCCGCCATCACTACAACATCCCGCTGGTGCATGTGGATGCCTCCGCCACCTTCCTCGGCGAGCTCGACGGCGTCACCGACCCGGAGGTGAAGCGCAAGACCATCGGCCGCCTGTTCATCGACGTGTTCGAGGCCGAGGCGAAGAAGATTGGGGGCGCGGATTTCCTCGCCCAGGGCACGCTTTATCCTGACGTGATCGAGAGCGTGTCGTTCACCGGCGGTCCGTCGGTGACGATCAAGTCGCACCACAACGTCGGCGGGCTGCCGGCGCGCATGAACATGAAGCTGGTGGAGCCGCTGCGCGAACTGTTCAAGGATGAGGTGCGCGCGCTCGGCCGCGAGCTCGGCTTGCCGGAGGTGTTCGTCGGCCGCCATCCGTTCCCGGGGCCGGGGCTCGCGATCCGTTGCCCGGGCGAGATCACCCGCGACAAGCTCAACATCCTGCGCGAGGCCGATGCGGTCTACATCGACCAGATCCGCAAGGCGGGTCTTTACGACACGATCTGGCAGGCGTTCGCCGTGCTGCTGCCGGTGAAGACCGTGGGCGTGATGGGCGATGGGCGCACTTACGAATACGTGGTCGGCCTGCGCGCGGTGACATCCACTGACGGCATGACGGCGGACTACTATCCGTTCGACATGAAATTCCTCGGCGAAACCGCAACCCGCATCATCAACGAGGTGAGGGGCGTCAACCGCGTGGTCTATGACGTGACCAGCAAACCGCCGGGGACGATCGAGTGGGAATAATCCGAGCCTATCCGAACGTCGCCGAAACCACGCCATGGTACGACACAAGCTACTGAAATAACTCAAATAATCAGCCGAAATCATTCGCCGCCATTTGCGAGCGAGCGCTTGGTCCTGACGGTATGGCCGACGGTATCGCATTTTGGCATCTTGGTCGTTTTCCCGATACCGTCAGCCCGTTTCGAGCCAATCACTGGCATGATATCGGCGTATGTTTTTGTAATTACTTATTAAATGTTTTCTCTTGACGGTATTTGTTCCGACGGTAAAAATGCCCCTGAAGCGGCGATTTTCACCTGCCCGGGACGACGACGATGCTTACCGACATCGCGCTTAAACAACTGAAGCCACAGCAGAAATTGTACAAGGTCGCAGACCGTGACGGTATGTACGCGGCAGTGGCGCCCTCAGGTCATATCACTTTCCGATTTGACTACCGTCTCGCCGGCCGCCGGGAAACCTTGACCATCGGGCGCTACGGAGCTGGCGGGGTGTCCCTCGCTAAGGCTCGCGAGCAATGTCTCAAAGCAAGGCAGGCGGTCGAGGAGGGACGTTCGCCGGCTCAGCAAAAGCAGCGGGACAAGCGCCGGATCGCGGCGGGCGAAACCTTCGGCGCCATCTCTAAACGATGGCTCAAAGAAGCCCCGATGGCCGATAGCACCCGCGCCATGCGTAAGTCGATTTTCGATCGCGACATCTATCCTATCTGGAAGAGCCGACGCCTTGACGAGATAACGCCCGATGATCTTCGCGCACAGTGCATCAAGGTCAAAGATCGTGGCGCACCGGCTACCGCCATCCATGTGCGCGACATCGTCAAGCAGATTTACGCCTTCGCCATCCTCCACGGCGAGAAGATCGCCAACCCCGCCAACGAGGTCGGGCCGGCCTCCATCGCGACCTTCACGTCGAAGGACCGGGCACTTTCCCCGTCCGAGATCCGGATTGCGCTAGCAGAGGTCGAGCACGTGCCGACGCTGCCGACCATCCGGCTCGGTCTTCGATTCATTTTGCTGACGATGGTGCGCAAGAGCGAATTGCTGGATGCCGTATGGGATGAGGTTGATTTTGAGAATGCGGTCTGGAGCATCCCCAAGGAGAGAATGAAGCGGCGGAAGCCTCACAATGTCTACCTATCGCGCCAATCGCTCGACATCATGGTCGCGCTGAAGACCTGCGCCGGAAATTCCCGTTACGTTCTGCCGTCGCGCTACGATGCCGACGCGCCGATGTCTCGTGCCACCTTTAACCGGATTACGACCGCGATCGCGGAACGTGCCAAGGCGAAAGGGCTTCCGTTGGAGCCTTTCACCGTCCATGACCTGCGCCGCACCGGCTCGACGTTGCTCAATGAGCTCGGGTTTAATCGCGATTGGATCGAGAAATGTCTCGCCCACGAAGAGGGCCGTGGCTCGCGCGGCGTTTACAACAAGGCCGAATATGAGCAGCAACGCCGGCACATGCTGCAGGAGTGGGCGGATATGATCGACGCCTGGACGAAGGGCGGGAGCCACACCCCGACGCTCTTTCCGCCATCCATGCGGGCGATCGCACCTGACGTCATTGCCTCACCCGCCGGTTCTTCCGCAACCGGACGTCGGGGGCGGGAGCTCGCTTGAACTGTGCAGCGTCCGATGCGCGGCGCCGCTCTTCGATCCACGCTTCCACTTCGGCGAGATCCCAGACCACACACCGCGCCGTCAAATAAAAGCGGCGGGGAAATTCGCCGCGCTGCTCCATCTCGTAAATCGTCGTGTCGCCCAGAGGCACAATTTTCCGCAGCTCGGGACGGCGAATGGTTCGACCGGATTGTACTACCTTTTGGGTTAGTGGGCGCGTGAGAGCGTCGTGTATTTGTTCGACCGGACGCGGCACGCCGTTCTTGGAAGGCGGCACAGCGTTTTCTCGAGACGACCTGCGTACCATGCGATCATTCCTGTAGCGATCTCTCCCGAACCTTGGACTGCGCATGCGGGGAAAATAAATAGAATAAATGGCGTGAGCGTAGTGCCGGATACATTGGCGCGCGTATCGGACGGCCGGACGGCTAGAGGTCTCCCGGCTTCCCCAACCTGACGACCATCGTGGCTCGTGCTCACGACCGGGCGGCGCTTGCCGACGGCTTAACGGTGGGTCGTTGGGTGCGAGCAAATTCATTGCCTTGCCGCGCCCGGTTTCTCCCGCGTTGCGCTCAGATCCTGTATGGAAGTAAGGGATGTAGACAATCTGTCACACCGATCAGGATGCACATATGAGCTTGTTCGACAACGCTATCGAGTCGATCCAGATCGGCGTCGAGGATCTTCTGCGAAACGACGACCGTCGCGTTCTGTCGGCCGTTCGCAATGTTCACGCTGGCGCGTTGCTGCTTTGCAAGGAGAAGCTGCGCCGGCTGTCACCCGGGGACGAGATTCTTCTGGCGCAACGTTTCGAGCCGCAGCGGAATGACAAGGGCGACGTTTCAATCGAAGGCGTAGGCCGCAATACCGTCGGCCTCGAAGACATTAAGAAGCGCTTTAAAACTTTCGACGTCGCATTCGATTGGAAGCGTTTCGACGGGATCGCGGAAATCCGCCACCACATGGAGCATTCCTATTTCAAAGGAACACGAGAGCGAGCGCGGCAAGCGGTCGCCGATGCGTTTATGGTCATTCGCCAGCTTCTCGTCGAGGCATTGAAGGAGGATCCGCTGAAAGTGCTCGGACCCGAATGCTGGAACGCGCTTCTGGAAAATGCCGACCTATTCGAAGCCGAATTGCAAGCCTGTCGAAAGACGCTAGACAATGTTGCATGGGAAACGGACGCCGCGGTGCGCGCGCTTCCTGACTTCATCTGCCCCTCGTGCAGATCGTCTTTGGTCCGACAGCGTGAGCCGGGCAATTCGGCCCAGTTGGACGTGGTTCTTCTTTGCGCAGCATGCGGTACGGAAACAGAGCTTGGACCCGTCTTGACATTAGCTTTCGACGAGACCTTTGGCGGCGAAGCCCACATCGCCATTAAAGATGGCGGTGATCCGCCGATCTCGACATGTCCGGAATGCAGCGAAGAGACCTATGTGATCGAGGAGAGTAGGTGCGCCGCCTGCGACTTCGTTGTTCCGACTGACGCGACCTGCGCAATCTGCGGCAGCGGCCTTAGCGCTGAAGACTATTGCGAGCACGATGGATTATGCGGGTATCACGCATATGTCGCCGCCAAAGATGACTAGTCATTTATTGTTTAAGGCGCGCGCTCGCGACGTGCGGCGCACGAATGCGCCGAGCCCGACGATGACAGCGTTGATCGTTTCGAGGCAGTGATCAACGAAGGCGGGGCTGAGGTAGAAGACCCAAGGCTCCCCGCCGGTGGTCGCGCGGCCGAACCAGTCCGCCGGCCAGCCCTCGTCGAGAATCCGACGGGCGAACGATTGGCGCTCGGACTCGGGCCATTCAAATCCGAAGTGAAACATCTTGTTGCGATAGCCGAAAAGGGCGCTCAACGTGGCAGGAAGGCGGGCGGGGAGTTCTGCGCTCAGGCCAGTTGCATCCGCCAACTCCACAATTCCTAAGACGAGATCGCGGCGGCGCGGAGAAGTGAAACGGCAGTCCCAACGTACATCAGTTTTCATACTCCACCGGCTATGAGGTGACGGCGTGAGGCATCGTTGATCGAGCAGTAATTTAATTCCTGGAAACGCTTGCTTGAAGAGAGCTTCGACAAACGGCGCAAGCATTCCGACTGCCGCCATGCTGTGCGCGGCGTCCTGAAAGACTGAATCGTGAAGATGATCGACCCAGTCGTCGACGGCACGCTGGTTGACCAGCCCGGAGGTACGCCGCGCGAAGTCATCCAGTTCATTGATGCTTTCGGACAACTCTTCAGCGGCCCGCCGGTGCCGCCCGAGCAGGGCGTGAATCGCACGCAGCTGGGCATCGTAATCCAGTGAATCGAGCAGTTGTGAAGCAAGGTCTCGATCATCGAATTGAAGGGCTAGTTCATCGCGCTCCTGTTCCATGTCGCCTTCCTTCAACGCCTCTGAACGGGCTTGGCTGCTATCGCGATAGGATCGAGAAATGATGGCCCATGAAGAGGGCACTTCGCGCAAGACGACGGAGCTACGAACCTCCCTTCGTCTGCTTTTTCCGGGCCGCCTTTGTGATGCGCTTTGCGTTTCTTGCGTCCTCGGTCAGTTTAGAAAGCCCTTCGATCGCCTCGCAGTTCTCAGGGTTGTTGATGCGGTAGGCGTGCTTTGCACCGAGCTTCTCGAACTGCTCGATCGCGGCAACGTATTGCTCGTGAATCCAAAGATATTTCGAGAGCACGCCGGGATCCGTCTTCGCAAGGCCGCGCTTTAGTATGATGCCAATATCGCGCAGGTAGAGCGGATAGTTGTCGTCATCCATTCCTACGATTTCAACCACCGACTTCCACGACACGTAGTTGAGGTAGTGGTGCCCGTCTTCATCCTTGGTCATGAAGTTTCGCACATAGTCCGCTTCGTGCTTTCCATCATGCTGCTCTGCATGAGCCTTACGCGCGATCGAAACCAGCTTGCGGTCGATCAGCACGCGTGGGGTCCTCGCGAGCTTGGATTCCATCTCATATGCCGTCACCATCGCCGGGCCGACCAAATAGCGTGTCGTATGGACCAGGTCTCCGACGGTGACAGCGCCACGCACCAGATAGCCCTGGATCGCAAGGTCGATGACCGCAAAAGCTATGTCGTTGAGGAGATAGAACACGGCCGACTGCTCGTGGATTGCATACGACAACACCACGGAATCGGAAAAGGTGGTGATGCTTCGTGTCTTGTAGAGATCCGCATCCTCTTGGCCGATGTCATACAACCGATCAATCGCTTTCAGGAGGGATTGCAGTTTTTCATCATCGCGGACTGTGTTCTCGACGATCTCTTTAAAGCCAAGGAAGTCGAGAAACAGAATGATCCTTCGTTCGTATTCTCGCTTCAGTGTCTGCTTTTTCCGCTTCGCCATAATTACGAGTCCCCCGTTGTGCGGCTTGTAGCCGCCATAAATCTCAAGATGCTGGAACGTTTGGCGGCAAAGGTATGAAACTTCTTTCGATAAATTTACCATCGTCATTGAAAAGAACTGTGAAGAGACCGTCGTCGATGGCCTTCTCGACCTCTTGCGCAGACTTACCGGCAGCTTGCAAATGATCGATCCGGTCGCCCAGCGCTTGCCGCAAGAGCGCGCCTCTCATTGCATAGTCAAGATCGCCGAGTTCAAACTGATCGGACAGCACGGCGCGTTCTGTGAGAGTTTCGTTCAGCAGATCGCACTCGGTGTGGAATCGTGGCCGTTCCTTCAGGCTCAGATTCATAAATGCGAAATCGACCATGACCTCCCGGGTCTGAATTTCTGAGAGAGCGCCTCCGATCCGCTCAAGTCGCGGCATCGCCCCCTGAAGCGCTCCGCCGGCGTCATTGAAAGTTGTTATCAGAACAACGTCGCCAAGCCTCAACAGCATCGTTTGGGCCGCAAACAGGTCTGCGTAATCGAATTCGTCAAGCGACCCTTCGCTTTTCGCGGCAAACGCGCCGAGTGAGCCAAACACGTCCTTGTCGAGATGTGCGCCGTTTACGAAGCAGCGGACGATACAGTGGATGTGATGCAATGTTTCCCAGTCGTAAAGATCGCCGATCTTGTCGTCCGGCTGCCGGCGATCGCGTTCGATACGGAAGTCGCGATCCTTCAAATGCGTCTTGAGAAAGATCAGGCCGAGCCACACGAAGAATTCGAGGGAGTTTCCATTCGCAATATGATCTCGGACCGCTTGCGGGCCGGAATTGACCACGGCGCTGATGCGCTGCTCGATCTGGAGTCCCATGAGTGAGTTACATTCTTCGCAGCAAGGAACCTTGTATCTGCTGTATTTGATCGTCGTTCCATTTGGAAGCGTGAGCGTCCTGTCAAACAGATTGAACTTCCGCAAGACCCAGTCGGGTATGACGTGTTCATCGTTAAAGGGCTTCGAGCCGGGCTGTGCCCCACATATGAAGCAGCAATGGCCGAGACAGATGTCGTTCACAAATCGGTCTTTGCTGAAAAACAGAACCTTGCCGGTGCTGTCGAGAAATGATCCGTCCGGGGTCTTTGACCAAGCCATGATGAAAGCAAATCCCATTGACGTATGAAGGAAGACGAGCCCTTGCCCGCAAGGGCGTATCTAGCGTCCGCGACCGAATGCCGGACCTCTTATTGGGAAAGTAAGGCCTGACCGTCGCGCCTGTTCAAAGGGACGCTGAAGCCACGCAAAATGATCGACATTTCGTTTGAGCTCGATCGTCTTCTTCTCGATATGATCTTTCTCCATCGGGCCGAACGGATCGTCCGCCCGATGTCGCCCGAGATGGTAGAAGTCGGCCCAATCCTCGAGATTTGACTTCCGCCAGGCAAAACCATTGCCGCAGAAGACGAGGACGCCAGGTCCCGGTCGAATTGCTTTGGCGGCGGCGAGGCGCTCCTCAAAGTCCATGGTGTATTCAAGGAAGTGAGAGCGTGAGGCGAAGGCGTCGCCGTAGATGGCGCCGCCCATCTGTTGAGGATTTACAATGAACTCGACATTCTCCGGATGATATTTCTTTCGTTTCTCGAACTTGCTGTAAGCCTCCCGTGTCGCCTTGGTCTTCGGCCGCACCGTCTTCACCTCGACGTACAGATTGTCCCTGCCGCGATCGACCACGAAATCGATCCTGCGCCCGTCGGGCAGCAGGTCAGGCTCGTATTCGATCCGCGCCGCCTGCAGAGCCGGGTCGTCGACGAGAACCTTGGCGACAGATAGTTCGTTGACAACCTCGAGCAATCGCCGGTCGCGCTTGCCATGCGAGGCATGATATTCGGCCACCGCGGCCTCAAACTGATCCCAAAGAACATTGCCGCGGACGACGCGGCTTCCTTGCCCGATCAGGATGTCCCGGTATTCCGCCGTGACCTCCGCGGCGAAAGCATCGAGTTCGCTCGTCGCATAGACGACGCGAATGAGATGGCCGACCTTCGCGATCATGCCACGGGTGGCCGGTGTGTCGGGCAGCTCTATAAACCGGCCAATGCGGTTTAGTCCGAGCCCGATCAAAGTTGCTCTTTGATCGCCGGGACGTCGGATCGGGCTACGGATTTGTTCGATGGTGAGCGTGGCTGGCGGCATGGCAGAACTCTGGGCTGCCGAGCATAGCATGATCGGGCTATATCGTTGTTATTTTAGAGTATCGCCGCGGTCTTCCTTTTCGCTGCCGCGCATCACTTCGGCAAGTGACGAAGCGGCCAGGGGACGCTGCAACTGGGACGCCTCATCCCACGGAGCGCGCATCCATACATCCCATTCCTGCTTGGTTGTCAGGATCACAGGCATCGCTTTGGCATGAACGGACGCGACGATGCTGTTGGGCTCGCAGGTGAGGAAGCCGTAAACGAGGTGCTTGCCGTCGATCGGATTGGATTTGGTGCCGCGCGCGCCTTCCCATTCGGACCAGATTCCGGCAAAGGCGAAGAGCGGCCGCGAGGGATTAAGCGCGAACCAGACGACGTCCTTCTTTCCGGCCATCGGGTGAGGCGACCCGTCAATGTTCTTCAGCGATTTCGAATTGGCCTTGTCATTATATTCCGAAAAGCTCGTCGCCGGCACGAGGCAGCGGTTCTCGGGCTTGGTCCAGCGCCGCCAATGCGGCGAGGCGAGGTTGCGGATGTTGGTGCTGATGCCGCCGAATTTCGGCGGGTTCGGCATGCCCCAGCGCATCTTGATCAATTCGCGAGCGCTATCGGGGCCGCGAACGACTGGCGCCTCCCAGTCGGGAAACACCGCCGGCATGCTCGGCAGATTGCCGACGCTGTCTTTCAGGACGCCGAACAGCGCCCGGATCGCCTCTTGGTTGGTGGTGATACTGTAGAGATTACACATGATGCCCTGGATAGCCGACCCCCGCCCATATTGGCCGGGGTCAGCCGTGCCGCCAACCTCATAGGGCGGCGACGGGAACCCGCTGGATTTCACAAGCGATTTCAAAGCCAAAATATGCCGGTTGACTCCGGTCCGAACTTTATCGTTCTCTATTTGTTCTAATCGCATCTGGGAGTGGTGAGATCGCGTGGATGGGTGGCGCAGAGAACCAATCATGTCGTGAGACCGGCACCGTTATGCGCAGCGGCGCGCCCGCGCAGGTGCTGCCGGTGTTTCGCCGTCACCCAGAAACCGGCGAGCCGGCCGAAGGCGAGTTGCGCTGGGGTCTCATCCCGCATTACGCCGATGCGCGACCCCACATTCAGCCAATCCATGCGCGCGCCGAGACCATCACCGAACAGCGGATGTTCCGCGACGCCTACCGCAAACGACGCTGCATCGTCCCGATGACCGGATTCAATCTGAAAGATCAGAACGGCAAACGTCGCGTTATCAGCCGCATCGACGGCGCGCCCTTCGGTGTCGCCGGCATCTGGGAAAACTGGAAAGACCCGCTGACCAGCCGCTGGGAGCGCACTTTCGCAATCATCACCGTGCCGGCCAACAAGTTGATCGCACCGGTGCATGATCGGATGCCGGCCATTCTGCACAATAGCGATTTTAGGCGTTGGATCGGACCCGAAGACGATCCGCACGATCTTCTCGTTCCCTATGCCGGGGACGATCTCGTTGTCTCGCCGCCCGCAGGAAAATCGCGGCGGCGGCCATGATCGATAACACGGCGATCGTCGACCGGCTTCGCGAACGCATCGCGTCGCTCGAGACAAGCCCTA
Organism: Bradyrhizobiaceae bacterium; assembly: GCA_020544565.1. Classification (GTDB taxonomy): domain Bacteria; phylum Pseudomonadota; class Alphaproteobacteria; order Rhizobiales; family Xanthobacteraceae; genus Afipia. Next base: position 742,904 of record CP078014.1, read on the forward strand.
CGCGTGATCGCCAGGTGCTGCCGTTCGGCATCGACTTGCTCGATCGCGTGCTGCCGGGAGGAGGGTTGGCTCTCGGCGCGCTGCATGAAGTGGCCGGTGGCGGCAACGGCGCCATCCATGGCGCTGCCGCAGCGCTGTTTGCCGCCGGCATCGCCGCCCGCAGTCACGGACAAATCCTGTGGTGCGTGACGCGACCGGATTTGTTCGCTCCGGCGCTGGCGCAGGCCGGTCTGGCGCCGGACCGCGTCATCTATGTCGAGGCTGGCGACGACAAGGCCGTGCTCGCCTGTTTTGAGGAAGGGCTACGGCATGGCGGCTTGGGCGCTGTGGTCGCCGAGGTCGCTCGGCTGTCGATGACGGCTTCGCGGCGATTGCAGCTTTCGGCCGAAAGCTCCGGAACGCTGGGCGTCGCCATTCGGCGCTGGCGACGCCAGACCGAGGCGGCGGATTTCGGACAACCCACCGCCGCCGTGACCCGCTGGCGTGTGACGGCGCTGCCGTCGTCGCCGTTGCCGGTGCCGGGCATCGGACGCGCCCGCTGGCACATCGAATTGATCCGTTGCCGCGCCGGAGACAGCGCGGAGTTTGAGTTGGAAGCGTGTGATGCCCAGGGTCGTCTCTCTGTTTCTTCCGACGTGGCCGACCGACCGGGTGCGAAGGATCACGAACGGCGCTTCGCCGTCCGGTGAAACGCCGCTCGTCTTGGTCGGCCGTGACGGGACGCGGCGGGTGGTGCTGGCTGCGGATGCGGCGGCGCGCGCCGCGGGGTTACGGGTCGGGATGCCGGCGACCAAGGCCCAGGCGTTGGTACCGGGTCTTGTCGTGCAGGACGCCGAGCCCGCGGCGGATGCCGCGGCGCTGGAGCGTCTCGCGGTCTGGGCGCTGCGCTACGCGCCGGTCGTTGCCGCCGATCCGGCCGACGGGCTCGTCATCGACGCCAGCGGCGCGGTGCATCTGCACGGCGGCGAGACCGCCATGCTCGCAGACATGATCGGCCGGCTCGCGGGCTCTCGCATTTCTGCGCGGGCCGCGATGGCCGACACCTGGGGCGCGGCGTATGCGCTCGCTCGTTTTGTGGCGCGACCAGCGATCGTGATTCCGCCGGGCGCCAGTGTTGCCGCGATCCTGCCGCTGCCGATCGCGGCGCTGCGTTTGCCGATCGATATGGTGGACAGTCTGCGCCGGCTCGGCTTCGATCGCGTCAGTGATCTGATGGACAAGCCGCGCGCGCCGCTCGCGCTGCGCTTCGGTCCCGAGCTCGGCCGCCGCCTCGATCACGCCACCGGCCAGCGCGCCCAGCCGATCGATCCGGTGCGGCCACCTGATGTCGTCGAGATCCGGCGCGGGTTTGCCGAGCCGATCGGCGCCGCCGAAACGCTGGCGCGCTACACCGGCAAGCTCGTCGTCCAGCTCTGTGAAGCGCTGGAGGCGAGGGGCCTCGGCGCGCGGCGGCTCGATCTTCTGTTTCATCGCACCGACGGCCGCATCGCCGCGATCCGCATCGGCACCGCCAAACCAGTGCGCGATGTAAAGCGTCTGACGCGATTACTCTGCGACAAGATTGAGACGGTCGATCCGGGCTTCGGCATCGAGATCATGAGTCTGGCGGCGACGCTCGCTGAGCCGTTCCAGGCCAAACAGGGCGTCTCGTCCCTGACCGAGGAGACGGTTGCCGACATCTCCGGCCTGATCGATACGCTATCCAATCGCATCGGCGGCGAGCGGCTCTATCGTATCGCGCCAGTCGCGAGCGACGTCCCGGAACGGTCGGTCGGCCGTGTGGCGCCGACCGCGCCGCCAACCGGGGAGGGCTGGCTTCAGCACTGGCCGCGGCCGTCGCGCCTGTTCGCGCCACCCGAGCCGATCGAGACCCTGGCGCTGTTGCCCGATCATCCGCCGGTCAGCTTCACCTGGCGTGGCATCCGCCGCCGGGTAAAGCGTGCCGACGGACCCGAACGCGTGTTCGGCGAATGGTGGAAGCGCGACGCCGAACTGATCGCCGTGCGCGATTATTTCCAGGTCGAGGATGATGCCGGCGAACGGTTCTGGATCTTCCGCGCTGGTGACGGTGAGGATGCCGCAACCGGCTCGCAGCGCTGGTTCCTGCACGGCATCTTCGCATGAGCGGCGTGCGCTACAGCGAATTGCAGGTGACGTCGCATTTCTCGTTTTTGCGCGGCGCCAGTTCCTGCGAGGAGTTGTTCGCGCAAGCGGCGATGCTCAGCATCGAGGCGCTCGCGATCGTCGATCGTAATTCGCTGGCCGGTATCGTGCGCGCCCATGAGGCGGCGAAAGTCACCGGCGTCAGGTTGATCGTCGGCTGCCGTCTCGATCTGACGGATGGCATGTCGCTGCTGGTCTATCCGACCGATCGACCCGCTTACGCGCGGCTGTGCCGACTGCTCTCGCTCGGCAAGAAGCGCGGCGGCAAGGCCCAATGTCATCTCGATTGGGATGATGTTGTCGCCTACGGCGACGGTCTGGTCGCGGTGCTGGTGCCCGATGAGGCTGACGATACCTGCGCGCTACGGCTGCGCCGTCTGCTCGAGGCATTCGGCGATCGCGCCTATCTGGCGTTGACGCTGCGGCGGCGCCCGAACGACGCGCTGCGGCTGCATGAGCTGTCGAACCTCGCGTCGCGGGCGCGGGTGCCGACCCTCGTCACCAACGACGCGCTGTTTCATGTGCCGGCACGCCGCCTGCTGCAGGATGTCGTCACCTGCATTCGCCACAACGTCACCATCGACGATGCGGGATTCCGCCGCGAGCGCCATGCCGACCGCTATCTTAAAGCCCCTGAAGAAATGGCGCGGCTGTTTGCGCGCTATCCCGAGGCATTGGCGCGGATCACCGAGATCACCGGGCGCTGTCGTTTTTCGCTCGATGAGCTGGCCTATCAATATCCGGAAGAGCGCAGCCTGCCGGGGCTGACGCCGCAGCAGGCGCTGGAGAAGCTGACCTGGGAGGGCGCTATCGAACGCTATCCTGAGGGATTGCCCGACAAAGTCAGCGCGTCGCTCGCACATGAACTGCGGCTGATCGAGAAGCTCGAATACGCGCCGTACTTTCTGACCGTGAATGCCATCGTCCGCTTCGCCCGCAGCCAGGACATCCTCTGTCAGGGCCGCGGCTCGGCCGCCAACAGCGCGGTCTGCTACGTGCTTGGCGTTACCTCGATCGATCCTGACCGCAACGACCTATTGTTTGAGCGCTTCGTCTCCGAGGAGCGCCGCGAGCCGCCGGACATCGACGTCGATTTCGAGCACGAGCGGCGCGAGATCGTCATGCAGTGGGTGTTCGAAACCTATGGCCGCGATCATGCGGCGCTGTGCTCGACCGTGATCCGTTACCGATCGAAAGGCGCATTGCGCGATGTCGGCAAGGCGCTGGGTCTGCCCGAAGATCTGATCAAGATGCTGGCGTCGCAGGTCTCCGGCTGGCACCGCGACGGCATCGAACCGCAGCATGCGGAAGATCTCAATCTCAATATCGGCGATCGGCGGTTGCGACTGGCGCTGGACCTGGCGCGCAACCTGATCGGCGCGCCGCGGCATCTGTCGCAGCATCCCGGCGGCTTCGTCCTGACCCACGACCGGCTCGACGAGTTGGTGCCGATCGAGCCCGCCGCAATGCCCGATCGCCAGGTCATCGAATGGGACAAGGACGACATCGACGCGCTGCGCTTCATGAAGGTCGATTGCCTGGCGCTCGGGATGTTGAGCTGCATGAAGCGCGGCCTCGATCTCCTGGCCGAGCACAAGGGCACCAGGCTCGACCTCGCCACCATCCCGGCCGAAGACCCGCGCACCTACGCCATGATCCGCAAGGCCGATACGCTCGGCACCTTCCAGATCGAGAGCCGGGCGCAGATGTCGATGCTGCCGCGGATCAAGCCGCGCACCTTCTACGATCTCGTCATCGAAGTAGCGATCGTCCGTCCCGGCCCGATCCAGGGCGACATGGTGCATCCGTACTTAAGACGCCGGGAAGGCAAGGAGGCGGTGGTCTATCCCAAGCCGGAGTTGGAAAAGGTGCTGGGCAAGACGCTCGGCGTGCCGCTGTTCCAGGAACAGGCGATGCGGGTCGCAATCGAATGCGCTGGTTTTACGCCAGGCGAGGCCGATCAGTTGCGCCGCGCTATGGCGACCTTCAAGCACACCGGCGGCGTCTCCAAGTTCGGCGAGAAGCTGATCGGCGGCATGGTGGCCAATGGTTACACCCGGGAATTCGCCGAGCAGACGTTTCGGCAACTGGAGGGCTTCGGCAGTTATGGCTTTCCGGAATCACACGCGGCTTCTTTCGCGCTGATCGCCTACGCCTCGTCCTGGCTGAAATGCCATCACCCCGATGTGTTCTGCGCCGCGCTCCTGAACGCACAGCCGATGGGATTCTACGCGCCGGCGCAGATCGTGCGCGATGCGCGCGATCACGGCGTCGAGGTCCGGCCGGTCTGCATCAACGCCTCGCGCTGGGACTGCACGCTGGAGCCGGCCGATGATGAGGATCGCTTCGCGGTCCGGCTCGGCCTGCGCATGGTCAAGGGTCTCGCCAATGCCGATGCGGCGTCGATCATCGCCGTGCGCGCCGACCGGCCGTTCGCCTCGGTCGATGACCTGTGGCAGCGCGCCCGCGTGCCGGCGGCCTCGCTGGTCGAGATCGCTGACGCCGATGGATTCCGATCCTGTTTGCATCTCGCCCGCCGCGAGGCGCTGTGGGCGATCAAGGCGCTGCGTGACGAACCGCTGCCGTTGTTTGCGGCTGCTGCCGCCCGCGCGATGGCGATAGTCCCCGAAATCATCGAGCCGCCCGTGGCGCTGCGGCCGATGACGGCGGGCGGCGAGGTAGTCGAGGATTACGGCCATGTCGGACTGACCCTGCGGGGCCACCCGCTATCGTTCCTCCGCGACGATCTGCGGCGCCGGCGCATCGTCACATGTTCGGAAGCCATGGCGGCGCGCGATGGCCGGTGGCTCGAAACTGCCGGTCTCGTGCTGGTGCGGCAGATGCCGGGATCGGCCAAGGGCGTGCTGTTCGTCACCATCGAAGACGAAACCGGCATTGCCAACCTCGTGGTCTGGCCGCGGGTGTTCGAACGGCAGCGCCGTGTCATCCTCGGTGCAAGCATGATCGGTGTGCAGGGCCGGATTCAGCGCGAAGGCGAGGTGGTGCATCTCGTCGCCCGGCAGCTCACCGACCTGTCGCCGGAACTGGCCAGCGTCGGCGATCGCGATACGGCGTTTCCGGTGCCGCACGGTCGGGGCGATGAATTCCATCACGGCGCCCCCAGCCTCGATCCCCGCAGCTTGCCCAAAGGACCGAAACCGCGCGACATCGAAGATTCTTATCGTCACCTCGATCAGATCAGGGTGAAGACGCGGGATTTTCGGTAGCGTACCGCCAAACTGCTCCACGAGCCCTTGATCGACTCACAGGGAAGGGTCTGATAGCCATTTCTTAAAACAAGATCGGGTACGTTACCCGATCTGAGGGAGCGATCTTGCGCTACGTCACAACGCCTCACGCCTGCCAGCTCACCGGTCTTTCCACGGAAAGGCTTCGGGAATGGACGAGCCGCCGCGCCTTGATTCCAGCCGACGTGAAACCCAGACGGAAGGGGTCTCCGGCCAAGTATACGTGGCAGACCATCCTTATTCTAAGGCTCGCAGTGACCCTGCGGGAGCAATTTCATATCGAACTCCAGGCTCATAAGAGCCTTTTCAACAGCCTGCGACGGGAGCTGCGCACCAAGTCGTTCATCGCCCTCTGGGGACAGAACGTGGCCCTCCTCGACGGCGATCGATGGACATTTGTAGAGGACGCCGCCGGTCAACTTCCGGCCGGCGACGTGCTGCTCCTTCGCCTGAACGCTCATCTTGATGTGTTGTCGGCGGGATTCGCATTGCCAAGTCCGGCTGCCGTTCCCGGCCAATTCGATCTGTTCCCGGTCCAGGCCGTCGCTGGCCCGCCAGTCAAACAAGTGCGGCGGCGAGCCCCGAGCAAGCTGACCGTTCCGGCACGGAGGCGTTCGGCATGAGGCGCGCCATTGACCGGGACAACCCAGGTTGCTCGCCTGCAGACCGCTTCACCGGCAGCTATGTTCATGATATGTTCTCATTTTCGGGGCATGAATGCCGGAAGGGACCAGCGTGACAATTTCGGCCCTGCAGAACTGGCTTGAAAGGCTCGGCTATGCCGCCGAGCCCGCCGTGCTGCATCGCCGAGGTGAGGACGTTCCGGAAGTTCACCCCTATGCACTGGAGATCAAGTCCCTTCTCAAGCCGGACGGGGTGATTCGCGCCCAGGCCGTCTTTGAGGTTGAGGGCGTCCCGACGGTGGTCTTTGTAGGCGATACGGACGAGCCACTCACCGCCGCCGCTTTGGACGAGATCCGCAAGCGGATATGGAACCAGAATCTCGCCACGGTGGTGATCGAGATCAAGGGCGAGACGGCAGTTGCCGTGCCGGCCCGAAAGCTCCGCAACGCGGAGGAAAGGCTGACGCTCGGCGAAGCGCGTCCCGATGGGCCGTTCTCGGCGTTCGACATCGCTTCCGCCAATCTCTCCCGCCGCGCACCCAAATGGTTCGACATCAAGGCGCGTGTCGATCGCAAGTTGCTCGCCAATCTCTCGAGCACCGTACTCAAGATGTCGAAGGTCGGATTCCGGGCAGCCATCGATGCATCGCTGCGGCGGCGCCACGCCGAGTTGCTGATGGGGCAGGTGCTCTTCATCTCATATCTCGAACATCGCGACATTGTCGGTGCGACCTATCGTCAGAGACGTGAGGTCGATCAACTCCATGCGCTCGTCGGTCAAGCCAACCGCAGTGGTGTTCGCAGCCTCATCGACGCGCTTCGTCAGGATTTCAACGGCGATTTCTTAGGGGGCGATCGGCACGATCCTTGGGCGGCGTTGAACACAGAGGGGTTCGCGCTGCTCGATCAATTCCTGCGCCGGACCGACATGACCACCGGGCAGGGCGATTTCTGGAATTACGATTTCAGCTATATCCCGGTTGAGCTGCTATCCGGCCTCTACGAATCTTTCCTATCTCCCGACCAGAAGGCAAAAGACGGCGCTTACTACACGCCGCGTCACCTCGCGATGCTGGCGGTTGATCAAGCGTTCGTCACCTCGGCCGATCCTCTTTCCGAGACGATCTTCGACGGCGCTTGCGGATCTGGAATTCTGCTTACCACGGCCTACCGCCGTCTCATCGCGCTATCGGAGGCGCGCGACGGCCGCCAACTCAGTTTCAAACAGCGTCGAGAGCTTCTGGTCAAACGCATATTCGGCGCCGACATCAACCTGATGGCTTGCCGCGTCACGGCCTTCAGCCTCTATCTGTCGTTGCTGGAAGGCCTCAACCCCGCCGATATTATGGAGGCGCAGGAGCGCGAAAACGAGAAGCTGCCACCGCTGGACGGCAGCAATCTGCGCCACGGCCCGACGGCCGACTTCTTCGGACCCAAGCACGGGTTTGCTGACAAGCGCTTCACCCTCATTATCTCCAATCCGCCATGGTCGGAGCCCGAAGGCGAAGACGTCACGTCGGCCGACGTTTGGGCGGAGCGCGCTGGCGCCCCATTCGTTCGACGCCAGATCGCCGGCGCATACGCGCTGAGAGCGAGCGACTTCCTTGCCGAGCAAGGGCGCGTCTGCCTCATCCTGCCGATTGGACAGTTCTTAGGACCGTCCAGCGCATCCTTCGTCGCGCGCCTGTTCAGCCTGTTCCGGCCTGCGCGTCTCATCAACTTCGGTGATCTTCAGGGACTGCTGTTTCCGACCGCCGAGAACACCTGCCATGTATTCCTCGGGCAACGCCGCGCCGTCGAGGCGCAAATTCCATTTGGCGAGACTTTCGATTACTGCGTCCCGAAGGCGGACATGAGCCTGGCCTTCGGTCGGCTCACCATGCAGTCGGCCGATCGACACGTTTTGCAAACCCGCTCAGTCGCCCAGGACCCGCAGCTTCTCGTCACGCTGATGTGGGGCGACGCCAACGATATGACTCTGTGGACGCGCCTGACGGCGCGCGGAACGTTCAGCGATTTCTGGAAGGGGCCACAACCATTCCGGCGATGGGTCAATCGCAAGGGCATTCATCTCCATGACAAGAGTCGCACCGCCGTCAGCGCTGGTCGGTTGCGCAAGATGCGGTTCGTGCCTGTGCCTGCGCTCAGTGCGGGTTCGCCCGTGTTGCATCCCGATCTCTTGAAGCCATGGCCGAGGGCGCAGGCGACGGTCGTCGGTCTTAACGATGAGGTGATGGCCGTCTTCGACGGTCCCCGCGTGCTTTTCCCGGACGGGTTCTCGAAGCTCGAACATACGGTCCGCGCGGTCTATTACGACGGCCCAGCCACCTTCACGCATAGCATCGGCGTCATTTCCGGATCGAGCCAGGATGCAGCGCTACTCCAGTTCGCCGCGGTCTATTTGCGATCCAAGCTCGCCCGTTACTTCCTCATGATGCGCGGCTGGAAGATGCTCTGCGAACGTAATGGCGTCCATCTGTCCGATGTCGAAACCTTCCCCTTCTTTGACGTCGACGCGGCGCCCGATCCGAAGGCGGCTAAAGCGGCACTCGCGAGGGTCGGCAGCTATATGCAAGAGCTCTCCGGCCTGCCGGAACTCGATCAACGCCGTCGCTACGGCGAAATCCAGAATGCACTCGACAAGGCCATCTTCAAGTATTTTGGCCTGAACGAGAGCGAACAGGCGCTGGTTCGCGAAACCGTCGACATCCTGATGCCTTCGATCCGGCCGCGAAGTTTCAAAAGCCTCGACACGCCGGCTCAGGCCACCGCCCATCTGGAGGATTTTCGGACATACGGCGACGCGCTGGCTGCCTCCTTGACCACTTGGCGCGAACGGACCGGTGGCGGCGGACGGTTTCATGTCGCCGTTGTCGCCAGTGATCCGGCTCGCCAAGGCCCGTCGGGAATCGTTCGGGTGAGCTACGCCAAAGAGACAACTGCGCCGGCCACTTCCAGCGCTCAGCTTAATGACGATCTGGTCATCACGACGCTCGCTCAACTTCGCGCAGCGGGGCTGATGGCGATTTCATCGGGCGATGCGCTTCAACTTGTCCCCGATGCCCATGTTTGGATCGACGGGTCGCTCTATCTGGTGCGCCCGTTGTCTCGACGCAGTTGGACCGTACGGCAAGCGCTTCGCGATGCCGAGCACATCGTGCGATCCGTTCAGAGCCGGCTGTCGCCCGCGATCCGTCCGGAGGTCGCGTGATAACCGGACAAGATTGGCTTTCCGCCTTCCCGATCCGCCCGGCGACCGAAGCGGTCGATGCTTTGCGGGAGAGCTGGCGAGTACTTGCCGAACAGCCACGAGCGCACTTCCATCCGGGAATGAAAGAGCCGAACCTCACCAAGGCGCTCAAGGCCTATGTCGAAAACGTAACGGCTCGGGAGCGCGGCTTGCTCGGAATGTGGGCCGCCGAGGGCGTGCTTCACAACATCGATCTGGAAACAGCGAAGCTCACCCAGGAACGCCGCACCGACATCGTCTACGGATGGAATGACGATGCCCGTCGCATCGAACTGGTATTCGAATTCAAGAAAGTTGGCCGGCAAAAGAGCCACCGCACCCATTACCTTCGCGAGAAGGGGCTAGGTCGTTTTGTCACCGGCATCTACAGCCGTCGGCAAGCCGTCGCGGCGATGGTCGGTATCCTGATCGATGCAGAGGACGAGGTGGTCCCGCCGTTGCGCGACGCGTTGGCCGATGCGAGCCTTATTGCGGAGCTGAAGATCCGGCCGACCGCAGCGGGCAGTTCCTTTGAGCGTCCATCAGTATTATTTTCAACTGCAGACTTCGACACGGAGCACGAACGCGACCCCGATCTGGCGCCGAGCCATGGTACCATTCGCGTGGCTCATTTCTTTCTCGCTTTCGGCTATCCCACGAGCACCAAGAAACCGGCAAAGTCTTGAAGGCTAGGAGCTCGCGCTCTCGACGATCAATCAGCGCGGTTGAAAGACGCCGGCCGTCCATTCCAGCGTCTATATCCCTTCGATCCATCCCAATAGGACACCCTCCCGTCGTCAACATTGCGCTTCGTACGCCAGACGGTGTCGGCATTTTGCATCGCCAGCGCGCTGTCGTCGAACACTGGCACTTCATAGCCAGCCTGCCCGTAGCCGTCGTGGGATACAATCTGGTTCGGCAGCGCCATCAAAAGGGCAGCGTGCTTTGTTTCCTTAATGACAAGCGCGAAACTGTTCAACGTCGTGTTGTAGCCGTAGGTCGCGTGAACGACGCGATGGTCTGGAACTCGGGATACGTCCGCGACGACGCGGCTGACGTGAGATTTTGACACCAAAATAGATTTGTCGGCGATGATTCCGGCCGATGCGGCGTCGCACCACGTGGCCACGTCGTGTGATGCGGCTAACGCCATTGCGCCGGATGTTCTTGCGGCGAACCGCTTTGCCACCGGCTCATAGGCAGATGTCGTCACGAAAAGAGTTTTTTGGGCGCCCTCGACCGCCGCAATACCATGCAACGCCGCGACTGCGTCCAGTTGGATTTTTCGATGCGGGGCGTATTTCTTTGCCTGGACCAAAGTGAGCAGATCGCCGATTGGATCGCGTTGCAATAGCCGAATGTCGATGCCGCCATCCCCTCGGCCCGGTCCCAGCTCCGAGTGAAAGCCCTGATTTTGGAAGATACGATGCAGCAGAATTTCAAACTCCCGCCAGTCGAGACGGTGAAGATCGTCCGGACGCTGGGCGAAGTGCGCGTACATTTCCTCGTAGACGTCATCGCAGTCGGGTTGGATAAGCGAGCAGACCCACCGCCAATGAAAATATGAATCGAATGCAGACGAGAGGTGCGGGTCAGTCGCAAAGAACGCGACGGTGCTTCCGTCCTGATTTTCGCATTCAAAACCCAGGCTGTGAACGAGTGCATGAAACTCGTCGTACGATCCGTCATCGTCGGAGAAGCCGTTGAACAGCGAATGCAGCGGGCCATCGAAACAAAGCAATGACACGATGGCGGGAGAGCCCGGCTCGCCATCGCTGTGTTCTTCGTAGGTCTGGAAGCCGCAATCAAACCAGAGATCTTTGGCCCGCGCCCAGTGCTCGATCGCGGCGTGCAGCGCGGAGATTTTCGCGATGAGTTCGTGGTCGCTATACGCTTGCATGAGTCAGATATCACCGTGCGAGAGCTTTTCGGTATTCACCATCACGACGTACGCCCGCTCAGGCGTTCGTGCTCTCCGATGAGAAAAGTGATGTAACTTCGGATCAGGTTGCAGTAGAGGCGGGCTTCGTTGATGTGCAATGCGAGACCGTCGCGCAGATCGACGCCGTGGCGAACCCCGCCGCCGGTCGGCGAGGACAGATAGCCATGCAGCGTCATCATCCATTGCAGGATCTGATCCTGATGGCCACCGCGTCCGCGTGATTTCAGCTCGCCGATGATCTTGTTGAAATATCGCCCTTGGATGGAGCCATCAAGAATGTCCTCGCTTCGGAAAGCGGTCGAGACCGTCTCGATAAGCCACAGCACTTCCTGCACGGCCTGCCGGCCCTTTCCCTCCGCGAGGGCTCTTTCCGACGCGTCGAGTGCGGTATCGATCAGAACGCGGGCCTGAGCATCAAGGGAAGGGGCCTGCTCCGGAACCGCGATTGGGATGTGCGTCCGCGTCGCAACCAGGTTCGGCGGGTCGATCTGATAGCCCGCGCCGCGGTCGGTAAGGATGCGGTTGATGCGAGCGGCGTCGGGAAGCGCCATTTCGGGGGCGCGCTGCTGCAATTGCTCGCATGCAGCGTAAAAGGCGTCGATGAACAATGGTGCGTTCGCGGCGGCCTGGTCCATCGCCCGATCGAGATCGCTCGCCGCCCAACTCGCGTCGCTGCTTGAATGATAGGGCAGCCCGGCCGCGGCGGCGAAAGCCGATTTGAAGTGCTCGAGGATGGCTTTTCGCGACCCTTGGCCGCTGATGCGGTTGATCAGGTCGAGAAAGTCGCCGACGACGCCCGGTTCGATCGGCCCGGGACTGTCAAACCGCCATTGGTTGTTGAATCTCAGCATCGATGGCAGCCTCGCGTGTTCAGCGGCTCGGGATCGTTAAATTCCACCAGGCCCTCCGCGATCATGAGCTTCACGGCGTGATTGACCCCGCTATTCATCCCTGATGTTGCCGGCGATGATTTCGTCGATCAACGAACCGTCCCATACGAGACCGATCTGTGCTTCATGCGGATGATTGGTCGGCATGCGACCGGAATACACGCCAATGAACTTGTTGAGCGGCGTGTCGACGAGTGCGACGACGCCCGGATCGACCATGTGATTTGTCCAGCTCCGCCGGATGACTGGAGCCCCAGACATGCCGGGCCGGGAGGCCGTGTCGACCAGCATATAGTCTGTCGTCATGCGAGCGAGTTGTGGCTCCGACGCGATACTTCCGCGCTTCCAGACGGGATACGCAGGCGGTTCGATCTTAAAGGGGTAGCCGAGGATAAAGACCTCCATCCCGATCTCGATACGAAGCGCCGCATTCGCCAGGATGTTGAGCGGGTACAGCCCGATAATCAGCTCTTCCGGCTTGAAGGGGATGGGCAAGACCGCGATGTCGGCGCGTCGGCCCGGATGCACCAGCCAGAGTGGCTTGTCGTCATCGTCTCTGATCTTGATGTCCCAGCGCTGCTTGTCGAATGATCCGGTCCGCGCGTTGAAGAGGGTGCGCAGGATGTTCGGTCGGCCCGCATCCTTTCTCAAATTGGCCCGAGTGAAGAAATCGCACATCGAGAGCACGTGCCAGTTGGTCACCAGGTAGTATTGATCCCGGATTTTCCACATGAAGCCCGTGCCCTGGCCGAGCGGGGTATTGTCGAAATACTGTTCGAGCGGGACGGTTGTCAGTGTGAATTGATCCAACGTTGTCATCGTCAGGCCCATGTCGCCTCAATGCCGTGCGACCAGCGGCGGCCGGACGGACTGAAGGCCTCGGAAATGAGATTCTCGGACTCGGTGGCGAGCCGCGCTGCACGCCCTCCGCCAGACGATGATGTATCACGGTAGGGCAGCAACCGTCCTATCCGTTAGGCGGAGCGAATTGAGAAATTTGGCGGTTTATCAGCCCCAACGATCCCATCTGAAGCCGGTTGGGCGTCACCCTGCGGGCCGGGCTGTCGGCTACGCTGAAGCCCCGCGAGCTGCGGGTCTTCACCCTGCGGGCGTCCATCCCTGACGCAAGCGGTGTGGCGCGCGCCGCGGGCGCGTCCTTCCGCGTCGCGCGCGGACCCGTCGCGATTGAGAGGGAGAGTGCGGACCGGGTTTGCCGCGACGGGTTGAAGGTCGGGAGAGAGGCTTCCGGCGCCCGTCGCGGAGAACCGCGATGTCCAGACAGATCTCGCATGCGCGCACCGGCCAGGACCGGGCGAGCCTTTACACCGAAATCACCGACAAGATCATCGCCGAGCTCGAAGCCGGGCGTGTCCCGTGGGTCCAACCGTGGGGCACGGCGGCGGTCAAGGCGCCGCTAGCGATGCCGCGCAACGCCACGACACAGCGCCGGTATTCCGGAATCAACGTGCTGATCCTGTGGGGCGCCGTCATCGAGCGCGGGTTCTCGGGCCAAAGCTGGTTGACCTTCCGCCAGGCGCTTGGGCTTGGCGGTCATGTCCGGAAGGGCGAGCGCGGCACCACCGTCGTCTATGCCGATCGCTTCACGCCGGAAGACGAGCGCCGCCGTGCTGCAGAAACTGGAGAGGAGCCGGGCGCGATCCCGTTCCTCAAACGCTTCACCGTCTTCAACGCCGACCAGTGCGACGGCTTGCCCGAAGAGATCGCCGCGTCGATCGTTCCGCCACCGCCGGGCCAGATCGAGCCGCATGCCGAGGCCTTGATCGCCGCGACAGGTGCGGATTTCCGCATTGGCGGCGCACGCGCTTATTATAATGTGACCAGCGACTTCGTGCAGGTGCCGCCGCCGGGCGCTTATTTCGAGCCGATCAACTGGCATCGCACCGCCTTCCATGAACTCGGCCATTGGACCGGCGCGCCCTCCCGGCTCAAGCGCGATCATTCCGGATCGTTCGGCTCGAAATCCTACGCCCGGGAAGAGCTCGTCGCCGAAATGGCCGGCGCCTTCGTCTGCGCCTCGCTCGGCATCGTGCCGACCGTGCGCCACGCCGATTATATCGGCTCCTGGCTGGAGATGCTGCGCGAGGACGACCGCGCCGTGGTCCGCGCGGCAAGCGCCGCATCGAAGGCGTCCGATTTCCTGCTCGGCTTCCTGCCGCAAGTGATCGACGCCACGGCCGCGGGCAACGCGGAGGCCGCGTGAACTATCCGCGGCGGTCTCGGACGTTCGTCGCCGCGGCGTGCGCGAGAGCGAGAGGAGGGCCGGGGTGTCCGCGACGGGTTGGAGGTCGAGAGAGAGTCTTTCGGCCGCTCGTCGTGGAGTATCCGACATGGCAACCGCCGTTCAGAAAATCAAACTCAGTCCCTCGCGTGACATTCCCTTCAACAAGCTGGTGTTGAGTCAGTCCAACGTCCGGCGCGTGAAAGCCGGCGTCTCGATCGAGCAATTGGCGGAGAGCATCGCACTTCGCACGTTGTTGCAAAGCCTGAGCGTCCGGGCTGTCCTCGACGAAGACGGCAAGGAGACCGGCATGTTCGAGGTGCCGGCCGGCGGCCGGCGCTATCGCGCTCTTGAGCTGCTGGTGAAACAGAAGCGCATGACGAAGACGCAGCTTGTGCCTTGCGTGATCCGCGACGACGGCCTCGCCGAGGACGATTCCCTGGCTGAGAACGATGAGCGGGTCGGTCTGCATCCGCTCGACCAGTTCCGCACGTTCAAGCTGCTGCGTGACGGCGGCATGAGCGAGGACGACATCGCCGCCCGGCACTTCGTGTCGTCGGCGATCGTCAAGCAGCGGCTGCGCTTGGCATCGGTGTCACCGAAGCTGCACGAGGTCTATGCCGAGGACGGCATGACGCTCGAGCAGCTCATGGCCTTCTCCGTCACCGCAGACCAGGCGCGGCAGGAGCAGGTCTGGGAGAACGTCAGCCGCTCCCAACTGGACGAGCCGTACCAGATCAGACGGTTGCTGACGGAGAACACCGTCCGCGCTTCCGACCGTCGCGCCCAGTTCGTCGGGCTCGACGTCTATGAACAGGCCGGTGGGGCCGTCATGCGCGACCTGTTCGAACACGATGACGGTGGTTGGCTGCAGGGCGTCCCGTTGCTTGATCGCCTCGTCACCGAGAAGCTGACGGCGCAGGCTGAAATCATTGGGGCCGAAGGCTGGAAGTGGATCGCGGTGGCGGTCAATTTCCCCTATGGCCATACCGACGCCCTGCGCGAGCTCGACGGTGTACCGGCCGATCTGGCCGACGACGAGCGTGCGTCGATCGATGCGCTGAAAGCCGAATACGACAAGTTCGAGGCTGACTACGCCGAGGCCGACGAACTGCCGGACGAGATCGATCAACGCCTCGGAGAGATCGAGGCGGCGCTGTCCGCCTTCGATGCCCGGCCGATGACCTACGATCCGGCCGATATCGCACGCGCCGGCGTCTTCGTCAGCATCGATGACGAAGGCGCACTTTCAGTCGATCGCGGTTATGTCCGACCGGAGGATGAAGCACCCGTCAGCGCCGAGCCGGAATCCGACGTTGGCAGTGAAAATGCTGACCGTCACGAGGCCAAGGTTGCGGTCCAACGCGCCGTCATCACGGTCGGCGGCGCGCCGGCCGAACCGGAGGATGACGAGGACGACGCGATCAAGCCGCTGCCGGATCGGCTCATCACCGAGCTGACCGCATATCGGACGTTGGCATTGCGCGATGCTTTGGCATCCCATCCGTCGGTGGCTTTTGTGGCGGTGCTGCACAACTTCGTGCTGGCGACGTTCTATCGCTTCGCGTCGTCCAGCGGGTGCCTGGAGATCGCGGTTCGCGCCCCGACGCTTCCCGCCCAGGCACCGGGGTTGAACGATAGCGCCTCGGCCAAGGCCATCGACGCGCGCCACGATGGATGGAAGGCGCGTTTGCCGAAGGAGGACGGCAGACTCTGGGATGCGCTGCTGGCATTCGACGCAACCGAACAAGCGTCGTTGCTCGCGCATTGCGCCTCGCTCAGTGTCAACGCCCTCTACGAGCCGGCCAATCGCTACAATGAAGGCCGCGTCTCCGCGCATGGCGTTCGTCGCAGGCTCGACCAGGCCGACGTCCTGGCGCGCGCCGTCGGTCTCGACATGGCGGCGGCGGGCTGGAAGACCGGCGTGGACAACTACCTCGGCCGCGTCACCAAGCCCCGCATTCTCGAAGCGGTGCGCGAGGCCAAGGGCGAGCCTTCCGTGCAGCTCATCGACCATCTCAAGAAGGGCGACATGGCGCGCGAAGCCGAGCGCCTGCTGGAGGGCACCGGCTGGCTGCCGGAGCCGCTGCGTCTCGCCGAAGCCGAAGTTGTCACCGTTGCAGCGGCCGGTGAAGCGGAATCGTTGCCCGCGTATCTCACCGGTGACGACGAGGTCCAGACCGACTCCGATGAAGATCAGCCGCACGTCGTCGCGGCTGAATAATTGACGCACGCGGGGCGGCGCAAGCCGCTCCGCATCTCTCCATCTCACCGCATCCCATCACATGCCCGGCCCCTGCAGCGACAGGGACACGCCGGGCTTTTCCATTTCAGGAGACCGATATGCTTGACAATGCCAATCCCGCCGCTCGGATCGTTGCGGCCGCGCGACTGATCCTTCCACACCTCGAACGTGGCCGTCGTGTCGACGCCGCCAGCCTGCGCGCGGCGATGGAATCCGCCTTCGCCGGTTCCGATGCTGAGGGGGCTTGGGACTGGAAGACCGCTTACGACGCCTGCGAGGCGGCGACAATCTTGTTCGTCGGCAAATTCAGTCCAGCGATGCGTGCGCGTGCCGCATCGCCGCCCGCCATGTTGCCGATGCTGGCGAAGGTTGCGGGCCTTCTTCCCACCCACACCCGACGCTCCGAAGAGAGCGAAGTGTTTCAGCAGTTCTCGACTCCGCTCCCGCTTGGTCTTGCAGCCTCGGTCGCGGCCGCGATCACGCCCTCCGACATCGTCCTCGAACCGTCGGCTGGTACAGGCTTGCTCGCCATTCTCGCGGAATTGTCAGGCGCGTCGCTCGCGCTCAACGAACTCGCGGATGCCCGTGCCTCGCTTCTCTCACTTCTCTTTCCCGGCATTCCCGTCACCCGCTTCGACGCGGCGCATATCGACGATCATCTCGACGCCGGCGTCACGCCGAGCGTCGTGCTGATGAACCCACCATTCTCGGCGGTCGCACATGCCGATCGCCGTATGGCCGACGCGGCATTGCGTCATATCTCGTCGGCGCTGGCGCGGCTCGCCGATGGCGGTCGTCTGGTCACGATCACTGGAGCGAACTGCGGACCGGATAGTCCGGTGTGGCGCGACGCGTTCGTCGGCTTGCAGGAGCGGGGGAGGATCGTGTTCTCGGCCGCGATCGACGGGGCGGTCTATGCCAGGCACGGCACGACCATGGATACGCGTCTCACCGTGATCGACAGGCGCGCGGCCGACGATCCGACCGCGTTTCCAGCTTCGCCCGGTCTCGCGCCTGACGTTGCCACGTTGCTGGGCTGGATCGCCGAACGCGTGCCGCCGCGGCTGCCGATCACGGCCCCGCTGGCCAGCCCGATCATCGTTCGATCGGTGGCAACCGGCGCATCGCGTCCTGTCGTCTCGCGCGCTTCCTCTACTCCGGCGACGGCTCCCGAACCCGATGCGATCGTGCTTGCTTATGAGGTCATCGATTGGAAACCGGTTGAGGGCGGCGGCATCAGCGATGCGCTGTATGAAGAATACGGATTGCAGTCGATCCGGATTCCCGGCGCGTGCGCGCATCCGACCAAACTCGTGCAATCGGCGGCGATGGCCTCGGTCGCGCCGCCGCAACCGAGCTATCGGCCGCATGTTCTCGCCAACACCGTGTCGGATGGATTGCTGTCGGACGCCCAACTCGAATCCGCCATCTACGCCGGAGAAGCGCATTCCCGCTTCCTCGCTGGATCATGGACGGTCGATGAGACCTTCGATGTCGTCTCCGCGGCATCGGATGACGCCAAACACGCCGTGCGCTTTCGCTGCGGCTGGTTCCTCGGCGACGGCACGGGGGCAGGCAAGGGCCGACAAGCTGCCGGTATCCTGCTCGACAACTGGTTGAAGGGCCGCCGCCGCGCGGTCTGGATCTCCAAATCCGACAAGCTGATCGAGGACGCCCAGCGCGACTGGTCAGCACTCGGCATGGAGCGCCTGCTGATCACGCCGCTGTCGCGCTTCCGGCAGGGCACGCCGGTCCGGCTCGAGCAAGGCATCCTTTTTACAACCTATGCCACGCTACGGTCCGACGCGCGGGACGAGAAGGTATCGCGGGTCAAACAGATCGTGGAATGGTTGGGCGCCGATTTCGACGGCGTGATTATTTTCGACGAGTCTCACGCGATGCAGAATGCCGCGGGCGGGAAGGGTGAACGTGGCGACGTGGCCGCTTCGCAGCAAGGTCGGGCCGGACTTCGCCTGCAACATGCGCTGCCGAACGCGCGCGTGGTCTACGTTTCGGCCACCGGCGCCACCACGGTGCACAATCTCGCTTACGCCCAACGTCTCGGATTGTGGGGCGGCGAGGACTTTCCATTTGCGACGCGCGGTGAGTTCGTCGAGGCGATCGAGGCCGGCGGCGTCGCCGCGATGGAAGTGCTCGCGCGCGATCTCAAGGCGGTCGGTCTCTATGCGGCCCGCTCACTCTCCTACGACGGCGTCGAATACGAACTGGTCGAGCATAAACTCACCGACGAGCAGATCCGCATCTACGACGCCTATGCCGGCGCCTTCAGCGTCATCCATAACAATCTCGACGCCGCCATGAAGGCCGCGAACATTACTGGTACGACCGGCACACTCAACGCACAGGCCAAGTCGGCCGCGCGGTCGGCGTTTGAGTCGGCGAAACAACGCTTCTTCAATCATCTGATCACCGCGATGAAGACGCCGTCGCTGATTGCTTCGGTGGAGCGTGATCTCAAAGCTGGCCATGCCGCCGTCATCCAGATCGTCTCGACCGGCGAGGCGCTGCTGGAGCGCCGCCTGGCCGAGATCCCGACCGAGGAGTGGGGCGACGTCCAGGTCGACATCACGCCGCGCGAATACGTGCTGGATTATCTCGCGCACTCCTTCCCGACCCAACTCTATGAGCCGTTCACCACCAGCGAGGGCGATCTGTCGTCGCGGTCGGTGTTCCGGGACGGCCAGCCGGTGCAATGCCGCGACGCCGTCGCCCGCCGCGACCGGCTGATCGAGAAACTGGCATCGCTATCGCCAGTCCACGGCGCGCTCGACCAGATCGTTCAGCGTTTCGGTACGGATATGGTGGCGGAAGTCACAGGCCGTTCCCGGCGTATTGTCCGCAAGACCGGGGCAGACTACGTCGATCGACTCGTGGTCGAGAACCGCGCTGGTTCCGCCAATCTCGGCGAGACTCAGGCGTTCATGGATGACGTCAAGCGTATCCTGGTGTTCTCGGACGCCGGCGGCACCGGACGCAGCTATCACGCCGAACTTTCGGCGAGGAACCGGCGCCTGCGCGTACATTATCTCCTGGAGGCCGGATGGAAGGCCGACGCCGCCATTCAGGGACTGGGCCGCACCAACCGCACCAACCAGGCGCAGCCGCCGCTGTTTCGGCCGATCGCGACCAACGTGAAGGCCGAGAAGCGGTTCCTCTCGACCATCGCGCGGCGTCTCGACACGCTGGGCGCCATCACCAAGGGCCAGCGCCAGACCGGCGGGCAGGGCCTGTTCCGCGCCGAGGACAATCTGGAAAGCCATTATGCGCGCGATGCCCTTCGCCAGCTCTACCTGTTGCTCGTCACCGGTAAGGTCACGGATTGCTCGCTTGAGGCGTTCGAGGATGCGACGGGGCTGAAGCTGACGGACTCGGGCGGCATCAAGGACGATCTGCCGCCGATCACCACCTTTCTCAATCGCCTGCTGGCGCTGACCATCGACCTGCAGAACATCCTGTTCACCGCGTTCGAGCAGTTGCTAACCGCGCGGATCGAAGGCGCCATCACCTCTGGCACCTACGATGTCGGGCTGGAGACCCTGCGGGCCGAGAGCTTCACCGTCTCCGCGCGCGAGACGATCTACACCCATCCCGGCACGTCCGCCCAAACCCGCCTCCTGACCGTTACCCAGCGTGATCGCAACCGGCCGGTCACATCAGATGAGGCACTGGAACGGCTATCCGATCCGCGCGCGGTGCTGCTGGTCAACACCCAGTCAGGCCGTGCCGCGGTGCAGGTGCCGGCGCGCAGCGTGATGCTCGATGACAGCGAGGTCGAACGCCGGGTGCGGCTGATCCGTCCGATGGAGAACGTCGCCATGGCTTTGGCGGCGATGGCGCAGACGCATTGGCGCGAAGCCGGCCGCGACGCCTTCGCCACAGCATGGAACGCCGAGGTGGCGGACGTGCCTGACTTCACCGACAGCGAGATCCATATCGTGGCGGGCCTGTTGCTGCCGATCTGGAAGCGGCTGCCCAACGAGTCGACGCGGGTCTATCGGCTCCAGACCGACACCGGAGAACGCATCATCGGCCGCAAGGTTTCGCCGGCCTGGGTCGCCACTGCTTTGGAGGCGGGGACTACAACTCTATCGCCGAACGCAGCCTTTACTACGCTGATGGATGGCAAGACCGTTCTCGATCTCGCCGAGGGCCTCCAGCTTCGCCGTGCCCGCGTGATGGGCGCCAACCGGATCGAGCTGTCCGGCTTTAGCGATACGATGCGCGATCGGCTGCGCGCCTATGGCCTGTTCAGCGAAATCATCTCCTGGAAGTTGCGCTTTTTCGTGCCGATCGATGCGACTGGGCCGGCGATCTTGGCCAAGATTGTGGAGCGCTATCCCATCGCCCGCGTCGCTGATCGGGCGGCAGCGTGACATGGCGCACGACGCCTCAGAACTGGCGCATCGTCTCGCGCGCGAGGCCGAGACGGTGTGCCGACACTATCTCTCGAACGGGTGCCGGGTCGGAAACTACTGGCAGGTCGGCGACGCCAAGAATACGCAGGGCCGCTCGATGTTTGTGCGGCTGACCGGCGACCCGTCCGGCAACCGCCGTCCCGGAAAATGGACCGACGCGGCGACCGGCCAACACGGCGATCTGCTCGATGTCATCCGCGAGACCTGCGGCTTGGTCGATTTCCACGATGTGGCCGACGAAGCACGACGTTTCCTGAGTTTACCACGGCCCGAGCCGAGGCCCGGAATTCCTGGGCGCTTATCGCCAGCGCCGATGGGCTCGCCGGAATCAGCCCGCCGGCTGATTGCGATGTCGAAGCCGATCGCCGGCACGCTCGTCGAGTTCTACTTGCGCCATCGCGGGATCACCCATCTCGATGATGTCGGCGCATTGCGATTCCACCCGCGCTGCTACTATCGCCCCAATGCCGACGCGCTGACCGAGACCTGGGCGGCGATGATTGCTGCCGTCACCGATCTCACAGGCCACATCACCGGCGCGCATCGCACCTGGCTCGACCCGTTGGGACAAGATAAGGCCCCCGTCGACACGCCGCGGCGGGCGATGGGCCATCTCCTCGGCAACGCCGTCCGCTTCGGTGTCGCCGACGACGTGATGGCGGCGGGTGAGGGCATTGAGACCATGCTCTCGCTTCGCTGCGTCATGCCGACCCTGCCGATGAATGCCGCGCTCTCGGCAGCGCATCTTTCCGCCATCCTGTTTCCGGCCACGCTGCGCCGTCTCTATATCGTGCGCGACGACGATCCGGCCGGCGATGGTGCGATGGAGAGCTTGAGCGCACGCGCACAGGCGGTCGGGATCGAGGCCGTCACGCTGTCGCCACGTTGCGACGACTTCAACGAAGATCTGCGGCGTCTCGGCGTCGATGCGTTACGGGCAGCGGTGCGGGTGCAGATCGTCCCGGAAGACGTTGGCCGATTCTTGCATCCGGACGTCGGCGTCCGGACGAGGTGAGGCAAACGGCGCTCCGATCATTCGCCGTCATCGGTCTGGGCTTCTGATGGTGTCGGAGAGGTCCGCGTCCCCGGCCTTCTGAGAGGGCGATCGAGCCGTCAAACGGTCCGGCCCCGCAATGGCGGATGGCCGACTATTTTCCGTCGGCGGGCAGGCCCGCCTTTACATCGCGAAGCAAAATAGTCGGCCCCCACCATCCTCCGCTGCGCTCCGGCCGCTTCCGCTTCGCTCCAGCGGTGCAGGTCCGGCCCGCCCGACGGCTTTCGTCGCCACGAAGGCCGCGATGGGCGCGGCCGATCCGACCACAAGGAAGCCACCATGACGACCGACGACGACACCACCGGATACGAGCCGCCGCACGCATCATCCCCGACCGATCACCTGCTGACCGAACTCCAGCTCCACGGCCACCGGCCGTTCCAGGACGAACCCGATCCCCGACCGCTGCCAGACCCGCGCATTGCCGCTGGCGCCGTCGCCGACATCTTCGACGCCCTCATCGTCAGCCTCGACGACACCCGGCTCGAACCCGACCTCGACGAGCTCTTGTGGTCGACCGTCAATCTCTTCCATCGTGCGACCGAGCGGATCGGACGCCACCTCGACGACAACGAGCAGGCGCAGCGACGCGGCCAACGCGAACAGGATGGCTCCGAGGTGCGGTCGGTCGAACTGGAACGGCTCATCGCCGAGGGCATGACACTCACCGAGCGTCGCAACGCCATGGAATTCTTTCGTGACCATGCCGCCGATCACTACGAACGACGAACCCACACGGCGTGGCGCCCGCGGTCCGGGTCGATGGTCAACCACCGCGCGCTCACCGCGACCATGATCGACAGCCGCGACTATCTCGCCGCCAAGCGCCGGGCCGAGACCGAGGTGATGCTGCCACCCGGACCGAAGGTTGCCTTCAGCGGCGGACTCGATTTCAACGATCACCGCCTGATCTGGGACGTGCTCGACAAGACCCGCATCAAACACGCCGACATGGTGCTGCTGCACGGCGGATCGCCGAAGGGTGCCGAACTGATCGCGTCCAAATGGGCCGACAATCGCAAGGTACCGCAGATCGCTTTCAAGCCGGACTGGACCAGGCACGCCAAGGCCGCGCCGTTCAAGCGCAACGATGCGATGCTCGATGTACTGCCGATCGGCGTCCTCGTGTTCCCCGGCACCGGCATCCAGGAGAACCTCGCCGATAAGGCGCGCAAGCTCGGCATCCCGGTCTGGAAATTCGGCAAAAAACCCGAGGAGTGAGGCGCGTAAGCGTCACGACCTTTTCCTCGAATTTCAAACACGATGCGGCGCATTGAAACGCGCCGCAGAATATCTGCTGCCACAACGGATCAAATTTGCTATGGTTCGATTTGCGCCGTGGTGGTGGTGGAAGGCGCGACCCTTGCACTCTTGTGACAGGATGAACCACCATGATCGCAATCGGCGTTGTTCTCAATCTCGTCGGACTCGGCGTCTTCTGCTGGCTGTTGTTCACGCTTGCCGTCTATGCCCTGCCGTTTTTTGTCGCCGTCACCGCTGGGCTCTTTGCCTATCACAGCGGAGCGGGTTCGGTCGGCGCCATTACGCTCGCTCTCCTTACCGGCGGCGCGACCCTCGCAGCGGGGCAGATCGCCTTCGCGCTGGTCAGAGCACCGTTCCTCCGTTTCGTCCTTGCGGTGCTGTTCGCGGGACCGGCCGCGGTCGCCGGGTTCTGCGCGACGCACGGCCTTGCCGCGTTCACGACGCCTTCGGAGATGTGGCAGAACATCTTTGCCGTCGTCGGCGCGATAGTCATCGGTGCAACCGCCTGGCTGCGGCTGGCCGATGCCCCGCTCGGCGGTGGAACATCGCGGGGGGATCAGGACGTCGCCCGGCGCGGCGGTCTGACCTCGACCTGAGGCAGCCGGTCGCCCGTCGCGAGATTTACCTCACCCGGAGCGTCGCCTGATGTTCGTGCATTAACCTCGAACGGGCCGCGCGTCGCGGATGAATTGATGCCAGCGCGCCGATGGCTGGCCGACATCGTGGCGCGCGGCGCATTCGGTCGGCCGTGTTGGAGTGACAGGCGCACAACGGCCCGGACATCGACGACGCTATCCCGGATTGCCAGATGTTGCGTGGTAAGGCGCATGTTCGCTCGCTCTATCTCCTTGCAAGACTCTGGCACGCCGAGCGCGGGTCATCGGGTCTCTACGATGGCCTGATCTGGCCGAACGACGGCTGCGCCTCGATCGGCTAGCTGCAATGCCGTCGTTCAACTTTCTTCCCCTGGGCTTCGCCCATTCCTCGCGCAAGACAAGAAAGTTGCCCGCCTGGCATCCTCCGCTGCGCTTCGGTCCGAAGACGGATGCAGCGCCGCTCGCCTTCGGCCTGTCGATCGCCATCGAGACCGCGATGGTCGCGGCTCGGAAACAGAGAGCAAGGAGAACTACCATGGCGAACATCGGCACCTTCACCAAGAACGAAGCTGGCGCATTCATCGGCGAAATCGTCACGCTCAGCTTCCAGGCCAAGAACGTCCGCCTCGTCCCCGAGACCAACCGGGCCAACGAGAACGCCCCGAGCCACCGCGCCTATGTTGGCCGGGCCGAGATCGGCGCCGCCTGGCCCAAGCGCTCCGCGGAACAGCGCGACTACCTGTCGGTCAAGCTCGACGATCCGAGCTTCAACGCTCCGATCTACGCGAACCTCTTCGACGACGAAGAGGGCGGTAGCTACACCCTGATCTGGTCGCGCCCGCAGAAGGCTCGCACGGCTGCCGCCGATTGATCGATCCGCTCTCAGATGCCCCGCCGCGAGGCGGGGCATCTCGCGCGCTCAAGGCGTCACCCGATCGGCTGCGCGCAAAGCATGCGCGGCGAGGGCGTCCATCTCCGAAGGGAGTGCTACGCAGCTTCCCGCGCCGACGGGGCGCGCCGCGTGTCGACGTGGGTCTGAAAGGCATGATCGCAAGCGTCACAGCGCCAGTGCAGGATGACACGATCCGCGCTGACGAACGCGGCATGCTCGGCCGCGAATAGCGTCTCCCCACAGGCCGGGCAATCCCGGAACCCCATGAAGCGCGCAAATATCCGGAGGCGAGAATCTGTCGTCATCAGCACCGGTTCCTCGGTGCACCGCATAAGCGGCCGGTGTGAAGACGACATGACTTCTACGGTGAAGATTCAAGGTCTCTTTGTGGCACAAGTCCGGGCGAACGATGTCTTCGCAGCCGCAGCAGATCGCAGGATGCAATCTCCGCCACGCGATGGGATCTTGAGACCAGAACTGATGCGATGCCGTCGGATCAGGACTTGCCGCGCGACGGCTTCGACGCACGGCGCAGCAACGCATCGGGCTCGACACCGAGTACCTCGGCCAATTTTCCGACCATGTCGATGGTCGCGGCGTAAACGCCGCGTTCGAGCGAACTGATATAGGTGCGGTCGACGTCCGCTTCATGCGCCAACGCCTCCTGCGACAGCCCCTTGGCGTGCCGGGTTCGGCGCAGGTTGCGGGCGAACACCTCTCGAATCTCCATTCGAAAAGTGTTCGTCTTGTAGGGTATTTCACTACGGAGTATACTCGACAAACCGATCCTGCTTGCCCCCTGGAATCCGATGGAGTTCGGAGGCAGCCGGGACACGGACCTCTTGACTATTTGCGGTAAAAGCCGGGCGACCTGTTAATGGCCCAAAACCTGTCATCGGTCCGAAGCAAGAGCGCCGTATTTGCGCGGTACGAATCTCGACAGATGACTGGCGCGGGTTTTCGCCATGACGAAGATAGCCTTTGACGATCATCCTCCCGACCTGCCGCATGTCACCCCTTACGACGAGCGGCACCTCAAGACCTACCTTCGGCTGCTTGATGCCGATGAGGAGGGGGCCGACTGGCGTGAGGTCGTGCAGGTGATTTTCGGTCTTGATGCCAGCCGCGAACCTGATCGCGCGCGTCACGTGCATGACAGCCATCTTGCACGCGCCAAGTGGATGACGCAGGCCGGGTACCGGGACTTGCTCAAACCGCCGCTCCAATGATTTGAGGACGCGCGGTTTTCAAAGCACCACGCCTATTCCATCACCTTTCACTGACCGCGGTGTTGCAACACGCGTTGCAACGGCGGTGACTTCTGCGCGTGACGACGCGTCCAAATACTCGGCGACGGGAAGGGGCATGCCTTGCTTGAGGCCGAGTAACGCTGGAGTGGTCGCATGCCGGATGATGAAAGTTGGCGGTCGCACGACGCGTCCGCCTATCTCGATCGTGTGCAACGTGCCGGTTTCGCCTGGGAGTTCCTGCGGCGCAATCCCGACTACCGCCAAGACTACGAAGACATGAGCCGCGATGCGGCGAGCGGGACCACCGTCATGCTGGAGGCAGCCCTTGCGCTGTCCCAGCACTGGGGGTTGAGTTTTCCCGTGCGACCCGAGGCAACGCAGCGACCGCTCGCTGGTCTTGTGGGAATTCAACGTGCTTCCAGCTGCCGTGATGTTGACGACGGCGCCGCACGGGACCGTATCCACGATCACGCTCGACCGGATTCCATCGGCGCCCGCCGTAGAACGCGAAGACGGTCGCCACACCTTGTGGCGGGAGGCGAGCGACGAGCAGCGGATCTGGATTCTTCCCGATACGAACCCATCCGCTCCGATCGCCGCCGTTATCCCATTCGATATGCACGTGGCGCAGCGCGTCGAAGCCGTCCTTCACCTCTGGCATCGCCTGACGGATGCGGCGGTGCGCCCAGTCGTCTCGCCCCTGACCGAACAGCAGCGCCGCCGCATGATCTTGATGCTGAGGGCACTTGACGGTCATCAGCAACAGGCGACCTACCGCGATCTCGCCGCCACCCTGCTTGATCCGGATGTGCGGACCCAAAGCCGGCGCGACTGGCTGACCTCATCCTATCGTTCGCAGATCATCCGGCTGGTCAAAGACGCCGTCGGTCGGATGCAAGGCGGCTACCGCGACTTGCTGATCGGCCAATAACCGACGCGCAAGCTATCCGACTTGCGACGCCGGGCGTCAGTGCCCGTCGGACGCAACGCTGTGTTTGCGCGTCGTTCGCAACGACGAGGGGATGGACATAAACGACAGCCGCATCTTCGGCATCCTTGTCCGGGCCTGAAATTCGCAATCGTGCGCCTGTCGCGCCGTCGATCCCCGATGGCAGCCGAACTTAACCGGGCGCATTCATGGCTGATAACCTCGCCAATTCGCAGCAACGCTATTTGCGCACCACCGAGGCGGCCCGGTTCCTCGGCCTGTCGGGTCGCACGCTGGAAAAGCACCGCACCTACGGCACCGGGCCGAGCTATCGCAAGCTCGGCGGCCGTGTCGTCTACGCCCTCGAAGACCTGCAGGCCTGGGCCGACATCGGTCTGCGCCAGTCAACGTCCGACCAAGGCAAGGGCGTCGTCCATGCCGCCAAGCCGGTGAGCGGCTTGGGCCCGCTCGTCGGCGGCCGATCCCCGGCGAGGCGATCATAGCCATGATCGCCCGCCCACCAGTCCCCGCAGAAACTGCGCGTAGCGAGTCACCGGGTTTACTGAACGGCAGGCCCGCGCCGTGCGATCCGAGCACCACGCATTCCGCAATCGACACGCTGACGCATGTCGAATTGACCTGGCAAGCAAAACGCATCGAGCACCGCATCCGGTTTGGTCATCCCGTCGCCACCGCGCGGCTCGATCGTCATCGCCGCCGCGTGTCATTCGCACCTGGTGCTATTTTCGCCGTCATGCGCTGGGCCGCCAATGACTTCGGCACCGTGCAGTCGCAGATCGACATCCTCCGCGCGGTCCAGACGGAAGAGTCCTTCACGACGGTGCCGCTGGTGCAACCGGGTGGCTTCATCCTGCTCACGATCTCCGGTTGGCCGAAGGTCGAGCGGGTCTTGCAGGCCATCGACGGTGTCGAGGCGCTCGGCATCGACGCCGCCGCCGCGGCTCCCGAACATTGGCATCACATCCACAACCGCCTCAGCGTTGGCGATACGCCGCGCGCTTACACGATGACGCGCCATAAGGCATGGCTCAAACGGCGGCGGGTTTCGCCATGACACCTCGCGCTGGCTATACCCTCGCTGCGTCACTCGCGGTCGCAAGTCTGCTCGCGACCCTCGGCGCGAGCTCACCGCCACATTATATCTGGAATCTCACGCCGAGCGTTCCGCTTGGCCTTTACGCGGTGCAGTCGCCAGACCGTCTCTATGTCACCATGCTGGTCGTGGTGACGCCGCCGGAACCACTAGCAACGACGTTGTCGGATGGCGGCTATCTGCCGCGCGGCGTGCCGCTCCTCAAACGCATCTTCGCCCTTTCCGGGCAGACCGTCTGTCGTTTCGGCGTGCGGATTACGATCGATGGCATTGCAGCCGCGCCCGCGCGTGAACGCGATCTGCGTGGCCATCCGCTGCCGGTCTGGCAAGGCTGCCGCGTCATCGCCGATGACGAAATCTTCCTCATGAATTGGGACGCGCCCGACAGTCTCGATGGCCGCTACTTCGGCCCGTTGCCGCGCAGCGCCATTGTCGCGCGCGCGGTGCCGATCTGGACCGATGAGGCTGGCGACGGACGCTTCGCGTGGCGCGCCCCGACGCAATGACACTTCGCTTTACCCACCCAGCAACGGAGGCCACCATGGCACAGATCGGCACCTTTACCCGCACCGTCGATGGATACACCGGTACCATCCGGACCTTCACGCTCAAGCGCGATGTCATCATCATCGTGCCGGCCATCGCCAGCGAGACCGATAACGCTCCGAATTACCGCGTGCTCGCCGACGACGTGGAAATCGGAGCGGGATGGAAGCGCACCGGGGACAAGGCCGGCGATTATCTCTCGCTGCTGATCGACGATCCGTCGTTCGGCCAGCCAATTCGCGCCAACCTGTTCCAGGTGGTGAGCGGCGGCGACACGTTCCATCTGATCTGGACCCGTCCGTCGCGCCGCGCGCCGCGCGAGTGAATCGGTGGCGCCGCTTACCAAGTCGCTGTGCTTCGCCGTGATTCTGACCGCATCATCCGCGGTCCTCATTCCCTTCACGGCCCGCTGCGAGACCGCGTCGGCGCGTGTCGCCGACGCGGTCGCGCCGTGGTCGTCATTCATCAGCGAAGCCGCCGAGCGGTTCGCCATCCCGGCGGCATGGATACGCGCCGTGATGCGGGTCGAGAGCCATGGCAACGTCAAAGCCGTGTCGGCGAAGGGCGCGGTCGGGTTGATGCAGATCATGCCCGCCACCTACGCGGAACTGCGCGAGCGCTACGCGCTTGGCGGCGATCCTTATGATCCACATGACAATATCGTTGCCGGCGCTGCCTATCTTCGCGAAATGCACGACCGCTTCGGTCCGTCCGGATTCCTCGCTGCGTACAATGTCGGACCAACCCGCTATGACGAACATCTGGCAACCGGCCGTCCGCTGCCGGACGAGACCCGGAACTACATCGCATCGCTGGCGCCGCTGCTGCCCGACCCGCAATCTGGCGACAACGCGATCACAGCCGGCGAGCTGCACAACTGGCGCAGGGCGCCGTTATTCGTCGCGCGGTCTCAGCGCAAATCCTCGGACACGCGGATGTCGTTCACGCCGCAGTCATCCCCCGTTGGACATGAGCGTGGTGCTGTCGATCTGTTGGCGCTTACGCCGCTTCTCGGTGGCTTGTTCGTTAAACAAGCGCCCGCACCCAGCAAGCCATAATCCCATCCCATCATTTTCGTGCTTTCTCGCGCAATCGCGTAAGTCAGGCTGGAGTTGCTGAGAACGCCAGCAGACAAGCGGAGGACGGCAAGATTAAAGCAAACGGTGCCCTTCGGTGCCCGTTTGCAAAAAAGCGTTGTCTGCACATTGGTTAGCACGAGGTAGAGCATGCGGGCGAGATCGTAGCGATGTGTGCTTCAGCAATTTGATGAATGATCTCAACGCTCGGAGCGGTACCGCTCCATATTTGCTGTTTCGCGACCACCTCTTCGCGACGCCGTCGCAACGATAGGGGCGGCGATCGCTGCGCCGCCGATCTCCTGTATTTGCGCGCGCCGTTACGACGGTCGCTTAAACAGTCTTGCGCCTTGCTGTCGTGTCCGCATTCTTGCTCGCATGAGCGACGAAGCCTCCGACTTCCGTATCCGCACTGGCCGTATCGGTAATCGCGGTACCCGCGCCGGCGGACGCCCACGCTCCTTCATCGATCAGGTGCTGAAAGCATCTGCCAAGGCGAACGGCGCCGCACTGACACCGGCGCAATTCTCAAACCGCAGGCGCCGCGGTCCCGGCGCGGTGTGGCCCCGGAAAGGGAAGTGTTCTCGCATCGGCCGCGGGCAGGCCGCAGCTGACCGGCTGAAGCGTGCTGCCGAGGGGAAGGGGCTTGGCACGCGCCTGCGGCGCGTGATCGTGAAGGCGCGCATCGTCAAGCTCAACGTTGGGAGCAAACGTGCGGACGCGCATCTGCGCTATCTCCAGCGCGACGGCACCACACGTGATGGTGCGCGCGGAACGCTTTACGGGCCGGGCACCGACACCGCGGATGGCCGGGAGTTCCTCGACTGTGGCCGCGACGACCGCCACCAGTTCCGCTTCATCGTTGCGCCCGAGGATAGTGACCGTCTGCAGGATCTGCGCGGCTTCACCCGCGACGTGCTGCGCCAGATGGAGGAAGACCTCGGCACCAAGCTCGACTGGGTCGCGATCGACCATTTCAACACCGGCCATCCGCACAGCCATGTGGTGATCCGCGGCAAGGACGACCTCGGCAAGGACTTGATCATTGCCCAAGACTACATCACCGATGGCCTGCGCATCCGCGCCCAGGAGCGGGTCACCCTCTCGCTTGGCCCGGAGACCGATCTTGAATTGCGTGGAAAGCTAGAGGCCGAGATGACGGCTGAACGCTTCACCCGGCTTGACCGTATCCTGGTCGAGGAGGTGCCGTCACGCCGGCTCGATCTGCGGCCGGACGCAGGCCAGCTCCGCGCCGATCTCGACCAGACGTTGTTCATCGGCCGGCTGGGGAATCTGGAGCGGTACGGGCTGGCGACGCAGACGGAGCCAGGGGTCTGGTCGTTCTCCGAGAGACTGGAGCCCACGCTGCACGAATTGGGTGAGCGTGGCGACATCATCAAGGCGATCAATCGCTCGCTTGCGGAGCGTGGCGAGCAGCGCGCGCTCGGCAGCTATGTTCTGCATAGCGCGACCACGCCGGAGCCCATCGTCGGCCAGGTCATCGGCAAGCGGCTCGACGATGAACTCGGCGAGCGCATCGGTCTTGTCATCGACGGCGTCGATGGCCGTGTCCATCATATGGCGCTGGCCGAGGCCTCCAGCAGCGAGGCTCCAGCCATGGGGAGCATCGTCCAGATAAGCGGGACATCCGCCGGCCCGCGCGCCTCCGATCGCAACATCGCGGAGGTGGCCGGCGGCAGCGGCGTGTATCTGCCGAGCGTCCATCGCGCGCTCGCCGAGAGCGGCGCGGTTCGCATCGCCGGTGGTGACTCCGATAGCTATGTTCGCAGTCATGTCCGGCGGCTGGAAGCACTGCGCCGCGCCGGTATCGTCGAACGCATCGACGCCGACCATTGGCGTATCCCTCAAGACTTCGTGTCTCGTGCTGCCGATTATGATGCGCGTCGTGGGGCGCAGACCTCGGTGCGCATCCTTGCCACCCTCGATCTGGAACAGCAGATCGCCAGCGCAGGTGCGACCTGGCTCGACCGCGAACTGGCCTCACGCCAGCGCACACCCCTGACCGAAACGGGATTCGGCCAGCAAGTCCGGCAAGCGATGGAGCAACGGAAGGGCGCGTTGGTCGAACAGGGTCATGCCTGGCGCGCGCCGGACGGCGGCATCCGCGCGCCGCGCGATCTCGTCGCCCGTCTCGAACAACAGGAGATATCTCGCGTCGGACCGCAAATGGCGGCCGCCCGTGGCCGCACCTTCCAACAGGCCGGCGTTGACGAACGTGTGAGCGGAACGTTGGTCGGCGCCACCAATCTTGCCAGCGGGCGCTTTGCCATGATCGAAAACGGTGATGGCGGCCTTGGTTTCAGCCTAGTGCCGTGGCAGTCCGTTTTGGATCAACGCATCGGCCAGCACATCACCGGCATCGTTCGTGATGGCGGCAGCATTGACTGGAGCTTTGGACGGAAGCGATCCCTCGGACTGTGATTGCCGAACATGGCGTCGCATCGAAGGAAAGCCGCATGGCGCCATTCAGGCGGCCTCGTGACCCGGCCTTTAGGATGCCGACACCGCCACGCGGTCCGCCGTTCCTAGCGTCGGAGTAGGGTCGTATTGAATTCGGCTATTGTTGGCCGTCCTGAAAGTGGCCCAATTCCTTTAGGTTACCGAACGGCGACTGTGCGAGAAAGGGCATCGATGCGATCGCTGTTTTCCTTGGCCGCTCTTATGAACCGAGCTTACGGTTGTTGAAAGCGGTAGAGAAAATAGCAGATCCTGCTGACGCCAGGAAATCATTGCAACTGCTGAACTGGCCTCTCTGAAAGCGGCTTGCGTTTCCCAGCCATCCTCAATCTCAAAGTAGCCGACCGTCAGTCTTTGCACGCTGTGTTCGCCGATATTGCGATCAGCGACCAAAGCGGCTTGTTTCGAACCAGGTAGATCGCTTCTCTGACGGCAATAGCCTGCCATTAGGGGTGACGTCGTGCCCGCAACCAAGATTCTTTGGGGTCAGATACTCGTTGTCGGCATAATCGTACTCACAACGACATGGAGTGCGACGCAGTGGACCGCTTGGCGTCTCGCCTATCAGATGCAGCTCGGCGCGCCCTGGACCCATATCGGCAGCTTGCCGCTGTACCCGCCGCCGGCGTTCTTTTGGTGGTGGTTCTCTTATGATGCCTACGCACCCGGTACCTTCGTCGAAGGTGCGTTGATCGCTGCTTCGGGAGGCTTCGTCTCAGTCGCGGTCGCCATTGCCATGTCGGTGTGGCGTGCCCGTGAGGCGCAGGAAGCGAAGACCTATGGTTCGGCCCGCTGGGCCACAACCAAAGAGATAGGCACCGCGGGCCTGTTGAGTCCCGATGGCGTTGTGCTCGGCAAGATCGATCGTCAATATCTGCGTCACGACGGACCGGAGCACGTGCTGTGTTTCGCGCCGACACGTAGCGGGAAGGGTGTCGGTCTGGTTGTCCCGACGTTGTTGACATGGTCTGGCAGTTGCATTGTCCACGATATCAAGGGGGAGAATTGGCAATTAACCGCCGGATGGCGCGCCAGCTTTGGCCGCGTGCTGTTGTTCGATCCCACCAATCCGGCTTCGTCTGCCTACAATCCGCTGCTCGAGGTGCGCCGCGGCGATAGCGAGGTACGCGATGTGCAGAACATCGCCGACATCCTGGTGGATCCAGAAGGGGCGCTTGAGCGGCGCAACCATTGGGAAAAGACCAGCCACGCTCTGCTGGTCGGAGCCATTCTCCATGTTCTGTATGCGGAGGCGGATAAGACGCTCGCCGGCGTCGCCAACTTTCTGTCGGACCCCAAGCGAACCATCGAAGCGACGCTTCGTGCCATGATGACGACGTTGCATCTGGCCGATCGTTCGCATCCCGTGGTCGCATCGGCGGCGCGAGAGCTCCTTAATAAGAGTGAGAATGAACGATCCGGTGTGCTCTCGACCGCGATGTCATTCCTCGGCCT
Organism: Bradyrhizobiaceae bacterium; assembly: GCA_020544565.1. Taxonomy (GTDB): domain Bacteria; phylum Pseudomonadota; class Alphaproteobacteria; order Rhizobiales; family Xanthobacteraceae; genus Afipia. The sequence continues at coordinate 776,571 of CP078014.1, forward strand.
CTATCGCGACCCGGTGGTTGCAAAGGTGACGGCGCGATGCGACTGGCGCATTGGAGACCTCGTCGAGGGAGCGACGCCGGCGACACTCTATCTGGTGGTCCCACCATCGGATATTTCGCGAACCAAGCCGCTCATTCGTCTTGTTCTCAACCAGATCGGCCGGCGTCTCACAGAAGATCTCCAAGCTAAGGCAAAACGCCGGCGACTGTTGCTCATGCTCGATGAATTTCCGGCGCTCGGACGGCTGGATTTCTTCGAGTCGGCATTGGCCTTCATGGCAGGCTACGGCCTCAAGAGCTTTCTGATTGCGCAATCACTCAACCAGATTGAGAAGGCCTACGGCCAGAATAATTCAATTCTCGACAATTGCCATGTTCGTGTCGCGTTCGCAACCAATGATGAGCGGACCGCCAAACGGGTCTCGGATGCACTGGGTGTCGCGACTGAACTCCGCGCCATGAAAAATTATGCCGGTCATCGCCTGTCGCCATGGCTCGGCCACCTGATGGTGTCGCGTCAGGAGACAGCGCGTCCGCTTCTGACCGCCGGTGAGGTGATGCAATTGCCGCCCTCCGACGAAGTCGTGCTGGTTTCAGGGACGTCGCCGATCCGTGCGAAGAAGGTCCGCTATTTCGAGGATCGCCGTCTCACCGATCGTGTTCGGCCGCCCCCTTGTGTGGGGGCAAGCACGCGAGCACAAGAGAATGGGGATGACTGGATGGCGCTGCCAATTCCCCCATCTGTACCACAGGAGGAGAGGTTGCAACGCGCCAACGATAATGCCAACGGCGGAATCCGTCGTGAGCCCGCGTTATCAAAACACGAAGCGATTGTGCCGGAAGGGATGGACCCAACGCCAACGGTTGCCATTGTCGACGATCAATCGAGCGAGGCTGGCATTCGGTCTGCCACCATCCGTCACAGGATGCGCAGCGTTGCACGGCAGGTCGCTATGGACCCGGACGATGGGATCACGCTGTGAGGCGATGGCGATGAAAGTCCGAACGAGTATGCATTTGTCGCCGGAAGCCTTGCGACTATTGATCGATCATTCGGATCGCAAGGGTATCTCCCGGTCGTCCATCGCCGATGCGGCGATCACGAGTTTCCTGTCCCCGGACGGCGCCGATCGGGCCGAAGCTGCGTTGTCGCGCCGGCTTGACCGTCTGTCGCGGCAGGTGCAGCGCCTGGAGCGTGACACTGCGATTGGAACCGAGACGCTGGGACTCTTCATCCGTCTCTGGTTGACGGCGACGCCGTCCTTGCCCGCCGATGTGAATGGCGGCGCAGACGCGAAGGGACGCGAGCGGTTCCAGACGTTCGTCGAGGCACTGGCGGAGCGTCTCAACAAGGGACAGACGCTGCTGCGGGAGATACCCGATGACGTCAAGTTCGATCGAAGTTAGTGGAGGACACTGAAGAGGAAAAGCCAGTCTAGTCAGCCTGTCTCAAATTTGACATGGCCGGTGGGGCAGAGTTCTCCGCCGACCATTCGGTGGAGCGTTGCCTTGGACGACGACATCCAGACTTCATCAGTTTCCCGCCGAGAAATCGCCACGCCGGAGGCTTTGACCTTATACCGATCCAAGTACTAGTCTTGGTAGGGGTATGTCATGAGCGGCTTGCGGGATCGCGTCAGGGCGCGAAAAAGGAGCTAAGCCGCGCCGACAGTTCGGTGGAAGGAGCCAGGTTCTGCTCATGCACCCAATCCGGGGACAGAGTGCGCAACACGTCGTCCCGTACCTGTGTGCGTTCTTCCGGCTCTAAGCTAACATTCCAATCGGACCACTCCATGGGGGCCAGTCAAACACGGTTGGGAATGCTTTCAAGATATATCGACAGCAGTCGAACTGTATCGACGTTCGGCAGAGGAGGGAGATTTCGCGGGCAGTATCGTTATGGCCAGTTGCTGATCGACCGCGGTTTACTCGATGAGGCCGTTCCATTGCTTGCGGTAGACAACACGCCAATTCAAATGTGCAGTGATATCGCGGTCGCGTTGCTGGAGCACCCCGAACCCCGGCTTCGGGAGTTAGACGCCCGCGCACAAGCGGACCTTCGGTACAAAATGATCGTTCCATAGGCATATCGCGCAAGATGTCGGCACAGGATATGGAGAACGCAGGCATTCCACGTAGTGCAACCCACACAATGTGAATGGCGATTTGTCGCAGTACGACACAATGAGCATGCGGTACACATTTTGTGTCCGGAGAATCAAATTGGCGATCAACTATCGACCAGCGTCCAGCTTGAATATAGGAAGTTTGCGCTCTTTCGGGGCGGTTTTTCTGTTGGTTGTTTATCTGGTCGGCGGCGCCTTACATGGGGCGTGCGGAATGGCGTTTCTCGGAGCAGACCCCGGCGTTTCGTGCCAGACATCGGATAAATCGCATAACTCCGAATCCGCAGTGCTAAGTCATCACTGCCACAGTTGTTTTGCCGGCGTCATACCAGTTCCCTGCGCAAGTGCGATTGGCGAGACCATGGGATACGGGCTGAAGTGGACAGCCATTTCAATCGACGGGCTTTCGCCGACCCTCAATACTCCACCCCCAAAGTCGCTCGCCTGAACGTGTTTCGCCGAACGCTGATGCGTTCCTGAAATCGTTTCGAGCTGACTGTCACTTTCCGATAACGATCGCGCTGGCGTCGGTTGAGCAATCAACTTCGCGCCACCGCGAGAGCGTACCGCTTGCGGCTGCGTGGAAAGGCGCAGGGAGCTCTCTCGTCCGAGAGGCAACCCATGAGCGACAAGTCCATTATCGGTCTTTCGCGGTTGGTAACATTGCGTCAGCAGGTCGATACGGTGGCCCGCAACATCGCTAACCAGTCCACCACAGGCTACAAGAGCGAAGGTCTGCGCTTCCGGGAGTATCTGACGGAAGCGAAGGAAGAAGACGTCCGATCGTCACCGTTGCGGTCGCTCGTCGCCGCCACGGTGTTCACGGATTTCTCAGCTGGGCCGCTTCAGGCGACCGGCAATTCCACCGACGTTGCGATGATCGGAGACGGGTTCTTCGTCGTCGCGGTGCCTGGTGGTGAGAGATATACGCGGAATGGTGCCTTCACGCTCGACGCGAAAGGCCAACTGGTCACGCTCAGCGGTCAACCGGTGATGACTTCGACCGGCTCAATCAGGGTCTCGCAGCAGGACGGGCCGGTCACGATCGGTCCCGACGGTTCAATCTCTACCGGCAAGGGATCCATCGGGCGTTTACGCATTGTCCGGTTTGCGGACCAGCGGCAGCTCTCCGCGGAGAGTGGCGGACTGTTTTCTGCTGCAGCTTCGCCGACGGACGTCGCGGCAACCGAAGTGCGGCTCGCCTCTGGAGTACTTGAGGGATCCAACGTCAGGACCGTGCATGAGATGAGCAAGCTGGTGGCGGCAACGCGCGCTTACGATCAGGTCGCTAACGCCATCCTCCGCGAGAGTGACCCAAACGAACTCAAGCGGCTGGCTGGTGAGGAATGAAATGATAAGTAGAACAGACAAACCTGCCGACCACGCGAGGACGGAAGCATCCCCGCGTTCAGACCGAGGGCATTCCGTGAAGAGAGCGGGGCGCGCACTCAACGTTCCGTCGAGATCTCGTCGCAAGGATACATCTGAAGGTGACGACGTCACTCATCGCTTGGTTTGGCATATATCGGCGATTAGCGTTTATACAATGCGGATCGCGGAGCTTCTAGGAAAACGGATTGGTGTCAGCGGTCCGCAGTGGATGATCTTGATGGCGATCGAAGAACTGAGTGATGGGAGCGGATTGTCCGTCAAAGCCGTGGCGGCACTTCTTCACGTCGACTCATCTTTTGTTTCGGTTCAGTCGAAGATGCTGGAACAACGCGATCTCATTCAACGGAGTCGTTGTATGGAGGATCGAAGAATTATGCTTCTTTCGCTGACGGATAAAGCGATCAGACGTCTGAAGCCTCTCATTCCGACCCGCGCGCGGCTTCAAGAATCCATTCGCGGCGACCTCGATGGTCCCGCACTTCTGCAACTGTCAAACATACTTTCAGCGCTACGAGACCGGATGCGCAAGGAAACGGCGTTAGTTGCTACTGGTGAATGATAATGCAGCTTGGGATTGAGTGTAGTCAGCGCCAAATCAATTCAACCTCGGCAGGAAGTTGGGAACTTTCTGCCGAAAAACACTCGTGGAAAACGTGAGGCGAGGGCGGGATCGCCACCTGTTCGTTCGTGGCAAACATGCGGCAAGAGTGTAATATTGTTGCGGGTCGACATGCATTCGTCATGCATGCTATGTAAACCCATACAGGAACTGGATTTCTGATTTGTCACCTCGTCTGATCATCAACCGGACTTCCTACCTGCGTACCCCGCGCAGGATTGCGGTCGTGTTGCTGATGCTGACGTACGTGTTTGGCTGCTTGCAGCACGGTCTGACGGACGTCAGCCCATTCAGTTCGCCGGCGAACGCGGTAGTGGCTTCATCGGTGGATACAAACGACGGTCACTCTGATGAGGGGACCGCGGCGGGGCACCACTGTCATGGGTGCTTCCCGGTATCGATATCCGCGCCACCCGAGATGTCGGCCACGGTTGAGCCTCGGATCTCCTCCTTGGCATATCCGCAGGTCTGCCGTCGGGATCGCGTCCCGGAACTTGATACTCCGCCCCCCAAATTCCTGACCTGAATGCATTCGCCAGGCGCGTGAGCGCCTTTTCTCGGCCGCTCTTCAGGTTCCTATTTTCATGTCGATCAGAAGTGTCGCCACGCGAATTGCGTGTGCGTCGGCACTGCTTGTCAGCCCTTGGCTCACAGGTGTGTCGTACTCCCAGACATTGTCGCTCCAGACGGCGCTACAACGCGCTCTGGCTGCAAATCCCCGCCTGACGGCGGCCGAACGCGATGTGGGCATTGCATCCGGCCAACGGATACAGGCCGGTGCGTTGATCAATCCGGAAGTGTCCTATGAACAGGACAACTCCCTTGGCTCCGGTGCATACCGCGGCACTCGCTCTGCCGAAAGCACGTTGCAGATCAGTCAATTGTTTGAACTGTTCGGCAAGCGGGAGGCACGCATGGCCGTTGGTCAGGCGGGTGTTGATACAGCCGAAATTCAGCGCAAGGCCATTCGCCTGGAGGTGCTTTCGGAAACGGCCGTTGCCTACCTCAGCGTGCTTGGAGCGCAGCGCAGGATTCAGATTCTCGACGAGCAGGTCGCTCAGATCGACAGGATAACTCCTCTCCTGCAGCGCCGGGTTGAGGCTGGTGCATCCTCGCAGGCAGAAACGGGTCGAGCAGAGGTCGCATCCTCTTTGGTCAAGGCCGATCGCGAACGTGTGAGATCACTCCTTGCAAGCGCACGACGCGAACTGGCTGTGTTGATGGGTGATACAGCTCCGAAGTTCTCGGCCGTCTCTGGGCGGCTTGATGCGACGGGACGCCCACCATCGTTCGGCGCCGTCGTCGCGGCGATCGACGCCAATCCCCAACTGGTGCGATGGACCGCGGTTTATGCGCAGCGTAATGCCGAGCTCCTGCAGGCGCGGCTGCGACCATACCCGGACCTGCGTGTGGGCGCAGGATGGCGGCATTACAACGAGACTGCAGACAACGCTGTACGGTTGAGCATCTCGGCTGCAATTCCTGTGTTCGATCAGAACCAGGGTAACATTCTCTCGGCTCAGGAGAGCCTGGCGAAGACTCGCGCCGAGCGCGAGGCGAACCGCAACGCGCTAATCGTGATCGCAGGACGAGCTTACGACTCTCTTCAGGGCGCATTACGCGAACTCGCCATTCTGCGTGAAACGGCGATTCCGAAGTCGCGTCAGGCATCAGATGCGATCCTCGAAGGTTATGGGCAGGGGCGTTTTTCCCTTCTTGAAGTCCTCGATGCGCAGGCTTCCGTCGCGCAAGCGCGCCTGCGTGAGCAGGAAGCGCAACAGAATTTCCACATCGCCGTCGCCACCATCGAAGGTTTGGTCGGCAATCCATTTGCACTGGCGCGGGAGAGCGCAAGATGAAGATTTCCAGAACCATGCTCATTATTGGCGCGCTAATCGCTGTCGGAGCTGGCGTTTATGCTTTCGCTCCGTCCAAATCTGCGGCGCCGGCCACGAAAGAAGCGGCCGCTGGAAAAGAGGAAGGACACGGCGCTGAAGGTGTCGAAATGAGCGACGCGAAGGTCGCTGCCGCAGGCATCGAAGTCGTTGCAGCTTCCAAAGGTACATTGCGCGACGCTCTTCAGTTGAATGGCATCCTGCAACCCAATCAAGAAGCCCTCGTGCAAGTCACGCCCCGCTTTCCGGGCGTGGTACGTGAAATTAAGAAGCGGATCGGAGACCAGGTCGAGAAAGGCGAACTGCTCGCCAAGATCGAAAGCAACCAGAGCCTGACCGTCTACGAAATGCGGGCGCCGATCGCCGGCACGGTGATTGACCGGCAGATTTCGCTCGGCGAGTACGCGTCGGAGCAGAAACCTGCCTTCACGGTTGCCGACATCTCGACCGTCTGGGTGGATCTGTCGGTCTATCGACGTGATCTTCCAAGGGTAAAGCTCGGCGACACGGTCCTTATTGACATCGGAGACGGCGGAAAGCCGATCGAAGCCAAGCTTTCCTACATCTCGCCCATCGGCAGTAGCGACACGCAGAGCGCGCTCGCACGGGCGGTCGTATCGAACGACGACCTTCGGCTGAGAGCCGGCCTGTTCGTTTCCGCCCAGTTGATCTTGACCGCCAAGGAGGTCCCCGTCGTCGTGAAGTCCGAAGCGTTACAGACCGTTGAGAATCGCAATGTCGTCTTCGTGAGAAACGGAAACAAGTTCGAAGTGCGGGACGTGGAACTGGGCTCCCGAGATCCAGAGCAGGTCGAAGTCGTCTTCGGTCTTCTGGAAGGCGACAAGTACGCCGCGAAGAACAGCTTCGTTGTCAAAGCCGAGCTGGCGAAAGGCTCCGCATCTCATGAGCATTGATAATCCCACGCGCTCATCCATGCGCCGTGACGACCATCATACACGCTACGCGTCAGCTTCGTGGTTCGGCGTCACGTTCCCCAATCTGCACTTTGGAGACGTCCGATGATCGACGCCATCCTTTTGTTCTCGGTACGCCAGCGATGGCTGGTGATGATCGGCGTGCTGCTGATGGCCGGGCTTGGCGTGTGGAATTTTATGCGTCTGCCAATCGATGCCGTTCCGGACATCACGAACGTCCAGGTCCAGATTAACACGAACGCGCCGGGATACTCACCGCTCGAAGTCGAGCAGCGGATCACCTTTCCGATCGAGACCGCCATGGGCGGACTTCCGAACTTGGTGAACACGCGGTCGTTATCACGCTACGGACTCAGTCAGGTCACGGTCGTCTTCAAGGACGGAACTGACATCTATTTCGCGAGGCAACTCGTCAACGAGCGGGTTCAACGGGTGAAGGATGTCCTTCCGACCGGCATCGAGACCGCTATGGGCCCCGTGTCGACCGGCCTTGGGGAAATCTATCTGTTCACGGTGGAAGCCAAGGCCGGAGCGAAGAAAACGGACGGACAAGCTTACAGTCCGACCGATCTGCGCACGATTCAGGACTGGATCATCAAGCCGCAACTTCGGAATGTCTCGGGCGTCATCGAGGTCAACACGATTGGCGGCTTCGAGAAGCAATTCCACGTGCTTCCGAATCCCGCGCAGTTGATGGCTTACAAGCTTAGTTTTCGCGAAGTCATGGCCGCGCTCGCGGCCAACAACGCCAACGTCGGCGCGGGGTATATCGAGCGCAACGGCGAACAGTATCTCGTCCGCACGCCGGGTCAGGTCGCGAACATCGATGAGATCAAGCAAATTGTTATCGGATCCCGCAATGGAGTGCCGGTTCGCATCTCCGATGTCGCCGACGTGAGGGAAGGCAAAGATCTACGGACTGGTGCGGCCACGCTCGACGGAAATGAGATCGTATTGGGTACCGCGATGCTCCTGATCGGCGAGAACAGTCGATCCGTTGCGCAGCGCGTTGCCGCCAAGCTCGATCAAATCGGTAACTCCCTTCCGGACGGTGTCGTGGCCCGCGCGATCTATGACCGGACACATCTGGTCGATGCAACGATCGCAACCGTCGAAAAGAACCTCGTCGAAGGCGCGTTGCTGGTCATCGTGATCCTGTTCCTTATTCTCGGAAACTTTAAGGCCGCGATCGCAACTGCCTTCGTAATCCCACTCTCGATGTTGTTCACGATCACTGGGATGTTCCAGAACAAGGTCAGCGCCAATCTTATGAGTCTTGGCGCTATCGATTTCGGCATCATCATCGACGGGGCCGTGATCATCGTGGAGAACTGCTTGCGGCTGCTGGCTCATGAACAGCAACGGAAAGGGCGTATCCTCACACGGGAAGAGCGTTTCGACACGATCCTTGCCGGATCTCGCGAAGTCATCCGGCCGAGCCTCTTTGGCACGTTGATCATCGCGGTGGTCTATCTGCCGGTCCTGACCCTAACGGGCGTCGAAGGCAAGATGTTTACGCCGATGGCGCTGACAGTGCTTCTCGCGCTCCTCGGAGCCAGCATTTTGTCGATGACGTTCGTTCCTGCCGCCGTCGCGCTGATGGTGACCGGGCGAGTATCGGAGAAAGAGAACTGGTTCATGCGCGGTGCGCGACACGTTTACGTGCCGCTTCTTGAAAAATCGATCACGTATCGCAAATCTGTCGCCGTCTTTGCCGCGGTTCTGGTTGTTGTAAGCGGCTTTGCCGCGTCGCGGATGGGCGGCGAATTCATTCCGAGTTTGGACGAGGGAGATATCGCGGTCCAGGCCTTGCGTGTTCCGGGGACCAGCCTGACGCAATCATTGGAGATGCAGAAACTGCTCGAGAAGCGGCTTTTGAAGATCCCGGAGGTCAAAGAGACCTTCGCCCGAACCGGCACCGCGGAGGTCGCGACCGACCCGATGCCGCCATCGATCTCCGACGGCTACGTTATGCTGAAGCCGCGGGACCAGTGGCCGGATCCAAAGAAGCCCAAATCCGAAGTCGTCAAGGAGGTCGAGAAAGCCGCCGAGGAGATCGCGGGAAGCAGCTACGAAATCTCGCAGCCCATTCAGCTTCGCTTCAACGAATTGATTTCGGGGGTGCGAAGCGACGTCGGCGTCAAGATATTCGGGGACGATCTGGACGTGCTGGCGCAGGTCGCTGGGCAGGTTCAGTCCGTTCTCCAGACTGTGCAGGGCGCTGCCGACGTAAAGACCGAGCAGGTCTCGGGTCTTCCGGTTCTGACCGTCAAGCTCGATCGTCAGGCGCTTGCCCGATACGGAATCAGCGTCGCCGACGTCCAGAATCTTGTCGAGATCGCGGTCGGAGGCAAAACCGCAGGTCTCGTCTTTGAGGGCGATCGTCGCTTCGATCTGGTTGTGCGTCTTCCAGAAAATCTCCGGTCGAATGTGGAGGCGATCAAGGCGCTTCCGATTCCGTTGCCGCCGCTCGAGAACCAAGCGAAGGCGATGCCGGCGCTATGGGGTAACTCGCCGCTAGCCCAGATACGATATGCCCCGCTCTCTGAGCTTGCTGTAATCGACCTTGCACCGGGCCCCAACCAAATTAGCCGTGAGGATGGAAAGCGCCGCATCGTCGTCTCAGCAAACGTGCGTGGACGGGACCTCGGATCGTTCGTCGCCGATGCGCAGCGCCAGATCGCGGAAAAGGTCAAACTTCCCGCAGGCTACTGGATCGGCTGGGGCGGACAGTTCGAACAACTCGTCTCTGCGACCCAGCGGCTAACGATTGTCGTTCCCATCGCGCTGATGCTGATCTTCATACTGCTGTTCGTCAGCCTCGGGTCTGCACCGGATGCATTGCTCGTTTTCAGTGGCGTCCCTCTCGCGCTGACCGGAGGGATATTCGCACTGATCTTACGCGACATTCCGCTCTCGATCAGTGCGGGCATCGGTTTCATCGCGCTGTCGGGTGTCGCTGTGCTCAATGGTCTGGTGATCATCACGTTCATCGAGCGGTTGCGCCATGAAGGCAAGAAGATCGTCGAGGCGGTCGAGGAGGGCGCGCTTACGCGGTTGAGGCCAGTGTTGATGACCGCATTGGTCGCTTCGTTGGGATTCGTCCCGATGGCAATCGCGACCGGGGCCGGCGCAGAGGTTCAGCGACCGCTGGCGACCGTTGTTATCGGCGGCATCATTTCTTCGACTCTTCTTACCCTTCTGGTTCTTCCCGCACTCTACGTCCTGTTTAGGCGCGAAACCCCGGTGTCTGACGACGCCATAACTCAACACTGAAAAGGAGACACCTCATGAGAGCTATTCTGATTCTGACTGCGATGTTGTTGTCGGCGGTTCCCGCGGCGGCTCAACATGCTCACGGCTCGAAAGGCCCAAACGGGGGGATGATGGAGGATGTAGCGGGCGTGCATGCCGAGCTCATCACTTCCGGAAACACCATCACGTTCAACATCGTCGATGAGGCCAGCAAGCCGGTTACCACGAACGGTTTTACGGGTTCGGCCCTCGTTGCAAGCGGTGCCGAGAAGGAAACGATCACTCTATCGCCCGCGGGAGATAGCGCATTGAAGGGAGAAGCCAAGAAGGCGATCCCCGCCAATGCGTCCGTGACGCTGATGTTGAAGACGAAAGCGGGAAAATCGGGCCAGGCAAAGTTTGCGAAATAGACCAGTGCGAGCAGCAACGGACAATTCCATGACGATAAAGTCGAGCTTGCGGCATACCGGCTTTACTGATGCGTCAGAATCCGCGAGGCGTTTATCTCGCCGGCGCGTCCGTCATCTGTCAATCCAGCTGACCGTTGGGATGCTGCTTCTGGCGGTCGCTGGTTCGTGGTCCGGAGCCGAGGCGCAGTCGACCAAAGGCAAGGTCGTCGGCCTGGGCGCAGCCACGTGCCAGCGGTTCAAAGATGACGTGAAGTCCAACGCCATACTCCGTCGCGATTACATGGCTTGGGCGCAAGGCTTTATGAGTGGAATGCTGGCGAGCCAGCCGGGCGGGGCTGACCAACAGATCAATCTCAACCCGGTCACGTACGACCTCGTCAGTCAGTTGCATTTTCTCGAGGATCACTGCTCTCAGAATTCGGCGCTCCGCTTTTCCGACGCCGTCGCGGCGCTCTTCCAACGGCTACTCAAGGAAAGCAAGACATGACTGGCCAAAACACCGGAATTCCGGCCAGACCTTGGACGACGACCCTTCGATCACATTCTTCGGGGGCCGATGTAGCGGCACCAAGCTCATGAATCTTCCGATTTTCGGTAACAGGAGTCGCCGATGACCCAAGAAACGCTGGTGACAACGCGGATGCGGGTCGAGGGAATGGACTGCGCTTCCTGTGCGATCAAGATCGAGAACGCGCTGAAGCGCGTTGCCGGTGTTACGGAAGTCAATGTTTCCGCGTCCAGAGGAACTGTCATTGTAAAACATGACCTTCCGGACACGGAAACATTGCGCGTTCGGATAGTGGCTCTGGGCTACAAGGTTATTGGCACCGAGCACGTGTTTGCAAAGGTGGACCCAACTGTAGGGCAATCAACGGACGTGCATCAGGACGGTCACTCCCACGATCATGGTCCAATCGATGGGTCTTGGTGGCGGACGAGCAAAGGACTTCTCACGATTGCGTCCGGATCGGCTTTAGCCGCGGCATTCCTGCTGGGGAAAGCATTTCCGGCAACGGAACGTTGGGCGTTTCTGATAGCCATGCTGGTCGGGCTGATCCCGATCGGAAGACGAGCTATCTCTGCGGCGTTCACGGGCACGCCATTTTCAATCGAGATGTTGATGACGATCGCGGCCATCGGCGCGGTCTTTATAGGCGCAACGGAGGAGGCGGCCGCAGTCGTCTTCCTGTTCCTGATCGGAGAACTGTTGGAGGGCGTTGCTGCGAGTCGTGCGCGCGCCAGCATCCAAAATCTGACTGAACTCATTCCAAAGACCGCGAGGCTCGAAGAGAACGGCCAAGTTCGCGAAGTTCAGGCCGATACGCTTACGGTAGGCGCGATGATCCAGGTCCGCCCCGGCGATCGCATCCCGGCGGACGGCATCATCGTATCCGGAGAGAGTTCGATCGACGAAGCGCCGGTCTCCGGGGAAAGCATGCCTATCCGAAAGGGGCCACAGCAAAGTCTGTTCGCCGGGACGATCAACGGTGATGGGCTACTCAGTGTTCGGGTCACCGCTGCAGCCGCTGACAACACGATCGCACGGGTTGTTCGGCTGGTCGAGGAAGCTCAGGAATCGAAAGCACCGACTGAGCGATTCATCGATCGTTTCTCCCGCTACTACACGCCGGGCGTAGTCGTCGTTGCAACGTTAATCGCGACCGTCCCGCCGTTGCTCATGGGCGGTTTATGGAATGAGTGGATATACAAAGGACTGGCTATCCTCCTGATCGGCTGTCCCTGTGCTCTGGTGATTTCGACACCGGCTGCCATTGCCGCCAGCCTGTCTGCCGGTGCGCGGCGTGGGCTTCTGCTGAAGGGTGGCGCCGTGCTGGAGCAGATCGGCAAGATCACGATGGCCTGTTTTGACAAGACGGGCACGCTCACGGCCGGAAAACCGCAAGTCACCGATATCGTTTCGTTCGGTACCACAGAAGCCGATGTGCTGCGGGTCGCCGCGGCACTCGAGTCAGGATCCAGTCACCCGTTGGCGACGGCTATCCTGGCGAAAGCCTCGGAGCAGAAGTTATCGTTACCGCCGGCTTCGGATTCACAGGCCATCGGCGGAAAGGGCGTCCGTGCGACGGTCGATGGCAAACAGATCTTTCTGGGTTCGCCTCAGGCAGCCGACGATATCACGGCACTGAGCGACGAGCAAAACAGTCGCATTGTGGCGCTAAACGATGAAGGCAAGACGGTATCAGTCGTGCTGATCGACAAGATGCCTGCAGGCGCGATCGCGATGCGCGACGAACCGCGTCCGGACGCGGCGAGAGGCCTGAAGCTTCTGGCGGATATCGGCATTCGGACCTTGATGTTGACCGGCGACAATCGACGCACGGCGGCGGCGATCGGCAAACAACTTGGAATCGAGGTGCAGGCTGAACTGCTTCCCCAAGACAAGCAACGAATCGTCGGCGAGCTTCAGAAGGAGGGCTTATCTGTTGCCAAGGTTGGCGACGGTATCAACGATGCACCGGCGCTCGCTGCTGCGGACGTCGGGATTGCGATGGGTGGCGGTACCGATGTCGCGCTGGAAACCGCCGACGCAGCGGTGCTTCACGGCCGCGTCGCGGACGTGGCCGCTATGGTTGATCTGTCGAAGCGGACGATGCTGAATATCAAGCAGAACATCACAGTTGCGCTCGGTCTCAAGGCCGTTTTCCTCGTCACCACGGTCGTCGGTGTGACGGGGTTGTGGCCGGCCATTCTCGCGGACACCGGTGCGACCGTCGTGGTGACATTGAATGCATTGCGCCTGCTGAAGCCACCCGCGATCTGACACGACGTCGAGGCAACATTTGTTTGAACAGAAGGATATCAACATGGGTTTCGACCAGTATCACGAACCGCCGGAAGAACTCTCGCAGGAAATTCGCACCTTCGCGCGGATGATCACTTCTCTGATCGAGGAGGCGGAGGCCATCAGCTGGTACGAACAGAGAATGTCTGTCGAAAAAGACAAAAGCGCCAAGGCGATCATGGCGAACGCGCAGAAGGAAGAATTCAAGCACTTCGGCATGAATCTGGAGTTTCTCTTACGCAAGAAGGTAGCCTGGCGGACCGAACTGCAGGGCATCCTTTTCACGAAGGGCGATATCGTGAAGCGCGGGGAGGCTGCCGAGAAGAAAGTCGATTGATCTGACATGGAGAAAAGTCATGGAGGAGAAAAGGTCGGGCCCGCGGACAAGGGTGCTGAAAGCCGGCACGATTGCTTTCGGCGGCGCCGTCATCGACTGCACCGTCCGAAACATGAGTACTTCCGGAGCGTTGCTCGAGGTCGCGAGTCCTCTCGGCATTCCACTTCGTTTCGTTCTCGTCATCCCTTCGGATCACATTTCTCGATCGTGCCGGCGGATCTGGGTGTCCGAACGGCGCATCGGGGTTCTCTTCGATCGCACGGACGAAGGCACGCCAGTGCAGACAAAAGGAAACGTCTCTTGAAAAGACGGTCGGCAATCCCGGTCGCGGCGTTTTTGCTGATGTCCCTGCAGGCCAGCGGGCAGTCGTCGGCGCGCAGCGGCATGGCCACGGAAAGACCGTGGGCATCCGAGCACATCGAGGGACTCCCAGTCGACATTAGACGGCGAATAGTTGCGCTTGAGCGCGTGTGCGGCAATGCGGCGGCCGCCGCCCATTACTTCGCGGTTTCAATCGAGGCAGGAGGCCGGCGCTTTGTGTCGCTGCATTTCGAGGAATTCGCCTGCGGGAACCGGGCAGCCGTCTGCAACGGTAACGGCTGTCTCCATGAAATCTACGCGGAGTCGCGTGGCCGCTATCGGATCGTGTTTAGCAGGAAGGCTTTGGATGTGAGGATGACGAACGCCGGAGGAATTGCCGGCTTAGAGGTCTCGCAGTTGGATACTAGTGAAACATATCGGTGGAACGGTCGTGGCTTCACGCCGGTTCGAACCGAAAGAAATGGACCATAGATGGCGTCTTCAATTATCCAGCACCTCCATCTCGGAGGCGCGAGCCTTAGCTATCGTAAGAAATTTCGGCTGTTCTTTACGGTTGTGGCCGTCGTCCTGGTGCTCGGATGCGTCAAGATCGGGGTGCACTATTTCGGATTGGAATTTCTCGAGCTGAACGCGCTGCTGACCAGTGGGATCGGCGGCGCCATCTTCATCATCGGTTTCCTTCTCTCCAGCATCCTCGCCGATTACAAGGAAGCTGAGCGCATACCCGCCGACATTCGCACCTCGATCGAGGCGATCGACGGCGATCTCGAATCGTTTGCTGTGGTTAACAAGGATTTCGATCTGCGCGGATGTCGGCAGATCCTGTTGGCGACGATTGACAAATTGCGAGCGGGTCTAAGCCATGCGCGCAATCACAAGGACATACCACCTGTCTTGGAAGAGGTTGCAAAGCTGACGCCGATTTTCGGGCGCCTCGAAGGGATGGGCATGGCGGCAAATTTCGTCGTCCGCCTGCGGACGACGCAGGATGTATTGCGCAGGTCGATGTTGCGCATCTATCAGATACAGCGGGTCGAGTTCGTACCGTCCGTTCACGTGCTGGTACAGACGCTGGTGTTCTCCATCGTGATCATGATGCTCTTCCTAAAGACGGAGGGGGACTCGGCATCCGCAATGATGTTCGGCTTCATCTCCTACATGTTTATCTACGCGTTGTACCTCGTCCGTCTTCTGGAGCAGCCCTTCGCAAGGGGGCATGGATCTCTGGACGACGTCAGTTTCTTTCTGTTCGACGAACTCGAAGAAAGGCTGCGAAAGTCGCTCGGCGGGGGCGCCGCCACGCAGCATAACAAACACGCGGAGGTCTAGCGATGCACGGCGGAGGTTCGACGGGAACTGCAGCGGCAAAACACGCAAATCGACTGCGTTGGGCACTGGCGCTGACCGGCACCTACATGATTGCAGAGGTGGTCGGTGCCTTGGTTACCGGCAGCTTGGCGCTGCTCGCGGACGCGGCGCACATGTTGACCGATGTCGGCGGCCTTGCGCTGGCGTTGCTCGCGATCCGTTTCGCGGCGCGTGAGGCCACTCCACAATTGACCTACGGTTATTTGCGAACGGAGGTGTTGTCAGCGCTTACCAACGCCGTAGTTTTGTTATTGCTGACAGTCTACATCTTGTACGAGGCGTATCAGCGCTTTCTAGCGCCGCCAGAAATTCTGAGCGGCCCGATGCTCATTGTCGCGGCGATCGGCCTCGTTGTGAACTTGATCAGTATGCGGTTGCTGGCCGGCGGGTCAGCCGAAAGCTTGAACGTCAAGGGCGCCTATCTGGAGGTGCTGGGCGACATGCTGGGATCCGTCGGCGTTATTGTCGCGGCCCTGATCATCATGTGGACGGGCTGGCGATTGGCTGATCCGATTATGGGTGCCGGCATTGGCCTGTTCATCGTGCCAAGGACATGGACCCTCCTAAAACAAGTGACGCATATCCTGATGGAGGGCACGCCGCCGAATATCGATTTGGCATTGCTGGAACGGAAGCTCATGGACATCCCCGGTGTGACCGCTGTTCAAGATCTGCACGTCTGGACTGTGACGTCCGGGTTTGACGCAATGAGCTGCCATCTCGTCGTCGCTGACATCTCGAAGGCCAGAGACGCACTGCAGAACGCCCGCCGCGTGATGAAGGATAATTTCGGTATCGACCACGTCACAATCCAAGTCGAGGACGATGTCTTGAGGGCGGAGGAGGCCGTGCTGCATGTTTGATGTCGAATACCGGCTCGCCACGCCTGGCGCTGTACCGCTTGCAGAAGTTCTATCCCTACGCCGCAGAACTTTTGGACACCTTGCATTATCCTCGTTACGCCAAATGAATGGCCTCAATGTTAGTCCAACCGCAGCTGAGTCACGTTCGTCCGATATTCGTGTCGGCGTAATCAACACGCCGGCGGTTCAGCAGCAGTACGGCCGCAATTTCGGCGTGTCGGTCATTCCATATCGCCCGGCGCTTCCGGTATTCACCTCCCCATTGGGTCCACGCCGATAGACGGTCCCGATGAAATCCGTCGAGCACATCTTTCAGGAATTCATCGACGCCATTCATACGGCGGAAAATGAAGGTGATTTCGAACGCATAGCGATACGCGTGGCACAGCGGCTCGGATTTCGGTGGTTTGCATATTTGCGGATAACCGATAATGAGCCGATCCTTATCTCTTCTTACCCGAAATCCTGGACCAACCGGTATTTTGCGTCGCGCTACCAGCAGCTGGACCCGGTCGTGCGCCGCGCCGCGCTCGAACATGACCTGTTCACCTGGAGCGGAGAGGCCGCAAAACCCCTGGGCACGCGGGCGCAGCGTGACTTTTTCGACGAAGCGACCACGTTTGGGATCCGGTCCGGCCTCACTGTCCCGATCCGCGGTGGCTTCGGACGTGTCGCGGCGTTCACGCTCGCCAGCGACGATCTTTCGAGAATGCCAGACTCGCTCATTGGTGAATCTAAGGAGATATTCCAGCTTCTGGGTCTCTATTTTCATAGTCATCTCACCGCGAAGCTGCAGCTCCGAGTACCCGTAATGACTCCGACCGTGACATTGACCCAGCGAGAGCGGCAATGCCTGATGTGGGCCTCGCGCGGCAAAACCGCCGCCGACATCGCCGTCCTCGCTGAAATCACGCCGCGCACCGCGAGCTTCCACCTGGACAATGCGCGCCGCAAACTCGGCGCGGTGTCCATCGCCCAATGCGTCGCCGAGGCCTTGCGCCAGGGTCTGTTGATCTAATTCCTGATTTCCGTCCGTTCCGCCGCGTTGTGTCCTAGCGATGGGCCACTTGCGCGCGTCCATGCAATGCATCACCAGCTCGAATTGAATGCGCAACATCACCCTGTTGAATCTTACAGGCGACGTACGTCGCGAAGATTTGCTTTTGTTACTGCTCCGCCAACCCGGAGGTCACAATGTATGCTATCGCGCTCACCAATCAGATGTTCGGTCAGCACCTTGATCTGCTCAACGCCATGTACCGGCTACGCCGTCGCGTCTTCAAAGAACGCCTGGATTGGACCGTTTCAGTCTCGGGGGACGTCGAATTGGATGTCTACGACATATTGAGTCCAACCTACCTGTTGGTCATGACGGGTGCCGGAAAGGTGGCAGGCAGCGTCCGGCTGCTTCCGACTACCGGGGCGAACATGTTGGCCGATACGTTCGCTATTCTGCTTGGCGGCGAACAGCCGCCATGCAGCGAACGAATTCTCGAGAGCTCGCGTTTCTGCGTCGACACCGAACTCGTGTTCGCGCTCAACGAGAACGGGTTGAACCGAGTAACTTTCATGCTGTTCGCGGCGATGATCGAGGCCGGGCAGGCTGCAGGCGCCGAGAAGATCGTCACGGTCACCGACACCCGTATGGAGCGCGTCCTGCGCCGCGCCGGGTGGCCACTTGCGCGCATCGCGGAGCCGCAACGGCTCGGGGAGACCATGGCGCTAGCAGGATACCTCGACGGATCGGATAAATCGCTGGCCGTAATGTATCGCCAGGCCGGCATCGCGGGCCCTGTCCTCGTCGAGCCAATGGCTGTGCGCGCGGTGGCATAGTTATCCCGACCTGTTGGACGCGACCGTTGTTCGGGCGAATGACGCCCGACAAATCCATCCACCTTCGTTAGGGCGTGTGGCCATGATCAGAAGCATCAAGATGGTGACTCTGCTGCAGACCTTGATCGCGGCCGAGCAGGGCAGCTTTCACAAAGCTGGCACGCTGCTCGGCATTCCCGCATCCACGGTCAGCCGCCGCGTCAGGAGTCTAGAGGCCCAGCTCGGCGTCAAGTTGTTCGACCGCCATCGCCATGGCATTCGTCCGACCGCCGCCAGCAACGCGTTTTTCAAACCGATCCGTCGCATCCTAGACGAACTCAACACGGTGCTGATCAATGCCAAAACCATCGCGCGCGGCAAGACTGGCGCGTTGAACATCGGCCTCTACGTTTCGCCGTCCTCAGGCCATCTGCGCATGGCGATCCGCGAGTACAAGCAGGCCTTCCCAAGTGTCGACGTGCAATATGTGGAAGGCGAACGCAGCCAGTTGATGGAGCGGCTCAACGCGGGTTCGATTGATGTCGCCATCGTCGCCGGTCATTTCCGCAGCGGCATGCACGACGTCGTCCCGCTATGGTCCGAGAAGATCCTGGTCGCGATGGTAGCAACCCATCCGCTCGCGGAGAAGGCCACGTTGACGTGGGACGATCTGCGCAAGGAACATATTCTGCTCGGCCGCGATCCCGGTCCCGAACTCAGGGACCATTTGTTGTCCAGGCTCAACGCATCCGGCGATCTGCCGGCCATTCGTCATTCCCATATCGGTCGAGATTTCGTGCTGAGCCTCCTCGATATCGAATCCGACATCACCCTGCTCTACGAGGCTGACACCGGAGCGCGGCACCCGGGCGTGATCTATCGTGAGATGGCCGATCACGATGGGCCGAGCCTGGTACCTTACTTCGCGTGTTGGATCACCAGCAACGACAATCCGGCGCTTCAGCACTTTCTGGATCTGCTCCGTCAGCACAAGGGTCCGCAGCATCAACCGCGCCGCGCGCGCGCCGGCTAATCCTGCTGCACGGGCTTCGCTCTGCGCGCCTTCAGGAACACGCGGTCGGTTGCCATGAAGCGCGCCAGCATCGGGGCGACGAGCTTGATCGGATCGGTCTGCTGGCCTGTCTCGCGCGTGAGAACTTCCGCATAGGCAAGGAGATCGCGGTGCACGGAGCCCGGCAATTCGGTCGTGATCTTCACAGGTTTGTCGTCGGGAAGGAGACCGAGCTTGAGCCTTGCCATGGAGTCATCCATCACGTCTTGTAAGGCGCGAGCACGAGATCGCGGTTGACAATCACGCGTACCGGGAAGCCCGGCCTGATCGTTAGCGTCGGCTGCACGTTGAGTTGGCGACGCACCAGGGTCTGGCCGCTCTGGTTGATGGTGTCCTGGCTGCCGCGGCGCAACGCGCGAACCAATGAGTTGTCACCGCTGAGCACGAGTTCGCTGCCGATCCCAAGCAGCGTCGAGATCGCCGCCGCTCGCAGAAGATTGCCCCAGTGATAGTCGACGCCATCCTCGAGGCCGGCATAGCCCTGGCTGTCGGCGCCGGACTGGCGCTCCAGCACAATCGACTTGCCGTTCGGCATGATGATCCGGCTCCACACTAGCAGCACACGCGATTGGCCGAACGAAATCTGGCTATCGTATTGCCCGATCAGGCGTGCGCCCTGCGGGACCAGCAGGAATTTCCCGGTCGGGCTGTCGTACACATTCTCGGTGACCTGCGCGGTGATTTCACCGGGCAGGTCGGAACGGATGCCGGTGATCAGCGCCGCCGGAATCACAGCGCCGGCTTGAACAATGTAGCGCGACGCTGGCTTCTCGATCCGGTCCGGACTGACGGTACGCTTGTCGGCGGCAGCATTGACGAAGGCGAGCTTGCGGTCCTGCATGTTCTGCAACGAGTCCGGATCGAGTGGCGGCTTGCCGTCGGCCACTGTCGCATTGGCCGTGGACGTTGCGGGAGACGCGGCGCTGCTTGACGCGGTCTGCCGCACGGAGGTCGAGGCGAAGACGCGGCTGACGCGGGCCGCTTCGTTCTCCTGCACGATCCGCTGTTCGCCGGCATCGAGCCCCGCGGTCGAAGCGCCTTGCGCGGCGAGGATCGGCCGCCCGAGATCGCCGGGAAGGGGCGGGCCGAGTTGCGGTACCGTGCGCGGCGGCGGCACCGTTTCGCGAGGCAGCCCGGCATAATCCTTCGGCAACGTCTGAAGTCCGTCCGCCGTAGTCTTGTGGTCGGTGCTGTAAAGCTCGGTGCCGTTGTCCTGGCGCACCGAGCGCGATTGCAGCGCCCAGATCATCGCGCCGAGCACGGCGATGCCGACGATACCGCCGAGCCCGGCCAGCACCTTGCGCGACAGCCTGGTCACGCGTTGGCGCTCAGGCCGCAGCCGCAATTGCGCCGTGAGCGCGTCGTCGGGATGGGGACGGGGATCGCTCACCATAGTTTCCATCCGTCGGTGCGCACGATCCGGACCTTCTGCTGATTGTCGCCGCCGAGACGAAGTTCGGCCGCGGCGAACAGTCGATCGACGATGTAGTAGTTCTGGCGGGCGCGGTAGTTGACGAGTTCGGCACCGCCGTCGCTGCCGATCACGAACAGCGGCGGCATCTCGCCTTGCGTAATTCCGTGCGAGAACTCGATGTAGACCTTCGACCCGTCATCGAACACCTGGGTTGGTCGCCACGGCGGCGTGTCGCCTTCAATGCTGTAACGGAAACGTAATTTGCCGAGATCGAGGCCGCTGTCGATCGGTGCCGCCGCATCGGCAGCCACATTCTGCCGGCGCAGCGCGATCAACTGGTCTTGCGGATATTGCCACGACACCGAGGCCATGTAGGTCTTCTCGGTGGAGCGCAGCTCCATCAGGTAAGTCCGCCGGTCGGTGTTGATGATGAGATTGGTGGTCAGATCCGCCCGCGTCGGTTTGGCCAGGATGTGGATGCGTTTGGTCGGACCCGCACCGCTTTCGGTGTCGCCGATCACCCAGCGCACCGTATCGCCGGCGGCGACCGGGCCGGAGCCGACCAGTTGTTCGCCCTCTTGTAACGCGATGTCTGTCACTTGGCCCGGCGCCGTATAGACTTGATAGAGCGCGCCATCGACAAAGGGATAGACCTGCACGGCGTTGAGATAGCCATGCCGCGTCGGCTGCACGCGCGCGGCGTCATTGGCCTTGGCGACCCGTTCCTTCGGGTCTTTCGGTTCAGGTTTCGCCGTGGTCTTGCCCGGCAGCGGCTTGAGCTGGCCGGGAAGGGGAAGGATCTTGGGGAGTTCGACCACCTGGATCGGCTTCGGCGGTTCGCTTTGCAGCACCGCCGGTTCCAGATCGTCGTATCCGATCTGCGGCGGTTTCCAGTTGTTGGCGCACCCGGCCACCGGGACGGCGCATAGCATAATGTGCAGCAGGGATCTGGATTGCATCAGCCGAGCTCCTTCGACCAGTTGAGGGCGTGAATGAAGACCCCGAGCGGATTGCGGCGCAGCTTCTCTGCATCGCGCGGGGTCTCGATGACGATGGTGAGAATGGCGGTCCAGCGTTCGGTCGCACTAAGGCTGCCGTTCTCGTAACGGCGCTCGACCCAGGCGATCCGGAATGAATCCGCCGAGGCGCGGATCACGCTGGAGACATTGACCGCGATCTGGATCTTGCCGACTTTGGTGAAGGGATCGTTGGTGCGGGCATAATCATTGAGCGCGATCGCGCCGCGGTCGGTGACGAAGTCGTAGGCTGTCAGCCAATTCTGCCGAACGATGATCGGATCGACCGGGATCGACCGCACCTGCTCGATGAATCTCGCCAGATGCCAGGCGACCTGGCCGTCGGTCGGTTTATAGTCGGCGATCGCTGGCGCCACGGCTTGGGCCTGGCCGAGCTGGTCGACCTGCACCACCCACGGCACCACGGTGCCGCGCATCGCGTGCCAGACGAGACCCCCGGCAAGTCCGGCGGCGAGCGCGAGATTGCCGAACGCGATCAGCCGCCAGTTGCGCGCCTGCACCCGCGCCGAGCCGATGCGCTCGTCCCAAACTTGAGCGGCTTTTTGATACGGCGTCTCGGGCGCTGGCGTCTTGCCGTAGCGGACGCTGGGTCTGCGGAATGGATTCATGCGCGGTCATCCTGATTGAGAGGAACGGAATTCGAGCCGCCGTGATCGCCGGAGCGGACCGCGTGGGCGGCAGTGGATGCGCCGCTTTTCATGCTCTGGACCCGGTGCAGGCGTTGCGCCCAGGTGGGGGTGCCGGCGCTCGGTGAGGACGATGATGATGACGAAGACGACGGCGACATCCCGGCGAGCGAACCAACGCCGCGTGCGCCGGCACCCATAGCGCTGCCGGCGATGCTGGCGCCGGCGCGGGCTCCCATAGCTCCCGCTACACCCAGTCCGCCAGCCGCGAGCGCCGTGCCGACCGCGGCTCCGGCGCCGAGTTGCGGCGCGCCTGACACGAGGCCCGCCGCGACCGAAGGCGCGAAGATGCCGAGCCCGAACAGCGACAACGCTGCCAGCATGATCGCGAGCGCGTCCTCGATGGTCGGCTGATCGCCGCCGAAGCCTTGCGTGAATTCGCTGAAGAGCGAGGTGCCGATACCGACGATGACGGCGAGCACCAGGATCTTCACGCCGGAGGCGACGACATTGCCGAGTACTTTTTCGGCAAGGAACGACGTCTTGTTGAACAGCGCGAACGGAATCAGCACGAAGCCGGCGAGCGTCGTCAGCTTGAACTCGATCAGCGTGATGAAGAGCTGCACCGCCAGGATGAAGAAGGCGGCGACGACGATGACCCAGGCGACCAGCAGCACGAAGATCTGCACGAAGTTCGTGAAGAACGAGACGTAGCCCATCAGTCCGCTGGCCGCCTCGAGCAATGGCTTGCCGGCATCGACACCGACCTGAGCGAGTTTGCCGGGCCGCAGGAAGTCGGCCGACGACAGCGCCGAACCGGCAGCCTTGAGCCCCAACTGGGAGAAGCTCTCGAACACCACCCGGCACAGGCTGTTGAAGTTGCCGATGATGAAGGCGAAGAAGCCGATATAGAGTGTCTTCTTGATCAACCGCGCGATGACGTCGTCATCCGCGGACATCGCCCAGAACAGGCCGGCCAGCGTAATGTCGATCCCGATCAGCGTTGTGCTGAGGAACTGGACATCGCCGCCGACCAAGCCGAAGCCGGAATCGATGTAGCGGGTGAACACGTCGAGGAAGCGATCGATGACACCGGTGTTGTTCATGGCTCACTTCCCCACGGGTGGCGGCAGGATGCGCTGGCGCGCTTCCGCCCAGGCGCTTTGGCAATCGGCATCGTCGGCAGCAGCTTTTGGCCCCAGCGCGCTGCAGCGCAGCAGGCGGGCATCGAGCGGATCGCTCGCCGGCGGCGGAGCCTCGTCGCGGGCTTGCCGCAATGGGATCGTGCAGCCGGTCGCGGCGAGCGCGAGTAACGAGAGGACTGCGGTGCGAACGAGGGTGATCATGCGTGGCCTCAATGGAACATCTGGACGGATTGCGGCTGATAGCCTCGGCCGCTCGTCAAGAATCTGCGCACCTGCTCGCGGGCCTGGTCTTCACCGGCGGTCTGCCGCGCCTGCTCGATCGACTGCGCGCGGCCTTGCGCGGCGACGAGCGCGGTCAGATCGGCCATCTGCCGGGCCTGCACCGCGAGCAATTGATTGCCGGCTTGGCTGACCTGCAGCACGCCGACCGCCGATTGGCTGGCGCCGATCAAGGTGTCGGTATGTGATTGCGTGGCGAGGAGGTTGTTGACGGCGGTCGCGCCGACGCTCATCGAATGCTGGAACGCCGAGACTGAGGTCTGCCAGCGATCACGCGCGCCATTGATCAACTTCTGATCGCTCTGCGACGCACTGAAGCCCTGGTACTTCTGGAACGTCTGCTCGATCGCCTGGACGTCATAGGCGATCTTGTCGACCTGCTTGAGCAGGTTCTGGGTTTGCGTGAAGGTGCGGTCGATGTCGTTGAGCAGTGACGTCGGTAGGCTGGTGAGATGCCGGGCCTGATTGAGCAGCATCTGAGTCTGGTTCTGCAACGCCGTGAGCTGGTTATCGATCTGCTTCAGCGTATTCGCCGCCGTCATCAGGTTCTGGCTGTAGTTCGACGGATCGAACACAGCGATCTGCGCCGGGCAGGGAACGGCCGCGAGGAGGGAGGCCGAGATTGTAATGACGACTGCAAGCGAGCGGATACGAGTCATGGCGATGGCTCCGTGATGAAGGTGGGAAGAAGGTCGGCCGCCCAGTCATTGCCCTTGCGGCGCAGCCACGCGGCGGCGAACCCGTCGCGGCCGTGCTCGGCAACGAGTTCGGCGATGGTGACCTGGTCGGTCTTGGACGACGCGGCGGTGAAGGCGAGCGCGGCATCGCCGAGGCCGAGCTCGAACAGGCGGTTGCCGCGGCGGGACTGGCAGTAGTAATCGCGCTTCGGTGTCGCCCGGCTGATGATCTCGATCTGGCGGTCGTTCAGCCCGAACCGGTGATAGACCGTCATGATCTGCGGTTCGATCGCCCGCTCGTTCGGCAGGAACAGCCGGGTGGGACAGCTCTCGACGATGGCGGCCGCAATCGCGCTGCCCTCGATGTCGGCGAGGGATTGCGTGGCGAACACCACCGAGGCGTTCTTCTTGCGCAAGGTCTTGAGCCATTCGCGCAATTGCTGCGCGAAGCCGATGTCGTCGAGCGCGAGCCAACCCTCGTCGATAATCAGGAGCGTCGGTGAGCCGTCGAGCCGGCCTTCAATGCGATGGAACAGATAGGAGAGCGCGGCGGAGGCCGCGGCGCTGCCGATCAGGCCCTCGGTCTCGAACGCTTGCACCGGCGCATCGCCGAGGCGTTCGGCCTCGGCATCGAGCAAGCGGCCGAATGGCCCGCCTAGACAATAAGGCCGTAGAGCCTGCTTCAGGGCGGTCGATTGAAGAAGAACAGAGAGTCCTGTCAACGTCCGCTCGCCGGCTGGCGCGGAGGCCAGCGACGTTAGCGCGGTCCACAGATGCTCCTTGGCTTCCGGCGTGACGGTGATGCCTTCGCGGGCGAGGATCGACGCGATCCATTCCGCCGCCCAGCCGCGCTCGGCCGCATCGTCGATCGCAGCCAGCGGCTGCAACGTAACGGAGGTCGCGCTGTCGTCGGACAAAGCGCCGCCGAGATCGTGCCAGTCGCCGCCCATGGCGATCGCCGCGGCGCGTATGCTACCACCGAAATCGAACGCGAAAATCTGGCTGTGCTCGTAGCGGCGAAACTGCAGCGCCATCAGCGCCAGCAGCACGGACTTGCCGGCGCCGGTCGGACCGACGATCAGGGTGTGGCCGACATCGCCGACATGGACAGAGAACCGGAACGGGGTCGCGCCTTCGGTCTTGGCGAAGAACAGCGGGGGGGCACCGAGGTGCTCGTCCCGTTCCGGCCCCGCCCATACCGCGGAGAGCGGAATCATATGGGCGAGATTGAGGGTGGAGACCGGCGGCTGTCGGACATTGGCGTAGACATGGCCGGGCAGGGAGCCGAGCCAGGCCTCTATCGCATTCACCGTCTCGACGATGCAGTTGAAGTCGCGGCCCTGAATGACCTTCTCGACCAGCCGCAGCTTCTCGTCGGCGGTGCGCGGATCGGCATCCCACACCGTGATGGTCGCGGTGACATAGGCCTGGCCGATCATGTCGCTGCCGAGCTCTTGCAAAGCGGCGTCGGCATCGGCGGCCTTGTTGGCCGCGTCGGTATCCAGCAGCGTCGAGGCCTCGTTGGTCATCACCTCCTTCAGGATGGCCGCGACACTCTTCCGCTTGGCGAACCATTGCCGGCGGATCTTGGTGAGCAGCTTGGTGGCATCGGTCTTGTCGAGCATGATCGCCCGCGTCGACCAACGATACGGAAACGCGAGTTGGTTCAACTCATCCAGAACGCCGGGGAAGGTCGCGGTCGGAAATCCGATCACGCTGAGCGTTCGCAGATGTTGCGATCCCAATCGCGGCTCAAGTCCGCCCGCCATCGGCTCATCGACCAGCAACGCGTCGAGCTGCATCGGGATCTCGGGCACCCGCACGCGATGGCGTTTGGTCGAGATACAGGCGTGCAGGTAAGTCAGCGTCTCGCTATCATCGAGCCACGCGGCGTCGGGGACAAAACCTTCGATCAGTTGCAGCACGCGCCCGGTGCGATCGATGAATCCGCGCAGCACCTCGTGGCCATCGACACCGCCGCGCTCGCGCCCTTCATAGAGCCAGGCTTCGGCGCGCGCGGCGTCTTCCGCCGGCGGCAGCCAGCACAGCGTCAAATAATAAGCGCTCTCGAAATGCGCCTCCTGCTCTTCGAACTGCGCGCGGCGCTCGGCATCGACCAACGCCGACACCGGATCGGGAAAGCGGCTGTCCGGATAGCGGTTGGCGGCGTTGCGCTGCGCCTCGACGAAGATCGCCCAGCCCGAGCCCAATCGTCGCAACGCGTTGTTGAGACGCGCCGTGGTGCCGACGAGTTCTGAAGGTGTCGCGGAATCCAGATCTGGTCCGCGAAACCGGGCGGTGCGCTGGAAGCTGCCGTCCTTGTTGAGGACGACGCCGGGCGCGATCAGTGCAGCCCAGGGTAGGAAGTCCGCGAGGAGAGCAGGACGCTTGCGATATTCGGCGAGGTTCATCATCGTGTTACCCTCCGAAATGCGCGGGATAGCGCAGGTGACGCCGCACGACATCGACGAATTGCGCGTCGCGCTTCGCGGCCCACACCGCGGCCGCGTGTCCGATCGCCCACAGCAGGAGACCTGGAATCCAAAGCCGCAGGCCGAGGCCGATCGCTGCCGCGAGCGTGCCGTTGGCGATGGCGACCGTGCGCGGCGCGCCGCCGAGCAGGATCGGGTCGCTCAAGGACCGATGCACGGGCGCGTAAAAGCCGGGAACGGGTTCGACGGGCTCAGTCATCAGATCACCGCACCGCCGCCGAACGAGAAGAACGACAGGAAGAAACTCGACGCCGCGAACGCGATCGACAACCCGAACACGATCTGGATCAGCCGCCGGAAACCGCCCGAGGTGTCGCCGAAGGCGAGCGTGAGTCCGGTCGTCACGATGATGATGACCGCGATGATCTTGGAGACCGGCCCCTCGACCGATTGCAGGATCTGATTGAGCGGTTGCTCCCACGGCATGTTGGCGCCGGCCGCGTGTGCGGGAAGCGTGGTCAAGGCGAACAAGATCGCCGTGATGGGCAGACGGCTTGGCGGACGAACGCGATGGACGATCATGATGAGATACTTTCGGGGATGGTTTCGGGGTTGCTGGAGACGAGGACGTAGTCGCCACCCGGCGCGAGCTCGCGGACCGCGGCCAACTCGGCGACGCGGCGTTGGGAGCCGCGGCCTTCGAGGACGACGATGAGATTGATCGTCTCCGCGATCAGCGCGCGCGGCACGGTGACGACTGCTTCCTGGATGAGCTGTTCGAGGCGGCGCAACGCACCGATGGCCGAACCGGCGTGGATGGTGCCGATACCGCCGGGATGGCCGGTGCCCCAGGCTTTGAGAAGCTCCAGCGCCTCGGCGCCGCGCACTTCGCCAACGGGGATTCGGTCTGGCCGCAGCCGCAATGACGAGCGCACCAGGTCGGACAGCGAGGCGACGCCGTCCTTGGTGCGTAGCGCCACCAAGTTCGGCGCCGCGCATTGCAGTTCGCGCGTATCCTCGATCAGCACCACGCGGTCGGAGGTCTTGGCGACCTCGGCCAGCAGCGCGTTGACCAGTGTGGTCTTGCCGGTTGAGGTGCCGCCGGCCACCAACACGTTTCGGCGCTTTTGAACGGCGAGGCGCAGCAGATCGGCTTGTCGCGATTGCATGATGCCAGCGGCGACATAATCGTCGAGCGTGAACACCGCGACCGCCGGCTTGCGGATTGCGAATGTGGGGGCGGCGACGACAGGCGGGATCAAACCTTCGAAGCGCTCACCGGTTTCCGGCAGTTCGGCGGAGACCCGTGGCGAACCCGGATGCACTTCGGTGCCGACGTGATGCGCGACCAGGCGTACGATGCGCTCGCCATCGGCCGGCGACAGCCGTTCGCCGGTGTCTTCCAGTCCACCCTTGAGCCGATCGATCCAAAGCCGGCCGTCGGGGTTGAGCATCACCTCGACGACGGATGAATCCTGCAGGAAGGTGGCGATGGCCGGGCCGAGCGCCGTGCGCAACATGCGTGCACCGCGAGACGCGGTTTCATCGAAGCGTGCGGTCCCAGCCATCGCGTCCCCCAAGCCGTTCGGTCGCGTATGCACCGAACGTCGGGGACAAGTAGAAAAGGCATGAACGCCCACTCCGCAACAAGCCAATGCTGGTGGGCGAAGGATGGCGTAGACAAACTTGCGATCGGCGGAATCGACACGTCGCTGATTGGCCGGCGGTAAGATGAACTGGCCGCTGTGAAGGTGCTAGGCGGCGCGTGTGCCAGCCGAAGAACGGACCGACATCAACGGCACGACGCGGGGCGAAGCGGCCGGTACGAGGGAGGGGGAGGATATGGTTTTCGCGGAGACGCCCCGACCTTGTTCGTCGCATTCCCGGGCATAGGCCAACACCGTCTCCGCGTCACGTCCGAGCAACATGCTGGCGATGCGTCGCGCCCGCGCGGCGCGGGCCTGCCAAAGCGACGGATCGGACGACTGAGTTTCGGCCATGGCGCGACTCATCAATGGCTGCGACATCAAATGATGGCGAGAGAAAATTCGAAGTACAATCCTTGTCATTCTCGCGATTTTGAGTGCTTGGGCCGATTCGGGTTTGACGCTGACGCGACGGGGAGTATGTCCGGCGTCTAATCGAACTGTTTGGTCATACGGCCCGAGCAGATAACGGGATACATCTGCTCTTCCTGCGCCACTGGCAAAGCAGCGCTTCGCAGAACCGCTGCGGCGCGGTAAGTAAAAAAGATACTCCTATTGCGATCACCAAAATGCTTCCCGCTACACCCGAAGAGAAACAGGACATCATCGACTACCTGCGTTCGCAGGCTCCCGACCTCACGGTCGAGTTTCTGCAGAAGGTCTATGTCGAGAACGTCTTGAGCCATCAACACGCGGGAAGCGCTGCTAGCGTCCACAGGCGCTGCGCAAATTGTGTTGCCTAGGTCGGGAAACGCCACGGAAAAGCCCAAGCAAGCGGATTTCAAGGCACGGGTCGAGCATGTGTGTTCGGTCAGCCTCGCAGGTCAGACGCACGAGCAACGGCGTCACCTCTTCAAGACATCGCTCGATGAAGCATGGCGTTTTTCAAATTGGCTGACCCATATGGCGAAAAATCCTATCGTGCCGGACGAAGGCCTGTTCCTGGAGGGACGTTTGATAGGCACCGCTCAGGTCGGCGATCTTGGCGATCGCGCGCCTGTCGCCCCAAATGATCTGCACGAAAGCGAGGCCCCAGTCGCCGCAGAATTCATCCGCGGTCAGGCCGTTCTCGGCAGCTAGGCGTGAGGTGAAGCTGGTCGGCGTCTCGCTTGGGCCAAGCGGGATGGTGAGCGGCAGCCGGGTCAAAATTTCGCCCGCTTTCGGGTGCGCTTCTTTTTCTTGTGCCTCAGGGCGAGAATTCGCTGAAGGGAGACACGAAAACCCCGATAGCGGCGGGCGCGATAATCACATTGACCATCAAAACCGCCGAGGGAAAATCGGGACAGGTAAAATTCAAAAAGTAGGAAAATCAATTGCGGGGCGAACTCCCTGACGGATTGGATGCCATTCAACGAACAAGATCGTGCGATCACATCGGTTATGCGATCCAAACCCGTTGCCCGCCACGCCGGCCGGGCGTTGGCTCGGTCTGCGGCCCCTGTCATTTCTTTTGCTTTGTTCGCAGCCGATGCAGGGCGGGAGCTGCGAGCAGTCAGAAGCCGCCTGCAGTGCAAGTCGGTCCGAGCGCAGCCTTGGTAGGTGCCGTGTCTTCTTCTCTTACAGGGCCGGAGCCAACGCATCGATGATGCGGCAATCAGCAATCGTTCCACAACTGCATTGGTTGATCACGCTATCCAACTCGGCCCGGAGGGCCTTTAGGTCCGATATCTTGCGGTCTACTTGTCTAAGATGTTCTCGAGCGATTGCGTCTACAGATTCACAAGATCGCTGCTTTTCGTCGGAAAGGTCGAGCAAGTTGCGCACTTGGTCCAATGTGAAGCCCAGTTCTCTTGCGCGGCGTATAAAGCTTAGTCTGGCCAGATGCTCCGGAGCGTAAGACCGGTAATTGCCTGTGGTGCGACTGGGTGCCGGAAGAAGGCCAATGTTCTCATAGTACCGTATCGTCTCGACCTTGGTGGTGGTTGCCTTGGAGAGGTCGCCGATTTTTAGGACTTGCACGGACATGCGCCATTGACCCTCTAGTTGCTACAGGGTCTATATGAGTAGTCACGTCGAAAAAGTCGAGGTGACAAGTGACAGTTTTTTCCGTGCCGAGCCGGGTGACCCAGCCGCTTTCCTTCCGCGTCGTAGGCCTCGATTGTCAAAACGAGATCCGTCAACTGAAGAGCGCGGTTGGTCCGCTTGTGGGTGGTGAAGACAACCTCTCCTTCGACACCAAGGCCGGTCGGATGGACGTTGCGCCAGGTGTTTCCCCAGGGATTAATGCCATTTTAGTTGCGGTCGCCACCACAGGTATGGTCGCGGAATTGTTAAGCGACCAAAAGACACCATTGAGCGTATCGGCGACGGACACCGTTTGTGTGGGCTGCGCTGGCGACGTTGCTTTCACCGCTCCCGTACCTGCCGCAGTCCCAGACGGAGTGGTGTTCAAGATCCATGGTATGGATTGCGGGGACGAAGTCGCGGCTCTCAAGCGCGAAGTCGGATCGTTGGTCGGCGAGGACAGGCTTGTATTCGATCTCATCAACGGCCGGATGTCCGTGAGCGGCAATCCCGATGCAGCCATGTTGGCAAGCATCGAGAAGGCTGTTGCGCGGACTGGCATGCGTGCGGAACAGTGGACCGAAGGCCCGAAGACTGAAGGTGCTCTTGCCGAAGACCGAAGGCGACGCACCCAATCACTCCTGACGGCAGCCAGCGGAATCCTGACTGCACTTGGCTTTGCCATTCATGCTTCGTCCGCGGGAAGCGTGCTTGCCGCGCTCAGTGAAACTCCTGGGGTGTTCGCACCTGCGCCAATCGCCGCCATCCTGGCGTATGCGCTGGCTGTCGTCTGTGCGATCAGATATGTCGCGCCGAAGGCTCTACTTTCCGCGCGACGTCTGCGGCCTGACATGAATTTGCTGATGGTCATTGCCGTCGCGGGTGCTGTTGCGATTCACCAATGGTTCGAGGCGGCCACCGTCTCATTCTTTTTCGCGCTTGCCCTGGCGCTGGAGGCGTGGAGCCTTGGGCGCGCGCGTCGG
Source organism: Bradyrhizobiaceae bacterium (assembly GCA_020544565.1). GTDB lineage: Bacteria > Pseudomonadota > Alphaproteobacteria > Rhizobiales > Xanthobacteraceae > Afipia. Next base: position 808,081 of record CP078014.1, read on the forward strand.
GCCGTAGCAGCGCTGATGGAACTGGCTCCAGCCGTTGCGCGCGTGAAGTTTGGAGGCGGAACGGAGAAGGAAATTCCTGTCGCGGCGGTGTCAATCGGTGCTCACATCGTTGTACGGCCTGGCGATAAAATTCCGCTCGACGGAATCGTCCTGACCGGTGCAAGCGAAGTGAACCAAGCTCCCATCACCGGCGAAAGCGTCCCCGTCTCGATATCGGAAGGTTCTGTGGTCTACGCCGGAACGATCAATGGCGAAGGTGCGCTGGAAATCGAAACCACAAAGGGCGCGCAAGACACCACGCTCGCCCGCATCATCAAAATGGTGGGCTCCGCGCAAAGCCGCCGCGCGCCTTCCGAGCAATGGGTCGAACGCTTTGCCCGAATCTATACGCCGAGCGTCATGGGGCTTGCTGTGGCGGTGCTCGTCATTCCGCCGCTTATATTCGGCGGAGCATGGGACGTATGGTTTTATCGCGCCCTGGTTCTTCTAGTCATCGCGTGCCCTTGCGCACTCGTCATCTCCACTCCGGTGAGCATCGTGGCGGCTCTGGCTGGCGCCGCGAAACAAGGCGTGCTGGTGAAAGGCGGCGTGCATCTCGAGACACCGTCGAAGCTCAAGGCAATCGCCATGGACAAAACCGGCACGCTGACGCAAGGACGCCCCAAGGTCGTCGAACTCGTCACCTTCAACAATCACAGCGAGGGCGAACTGCTGAAGTTGGCTACTGCCCTTGAAGCTCGCAGTGAGCATCCTTTGGCGAACGCGATACTTGAAAAGGCGGCCGAAGCCGGAATAGCGGCAGCCCCTGCCAGTGGGGTCCAGGCAGTGCGCGGCAAAGGAGTTGTCGGTCGCATCGGCGAGCAACATGCTTGGTTGGGATCTTGTCGCTTTATCGAAGAACACGATGGGCTTTCGAATTCGACCGAGGCGCTTCAAGCAGCCGATGCTCTTGCAAGTGCTGGACGTACTGTTATCGGCGTTGGCGATGACCGCGAGATCTGGGGCCTGATTGCCGTCGCCGATGCGGTGAGACCGGAGGCCAAGCGTATTGTGGCCGACCTACACGCGGCAGGTATCGAGCGCGTCGTGATGCTGACTGGCGATAATAGGGCCACTGCTGAAATGATCGCGCGGGAAACTGGCGTCGATGAGGTGCACGCGGAGCTCTTGCCCGAACAGAAGGTCGAATCTGTTGAAAGGTTGGTCGCGCGGTACGGTCATGTCGGGATGATTGGAGATGGCGTAAATGATGCTCCCGCGATGGCACGCGCGAACGTTGGCATCGCCATGGGAGCAATCGGCTCTGATGCTGCCATCGAGACTGCGGATATCGCTCTCATGCAGGACGATTTATCGCGCCTGCCTTGGCTCATTCGTCATTCCAAGGCGACTCTGGCCATCGTCCGGCAGAACATCGGCTTCTCGCTTGCTGTCAAATTGCTTTTTACAGGTCTGACGATCGTCGGATGGGCATCGCTATGGGGAGCCATCGCAGCCGATGTCGGGGCTTCGCTGCTCGTCGTGCTGAACGGGCTCCGACTATTAAATCGCGACCAGTCAGCTCAGACGTAAATCCATCGACGACTGGCCGTGGTTCGACTGCCTCTGACGCCAGAGGCGAAACTGGGCGCACTCACTGAAATAAGCTGGCGGATGAAAGTTCTTGGGTTGATGAGCTATTTCTTGGGCATACACCGATGACGCTTGACCTTTCCGTCGTCGGCATTGTCACGGCGTTCGCGGCCGGAGCGGTCTCGTTCCTATCGCCGTGTGTCCTTCCCCTGGTGCCGGCATACATCTCATATGTTGCAGGTCAAAGCCTCCCACCGGCGGACGGCGATCAATCGGTCCCGGCTCGGATGCAGCTTCGCGTACTGTTTTTGAGTGTATGCTTTGTCCTCGGATTTACGACGATCTTTGTGGCACTTGGTGCCGGCGCCAACGCCTTGAGCTTGGTGCTCGCAGTTTACCGATACGAAATCAATATACTTAGCGGTCTACTGGTAATCCTGTTTGGTATCTTTACGACAGGCCTCTGGCGTCCTGCTTGGATCGAGCGCGACACGCGCGTGCAAATCGCACGGCCGGGCACAGGACCGGTCTCTGCCTATCTCCTCGGTACTGCATTTGCGTTTGGATGGACGCCCTGCATTGGTCCGGTCCTTGGCGCAATCCTTGCAGTCGCGGCTTCGTCTTCCTCCGGCGCGAGCGGTGTGGCGCTGCTTGCCATTTACTCTCTCGGCCTTGGGTTGCCGTTCGTTCTGGCGGCGCTTTTTTCCAGCAGATTTGTCGGACGCTTGGGAAAATTTGGACGCGCCGGTCGCATTTTGCAGTTGATTGCCGGATTCGTGATGATCGCTATGGGGGTTGCAATGATTACCGGTCATCTCACTGACGTTGCGATCTGGTTCTTCGAAACGTTTCCGATGCTGGGTCAAATTGGCTGAGCAGGCGCGCAGGTGGAGTGTGATAATGCGAGCAACACTGGCGGTGGCTGCAACATGGTACATCATAGACCAAGCCAGCAAATGGTGGATACTCAATCATCTCATGAATCCGCCGGCGACGATCAGCCTTACGCCGTTTTTTAACATAGTGCTGGGCTGGAATACCGGAGTTAGCTTTGGGCTGTTTGGAGGCCTTGGTGTTCCGGCGTGGATTTTCGTGGCATTCGCGATCGCGATGTCCGCAGCCCTTTTGGTCTGGTTGGGTCGCGCTAACGTCCCATTCGTGCGCGTTGCCATCGGCTTGATCGTCGGTGGAGCGCTCGGGAATGCCACGGACCGCCTACGGCGCGGTGCCGTACCTGATTTTTTGGATTTTCATCTCGGGAATTGGCACTGGCCGGCCTTCAACATGGCCGACGTCGGGGTCGTCTGCGGAACATCTCTGCTGATGTTGCATTTCGTCACACAACCGGGCAGCGCCAACACGGCAAGCACACAAGAAGAACGCTGATGTTTGTAAGCACGGCTTGCACTCTATAACGCTTCGGAGTTCGAATTGTCGAAGATCATCGCCACACTTATGGTTTCAGTCATTCTCCTGGGATGTTCGACGCCTCAATTTGACGCTGCTAAGCATCTGCGGCCGATACCCACAGTCTTATTGTCAGACATGCAGGCCAAGGGAATGACCTCGTCAGCCCCGATCTTGGTGCGCATCTTCAAACAGGAAAATGAACTTGAAGTGTGGAAACGCGAGAGCAGCGGCCGTTACGCTTTGCTGAAGACGTACGGCATTTGTCGATGGTCCGGCCAGTTAGGTCCGAAAAATCGGGAAGGAGACCGTCAGGCCCCTGAGGGATTCTATCTCGTTACGCCTAAGCAAATGAACCCTCGCTCGGAGCTCTTTCTTTCATTCGATCTGGGATTTCCGAACGAGGTCGATCGGGCGCACGGTCGATCTGGACGTCATTTGATGGTGCATGGTGAATGCACTTCGAGCGGATGCTACGCGATGACGAATGACGGGATGGCTGAAATATATGCGCTTGCGCGGGAGGCGTTCGCCGGCGGCCAAAAGGCCATCCAAGTTCAAGCATTACCGTTTCGCATGACAGCTGAGAATCTGGCCAAATACCGTGCCGATCCAAATTTTGCGTTTTGGAAGAATCTGAAGGAAGGTTCGGATCATTTCGAGGTTGTGCGTCACGAGCCTAGAGTTGACGCGTGCGGCGGGAACTACGTTTTCAATGCGAGCGCGCCTCGGGGCCCGCTTCGCGCCTCTCGGCCCTGCCCGGAATTGGTGTATGAACCAGAAACAGCGGCACTTGTTGAGGAAAAGCAACGCAACGACACCCAACAGGTAGCTCAGCTCGTGCGCGCCGGCACTGGTGCATTCAAACGCGTTTACCTCGATGGAGACATGCACAAAAGTTATCGGCGCTTATTGGACGCGGCACCCTCATCATATGCGAGCTTCAACGTCGCCGAGGTCAGTCGGCTGGAGGCGTTAAAGGGAGAGCCGCTAGAAATGCCAATCCAATAACTGCATTGCTTTGCGAGCGCTGAGATGGATTAGGGAGGTCGAGCACGGTCACCTGCCGGCAGGACGTTAAGCAGCTTGAAAATTCAAGCCGTTGAAGGGTGGCTGAAAGTCGGCCGCTGACCATAGGAAGCTCCGATTCCGCTCATAATCGGGCCAAGACGAGAGAGAGAATGGACAGTCAGAGTATCAGGGCTATTCTGGAGAACCGGCAAATCGGTATTTATTTTGGTACCGTCGTGGTGGCAGGCATAAGCGCCTTGCTTCTCCCTGGCACGACTACTCTCGAGGCCGGTGTCAATCCTGCGCTTGCACTGATGCTGTTCGTGACCTTTCTACAGGTACCGCTTGCAGACCTCAGGCAACATTTCGCTCGGCTCGATTTCCTCGCAGCTCTGCTCATCGCGAACTTCATCGCCGTTCCGCTTCTCGTGGCGGCGCTTGTTCAACTCCTCCCTGCTGGCTCTATGGAGAGACTTGGTGTGCTCTTGGTGCTGCTCACTCCTTGCATCGATTACGTCGTGACGTTTTCACATCTGGGCCGAGCCGATGCCCGTTTGTTGCTGGCGACGACACCAGCCCTGCTTATTCTGCAAATGCTGCTGCTACCGATTTATCTTGGTCTGTTGCTTGGGGAAGATGCCGCCGGTCTCGTGCAGTTCGGGCCTTTCGTCCATGCATTCGTGTGGTTGATTGCTGTTCCTCTCGTTCTTGCTGCCGTCGTGCAGTTATGGGCTGCGAGCAGCAACGCCATTACTCGGATGTCAACGGTGTTGGGGATGCTGGCGGTGCCGGCGACAGCGCTTGTCCTGCTCGTGGTCACCGCCGCCGTGGTGCCGCGGCTTGGGTCGGCAATGAATGCTGTGTTGCACGTGCTTCCAATTTATGTAGCGTTCGCGGTTTCCGCGCCCTTGATCGGTTGGAGCATTGGGCGACTGTTCCGTCTCGATGCGCCGGCCGGCCGATCAGTTGCCTTCAGTGCTGGGACGCGGAATTCGCTCGTGGTGCTGCCGCTTGCATTTGCAATACCCGGCGCAGTCCCGGTATTGCCTGCCGTCATTGTAGCGCAGACGCTTGTCGAGCTGGTCAGCGAACTACTCTATGTTCGCTTCATCGGGAAACTCGGTCCGGCCCCGTCATTGTCCGACGCGGCCTAACCTGAACAGATGCGAACGGACCCTGGCCAACACAGACACTCGCGTACGCGGTCATACTGACATGCCTATAACTCGCCCTTCATCACACATGAGTTCGGTGCGCGTTCGATTGCTCACGTTCGTATGTAAATGGGGCTACCGGTTAACTATTCGGGCGCGAACCTGGTGTGAGCCGCTGATACAGGAATCCGCGCTACGTTCAGGCGAGCGAGTGCTGGAGGTGAGCGCGGAGGGTTGCAGCTTGTGCGAGGTGCTTGCACGGCAGTATCCCGCCGTACATTTTTCTGCCGTACAGCCTGCGGGATCAAGCAAGAGCGTTCGCGGCCCCTTAAGCAATCTCGAGCTTTTGCACGGGGATCAGTACTGCATCGATTGCCGTGCTGCATCATTCGACAAGGTGATCTTATCGCTCGCGCTGCATCCTTTACGGCAGAGTGATAAGGTTGCCCTCCTCAAGGAGATGAGGCGAGTATTGCGGCACGGCGGTACACTGCACATTGCCGACTTCGACCAGCCGCTGCACCGGCGAGAGATCCACGCACTTCGCGGCACCGGCTACTTGTTCGGCTCTGAGACCGCGAAGCCCCATCTCGACGGCAGTTGGTTGAATTTAATCAAGCAGACAGGGTTTGATGGTGTACGTCGCGTGAATACCGTTTCCGAGATAGTCGGCCGCATCGCCATAATCCGCGCACGCCGCAGCTGAACGGGGCGGAGGGGTCGGTGATCGTGGTCATTAGACCCAATTGCGGTTGCTGTTCAGGCTGGGTGCGCCATCTCAAGGATGCTAACTTCGCGGTTAAGGTCGAGGAAACGACAAGCCTTCACGGCGTCCGGAGTCGTCTCGGCGTGCCGTCTGACTTGGCCGCTTGTCATACTGCTGAAGTGGGCGGATATGTCCTCGAGGGACATGTCCCTGCAGCCGCTGTACGACAACTGTTAGAGAAGCGGCCCATGCCGTCGGGTTGGCGGTCCCCGGTAGGATCACCCGGGATGGAAGGCGGCGTGCCAGATAAATATGAGGTCGTTCTTTTCGGCGCTTCCGGCCGTCAAATGGTTATGCGTTTCATCGGTGGGGATATCGCCGGTTAAGGCGGTTCTCATAACCATGCCGTAGGTAACGATCGCGCGATCGTTACCCTCATTGTGGTGGCGAATTTGTAATGTGATCCGTCTTCCCAAGTCCACGATCCTATGTGATGTTAAGGTCATGGATTTTTGCCGATTCATCAGCCGTTTGCTGGCGGTCTTTGCGATCGTTGGGCTCGTTGCATCGCCGCTGGCCACGCCAGCGGCGGCAAAACTGCTGCCGGCGGGCGAGATGAACGATATGTCGATGATGTCCGCCGACATGCCTTGCTGTCCGGATACGCAGAAGAGCAACGATTGCCGGGATTGTCCGCTTCGCGCGATGTGCACACTGACCGTTGCTCAGGCTGAACCTCCTATGGCGACCGAAGTTTTGGCACCTCCGCCAACTCGCCGCCCGTTCTCAGCTTTCAACGATATGATCGCCGATAGCCTCGACGGTTCTCCCCCCGACCATCCTCCTCGAATCCTGATCTAATCGGCGCTTTGGCGCCGGTTCGCTGCCGTTCGGCCTTCAGGCTGAGCGGGTAAAATGCATGCCGCTTGCGGTAGACCAGGACATTGAGGATTGAAAATGAAGACGTTCAACTACACGCGCGCCGTTCGGGCCGCGCTCATCGGTATTGCGATGACCGGATCGGTCACCGCCGCACGCGCCGACATCAAAGACTATGAGTTCCAGCTCGTCGATCAGACCGTCAAGGCTGGCCCGGACAAAATCGTTACGGTTCGGCTCGTCAACAAGACCACCGGCAAGCCGGTGCCCGATGCGGTGATCTTCGCAACGCGTCTCGACATGGCGCCCGATGGCATGCAGGAAATGGCGACGAAGATCGTGCCCGCTCCGGGCGCGGAGCCGGGCAGTTACAAGTTCAAGGCGACGTTTGGGATGGCGGGCCGATGGCAGCTTTCTCTCGGTGCAAAGGTCCAGGGCGAAACCGGCACTGTCGAAAGCAAACTCGTCATTACGGCGCAGTGATGAGACCGGTCAGCCTGGCTATTGCCGCCACCGCCGCGTTGATCGCGGCGGTGGGTGGCGGATTCATCGCGGGTCGCAGTCAACATCAGCCAGCCGAAGGGGCAGACCGGGCGGTTCTGGCACCCGCAGCGGCGCAAATGAATAGCGCAACGATCTACTACAAGGATCCTGACGGCAGACCGTTTTACTCACTAACGCCAAAGAAGGCGCCAAACGGAGGTGACTACACGGTCGTACCTGCGAGCGCCGATGTCAGTTTCGACGAAACGCCAGTGACCGAGAGCGCATCCGCGACAACCACAGAACGCAAGATCAGATACTACCGCAATCCGATGGGACTGCCGGATACGTCGCCGACGCCGAAAAAAGATTCGATGGGGATGGATTACATTCCGGTCTATGAGGGCGAGGACAGTGACGACGGATCGGTGAAGCTTTCGCCAGGGAAGATCCAGCGTACCGGCGTCAGCTCCGAACCCGCCACATCGCGCGTCATTCGAACCCTCATTCGCGCGCCAGGCACGATCCAACTCGACGAGCGCCGCATCTCCGTCATTTCGATGCGGGCCGAAAGTTGGGTCCAGAAAGTTGCAAACATCACCACCGGCAGCAAGGTCAGCAAAGGCCAGCCGCTGATGGAAATCTACAGTCCATCCGTGGCCTCGGCGGCCGCCGAATACATCGCCACCATCACATCGAAAGGGACGAGCGGGGTGGCCGTGTATGGTCGCGGCTCGCGACAACGGCTGATGAACCTCGACGTTCCCGACGCGGCAATTGCCGCCATGGAGAAGAGCGGCACCGTTCCGATCACCATCGACTGGTCGGCTCCGCGCGACGGCATTGTGCTCGAACGTAACGCCATTGAAGGCATGCGCGCGCAGCCCGGGGATGTGTTGTTCCGGGTTGCGGATACGTCCGTGGTTTGGGCGATGATCGACGTCGCGGAACGCAGTCTCGGCACGATTTCGGTTGGACAGCCGGTAACCGTAAGGGCGCGCAGCTTTCCTGGCCGCGAATTCGCCGGGAAGATCAGTGTCATCTATCCGCAAGTGAATCGGGAAACACGAACCGCCCGGGTGCGGATCGAATTGTCCAATCCGGATGGCGCTCTGCTTCCCGACATGTATGTCGATGCGAATATCGATATTGGCAGCTCGCAGCCTGTGCTTACCGTACCTGAAAGTGCCGTTCTCGATACTGGCAATCGTCAGGCGGTATTCGTCGAGAAAGGACAAGGGCGCTTCGAGCCGCGCGAGGTGAAACTCGGCCATCGCGGCGACGGCTATGTCGAAATCCGACAGGGCCTCACGGAGGGTGATCCTGTCGTCGTCTCGGCCAACTTCCTGATCGATGCGGAAAGCAATCTGAAGGCCGCCCTTAAAGGGTTTTCGGACGCGGGAGGCCAGCAATGATCGCCCGCGTTATCAGTTGGTCGGCTCGCAACCTGCTGTTGGTCTTGTTCGGCACCGGCTTCGCCGCCGCCGCCGGCATCTACGCACTGGTCCATCTGCCGCTCGATGCGATTCCGGATCTCTCCGACACCCAGGTGATTGTCTACACCGAATATCCGGGCCAGGCGCCGCAAGTGATCGAAGACCAAGTCACTTATCCGCTGACGACCGCGATGCTGACCGTGCCCCGATCCAAAGTCGTGCGCGGCTTCTCGTTCTTCGGGGTGTCATTCGTCTACGTCATTTTCGAAGATGGCACCGACATTTATTGGGCCCGCTCGCGGGTACTTGAATTCCTCAACGGCGCGGCCTCGCGGTTGCCCGCCGGTGTAAGCCCGACGATCGGTCCCGACGCCACGGGCGTGGGATGGGTCTATCAATACGCGGTGGTGTCGAAGGAGCTCAACCTCGCCGATACGCGGACCATCCAGGACTGGAATCTGAAATTCGCGCTCGCGAAGGCCGAAGGTGTCGCTGAAGTCGCGAGTGTCGGTGGCTTCGTCAAGCAGTACAACGTCATCCTCGATCCGCAACGCATGCGCGATCTCGGCATCACCATGCAGAAGATGCGCGACGCGATCCGCGCCAGTAACGCGGATGTCGGCGGCCGCACCGTCGAACTCTCCGAGTTCGAATACGTCATTCGTGGCAAAGGCTATCTGAAGGGAATCAACGACCTCGGCAACATCGTGCTGAAGACAAACAACGGCACGCCGGTTCTGCTGCGGGACGTGGCTCGCGTCGAACTTGGACCGGATGAACGGCGCGGGATTGCGGAACTTAACGGCGAGGGCGAAGTCGCCAGCGGCATTGTGCTGCAACGGTTCGGCGTCAATGCGCTTGATGTGATCGAGAATGTGAAGAAGCGCTTCAAGGAGATCGCGAGCAGCCTGCCGAAATCGGTCGAGATCGTTCCGGTCTATGACCGCTCCAACCTGATCAATGCGGCCATCGCCACGCTCAAGCATACGTTGCTGGAGGAAAGCATCGTCGTTGCGTTCGTCTGCATCGTGTTCTTGCTGCATGTCCGCAGTGCGCTGGTCGCCATCCTGATGCTGCCGGTCGGCGTGCTGATGGCGTTCGGTGCGATGAAGCTGCTTGGAATAGGGTCAAACATCATGAGCCTCGGTGGTATCGCGATTGCGATCGGTGCCATGGTCGATGCGGCGATCGTCATGATCGAGAATGCGCACAAGCACCTGGAGCGAGCTGAACCCGGGCGGTCAAGAGTCGACATACTGATAAACGCGGCGTCCGAGGTCGGGCCGGCGCTGTTCTTTAGCCTGCTCATCATCACCGTGTCGTTCATGCCGATCTTCACGCTGGAATCGCAGGAAGGCCGGATGTTCAGCCCGTTGGCATTCACCAAGACGTTTGCGATGGCCGCTGCTGCGTTGCTGTCGGTGACATTGGTTCCGGCGCTGATGATCATTTTCGTGCGCGGCAAGATCGTTCCGGAGCACAAGAATCCGATCAACCGCTTCCTGATCTGGATCTATCGGCCGGTGATCAAGGCCGTGATGCGTGCCAAGGCACTGGTGATCCTCATCGCGCTGGCAATTGTTGTGGTGACGGTGTGGCCGGCGCGTCAGCTCGGCACCGAGTTCATGCCTAACCTCAACGAAGGCACGCTGCTCTACATGCCCACCACGCTGCCGGGAATTTCGGTGACCAAAGCGGGCGAACTGTTGCAGATGCAGGACAGGATCATCCGGTCGTTTCCGGAGGTGGCGTCGGTCTACGGCAAGGCCGGCCGTGCAGCAACCGCGACCGATCCGGCCCCGTCCGAGATGTTCGAGACTATCGTCAATCTGAAACCCAAGGAGCAATGGCGGCCGGGCGTGACGATTGATGGCCTGATCGCAGAGATGGACAAGTCCCTGCAGTTCCCCGGCGTCTCGAACGCCTGGACCATGCCGATCAAGGCACGCATCGACATGTTGTCGACCGGTATCCGGACGCCGATCGGCGTCAAGGTGATCGGGACCGATCTGGTCGTGATCGACAAACTGGCGAAACAGATCGAGCAGGTTTTAAAAGCTGTGCCCGGAACGTCGTCGGCCTATGCCGAGCGGGGCATCGGCGGATATTATCTCGACGTGACACCGGACCGTGAGGCGTTGGCGCGCTATGGCATCATGGTCCAGGATGTTCAGGACGTAATTGCGACCGCACTCGGCGGCCAGACGGTAACCACAACAGTAGAAGGCCGTCAGCGCTACAGCGTCAACATGCGCTACCCCCGGGACTTGCGCGAGAATCCACAGGCCATCGCCAACGACGTTCTGGTTCCGATGCCGGCCGGAGGTGCAGTGCCGCTTGGGGAGGTCGCCAAGATCGAACCGGCGCGAGGGCCGACATCGATCCGCACCGAGAACGGACAGTTGGCCACCTATATCTACGTCGACATCCGCGACCGCGATCTTGGCGGCTATGTTGCCGACGCGCAGCAGGCGGTGCAGGCCAGCATTCAGTTCCCGGCGGGATATTATGTGGTCTGGAGCGGCCAGTACGAGTATCTCGAACGCGCGACAGCTCGCCTGAAGATCGTGGTGCCGGTGACGCTACTGATCATCTTTTTGCTACTGTACCTCAACTTCCGTTCCATCACCGAGACCATGATCGTGATGCTGTCGCTGCCGTTCGCGCTGGTCGGCGGCATCTGGCTGATGTGGGCGCTGGGCTTCAACCTGTCGGTAGCCGTCGCGGTCGGTTTCATCGCGCTGGCCGGGGTCGCCGCAGAGACTGGCGTGGTGATGCTGATCTACCTCAATCAGGCCCTTGCCGAGATCAAGGCGCAGCGTGACGCCGAAAAGCGAACACTGACCCGTCACGACCTCTACGACGCCATCATGGAGGGCGCCGTGGAGCGGGTGCGACCGAAGATGATGACGGTGGTCGCTATCATGGCGGGGCTGCTGCCGATCATGTGGAGCACTGGCACTGGCTCTGAGATCATGCAGCGCATCGCCGTGCCGATGATCGGCGGCATGATCTCGTCAACGTTGCTGACGCTGATCGTGATCCCCGCGATCTATGGGTTGATCAAGGGCTTCCGTTTGCCGGCGAATAATCGCGGAAACGGTCATCCGCCGTCGTGGGCCATCGAGCCGATCAAGGAAGACTCGCGACTTGTTTCGGAACCCGCCGAGTGAGCTGAATCATGATGGTCTTATCGGCAGCGGCGTTCATCAAGTATCTCCGCTCTGGCAATAAGGAAGGGTCAGCCATGGACAGGTCCATCATGACGGTGCTTGCGACAATCGTATTCTTGCCGCCTGCATTTGCACAGCAGGGCGATGCAGCTCGAGGCCAGCGCGATTTCCAGGTCTGCGCGCCATGCCACTCGCTGGAATCTGATCGAAACATGACGGGACCAAGTCTCGCCGATCTGTGGAACCGAAAAGCTGGTACGCTACCGAGCTTCAGCCGGTACTCACAGGCCCTGAAGTCGTCGGGAATTACCTGGGACGACACCACGCTCAACGAGTGGCTTCGGGATCCGCAACACCTCATTCCTGGCAACACGATGCCGTTCCCCGGCGTAAAGGACGCGGGACGGCGCGGCGATCTTTTGGCGTTTCTCAAGGAGGCGACCCAGCCCGGTCACGCTCCGCCATCGGTCGTGCAACGCGGCAATCAAATGGGCGGGATGATGGGCATGATGGGTGGCGGCGCGGTGCCAAATCTCAAAAAGCTTGAGCCTGATGAACGGGTCCAGACGATCACGCATTGCCGGGATACCTACCGGGTGACGACCGCAGACGGGAAAACGCGGGATTTCTGGGAGCGAAATCTGAGGTTCAAGACTGACGTAGGTGAAGATGGGCCACAGAAAGGTGCTCCGGCGATCGTATCGGCAGGCATGATGGGAGACCGGGCCGACGTGATCTTCGCAGTACCCGAAGAGATCAGCGGAGCCATCTCATCGCATTGTTGATCGGCGCCAAGCCCATCAACCCACGACGGTGGGAAACTGGGTCAACGATTTTTCGATCCAGGGCGCTGTCGACTGTAACCAAACCGGCTGGATCAGCGAACTCATAGAGATAATGCAAGTATGACGACCCACGAAATCGAACTCAAGACACTGATGCTTGCCAGCCTGGATGGCGACGCGGCCTCGCATCGCGCGCTGCTCGAGCGATTGAGCCGCCGTCTGCGCGCGTACTACAAGGGCAAGCTTGTGAGAATTGGGAGGGGCGCAGCAGAGGCGGAAGATTTGGTCCAAGAGGCGGTATTGGCGATCCATTTCAAGCGGCATACCTATGATCCCGCCGAGCCTTTGACGCCCTGGGTGCACGCCATTGCACGCTACAAGCTGATCGATTTCTTACGTCGGACTCGCGCATCACTTGCCGATGTACCTATCGACGAGGCCGATACCATAATGGCGCACGATGACAATCTCAGCGCCGAAAGTAGTCTCGACCTTAAGCGGCTGATGCAACGGTTGCCGGAAAAAATGCGATGTTCCATCGAGGCGGTGAAACTGGACGGACGGAGTATCGCTGAAGCTGCAGACCGGTGCGGTATCTCGGAATCGGCCGTAAAAGTGAACATTCACCGTGGGCTCAAGGCGCTGGCTGCCTTGATTGCCCGGGAAGTCAGAACATGAAGACAGATGATTTGGTTGAGATGCTGAGTACGAACGTTGAGCCGGTTGACCGTCGGCTGGTCGGTCGAACGGTTTGCATCGCCGTTGCTGCTGCTTCAGTGTTGGCGTTTGCGTTCATGCTGATCGGGCTGGGTATCCGGCCAGATCTGATGACGGTCCGCGCCTTCACGTTCTTGTTGCTGAAGCTCGCGTTCACGGTTGGGGTCGTAGGCGTGGCATCGGTCTATCTTACAAAGCTGGCACGCCCCGGAGGGGAGCGCCGAACCTCGTCTTTTTTGGTTACTATGCCGTTCGCCGCGATTGTGCTGCTTGCAGCAATCAGCCTTGGGTTCGCGCCCAGATCGCACTGGGACAAGATGATCGTGGGAGATGAGTGGCTTGAGTGTCTTCTCTCCATTCCGGTCATCGCGATCGTGCCCTTCGCCATTGCCATCTGGGCCCTGCGAAAATCTGCCCCAACGGATCTCGTTCGCACGGGAGCTTTCGCCGGTCTCATTTCTGGCGGTGTGAGTGCGATGGCTTATTCCCTTCATTGCGCCGACGATTCATTGCCGTTTGTTGCAGTCTGGTACGGAGGCACGATTGCGCTGTGCACCTTCGCAGGCGCAATATTCGGACCGCGGTTGTTGCGGTGGTAGCGGATCGTGCAGGTTGTTTTCACGTCAGCGTGAGGTTGTAACCGGCCGGTGATTTGCTTCGAACTCATTTGTAGAAGCGCACGTGACGCGCTTCTCAATGACAAGGAGCCGGACCATGTTAAAGAAAAGCTTTCTCACGATTTCGCTCATGCTGCCGCTTGTAGCGATATCAGCCGCAGCCCACGCAGGCTCGACAATCAGCGATAAGAGCTATTGGCCGAATGAGGCCAGGCGGACTGTATATACATATGGTGTAACCGCCCCGCAAAACGACCCGAGTTCTGCGTTCGCGTCCTCAGTAATGGCGCCGCGTTTTCAGGTTTCGCCGAGGGGCAGTACAGGCGGAAGCGGCCCGCGCTATCACGGCGGTCCGAAATTCCAGTGACGTCTAAACGAGTAGAATGCTTCGCGTCGTTGTCGCGCAGCATTGAATATTCTGGACGTAAGCAATGGGTTGCGGATGAGGCGGATCACCGCAACCCTCTCACCGCGAAGGGGGCAATAGATTCCCAAATGAATGAGAAATTAGGTAGCTATGTGATTTCGCATTCTAAAGCAGCGAGTCAAACTGGTCTGGAGGCCGTCATAAAGGAGGTGGTCTCAATATCCATGGACTGCAGTGACTTGTCTTCACGAGTCGAGGGAGGTTCAAGTTAGACCCCCGGGTAGGGTGCGATTGCTCCGTAGAATAGTTAGCTTCCCAGCGACGTTCGCGCAGGGGACATGTGATTGTTTGCTGACGCTATCCAGCGACATCTATCGGTACGCAGAATCTGCGAGCGTGATCACGTTCGAACACTTCTCGTCGAAGTATCTATCCTCGAAAGACAGCGATAGACGGATTTTGCGAAGCCCAAAAATGCGCGTGCAACTTCAACAGCGAAGAAAATCTGACGGTATGGGGGACGGTATTGAAGAATCAAGGCAGCGAAAACATTCGCTGTTTCAATATTTTGAAAGGGCGATTGATGAGAGAGTGGGAGTAGGGAGATCGGCGGCCAGAGCGTAGTTTTCGTGGCGCATGCGTTGCGGACCGTCGTTTTCATTCGCTTCCGCTTCCGCGCATGCTGCACCATCGTTTATCTGTGCAACTGATTTGATACCTGACGCGGAATGTTTGCGCGGGAAATTCGTTGTCGCTTGGGCTTGATCAAAGCACCAAAGAAAAAGCGCCCGCCGAAGCGAGCGCCTTATCTGGTGCATATCTCAGCTTGTTAACGGCTGGACTGCGATTTCTGAACAGGCAAATCCTAGCTTGCGATTGACGTCATTTCAAATGGAAAATGGGGGAGGGGCCGAAGCTTCCCCCCCGCCGCGTTCAGAAATTGCAGGCCAACCGCAACTAAACGTCCTTTCGTCTCTGAAGCGCTTTTCCGAGAGGCGCAAACATTTGCGATGACAAGCAACGGATCAAGCCGCACCGCATCTGATCAGCTTGCGTAGCCATCGCCGGCCGCTTCCGCTGACTAACACAGGGCAGGTGTTGTGATACCGGACATCAAGCCTCTGCTACGCATGCTTGAGGCGCCAGGACGACTTTTGTCGCAGTGGTGGTGATTTTCCGTCTTTGCTACCCTTGGTAAGTGGCGGAAAATCGTCAAGGAGGGGGCGCAATGAAAACCTTGGGGCTCGATCTCGGCACCAATTCGCTTGGCTGGGCGATCATCGAAACCCAGGGCGAGCCCGGTGCAAATGACGAGGGGCACATCGTCGCCAGCGGCGTGCGCATTTTCTCGCAGTCGGAAATGGCAGGGCGCGATCCGCAGTCGAAAGCCTCGCTGGCGGTGGCGCGACGCGAGGCGCGCGGGATGCGGCGGCGGCGCGACCGTTATCTGAAGCGCCGGCAGCGCCTGCTTGCGCTTCTGACCGCGCATGGCTTGATGCCGGACGATGACAAGGCGCGCCAGGCGCTGGTGCGCGACCATGACGACGGCAAAGGGGGAGATCTTTCGAACTCCGTCTACGCGCTGCGTGCCCGCGCGCTCGACAAGGCGCTGACGCCGCACGAGATCGGCCGCGCGATCTTCTTGCTCAATCAACGTCGTGGATTCAAATCGAACCGCAAGGCGGACAGCAACGATCCAGAGCAGGGCAAGATCGCGACCGCGATCCATGCACTCGACGAGAAGATGATGGAGGCGCGCGCCAGGACCTATGGCGAATGGCTCCACATGCGTCGCAGTCAGGGGCTTTCCGTGCGCGCCCGCATGACCGCCGATGGCGAAGGCTACGACTTCTATGGCTATACGGTTCTGCGCGCGACGATCAGCCGGGCGATTTGCGCCGCCGGTCTTCATCCGTCCATCGGCCTCCATCACGCCAATCGGGGCAATGCTTTCGCACTCGCCGACGATTTGATGGAGCCCTATCGCCCGATCGTGGATCGGGCGGTTTACAATCTCGTCCGTGACGGTTGTATGGATGTCTCGCCCGAGGCCAAGACCGCGCTGGCAGCGTTGACTGCGCTGGACCTGGTCGCACCGCACGGGATGAGCCCTCTTTATGTCCACGCGACACGTCTTGCCCAGCAATTGGCCGCCCTGTTTGCCAAAGAGGGCGAGAGTCTCGATTTACCTTTACCGCCTGATCCGCTGACCTTGAGCAGCCTTGCGAGGCGGGAGCGTTCGGTATGACTACGCTGTGTACGCAGAAACGGGGAGAGCGGACGCCGCCGTCCTATATGTCCGCTTATCGAATGATGTGGATGCTTGTTACGTTCGATTTGCCGGTGGATACGAAGAAACATCGGGCTGAAGCAACGAAATTCCGCCAGTTTCTGCTCGATCAAGGCTTTGAGATGAGCCAGCTTTCGAACTATCTTCGACTGGTGAATGGGCAGGAGCAGTTCGATGCCTTTACGCGCCGCATCGGCTCCAACCTGCCGGAGCGCGGTGATGTCTTCATTTTTCAGTTCACTGACAGACAGTATGAGAACATCGTTCGTTTCAGCGACCAGGGTCGTCGCACCCGGCAGAAAAACCCGGAGCAGATTGCGCTGTTCTAGTGCGGCGAGCAGACTTTTGCTGCGTGATGGCGACACAATCCCTTGTTTAAACAAAGGGTTATGCCGCCAGCCACGCTAGCAGTTCAGAAATCGCAGGCCAACCGCAACAAGAACGCCCGATATGTCATCAGCGGATCAACGCTAGCAGTTCAGAAATCGCAGGCCAACCGCAACTGATTAAACGTCGTCGAACTCGCGTATTCAACGCTAGCAGTTCAGAAATCGCAGGCCAACCGCAACTGTAAGCTGTTGCTGACTACTTTGCTGCTGACGCTAGCAGTTCAGAAATCGCAGGCCAACCGCAACGAGGCGTTGGAAAAGATCAATTACATCCGAACGCTAGCAGTTCAGAAATCGCAGGCCAACCGCAACCAAAGAGCCGCAACGGATGTTAAACTACTAACGCTAGCAGTTCAGAAATCGCAGGCCAACCGCAACAGCGGCGACCTTGCTGAAGATTGCGACTGAACGCTAGCAGTTCAGAAATCGCAGGCCAACCGCAACAGAATCTCTTCAGCGAAATAGTCCGCTTGGACGCTAGCAGTTCAGAAATCGCAGGCCAACCGCAACAGCATGCTGCTGGATAATGCATCACCGCAAACGCTAGCAGTTCAGAAATCGCAGGCCAACCGCAACTGAAGAAACTCGCCTCCGATGAGGGCGCGCACGCTAGCAGTTCAGAAATCGCAGGCCAACCGCAACAACTTCAGCTGGCGATTGACGACATCCTGCACGCTAGCAGTTCAGAAATCGCAGGCCAACCGCAACGTCGCGCTGTAGGTCGCGTTGTCGGTCGCGACGCTAGCAGTTCAGAAATCGCAGGCCAACCGCAACCATCTGCATTAATGACGAGAATCTGTTATTACGCTAGCAGTTCAGAAATCGCAGGCCAACCGCAACGGAATGGCGGTGTTAGCAACGCGCCGACCTACGCTAGCAGTTCAGAAATCGCAGGCCAACCGCAACCCATCAACGCTTACTTGCATATGACCCGTGACGCTAGCAGTTCAGAAATCGCAGGCCAACCGCAACTCGAACAGACGATTGGGCTCGAAGCCGCGAACGCTAGCAGTTCAGAAATCGCAGGCCAACCGCAACAGCGGCGACCTTGCTGAAGATTGCGACTGAACGCTAGCAGTTCAGAAATCGCAGGCCAACCGCAACCGAACCGCCTGGCATAGATTTTTGCGGAGTACGCTAGCAGTTCAGAAATCGCAGGCCAACCGCAACCAACACCGGAGGGAAAGCATGTCTGACGTGACGCTAGCAGTTCAGAAATCGCAGGCCAACCGCAACATACGTGAACATGTAAGTATCCACGCTCATACGCTAGCAGTTCAGAAATCGCAGGCCAACCGCAACACGGCCTGCGCACTCGGTGGCGTGAGGGTGACGCTAGCAGTTCAGAAATCGCAGGCCAACCGCAACACGGATCGAATGCAGGCGCTGCGCCACCCTACGCTAGCAGTTCAGAAATCGCAGGCCAACCGCAACCAGCCGGTAGGTCGGGTCGTTTTCAATCCAACGCTAGCAGTTCAGAAATCGCAGGCCAACCGCAACCACTCCAAGGAAAAAGCTCTTCTGCGCCATACGCTAGCAGTTCAGAAATCGCAGGCCAACCGCAACAGTATCGGAAGCGCGATAAGCGAGATTCGCACGCTAGCAGTTCAGAAATCGCAGGCCAACCGCAACGCGCGCAGGGCGTGATCGTTTCCGTCGTCGACGCTAGCAGTTCAGAAATCGCAGGCCAACCGCAACGCCACCAGATAGCTGGTGTTCATCAACGGCACGCTAGCAGTTCAGAAATCGCAGGCCAACCGCAACGAAAGACGCTTGCTAAAGTATTGAGCAGGGACGCTAGCAGTTCAGAAATCGCAGGCCAACCGCAACTCTTCCAGTGCGGTCCATCCGTGTTCGCTAACGCTAGCAGTTCAGAAATCGCAGGCCAACCGCAACCGTCTGATCTTCCACATGAGGAAGGCCGCTACGCTAGCAGTTCAGAAATCGCAGGCCAACCGCAACCGCGCAGCGTTGCTTCGTCGAGTTCGACTTACGCTAGCAGTTCAGAAATCGCAGGCCAACCGCAACGTTATCATCGAACGGGATGATCTCTTGCCCACGCTAGCAGTTCAGAAATCGCAGGCCAACCGCAACAAGATGATGTCTTACGAGGCGATCGCCGAGACGCTAGCAGTTCAGAAATCGCAGGCCAACCGCAACTGTATCTCGATGGCCGAGATGGACCCAGCCACGCTAGCAGTTCAGAAATCGCAGGCCAACCGCAACAGCGCAACTCCGGCTCCGCGCCGCCCGGCCACGCTAGCAGTTCAGAAATCGCAGGCCAACCGCAACATGTCAGCCGGGCAATGGACGCCGAAGGTTACGCTAGCAGTTCAGAAATCGCAGGCCAACCGCAACATCATAACTGTGCGGAGTGACAGGTTTGTCACGCTAGCAGTTCAGAAATCGGAGGCCAACCGCAACGGAGCTAAGGACTTCGCGTTTTAATGGAAAACGCTAGCAGTTCAGAAATCGCAGGCCAAGACGCTCCATCTCAATATGCCGACCCGTCGCACGGTGCAGGGGATCGAGGCGAACGCCGGGGCGCTGGCGCATCGCGTGCGGCAAGGACGGCAACTGGCGCTCACAGCGCGCAGGCTAGGCGCTGCGACCTCAGGATGGGCAGGCCAACTGCACTCGACATTCCGGCCTTGGTTGTGCCGCAACCCCGCCGTAGCGTATTTTGACATACTGACTGTCATTTCAGGGGAAGGAATTGCCGTGACGCGCTATTTGAAACTGTTCGCCGCCGCAATCGCGACACTGGCCGTTTTCACCGTCGTACTTGGCGAGACAGGGCAGGCGCAGGCGGCCGGCGCGCCCGGTATCTGCCGGCGCGATGCGGCAGACGCCCTCGCGGGGCGGAAGCGCATCAGCGATGCGCGTGCGAAGCGGCTGACCGGCGCGACCATGGTGCGCCAGATCAGGCCCGGGCAGGGCATCACGATGGATTACCGGCAGGAGCGGGTGACGATCGAAACCGATCCGAAGACCGGCCGGATTGTCCGCGCCTACTGCGGATAGGGCCGGAAAGCAGGGTCCGGCTTCGCTCTCCGAGGCCGGCGATACGCGCCGGCTCGGCGCGGGACAGGCTGCGGGACAGGCTGAATGTCCGGCGCTATCCAAGGGGGGACTCGTGATCTCTCACCGCGAAGGTCGCGGCGCATGCGCCATCCCGCGCGCGCATCCCGCAGAGCGATCGCGCTTCTCGTTGTTCTAGGGCGCGTGGCGGGGTCCGCGGTGGTTCGGTCCGCTACGCTATCGGTTGCATAAGCCATGCAACAGGCGACGCGCGCCGCCTTGTACGAGAGGGAGAGCACCATACGCAGTCTGCCGCTTGCGAGGGCCTTCACGCTGATCGAGCCGGGGCCGGTGGTGCTGGTCGCCACCCGTGCCGGGCGCAGGGACAATGTGATGACCATCAGCTGGACCATGGTGATGGATTTCACCGCCAGCTTCGCCATCACCACCGGACCGTGGAATTACTCCTTCGCCGCCCTTCAGGACACGCGTGAATGCGTGATCGCGATCCCCACCGTGGACATGATCGACACCGTGATCGGGGTGGGCACCTGCTCCGGCGCCGACACCGACAAGTTCGCGCGCTTCGGCCTCACGCGCCAGAAGAGCAAACATGTCCGCGCGCCGCTGATCCGCGAATGTCTGGCGAATATCGAATGCCGGGTCGTCGACATCATCGCGCGGCATAACATCGTGGTGCTCGAAGGCGTCGCCGCCTATCACGACACCGCGCGCGCGGAGAAGCGGACGCTGCATGCCGTGGGCGACGGCACCTTCATTGTCGACGGCGACAGGCTCGACCGCAGGGAGATGATGCGCTCTAAATTGCCCGACGGGATTTAGGGTAAATTTCGTTGAGGCGGAATCAACAACGCGTCATGCCCGGCTTTATGCCGGGCATCCACGTCTTGAGAGCTTCAACGAAACAAGACCTGGATGGTCGGGACACAAGGGCGTTCACGCCCGTCTTCGACGAGCTCATGACGGATCACTCTGTTTCCATCAAAATGTGAACCTTTCTAACCGCGTTCAGCGCGATGGCTTCGGCGCGACCAGCGTCCGCAGCGCGTTGAGGATCACCGCGACGTCGATCCCTTCTTGCAGGAAGGCGCCGGCCACCGGCGGGATCTTGCCGAAGGCGGCGAAGACCATGGCGATGCCCGACAGGGCCAAGCCGACAATGATGCTTTGCAGCGCGATGGCGCGGGTGCGTTGCGCGATCGCCACCGCGTCGGCGACGCGGTCCACCCGATCCACCAGGATCACCACATCGGCGGCTTCGGAGGAGGCGGTGGCGCCGCGCGCGCCCATCGCCACGCCGACATCGGCGGCGGCGAGCGCGGGCGCATCGTTGATGCCGTCGCCGACCATCATGGTCGGCTGCCGCGCGCGCTCGGCGGCGATGGCGGCGACTTTCTCCGCCGGGCTGCAGCCGGCGCGGACGTCGTCGATGGCGAGCGCGGCCGCCACCGCATTCGCCGTGTCGGCGTCGTCGCCCGTTACCATGACGACGCGGGTGACGCCCGCCGCATGCAGGCGCTTCAGCGTCTCGGGCGCGTCGGCGCGCACCGCGTCCGCCATGGCGAGATAGGCGACGACGGCGCCATCGATAGCGATGAACACCGCAAGCGCCGCCGTCCTGGTGTCCTGCGCCGAGCGCGCCCATGCGGGCACGGGCGCGTCGCCGAGCACGAGGCTACGCGAGCCGGCGCGGACATGGCGGCCGTCCACCATGCCTTCGAGACCTGCCCCGGTGACCTCCCGGACCGCCGTCGGCTGGGACAGCGCCGGCGTTTTTTCGCGCGCCAGCGTCACCAGCGTTTCCGCCAGCACATGGTGGGACGCCTGTTCGAGCGATCCGACCAGGCGGAGGATGTCGTTCGCGCAGACGCCGGGCGCGGTGTCGAGCGCGATCAGCCGCGCGCCGCCTTCGGTCAGGGTGCCGGTCTTGTCGAAGATCGCGGTGCGAACCTGTCCCAGCGCCTCGATGGCCGAACTGCCCTTCATCAGGATGCCGGCGCGGGCGGCGCGCGACACGCCGCCGATGAAGGCGACCGGCGCGGCGAGGATCAGCGGGCAGGGGGTCGCCACCACCAGCACGGCGAGGGCGCGCACCGGGTCGCCGGACAGCCACCACGCGAGAGCGGCGACGAGCAGGGTTGCCGGCAGCAGCAGCAGCGCGAAGCGGTCGGCCATGCGGATGAACGGCGCCTTCGCGGTCTGCGCGGCTTCCACCATCCGCATGATGCCGGCATAGGTGCTGTCGCGCGCCGTCGCCGAGGCCCGGTAGCGGAACGCTTCGCCGCTGTTGACCGTGCCGCTGCGCAGCGCATCGCCCTTCGTCCTGGCCTCGGGCAGCGGCTCGCCGGTCACGGCGGATTCGTCGAGGCTGGCGCGGGCGTCGAGCAAGTGGCCGTCCACCGGCAGCACTTCGCCGGCGCGCACCAGCAGTTCGTCGCCGGCGCGCACGTCGTCGGCCGCCACGTCCACGAGCTGGCCGTCGATCTGGCGGTGGGCGACGCGCGGAGTGCGGTCCCGCAGCGAGCGCAGTTCGCGCTCCGCCTTGCCGCGAGCGTAGTCCTCCAGCAGGTTGCCGCCGGAATACATCATGGCGACGACCACGCCGGCCAGCGGCTGGCCCATGACGATGGACGCCACCATCGCCACCAGCGCAATGGCGTCGACGCCGAACCGCCCGATCAGCATGTCGCGGAAGATCGAGATCGCGAGCCCGGCCGCGACGGGCACGGTCGCAGCGCTCCAGATCAGGTTCGCCGCTGCCACGCTGTCGAAGTGTCCGGCGAGCAGTCCGGCGGCTGTGCCTGTCAGCGCGATGGCGAACAGGCCGAGATGGACGATCATGTCATGCGCCCGCGACGCCGGGTCAGAGGGTGAGGCCGCCGTTCTCGACGACGAAATCGATCACGGCGTCGAGGCCCTTGCCTCGCGACAGGTCGGTGAAGCCGAAGGGGCGGTCGCCCCGCATGCGCGCGGCATCGTTGCGCATGACGTCGAGATCGACGTTCACATAGGGCGCGAGGTCGCTCTTGTTGATGACGAGGAAGTCCGAGCGGGTGATGCCCGGCCCGCCCTTGCGGGGGATTTCCTCGCCCTGACATACCGAGATCACGTACAGAGTGAGGTCGGCGAGGTCGGGTGAGAAGGTGGCGGCGAGATTGTCGCCGCCGGATTCGATGAACACCACGTCGAGGTCGGGAATCTTCCGGCTCATTTCAGCGACGGCCTGAAGGTTGATCGAGGCGTCCTCGCGAATGGCCGTATGCGGGCAGCCGCCGGTCTCCACGCCCATGATGCGGTCCTCCGGCAGCGCCTGACGCCGCACCAGGATCATGGCGTCTTCCTTGGTGTAGATGTCGTTGGTGATGACGGCGATGGAGAGCCGGTCGCGCAACGCCTTGCAAAGCTGTTCGGTCAAAGTGGTCTTGCCCGAGCCGACCGGGCCGCCGATGCCGACGCGCAGTGGTCCATTCTTCGACGCCATGAGTGTCTTCCTGACTGGTGTGGAGATCGCGCCGTCCGGCGATCTGGTGTGCGGGTCACCGGATGTTTCTGCGCATGATCGTAAGCACTTTTTATACATCGTGCATACGGAATGAAAACTCTGCTTCTTAATTATGCGACCATGCGTCATTCACCTTATGACGCAGATCAAGGCCGGCGGGGCATCTTATTATAGATTTAATCTTCGCTGTCTTGAACGCATGCCCCCACCGGGCTAGCGTGCCCGACATTACGGACAGGGACGGGCAAAGATTCTGGATTCGCGGCGCGGTGGCATACCGTTACGGTCGCGAGCGGGTTTTGTGTCCTCGACATAATAAAGAGCGGGGGAGCGTTTCGTTGGAAGGAAGTGGCTGGCGGGCCGAGCTTGAACTGTGGTTCGAGCGCAATCACGGCATGACGCGGCTGATGCGGCGACGCCATGTCGGACCGCTTGCGATTCAGCGCCCCTTCCATCCCGAGACCGACGGCTCCGCTCATGTCTATCTGCTGCATCCGCCCGGCGGCGTGGCCGGCGGCGACCAGCTCGACATCAGGTGCCATGTGGGGCCGCAGGCGCGGACCGTGCTGACCACGCCCGGCGCCACCAAATTTTATCGCAGCCAGCGCGGCCGCAGCGCACAACAGACCACCATCGACGTCGGCGCCGAGGCGATCTGCGAATACCTGCCGCAGGAAACCATCCTGTTCGACGGCGCCGACGCCTCGATCAGCACCCGCGTCACGCTGGCCGCCGATTCCGTCTACATGGGGTGGGATTTCGTCAGCCTCGGACGGCCGGCCGCGGGAGAGAGCTTCGCCACCGGTCATGCCCACCAGCGCGTGGAGATCGTGCGGGAGGGGCGCCGCATCTGGTTCGAGCAGCTCAGGCTGTCCGGCGACATGCAGATGGCCGGCGCGCCGTTCGCGTTTGCGGGGCGGCCGATCATCGGCACCATGATCTATGCCGGGCCGATGGTTGAAGATACGGTGGAGCGGATTCGCAGCCTGCTCGGAGACGCGGCGCGTCGGGTTTTTTCCGTCAGCCAGCTCGAGCGGGTGATCGTCTGCCGCTATCTGGGAAACCGCATGTCGGAAGGCAAATCGCTTTTTCTTCACGCCTGGGACGTGCTGCGCGAAACGGGGATCGGCAAGCGCGCCGCCGCTCCGCGCATCTGGGCCACATAATTCGATCAAAGAGGGCTAGCCAATGGAACTGTTGCCGCGCGAGAAAGACAAACTGCTGCTGTTCACGGCAGCGCTGGTGGCCGAGCGCCGCAAGGCGCGCGGCGTCAAGCTCAATTATCCCGAGGTCATCGCCTATATCTCGGCCGCGATCATGGAAGGCGCGCGGGACGGGCGGACCGTCGCCGATCTTATGTCCTACGGCGCGACGCTGCTGACCCGTGCCGACGTGATGGAGGGCGTGCCGGAGATGATCCACGACATCCAGGTCGAGGCGACATTCCCGGACGGCACCAAGCTCGTCACCGTCCACAATCCCATTCCGTGAGGAGGCCGCTATGATTCCGGGCGAATATTTCATCGAGGACGGCTCGATCGAGCTCAACGCCGGCCGCGAGACCCGCGTGATCGCGGTGGAGAACAGCGGCGATCGGCCGATCCAGGTCGGCTCGCACTATCATTTCTACGAGACCAACACGGCGCTGATTTTCGATCGCGAGCAGACGAGGGGCTTCCGCCTGAACATTCCGGCGGGCACCGCCGTTCGTTTCGAGCCCGGGCAGGACCG
This sequence comes from Bradyrhizobiaceae bacterium, assembly GCA_020544565.1. Taxonomy (GTDB): domain Bacteria; phylum Pseudomonadota; class Alphaproteobacteria; order Rhizobiales; family Xanthobacteraceae; genus Afipia. Next base: position 833,342 of record CP078014.1, read on the forward strand.
CAAGGTCGAGCTTGTCGCACTGGACGGTGCGCGCGAGATCTACGGATTCAACGCCAAGGTCATGGGCAAGCTCTAGGAGGCACGGATGGTTACGATCACGCGGCAGGCCTACTCCGATCTGTACGGCCCCACCAAAGGCGACCGCATCCGGCTCGCCGACACTGAGCTCATCATCGAGATCGAGCAGGACCACACCGTCTACGGCGAGGAAGTCACCTTCGGCGGCGGCAAGGTGATCCGCGACGGCATGGGGCAGGGACAGCGCGTCGCGGCCGAGGTCGCCGACGTGGTCATCACCAACGTCATCATCCTCGACCACTGGGGCATCGTCAAAGCCGACGTCGGCATCAAGAACGGCCGCATCTCCGGCATCGGCAAGTCCGGTAATCCGGATATCCAGCCGGGCGTCAACATCGTCGTCGGTCCGGGCACCGACGTGATTTCGGGCGAGGGCCGTATCCTCACCGCCGGCGCGATCGATACCCACATCCATTTCATCGCGCCGCAGCAGGCGGAGGAAGCGCTGTGCGCCGGCACCACCACGCTGGTCGGCGGCGGCACCGGCCCCTCGGTCGGCACGCTGGCGACCACGGTGACCCCGGGCATCTGGGCGATGCACCGCATGCTGGAGGCGGCCGAGGCGCTGCCGATCAATATCGGCCTGCTCGGCAAGGGCAACGCCAGCCTGCCCGAGCCGCTGCGCGAGCAGATCCGCGCCGGCGCGGTCGGCCTCAAGCTGCACGAGGACTGGGGCACCACGCCCGCGGCCATCGACAACTGTCTCACCGTCGCCGACGAGATGGACATTCAGGTCGCCATCCATACCGACACGCTGAACGAGAGCGGGTTCGTGAAGGACAGCTTCGCGGCGATGAAGGACCGCACCATCCACTCCTTCCACACCGAAGGCGCGGGCGGCGGCCATGCCCCGGACATCATCACCGCGGCAGGGCAGGCCAACATCCTGCCATCTTCCACCAATCCGACGCGGCCCTACACCATCAACACGGTGGACGAGCATCTCGACATGCTGATGGTGTGCCACCACCTCAGCCCGCAGATTCCGGAGGACGTCGCCTTCGCCGAATCGCGCATCCGCCGCGAGACCATCGCCGCTGAGGACATCCTGCACGACCTCGGCGTGTTCTCGATGATGTCGTCGGACTCGCAGGCCATGGGCCGCATCGGCGAGACCACGACGCGCTGCTGGCAGACCGCGCACAAGATGAAGGTGCAGCGCGGGCCACTCAAGGAAGACAGCTCGCGCAACGACAACTTCCGGGCCAAGCGCTATGTCGCCAAGTACACCATCAATCCGGCGCTGACCCATGGCTTCGCCCATGAGATCGGCTCGATCGCGGTCGGCAAGCGCGCCGATCTCGTGCTGTGGAAGCCAGCGTTCTTCGGCGTCAAGCCGACGCTGGTGATGGTCGGCGGCATGATCGCCACTGCGCCGATGGGCGATCCCAATGCCTCGATCTCGACGCCGCAGCCGGTGCACTACAGGCCGATGTACGGCGTGCTCGGTCGCGCGCTCGGCTCCACCGGTGTCACCTTCGTGTCGAAGGCCGCGCTGGACGACGGCATCGGCCACAAGCTCAAGCTCAGCAAGCAGCTTGTCGCCGTCCACGGCATCCGCACGGTCCGCAAGAAGGACATGATCCACAACGGCCTCACGCCGAAGCTCGAGGTCAACCCGCAGAACTACGAGGTGCGGGTCGACGGAGAGGTCATTACCTGCGAGCCGGCCGAGGTGCTGCCGATGGCGCAGCGCTACTTCCTGTTCTGAGGGTTGAAGAACAGGGCGGTCCCGGACGCGAGGCAGCGCCAGGCGTTGCATCGCAGAGCCGGGATCGCCGCCAAGCGCAAATAGTGAAAGCCGCATAGCGAGAGACAGAGGGGCAGGCACCATGAACGTGGACGGGTTCAGGGATCATCCCTCGCTCGGCTTCATCGACTGGACGCTACGGGGGGTGGGACAGGTCGTGTTCCAGAACAACCCGCTGGCGGGTCTGGTGATCCTGCTCGGCCTTCTGTTCAATTCGTGGATCTACGCCGCGATCTGCGTCGTCGGGGTGGTGGCGAGCACGCTGACCGCCATTGTGCTGAAAGCCGACAGGGGGCTGATTCGCGACGGGCTGTTCGGCTTCAACGGGGCGCTGGTGGCGCTGGCGCTGGTGGCGTTCACCAGTGCCGATTTCCGCACCGGCGCGGTGCCGTCGCCGGCGATGCTGGTGTATCTCGTGAGCGGGGCGGCGATGTCCACCATGGCCTTCGCCAGCATGGCGGCGGTGCTGGGGCCGCACAAGGTCGCGCCGCTGACCATGCCGTTCGTGCTGGTCGGGTGGCTGTTCCTGTTCGCGGTGCTGAAATTCAGCGCCATCGATGCCGGCCCGATGGCCAAGCCGGTGTCGCCCGACCAGTTCCCGGCGGCTGCGGCTTACGTCTTGCCGACCTGGTACATGGGCATCGGCACCTCGATCGGCCAGATTTTCTTCCAGGACAACTGGATCAGCGGCTTCATCATCCTGGCCGGCATCGCCATCCACTCGCGCGTCGCCGCCGGTATGGGACTGCTCGGCGCCATCGTCGGCACCGCCACCGCGGCGCTGTTCGGCGGTCCGGAGGGGGCCATCCGCGACGGGCTGTTCGGCTACAATTCCGCGCTGACCGCCATGGCGCTCGGAGGCTTCTTCCTGGTGCTGACCTGGAGCAGCTTCTTCTACGCGCTGTTCGGCGCGGTGGTGTCGGCGTGGCTGTGGGCCTCCATCGCCATCTTCCTCAAGCCGATCGGCATGCCGGTGCTGACATCCGCCTTCGTCTTCGTCACCTGGCTGATGCTGATCGGCCAGTACGCCTTCAAGGCGCTGGTGCCGGTGCCTCCGGCCGAGGCGACCACGCCGGAAGACAACCGCCGGCGTTATCTCGCGGGCAATTGAAGCCGTTGCGCTGATATCGCCCGACTGGTGGGTCGGCGGATATCAGGAGCGGAACAGGCGGCTGTATTGCGTCTCGTGCCAGGCGCTGGCCATCGCCATGGCCGGGGCGACGTTGCCGATGTCGTCGTCGCTCAGGGTCGCGGCCTTCTGCGCCGCGCGGTGGATCACCGGCACGGCCGCGATCAGGATGCGCTGGCCCGCGGTATGGCCGAGCGGCACCAGCCGGATGGCGGCGGCGACCTGTCCCTCCACCACGCTCCACATCAGCCCGCGCAGCGCATCCGCGGGCGCGATCTGCCAGTGATCGGCGGCAATGGCGAAGGCGGCGGGATAGGTCAGGAGCCGGCCGGCGTCGGCTTTGGCCCGGGCGATTCCGAGATCGGCGAGCAGGGCGAGCAGCGACTCGCTCATGCGCCGGTCTTCCAGTTCGAGTTCGCGGCTTTCCCGCCCGGCGGCGAGCCACGCATCGGCGTCGAAGAAACCGGCGTCGTCATTGTTGCGCAGCGCGTGGCACATCCGCCAGAACAGCGCCCCGTCGAGGTCGGCGTAGCTGTGTTCGAGCAGCCCGAGGATCCAGCCGCCGGCGCTGGCCTCGTCCGTCACCGTGCCGGCCTGCACCGCCCATTCCAGCCCTCTGGAATAGGAGAAGCCGCCGACCGGCTGGCTCGGGCTGACGAGGCGCAGCAGATGCAGCGGCAGCCCGCCCGAAGGATCGTCGCTGGCCATGTGCGGACCCTTACTCAGAACGATCCGAACATCGATCCGAGCGCGAACACCACGACCAGCGAGATGATGACGCTGACGATCACCGTCATCACCATGTCGAAATAGCTGCCGGCATGGGTCTGCTTGCTGACCTGGAGCAGCAGCAGCACGGTGCCGTTGTGCGGCAGGGCATCGAGGGTGCCGGCGCTGATGGTGGTGAGACGGTGCATCAGCTCCGGATTGATGCCGTGCTCGACGGCGAGCCGCATGTATTCGGCTCCGAGCGCGTTGAGCGCGATGGCCATGCCGCCGGAGGCGGTGCCGGTCAGCGCCGCCAGCGCGTTCATGGCGACGACGAGGGAGACCAGCGGACCGCCGGGGATTTCCAGCACGGCGTCACGCACCACGGCGAACGCCGGCATTGCCGCCACCACCGCGCCGAAGCCGACGAGGCTCGCCACCGTCATGATCGGCAGCACCGAGGAGTTGGCGCCGGCGTCGAGGCTTTCGCGCAGCCTGCCGAAGCGGTTGAAGTTGACCGCGATCACGGTGGCGATCGCCGCGGCGAGGGCGATTAGCACGGCCCAGACGCCGATCGAGGAATTGATGTCGATGTTCCATCCCGCGGTTTTCAGGATGGAGTAGTCGACGCGCGGCAGGATGACGAGCGCCATCAGGAAGTTGACGATGATGACGACCGCGAGCGGCAGGACGGCGAAAGCGAACGGCGGATAGTCGTCGCTGCGCTTGCCGTGGTCGATTTCGGCGGGGTCGAAGTCGCCGGAGGTGGTCGCCTGCTCGCGGACCTTTTCACTGACCTCGATGTCGCCGATGTCGTCCACATAGCATTCGCCGGCCGCGCGCGCCTTGGCCTCCGCGCGGTTCAGCCACCACATGCCGAACGCCAGCGTGACGATCGAGGCGATGATGCCGAGGCCGGGAGCGGCGAACGTCGTCGTCCCGAAATACGGCATGGGGATCGCGTTGTTGGTCGACGGCGTGCCGGGCATGGCCGACATCGTAAACGTGAACGCGCCGAGGCCGATGGTGGCCGGCATCAGCCGCGCCGGGATGTTAGCGGCCTTGAACATTTCGCGCGCCATCGGCACCAGCACGAAGAACGCCACGAACACGCTGACGCCGCCATAGGTGACCACGGCGGAGGCCAGCACCACGGCGAGCATCGTGCGCTGGACGCCGAGCTTCTCGGTCAGGTAGCGCGCGATGGACACGATCGAGCCGCTGTCGTCCATCAGCTTGCCGAAGATGCCGCCGAGCAGGAACAGCGGAAACCACTGCGATACGAAGCGCGCGGTGCCGGCCATGAAGGTCGCGGTCCAGTGCGGCAGCAGCGGCTCGCCCGCGAACACCACAGCGACCAGCGCTGCGGCCGGCGACAGCATGAGGACGCTCCAGCCGCGATAGGCCAGCCACATCAGCAGCCCGAGCCCGAGCAAGATTCCGAACAGCCCCATCGTCGTGCCCCTTAACCAGATCCTGTGCGGAGACGCTCAGTGGCGGTCCGCAAATCGCGAGATTCGATCCTTAAAGCATTTCAACATCATGCCGTTCAAGTTACAACCACGGCCGGGAATGGCCGGTCTGGAATTGATGTGACATGCCGGCCACCCGTTGTTTTGCACAGCCTTGCGGGGCAGCCCGGGCCAGCGCATCTGGCCGATGACGGCGGGCGGGCCTAGGGTTCGGGCCGTGAACCTTGCGGAGGCCCGATTGCCCATCACGATCTACGGCATCAAGAACTGCGACACCATGAAGAAGGCTCGCGCGTGGTTGGACCAGCACGGCGTCGCCTACAACTTTCACGACTACAAGGCCGCGGGCATCGACAGGGAGCACTTGGCGCGGTGGAGCGGCAAGGTCGGATGGGAAGCGCTGCTCAATCGCGCCGGCACCACCTTCCGCAAGCTGCCCGACGCCGACAAGGATGGCGTGACGGAGAAGAAGGCGCTGGCGCTGATGCTGGCCCAGCCGTCCATGATCAAGCGCCCGGTGCTCGAAGTCGGCGGCAAGGTGCTGGTCGGCTTCAGGCCGGAGATCTACGGGGCCGCGATCAAGCCCTGACCGGCCGTCAGTGGATGCGGGGTGGGGCGGGCGTTTGCGATGGTTCCGGTCCGATCGGGCCGTTGGGCCGCGATCAGGCGAATTTTCCATGAAACGGCGCCCTGACGCGAAATCAGGCTGCGCGGGTCGGTTTCCGGCGTGTGGGACATTCTCCCTCGGTCCGCGCCGTATCGGTGTTGTGCTTTTTGTCTAGACGGCCGCTTTTCGCTGAGCAGCATTGCGACTTGCGCAAGGCTGATATTTGGCTACATAGTCGCGCCCACGGTCGTGAAAACCGATGCGCCTGCCGGATGGGCGAGCGGATTCACGACCACAAGAAATCGGCCGCGCGCCCGCTCATGGACGGCGTGAAAGGCTGACGGGGGGAATTTGCTTGGCTGACGATATTATCCTTGAAACCCAGGGGATGACGAAGGAATTCGCGGGCTTTGTGGCCGTCAGCGACGTCGATCTTCGGGTGAAGCGCGGCACGATTCACGCGCTGATCGGCCCGAACGGCGCCGGCAAGACGACGTGCTTCAATCTGCTGACCAAGTTCCTGCAGCCGACGCGCGGGCGGATTCTTTATAATGGGCGGGACATCACGGCGATGAAGCCGGCGGATGTGGCGCGGCTGGGGCTGGTGCGCTCGTTCCAGATTTCGGCGGTGTTTCCGCATCTCACGGCGCTCGAGAATGTCCGCGTGGCGCTGCAGCGCCAGCATGGCAATTCGTTTGATTTCTGGCGCTCGAAAGCGGTGCTCGACCGCTTCAACGGCCGTGCGCGGGAACTGCTCGACGATGTGGGCCTCAGCGAATTCGCCGACACGCCGGCGGTCGAGATGCCCTACGGCCGCAAGCGCGCGCTGGAGATCGCCACCACGCTGGCGCTCGATCCGGACATGATGCTGCTGGACGAGCCGATGGCCGGCATGGGCCACGAAGACATCGACAAGGTGGCGGCGCTGATCAAGCGCATCTCGGCGAAATACACCATCCTGATGGTGGAGCATAATCTCAACGTCGTCGCCAACCTGTCTGACACGATCACCGTGCTGACGCGCGGCAAGGTGCTGGCGGAAGGCGATTACGCCACGCTGACAAAGGATCCGCGGGTCAAGGAAGCCTATCTGGGGGCGGGCCATGAATAATCCCGTCGCGAACAACGCCGGCGCTGCGGTGCTGAAGGTCGCCAATCTCGAAGCGTGGTATGGCGAGTCGCACATCCTGCACGGGATGAATTTCGAGGTTCGTCCGGGCGAGGTGGTGACGCTGCTCGGCCGCAACGGCGCCGGCAAGACCTCGACGCTGAAGTCGATCATGGGCGTGATCGGCAAGCGCACCGGTTCGGTGCAGTTCGAGGGGCGCGAGCTGATCCGGCTGTCGTCGGACCGGATCGCGCGGCTTGGCGTCGCGTTCTGTCCGGAGGAGCGCGGCATCTTCTCGACGCTGGACGTCAAGGAAAACCTGATGCTGCCGCCGGTGATCCGCAGCGGCGGCATGACGCTCGACCATATTTTCGAGCTGTTCCCCAACCTCAAGGAACGTCTCGGCAGCCAGGGCACCAAACTGTCCGGCGGCGAGCAGCAGATGCTGGCGATTGCGCGCATCCTGCGCACCGGCGCGCGCTTCCTGATGCTGGACGAGCCGACCGAGGGGCTTGCGCCGGTCATCATCCAGCAGATCGGCAAGATGATCGCGCGGCTCAAGCAGGAGGGTTTCACCATCCTGCTGGTGGAGCAGAACTTCCGCTTTGCCTCGACCGTGGCGGACCGCTTCTACATCGTCGAGCACGGCAAGATCATCGACGCGTTCGCAAACTCCGAACTCCAGGCCAACATGGAGAAGTTGCATACTTATCTCGGCGTATAGCCGCATGAGCGTGAAAAGCGCCCGGCACAATAAGTAAGAGAAGGGGAAACGATGAAGAAGATTTTGGCATCGCTGATGCTCACCACGGCGCTCGGATTCGTCGCCGTCTCCGCAGCGTCGGCGCAGGACAAGGTGGCGCGCGTCGGCGTGCTCAACGACCAGTCCGGGCTGTACGCCGACGTGACGGGTCCGGGATCGACGCTCGCGGCCCAGATGGCCGTCGAGGATTCCGGGCTGCTCGCGAAGGGCTGGAAGATCGATGTTCTTGTCGGCGATCACCAGAACAAGCCGGACATCGGCTCCAACATCGCGCGGCAGTGGTTCGATCGCGACAAGGTCGATGTCATCGTCGACGTGCCGACGTCGTCTGTCGGTCTCGCCGTCAATAACGTCGTTCGGGAAAAGAACGGCGTCTACCTGAATTCCGGGTCGGGAACGTCGGACCTGAGCAACGCGCAATGTTCGCCGAACACCATTCACTGGGCCTACGACACCTTTCAGCTCGCCAACGGCACCGGCACCGCCATGGTGAAGAGCGGCGGCGACACCTGGTTCTTCCTGTCGGCCGACTACGCCTTCGGCACGGCGCTTGAGCGCGACACCACCAACGCCGTGACCGCCAACGGCGGCAAGATCCTCGGCGGCGTCAAGCATCCGCTCAACACCTCGGACTTCTCCTCGTTCCTGCTGCAGGCGCAGGCATCCAAGGCCAAGGTGATCGGTCTGGCGAATGCCGGCGGCGACACCATCAACGCCATCAAGCAGGCGTCGGAATTCGGCATCGTCAAGGGCGGCCAGAAGCTCGCCGGCCTCCTGATGTTCATCTCCGACGTCCATGCCCTCGGCCTGCCGGTGGCCAACGGCCTGAACTTCACCGAGACGTTCTATTGGGACCTGAACGACGGCACCCGCGCGTTCTCCAAGCGCTTCCAGGAGCGCGCCAAGAACAAGGCGATGCCGACCACGGTGCAGGCCGGCGTGTATTCGTCGCTTATTCATTACTTCAAGGTGTTGGACGCGATGGGCGGCAACTCCCATGACGGCGTCAAGATCATCGAAAAGATGAAGGCGACGCCGACCGACGACATCATCTTTGGCAAGGGAACCATTCAGCCGAACGGGCGCAAGCTTCACCCCGCCTATCTGTTTGAGGTGAAGAAGCCCGAGGAATCGAAGGGGCCATGGGATTACTACAAGCTGGTCGCGACCATTCCCGCAGATCAGGCGTTCACGCCGCTCGCCAAGAGCACGTGTCCGCTGCTGAAGAAGTAAATCGCAACGCCGGCGGCGACAGCCGCCGGCCCCACGCTCATCGCCATTTAAGCCCTTAGTTCTATCCCGCGCGTCAAAACCGATCTCGGCATCCGGGTAACGAGACTGTAGTCTGTAAGGCGTAATGAGGTCTTTGGAGGTATCATGACGAAAACACTATCCGCCCTGATGTTGAGCACCGCTCTGGTGGCAGGCTTCGCCACCGGCGCATTCGCGCAAGACAAGAACGTCAAGATCGGCGTGTTGAACGACCAGTCCGGACTTTACGCGGATCTCGCCGGTCCCGGCTCGGTTCTTGCCGCGCAGATGGCGATCGAGGATTCCGGCCTGACCAAGAAGGGCTGGAAGATCGAGGTGATCTCCGGCGATCACCAGAACAAGCCGGATATCGGCGTGAATATCGCCCGCCAGTGGATCGACGTCGAAAAGGTCGACGTGATTTCCGACGTCCCGACGTCCTCGGTGGCGCTTGCGATCAACAACCTGGTGAAGGAGAAGAATTCGATTCTTCTGAACTCGGGCGCGGGCAGCTCCGATCTCACCAACAGCCAGTGCACGGCCAACACCATCCACTGGACCTATGACACCTATATGCTCGCCAACGGCACCGGTTCGGCCCTGACCAAGGCCGGCGGCAACACCTGGTTCTTCCTGACGGCGGACTACGCCTTCGGCGCTGCGCTCGAACGCGACACCACCAACGCCGTGACCGCGAACGGCGGCAAGGTGGTGGGCAGCGTCAAGCATCCGCTCAACACCTCGGACTTCTCCTCGTTCCTGCTGCAGGCGCAGGCATCCAAGGCCAAGGTGATCGGTCTGGCGAATGCCGGCGGCGACACCATCAACGCCATCAAGCAGGCGTCGGAATTCGGCATCGTCAAGGGCGGCCAGAAGCTCGCCGGCCTCCTGATGTTCATCACCGACATCCACTCGCTGGGTCTGAACGTCGCCCATGGCCTCAACCTGACGGAGACGTTCTACTGGGATCTCAACGACGGCACGCGCGCGTTCTCGAAGCGCTTCCAGGAGCGCGCCAAGAGCAAGGCGATGCCGACCATGGTGCAGGCCGGCGTCTACTCCTCGCTGATCCACTATCTGAAGACGCTCGAAAAGCTCGGCGGCAATCCGCATGACGGCGCCAAGGTGGTTGCTGCCATGAAGGGCCTGCCGGTCGATGATCCGTTGTTCGGCAAGGGCTCGATCCAGCCGAACGGCCGCAACATCCACGATGCGTATCTGTTCGAGGTGAAGACGCCGTCGGAGTCGAAGGGGCCGTGGGATTACTACAAGCTGGTTTCCACGATTCCGGCCGACAAGGCGTTCACGCCGCTCGACAAGAGCACGTGCCCGCTGCTCAAGAAGTAATCACGCAATAACGGGCGTCCGGCGGCATCGAACCGCCGGGCGCCCGCGATCCTGACCGCGCGAGAGAACCGCTACGATGCAAGCTCTATACGCCCAGCTTTTGGTTGGATTGATCAACGGCTCGTTCTACGCGCTGCTCAGCCTCGGGCTTGCCGTGATTTTCGGCATGCTCAACATCATCAATTTCGCCCACGGCGCGCTCTACATGATGGGCGCGTTCGTGGCGTATTTCCTGCTGAACCTGTTCGGCATCAATTACTGGTGGGCGCTGATCCTGTCGCCGCTGATCGTGGGCGCGTTCGGCATCGTGCTCGAGCGCACCATGCTGCAATGGCTGACCGGGCTCGACCATCTTTACGGCCTGCTGCTGACCTTCGGCCTCGCGCTGATCATCCAGGGCTTGTTCCAGAACTATTTCGGCTCTTCGGGGCTGCCTTACGCGATCCCGGACCTGCTCAAGGGCGGGGTCAATCTCGGCTTCATGTACCTGCCGATCTATCGCGGCTGGGTGGTGGTGTTCTCGCTGGCGGTGTGTCTCGCCACCTGGTTCCTGATCGAGAAGACCCGGCTCGGCGCCTATCTGCGCGCCGCCACCGAGAACCCGACGCTGGTGCGCGCCTTCGGCGTCAACGTGCCGCGCATGATCACGCTGACCTATGGCCTCGGCGTCGGCCTCGCCGCGCTCGCCGGCGTGCTGTCGGCCCCGATCAACCAGGTGCGGCCGCTGATGGGAGCGGACCTCATCATCGTGGTGTTCGCGGTGGTGGTGATCGGCGGCATGGGCTCGATCATGGGCTCGATCATCACCGGCTTCGCCCTCGGCGTGATCGAGGGGCTGACCAAGTATTTCTACCCGGAAGCCTCCAACACCGTGGTCTTCGTGCTGATGGTGCTGGTGCTGCTGGTGAAGCCGACGGGCCTCACGGGGCGGGCGAGCTAGTGCCGAACTTTGGATTCAGGACACGCATATGAGCACGATCACCGATAACGCCGCGCCCGCCAAGAGGCGTTCCACCAGCGACGAGATGATCGCCTTCGTCATCATGGCGGTGTTGCTGGCCGCCGTTCCGGTCAGCGGTCTCTATCCCTATTTCGTGATGCAGGCGCTGTGCTTCGCACTGTTCGCCTGCGCCTTCAATCTGCTGATCGGCTACAGCGGCCTGTTGTCGTTCGGCCACGCCATGTTCCTCGGCACCGGCGGCTATGTGGCGGCCCATGCCCTCAAGGTGTGGGGCGTGACGCCGGAGATTGGCATCATTTTTGGGGTCGCCGCCGCAGCCGCGCTCAGCGTCATCACCGGCCTGATCGCGATCCGGCGGCAGGGCATCTACTTCGCCATGATCACGTTGGCGCTGTCGCAGCTCCTGTACTTCATCTACCTGCAAACGCCGTTCACCCACGGTGAAGACGGCATCCAGGGCATCCCGCAGGGGAAGATGTTCGGCTTCCTCGACCTGTCGAACACCACGACGCTGTACTACGTGGTGGCGGCGATCTTCCTGCTCGCCTTCCTGCTGATCTACCGGGCGATCAACTCACCGTTCGGCGAGGTGCTGAAGGCGATCCGCGAGAATGAGCAGCGCGCCATCTCGCTCGGCTACAAGACCGACCACTACAAGTTCCTGGCATTCGTGCTGTCGGGCAGCCTCGCGGGCCTCGCCGGCGCGGTGAAGGTGTTCGTGGCGCAGAACGCCTCGCTCACCGACGTGCACTGGACCATGTCGGGCGAGGTGGTGCTGATGACCCTGGTCGGCGGCCTCGGCACCGTGTTCGGCCCGGTGGTCGGCGCCTTCGTCATCATCGCGATGCAGCAGTATCTGGCCGGATTCGGCCAGTGGGTGACGGTGATCCAGGGCGGCATCTTCGTCATCTGCGTCCTCACCTTCCGCCGCGGCATCATTGGCGAAATCGCCCATTTCTTCAAACGGTCGCTGTAACCGTCTGTTTTTGCGGGGTAATCGGCGAACATTAAAGCGGTGGATGATCGCCGGTTTAGCCTTTTGTCGTCCCCCGTTGGCGCGGGGAACGGTTTATGACAGAAGAACGACGCCTTCTGTCATCCCGGAGAAAGACGATGCTTGGCTGGTTCCGCCGCTTGCTGCCCCATGAGGAGCGGTTCTTCGACCTGTTCGCCAGGCACTCCCAGACGGTGGTCCATGGCGCCGAGGCGCTGGAGGGGATGCTCAAGGGCGGGGACGAGATCCCGGTTTACTGCCAGCGCGTCAGCCAGTTCGAGAGCGACGCCGACCAGATCACCCGCGAGGTGCTCACCGCGGTGCGCCGCACCTTCATCACGCCGTTCGACCGCGGCGACATCAAGAACCTCATCACCGCGCTGGACGACTCCATCGACCAGATGCAGCAGACCGCCAAGGCCGTGATGCTGTTCGAGGTGCGCAGTTTCGAGCCGCCGATGCGCGAAATTGGCGGCATCCTGGTGCAATGCGCCATGCTGGTCGGGCGCGCGCTGCCGCTGATGCAGTCCATGGGCCAGAATGTCGCGACGCTGACGGCGATGACCGAGGAGATCACCCGGCTCGAAGGCCGCGTCGACGATCTCAACGACATCGGCCTCAAGGAACTCTACATCAAGCACCGCAACGGCAACGCCATGGACTTCATCGTCGGCGCGGAGATCTACAAGCATCTCGAAAAGGTGGCCGATCGTTTCGACGACGTCGCCAACGAGATCAACAGCATCGTGATCGAACAGGTTTAAGAAAGACCGGGATCAAGACCGTGGACGCTTCGTTCGGCTTTCCCATCCTGGTCGGCTTGATCGCCGTCGCGCTGCTGTTCGATTTTCTGAACGGCCTTCACGACGCGGCCAATTCCATCGCCACCATCGTCTCCACCCGCGTGCTGCGGCCGCATTATGCGGTGGCGTGGGCGGCGTTCTTCAATTTCATCGCCTTCGCGATCTTCGGCCTTCACGTCGCAGAAACCATCGGCACCGGCATCATCCACCCCGAGGTGATCGACGCGCAGGTGATTTTCGCTGCACTGACCGGCGCCATTGCCTGGAACGTGATCACCTGGGGGCTCGGCATGCCGTCGTCCAGCTCGCACGCGCTGGTCGGCGGTCTGCTCGGCGCAGGCATCGCCAAGGCGGGGATTTCGGTCGCGGTGTGGAGCGGCCTGACCAAGACGCTGCTCGCCATCGTGCTGTCGCCGCTGGTGGGCTTCCTGCTGGCGCTGGTGCTCACGGCCATCGTGTCGTGGGCCTCGGTGCGCTCGACCCCGTTCGCGGTCGATCGCGCCTTCCGCATCCTGCAATTCGCCTCCGCCTCGCTGTATTCGCTCGGCCACGGCGGCAACGACGCCCAGAAGACCATGGGCATCATCGCGGTGCTGCTCTATTCGCACGGCCAACTCGGCGGCGAATTCAGCGTGCCGTTCTGGGTGGTGCTGTCGTGTCAGGCGGCGATGGCGCTCGGCACGCTGATGGGCGGCTGGCGCATCGTGCGCACCATGGGCCTGCGCATCACCAAGCTGACGCCGATGCAGGGTTTCTGCGCCGAGACCGGCGGCGCGGCGACGCTGTTCGCCGCAACCTTCCTCGGCGTTCCGGTGTCCACGACCCATACCATCACCGGCGCCATCGTCGGCGTCGGCGCCGCGCGGCGCGTGTCGGCGGTGCGCTGGAACGTGGCGGGCTCGATCGTCTGGGCCTGGATCTTCACGATACCGGCCGCCGGGCTGGTGGCGGCGGCGACCTATTTCGCGGTGACGCTGGCGGGGTGGCGTTGAGCGGCGCGACCCGGCGAGCGGGCCGCGCCGGCGGCGGTCACGTCACCACTTTGAGCCCGACGATCCCGGCCACGATCAGCCCGATGCAGGCGAGGCGCAGCAGGGTGGCGGGATCGCCCAGCAGCCAGATGCCGAGCAGGGCGGTTCCCACCGTGCCGATGCCGGTCCACACCGCATAGGCGGTGCCGACCGGCAGGGTCTTCAGCGCCAGTCCGAGCAGCACCACGCTGGCGAGCATGCTGGTCAGGGTGAGGACCGAGGGAACGAGGCGGGTGAACCCGTCGGTGTATTTCAGGCCGATGGCCCAGCCGATTTCCATCAAGCCTGCGACGAATAGCAACGTCCATGCCATGACGACATAATCTCCTGGCAGGGCCGTCCCTGCGAATGTGGGGGAAGCGCGAGGCCGTCCTCGCAGGCCGGATTATGCCCCGGCGGGGCGACGGATGCCAGCGGGCGGCGCTCATGGCTGCCTTGAACGGTTCCCTTGATCCCGCCGCGTTTCCCTGCCAAACGCTCGCCACCATGACCGACACCGCCATCACCGCCGAAGCCCCCGCGCGCGCCTCCCTCGCCGAGGAGGTCGCCCGCCGCCGCACCTTCGCGATCATCTCGCATCCCGACGCCGGCAAGACCACGCTGACCGAAAAGCTGTTGCTGTTCGGCGGCGCCATCAACCTCGCCGGGCAGGTCAAGGCCAAGGGCGAGCGCCGCAACACCCGCTCGGACTGGATGAAGATCGAGCGCGAGCGCGGCATCTCGGTGGTCACCTCGGTGATGACCTTCGAGTTCGAGGGGCTGGTGTTCAACCTGCTCGACACGCCGGGCCACGAGGACTTCTCCGAGGACACCTACCGCACGCTGACGGCGGTCGATTCCGCCGTCATGGTGATCGACGCCGCCAAGGGCATCGAGGCGCGCACCCGCAAGCTGTTCGAGGTCTGCCGCCTGCGCGACATTCCGATCATCACCTTTATCAACAAGATGGATCGCGAGAGCCGCGACCCGTTTGACCTGCTGGACGAGATCGAGAAGACGCTGGCGCTCGACACCACGCCGATGACATGGCCGGTCGGGCGCGGCCGCGACTTCCTCGGCACCTACGATATCTCGACCGGCGGCGTGCGGCTGCTGGAGGGCGGCGGCGCCAAGACCGGGCAGGCCGAGCAGATCGCCATTGCCGATCTCGCCGCGCGCCATCCCAATCTCGATGCCGCAGCGGTGGAGGAGGAACTGGCGCTGGTGTCGGAAGCCTGCAAGCCGTTCGATCTCGAGGCATTCCGCGAAGGCCATCTGACGCCGGTGTTTTTCGGCTCGGCGCTGCGCAATTTCGGCGTCGGCGACCTGCTCGAAGGTCTCGGCCGCTATGCGCCGCCGCCGCGTGCGCAGGAGGCCGACAAGCGCAAGGTCCAGGCCGCCGATCCCAGGATGAGCGCCTTCGTGTTCAAGATCCAGGCGAACATGGATCCCAACCACCGCGACCGCATCGCCTTCGCGCGGCTGTGCTCGGGCAAGCTGACGCGTGGCATGAAGGCGAAGCTGGTGCGCACCGGCAAGAACATGAGCCTGTCGTCGCCTCAGTTCTTCTTCGCCCAGGACCGCGCCATCGCCGACGAAGCCTTTGCCGGCGACGTGGTCGGCATTCCGAATCACGGCACGCTGCGCATCGGCGACACGCTGACCGAGGGCGAGGACATCACCTTCATCGGCGTGCCGTCGTTCGCGCCGGAAATCCTGCGCCGCGTCCGCCTCACCGACGCGATGAAAGCCAAGAAGCTCAAGGAGGCCTTGCAGCAGATGTCGGAGGAGGGCGTCGTGCAGGTGTTCCGCCCGCGTGACGGCGCGCCGGCGCTGGTCGGCGTGGTCGGCATGCTGCAGCTTGACGTGCTGAAGGCGCGGCTCGACGCCGAATACGCCCTGCCGGTGGAATTCGAGATCTGCGAATATGCGCTGGCGCGCTGGATTTCGTCGGACGACCGCAAGGCGCTCGACGCCTTCGTCGCTGCCAACAATTCCGGCGTCGCCGACGACGTCGACGGCGATCCGGTATTCCTCGCCAAGAACCAGTTCTATCTCGACTACACCCGTGAGCGCGCCGAAGGCATCGTCTTCTCCAACGTCAAGGACGTGAAGAAGAAGCGCTGACCGGCTGCTCGCGATCCCGGTCCGGCCGCATCGTGTGGCGGCGCGATTCGTCATGCGGCATCGACAGGGCCGCATTCCCGATTTTGCCCGTTGGCGATTTCCGGCTTCCGCGCTAGCGTGGTTAACGAAGCGTAAACGGCATGGCGCTGTTTTCGCGACCGGAGCCCGCCAGATGTCCGTCGCTGACTATCACGACATCGAAACCGCCGCAGCGCCTGCGCATCCCGATGTCCATCCCGACATGCCGCCCGGCGTCATCGTCGGCGGCCCGCTGGTCCACGCCAAGCTGGTCGAGAGCTACATCCTGATGGGCATTTTCCTCAGCGGCTCGGTGGCCGGGCTGATGTGGGCGTTCCTGCAGGGGGTGACGTGGATCGAGTGGTCGCTGTTTGCGATCATGTACACGGTGACCACGATCGGCATCGGCGTCGGCGCGCATCGCATGCTGGTTCATCGCAGCTTCAAGCCGAACGTCGTGGTCAAGTTCCTGCTGTGCGCGGCTGCGCAGATGGCGGGGCAGGGCTCGCTGCTGAAATGGGTCGGCAATCACCGCCGCCATCATCTTTACGCCGACGACGTCGGCGATCCGCACAGCCCCTATCTCGACGGCAAGGGCTGGGCCTTCGCCACCCGGCTCAAGGGCTGGCTCCACGCCCATAACGGCTGGCTGTTCGACGACACCATGACCGACAACAGCGTCTACGCCAAGGACATGCTGGCGGACCCGATGGTGATGATGTTCACCCGCACCCGCTGGTTCTGGTACATGCTGTCGCTGGTGGTCATTCCCGGCGTGTGGGGCTACGCCTTCGGCGGCTTCCACGGCATGATGGGAACGGTGCTGTTCGCGGGGCTGCTGCGCGGCTATCTCATGGTGATGTCCAGTGTCGCGGTCGGCTCGGTGTGTCATCGCATCGGCTATCGCCGTTTCGATGAGACCCGGGATCGCTCCACCAATGAGCTGATCCTGTCGGTCCTGACCTTCGGCGAGGGCTTGCACAACAACCATCACCGCTTCCCGCGCGACGCCTACATCTCCCACGCCTGGTATGAGCCCGACCTCAACGGCTGGATCATCCGCGGCCTCGCCCGGCTCGGACTGGTGCGGGACGTCGTCGACGCCTCGAAGCTGCACCGGGTGCGCGCCGAAGGCTCGGCCAACGCGGTCGAGGAAACCGCCTGATCCGGATGCCCCCTGTGGGGACGCCCTGCGCGGGGGCGGCGCAGGGAAGAGGTGTCAGCCTTTCACCCGCCGCTCGACGTTCGTCTTGATGTTGCCAAGGGCGGTCGCGGCCTCCGCATCCATGCGCACGAGCTGATCGTCGGTCGGCGGCTTCGGCCGCGCCGGGTTCCGCGTGGTGCGGGTGAAGCGGGTGCGCCCGTCTACCGTCTCGCAGGTGTACTGGATTTCGATCGGTCCCATGAAGGCGGTGTCGGCGCAGACGATCCACAGCCGCGGGCTGTCGCATGTCGTCACCGTCCAGTTCATCGGCACGTCGCCGGAGCGGATGTGCCATGTCTCGTGGAAGGTTTCACCCAGCGTCAGCGGCCGGTTGGCGCTGTCGATGTGGTGCGTGGCGCTGATCCATTCCGGCCACGATTGCGGATTGGTGACGTAGTCGAACACCGCCTGCGGCGGCGCCTCGATCAGGATGTCGTGGCTGCGCTCGAATGACACGCTCATGAATGTCCCTCCGCTCTCGTTTCCGATGATGGATCAGTTGATCCTGATGTCGCGGGCCTTGATGATCTCGGCCCACAGCTTGATCTCCGCTTCCATCCGCTCCCGCAGCTCCTGCGGGGTGGACGGCGCTGGCTCGATGAGCTGGGCTTCCAGCCGCTCCCGCACGCGCGGCTTGGTCAGGGTGTCGCGCACCTCGTCGTTGATCCGGGCGACGAGCGCGGCCGGCGTGCCGGCCGGGGCGATCAGCGCGTTCCAGGCGTCGGATTCGACCTCGATGCCGCTTTCCTTCAGCGTCGGCACGTCGGGCAGGAAGCGCGAGCGCTGCGCGGTGGCGACCGCGAGAATTTTCACCGCACCGCTCGCGAGCTGCGGCGTCACTGCGATGGCGGGCAGGCACGCGGCCTGGACGTCGCCGCGGATGAGCGCGGTCATCGCCTGCGGTGAGCTGCTGTAGGGAATGTGCACCATGGTCACGCCCGCGCGCTGTGCGATCGCTTCCATGGTGAGGTGGGACAGCGAGCCGGCGCCGATCGAGCCGAAGGCGAATCGGGTCGGGTCGCGCTTCACCGCCGCGATGAAGTCGGCGACCGTGCCGACGCCGAGGTTCGCCGGCACCACCAGCACGCTCGGCAGCGAGGTCAGCATGGTCACCGGGGCGATGTCCCTGAACGGATCGTAGGGCAGCTTGGAGAACAGCAGCGTGTTGATGGCGAGCGGGCCGCCGAGGCTGATGCCGAGCGTCGCGCCGTCGGGCGCGGCCTTGGCCACCGCGTCGGTGCCGATATTGCCGCCGGCGCCGGGCTTGTTCTCGACCACGAAGCTCGTGCCGGGATGGCGGGCCTGCAGGTCGTCCGCCACGATCCGCCCCACCAGGTCCGGCGTCGATCCGGGCCCGTAGGGAACCACGATTTTCACGATCTTGGGTGGCCACTCCGCTGTCTGGGCGCGCGCGCCGGTGGTGGCGGCGAGGGCCATCAGGATGGCGGCGACGACAGGTTTCATGAGCATTTTGGGGGAGACGGGTGCGATGCGGGAGCGGCATTGCGCGCGGGACCCTAAAAATGATACCCGAGCACGGCGTGGCCGGACCCTATCAGGATCGTCCGTGCCGTGGAAAGGCTTCGCAGCGCGGCTTCAAAGTCGTTGCGCCTCGTGGACCGTGCGGGAGTTAGGCATATGGGTTTGTTGCTTCTCATCGCCGGGCTGGCGCTGTTCCTCGGCGCGCATACGCTGACGACCATGCGCGATGCGCGAGCAGCGCTGATCGCGCGGTTGGGCGCGGGCGGCTACAAGGTCGTCTATGCGCTGGTGTCGCTCGCCGGGATCGCGCTGGCCGCCTGGGGTTTCAGCGTTTATCGCGCGACGGGCTGGATCAATGTCTGGCATCCGCCGTTGGTCCTGCGCCACATCGCGGTGGGGCTGATGCTGCCGGCGGTCATCCTGGTGGTGGCGTCCTACATCCGCGGCCGCATCTATACGGCGGTGAAGCATCCGATGCTGGCGGGCGTGAAACTGTGGGCCGTGCTGCATCTTCTCGCCAACGGCGATCTCGGCTCGATCATCCTGTTCGGCTCGGTGCTGGCCTGGGCGGTCTACGACCGCATCTCGCTGAAGCGCCGCAGCGATCCCGGCGCGCCGCCGATCCCGGTCGGCGGCATCGGCAACGACGTCATCGCGGTCGTGGTCGGCATCGTCGTCTATGCGGCGCTGGCCTTCGCGTTTCATCCCTTGATCATCGGCGTTCCCGTGATTGGAGTTTAAGACATGTCCGTGCAGACCGTGGTGAAGCGCAAGACCGCGCCCGACATCCTCAAGCGCAAGGGCGGCGACCCGATCGTGATGCTGACCTCGTATCACGCCCACACCGCCGCGCTGGTGGACCGCTATTGCGACGTCATCCTCGTCGGCGACTCCCTCGGCAACGTGATGCACGGTTTCGAGACCACCGTGCCGGTCACCCTCGACATGATGATCCTGCAGGGCCACGCGGTGATGCGCGGCTCGAAGGAAGCGCTGGTGGTGGTCGATATGCCGTTCGGCTCCTATGAGGCATCGAAGGAGCAGGCGTTCCATTCCGCCGCCCGCATCCTCAAGGAGACCCATTGCGGCGCGGTGAAGCTCGAAGGCGGCGTGCGGATGGCGGAGACCATCGAGTTTCTGACGACGCGCGGCATTCCGGTGATGGGGCATATCGGGCTCACGCCGCAGTCCATCAATACGCTCGGCAGCTTCAAGTCGCAGGGCAAGGAGGAGGCCCTCAAGCTGGAGCAGGGCGGCAATGGCGGCCCGATCCAGGACGATGCGGTGGCCGTGGCGCAGGCCGGGGCGTTCTCGGTGGTGGTGGAGGCCGTGGC
Organism: Bradyrhizobiaceae bacterium; assembly: GCA_020544565.1. Lineage (GTDB taxonomy): Bacteria > Pseudomonadota > Alphaproteobacteria > Rhizobiales > Xanthobacteraceae > Afipia. The sequence continues at coordinate 853,488 of CP078014.1, forward strand.
CGAGCCGCTGGCGAAGCGCATCACCGAGGTCATCCATATTCCCACCATCGGCATCGGCGCGAGCGCGGCCTGCGACGGCCAGGTGCTGGTGCTGGAGGACATGCTGGGGCTGTCGCCGTGGGTGCCGAAGTTCGTCAAGCGCTTCGGCAATCTCGGTCCCGGCATCGAGGCGGCGATTCAGGACTACGCCCGCGACGTCCGCTCCCGTGCCTTTCCGGGCCCGGAGCATGTCTATGGCGTGAAGCCGAAGGGCTGATGTCCGGCAGGGCCGGCGGCTCGGCTGGCATCGGTGGTTCGGTCCGGGCGGCTTTGCCTTGCGGTCGCCATACCGATACTGTATCGCCGCCGTCACATCGGGGAACCGCGCCCTCGGCGCGGGGGACGGGCCAATTCCATGACATTAATCCGGAACGTCGGGTGGGGCATATAAGTGTCTGAAATATTCAGTGAAATTGACGAAGACCTGCGCCGCGAACAGCTCCGGAAGCTGTGGGAGAAATACTCGCTCGTCATCATCGTGGCCGCGATCCTGATCGTGGTCGGGGTGGGTGGCTGGCGCGGCTACCAGTATTTTGAAGCCCAGCGCGCCGCCGAGGCGGGCTCCGCGTTCGAAGCGGCGGTGGCGCTGTCCGAGCAGGGCAAGCACGCGGAGGCCGAGGCCGCTTTCGCCAAGATCGGCACTGATGGCGCGAAGGGCTATCGCGCTCTGGCGCGGCTGCGCGCCGCCGCCGAACTGGCGGGCCGCGATCCGCAGGCCGCCGCCAAGCTCTATGACGCCATCGCCGGCGATGCGACCATGTCGGTCTCGGAGCAGGACCTCGCCCGCGTCCGCGCGGCCGGGCTGCTGCTGGAGACGGAACCCTATGACGCCATCCGCCAGCGGCTCGAGGTGGCGACGGGCGAGGGTCGCACCTACCGGCACACCGCCCGCGAATTGCTGGCGCTGTCGGCCTGGCGCGCTAACGACGCCGTGGCCGCCCGGCGCTGGCTGGACATGATCGGCAGCGATCCGCGCACGCCCGCGACCATGCGTGGCCGCGCCGAAGCCCTGCAGGCTTTGCTGCCGCCGGCGGCAAAAAGCTAAGTCTTTGTTATCGGGCATGCGCCACAGTCGCCTGCGGATGCCGGGCTTCGCTTCGAGCCAGAGTGGAATGAGATAGACCGATGCGCCTCTCGCAACGCCTGATCGCCGCAACCGTCCTCACCGCGATCGCCATCGCGCTGGGTGGATGCAGCAGCGGGGGCTTCGACCCGACCGATCTGATGGACGTGTTCGACACCAAGAAGAAGCTGCCCGGCGAGCGCAAACCCGTGTTCCCGGAAGGCGTCCCCGGCGTCGAGCAGGGCGTTCCCAAGGACCTGTACAAGGGGGCGCAGGAACAGCCGCCCGAGCAGGTGGCTCCGGTCGCGGAAGCGCCGCCGCCGGTGCAGCACCAGCCCAAGGCCAAGGCGAAGCGCGCCGCCAAACCGGCCGCGCCCGCGGCGGAATCGGATGGAACCGCGCCCGCACCCAAGCCGAAGCGCAAGCGCATCACCGCGCCGCCGCCCGACGACGCCGCGGCCCCGGCGCAGCCTCAGCCCCAGCAGGCCGCGCCGCCTGCGCAGCAGCAGCAGATGGCTCCGTTCCCGGCGCCGCTGCCGAGCGGCAGCTTCAGCCGCTAAAGCGTTTTTGAGCGAAGCGGATACCGGTTCGCGTCAAGAAAACGCGGCAGAACATAAAGATAGAGCCCGTTCCGATTTGATCGGAACGGAAAGGGCTCGGGGTCGCGGGTCCGCATATTGACTTGCGCCCGGTTCCGGGCGAACGGATCATTCATGTCCTTCACCATCGCCATTATCGGCCGGCCCAATGTCGGCAAATCGACCCTGTTCAACCGTCTGGTAGGACAGAAGCTCGCGCTGGTGGACGATCAGCCCGGCGTGACCCGCGACCGCCGCGAGGGCGCGGCCCGCCTCGGCGACCTGCGCTTCACCATCATCGATACCGCCGGGCTCGACGAAGGCGCGCGCGGATCGCTGACCGCGCGGATGCAGGAGCAGACCGAGGCGGCGATCGCCGCCGCCGACGCGCTGATGTTCGTGATCGATGCCCGCGTCGGTCTCACGCCGACCGATCGCGCCTTTGCCGATTTCGCCCGCCGCGCCAACAAGCCGGTGGTGCTCGTCGCCAACAAGAGCGAGGGCAGGCATGGCGAGGCCGGCGCGCTGGAATCCTACGCGCTCGGCCTCGGCGATCCGGTGCCGATTTCCGCGGAGCACGGCGAGGGCCTCGGCGACCTCTACGACGCCCTGCGCGTGCTGATGCCTGAGCCGGAGCTGGATGAGGACGAGGATGAGGACAACGGCGCGGAAGGCGAGGAGCGGGACCCGGCGCGGCCGATCCGCGTCGCCGTTCTCGGCCGTCCCAATGCCGGAAAATCGACTCTCATCAACCATCTGCTCGGCGAGGAGCGCCTGCTCACTAGCCCCGAGGCCGGCACCACGCGCGATTCCATCGCGGTGGATGTGACGTGGCAGGGCCGCGCCTTTCGCGTGTTCGACACCGCCGGGCTGCGGCGGCGCTCGCGCATCGAGGACAAACTCGAAAAGCTCAGCGTGTCCGACGCCCTGCGCGCGGTGCGCTTCGCCGAAGTCGTCGTGCTGACCATGGATGCGCAGAACCGGTTCGAGGAGCAGGATCTGCGTCTTGCCGATCTCGTCGAGCGCGAAGGCCGCGCCATCGTCCTTGCCGTCAACAAATGGGATCTGATGGAGCGCGCGCCGAACCAGATCGGCAAGCTGCGCGAGGCCGCCGATCATTGGCTGCCGCAGGTGAAGGGCGCGCCGGTGGTTGCGGTGTCCGGCCTGATGGGCGAGGGCATCGACCGGCTGATGGGCGCGATCGAGGACGCTTACCGGGTGTGGAACCGGCGGGTGCCGACCAGTGCCTTGAACCGCTGGTTCGAGCAGGCGGTGGGCCACAATCCGCCGCCGGCGGTGGCGGGGCGGCGGCTGCGGCTCAACTACATCACCCAGACCAAGGCGCGGCCGCCGAGCTTCGTGGTGTTCTGCACCCGCGCCGACGCGGTGCCGGAATCCTATCTGCGCTATCTGGTCAACAGCCTGCGCGCGGGCTTCGATCTGCCCGGGACGCCGATCCGCATCACGCTGCGCGAGAAGGCCAACCCCTTCGCCCACAAGGCCAGGCGCAAATCCTGAGGCGCGCGGTTGCTACTTCGCGCGCGTCCAGGTGGAGGATTTGCAGATCATGCCGCCCATCACGCAGCCCTGCGTGGTCAGCGTGCTGCCCGACAGCGACATCTTGCCGGTATAGGTCTTTCCGTCTTCCGGGTTGAAGGCCTGGCCCTGCCAGGTATTCGCGCCGGCGGGCTTCATGTCGAAGAACACGCGCTGCCCGATTTTGGCCGGCGTCTCGATTCCCGGCTTCAGCCAGGCGATATGGCCGCAGATCGCCCCGCCGCAGGGCGCGAATTTCACCTGCGACGCGCCGGTGTCGCGCAGCCAGGTGCCGGTGACGTCGGCCTGCGCCGTGGTGCCGGCAACAAGAAGGCTTGCCGCGCCAACGGCGGCGAGAAGCGTGCGTCTCATGATGTCTCCCGTGCTGCGCCGCCTCTGCGGAGCGGCCCGGCGCGAGTGAATAGCGCGCCGGACACGGTGTCAATCAGACGAGCGGCGAACGGAAGCTCAGCAGCGTCTTCGACGGATAGTCGAACAGCCGGCCGTTCTCGGTCCATGACGGCGCACACATCGGCACGATGAATTCGGCGACCTGCTCGGGCGTGTCCAGCGTCATCGGGTCCTCGCCCGGCATCACGATGGCGCGCATGCGGGTGCGGATAGGGCCGGGGCTGAACAGGTTGGCGCGCATCGGCGTGGTCGCGATCTCGTTGGCCCACACCCGCACCAGCGCGTCGAGCGCCGCCTTCGAGGCGGCATAGGGCCCCATATAGGCATTGGCCTTGTGGGCGATCCCCGAGGTGATGAACACCGCGCGGCCGGCGTCGGAGTTGCGCAGCAGCGGCTCCATGCAGCGGATCAACTGGAAGTTCGCGGTGGTGTTCACCGCCATCACGGCGTCCCAGTATTTGGGATCGGTGTGGCCGATCGGGGACGACGTGCCGGCCAGTCCGGCATTGCCGATCAGGATGTCGAGCTTGCCGTGGCGCTCGTTCAGCGCCGCGCCGAGCCGGGCGACGCCGTCATGGTCGGTCATGTCGAGCGGCACCAGCGTCGCCGTTCCGCCGTCGGCGCGGATGGCGTCGTCGAGTTCCTCGAGGCCGCCCTGGGTGCGCGCCACGGCGATGATGTGCGCGCCCGCCCGCGCCAGCGCGCGCGCGGTGGCGTAGCCGATGCCGCGCGAGGCGCCGGTGACGAGAGCGAGGCGGGAGGCGAGCGGTTTGGTCATGTTCGAACTCATCCAGCGGGCGTCATGCCCGGGCTTGTCCCGGGCATCCACGTCTTTGCGGCAGGTTTATAGACACGAACGGCCGGGACAAAAAGGCCGTTCGCGCCCGCCTTCAACGGGCTATGCCCGGCCATGGCATGGAAAAGCCGGCCGCTGGAGGCTGATGTGGTGGGTGTGATAGACGTTTGCGATGTCCGCGAAACCCGTCCTGTGGCGTCCGATGCAGCCCGCCGATCTGCCCGCCGTCGGCGCGCTGGCGGCACGCATCCATCCCGCCTTTCCAGAGGACGACGCGGTGTTCGCCGAGCGTCTGCGGCTCTATCCGGACGGGTGCCATGTGCTGGCGTGCGACGGCGCGCTTGTCGCCTATGTGGTCAGTCATCCCTGGCGCGGCGGGCCGCCGTCGCTCAATTCGCTGCTGGGCGAATTGCCGCCGTCGCCGTCCACCTTCTACATCCACGATCTTGCGCTCGCGCCGGAGGCGCGGGGGCAGGGTGCTGCGTCTGAAATCGTGGCGAAGCTCGCGGCGCATGCGGGGAGCGAGGGACTGCCGATGATGGCGCTGGTCGCCGTCAACGGCTCGGAGGGGTTCTGGCGACGTCATGGCTTTGCGGCGCGCCCCGATCCGGCGCTGGAGCGCAAGCTCGCCAGCTATGGCGACGACGCGCGGTTCATGACGCGCGCGCTGTAAGCCTCAGCTCGCTTCGGCCAACAGCGACAACTGGCGCGGCTGCGACTGGATCTCGCTGTGGTCGGTGAGGTTGGTCGGATAGGCGCCGGTGAAACAGTGATCGGAGAATTTCGGATTGGCCGGATCGCGGCCGTTGTAGCCCATGGCGCGGTACATGCCGTCGATCGACAGGAAGGCCAGCGAGTCCGCGCCGATGATGTCGCGCATCTGCTCGATGGTGTGGGTGGCGGCGAGCAAACCGCCACGGTCCGGCAGGTCGATGCCGTAATAATCCGGATGGACGATGGGCGGCGAGGCGAGGCGGAAATGCACTTCGCGCGCACCGGCGTCGCGCATCATGCGCACGATCTTCTTCGAGGTGGTGCCGCGCACCAGCGAGTCGTCGATCAGGATGATGCGCTTGCCCTCGATGGCGGCGCGGTTGGGGGCGTGCTTCATGCGCACGCCGAGTTCGCGCACGCTCTGCGTCGGCTGGATGAAGGTGCGGCCGACATAGTGGTTGCGGATGATGCCGAGCTCGAACGGCACCCCGGAATGCTGGCTGTAGCCGATGGCGGCCGGCACGCCGGAATCCGGCACCGGGACGACGACGTCGACATCCGCGTGGCTTTCGCGGGCGAGCTGGGCGCCGAAACTCTTGCGCACTTCGTAGACCGAGCGGCCGCCGACCATGGAATCCGGCCGCGCGAAATAGATGTATTCGAAGATGCAGGGGCGCGGCGGCATCGGCGGGAACGGCTTGTGAATCTCCGCGCCTTTCTCGTCGAACACGATGACTTCGCCGGGCTCGATGTCGCGGACGTATTTCGCGCCGATGATGTCGAGTGCGCAGGTCTCGGACGCCAGAATCGGGCAGCCGTCGAGTTCGCCGAGCACCAGCGGACGGATGCCGAGCGGGTCGCGCGCGCCGATCAGCTTCTTGTTGGTGAGCGACACCAGCGCGTAGGCGCCCTCGATGGCGCGCAAAGCCTCGATATAGCGCTCGATGAAGCGGCCGCGCTTCGATTGCGCCACCAGATGCAGGATGACCTCCGTATCGGTGGTGGACTGCATCACCGTGCCGTGGCGGACCAGTTCACGGCGCAGCGCCAGACCGTTGGTGAGGTTGCCGTTGTGGGCGACGGCGAAGCCGCCGGCGTTGAGTTCGGCGAACAGCGGCTGGACGTTGCGCAGGATGGTGCCGCCGGTGGTGGAATAGCGCACGTGGCCGACGGCGGTGGCGCCGGGCAGGCGGGCGATGACCTCGGCGCGGGAGAAGGTGTCGCCGACGAGGCCGAGGCGGCGCTCGGAATGGAAGCGGTGGCCGTCGAAGGAGACGATGCCCGCGGCCTCCTGGCCGCGATGCTGCAGGGCGTGAAGCCCGAGCGCGGTGATGGCGGCGGCCTCGGGGTGGCCGAAAATGCCGAACACGCCGCACTCCTCGCGCAGCGTGTCGCCGTTGAGGTCTTTATCCAGATCCCAGTCGAGATCATGGTCGGGGTTTTGGGGCGGGGTGAAGCTCGAATCGCCAGAGGAGTGTTTCATGTGATCCACCGCACCCTTGTATGAGGCAGGACTAGCCTGACGCTAGCGTCCTGCGCCTTTGCCTTCGATCAACTGTTTCAGCCCGTCGCGGGCCGATTTGCCATACCCGCCGTCGTTTCCAACCGCTCCCGTCGCGCGCGGTTCGGGGGCAGCGTCGGTCTGCTGCTCCTCGTCGCCCTTTTTCTTGAACTTCTTCAAGATGGTGTTTTCCGGATCGTCCGGCAAGAGCGCCATCAGCCAGTCGCCTGTTCCCTGCAGCATCACCCGCGACTTGGCGTTGCGGACCCAGTCCGGCTGCTGCTTGTCCGGCACCAGCCAGACGAAGAACAGGAACGCCACCACCATGATGAGAAGGCCGCGCGCCAGCCCGAACACGAAGCCGAGGGTGCGGTCGAGCGCGCCGATCCGCGAATCCAGGATCATGTCCGAGATGCGCACGGTGATGATCGACACCACGATCAGGGTGAGGATGAACACGCCCGCGACCACGGCGACCGCGGCCACGGTGTCGTTGTTGAAATAGGTTTTCGCGGTGGGGAGCAGCTTCTGGTAGGCGTAGAGCGTGGTCAGCGCCGCGGCGCCCCAGGCGGCGATCGACAGGACTTCGCGCATGAAGCCGCGGATCATCGCCAGCAGGCCCGACAACAGCATCACGGCAAGAACGATAATGTCGAGAAGCGTGATCGGCATCGGTCAGTCTGGTCCGCTTTCGGTCTGGTCCGCGTTCGGTTTCAGGGCGCGAATCGGATCGCATCCTGTCCGGCGAGTTGACGGTCATATCGCACGTCCGGCAAGAGCCGGGAACCGGCAAAACCGGGATGCTGCCGTCAGGACAACGCCGTTCCCGCCTGCTGCTCGTCGGCGTTAACGAAGCGTTACCCGGCTCCGTGCCGCGACGTCCGGCCCGGAGCGCGGGTTATATAGCGCCCGGTCCTGGTTCCGTCATCCGTGGTCTCGCCATCTTCGCGGTCAAAACGGTCCGCAGCGGCGGTTTTCCCCGGCGCTGTGGCTTTGGTGCCCCGCGCGGCGATGTCCGCCACCAGCGTCATCAGCGATCCGACATGGGTCAGCGCAAGCCCGCCGTCGCCGCCGGCATCGCCGCGCGCGGTCTCGGGCAGGATGGCGCGGCCGAAGCCGAGCTTGGCGGCTTCCTTGAGCCGGGCCGAGGTCTGGGCCACCGGCCGCACCGCGCCGGACAGCGACACTTCGCCGAAATAGACCGCGTCCACCGGCAGCGGCGCATTGGCCAGCGACGACACCAGCGCGGCGGCGGCGGCGAGATCGGCGGCGGGTTCGTTGATGCGCAGGCCGCCGGCGACGTTGAAATAGACGTCGTAGCCGGACATCCTGACCCCGCAATGGGCTTCCAGCACCGCCAGCACCATCGACAGGCGGCTCGAATCCCAGCCGACCACCGCGCGGCGCGGGGTGCCGAGAGTGGTGGGCGCGACCAGCGCCTGCAATTCCACCAGCACTGGACGGGTGCCCTCGATGCCAGCGAACACCGCGGTGCCGGGGCTGCCGAGATCGCGCTCGGACAGGAACAGTTCGGACGGGTTGGAGACCTCGCGCAGGCCGAGGCCGGTCATCTCGAACACGCCGATCTCGTCGGTGGGGCCGAAGCGGTTCTTCACCGCGCGCAGCACGCGGAACTGCTGCGAGCCTTCGCCCTCGAAGCTCAGCACCGCGTCCACCATGTGCTCGACCACGCGCGGTCCCGCGATCTGGCCGTCCTTGGTGACGTGGCCGACCAGGATCAGCGCCGTGCCGGACTTCTTGGCAAAACGGATCAGCGCCTGCGCCGAGGCGCGCACCTGCGTCACGGTACCGGGCGCGGAGTCCACCGTGTCGGTCCACATGGTCTGGATCGAGTCGATCACCACGAGGCGCGGCGGCTTGCCTTCCGAGAGGGTTGCGATGATGTCTTCCACCGAGGTCTCAGCCGCAAGCTGGACCGCCGCGTCGGCAAGGCCGAGGCGGGCGGCGCGCAGCCGCACCTGGCCGACGGCTTCCTCGCCGGAGATATAGACCGCGCGGTGACCGGCCTTCGCCAGCAGGCTGGTGGCCTGGGTCAGCAGGGTGGATTTGCCGATGCCGGGATCGCCCGCCATCAGCAGCACCGAGCCACGCACGAAGCCGCCGCCGGTGACGCGGTCGAATTCCGCCATGCCGGAGGCGAGGCGCGGCGGTTCCGGGCTGGCGCCGGTCAGGGTTTCGAGGGTGAACAGCCGGCCTCGGCGCTTGGCCCGCAGGTTGGCCGGCACTGAGCTGGCGCCGGTCGGATCTTCCTCCGACAGCGAATTCCATTCGCCGCAGGATTCGCACTTGCCCTGCCACTTGTTGTAGGCGGCGCCGCAGTTCTGGCAGACGAAGGACACGAGAGCGGGGCGGGCCATCGGGCGGGGCATCCTGAACGGAAATCGGGAATCGTATAATGTTCTTATTTTGTTCCTTATTTCTCGCCGAAAGTCAATTGCGGCGGTCGCAGCGGGCTGTCAACGCCCACCGGCCTCAGCGCGCGTCGATGACCAGTTCGGTGCGCACGCGGCGGACATCGACCTCGAATTCCATGCCGATCACCGGCGGCCATGCCGGGTACCAGGCGAGGCCGAGCTGGCTCACACCGTAGTCGGTTAGCACGCCTTCGAGGATCGGCCGCAGGTCGTGGACGGTGTAGACCTGTCCCGCGGTGACGCCGGCCCAGTCGCAGCCGAGCGCCTCGACGCGCTGGCGCATCGCCTCCATCACGAAGCGCGCCTTGGTCGCGAGGCCCTTCAGCGACACGTCGCGGCCGCCGACAATCCGTTCCGCCGCCGGGCCTTCGCGCACTTCCGGCTTGCCGGAGATGAGAAAGTCGCCCGCGCTGCCGGCCTCCGGCGCGGTGTAGGTGAAGGCAAAGAACATCGTCTCGGCGGGGATTTCGGTGATCGGCGCGAGGTTGCTGCGTGCCAAGGGATTGGAGTCGTCCGTCTTGCAGCCCCACGCATGCAGGGTGCGCAGGTAGTCGGCGTTGAACGCCTGGAACTCGTCCATGGTCATGGCGCGCGGCGAGCGCAGTTCGCAGGCTGCAAGCGCGGTGACGGGGCGTCCCTCGCGTTCGAGATGCGCCTTGATGAAGGCGAAGCCGTCGGCCATCGGCACCGGGCGCGCGAAACGCACGCGGCGGAGCGCGAAGCCCGGCATCGCGGCGACGCCCCCGGAGAACGGGCCGCCGGGAACGTGGAGATAGCGATAGTCGCCCGGACCGAATTCGCGAATGTCGGACATGGTCCGCTCCCTTCGTTCTAGAGCCTTTCCCGCTTTGATGGAATCAAAGCGGGAAAGGTTCTCAGTTTTTGTTTGGTCGCATTTTCTTCACGCGAACCGGTTTCCACTTCGCTCGAAAGTGCTCCTATGCGCCGCCTTTGTAGACGCGGGCGTAGCGCCGGCCGAGGCTGCTCAGCACCTCGTAGCCGATGGTGCCGAAATGAATCGCCAGTTCGTCGGCAGTGATGCCGCCGCCGAGCAGCGTCACCATGCTGCCGCGGCGCAGGGCGTGGGTCGGAACGTCGGTGACGTCGATCGCCATCAGGTCCATGGAGATGCGGCCGGCGACCGGGCAGCGCTGGCCTGCTGCCATCACCTCGGCGGTGCGCGCGCCATCGACGCCGCCGGCGGCGCGGAAATAGCCGTCGGCGTAGCCCGCTGCCACGATGGCGATGCGCGACGGCCGGCGCGCGGTCCATGTCCCGCCATAGCCGACCATGTCGCCGCGCTCGACATGGCGGATCTGCACCACGCGCGCCTTGAGGTCGACCACCGGCTGCACCGGCGTGTCAGCTTCCGGCGTGGGATTGATGCCGTAGAGCGCTGCGCCCGGCCGCACCAGATCGAAATGGAATTGCGAACCGAGGAAGATCCCAGACGAATTGGCGAGCGAGGCGGGGATGCCCGCATAGAGCGAGGCGATCTCGCGGAAGGCCGCCACCTGGCGTGCATTGGTGGAGGCGCCGAGCAGTTCGGCGCTGACGAGATGGCTCATCACCAGGCCGATGCCGTGATTGGCGTTCTGCAGGCGCGGCAGCAGCGCCTGCGCCTCGTTGATCGGGAAGCCGAGCCGGTTCATGCCGGTGTCGATATGGATCGCAGCCAGACCCTGCCATCCGCTGTCGCGGCGGAACGCATCCCATTCGGCGAGTTCGATGGCGTCGCCGATCACCGGGCGGCAATCGATCGCGGCGAACAGCTTGCCCGAGCCGGAGAAGAATCCGTCGAGCACGTAGATCGCGGCGTTGCGCGCGGCTTCGCGCGCGGCGCGGGCCTCGTCCAGCGTGGCGACGAAGAACGTCTTGCATCCGGCCCTGGCGAGCGCGCGGGTCACCGGCGCGATGCCGCAGCCGTAAGCGTCGGCCTTGACCACGGCGGCGCATTCGGCCGGCACCGCCTTGCTTTCGAGCTTGCGCCAGTTGGCGACGATGGCGTCGAGATCGATGGTGAGGATGCCGGTCGCGCCCGCCGCATGCGCGGTGTCGTCGGCCGGTGCGGCGGTGGCGCTGTCGGCTGTCATGATGATCCTGTCGGCTTCGGCCGGGTCCTTGCGGAATAGCTCAGCCGAACCGTTCCGGCAACTGGCCCTCCATGGTCAGATCGCCGAACCGCGTCACGTTGGCATCGAACTGGAGATTGATGGTGCCGGTGGGGCCGTGGCGCTGCTTGCCGATGATGACCTCGGCCTTGCCGTGGACCAGCGACATGTCGAGCTGCCACTTCTCGTGCTCCGGCGTGCCGGGGCGCGGCTCCTTGCTCTGGAGGTAGTATTCCTCGCGATAGACGAACAGCACCACGTCGGCGTCCTGCTCGATCGATCCGGATTCGCGCAGGTCCGCCAGTTGCGGGCGCTTGTCGTCGCGGCTCTCCACCTGACGCGACAGCTGCGACAGCGCGATGATCGGGACGTTCAGTTCCTTCGCCAGCGCCTTGAGGCCGGTGGTGATCTCGGTGATTTCCTGCACGCGGTTGTCGGAGCGGCGGCCCGAACCGGACAGAAGCTGGATGTAGTCGATGATCAGCAGGTCCAGTCCCTTCTGCCGCTTCAGCCGCCGCGCGCGGGCGGTGAGCTGGGAGATCGACAGGCCGCCGCCGTCATCGACATAGAACGGCAGGTTCTGCATCTCGATGGCGTGGTCGCGGATCTTGTCGAAGTCCTGTTCGCTGATGCCGCCGCGGCGGATCGAGCTCGACGAGATGCCGGTGCGCTCTGACAGGATGCGGGTGGCGAGCTGTTCCGACGACATTTCCAGCGAGAAGAAGCCGACGATGCCGCCGCTGACCGATTTCATCTGGCCGTCGGCCTGCACCTCGCCGTGCCAGTTGCGCGCGACGTTGTAGGCGATGTTGGTGGCGAGCGCGGTCTTGCCCATGGCCGGGCGGCCGGCGAGGATGATGAGGTCGGACGGCTGCAGGCCGCCCATCTTGGTGTCCATGTCGCGCAGGCCGGAGGCGAGGCCGGACAGATTGCCGTCGCGGCTGTAGGCGTTGGCGGCCATGTCCACGGCGATGGTCAGCGCCTGCGAGAATTTCTGGAAGCCGCCGTCGTAGCGCCCGGACTCGGCGAGATCGTACAGTTTCTTTTCCGCGTCCTCGATCTGCGCGCGCGGGGCGAAATCCACCGGGGCGTCGTAGGCGACATTGACCATGTCCTCGCCGACGCGGATCAGATCGCGGCGGATCGAGAGATCGTAGACGGTGCGGCCGTAGTCCTGCGCATTGATGATGGTGGTGGCTTCGGCGGCGAGGCGCGCGAGGTATTGCGCGACCGTCATGCCGCCGAGGTCGGTGTCGGCCGGCACGAACGTCTTCAGCGTCACCGGGGTTGCGGTCTTGCCGGCGCGGATCAGGCTCGCGGCGGTCTCGTAGATCAGCTGATGGATCGGCTCGAAGAAATGCTTCGGCTCGAGGAAATCCGAGACGCGGTAAAAAGCGTCGTTGTTCACCAGAATGGCGCCGAGCAGGCCCTGTTCGGCTTCGATGTTATGGGGCGCGGTGCGGTAGGCCGGCGTGCCGGCGTCCGGCGCGAGCTTGATAATGTTCGAATCGGTAATGGCCATGGCGCGAAAGTATGCTTCCAATTCGGCGAATGCGGGGCGCGTATCTGGCACCCGGATCGCATCCGGAGAAAGCACCCCATCGCCTTATGCCCGATTCCCACAAGGCGCCCAGGCCAGAAAAAGAAACTCGCCCCTCATCGTTTGTGCTTGACCGTGACACGGGCACATGAGCGCGGCGGCTATTCGCCCGCCAGCCGCAGCGCCGGGCGCCTGTTCGCCTCGATGTCGCGCAGCCGCTGTTCCTCGCGGCCGATATAGTCGCGGGTGAGGGGAACGGCGTCCTGCCGCTTCGCGAGCTGGATCTGGAACACCATGCCGTTCTGCTTGCGGAACGACATTTCGGACGCGGCGAGATAGAACTCCCACATGCGCACGAAATGCTCGTCGTAGAGCTTCGCCGCTTCCTCGCGCCGGGCGAGAAAGCGTTCGCGCCAGGCCTTGATGGTTTCGGCATAGTGCAGCCGCAGGATTTCGATGTCGGTGACGAGGAGGCCGGAGCGTTCGATGGCGGGCAGCACCTCCGACAGCGCCGGGATGTAGCCGCCGGGGAAAATGTACTTCGCGATCCACGGGTTGGTGATGCCGGGTCCTTCCGGGCGGCCGATGGCGTGCAGCACCATCGCGCCGTCGTCGGTGAGCAGTTCGGCGCAGCGGTTGAAATAGGTGTCGTAGTAATCGACGCCGACATGCTCGAACATGCCGACCGAGACGATGCGCTCGAACGGTCCCGGCGTGTCGCGATAATCCTGCAGCAGGAAGCGGGCGCGGTCGCTCAGCCCCTGTTCGCCGGCGCGGGCGTTGGCGACGCTGAACTGTTCCTCCGACAGCGTGACGCCAGTGACAGTCGCGCCAGTCATCTCGGCGAGATAGAGCCCGAGGCCACCCCAGCCGCAGCCGATATCCAGCACGCGGTGGCCCGGCTTGACGCCGAGCTTGGCGACGACATGGCGCTTCTTGGCAAGCTGGGCGTCGTCCAGCGTGGCGTCGGGGGTCTCGAAATAGGCGCAGCTATATTGCATGTCCGCATCGAGAAAGAGGCGGTAGAGCCGGCCGTCGAGATCGTAGTGACGCGAGACGTTGCGCTTCGCCCGCCCGCGCGGATTGAACTGCTGGATATGGCGGGCGAAATAGCGGCCCCACCATTGCAGCTTGCCCCACCGTGGCGACAGGTCTGGCTGGTCCATCGCGATTGCCAGCAGATCGGTGATGGTGCCGTTATCGACGACGAAGGTGCCGTCGGTGTAGGTCTCGCCCAGTGCCAGTTCGGGGTCGGCCAGCAAATGCCGTTCGGCCTCGGGGGTGGTGAACCTGACGGCGACCGGTGTCCCGGTTCCATCACCGCAGGTAAAACTTGCCCCCGACGCCGTGGTGAAAGTCACCGACCCGCGCCGGATAAAGCGGGAGAGGAAGAAGCGCAGAAAACGATCCGTCGCATTCATGTCCAGCGATCCAGATGGTCCCGACAGACTTCTTAATGTTGGATATCCTGGGCCGCCGTTTCAATTGTAAAATCGTCCGATACCTTATCCGCGTAAGGCTGGTCTGCGTTTTCGCGAGGACGTGTTGCGCCGCATCACGTCAATGTTTGTGGAATGGCCTGCGACCTTCGCATATGCGGAATCTGCGTACTTCCATTCACGGCATAATCCGCTAAAGGTGACCGACGAACGGTAGCGGGTTCGGATCGCTTCCATTTGCGCCTTTGGGATATCTGGAGAACTTGGATGTTGAGCCGAACGCTCATTCTGGCGGCGGTGACGCTTGTGCTGGGCTGTTTCGCGACAATCCCCGCCGGCGCGCAGAACCTCGAAGCCGGCAAGTCCCCGTCCCAGATTTTCTCCGGCACCTGCGCCCTTTGTCACAAAAGCCCGCGCGGTCTCTTGAAAAACGTTCCGCCGGGGTCGCTGTCCGGTTTCCTGCGTCAGCATTACACCACGAGTTCCGACATGGCGTCGGCCATGAGCGCCTATGTGCTGTCGAACGGCGGGGCCAACGCGCCGGTCGCGGGTGGCAACCTGACACGACAGGGCAAGGACTCGCGAACCGGACCGAGGCCGTCGGCCGAGCCCGAGGGCAAGCCGGAGCTTTCGCCCGAGCAGGCGGCGGCTGCGGCCGAGGCTCGAAAGAAGCGGGCCGAGGAGCGGGCGGCCAAGCGCGCCGCCTCCAAGGGCCTGCCGCCCAAGATCGATGCCCGGCACGAGTCTCAGAAGGATCAGAAGGAAGAGCCCAAGCCGGAGGCTGCGAAGTCGGATTCCGCGAAGCCGGATGTTGCGAAGCCCGAATCTGCCAAGCCTGAGCCTTCAAAGAGCGAGCCGGGTCCGGGCGAAACCGCCAAGGCCGATGGTTCCAAGTCTGATGCGCCTAAGTCTGATGCGCCTAAGTCTGACGTGCCGGGGAGCGAGCCCGCGAAGAACGAAGCGGCCAAGTCTGCGGCCAAGCCTGACGGCGCGGGCAGCGAGCCTGCCAAGGATCAGGCCGCCAAGACCGAGCCCGGCAAACCTGAACCTGCCAAGACCGAACCCGGCAAGACAGAACCCGGCAAGGGCGAGCCGGCCGGGAGCGAACGCGTGCGGCCGGATCAGCCTCCGGCGGAGACGCCCGCCGCACCGGTAGAAGCGGCGAAGCCGGCCGCGCCCGCCGATACCAAGCCTGCGGATGCCAAATCTTCCGACGCCAAGCCGTCCGACGCTAAACCGGCTGATGCCAAGCCTGCTGATGCCAAGCCTGCTGACGCGAAGCCTGCCGATGCGGCTGCGGTGCCGCCCCCGTCCGACGCGGCGGCGCGTCCGCTGACCGTCGAGATCGGGCCTGCGCCCACGCCATCCGCACCGCCGGCGACGGCGGTGCCGTCCAGCCCACCGCCGGCTCCGGCGGGACCGCCGGTTCCGCCGATCTCGCAATAGGCCATCCGTCGCTGCCCAAACAAAAACCCGGCCTCGTAAGGCCGGGTTTTCGTTGTCATGGAACGGCTTGCGCCGGTCTCTTTACTCCGCGTCGCCAGCGGCGGCCGGGGCTTCCTCGTCCTGGTCCGCGTCCGGATCGAAGAACTCGCCGGCGGCGGCGATCGCCTCGGCGGCGGCGTCACGGTCTTCCTGACGGCTGTTGACGTCCTCGCCGCGGTTGATGCGCTCGGCTTCCGCCTGGCTGCGCGCTACCGTCGTCGAGACGTGAACTTCGACCTCCGGATGCACCGCGATGGTGATGGTGTGCTGGCCGATGGTCTTGATCGGGGCGTCGAGCAGCACCTGCTGGCGGCCCAGCGACACGCCGTCGGCTTCGAACGCGGCCATGATGTCGCGCACCGACACTGAGCCGTAGAGCTGGCCGGTTTCCGACGCCTGGCGGATGACGATGACGTTGCGGCCGTTGATCTTCTCGGCGACCTTGGTGGCCTCGCTCTTGGCCTCGATGTTCTTGGCCTCGAGATCGGCCTTCATGCCGTCGTACTTCTCGCGGTTTTCCTTGGTCGCGCGCAGCGCCTTATTGCGCTTGAGCAGGAAGTTGCGGGCGAAGCCGTCCTTGACTTTGACGACGTCGCCCATCTGGCCGAGCTTGGCCACGCGTTCCAGCAGAATGACTTCCATGTGGGTTCTCCGTTTGATGTTCTGGTTGAAGTGATGGTTCAGGTGAAAGGTGAAGGTCAGGCAGGCGGAGCGGCGGGTGGCCCGCGCCGCATCCGGTAGGTCTGGCGAATGTTGAAGACGGCGTCGGCGAGGCCGAGCCCGACCATTCCGAGCAGCGGCCAGCCGATGAACAGCGTCGCGGCATAGGTCGCGCCGAGCACGAAGGCCCGGCCGGAATAGGCTTGCGTCAGGGTGTGGAGCACGGCGAAGCCGGTCATGCCGTAGGCCATCAGCAGCGCGGCGCTGGCGATCTGCGCCACCAGCGCGACGAGGCCGCCGGTGAAGCACAGCACGAGGCCAGCCAGAAGCGCGAACAGCACCGTGCGCGGCAGCGCGGTGGCGCGCAGGTCGGGCCACGGCCGGTTCAGGCGTCCCGAGGCGAGAGTGACCCGGGCGGCGAGCCACAAATTGAAGGTCAGCGTCATCATGGCGATAGCGGTGGCGGCCGCCGGCGCGATCACCACCAGCGCATCGACCACTCGTTCGAGGTCGCCACTGGATGCGCCGTCGGGGCGCGCGCCGAGGATGCGCATCAGCCCGCGGCGCAGCGCGGCGGTGATGGTCTCGGCGTCGGTGCCGAGAGTGAACAGCGCGCTGACGGTGGTGAGCGCGGCGAACAGGGCGATCCAGACCATGATGCGCCCGACCGGATACCAGTCGAGCATCGGGGCGGCATTGGCCGGCTGCGGATCGGCGGAAGCGGGGCGCGCCAGCAGCGCCAGATGTCCGAGCCACCACGCCGGCAGCGCCACGGTGAGCGCGAACGCGGCCATGTAGGGCAGGCCGAAGACGGCGCCGAGGCCGAGGGCGGCGGCGACGCCGCCGATCAGCGCAGTCGTCGACCCGAAGCCCAGCGCCGCGACCATCAGCGGCAGGGGCGCGAGATAGAACAGGACGAGCGACATCAGCGCGCCCGACACGATGGACGCGAACATCGTCGCCGACGCGAGGCCGGCCGCCAGTGCTGTGAGAAGGCCCATCATCATCGGCTCGTCCCGCTCCCTTCGAGCGGTTAGAGGTTCTTCGGAACCCCAACCATCCACCGCGGCGCGACACCGGGGTGTTATGAGAAAAGGGATGCGCGCACGCATCCGGTTGTTCTGTTGTCATTCCGGGGCGCCGCCGTTGCGGCGGCGAACCCGGAATCTTTCGCAATCGTCTTTCGAGATTCCGGATCAGTCCGCTGCGCGGCCTGTCCAGAATGACAAGAAAATCTTAGCGGATCACGTAAGGCAAGAGGCCGAGGAACCGGGCGCGCTTGATGGCGCGGGCGAGTTCACGCTGCTTCTTGGCTGACACCGCGGTGATGCGGCTCGGCACGATCTTGCCGCGCTCGGACACGTAGCGCATCAGCAGCTTGGAGTCCTTGTAGTCGATCTTCGGCGCGTTCGGGCCCGTGAACGGGCACGTCTTGCGGCGGCGGAAGAACGGACGGCGTGCACCTGCTTCAGCCATGGTTGTTACTCCTCTACCGCTGCGGTTGCGTCTTCTTCGCGCGGACGGCGCGGACCGCGGTCGCCGCGGAAGCCACCGCCTTCACGGTCGCCGCGGAAGCCGCCGCCGCGCTCGTCGCGGTCGCGCTCGGACTTGCGCATCATCGCGGAGGGACCTTCCTCCAGTTCATCGACGCGGACGGTGAGATAACGGATGATGTCTTCGTGAATGCGTTCCTGACGCTCGATCTCGGCGACCACGGCGGCCGGCGCATCGATGTTCAGCAGCATGAAGTGAGCCTTGCGGTTCTTGTTCATGCGATAGGTGAGGGAGCGCACGCCCCAGTTCTCGCTCTTGGTGACCTTGCCGCCAAGGTTCTCGATCACCCCGGTGATCTGGGTGGTGAATTCCTCGACCTGCTGGGCGCTCGCGTCCTGACGCGCGAGAAAAACATGCTCGTAAAGAGGCATGGGTGTCCTTTCTGTGTTGGCGCGGGTCCTGGCGGCAAGCCCTTCGAGACCTTCGGAAAGGACCTCGATATTGCTCAGAAGGCGGAAGCACGGGACGACGGGCCGACTGGCCCTGTCACATCAAGATCGCCAAAGGTGATATTGCTGAGACCGTCCGTTCAGCTCCCGGCCGGGACCCACGGATGGCCGCGTTATAAGGGATTTCGGGCCGGGCGCAAGGCCAAAGCGGGCCGCTTCGGGGGCAAAAAGACCGATATTGTCACGGATTAACGCGCGTCCGGCACCGGATGGGGCCGCGCCATGCCGGTGGTGCCCGGCGGCGGCGAATCCGCGGCAGTAATCGCCGGCGGCACGTGCTGAGTGGTGGTCACCAGCGCCGCGCCGAACACGGCAACGAGGACGGCGGCAAAAATCAGGACCGGCGCGAGCGCCAGGGTCTGCGGTTTTCGAGGGTCCTTGTCCATGATGCCTGCTCCATCACCGCCCCGGCAGGGAGAAAACGCGGCTGGGACGACCCGGTTCCGGCCGCGGTCGGACCGGTCCGCCAGGCCAGCGGCCGCGGAGCGGGCGCTGCGCCGCGACTTGACACCCGCCCCGCGCGCGGTGTCTTACGGCCCATCGATTGTGGGGATTTCCATGACAGCAGCATTTACGTTTCCGGGGCAGGGGTCGCAGGCCGTCGGCATGGGCAAGGCGCTGGCCGACGCCTTTCCGGCGGCGAAAGCCGTGTTCGACGAGGTCGATTCGGCGCTGGGCGAGAAGCTGACGGCCATCATCTGGGACGGCCCGGCCGAGACCCTGCAATTGACCGAGAACGCCCAGCCGGCGCTGATGGCGGTGTCGCTGGCGACATTGCGGGTGCTGGAGAGCGAGGCCGGGGTCGATGTCGCGCGCGACGCCGCCTTCGTCGCCGGGCATTCGCTCGGGGAATATTCGGCGCTGGCGGCGGCCGGGGCCTTCTCCATCACCGATACCGCGAAGCTGCTGCGTACCCGCGGCCGCGCCATGCAGAAGGCGGTGCCGGTGGGCGAGGGCGCCATGGCCGCGCTGCTCGGGCTCGACTACGACGCGGCGGTCGCGGTCGCCACTGAGGCGGCGCAGGGCGATGTCTGCCAGGCGGCCAACGACAATGGCGGCGGCCAGGTGGTGGTGTCCGGCACCAAGGCCGCGGTGGAGCGCGCGGTCGAGATCGCCAAGACCAAGGGCGCCAAGCGTGCCATGCTGCTGCCGGTGTCGGCCCCGTTTCATTGCCGCCTGATGCAGCCCGCCGCCGACGCCATGGCGCAGGCGCTGGCGGGCGTTACCATCCACAAGCCGAAAGCGCCGCTGGTGTCGAACGTGCTGGCGTCTGCCATCACCGACCCCGACGAGATCCGCAAGCGGCTGGTCGAGCAGGTCACCGGCACCGTGCGCTGGCGCGAGAGCGTCGCGTATATGGCCGCTCAGGGCGTGACCCACTTCCTTGAGATTGGCGCGGGCAAGGTGCTGTCCGGCCTGGTCAAGCGCATCGCCGACGGTGCGGTGGGCGTGTCGGTGGGCGGCCCCGGCGATATCGAGGCGGCGAAAGCGGCGCTGGCCGCGTCGCGCGCGTGATCCGAAGGAGAATTCTGACATGATGTTTGATCTGACAGGCAGGACCGCGCTCGTCACCGGCGCCACCGGCGGCATCGGCGGCGCGATCGCGCGGGCGCTGCACGCCCAGGGTGCGACGGTGGCCGTCTCGGGCACCCGGCGCGAGGCGCTCGATGCGCTCGCCGGCGACCTCAAGGAGCGGGTGCATGTGCTGCCATGTAATCTCTCCAGCATGGAGGAGGTCGAGGCGCTGGTCCCGGCGGCCGAGAAGACCATGGGCCAGCTCGACATTCTGGTCGCCAACGCCGGCATCACCCGCGACAATCTGTTCGTGCAGTTGCGCGACGAGGACTGGGACGACGTCATCCGGGTCAACCTGACCGCGACCTTCCGTCTCGCCCGCGCCGCCACCAAGCTGATGATGCGCAAGCGATTCGGCCGAATCATCGCGATCACCTCGGTGGTCGGCGTCACCGGCAACGCCGGGCAGGGCAACTACGCCGCCTCCAAGGCCGGGCTGATCGGCATGATGAAGTCGGTCGGCGCCGAATACGCGCGCCGCAACGTGACGGCCAACTGCATCGCGCCGGGCTTCATCGCCACCCCGATGACAGACGTTCTCAACGACAAGCAGCGCGAGACCGTGCTCGCCAAGGTGCCCGCCGGACGGCTCGGCACGCCCGAGGACATCGCCGCCGCCGCGGTCTATCTCGCCTCCAACGAGGCCGCCTACGTCACCGGCCAGACCATCCACGTCAACGGCGGCATGGCCATGATCTGACGCCCGTTTTCCGGCCGTTTTGTCAAGCGGACAAGGTGGTTGGCCGGGCCGGAGGTCGTGTGGCCAAGTCCGGGGAAGTATGGTAACCGAACGCACTCGGTTGGGGAAAACGCCATTGCAGGATCGCTAAACCCCGTATATTGCCGTTCCGGCGCCAGCCGCCGTTTTCGGTGCCTTCGCCGCTCTGGCGAAGACGGGGGGATGCGTGGTATGGGCGGCATGAATTCGCGATTTTTCGCACCGCGAGGGGCTCGGATCGTTTTACGATCGAGTTTAGTGGAACAAACACGAGGTTGAAACGATGAGTGAGATTGGCGAGCGGGTTAAGAAGATCGTGGTCGAGCACCTTGGTGTCGAGCCCGAGAAGGTTGTCGACAGCGCGAGCTTCATCGACGATCTCGGCGCTGACAGCCTCGACACGGTCGAGCTCGTGATGGCGTTCGAGGAAGAGTTCGGCTGCGAGATTCCGGACGATGCCGCGGAGACCATCCTCACCGTCGGCGACGCCACCAAGTTCCTTGAAAAAAACGCGAAGAGCTGACGCTTAGGCTCTGCCACGACGACACGCGGCGGGTTGTGATCGAACGACCCGCCGTCTTGCTGTCTTAGCTGCGATTTTGGTCGCGGTCTTGAGTTGCGTTTTGGCGTGGTGGAATCGGCGTTCGCGCTATTGGCCGGAGAGTGAATATGAGGCGGGTTGTCGTCACGGGCCTGGGCATGGTGTCGCCGCTCGCCAACGGCGTCGAGCCGACCTGGAAACGCATTCTCAACGGCGACAGCGGTGCGAAACGCATCGAGAAATTCGACGTCTCCGACCTGACCTGTCAGATCGCCTGTATCGTTCCGCGCGGCGACGGCACCGACGGCACCTTCAATCCGGACGATTGGATGGAGCCGAAGGAGCAGCGCAAGGTCGATGATTTCATCATCTTCGCCATGGCGGCGGCGACCCAGGCGCTCGACGACGCCAACTGGCATCCGTCCACCGAAGAAGAAAAGTGCGCCACCGGCACCCTGATCGGCTCCGGCATCGGCGGCGTCGAGGGCATCGGCGACGCGGCTGTCCTGCTCAAGGAGCGTGGCCCCCGCAAGCTGTCGCCGTTCTTCATCCCCGGCCGTCTTATCAATCTTGCCTCGGGCTATGTCTCGATCCGCCACGGCCTCAAGGGGCCGAATCATGCGGTGGTGACGGCGTGCTCCACCGGTGCCCACGCGATCGGCGACGCGAGCCGGCTGATCGCTTTCGGCGACGCCGACGTGATGGTGGCGGGCGGCGCGGAATCCGCCGTCAACCGTCTTGCCATGGCCGGCTTCTGCGCGCTGCGCGCCATGGCCACCAAGTTCAACGACAACCCCACCATCGCCTCGCGCCCTTACGACAAGGATCGCGACGGCTTCGTGATGGGCGAGGGCGCAGGCATCGTGGTGCTCGAGGAATACGAGCACGCCAGAAAGCGCGGCGCGAAGATTTACGCCGAGGTGGTCGGTTACGGCCTGTCGGGCGACGCCTTCCACATCACCGCGCCGGCGGAAGACGGCAACGGCGCCTATCGCTGCATGTCGGCGGCGATGAAGCGCGCCGGCATCACGGCAGCCGATATCGATTACATCAACGCCCACGGCACCTCGACGCCGCTCGGCGACGAGATCGAACTGGGCGCGGCACAGCGGCTGCTCGGCGATGCAGCCCCGCGGGTGTCGATGTCGTCCACCAAGTCCTCGACCGGCCATCTGCTCGGCGCGGCCGGCGCGATCGAGGCGATTTTCTCGATCCTCGCGATTCGCGACAACGTCGCGCCGCCGACCATCAACCTCGACAATCCGTCGGTCGAAACCGCCATCGATCTCGTGCCTAAAAAGGCGCGGCAGCGGAAGATCGATGTGGCGCTGTCGAACTCGTTCGGATTCGGCGGCACCAATGCGTCGCTGATCGTCCGCCGTCTGGCCGACTGACGCGCGGACGGTCGCAAAGCGCGGCCGTTCCGTCTTTCCCGTGCAAATCGTGATCGCGCAACCTCATGGGATTGCCGTCATGTCGCGATTCCGCCGCGCGCA
Source organism: Bradyrhizobiaceae bacterium (assembly GCA_020544565.1). Taxonomy (GTDB): domain Bacteria; phylum Pseudomonadota; class Alphaproteobacteria; order Rhizobiales; family Xanthobacteraceae; genus Afipia. The sequence continues at coordinate 876,129 of CP078014.1, forward strand.
CGTCCCTTCATGTCATTGCGGATGCGCCTTTGTTCGCCTACGAATAGTGCCGTGGCTTGCTGTGGACTGAAGCCGGGGGACGTTTCCCCATTTTGCCATATTCGGACATAATTTCTCTCGCGGGCGCGCCTATAAGAAACCCGAACAACGGCACGCCCCGCCAGAACTCAGGTTGCCTTGATGAGCCAGAGACCTCCGATATCGCCCCGAAGTCCGCGCGCGGCGCTCGAGCCCGAGCAGGTGCCGCAGCCGCCGAAGCATTCGCGGCGCGCGCGCAATCCTTTCGTCATCGTCGGCAACGCCATCATCACTGTCCTCATCATCGCGATGATCGGAGCAGGCGCGCTGTTCTACTACGGCCGTCAGGTCATCGAGGCCAAGGGACCGCTGACCGAAGACAAGGTCGTCAACATTCCGCCGCGCGCAGGCATGACCGATATCGGCGACATCCTGCAGAAGGCCGGCGTCATCACCGCCGACCGCTGGACCTTCATCGGCAGCGTGATTGCCCTCAACGCGCGCGCGGGGCTGAAATCGGGCGAATACCTGTTCCAGAAGAACGCCAGTCTGCGCGACGTCATCAACACCATCGTCGAAGGCAAGGTGGTGCAGCATGCCTTCACCATCCCCGAGGGCTTGACCTCCGAACAGATCGTGTCGCGGATTCAGGACAGCGATATCTTCAACGGCTCGATCAAGGAGCAGCCGCGCGAGGGCACGCTGTTGCCCGACACCTATAACTTCCCGCGCGGCACGCCGCGCGATCAGGTGGTCCAGCGCATGCAGCAGGCGCAGAAGCGCGTGGTCGCCGATGTGTGGGCGCGCCGTAACCCGGACATTCCGGTGCGCACGCCGGAGCAACTCGTGATCCTCGCCTCCATCGTCGAGAAGGAAACCGGCAAGGCCGACGAGCGCAGCCGCGTCGCCGCGGTGTTCGCCAATCGCCTGCGCCAGAAGATCAAGCTGCAGTCGGACCCCACCATCATCTATGGCCTCGTCGGCGGCCGGGGCACGCTGGGCCGGCCGATCAAGCGCAGCGAGATCCAGCAGCCGTCGCCCTACAACACCTATGTGATCGACGGCCTGCCGCCCGGACCGATCGCCAATCCGGGCCGCGCCTCGCTCGAGGCCACCGCCAATCCGGCGCGCACCCGCGACCTGTTCTTCGTCGCCGACGGCACCGGTGGTCACGTCTTCACCGAGACTTACGACCAGCATCAGAAGAACGTCGGCAAGCTGCGCAGCCTCGAGCGCCAGCAGCAGAACGACACGGTGGACGTGGACGATCAGCCGGCCGCGGCGCCGCCCGCGCCGTCCGCTCCCGCATCGACCGCCCCGGCCGCGGGCGCACCCAAGGCGACGCCCAAAGCGGCTCCGAAGGCCGCGCCGAAGGGATCGGCCAAGGGCGCATCCCACGCCCCGGCCAGCATCATGGCGGAGCCGTCCACCGGCAGCACGGCCGCGGCGCGCAGGCGGGTGGCGAAGCCGGCCCCGGCGGCCGCCGAGCCTGCCGAGGACGAATAGCCCGCACGCGCGCATCGCGGTCTTCCGGCCTTGCGTGCGCGGCTGAATTCGGGGACAAGCGGGCACCGTCTCAGCCTTACTAAGGAGCAAGTTTTGCGATGGCGTTGTCGAGCATGACCGGCTTTGCGAGGAGCCACGGCACCAGCGGGCCTTATGTGTTCGAATGGGAATTGAAGTCCGTCAATGCCAAGGGCTTCGACTTCCGCATGCGGCTGCCGCCGGGCTGGGACGAGATCGAGCCCGTCGCCCGCAAGCGCGCCGCCGAGATGCTGTCGCGCGGCACCGTCTACGCCAATCTCACCGTCAAGCGCACCGGCGCGGCCTCGGTGGTGCGCGTCAACGACGAGGTGCTGGCCTCGATCCTCAAGGTCGCCGCCGAGATCACGCAGAAGACCGATGCGGTCGCGCCGAGCGTCGACGGCCTGATCGCGATCAAGGGCGTGATCGAGGTGGTGGAGCCGGAAAGCGACGAGGCGGAGTTGGCCGCTGCTCGCGCGGCCGTCACCGCCGCGTTCGAGCGCGCGTTGCAGGGGCTGATCGACATGCGCCGCCGCGAAGGCGTGACGCTCGGCCAGATCCTGTCGCAGCGCATGGACGATATCGAACGTCTGGCCGCGCGCGCCGAAGCCGCGCCGGGCCGCAAGCCGGAGGCGATCCGCGCGCGCATCGCCGAGCAGGTCGCGACGCTGCTCGATGCCTCGGACCGCTTCGATCAGGACCGGCTCAGCCAGGAAGCGATCATGATCGCGACCCGCGCCGACATCCGCGAGGAGCTTGACCGTATCGCCTCGCACATCGCCCAGGCGCGCGAACTGATCGGGACGGGCGGCCCGGTCGGGCGGCGGCTCGATTTTCTCGCGCAGGAATTCAACCGCGAGGTCAACACCACCTGCTCGAAGTCGAACGACATCGAGCTGACCAACATCGGCCTCGAGATGAAGAATGTGGTCGAGCAGTTCCGCGAGCAGGTTCAGAATCTGGAATAGCGTTCGGCGCAGGGCCGGTCGGGCCGGGCTGGTGGGGAAAGCATTGGGGATCGCGGTCATGGGTATCAGCGGCAGCTTGCAGGGCGTCGACCGGCGCGGACTGATGTTCGTGCTGTCGTCGCCGTCGGGCGCGGGCAAGTCCACGCTGGCGCGGATGCTGATCGAGCGGATGCCGGCGCTGCGCATGTCGGTGTCGGTGACCACGCGGCGGATGCGTCCGGGCGAGATCGACGGCACGGATTATCATTTCATCGACAAGGCGGCGTTCGACGCGATGGTCGCCAATGGCGAACTGCTCGAACATGCGTCGGTGTTCGATCATCATTACGGCACGCCGCGCAAGCCGGTGGAAGCGGCGCTGGCCGGCGGGCAGGACGTGCTGTTCGATATCGACTGGCAGGGCACCCAGCAACTGCGCGAGAAGGCGCGCGGCGACGTGGTCAGCGTCTTCATCCTGCCGCCGTCCGCGGCCGATCTGGAACGGCGGCTGCACACCCGCGCCCAGGATTCCGCCGAGGTCATTCGCGGCCGCATGAACCGTGCCAGCCACGAATTGAGCCACTGGGCGGAATACGACTACGTCGTCACCAACAACCAGCTCGATTCCGCCTACAGCGAGGTGGAATTCATCCTCAAGGCCGAGCGGCTCAAGCGCGAGCGTCAGACCGGCCTGTCGGCGTTCGTGCGCGAGCTGCAGAAGCAGCTCGAGCCGTAACGCGCGTCGCGACGGCCGCGCGCGCTCGCGCAACCCTCACGCGGTCTGATCGCGCGTCGAGCGCAGCAGTGTCTCGATCTCATCGATGCGGTGATCCTGCTCCGGCGCGATCCGGTGACGCGGCTCGCGGCTCGCCTGCGCGTCGAACGGACGCGCGGGCTGGCTCCTGACCCGGTGGTCGCGTGGCGCATCGAGGGGGGAGGCGGCGATATCCCATATCGGCCGCCTGTCGGCCGGAGCGGCAGCCGTCCGTCGCCGCCAGATATATTTGAACAGCACGCTGGCGGACACTGCGAGCAGCGCCAGCGCCAGCGTCACCGCAATGAGCAGCATGCGGAACGGGCTCAGCACGTCATCATGTACGGCCTGAGCTGCGGGAGCGGCATGATCGGTGGCAACAGCGGCCGGTGCTGGCGTCGCTGCTGCGACCTGCATGCGGGGAGCGGGTGCGGTCGCCTGCGCCACACGCGTATCGGCCGCGGCGCCGGTGGGCCATCGCCCGGCGATGGTGGTGTCGCGCTGCGGATCCGCAGCCGCGCTCGCGGCGGATGGCGGGTTGTCGGTCCACGGCGAAGCCGCCTGCGACGGTTGCTCCGGCAGCGGCGGCCAGGTGGTCTCGGCCAGCGCGTGCTGGTCGTCGTCTGCCGCGGTCAGTTCGGCATGCGCATTGTCGACCGCCGCAGCGCGGGCGGCTTTTGCTTTCGGCTTCGCCGGCGTGGTGGTCGGCATCGCGGCGTCACTGGCCGGAGCAGCGGCCGCCTTGTTGCCGGCGCGGGCGACTTCATCGGCGAGATACCAGCACTTGCGCTTGGTGCCTTTCTCCACGCGGTAGTACCAGTGAGCGCCGGCCGGCGTCGCGCCCTTGGGCGCCGACAGGCACTCGTCCGCGGCGCGGGCCGGACCGGCCGATAACGCGGCGAGGCCGATGGCGGCGCAGCCGACGAGAGTGCCCAGGGCAATTGCAGTGGTGCGGTTTGACATTCTGTCCCCCTTACGCAACACGAACGTTGCGACACAACGCATTCCGCCGGACGTTCTGCGGGACAAGTTGGGTTGGAATGAGCCGCAAATCCGGACAGGCTGAGGCTTCATTCGGGCGCGGGAACCGGCGCGGCGGCGCACACTCAGGGGACAAACCGTGATTCCGTGGAACCTGCTGGATACCGCGCAAATCCCCGGCGGCGGCGAACTGCGCCTGATGCGGCGCGGCGCGGAATTCTCCATCAGGCTCGGCCAGAACGAACTGATGAACAGCCGCCTCAGCGGTTCGGAGCAGGCGCTGGCAACGCTCACCTGCGAGCGACTGCGGGGATGCGCCGGGCCGCGTCTTCTGATCGGCGGCCTCGGCATGGGCTTTACGCTACGCGCAGCCTTGTCCGCGCTCGGCGCCGATGCGCGGATCACCGTCGCCGAACTGGTGCCTGAAGTTGTCGCATGGGCGCGCGGGCCGATGGCGGAGGTGTTCGCCGGATGTCTGGACGATCCGCGCGTCAGCGTGCGCGAACAGGATGTCGGCCTCGTGATCCGCGACGGCCGGGCGGCGTTCGACGCGATCCTGCTCGATGTCGATAACGGCCCGGAAGGATTGAGCCGCGAGGCCAACGACGCGCTCTACGATGCGCGCGGCCTCGCTAGCGCGCACCGGGCGCTGCGTCCTGGCGGGGTGCTGGCGGTGTGGTCGTCGGGGCCGGACCCGCGCTTCACCCAGCGGCTGCGCCGGGCCGGTTTCGATGTCGACGAAATCAACACGCGCGCCAACGGCAAACGCGGTGGCGCGCGTCATGTCATCTGGATGGCGACGCGGCTCAGTTCGTCAGCATGATGCGGCCGACCACCTTGCCGGCGCGCAACTGATCGATCCACTTCTGCACGTCGCCCATCGGCTCTTCCTTCATCGGCGTCGGCTTGACCTTGCCGGCGCGGGCCAGCGCCATCAGCTCCTGCGCTTCCGCCAGCGTCCCGGTCATGAAGCCCTCGATGGTCATGCGCTTGTAGATCCACTGCACCATCGGCAGGTTGAAGTTGCCGCCCATCAGGCCGGAGATCACGATCTTGCCGCCGCGTGCCAGCACGCCCATGGCGAACGCCATCGATTTTTCATTGCCGGCGAAATCGACCACCTCGTCGAAGCCGCCGTCGGTCTCCTTGAGGATGCGCTTGACGATGTCCGGCTCGGACGGGTCGTAGGCCATCGCCGCGCCGTTCTTGAGCGCGCTCTCGCGCGCGGAGGCGCTGAGGTCGGCGACGGTGACCGGCTGCTTGAACATCGCTTGCGCCAGCGAGACGCCCATCATGCCGACGCCGCCGAGGCCGATCAGCAGCAGGTTGCGCTGGCGCGGACGATCGACGAGGCGCTTGAGCGCGCCATAGGCGGTGATGCCGGAGCACATCAGGGTCGCGGCGGTGTCGACCGGCACCGGATCGTATTCGAGCAGGTACTTCTCGTCCGGCACCAGCACGTGGCTGGCGAAGCCGCCGTCGATCGACACGCCGAGGAAGCGGTTGCGCGCGCACAGGTTCTCGTCGCCGGCGAGGCAGTCGCGGCACTTGCCGCAGCCGATCCACGGGAACACCGCGCGCTTCTTGCCGATCAGCGACTTGTCGGCGTCGGGGCCGACCTCGTCGACCACGCCGGCGATCTCGTGGCCGAGGGTGAACGGCAGCGTCATGCCGCGCGTGGTGTCGAGCCTCTTGCCGTTGCCGAGATCGGCATAGCCGTCCTGGATGTGGAGGTCGGAGTGGCACAGGCCGCAGCGCTCGATGCGGACCAGAACCTCGCGGCCCTGGGGCTTCGGGGTCTCGACGATGGTTTCGCACAGCGGAGCATCGAACTTGACGAGAGACTGGCGGCGCATCTGGGCCATAGGGCTTTCTCCGTTACGGTGTTTTTGCTTTTGCCGCTGTTATATCCGTCAATTCGCGCGCCATGGCAACAAAGCCCGCGATCGGGATGGTTTCGGCGCGACGGGTCGACTCGATGCCGGCGGCGGCCGCGAGACGCGCGGGATCGACGCCGAGCGATTTCAGGCTCTGGCGCAGCATCTTGCGGCGCTGGCCGAAGGCCGCCGCTGCTACGCGCTCCAGCGCCCGGCGGTCGCACGGCTCCGGAGCCGCGCGCGGGATCAGCCGCACCACCGAGGAGGTGACCTTGGGCGGCGGCACGAAAGCGCCGGGGGCGATGTCAAACAGGATGCGGGTCTCGGCGCGCCAGTTGGCCAGCACGCCGAGGCGGCCATAGGCGTCGTCGTTCTCCCGGGCGACGATGCGCTCGGCGACCTCGCGCTGAAACATCAGCACCATCATGTCGTACCATGGCGGCCACGGCTCGGCGCACAGCCAGTCGATCAGCAACACGGTGGCGATGTTGTAGGGCAGGTTGGCGACGATTTTCGCGCGCGCGCCATCGAGATAGGGACGGGGGTCGAAGGTCGTCGCATCGTCGTTGACGATGGTCAGCCGGCCGGGATAGCGCGCGGCGATTTCCTCAAGCGCGGGAATGGCGCGGGCGTCGCGCTCGACCGCGATGACGCGGCGGACGTTCTGCGCGAGCAAGGCGCGTGTCAGCCCGCCGGGGCCGGGGCCGATTTCGACAATCGTGGCGTCCTCCAGCGGCGCGGCGGCGCGCGCGATCCGCGAGGTCAGGTTGAGGTCGAGCAGGAAGTTCTGGCCGAGCGATTTGCGGGCGGACAGCTCGAAGCGGCGGATGACGTCACTGAGCGGCGGCAGATCGTCGATGGCGCTCATGCGGGCGAGGCCGCCGCCATGCGCGCGGCGAGGCGCAGCGCCGCGATCAGGCTCGACGGATTGGCCCGCCCGCTGCCGGCGATGTCGAACGCGGTGCCGTGGTCCGGCGAGGTGCGGATGAAGGGCAGGCCGAGGGTGACATTGACGCCGTCGTCGAAGGCGATGGTCTTGATCGGGATCAGCGCCTGATCGTGATACATGCAGATCGCGCAGTCATAGGTTGCCCGCGCGGCGGGGTGGAACATGGTGTCGGCGGGCAGCGGGCCGCGCACGTCGAGCCCTTCGCCGCGCAGCGTGGCGATGGCGGGCGCGATGATCGACTGGTCCTCGTCGCCGAGCGCGCCGTCCTCGCCGGCATGGGGGTTGAGGCCGGATATCGCGAGGCGCGGCCGGGCGATGCCGAGTTTGGCTTGCAGATCGGCCGCGACGATGCGCGCGGTCTTGACGATCAGCTCGCTGGTCAATTGCGCGATGGCGTCGCGCAGCGCGAGGTGGATGGTGACCGGCACCACCGCAAGCTCCGGCGACCACAGCATCATCACCGGATGCGGCACCGCGCCGATGGCGCCGGCGAGCTGCGCCAGGAATTCGGTGTGGCCGGGATGCGAGAAGCCGGCGCGGTAGAGCACGCTTTTCGCGATCGGGTTGGTGACCAGCGCGCTGGCGCGGCCTTCGACCACGTCGGCCACGGCGTGGCGGATGGCGGCGATGGCGCTCGGCGCGCTGCTGTCGTCGGGCTCGCCGGGACGGGCCGTGGTGCGCACGCCACTTGCGACCACCGGCAAGGCGTCGGGGAACGCGCCGGCCGTCTCAGCTGCTTCGATGTCGGCGAAGGGGATGTCCCATCCGAGATGGCGCGCGCGCGCGGCCATGAAGGCGCTGTCGCCGATCAGGTAGAAGGCGGGCAGCGCCAGTTCGCGGCGTTTCATCCACGCGGCGATGGCGATATCGGGGCCGATGCCCGCCGGCTCGCCGATGGTCAGCGCAAGGGGTTTGCTCATGACGGCCGCGCCGCTGCTCCCGGGGTTGCCAAGGACATGAGCATGGTCACGGGCATGATCTAGCGCATCTCGATCATCGTGCCCTTGCGGGCCTGCTGAAGATAGGACTTCGACTTGGCCTCGTACTTCTGCGCGAAAATCTTGTCGCGGGCCTCGCGCTTGGCGGGCGTGTCGGCCGTGGTCGGCTTGCGGCTGCACAGCGCCACCATTTCGATGCCCTGCCTGGTCACCTCCGGCGGCGTCAGGTGGCCCACCGGGGTCTTGTCGAGGATGGCGCGCAGGTTGGGCGGCAGGTCGGCGGATGTCTTGGTCAACTGGTCGCGAATGGCGGCATTGCGCATCGCCCGGAACAGGTCCAGCGCCTCGTCGCAGCTCTGGATGCGGCCGCGCAGTGATTCCGCTTCCTTGCGGCGGCTGTCGATGGCGGCCTGTCCTGATCCGCGCGGGACGAGCAGGACGATGGGGCGGACCAGATACTCGAAGCTCTCGGCGCCTGCCTTGTCGTCGCCGATGCCCTTGAGATCCTTTTCCGCCACGATGAAGCTCGACTGGAACCGGCCGCGGAGGAGGTTGCTCCAGGTCATGTCGGCCTTCATGCGGTTCTTGAGCGTCGCGGGGCGCACGCCGGCGCTCTCCAGCATTTTGGTGAGTTGCTCGGGCGTCAGCCGCATGCGCGTGGCCATGTTGGTGAAGGCGCCGTCGATGTCGGCCGCGCTCATGTCCAGCCCGTACTTCTTGCCTTCCCTGATCTTGACCTTGTCGTTGATAAGCTCGTCCAGCGCTTCCTTGCGCGAGATCGCCTTGTGCGTCGTCAGCATCGCCAGCTTGATGCGCTGATCGATATCGAACTGGGTGATGGCTTCGCCGTTGACGATTGCCGCCACCGTCTGCGCCTTGAGCGGAGACCCGTGGCCTGACAGCGCGAGCAGGATGGCAACGAGGCCGGCAAATTTTGCGAAACGAAACTGCAACGTCGAATTCATAGTCGGGACCGTCATCGCCAGTTGAAAGCCTCCAGCGGATATTTTTCGATCGTAACAAAGCCCGGCATTGCGGCTGGAATACGCACGGCCGGCCCGTCTGAGAGCATTTTCGCCCTGCAAACCCGCCATATCCGGATGCGAACGGTGGTGAGACACCGCCGGCCGACCGGACACGGTGAATTACTGGGCGGCGTTGAACGACGTCGCACCGATGGTCCGCAGCCCGATCTGGAGCATCACGCGATGATCCGTGGTCGGGGTGGTGGACGCCGGCGTCGAATAGGTCCCGGGCGAATAATAGGCGTAATCGGTGACGTAGTTGACGGCCATGATGAAGCAGTCGTCCACATAGCCGGCGCCGACGATGTACTGGTTCACCGAGCGGTTGGTGATGTCGTAGCGCAGGCCGCCTGACACCACCCAGTTGGCGCCGAGCTTGAGCGAGCCGGTTCCGAGGATGCCTTCGCGCCGGTTGAGATAGCCGAGCTCGGGCTGCCTGTCGTAGTTGCCGTATAGCATGCTGACCGAGAAGCGGTCGAAATTGGCCTTGCCCTCAAGCTCGAAGCGCTTCACCGCGAGGTTGTTGTCGTCGAGACGGAAGCTCGTGGCCAGGGTGAAGATCTTGTTGGGCTGGTAGGCGACGCGGCCGACATAATCAGAGCGGGTGGTTTCGAGGCCGCTGTCGACGCCGATGTTGGACATGTTGGCCACGGCGAAGGAGTTCAGTCCGAACAGCTGATACGACTGACCGAACAGCACGTTGACGAAGCCGCCGCGGTCGAATTGCGTCGTGGCCTGCACGCCGACATTGGCGCGGCCGCCGCCCTCGACGCGGTCCCAGCCCGAGAACTTGTTGACGCTGAACAGGTTGCTGGCGTCGAACGTCAGGCTCTGGGCGTCCTCGTTGGGCAGGCGTCCGGCGTTGGGCTCGTTCGGCCGGATGATGATCTGGGCGATCGGGGTGATCGTCGTGGTGCCCCACGGCTGCACGTTGATGAAGGGGTAGCGGTATTCGAGCCCGACGGTCGGCATCAGGCGCGCCGTATCGTAGGCGCCGGTCTTGACGAGGTTGGAGACGCCGGGCTGGTTCACGATGTCGGCGCTGATGAGGTCGGCGCGCAGCGAGGCGAACGGCGTGAAGATCTGGCCGATCGGGTCGGTGAACGAGCGCCGCCACGCCACTTCGCCGGACAGCCGGTTGTAATCGCCGGGCACGCCGCGCAGCAGGCAGTTGGCGCGCGTCCGTGTCGCGTAGGGATCGGCCGAGGTCAGTTCGCACAGGCCGTTGTTGTAGGCGTTGGCGGTGATCGGGTCGAAATCCGCCTGGTTGCGGCTGAGACTCGTGAAGTTCGCCTTGTAGCTGAACTCGCCGCCGAGCAGGTTGCGGTTGAGCACGTTGGAATAGTCGATCACCGGATGGACGACCGGAATCTGGCTCTGCTGGTCCGCGCCCGAATAGCCGAGGAAGTGCATGATCCGGGCGTCGAAATAGCTGCGGTTGCCGACGCCGGTGAGGTAGAGTTGCGACAGGCCGGTGTCCGGCACCAGCAGGAACGAATTCAGCGCGTTCTTGTAGGGGCCGAGGTTGTAATCGATGAAGAACGCCTTGTCGGTGACCGCGACGGCGTCCCAGCCCCACACCCATTTGTCGTTCAGCGCGAACTGGCCCTTGGTCTCGACACCGCCGCGGAAATCACGGTCGCCGGGCGTGCCGGCGAACCGGTCGGGGTCCTGCTGGTTGATGCCGTAGCCGCGGATCTCATAGGCGCCGTTGATCAGCCGCTGGCGGAATTCGACCTGGCCGAGCAGGCCCTGCCGCGTGGTGTAGCGCGGCGTCAGGGTCATGTCGTAGTCCGGCGCCAGCGCGAAATAATACGGCACCTCGACGCCGATGCCATAGCGGCTGTTGGACATGTAGCTCGGGATCAGGAAGCCGCTCTTGCGCTTCACCGTCGGGTCGGGCGTCGAGAAATAGGGCAGGTAGGCGATCGGCCGGCCGAAGAATTCGAGAGTGGCGCTCTCGAAATACAGCATCTTCTCGGTCTGGTCGTGGATGATGCGCGCGCCCTTGACCTGCCACAGCGGCGGCTTCTTCGGGTTGTCCTTGCACGGCGCGCAGGCGGTGTAGACGCCGTTCTGGAACACCGTCACGTTGCCGTCGGTGCGGTCGGCGCGGGTCGCCGCCATGCGGGTCTGGTCGGCGGTTTCCAGCCGCAGCGAATCGATGAAGCCGTCGCGATAGTCGTCGGACAGGTCGATCACGTCGCCATAGGTGATCTTGCCGTCGATGTCGGTGAGGCGGACGTTGCCCTCGGCGTGGAGGCGCTTGGTCTTCTGGTCGTAAATGACCTTGTCGGCTTCGAGGGTCGAGCCGCGGTAGTAAATCTGCACGTTGCCGACTGCGGACACGCGCAGGTTGTTATAGTCGTAATTGACCTCGGTGGCCTGAACCAGCATCTGCCCGTTGTCGTCGGCGGGGCGGGCCCGTTTCGGCGGCGCGGGCGGGCGGGTGTTGTAGCGATAGGTGCCGATGCCCTGGCCGCCGGCCGTATTCGAACTGGTGATGGCCTGGGCCTGCGCCGGGCTGACGGGCGCAACGCCGGATCCGGCCACCAGAAAGAGCGCCAGAATCGCGGACAAGCCAATGCATCGGCGGCGCAAGCGCATGCGCCGCCTGAACGCAGGCGTCAGTCCTTGGAGGGCGGCGACAACGGCCACTACCCGTCCTCCTGGTACAGCAAGGCCAAAAATCCCGAGAGGCCGCCCACGCAAACGGGCAGCCACGCGGCAGCAAGCGGATGCATCAATTCGGCCTTGCTCAAATCCTCAGTTACTTTCGAGAGGACATAGAGCAGAAAGCCCGCTGCGACGCCACTCAAAACCATCTTTTGCACCCCGCCGAAGCGGAAGAAGCGCAGGCTCACCGAGGCCGCCAGCATCACCATCGCGGCCAGCAAAAACGGGCGCGCCAGCAGCTTGTGATACTGCAAACGGTATCCGGCTGTGGTTTGGCCGGCGTTCTGGGACGACCGGATGTAGTCCGGAAGTTGCCAAAAGGACACAGTCTCCGGGGTCGAAAAGCTGCTGCGGACCTGCGCCAGGGTCAGGGTGGTGGCGAGTCGGTACTCCGGCTGTTCCACCAGCGGGCTGTCGAGCGAATAGCGCCGCACATTGCGGAACACCCAGTGGCCGGATTCGAGGGTGGCTTCCCGCGCCTCGATTCGCTCCTTGAAGGCCCCGGACGGATCGTACCGGAACACCGTCACCCCGGTCAGCACCGCGCCCTGGCCCTGGCTGCGGGCGGCATTGATGACGGTCTGCCCCTCGCTGGTGGACTGGTTCAGCCAGAAGCTGGCGCCGTCCTGCAGGCCGCGGGGGCTGTCGGTGTAAATCCGGTTTTCCATGCCCCGGGCCTGTTCCAGCATGTTGGCCGAGAGCGGGTTGTAGACGGTGGTGGCCAGCACCCCGAGCGCCAGCGCACTGACGAGGGCGGGGGTGATGAACTGCCAGGCCGAGATGCCGGCGGCGCGCGCGATCACCAGTTCGAGCCGCCGCGACAGCGCCAGAAACGACACCATGCCGCCGATCAGGATGCAGAACGGCATCAGCCGTTCGAGCGTCAGCGGCACCCGGAACAGCGCGGTCTGGGCCACGAACAGCATCGACACCGACTGGATGCCGGCGGCGCGGCGCATCAGCTCGATGTAGTCGACGATGGCGACGAGCAGGAAAATGCCGAGGAACGTCGCGACCGAGGCGATTACGAAGCGGGCGGCGAAATAGCGGGCGAGGATCGTGGTGACCATGCGCGCGATCGCTCTAGGCCGCCGTCCGCCGCATGGCGATCCATGCGGGCGGGCAGGCCATCGCGGACGACAGCGTCGTCGTCCCGATCATCGTCGCGTCAGTTGACCCCATCGGGTGTCGAAATCCCCACATTCCCGGCCGGTTGCTCCGTCGCGCCCCGACTGTCGCGGGCGATCCCCCAGGATCTTTCGCAACGGCTGCGGACGGCATTCTCCGGCACTGTCCTATTTCATAGCATCCCTTTGATTGGTCAACAAAATGGCTGAGCCGGGGTCAGGCTTGCAAGATGGTTAATAAATCGCTGGACGTGGCATTCCGGCCACGGAATCACCGTTGCGCGGGAACGGCGACGGCGGCAGGGCGGCTTCCTCCGCGCCGCGCTTGGCAGCGCCCGCCGGAAAGCGCCATAGTGCGCCATCCCGGCCAGATTCTGGCCCCGTCACCCGCGCAAGCCGCACTGTTCTGGAGGATTTTTCATGACCGACGCCGTCAAGGTCGGCTTCGTCCCGTTTTCTGCTGCCGCACGCGGCGTCCTGGTGGTGTTCTGCGATGACGCCCTGAAGTTCGGGCCGGTTACCGGCAAGGCGCTCGGCACCGCCGTGCAGGCGGTCAAGCGCGCCGCCGCCGCCAACCAGTTCAAGGGCAAGAGCGGGGCGACGCTCGATATTCTCGCCCCCGAGGGGCTGAAGGCCAACCGCCTGATCGTGGTCGGCACCGGCAAGGTGGCCGCGCTCAAGGACAGCGAGTTCATCAGGTTCGGCGGCAAGATCGCCGCCAAGATCAGCGCCGGCACCGAGGCGGTGACGGTGGTGGCGGAACTGCCGTCCGGCGCGCTCAAGCCGGCGCAGGCGGCGGACGTCGCCGCCGGCATCCGGCTGCGGGCCTATCGCTTCACGCGCTACAAGACCACCAAGAAGGACGGCGACAACGCGCCGCTGCGCACCCAGTTCTCGGTCGCGGTGGCCGACGTCGCCGCCGCGCGCCGGGCGTTCTCGCCGCAGAGCCATGTGGTGGACGGCGTGCTGACCGCGCGCGAGCTGGTCAACGAGCCGCCGAACGTGCTGTTCCCGGCGGAATTCGCCCGCCGCGCCAGCCAGTTGCGCAAGCTCGGCGTCCGCGTCGAGGTGCTCGATGTGCCGGCGATGAAGAAGCTCGGCATGGGGGCGCTGCTCGGCGTGTCGCAGGGCTCCGAGCACGACGGGCGCGTGGTGGTGATGCGCTGGAACGGCGGCAAGCCGGGCGAGCAGCCCGTCGCCTTCGTCGGCAAGGGCGTCTGCTTCGACACCGGCGGCATCTCGATCAAGCCATCGGCCAGCATGGAGGACATGAAGGGCGACATGGGCGGCGCGGCCTGCGTGGTCGGCCTGATGCATGCGCTCGCCGCGCGCAAGGCCAAGGTCAACGTGGTCGGCGCCATCGGCCTCGTCGAGAACATGCCGGACGGCAACGCCCAGCGCCCCGGCGATATCGTCACCTCGATGTCGGGCCAGACCATCGAGATCATCAACACCGATGCGGAAGGCCGCCTCGTGCTGGCCGACGTGCTGTGGTACGTGGCGAAGAAGCACAAGCCGAAATTCATGATCGATCTCGCCACCCTGACCGGCGCGATCCTGGTCGCGCTCGGTATCGAATATGCCGGCCTGTTCTCCAACGACGACCGGCTGGCCGAGCGGCTGACGGCGGCGGGGCAGGCGAGCGGCGAGCGCGTCTGGCGCATGCCGCTGGGCCCGGAATACGACAAGCAGATCGATTCCCAGTTCGCCGATATGAAGAACACCGGCGGCCGTAACGGCGGCTCGATCACCGCCGCCCAGTTCCTGCAACGCTTCGTCGACGACATTCCGTGGGCGCATCTCGATATCGCGGGAACGGCCATGAGCGTGCCGGCGTCCGACCTCAACCGCAGCTGGGGCTCGGGCTATGGCGTGCGCCTGCTCAACCAGCTTGTCGCCGATCACTACGAGGCGAAAAGGTAAGGTAGGGCCGTCATTGCGAGGAGCACCCGCCGTCCGGGCACGGGCTCCGCGACGAAGCAATTCCCCCACCCCAACCCTCCCCCGCTTGCGGGGGAGGGAGAGGGAGGGGGCTCTGGATTGCTTCGCTTCGCTCGCAATGACGAACCAGGATAGTCAGGTGCTGCCGCCATGACCGACGTTCTATTCTATCATCTGCAGGACATGACGGTGGAGAGGGTGCTGCCGCCGCTGCTCGAGAAGTCTCTCGAACGCGGCTGGCGGGTCGCGATCCAGGCCGGCTCGGAGGAGCGCGTCGATGCGCTCGACGGCCATCTGTGGACCTATCGTGAGGAGTCGTTCCTGCCGCACGGCACCTTCCGCGACGCGGATGCGGCCGGCCAGCCGGTGGTTCTGGTCACCGACGAGAGCAACCCCAATACGGCGCATGTCAGGTTCATCGTCGATGTCGCGGGCCTGCCGCGCGACTGCGACACTTATGAACGGGTCGTGCTCGTCTTCAACGGCGACGACGACGAGGCGCTGGCCGCCGCGCGGGCGGCGTGGTCGGACGGCAAGGCGCGGGGGTTCGCGACCACCTACTGGCAGGCCGACGAGCGCGGCCGCTGGCAGCAGCGCGGCTGAACGGAACGGCCGCTCCGCCGTGGCGCAAGGTCCGGCGCACTGTTAATGATACCGCTGTTTTTCGTTGACCGGGCCTGTGGTCAGCCACCATGGTGCCGCAAAGGGATGGTGGGAAGATTGCGCCCGGGCGTGATGCGGAAGCATCGCGCGGGGACTGCCGTGATCGGTGCAACGCCGGAAGCCATTCGAATCGCTGGAGTTTGTGTGAGAACCGATTTGAACGCCCGGCGTACAGGGAGCCCGATCCGGCTTGTGGCGCTGTTCATGGTCGCAGGCCCGATGCTGGCCGGTTGCGGCGGCATGACCGATCTGTCGCTGAAGGATCAGGAATGGTTTGCGCGGCCGGGCCAGATCTTCAAGGCCGGCAATTCCAAGATCGAAACGCCGCCGCTGTCGGTGACCAAGGAGGTCACGCCGAACGACCTGATCTCGTCCGAGGGTGCGTGCCCGGGAATGCCGGAGCCGGCTGCCGCTGCCGACGCCGTGGCGGGCGCGCCGGTTGCGCTTGGACATACCGAGTGCGACGTGGCCCGCGCCGTCGGCATCGCGCCGGACAACGTCAATCTGTCGAGCAACGAGCGCGGCGAGCGGGTGGCGCTCGTCACCTGGACGCACGGGCCGCGCCCCGGCGCCTATACCTTCACCTCCGGCCGGCTGACCGCGATCGAGCGCGTGGACGTGCCCGCGCCGGCGAAGCCCGCGCGCCCGGCCAAGAAGAAGCGGACCTGATCTTTCAGCCTGTCGTGGCTTCGTCGAACGCCGAACTCGCCGCCAGCCAGTCGTCCTCGGCGCGGGCGAGCGCCTCGGCGGCGCTGGCGCGGGCCTTGGTGAGCTGCGCAGCCTGCTTCGGATCGCGCTTGAACAGGTCGGGCAGCGCCAGCGCCGCGTCGATCTTCTCGATGATGGTGGTGATCCGCGCCATCTCGCTTTCGGCGGCGACGATCCTTTGCCTCAGCGGCGTTCGTTTCTCGGACTTCGCGCGCACGGGCCGGTCGCGCTCGGCGCTGCGCTCGCGCCCCGCGGGTTTCTCGCCGCGCGTCGTCAGCACCGTGCGGCGATAGTCGTCGAGATCGCCGTCGTAGGGCGTCACCGCGCGATCCGCCACGACCCATAGTTGATCCGCGCACGCCTCGATCAGATAGCGGTCGTGGGACACCATGATGATCGCGCCCGGGAAATCGTTGATCGCTTCGGCCAGCGCGGCGCGGCTGTCGATGTCGAGATGGTTGGTCGGCTCGTCGAGAATGATCATGTTCGGCGCGGCGAAGGTGGCGAGGCCGAGCAGCAGCCGCGCCTTCTCGCCGCCGGACAGCGAGCCGACCTTGGTGTCGCCGGCCTTGCCGGAGAAGCCGATGGCGCCGACGCGGGCGCGCACTTTCGTTTCGGTGTCGTCCGGCATCAGCCGGCGCAGATGGTCGTAGGACGAGGCTTCGAGGTCGAGTTCGTCGGTCTGGTGCTGGGCGAAGTAGCCGACCGACAGGTTGGCGGCGCGCACCACCTTGCCGGAAAACGGCGCGAGCTTGCCGGCGAGCAGCTTCACCAGCGTCGATTTGCCGTTGCCGTTGGCCCCGAGCAATGCGATGCGGTCGTCGTTGTCGATGCGCAGCGTGACGCGGTTGAGCACGGGCTTGTCGGGATCGTAGCCGACCGAGACGCCGTCCACCGCGATGATCGGCGGCGACAGGGTCTTCTCGGGCTCGGGAAACGTGATCTCGCGCACATCCTGGGTGACCAGCGCCGTCACCGGCTTCATCCGCTCCAGCATCTTGACGCGCGACTGCGCCTGCTTGGCCTTCGACGCCTTGGCCTTGAAGCGGTCGACGAACGCCTGCAGCCGCTTGCGCTCGTCCATCTGCTTCTTGGCGTGCTTGGCGTCGAGCATCTCGCGGGTGGCGCGCTGCTCCTCGAACGAGGAGTAGCCGCCCTTGTAGAGCGTGAGCTTGCCGCGATCGAGATGCAGGATCTGATCGACCGAGGTGTCGAGCAGGTCGCGGTCGTGGCTGATGACGATGACCGTTCGCGGATAATGGGCGAGGTGGTCCTCCAGCCACAGCGTGCCTTCGAGGTCGAGATAGTTGGTCGGCTCGTCGAGCAGCAGCAGGTCCGGCGCGGCGAACAGCGTCGCCGCCAGTGCCACGCGCATGCGCCATCCGCCGGAGAATTCCTGGCAGGCGCGGGTCTGGTCCTCGGCGGAGAAACCGAGGCCGGACAGAATGGCGGCGGCGCGGGCGGGGGCCGAATGGGCGTCGATGTCGACGAGACGGGTCTGGATGTCGGCGATGCGGTGCGGATCGGTGGCGGTGTCGGCCTCGCGCAGCAGGGCGTCGCGTTCGAGATCGGCCTTGAGCACCACCTCGATCAGACTTTCCGGTCCGTCGGGGGCTTCCTGCGCGAGGCTGCCGATGCGCCAGCGCGGCGGGACGGTGATCGCGCCGGCTTCGAGCGCCAGATCGCCGCGGATGGCGTGGAACAGCGTCGACTTGCCGACGCCGTTGCGGCCGACGAAGCCGACCCGTGCGCCGGGAACGATCTGCACCGTGCTTTGATCGATCAGAAGCCGGCCGGCGATGCGGATCGAAATATCGTTGATGGAGAGCATGGCGGGCTTTTACGGAACGGTCGGCTGAACGCAACAGCTTTGTCCGGCGGCCCGGCGGCGCTCCCGGAAGGGGGCGAGCAGGGCGGCGGACATGAAAAACCGGCCGCTGGCGGCGACCGGTTTTGAATTGTCAGACAGGAAGGTGTCGTGCGGAGCCGCGCTTACCAGGCGCCCCAGCCACCCCAACCACCGTTCCAGCCACCGCCCCAGGCGCAACGGTTGACCCAGCGAACCTGCCAGCCCCACGGCGTCGCCACCCAGCGCCGGGTCCAGCAACCGCCGACGACGGCGACGCCCGGAGCCCAGCCCCAACCACGATGCCAGCCGCCGTGCCAGCGGGCGCCACGCCAGACCGGCGCAGGACGCCATGCGCGACCGCCATGCCATCTCACGCCGCCGCCGCGCCAGGCATTGCCGCCGCCGCGCCACGCCGGACCGCCGCGCCAGCCGCCACCGCCGTGCCAACCGCCGCCGCCGTGCCAGCCACCGCCACCGTGCCAACCACCACCGCCACCGCGGCCGGGGCGTGCGGATGCATCGGTCGGCGCCAAGGCCGTAGCGCCGAGAGCCAGCGCTGCGACGCATATAAACACAAACTTGCGCAACATGATGGATGTCTCCTTGGGTTTGGCTACGAGCCTGGTCTGGATAACGCAGCGCCTCGTCATAGGTTCATTTGCGACCCCGGATGCGACCCGGAACGGGATTTCGTCGCAAGTATCCTAGCACGGCGTTTCTGAATTCTCCCGTCATGGTCCAGTCAGATTGGGTTCATGTTCATGAAATTGCGGTCATGTTCGGGCAGCCTTCGTCGGCAGTCCCCGGTGCTCTTCCGGGGGCGAAATTGCCGGGCGCAGGCCCCGGTGCCGTGCTTGCCGTTCGCAACACCCGCCGTTATAAGCGCGGCAACTTCCCAAAACCCGACTTTCCCAAATAACGTCTGACAGGATGAAATCATGGCGATTGAGCGCACCTTTTCGATCATCAAGCCCGACGCGACCGCGCGCAATCTGACCGGCGCCGTCAACGCCATCATCGAGAAGGCCGGCCTGCGGATCGTCGCCCAGAAGCGCATCCTGATGACCCGCGCCCAGGCCGAGACCTTCTATGCCGTCCACAAGGCGCGCCCGTTCTTCGGCGAGCTGGTAGATTTCATGACCTCGGGCCCGGTGGTGGTTCAGGTGCTGGAAGGCGAGGGCGCCATCCTCAAATACCGCGACGTGATGGGCGCGACCGATCCGTCCAAGGCCGCCGATGGCACCATCCGCAAGGTGCACGCCAAGTCGATCGGCGAGAATTCGGTGCACGGCTCGGATGCGGCCGAGACCGCGGCCATCGAGATCGCGCAGTTCTTCGCCGGAAACGAAATCGTCGGCTGACACCGGACGGCTGGCTGCTAACATGCATCCATGATGTACGATGTATAAGGTCGGGGGGCCTTTGATGTGACCTGGGATGTGATCTGGCTTGCGCAACTATTCGACTTCGCCAACCTCGGCGGCTGGTTCGCCCAGCTTGAGGCCGAGGTTCAGCAGCCGCAGTTCTGGGTCGCGCTGACCAAGATCATCTGGATCAACGTCCTGCTGTCCGGTGACAACGCCCTGGTCATCGCGCTGGCCTGCCGCGGGCTGCAGCCGACCCAGCGCGTCTGGGGCATGGTCCTCGGCGCGGGCGTCGCGGTGCTGCTGCGCGTGATCTTCACGGGCATCGTCGCCACCCTGATGGAATTGCCCTACCTGAAGGTGGTGGGCGGTCTCGCGCTGCTGGTGATCGCGGCGAAACTGCTCGTGCCCGAGCAGGAGGACGAGGAGGGCGTGCAGGCGGCGGCGCACCTATGGGCCGCCGTGCGCATCGTCGCCATCGCCGACATCATCATGAGCCTCGACAACGTCATCGCGGTCGCGGCCGCCGCCAATGGCAGCATCGTGCTGATGATGCTCGGCCTCGCGATCAGCATTCCGATGATCGTGGCGGGCGCGGCGATCATCATGGCGCTGCTCGACCGCCTGCCGGCGCTGGTCTGGCTCGGCGCGGCGCTGCTCGGCTGGATCGCGGGCGAGGTGATCGCCACCGACACCGCGGTCGCGCCGTGGCTGCACCGCGTTCTCGACGGCCATATCGCCTTCGACGTGCAGACCAAGTCGGAAGTCTTCGGCTTCACCCGGCACATGCATCTCGGCGGCGAGGCCGGCGAGATCGTGCTGGCGCTGCTGGGCGTCGCGCTGGTGCTGGTGGTCGGCTCGATCTGGCGGCGCCGTGCGCTGCGCGAGCAGCAGGATCACGACGGCGAAGCTCCGGCCGCGGCGTAAAGACACGCGCACCGGCTGCAACCGTCAGCCGGTGGCGCTTGCGTTCACCACTTCAGCTCAACGCCGAACGTGCCCTGGTGTGCGGTGAAATTGCCGCGGAATTTGCCGTCGTAATTGGCATAGAGCCGGGCCGTGCCGCTGAGGATGTAGGACGCCGATGCGCCGGCGTCGGCCCCGGTGGTGCTTTCGCGGATGCCCTGAACGCTGATGCTGTTGCCGAAGCCGCTGGCCAGGCTCACCTGCACCGGATCGATGGTCTGCGCAAAATTGTCGACGAACTTGGCGTAGGCGGAAACGTCGATCGCCTGCTGGCCCACGATCCAGTAATGGCCGATCTCCGCCCCGGCCAGCAGCCGGGCGCGCTCGCCATTGGCGGCGGCCACCGCCACCGGATCGAACCCGCCCACTTCCGTGAAGCGATCGGTATGGGCCGCGACATATTCGAGGCCCAGTTTCGGCACGATCCGGCTCTGGCCGAAGGCGTAGGTGTAGCTGACCTCACCGAGCACGCCGTCGACATGGCCGCGATAGCCTGCCAGCGCATTGCCGCCGGGCGTCCAGCGGGTCGAGTCGATTTGTGCGAAGCCGTGCACCGCCGCGAACGCCACCGTCCACGGTCCCCGGCTGTAGGCGGCGTTGACGCCGATCTGGGTCATGTCGAGCCCGCCATTCTGGCGGGCGAGGGGCACGTCGATCTCGGTGCGGCTGTGGTCCACCGAGAAGCCGACACTTAGGCCGGGCGCGATCACGGCGCCGATGCCGGCGACGCCGCCAAACGTCCGCCGTCTGTCGCCCACGAAGGTTCCCTGCGGATCGGTGCGGGAACTGATGCCGTAGATTTCTCCCCAGGTCCGGTAGACCGGATCGGCGTTGTCGCGGGACGCGCCGCCGCCGCCGGAATTGTCTCGCGCCGTGAAACCCGATGTGGCCTCGCGGCCGAGGCGCTGCAGGAAGCTGCTGCCGAGCTCGAGCTGGCTTGCGCCGACCGCCAGTTGCGTGTTGTTCGCAGTCGAGGGCGGGGACGGCGCGGTCTGGGCGCGGGCAGCGCCGGTCGCCGCGAGGAGGGCGGCCGCCGAGGCCGCGACCGCGATGGCGAATGGTCCGGCCGCGGGGTGGTGTCGCGCCTTGCGGCGGGAGGTCGTCATGAATGTGCCCGTTTCACTAGCTGTGGTGTTTCGGGAGGTTGTCCATCTGGTCCGGACCGAGGAAGCTGAGGTTGCGAAGCTTCAGTGTTCCACGGAGAGACCAGATGAACAGCCACAAGAATGCTCCCCTGACGCCAAGAGGTCGAGAGGCCATGGTGCGGTTTGTGATTGACGGGAGGTTGAGCAAGGCCGCCGCGGCGCGCCAGTTCAACACCACCCCGAAGACGGTCGCCAAATGGGTCGAGCGGTTCCGCGCGGAAGGTGTCGATGGATTGCGTGATCGCTCCTCAAGGCCTCTTTCATTGCCAAGCCAAACAGTGCCTGCCACATGTGCGGTGGTCGAGGCGTTGCGCCGGCAGCGCTACACGGGCAAGCAGATTGCCGTTGAGACCGGCGTGTCGGCGGCAACCGTCAGCCGCATTCTACAGCGGCTGGGACTGAACAGGATACGCGACCTGGAGCCGGTTGAGCCTGTGCACCGTTATGAGCGTGCCACTCCCGGCGAGATGATCCACATCGATATCAAAAAGCTCGGTCGTTTCGACAAGGTCGGTCACCGCATCACCGGTGATCGGACCGGTCAAAGCAACAGTCGCGGCGTCGGCTGGGAGTTCGTCCACGTCAGCATCGACGATCACTCCCGTGTCGCGTTCTCCCAGATCAAGCCCGATGAGAAGGCCGATAGTGCCGTTGCCTTCCTCAAGGCCGCCGTGGCTTATTACAAAAGCCTAGGCATCACCGTCGCCCGCGTCATGACCGATAACGGCAGTTGTTACAAGGCCTTCGCCTTCCGCGACGCTTGCCGGCACTTGGGCATCAAGCACGTCCGCACCAAACCCTATACGCCAAAAACCAATGGCAAGGCCGAGCGCTTCATCCAGACCGCGCTCAGGGAGTGGGCCTACGCTCACGCCTATCCAACATCCGATCGCCGGGCCGAGGAGCTTCCTATCTGGTTGCACCGATACAATTGGCATCGACCCCATGGCGGCATAAAATCAAAGACACCAATCAGCAGACTCGGCCTGACCGAGGACAACCTGTTGAGGCTCC
Organism: Bradyrhizobiaceae bacterium; assembly: GCA_020544565.1. Classification (GTDB taxonomy): domain Bacteria; phylum Pseudomonadota; class Alphaproteobacteria; order Rhizobiales; family Xanthobacteraceae; genus Afipia. The sequence goes on from CP078014.1 coordinate 898,595, forward strand.
ACAACTAGCGGCGCACCGCGCCGCTCGCCCCTTGTCGGTCATGGATGGACCAGGCGAGGCCATAGCGTCAATCGATTCACGGCCGGGCGAGAAGTCATGGCGGGATTTGTGGTTGCAGTGCCACACGCCGCTGTGGCCCGGCTGCGGGCTTGCTAAGGCGAAATTTTCATGTTGGGATCATGAATGCAATCGGATTAGGGCGGTTCGTGCGCTTGAGAGTGAAGAACACCTGCAACAATAGGGATGCCCGCTAACGGCGTGGCCCGCGCGGAAGCGCGGCCGCGTCATTTTTGTATCCAGACGAGGAGACAGACGTGGCAAAAGGCACCGTCAAATGGTTCAACCCAACCAAAGGCTATGGGTTCATCAAGCCGGCCGTGGGCGACAAGGACGTGTTCGTTCACATCTCGGCCGTGGAGCGCGCGGGACTGACCACTCTCAACGAGAACCAGGTTGTCGAATACGAGCTCGTGGAAAATCGCGGCAAGGCGTCCGCCGAAAACCTCAAGGTGACCTGACGCGCGACCGGCGCGCCGGCGCGAGACAATCGCCCCCGGCCCGTGCCGGGGGTTTTTATTTGTGGCGGCAGGCGCGGGATGAGGGGGGATGATGATTGAGGCGGAATCAACAACCCGTCATGGCCGGGCTTGTCCCGGCCATCCACGTCTTATTCTGTTGAACGCCCAGGACGTGGATGCCCGGCATAAAGCCGGGCATGACGAGTTGATGATTCCATCTGAACCAAATCTGCTCTAGCTAGATCACCGCCGGTGCGATCAGCATGTCGTCGGGGCTGCCGTTCGCCTTCGACTTGCAGACGCCGCTCTCGATCCGCGTGGCATTGGAGGCCACCAGCCGCAGCGCATCCGGATAGATGCGGTGTTCGACGGACAGCACGCGCCGCGCCAGCGTGTCAGGGGTGTCGTCGTCCAGCACCGCCACCGCGCCCTGCATGATGATGGGGCCGGAATCCATTTCGGGCACCACGAAATGCACCGTCGCACCGTGGATCTTCACGCCGTCGGCGAGCGCACGCTCGTGGGTGTGCAGCCCCTTGTACGACGGCAGCAGGGCCGGGTGGATGTTGAGCATGCGGCCGTCCCATTGCGACACGAACCACGGCGTCAACAGCCGCATGAAACCGGCGAGGCAGACGAGGTCGATGCCGTGCTCCACCAGTGTCTCGTGAAGCTTGCGCTCGAACGCCTCGCGGTCGCGGCCGAACGGCTTGCTGGCGACGGTCGCGGTGGCGATGCCGGCCGCGGCCGCTTTCGCCAGCCCGGCCGCGTCGGCGATGTTGGAAACCACCAGCACGATTTCGGCGGGGAAGTCCGCGGCGTGCGCCGCCTCGATCAGCGCGGTCATGTTCGACCCGCGCCCCGAGATCAGGATGGCGACGCGGCGCTTTGCCTGATCCCCGCCCATCTCAATCGGCCAGATCGAGGTGGCCGTCATAGACGACGCGCTCGCCGTGCCCGGCCTCGATGACCTCGCCGAGATCGACGGCATGCTCACCCGCCTGGGTCAGCACGTCCATGACCTCGGTCAGCGCCTCGCGCCGGACGATGGCGATCATGCCGATGCCGCAGTTGAAGGTGCGCAGCATCTCCAGCTCGGCGATGTCGCCGACCATGGCCAGCCATTTGAACACCGGCAGCACCGGCACCGCCTTGAGGTCGACGCGGACGCCGAGGTGCTTCGGCAGCACGCGCGGGATGTTGTCGGTGAAGCCGCCGCCGGTGATATGGGCGAGGCCCTTCACCGCGCCGGTCTCGCGGATCGCGCGCAGGCAGGACCGGACATAGAGCTTGGTCGGTGCGAGCAGCGCGCCGCCCAGCGTCATCACCGGGGCGAACGGGGCGGGGGCGTCGAAGGCGACGCCGGAGCGCTCCACCACCTTGCGCACCAGCGAGAAACCGTTGGAGTGCACGCCGGAGGAGGCGAGGCCCATCACGGCGTCCCCGGGCGCGATGTCCTTGTGCGGCAGCAGCGTGCCGCGCTCGGCCGCGCCGACCGCGAAGCCGGCGAGATCGTAGTCGCCGTCCTTGTAGAGGCCGGGCATCTCGGCGGTCTCGCCGCCGATCAGGGCGCAGCCGGATTCGCGGCAGCCCTCGGCGACGCCCGCGACGATGGCGGCGGTGGCCTCCGGATCGAGCTTGCCGCAGGCGAAATAGTCGAGGAAGAACAGCGGTTCCGCACCCTGCACCACGAGGTCGTTGACCGACATGGCGACGAGGTCGATGCCGATGCCGCCGTGGATGCCGGTCTCGATGGCGATCTTGACCTTGGTGCCGACGCCGTCGGTGGCGGCGACCAGCACCGGATCCTTGAAGCCCGCGGCCTTGAGGTCGAACAGGCCGCCGAAGCCGCCGATCTCGGCGTCGGCGCCCGCGCGCGCGGTGGCGCGGACCATCGGCTTGATGAGGTCCACCAGCCGGTTGCCGGCGTCGATATCGACGCCCGCGGACGAATAGGTGAGGCCGGATTGTTTGTCGGTCATGCCGGGTTTTCCAGTGCTGGCCGGTGGTTACGTGGAATTTTGTTCTGGCGCAATGCCCGAAGGGAGCCTGTGCATAGCCATGCGGCGGCACTGGCCGAAAGCGGGCCGCGCCCCGATCCTATGCAAGGCCGGAACGACTCATTACAAGTCCTGAACTCGGGAAAACGTCGCGTGAACATACCCAATATCATCACCCTGATCCGGATCCTGCTGGTGCCGGTGGTCGTCTGGGCCATCGCCTCGAACCAGATGACCGTCGCCTTCGTGACGTTCGTGGTGGCGGGGGTCAGCGACGCCATCGACGGGTTCCTCGCCAAGCGCTTCAACATGACCACCGAGATCGGCGCGCTGCTCGATCCGGTGGCCGACAAGGCGCTGCTGGTCTCGATCTATGTCACGCTGGGGATTTCGGGGAACATTCCGCTGTGGCTGGTGATCTTGGTGGTGTCGCGCGACGTCATGATCGTCGGCGCCGTCATCATCTCCTGGCTGCTCGGAAACCCGATGCCGATGAAACCGTTGATGGTATCCAAGCTGAACACCGTGGCGCAGGTGTCGTTCGCCGCGCTGATCCTGGCGTCGCTCGGATTCGGTTTCAGCGCCGCGCCCTATGCCGCGGTGCTGATGGTGTGTGTGACGATCTTGACGCTGCTTTCGGTGTCCTTCTATCTCGTGGAATGGGCGCGGCACATGAGCGCGCCCGCGCCGCTTCCGTGATTCCGGCCTGCCGGCAAGGAGTAACCGCGTGACATCCCGCCTCCAGCGGCCCCGCCAATTGGCCCTTGCGCTGCCGCATGAGGAGAGCCTGTCGCGCGACAACTTCCTGGAGGGGCCGGCCAATGCGCAGGCGCTGGCGCTGGTCGACAACTGGCCGGACTGGCCCAACCGGGTGATGATGCTGGCCGGTCCCGAAGGCTCGGGCAAAAGCCACCTCGCGGCGATCTGGGCGGCGGAGGCGGGGGCGCGTTCGGTCGCGGCCCATGCGCTGACCCCGGTCGCGGTGCCGGCCGCGCTCGCCACCGGCGCGCTGGTGGTGGATGATCTCGACCCCGCGATGTTCGACGAGCGGGCGCTGTTCCATCTGCTCAATCTCGCCCGCGAGAGCGGCTCCTACGTCCTGATGACCGGTCGCACCCCGCCATCGGCCATTGCAGTGGAGCTGCACGACCTGCGCTCGCGGCTGCGGGCGGTGCCGGTGGTGACCCTGACCGCGCCGGACGACCAGTTGTTCCGGGCGCTGATCGTCAAGTTCTGCGCCGACCGCCAGATGGTGGTGGACGAAAGCCTGGTCGGCTATCTCGCCACCCGCATCGAGCGGTCGTTCGCCGCGGCCGGGCGGGCGGTGGCGCAACTCGACGCCGAGGCGCTGCGCCAGCGCCGACCGGTGACCCGCGCGCTGGCGGCCGAGGTCCTCAAGGACGATGCGTCCTGACCGCGCAGGGGCTTGGTCCTTTGGGGGTCCTGGCCCATCATGTCATCGAACCGTCATGACACCGGCACATGGTCCGCCGGGACCGCGCCGCCGGACGAGCGGTCGCGCCGCAACATGGATATGATCCGATGGATATCGCGCAAGCTATTGTAAGAAAAGAAGAAATCGACGATATCGCGATTCCCCCGGAGGTTGTGACGGGGCCGGAGCGTTTCATCAACCGCGAGCTGTCGTGGCTGCATTTCAACCGCCGGGTGCTGGAAGAGTCGGTCAATCCCAACCATCCGATGCTGGAGCGGGTCCGCTTCCTGTCGATTTCCGCCAATAACCTTGATGAATTCTTCATGGTCCGCGTCGCCGGCCTGAAGGCGCAGGTGCGCGAAGGCATCACCGAGCGCAGCCCGGACGGCTCGACGCCGTCGGAGCAACTCGTGCAGATCAACGAGACCGTCTCGAAGCTCGCCGCCGACCAGCAGGCAATCTGGCGCGAGTTGCGCGCCAGCCTCGCCGAGGTCGGCATCGTGCTGGTGGACGGCAAGGACGTCACCAAGGCCGAGCGCGGCTGGATCGAGGATCACTTCCTCCACAACATCTTTCCGCTGCTGACGCCGCTGGCGATCGACCCGGCGCATCCGTTCCCGTTCATTCCCAGCCTCGGCTTCACCATCGCGCTGCATCTGGCGCGCGGCACCGACGGCCGGGTGATGAACGCGCTGATCCGCATGCCGAGCAAGATCGACCGTTTCATCCGCCTGCCGGCGGGCAAGGACGGCTCGGTGCGGCTGATCACGCTGGAGCAGGCGACCGGCCTGTTCATCGGCCGGCTGTTTCCCGGATACACCGTCAAGGGCGAGGGCGCGTTCCGCATCATCCGCGACTCCGAACTGGAAATCGAGGAGGAGGCCGAAGACCTCGTCCGCCTGTTCGAGACCGCGCTGAAGCGCCGCCGCCGCGGCTCGGTGATCCGTCTCGAAATCGAGGCGACCATGCCCGAGACCCTGCGCGCTTTCGTCAAGCGCGCGCTGTCCACGCCCGACGACGACGTGTTGCTGGTGGACGGCGTGCTGGCGATGAACGAACTGTCGCAGTTGACGCGGCTCGACCGGCCCGACCTCGAATTCACCCCCTACGTGCCGCGCCATCCCGAGCGCGTGCGCGATTTTGGCGGCGATATCTTCGCGGCGATCCGGCAGAAGGACCTCATCGTCCATCACCCTTACGAATCCTTCGACGTGGTGGTGCAGTTCCTGCAGCAGGCGGCGCGCGATCCTGATGTAGTCGCGATCAAGCAGACGCTGTACCGCACCTCGCGCGACTCGCCGATCGTCCGCGTCCTCGCCGAGGCGGCGGAGGCCGGCAAGTCCGTCACCGCGCTGGTCGAACTCAAGGCCCGCTTCGACGAGGAGGCCAATATCCGCTGGGCGCGCGATCTGGAACGCGCGGGCGTGCAGGTGGTCTACGGCTTCCTCGAACTCAAGACCCACGCCAAGCTGTCGCTGGTGGTGCGGCGCGAGGGCGCGGGACTGACCACCTATGTTCACGCCGGCACCGGCAACTATCATCCGGTCACCGCGCGCATCTACACCGACCTGTCCTACTTCACCTCGGACCCGGTGATCGCGCGCGACGCCGCGCGGGTGTTCAACTACATCACCGGCTATGCCGAGCCGCGCGACATCGAGAAGATGGCGGTGTCGCCGCTGACGCTGCGCAAGCGCATCCTCGAGCACATCCGCGGCGAGAGCAACCATGCGCGTCACGGCAAGCCCGGCGCGATCTGGATGAAGATGAATTCGCTGGTCGATCCGGAGATCATCGACGCGCTGTACGAGGCGTCGCAGGCCGGGGTCTCGATCGATCTCATCATCCGCGGCATCTGCTGCCTGCGCCCCGGCGTGCCGGGGCTGTCGGAGAACATCCGCGTCAAGTCGATCATCGGGCGTTTTCTGGAGCACGGGCGCATCTACTGCTTCGGCATGGGCCACGGGCTGCCGAGCGCCAAGGCGGCGGTGTACATCTCGTCCGCCGACATGATGCCGCGCAACCTCGACCGCCGCGTCGAGGTGTTGTGCCCGCTGCAAAATCCGACGGTGCATCAGCAGGTTCTGGAACAGATCATGGTCGCGAACCTGAAGGACAACGAACAGAGCTGGCGGTTGTTGCCGGATGGGTCGTCAACGCGTATGAAGGCCGCGAAGGGCGAGGAGCCTTTCAACGTCCATAAGTACTTCATGACCAATCCGAGTCTGTCGGGTCGTGGCAAGTCGCTCAAGGAATCCCAGCCACGCCGGCTGACGCGCCGTTCGGAACGATAGCGCCAGCGCCTGACCATGAGTGCAACATCCACGCGCGCGCCGCGCCCCGCATCGCGCAAGCCCATGAGCCGTGTCGCTGTCATCGACATCGGCTCCAACTCGGTGCGCCTCGTCGTGTTCGAGGGCAAGACGCGCAACGTCATGCCCGTCTTCAACGAGAAGTCGCTGTGCGGCCTCGGCCGCGAGGTGCAATCGACCGGGCTGCTCGCGCCCGATGCCGTCGACAAGGCGCTCGCCGCGCTGAAGCGGTTTCGCGCGCTGTGCCGGGTGATGAAGGTCGACGAGGTCTACGCCATCGCCACCGCCGCCTGCCGCGACGCCACCAACGGGCCGGACTTCATCGCCAAAGCCGAACGCATCTGCGGCTGCCCCGTCCAGATTCTCTCGGGCGCGCGCGAGGCGCGGCTGTCGGCGCTCGGCGTCGCCTCCGGCGTCTACAAGCCCGACGGCATCGTCGGCGATCTCGGCGGCGGCTCGCTCGAACTGATCGACGTGCGCGGCCATCGCATCCGCTCAGGGGTGACGCTGCCGCTCGGCGGCCTCGCGTTGCAGGACATCTCGCAGCGCTCGCTGAAGAAGGCCGAGAAGATCGTGGCCGAGCGCCTCGGCCGGCTGCCGCAACTGAAGGCCGGCGCGGGGCGGACCCTCTACGCGGTCGGCGGCACCTGGCGCGCGCTGGCGCGCATCCACATCATCCAGAGCGGCTATCCGCTGCGGGTGATGCACGGCTACACCATTCCGGCCGCCGATGCGCTCGATTTCGCCCGCCGGCTGCGGCGGCTCGCCGCGCGCGACATCCTCGCCGACATCGAGACCGTGGCCGACGCGCGCCGCCCGCTTCTGACCTACGCGGCGCTGGTGCTGGAATATCTCATCCGCGTCGGCCGGCCGAAGGAGATCGTGTTCTCGACCTATGGCGTGCGCGAGGGGCTGCTGTTCGAGATGCTGCCCGAGGCCGAGCGCAAGATGGACGGGCTGATCGTCGCCGCGCAGGCCGCCAACGGCCTCTATGCCCGCTCGCCCGGCCATGCCGCCGACCTGGTCGCGTGGACCGACCAACTGGTGCGCGCCGCGCATTTGCGCGAGAGCGAGGACGACCGGCGGCTGCGCCATGCGGCGTGCTGGCTGTCGGACGCCGGCTGGCGCGCGCATCCCGACTATCGCGGCGAGCAGATGCTCAACCTCATCACCAATGGCAATTTCGGCGCGGTGACCCATGAGAACCGGGTGTTCCTGGCGCTCGCGGTCTATTATCGCTATGCCGGCCTCAATCCCGAGAACGACGCGCCGGAGACGATCCGCGCGCTGGTGACGCCGGCGCATCTCGAGCGCGCCCGCATCATCGGCGCCATGTTCCGCGTGGCGTTCATGATCTCGGCGGCACAGCAAGGCGTGTTGTCCCACACCCGTTTCCGCAATCAGCAGCGCAAGCTGCTGCTGGTGTTCGACAAGCGCGCCGCCGATCTCGCCGCCGACCGGGTGTCCGGCCGCTTCAAGCAGCTGGCGCGCCTGATCGGCCGCGCCGGCGCGGTGGTGCGGCCGTAGCGATGGCGCCGTCTGCGCAGCACCCGCGCAGGCCGGGTCCCGATCCGTTGTGGCTCGCGGCGGCGCTGGGGCTCGCTGTCGCTCTTGCCATCCCGTTCTTCCTGATCGATGTGCCGCCGGTGCTGGATTATCCCAACCATCTGGCGCGTTATTTTGTGCTGGCCCATCCCGATGATCCCGTGCTGGCGCGGATGTACGCGCCGCGCTGGGCCATCCTGCCGAATATCGGGATGGATGCGCTTGGCGCCGTGCTGCTGCGATGGACCGATCCGCATCTCGGCGGCCGGCTGCTGCTGGCGCTGAGCCTGGTCGCGCCGGTGGCCGGCGTCGTTGCCTACAGCCGCGCGGCGTTCGGCCGCTTCACCTGGTGGCCACTGGCGTCCGGCGTGGTGGCGTGGAACGCCGTGTTCTTTCTCGGCTTCATGAATTTCCTGCTGTCGGTGGGGCTCGCGTTCGGCGCGGCGGCGCTGTGGGTCGCGCTCGACCGCCGCGGCCATCGCCTGCGCGCGGCGGTGGTGACCGCGATCGCGCTGGCGGCGGTTTTCTTCTGCCACATCTTCGGCGTGCTGCTGGCGGCGCTTCTGATCGGGGCCTACGAACTGGCGCGCCTCGCCGCCGCGGCGCGGAACGGGACGCTGACCGTCGGTGAGGGGGCGCGAAGCTGCGGCACGGTCGCATTCGCGCTCGCTCCCGCGGCCACGCTCTATCTGGCGTCGCCGCTGGCGGGCGACAGCACGCCCGGCACATGGGACATCGCACAGAAGGCGTTCGTGGTGTTCGCGCCGTTCACGGTCTACAGCGCCGCGCTGACGGTCGCGACCGGGCTGGCGGTCTTTATCGTTGTCGTGCTCGCCGGGCGTCACGCGGTGTTCGCCCGCGGCGTCCCACTGGCGCTGGCGGCGCTGGGCATCGTCTTCCTCGTGGCGCCATCGACCCTCAAGGGCGGGACCTTTATCGAAGCGCGGCTCGCCTTGATGGTCGTGCTGGTGATGTTCGCCGGCATGCAGCCGCGCCTGCCGCGACCTCAGGCCATGCTGGCGGCGGTCGTGCTGTCGGCGCTGATCGGCATCCGGACGCTCCATGTCGCGCTGGCCTGGCACGATCACCGGCAGGACGTGGCGGACGTGCGCTCCGTGATCGCGCAGGTCGAGCCGGGCGCGCGCGTGCTGGTGGCGCGCGGCCATCCGGGTCCCATCACCGCCGGCGTATCGCCGCCGCAACGCGCGTTGCCGGGCCTGTACCGGCTCGACGGCCATCTCGGCGCATTGCTGGTGATCGAGCGGCGCTCGTTCTGGCCGCTGATGTTCGCGGACCCGACCCAGCAGCCGCTGGCGGTGAAGCCGCCATATGACCGCATCGCCCAGCCGCTCGGCGAGCCGGTGGACTGGCCGCTGCTTTTGCAGGACAGCTTCTCCGCGTCGGATCTCGCGGCGGCGCGCTATCTGCCGGAGTGGCGCACGAACTTCGACCATGTGCTGCTGATCGATCCGCCGACGCCGCTGCAGCTGCCGCGCGGGCTGACGCCGCGGGCGTCCAGCCCCTATGCGGTTCTCTATTGAGCACGCAAAGCGCGCGGCGCGGCGCGCGCGTTTATTCCCGGTCGATCCGCACCACGCGGCCCTTGTCGATGGCGAGGGCGAGGCGGCCTTTCTTCAGCGCCAGCGCGGCCTCGCCGAACAGTTCGCGCCGCCAGCCGCGCAGCGCGGCGACGTCGGCGTTGTCATCCGCCGCGATCCGTTCGAGATCGTCCACGGTGGCGATCACCTTGCTGGCGACGGCGTGGCGCTCCGACGTCATGCGCAGCAGCACCTTGAGGAGTTCGACCGTCGCCGCGCCGTTGCCGTTGTTGCGGGGTTTGTCGAGCTTGGGCAGGCTCGCGGGATCGCGGGCGAGGCCGCGCTTCACCGCCGCGACGATGTCCTGTCCCCATTTCGACCTGTCGAAGCCCTTCGGCAGCGAGCGCAGTTGCGCCAGCTTTTCGATGCTGGCCGGCGCGTGGGTGGCGATGTCGCCGATGGCGTCGTCCTTGAGGATGCGCGAGCGCGGCACGTCGCGGCTCTGCGCCTCCTGCTCGCGCCACGCCGCGACCTCCATCAGCACCGCGAGGTCCTTCGGCTTGCGCACGCGGGTCTTGAGCCGCTCCCAGGCGCGTTCGGGGTGCACGTCGTAGGTGGAGGGCGAGGTGAGGACGTCCATCTCCTCGCTGACCCATTCGCTGCGGCAGCGCTTCTTCAGGTCGGCGTCGAGCGCCGCGAACACGTCGCGCAGATGGGTCACGTCGGCCACGGCGTAATCGATCTGGGCCTGGCTCAACGGCCGATGCGACCAGTCGGTGAAGCGGTGGGTCTTGTCCGGCCGATGCCCGGTGATGCGCTCGACGAGCTGGTCGTAGGCGATGCTGTCGCCATAGCCGAGCACCATGGCGGCGACCTGGGTGTCGAAGATCGGATGCGGCACAATGCCGGCGCGATGCCAGACGATCTCGATGTCCTGCCGCGCGGCGTGGAACACCTTCAGCACGTTCTCGTCGGCCATGAGATCGAAGAACGGCGCGAGGTCGATGCCTTCGGTCAGCGTGTCGACGGCGGCGGCCTCGTCGACGCTGGCCATCTGGACCACGCAGAGCTGGGGATAGTAGGTCGTCTCGCGCAGGAATTCGGTATCGACGGTGATGGCGCGATGCCGGGCGAGGCGGGCGCAGAAATCGGCGAGCTGGGCCGTGGTGCTGATCAATTCCATGGATGCTGCATAACGGGTCTTGGCGCGGTTGTCGCCTGTCTCAGCCAAAAAAACTGGGCTCGGATACCTGCGAGCTGTGCCGTAAAAAGTCGGCTCTGCCGCTCCTGTGTTGTCTTGTGAGGCAGAGCATGAAACGGTAGACGAGTCTGAAAAGATGGGGAGCCCATGTCGCGTTTTTCAAAGACAATAAAAGGTATTTTAAGAAAAGGACAAGGTGTCGGGCTGGACAGGATCATTGGTCCTGAAGTCTGGAACGATGAGTTCTATCTGGCTATTTCGCGGATCAGTTCGGATCCCGGTGTCAGGACCATTCTGGAGATTGGTGCTTCGTCAGGCCGGGGCAGCACGGCGGGCTTGGCTGAGGGGATGAAACGTAATCCCTCGAAACCTCAACTCTACGCCGTCGAACTTTCGATGACGCGATTTCAAAAGCTGACATCGCTTTATAAAAATCGGCCAGATATTCATTGCTACAATGTTGCGTCAGTTTCTCCCGCCGAAACGATGTCGGAAGAAGAGGTCGTGTTATTTTGCGATGCTCATAAGCTGGATCTCAAAAACTACCGAACTGATGTTCATCCTGTTCTTGTTGGCTGGTTAAGGGAGGAAAATAGTTACATCACCGAGAAAAACATTCCAACGAGCGGAATCGAAAAGATCAAATCTGAGACGGGAATTGCGGTTTTCGATTTCGTTCTGATCGACGGGGGGCCGTTTACCGGGCGGGCCGAGCTCGCCAAAACTTATGGCGCCAAGTTCATCGCGCTGGACGATATCATGGATATCAAGAATTTCGACAGCCATGAAACGTTGAGCCGCGATCCAAATTACGAACTGATTGCTCTGAGCAAGACATTGAGAAACGGGTTCTCGATTTTTGAGCGCAGAATCTAGTAGATCCTGATGAAGATCGTCTTCCTCAGCTTCATGCATGGTTCCTGTGGTGGGCCCTGCTGAATGGGTCGCCGCGAAAATCAGGGAAGGTAGGCGCGGCTGTCCGATCCGGGCTGATTTGTTCGCCATTATCGCTTTGGAGCAATACGAGGAAGCGAACGTCGCTCATGCGTACGTGAAAGATAAGATCGCGTGCCATTCCCTTCCTTTCTTTTACACGATGCGACCGCGATAGAAGTTTCAGCGTTTCGGATGCGCCTTCTGATGCCAGCGCCACGCTGAGCGGATGATCGTCTCGAGATCGGAATGCGTGGGCTGCCATCCGAATTCGGCTTTGGCGAGCAAGGCATCAGCAAACAATGCGGCGGCATCTCCCTTGCGTCGCGGCCCGCTCGGCGATGCTAACGGACGTCCGGTGTGGCGGGCGATCTCATCCAGTATCTCCTTTACTGAATATCCCCGGCCTGCACCGAGGTTGAATACGCCGCCCTGGTGGCCGTGCAACAGCGCATCCAGCGCGCGGACGTGCGCTTCGGCAAGATCGACGACATGGATGTAGTCGCGGATCGCGGTGCCATCCGCGGTCGGGAAGTCGGTGCCGAATACCTGAAAATCGTCGAGGTGGCCCTGGAGTGCCATCATCGCGCGCGGAATGAGGTGGCTTTCGGGGTCACGCAGTTCCCCGATCTCCGCTTCAAGGTCGGCGCCGCTTGCGTTGAAATAGCGCAGGGCGATGAAGTTGAGGCCATAGGCCGAACGAAAGTCGCTCATGATCTGCTCGACCATGAGCTTCGAGGCGCCGTAAGGTGTGATCGGTACGGGCCGTTCGCGCTCTGTTACGGGAATTTGCGAGGGCTGACCGTAAACGGCGCAGGTGCTGGAGAACACGATCTTGTCGACGCCCGCCTCGGACATGGCGCGCAGCAGGGAGAGAGAGCCGCTGACATTGTTCTCATAATACTTGCGTGGCTCCCAGACCGACTCGCCAATGTCAGCGTGAGCGGCAAAATGCAGAACCGCGCAGACATCATGATCGCGCAAGGCCTGCCTGAGCGCGTCTGTGTCCACAATCTCGCCCTGGACGAGAGGGCCCCATTTGACGAAGTTGCGATGCCCCGTCGAGAGATTGTCGAATGTGACCGGAATATATCCTGACACCGCGAGGGCCTTGCAGGTATGGGCGCCGATATAGCCCGCGCCTCCGACCACGAGAACGGATCGTTGTGATAAGATGTTTTGTACGGGCACGGCGACTCTTTGACAGTCAGGTGCTAAGCTATATTCTTATGGTGCCATGATCTGTAGTTAGCAGATTTGATGCGATCTGGAAAAGCTGAATAGGCGTGCGACATTCCGAAGTGATTTCTATCGTGACGGCGTCCGACGATGGTTATGTCCATCACCTGGCCGGAATGCTGCATTCGGCGAGCCTCTATCATCCGGAGGCGCGCTATTTCCTGCTCGATAACGCAATCTCGGCGGACAATGCGGACAAGTTGCGTGGGCTCGCCGCGGCCACCGGAATCGATCTCACCTTCATTCCATGCGCTTCTCTGTTGCGGGATCGCCTGAACACCCGGCTGACGACCTATGCGCGCCTGATGATTCCATTGGTGTTGGGAGAGGATATTGGGCGATGCCTTTACATTGATGCCGATACCAGCATCACCGGCTCCCTTGACGATTTGTTCTATTCCGATATGGGCGATTGCCCCGTTGCGGCAACCAAGGATATCGCCAACGCCGACCTTGTGAAAAAGGAAAGCTCGCTTCACAGCATTGAGCTTGGCCGGGATTATTTCAATGCCGGCATGATGCTGATAGACCTGCGCCGGTGGCGTGGGGAAAAAATTGCAGACAAGGCGATCGAATATGCCAACCGGCATCCGGAGCGAATGCTGTTCTGGGACCAGTCGGCGCTGAACAAGGTTCTGTATCTGCGTAACCGGCCGATCGATCCGATTTGGAACTTTTTCCATTGGAGCGACGCGCGAACGCTTTCAGAGCCGCCGCGCATCGTCCACTACACGACGCTTCCGAAACCGCCGCAGTGGCCGGAGTCGCCCTTCGCCGAACTCTATAAATTTCATCGTGACCAGACCCCGTGGCCATTCGCGAAGCGGCCGCCACCCGGAAAAAACTGGTTCAAGGAAAAGCGAGCCTTGATCGCTGCCGCGCTTGGAATCGAGAAATACCGGAAGCGGCGCGAGCATGAAGAATTGTTGGAGTATATCAGGCGCGAAGTGGCGGAGCCGGCGCTGACCCGGGCCAGGGCGCTGTCAACGGCGAGCGCGCGCAAATCGCGCGCCGGGGCTGATTTGTCCGCCATTTCGTGATGAGGTGTGGGTCGCCACAGGACCGCGCCGCATGATCACCGCTCTCGACCACATCGTTCTGCTCGTTCGTGACATCGACGCCGCCGTGGCGGGGTATCGGGCGCTGCTCGGCCGCGCGCCGGCGTGGCGGGCGGAGCGGGACGGCGTCGCCACCGCGATCTTCGCGCTCGCCAACACGGCGCTGGAGCTGATGGCCCCCATTGGCGACGGCGATGGCGCGCAGCGCGTGCGGGCGGCGCTCGAGGCCCAGGGCGAGGGGCTCGCGAGCCTCGCCTTTGCGGTCGGAGATATCGAGCAGGCCCGCCACCGCCTGTCCCGGCTGGGGCTCGCGCCATCGGAGGTATCCGAGGGTGACAGTCGCGATCTCGGCAGCGGGCGCACCATGCGTTGGCGGCGCATCCGCGCCGCGACGGAGGCCACCGGCGGGGTGCGGATGTTCTTTCTGGAGCGGGCCGAGCCGCTCGCGCCGTCGCCGGCCGCCACCGAGGCGCCGGTGGACGGGCTGGACCACATCGTGATCGCGACGCCTGATCCCGAGCGGGCCGCCGCGCTCTATGGCGCGCGGCTCGGCCTCGACATGAAGCTGGACCGCACCATTGCGGCGTTCGACACCCGCTTCATGTTCTTCCGCTGCGGCGGCACGGTGGTGGAGATCGTCCACCGGCTCAAGGACGGTCGCAGTGACGGCCCCGACGTCCTCCGGGGCGTGACCTGGGCAACCGCCGATCTGGCCGCCGCCCATGCCCGACTGCGGCAGGCCGGGTGCGAGCTGTCCGAGATGCGCGACGGCCGCAAGCCCGGCACCCGGGTGTTCACGGTGCGGACCGGCACGTTCGGCGTCCCGACCCTGATGATCCAGCAGGGCGCGTGCTGATCACAGATCGCGGCTGCGAGGGGCGGGGCGCTCAAGCCGGCTCCTTGTTTTTCCTGATCTTTTTCCGAAACAGGCGAAATCGGAGCGGCATCCCCAGGTTGCCGCGTCCGTTCCGCTCGGCTATAGCCTCTGGCGTCCTGATGGAGCCATCCCGATCCGTCATGGCCGGGCTTGCCCCGGCCATCCACGTCGTTTGTTGTTGAACGTTTTCAAGACGTGGATGCCCGCCTCAGGCGCGGGCATGATGATTGCAGATTCCGTCTTGACCGAAACTGCTCTAAACCCTGCGCGCGCCCCGTGCGCCTCACCCCCTGATTCTGTCCTCTGACGCTGGTTTCCAGGATGTCCATGCATCGCTATCGTTCCCACACCTGCGGCGCGCTCCGCGACACCGACATCGGCCAGGACGTCCGGCTGTCCGGCTGGTGCCATCGCATCCGCGACCATGGCGGCCTGCTGTTCATCGACCTGCGCGACCATTACGGCATGACGCAATGCGTGGTCGATCCGGACTCCAAGGCGTTCTCGCTCGCCGAGAAGCTGCGCGCGGAATGGGTGGTGAAGATCGACGGCAAGGTGCGCCGCCGCCCCGAGGGCACCGACAATCCCGAACTGCCGACCGGCATGATCGAGGTCTTCATCAACGAGATCGAGGTCTTGGGCGAGGCGGGCGAACTGCCGATGCCGGTGTTCGGCGATCAGGAATATCCCGAGGAAATTCGCCTCAAGTATCGCTTCCTCGACCTGCGCCGCGAAAAGCTGCACCAGAACATCATGACCCGCGGCGCCATCGTCGACTCCATGCGCCGCCGCATGAAGGACGCCGGCTTCTTCGAATTCCAGACGCCGATTCTCACCGCGTCGTCGCCGGAAGGCGCGCGCGACTTCCTCGTGCCGTCGCGCATCCATCCCGGCAAGTTCTACGCGCTGCCGCAGGCGCCGCAGCAGTACAAGCAACTGCTGATGATGTCGGGCTTCGACCGCTATTTCCAGATCGCGCCGTGCTTTCGCGACGAGGACCCGCGTGCCGACCGCCTGCCGGGCGAGTTCTACCAGCTCGATCTTGAGATGAGCTTCGTCACCCAGGACGACGTGTTCGCGGCGATGGAGCCGGTGATCACCGGCGTGTTCGAGGAATTCGCCGACGGCAAGCCGGTCACGAAAAAATGGCCGCGCATCCCGTTCGCTGAAAGCTTGCGCAAATACGGCACCGACAAGCCGGACCTGCGCAATCCGCTGGTGATGCAGGACGTCTCCGAGCATTTCCGCGGTTCGGGCTTCAAGGTGTTCGCGCGCATGCTGGAAGACGCCAGCAATCAGGTGTGGGCGATCCCCGGGCCGGGCGGCGGCAGCCGTGCTTTTTGTGACCGCATGAATTCGTGGGCGCAGGGCGAGGGCCAACCCGGCCTCGGCTACATCATGTGGCGCGAGGGTGGTGAGGGCGCAGGCCCGCTCGCCAACAACATCGGCGCGGAGCGCACCGCCGCGATCCGCGACCAGCTCGGCCTCAAGGAGGGCGACGCGGCGTTCTTCGTCGCGGGCGATCCGCAAAAGTTCTGGAAGTTCGCGGGCCTCGCGCGCACCAGGCTCGGCGAGGAATTGAACCTGATCGACAAGGACCGGTTCGAACTGGCCTGGATCGTCGATTTCCCGATGTATGAATACAACGAGGAAGACAAGAAGGTCGATTTCTCGCACAATCCGTTCTCGATGCCGCAGGGTGGCCTCGAAGCGCTGGAGACGCAGGACCCGCTCACCATCAAGGCGTTCCAGTACGACATCGCCTGCAACGGCTACGAGATCGCCTCCGGCGGCATCCGCAATCACCGCCCGCAGGCGATGGTGAAGGCGTTCGAGATCGCGGGCTATGGCGAGGAGACGGTGATCGAGCGCTTCGGCGGCATGTATCGCGCGTTCCAGTATGGTGCGCCGCCCCACGGCGGCATGGCCGCCGGCGTGGACCGCATTGTCATGCTGCTTTGCGGCACGAATAACCTGCGCGAAATCTCGCTGTTCCCGATGAACCAGCGCGCCGAGGACCTGCTGATGGGCGCGCCGTCGGAGGTCACGCCGAAGCAGTTGCGCGAGCTTCACATCAGGCTCAATCTGCCGCAAGGTTGAAGCGTTGAGTCCGCGTCAAGAATAAGCGCCCCGGCAATCGATCCGGGGCCATGTGCTGGGGAAGTAGGAATGGGGTCCACGTTGTCCGAGGAACTTCGCCTTGCGGCGCTCGCGTTCCATCGTCTTCCGAGGCCCGGCAAGCTCGAAATCCAGGCGACCAAGCCGCTCGCCAATCAGCGTGACCTTGCGCTGGCCTATTCGCCCGGCGTGGCGGCGGCGTGCGAGGCCATCGCCGCCGATCCGCAGGAAGCGGCGTCGCTCACGGCCCGCTCCAATCTCGTCGGCGTGGTCAGCAACGGCACCGCCGTGCTCGGTCTCGGCAATATCGGTCCGCTCGCCTCCAAGCCGGTGATGGAGGGCAAGGCCGTCCTGTTCAAGAAGTTCGCCGGCATCGACGTGTTCGACATCGAGATCGCCGCCGACACCATCCAGCGCGTGGTCGAGACTGTGGCGGCGCTGGAGCCGACTTTCGGCGGCATCAATCTCGAGGACATCAAGGGGCCGGAGTGCTTCGAGATCGAGGAGCAGTTGAAGGCGCGGATGAAGATCCCGGTCTTCCACGACGACCAGCACGGCACCGCCATCATCGTCTGCGCCGCCGTCCGCAACGCGCTGATCCTCAATGGCAAGAAGCTCGAGGACGTCAAGATCGTGGCGTCCGGCGCGGGCGCGGCGGCGATCGCCTGCCTCAATCTGCTGGTGTCGCTCGGCGCGCAGCGCAAGAACATCTGGGTCTGCGATATCGACGGCCTCGTCTATGAAGGCCGCAACACGCTGATGGACAAGTGGAAGGCGGTCTATGCCCAGAAGACCGACAAGCGCACGCTGGCCGAGGTGATCGGCGGCGCGGACGTCTTCCTCGGCGTCTCCGCCGCCGGCGTGCTCAAGCCGGAAATGGTGGCGCAGATGGCGGACAAGCCTCTGGTGATGGCGCTCGCCAATCCGACGCCGGAGATCATGCCGGACGAGGCGCGCAAGGTGCGCCCCGACGCGATGATCTGCACCGGGCGCTCCGACTTCCCCAACCAGGTCAACAATGTTCTGTGTTTCCCGTTCATCTTCCGCGGTGCGCTCGATGTCGGCGCCACCGCCATCAACGAGGAGATGAAGCGCGCGGCGGTGGATGCGCTGGCCCAGCTCGCCCGTGATCCGCCGTCGGACGTGGTGGCGCGTTTCGGCGGCGGCGACACCCAGGGCTTCGGCCCCGGCTCGCTGATCCCGAGCCCGTTCGATCCGCGCCTGATCCTGCGCGTCGCGCCGGCGGTGGCGCGGGCGGCCATGGAATCCGGCGTCGCGACGAGGCCGATCAAGGATTTCGACGCCTATGCCGAGCAGCTCGAACGCTTCGCGTTCCGCTCCGGCCTCGTCATGAAGCCGGTGTTCGCCAAGGCCAAGACCCAGCCGATGCGCATCATCTATGCCGAGGGCGAGGATGACCGTGTGCTGCGCGCCACCCAGGCGGTGCTGGAGGAAAAGCTGGCGCGGCCGATTCTGGTCGGGCGTCCGTCGGTGGTCGCGGCGCGCATCCAGCGCGCCGGCCTGTCGATGAAGGTCGGCGTCGATTTCGATCTGGTCAATCCGGAAGACGACCCGCGCTATCGCTCCTATGTGCAGAGCTACATCGACCTCGCCGGCCGTCATGGCATCACGCCGCATGCGGCGCGGACGCTGGTGCGCACCAATGCCACCGTGATCGCGGCGCTGGCGGTGGCGCGCGGCGAGGCCGACGCCATGCTGTGCGGCGTCGATGGCCGCTACATGAGCCACCTGCGCCGGATCCGCGAGATCATCGGGGTGACGCCGGGGCTGGCGGACTATTCGGCGCTGGCGCTGGTCATCACCACCCGGGGCGCGTATTTCCTCGCCGACACCCAGATCAGGACCAATCCCACCGCCGAGGAACTGGCCGAGCTGGCGGCGCTGGCGTCGGTTCACGTCCATCGCTTCGGCATCAAGCCGAAGGTGGCGTTCCTGTCGCATTCCGATTTCGGCAGCTACGATACCGAGAGCGCCCGCAAGATGCGGCGTGCCACTGAACTGCTGGCGCAGGACCATCCCGAGATCGAGGCCGACGGCGAGATGCACGGCGATTCCGCGCTGTCGGAATTCTCGCGCAAGCTGGTGCTGCCGCACTCGCGGCTGGAGGGCACCGCCAACATCCTCATCATGCCGAACCTGGACGCGGCCAACATCTCCTACCAGATGATCAAGATGCTGGCGGATGCGTTGCCGGTCGGGCCGATCCTGATCGGACCGGCGCGTCCGGCTCATATCCTGACGCCGTCGGTCACCGCGCGCGGCATCCTTAACATGACGGCGATCGCCGCTGTCGAGGCGCAGGAGCGGGCAGGGCGGCAGCAGCCCACGCTGTTCGGTTGATGCGAAAGCCTGTATAAACCGGCTCAGGCGTCGCCAATCCGGAGATCAGAGGCCGACCATGCCAGCCATCGTCTCGCTCGGGCGCGTCCTGTTCGCGGTCCTGTTCGTGTTTTCCGGCGCCTCCAAGCTGTTCGACATCGCCTCCACCACCCAGGCGATCGCCGACAAGGTGACGCTGCCGGCTTTTATCACGCCCTATACCGCGCAGATCGAGGCGGCGGTCGGCATGCCCACCGCCCAGTTGCTCGCCATCCTGTCCGGCATCGTCGAAATCGCCGGGGGGCTGTTCATCGCGCTCAACATCGGCGCGCGGGTCTTCGCCTGGGTGCTGGTGCTGTTCGTCGCGGTGACCACGTTCTATTTCCATAATTTCTGGGACATGGCGGGCGCGGAACGGATCAACAACCTGATCCATGCCCTGAAGAACCTGTCGCTGATCGGCGGCCTTCTGATCATCGCCGGCTTCCCGCGCGAGACGGCGCCGGTCGAGGACCGCTATCCGGGCGTGTAAGATAGCTTTTGTTTGATTCAAACAGTGATTCGTCATGGCCGGGCTTGTCCCGGCCATCCACGTCTTCTTGCGTTGAAACTCTCAAGACGTGGATGCCCGGCATAAAGCCGGGCATGACGAGTTGTTGATTCCGTCTCAATGAAACTAACTCTGAGATGATGTCCGGCCTCCGGCGTTCGCCGGAATGACCATGTCACGTCCGCCGCCACGCGGTGACGTCGACATTCTGCGTTGCATCCAGCACGCGCGTCTCCGTGACCTTGAGCCCGTGCGCGGCGAGAATGTCCTGCACTGACCGCGCCGGCACGCCGGGAAACGCGCCGAGGCCGCCGGGCACGGTGACGCGATGCGCCTGCGACAGCCAGAACGTGTCGTAGCGATCGAGGAACATGGCGAACACGTCGGGGCCGCCGATGATGGCCGCGGTGCCGGACGTCACTCCCGCATGGCGGCAGGCATCTTCGAACGACGCGCCGGCCGGATTCCACAGCGTCGCGTTGGCGTTGTCCGGGTCGGGGACGATGGCGGGCACGAGGTGCGTCACCCAGATGCGCCGGCGCGCGGGCGAGCGCGGCTGATCCTCGAACGAGTGGCGGCCGTGCACGATGAGATCGACGCGGTCGAGAACGGATTCGAAAAAGCGCTGATCGGCGTCGAATTTGAGCGTAGCCGGCATCTCGCCGCGCGCATCCGCGAGCATGCCGTCCGCCGAGACGATCACGCAGCCTTCAAAGCGCATGGCGTGAACGCGCATGACATGGCGATATACCGCATGACGGCGCACGGCAGGACAACGCATGGCAGCCTGCGCCATGTGTGGCGCGGATGGCGGAGGTGAGCTGCATCATTCCGAGATCGTCTGCACCACGCTGTCGATCGGGCGCGTGCTCACGGTCGGCAGCTTGGCGCTCTTGATTACCTCCTCGTCGTATTTCGCCAGCGTCTGCAGCGGCGCCTTGGCCTTCACCTGCACCAGCTTGTAGCCGCCCGCCTTCAGCCGCTTCATCAGCTCGGGCAGCGCCTCGGCGGTGTGCTTCTGGAAATCGTGCATCAGGATGATGCCCTTGCCGTTGCGGTCGAGCTTGGTCATCACCGTATCCACGATCTTCTGGGCGTTGCGCGCCTTGAAGTCGAACGAGTCGACATCGCACGACCAGATCGCGATGTTGCGCTCGCCGAGATAGGTCACCATCGCCGGCGGATGCTGCAGGGCCGGGAAACGGAACATCGGCGCGGGAGCCGCGCCCAGCGCCCACTTCACCGCGCTGTATCCTTTCTCGATTTCTTCCTTGCGCTGGTCGTCGGTCAGCTTCTTGCTGTTGAGGTTGGCGTGCGACCAGGTGTGCGCGCCGACGGTGTGGCCTTCCTCGGCGACGCGCTTGAGAATTTCCGGATGGTAGGTGGCGTGCTTGCCGATCGGGAAGAACAGCGCCTTGGCGCATTCCTCGGCGAGGGTCTTGAGGACCGACGGCGTGTTATGCGGCCACGGGCCGTCGTCGAAGGTCAGCACCACTTCCTTGTCGCGCAGGAAGTCGAGTTGCTTGAAGTGCTCGAAGCCGAAGCCGGGGCCGCCGGTGGTGTCGATCTGCACCACGCGGGACACGCCCATGGCGTTGGGATTGGCGCAGGCCGCCTTGGCAGGGGTCGGGGCGGGCGCCGGAGCTGGAGCCGGCGCGGGAGCGGCGGTCGCCGCGGCTTTGGGCGCGGGCGGGGCCGTGCGCTGCGGAATGAGGGCTTGCGACCATGCGCTGTCGAGTACGCACAGCGTCATGGCTCCGGCAATCATCACGCTGGTCTTGAGCGGCGTGGCAAACAGATGCATTGCAACCCCCCGGTCGGAACATTCCTCTGCGGGCAGCCCGGCGCTGCCGGATTCGCATGCATCAGCCTAATCCCGGGGGCGCAGTCGCGCCAACGCATTTTCACGAGCCTGGGGATTGCGCGGAGAAGCGGCGCTATCGCTGTGGTCAATGTGATGGAAACGTCGTTCTTTTTTACCTCTCCCCGGCGGGGAGAGGTCGCGAGCATCAGCGAGCGGGTGAGGGGGCTCTGAACATCAATTGAGGCATCGTACGCCCTCACCCGGAGGCGTTCGCTGTCGCTTTCGCCTCCGACCTCTCCCCACGGAAGAGGTGGGACTCACATTTGGTCCGGGTTTATGGGAGTTGATTCCAGATCGAACAAACCCGCTCTATCGCAGCGGCACGATGAAGTCGGTGCCGCGTCCGGTTTCGCCGCCGAGGCCGTGATCGGACACGACGATGGAGCTGCCCGGTGCCAGCGCCGCGGTGATCCGCTGCATCGCCTCGGGCGGAATGGTGACGCGGTCGAGCGCCTCCGCGGGCGACGACGGCGGCAGGGCGATGGCTGCGTCCGTGGCGGCGACGCCGCGTCTGCGCCGTGGCATGTCCTCGTCGAGCGAGGCGGTGCGCACATGCGCCGGCAGCGACACCACCGACCAGCGCAGCGCGCCGGCGTCGGTCTTGTCGGCGCGCGCGGTGAAGACGTGGGTGCCGAGCGGGCGGTCGGACGGTGCGATCGTCACCGGCGTCTCGAACCACGGCTCGAAGTTCTGTCGCACAAACAGCTTGTTCTCCTTGCGGCTGATATAGACCGCGAGATGCCCGCTGCGCGGCTTCACCGGACCGATGAACTCCGGCGAGCCTTCCACCGGCACAGCCGCAGACGCGGCCTCCGCTACCGGCGTTGCGGTGGTGGCCGGCGTCGTGGTTTCCGCCGGGGCCGAGGGGCCGGCGTCGGAGGTCTGGGTCGCGGTGCTGCCCGCATCCGCGGTGCGCACCGGCTTGTCGTTGGCGGCGAGCGAAATCGTCCGCAACTCCGGTGCGGCCGCGACCGGGGTGGCCTTGCGGATGGCCAGCTTGGCGTTGTCGAAATCCACCGGGGAGACCTCTCCCGGCGTGATGACGACGCGCGCGCCCATGCGGGTCCAGCCCCACAGGCGCATGGCGAAGTTCATCGGCATCCGGATGCAGCCGTGGGAGGCCGGATAACCCGGCAGCACGCCGGCATGCAGTGCGATGCCCGACCAGGTGATGCGCTGCATGTAGGGCATCGGCGCGCCGCTGTAGATATTGGAGCGGTGATACTTGTTTTTCTGGATGATGCTGAACACGCCCATCGGCGTGGTGTGGCCGCGCATGCCGGTGGAGACCGGCGACTCCGCGAACAGGCCGTTGGCGTCGTAGAGCTTGAGCCTCTGCCGGTCGAGGGAGATGGCGATGACGAGGGGGCCCTGCGGCTTGGCGCCATCCTTCGGCGCGTCGGGCAGTTTCGGCGTCCGGGTGGCGCGCAGCGGTGTCGTGCGCGGCAGCCGGGGGCGGCTGCGCTCGATCATGCGCATGTCGTCGGGGAAATCGTCACCGTCATACCGGCGGCCGACATAGCGCCCGTAGCCGTTGTCGTAATAGCCGCGATAGCTCCGCTGCTCGGGCCAGTAGACCTGCGCCTGCGCCCGTGCTGGCGCGACCAGGCCCGCCGCCATCGCGGCGACAAGGGCGGAAGCGCACAGCATGGCGCGGGGCCGGAGGCCCGAGGAGGTCGGTCGATCAACGGTCACGTCAGGTTCCCCGATTGGTTCCAACTGTGAGTGTCGCGGGCGGGACAGAGGTTCACCACCGCTCGCCCCCGCGATCCGTACCGCTTCCGGCGAGGCGGCGCGCGCATGCTAACCGCGCAGGGGTTCACAAGCGCTAAACGCCTCGGGAACCCTGCAATGAGGCAACGTCACCGCTTGCCGCGGCGTTCCACGCATTTGCGCGTGCGTTCAACGCCGGCGGGGGTGAGGCGCAGGCCGAAGATTTCCTTGATCTGGCCGGTCGGGCAGGAACCGTCATCGACATAGATGCGCTGGCCGGGGCGCAGGACGGTGATATCGCTCTCGCGCGACACGATATCGGCATGGGCGGGGGAGGCGGCGAGGAGCGCCACGGCGGCGCTCGCGCCGATGATCCATGGTGCGGGGAGTGCAGGTTTCATCGCGCTTACTTGCTCTGGATTTTCAGGCCATCCGGGCCGACATTGATCTGGAGGCCCTGCGGCTGTTTCCTGGCCTGATAGAGGTTGAAGCCGAGAACGCCGACCGCGATGACGAGCACGCCGATGACGGCGTAGAGAATTCTGCGATTGTCCATGCGTGGTGCCTCCGCCCTTCAATGGCTCACGGTACCCGAAAACATGTTGATTGTGATGACGCCGGCGACGATCAGCGCAAGGCCGACATAGGCTGGCGCGTCGAGCCGTTGGCCGAACCAGACGATGCCGACGAGGGAGATCAGCACGATGCCGAGGCCCGACCAGATTCCATAGGCGATGCCGACCGGCATGGTGCGCAGCGCCAGCGACAGGAAATAGAACGACGCCAGATATCCCAACCCCGTCAGCAGCAGCGGTTTCGGTCGGGTGAACTGTGCCGATGCCTGCAACGCGGCGGTGCCGATCACCTCGAAGACGATGGCGCACAGGAGATAGAGATAAACCATGCCCCGATCCTAATAATGCGGCCATGATTCTCAAAGGCGGCCCCGACGCTCATCCATCACTTGAAATGGTGTCGTTTATCTCGCTTCATCTGTTACATGAGCGATGAATTGCTCCATGATTTGAAAGGATTGCACCTTGAGCTTGCTTGACATGATCCGCTCGCGCGCGATGCCCCTGGCGGAACTGATGGGGGTGACCTTCACCGAGGCGGCGAAGGAGCGGGTGGTCGCCACCATGGTGGTGCGCGACGATCTCTGCACCCTCGGTCACACCATCCACGGCGGCGCCGTCATGGCCTTCGCCGATTCCGTCGGGGCCGCCGCTACGGTCATCAATCTGCCGCCGGAGGCTAAGGGCACCACCACCATCGAGAGCAAGACCAATTTCGTCAGGGGCGTGAAAGCGGGCGGCACCGTCACCGCCACCGCCACGCCGGTCCATATCGGGCGGCGGACCCAAGTCTGGCAGACCCGGCTCGAGGATGCCGACGGCAAGCTCGTGGCGGTGGTGACCCAGACCCAGATGGTGCTCTGACATCTTCGTGAACGGCGCTGGTGTTCCGGCCGTTTTCCGGCGATGCTGCAAGTGCGAACGCGGTGGTGGGGCTGGCGCGGCGTTGCGCAGGCGCGCCGGATTCATGTAATCAGCAGCCGGCAAGCCGCCCAACCACAACGTGAAGTCGTCCAGCGCACGCAAGGCCCTGCGCGGGTGGCGAAAAGTGACAGATGAACAAACTCGTCCAGATCGCGCTCAACAGGCCCTATACCTTTGTCGTGCTGGCCCTGCTTCTCCTGATCGTGGGGCCGCTGGCCGCGCTGCGCACGCCGACCGACATCTTTCCCGACATCCGCATTCCGGTGATCGGCGTGGTGTGGTCCTACACCGGCCTGCCGCCGGACCAGATGTCCGGCCGCATCGTGACGCCGTTCCAGCGCGCGCTGACCACCACCGTCAACGACATCGAGCACATCGTCGCCAATTCCTATAACGGCGTCGGCATCATCAAGATCTTCTTCCAGCCGAACGTGGACATCCGCACCGCCAATGCGCAGGTCACCGCGATCGCGCAGACCATGCTCAAGCAGTTGCCGCCCGGGGCGACGCCGCCGCTGATCCTGAACTACAGCGCCTCGACGGTGCCGATCATCCAGCTCGCGCTGTCGGGCGAGGGGCTGACCGAGCAGAACATGTTCGACATCGCCACCAACCAGTTGCGCACGCCGCTGGTCACCGTGCCCGGCGCGGCGATCCCGTGGCCGTTCGGCGGCAAGCAGCGCCAGATCCAGATCGACCTCAACCCCACCGCGATGCAGGCGCTCGGCCTGTCGGGGCAGGACGTCGCCAATGCGCTTGCCGCGCAGAACCTGATCACCCCGGTCGGTTCGCAGAAGATCGGCAATTTCGAATACGTCATCCAGCTCAACAACTCGCCGCTGAAGATCGAGGATCTCGGCAACCTGCCGATCAAGGTCGTCAACGGCGCCACCGTCTATATCCGCGATGTGGCGCAGGTGCGCGACGGCAACCCGCCGCAGACCAACATCGTCCATGTCGACGGCAACCGCTCGGTGCTGATGATGGTGCTGAAGGCGGGCTCGGTGTCGACGCTCGACATCATCGACGGCATCAAGAACAAGATCGTCGCGGTCAAGGACGCGCTGCCGGAGACGCTCAAGGTCAGGTTCATCGGCGACCAGTCGGTCTTCGTGCGCGGCGCCATCGCCGGCGTGGCTTTCGAGGGCGTGGTGGCGGCGGCGCTGACCAGCATCATGATCCTGCTGTTCCTGGGAAGCTGGCGCTCGACGCTGATCATCGCGATCTCGATCCCGCTGTCGGTGCTGGGGGCGATCATCTGCCTCGCGCTGATCGGCGAGACCCTCAACATCATGACGCTGGGCGGTCTCGCGCTCGCGGTCGGCATCCTGGTGGACGACGCCACCGTCACCATCGAGAACATCAACTGGCATCTGGAGCAGGGCAAGGAGGTCGAGCCCGCGATCCTCGACGGCGCGCGGCAGATCGTGACCCCGGCCTTCGTCTCGCTGCTGTGCATCTGCATCGTGTTCGTGCCGATGTTCTTCCTCAACGGCGTGTCGCGCTTCCTGTTCGTGCCGATGGCGGAAGCGGTGATGTTCGCCATGATGTGGTCGTTCATCCTGTCGCGCACGCTGGTGCCGACCATGGCCAAGTACCTGCTGCACCCCCACACCCACCACGAGGGCGGCAAGCCGCCGACGCGCAATCCGCTGGTGCGGTTCCAGCGCGGCTTCGAGGGGCGGTTCGAGAAGGTCCGCGCGGTCTATCACGGCCTGCTGGCGATGGCGCTCAACCATCGCGGCGTGTTCGTCACCTGCTTCCTCGGCTTCGTCGCGGCGTCGTTCCTGCTGGTGCCGTTCCTTGGCCGCAACTTCTTCCCGGCGGTGGATACCGGGCAGATCCTGATGCATGTGCGCACCCAGGTCGGCACGCGCGTCGAGGAGACCGCCAATCAGTTGGCCGACATCCAGAAGGCGGTGCGCCAGATCATCCCGCCGGACAAGATCGAGACCATGACCGACAACATCGGCATGCCGATCTCGGGCATCAACATGACCTACAACAACACCGGCGTGATCGGCACTCAGGACGGCGACATCCAGATCAAGCTGAAGGAAGACCGCAGGCCGACCGAGGAGTACATCCGCGAGCTGCGCGAGAAGCTGCCGCGCCAGTTCCCCGGCGTGTCGTTCGCGTTCCTGCCCGCCGACATCGTCAGCCAGATCCTGAATTTCGGCGCGCCGGCGCCGATCGACATCCAGGTGCGCGGCGCCAATGCGCAGGCGAACTACAAATACGCCAACGAGCTGCTGCGCCGGGTGCGCCTCATTCCCGGCGTCGCCGACGCCCGCATCCAGCAGTCGCCCAACCTGCCGGGCTTCAACGTCGATGTCGATCGCACCCGCGCGCAATATGTCGGGCTCACCGCGCGCGACGTCACCAACTCCATGGTGGTCAACCTCGCCGGCAGCTCGCAGGTGGCACCGACCTACTTCCTTAATCCGGACAACGGGGTGTCGTATTCGATCGTAATGCAGACCCCGCAATACCAGATCGATTCCTTGAGCAAGCTCGAGGCGCTGCCGATCTCGGCGGCGACCACCGCGACCCCGCCGATGCTTGGCGGCATCGCCGACATCAGGCGTTCGACCGGCAGCGCCGTGGTGTCGCAATACGACATCCAGACGCTGGTGCAGATCTACGCCACCACCCAGGGCCGCGATCTCGGTGCGGTGGCGGGCGACATCCAGCGGATTCTGGCGGAGACGGCGAAAGAGGTGCCGAAGGGCAGTTCCGTTGTCCTGCTCGGCCAGGTGCAGACCATGAACAGCGCCTTCTCGGGGCTGCTGTTCGGGTTGCTCGGCGCCATCGTGCTGATCTATCTGCTGATCGTGGTCAACTTCCAGTCGTGGGCCGATCCGTTCGTGATCGTCTCGGCGCTGCCGGCGGCGCTGGCGGGCATCGTCTGGATGCTGTTCGTCACCGGCACCACGCTGTCGGTGCCGGCGCTCACCGGCGCCATTATGTGCATGGGCGTCGCCACCGCCAACAGCGTGCTGGTGATCGCCTTCGCCCGCGAGCGCTACGACGAACTCGGCGACCCCGTCGCCGCCGCCCTCGATGCCGGCTTCGTCCGCTTCCGTCCGGTGCTGATGACCGCGCTCGCCATGATCATCGGCATGGCGCCGATGGCGCTCGGCCTCGGCGAGGGCGGCGAGCAGAACGCGCCGCTCGGCCGCGCCGTGGTCGGCGGCCTCGTTTTCGCGACCGTCGCCACGTTGATGTTCGTGCCGGTCGTCTTCAGTATGGTCCACAAGAAGCAGCCCGCAAAACCTGCGATGGCGCCGGAGATCGTTCATGCAACCTGATCAGACCCCGCCGGTGTCGCCGCGCAGGCTCCGTCTTTATGGCGGCGTGGCCGTGGCGGTGCTCGCCGCCGTGGTCGCCACCGGCATCATCTCGCGCTCCAACGGCGACGCCCGGTTGCGCGAATGGACCGACGCCCAGGCCGTTCCCACGGTGGCGGTGGCGTTGCCGGGGACGAAGCCGCTCAACGCCACCCTCGACCTGCCGGGGCGGCTGGAAGCCTATTCCCGCGCGCCGATCTATGCCCGCGTCAGCGGCTATCTCAAGAGCTGGAAGGCTGATATCGGCGCGTCGGTGAAGGCCGGGCAGCAGCTCGCCGAAATCGAGGCGCCCGATCTCGACCAGCAGTTGTTGCAGGCCCGCGCCGACCTTACCAACGCGCAGGCAGCCGCCAAGCTGTCCGCCGCGACGCTGGCCCGGCGCAAGACGCTGCTGGCTTCGAACTTCGTGTCGCAGCAGGAAATCGACGAGCGTTCGGCCGACCTCGCCAGCAAGGAGGCGCAGGTCAACGCCATGCAGGCCAACGTGCAGCGGCTGGAAGCCCTGATCGGCTACAAGACCGTCACCGCGCCGTTCGACGGCGTCGTCACCGAGCGCAACACCGATGTCGGCGCGCTGATCAATGGCGGGACCGGGGCGGGCGCGGCGATGTTCGTGGTGTCCGACGTCAAGAAGCTGCGGCTCTACGTCAACGTGCCCCAGAGCTATCTGCCGGGGATCAAGATCGGCGCCAGGGCCACGGTGTCGGTGCCCGAATATGCCGGCCGAACGTTCCCGGCCACCGTGGAGGCGTCGGCGCAGTCGGTGGACGTGGCGTCGGGCACCACCCGGATGCAATTGGCCATCGACAACCCCAACTACGAGTTGCGCCCCGGAGCCTACGCCAACGTCAAGCTGGCGCTGACCCGCGACGTGCAGCCGCTGACCATTCCGGCCAGCGCGCTGATCTTCAACAACAGCGGGCTGCGGGTGGCCACCGTCGGCACCAGCGACAAGGTCCAGTTTAAGCCGGTGACCATCGCCCGCGACCTCGGCCGCGAGATCGAGATCGCCACCGGCCTTGCGCCGGACGACCGGGTGATCGTCACGCCGCTGGACGGCATCGCCGAGGGTGACCCGGTCCGCATCGCCGGCGGCGGCAAGGACGGCAACCCGCGCACCAGCGCCAACGCCACGACCAAGACCGAGTAGCCCCCGCGCCGGATCACCGGCCCGGCGGCTGACCGGGGTAGGGGCGACGGACCGGAGGGCGCGGAAATATTTTCGGCGGCGGCTCCGGATGTCTTGGAACTTTAACCAAACGGGTCCATTGTCCCCGACATTACCTTTCGGGACAGAGTGTCATGCGTGGCGTAGTCGCGTTTGCGTTGGTGTGTATGGCGGGGCCTTGCCTTGCGGAAAGTCCGTCCCCGAATTTCCTGAAAAAGGAACCGTACTTCCTGTCGCCTTATTCCGTGGTGTACGTGGACAACGGCACCTGCGGCGTCGGCAAGGTGCTCAAGGTCACCGGAGAGCGCGGCGCGGTCCGCCGCAAGCGGCTGTGCGTGGCCATGGGCCGGGAAGAAGCGTCGCGCACCATCGCGACGCCCTGACGGATGTAGCCGTTGCTTGGGCCTGCCTTGCCTTGGTCCTGCTTGAGTCCCGAATTGAGCTCCTAAAAAGGAAGCGCTGCGGTTAACTGCAGCGCGTTATCGCATCCGGTGCGGGATGAAAGCCGGATCAGTTGGCCTTCATGACCTCGCCGAACTGGTCCCAGCTCTTGCCGTTCCACCGCTGCAACTGAAGCTGGGTATAGGCCTGGTTCGAGGTCTCGCTGGTGTTGACCTTGATGCCGGGCAGGGCGGTCGGCAGGACGAAATCCTTGAAGCTCTTTGACTGCTTCAGGACATTCTGGCGCGACAGGTCGTTGCCGCACTGTTTCAGCAACTGTTCGAGGATCATGCCCTGCTGCACGCCGAAGGTGTAGTTGGAGTCCGCGATGTCGGAGCCGGGCAGATACTTGTTGAAGAAGGCGATGTAGTCCTGCACGCCCTTGTCGTCCTTCCATTTCGGATCCTTCGGATCCTTGAAGAAGGTGGCGGAGACCACGCCGGTTGCCTTGTCCAGTCCGACCGGAACGAAGGTCGCCCCGATCGAGGCGCCGACCGTGTTGATGACGATCAGCGGCTTCCATCCCATCTCGTAGATCTTGCGCAGCGCCTGGGCGGCAAATTTCGGCGTGCCGGCGATCAGGAGCGCCTCCGGCGCGGCGGCTTTCAGGTTCACGACTTGCGAATCCACCGTCGGATCGGAAACTTCATAGGCCAGCGCCGTGACCTTGTCGGCGAACGCGGCCTTGTAGATCGCCTTGAACGCGGTGACGAAATCCTTCCCGAGGTCGTCGTTCTGATAAAGGATTCCAACCTTGGCGGCGGGAAGCTGGCTGCGGAAATACTTCGCGTAGATCTTGCCCTCGGTGTCGTAACTCGGCAGCGCCGTGGTGGTGAACGGATATTCCTTGATGTCGGTGAACTTCGTCGCGCCCGTGACGATGAAGGTGTGCGGTACCTTCTTGGCGTTGACGTACTTGATAGTGGCGGACATCGCCGGCGTGCCCAGCGGCCCAAACAGGAAGGCAACCTCGTCGTTTTCGACCAGCTTGCGGGTGTGCTCCACGGCCTTCGGCGGACTGTAGGCGTCGTCATAGGTGATGTAGTTGATCTTGCGGCCGTTGACGCCGCCGCGATCGTTCACGGAATTGATGTAGGCGATGGTTCCCCTGCCGGTCGCTTCCAGCGGAGAGGCCGGGCCGCTGAATGGATAGGTGGCCCCGATCTTGACCTCGGTGGCGGTCACGCCCGGCGCATCGGCGGCAAATGCGGCTGCGGTCATCGCAAGCGACGCCGCCATTGTCATCAGCAGATTCTTGGACATCTCGTCTCCCTTCTGGTGTTTCCAGTCGCGCCGTGTGGATCACGGGCTGATTGTTAGTTCAAATTTAGAACTTAAGGTTAGCGTGGCTGGAATTTCATGCAAGCAGAAAGTGCTGCGCGCCAGATGGAAATGACGAGACCCCAACGACGCGTTCGATATCGTCGAACTAAGTTTGATTTCAGAACGTGAAATGACGAAGGCTGAGCCGGAGGTTTTCTGGAAGGGCTAGGGCAGGCGCGGCTGCGCCCGGATGGCGTCATCCTGTTCATCAACAGCATGACAGCCTATCCGCAGCCGCCCCTTGCTCTCGCGGGGCCGGCTACTATCGTGTCGCGATGACCTCCGATCCCGCCATCCTCCTGCCGCCGCTGCTGAGGTGCCTTGAGACCCTCGGCCTCATCGTCCGGCATTTCGATCCGTCTGAATTCCATGCCCTGATGCAGGCCGCCGGTACGCCCGACGTGGCGCTGCGCGAGGCCCGCGCGCAATGGCGCGACGATCCGTCCGATGGCGGCGTCGGCGCTGCGCTCGTTGCGGCGAGCGACGTGGCGCTGGCGGCTTTCGACGGATTGCGCGCCGCCCTCGACGGCGGCGATGCCCGCGCGGTGTTTCGCGCGCTGCGCCATCTGCCGCGGGCGCAGGAGGCGCTGTATCCGCTCGCGCCCCTCATTCCGGCGGTGAACCGCTTCTTCCTCGATCCGGCGCTGCGCGACGACGCGGAAGCGCTGGCGCGCGCCATGCAGCCGCCGCGCCACGGCGAGACCGGCGTGTTTCATGTCGACAACGATCCGGGCAGCCGTGGCGGCTATTCGCTCTACGTGCCGGAGACCTACACGGCCGACCGCGCGTGGCCGCTGGTGGTGGCGCTGCACGGCGGCAGCGGCAATGGCCGCGCCTTCCTGTGGAGCTGGCTGCGCGAGGCCCGCAGTTCCGGCGCGATCCTGGTCGCGCCGACCGCGCGCGGCAATTCCGTCGGCGCGACATGGGCGCTGGCCGGCGAGGATAACGACACGCCGAACCTCGCCCGCATCGTTGCCGAGGTCCGCGCCCGCTGGACCGTCGACCCGCAGCGGCTGCTGCTCACCGGCCTGAGCGACGGCGGCACGTTCTGCTACGTCAGCGCCCTGGGGACGGACTCGCCCTTCACCCATCTCGCCCCGGTGTGCGCCGCCTTTCATCCGATGCTGCTGTCGGTGGCGGATGCGGAGCGGCTGCGCGGCCTGCCGGTCTATCTCGTCCACGGCGCGCTCGACTGGATGTTTCCGGTCGAAATGGCGCGGCAGGCGGAGACGGCGCTGGTGGCGGCGGGGGCGAACGTCGCCTACACCGAGATCGACAACCTCAGTCACACCTATCCAGGCGAGGTCAACGCGCCGATGCTGGCGTGGCTGAAGGGGTAGGGCGATCCGGGCGCAGGCCGCGCTCCGCTGCCGGCCCGTTCCGTTCCCGGCCGTCCCCGTCGGGATCGAAGCGGAAAATCTCCAGCGACTGCAGATGCGCCGAGGCGCGCGACTTGAACACGGGCGTGTCGCCGGCGATGGCGCGGGTCAGCCGCGCGCCGCAGCCACCGCACTGGAACACGAATTCGAGTGTGGTCATGGCCCAGCGCACATCGGCAACCTCCATGAGATGCCGCCGGCAGTCCGGGCACACGATCACCGCCGGCCGGGCGTCCCGAAGCGCGACATTGCCGAGCATGTGAAGTCTCCCGCGAGGTGAGGGCAGGCCGAGTGCGTGGGCAGTTTATCGCCCGCCGCCCGGCGGCTGGGATCACCATTTGCGAAATGCACAGGAAATCGCGCGGCGCGGGGCGGCCTATGGCGGCTGATCGCGGCTGGTTCCCGTCGTATCCCGGACGCGATGCAACGCGATCGCGTTGCTTCGCAGAGCCGGGACCATTACGGGCGGAATGCCCGTGACGGGCGCAGTGTCTGTGGCGGCCCCGATTCAGCAGCACATCGTTGCGCGCTGCGCAGCATCCGGGGCAAGGACCCCTGCGTCCACCCGGTTCCGCTTAACCGCGTCGAAACCATCCGGCGGTACGTTCATGCGGTTTCAGAAGGCCGCGTGTCCGGCGGTGCGCGCCGGGTGGCCCGATCGATCGACAGCATTGGACGCGCGTGCAGAGCCATCTCGTTCAGGACTTGCAGGACGCCATCAGCAACGCCTCGTCCGGCCGCCGCGCCGGCGCGCTGCATAAGGTGACGGACCTGCTGATCGGCCATGGCGAGCGGCTGTCGGAGGCGCAGGCGGCGCTGTTCGGCGATGTGCTGCTCGGCCTCGTCGAGGGGTGCGAGCCGTCCGTTCTTGCGGAGTTCGGCAGCCGGCTGGCGTCCGCCCCGGTCGTGCCCCTGCCGGTGCTGCTCTGGCTCGCCCGCCATCCCGATGCCCGGGTCGCGGGTCCGGTGCTGGCGCAGGCAGACGGGCTGTCCGGTGACGATCTGCTCGATCTCGCCGGCTCGCGCGGCAAGGACCATCAACTGGCCATCGCGGACCGTCGCGAACTCGATGCTGCGCTGACCGAAGCGCTGATCGAGCTCGGCGACAGGGATGTCCGCTACCGGGTGGTGAGCAACGAAGGTGCGAAAATCTCGCGCACCGGTTTCCTGCGGCTGGTGAGCGTCGCGGCGCGCGACCCGCTGCTGGCGGAAAAGACCGGCGTGCGCGCCGACCTGCCGGCGCGGCTTCTGCGCGAATTGCTGGAGAATGCCGCCGATGCCGTGCGCGCCCGCATCGTCAGCAAGGCGCCGGCGTCGTTGCGTGGCGAGATCCAGCGCCATGTCGACAGCATCGCGCAGGAGACGCAGCGCCGCGCCGAGCGGCCGCGTGGCATGCGCGCGGCGATGGAGATGGTGGAGCGGCTCAAGGACAGCCGCGAGCTGACGGAAGACAAGCTCATCGAATTCGCTCGCGACCGGCAATATGAATCCGTCATCGCGGCGCTGGCGGTGCTCGCCTCCGCGCCGGTGGCGCTGATCCAGCCCCTGATGCGGGTCCACCGCAATGACGGCCTGATGATCGCGTGCCGTGCCGCCGACCTGTCGTGGGAAGCGGCGCGCGAAGTGATCCTCGGCCGCCTGTCGTCGGTCACGGCGGCCGAGCAGGACGCTCTCCGCGCGCAATATGCCGAGGTCTCCTTCGCCGCGGCCAAGCGCGCGCTGTATATCTGGCAGCAGCAGACGATGACGCCGCGCCGCGCCGGCTAAGGCCGCATGAAGGCGAAGTCGGTGTCGGGATCGCAGTTGTCGGCGACGAAGCGCAGCTCCGATTGCACGTCGGCCACCGAGCGCGTTTCGAGATAGGCCGAGACCACGCGGCCGAGCAGCGCGCGGCACAGGCTGTCGGGGCTTTCTCCCGTGGCCTTGACCTCGGCCATCGCCGCAGCGAAATGACGGTTGGCGATCTCGGCTGCGGACATGCGGTGCTCCCTGTGATGACGCGGTGCGACCATACACCAAAGCCGGTGCGCCGGGTTGATCGGGATCAACGGGCAAGGCTGCGATGTCATTCCGGCGGCGGATGTGGCATGGCTGGGACGCCACGATTTCGCGCCAGCGTCCGTTTATGATGGGACAACGCGCGCCGACAGCCACGGAGGAATTGACCATGCAGATTCATCGCAACGGCTCTCGCCCGTCCACCCGGGGACCGTCGGACTGGTTCACCGGAGCGGTCCGCATCGACCCGCTGTTTCAGGCGCCCGATCCGGCGCGGGCGGCCGGTGCGCAGGTCACCTTCGAGCCCGGCGCGCGCACGGCATGGCATACCCATCCGCTCGGCCAGACCTTAATCATCACCTCGGGCCTCGGCTGGGTGCAACGCGAGGGCGGCCCGGTGGAGGAGGTGCGGCCCGGCGACGTGGTGTGGTTTCCGCCCGGCCTCAAGCACTGGCACGGCGCGACCGCGACCACGGCGATGACTCATATCGCGATCCAGGAAGCGCGCGACGGCAAGACCGTGGACTGGATGGAAAAGGTCAGCGACGAGCAGTATCGCAAATAGTGGCGGCGCAACTGCCCGCTACGACGCGCGCGGCAAGGCGAGGCCCCCGGGCTCGTTGCCGTACTGCAGGACCTGCACTTTCTCGGTGGTGATCAGTCCGCCCGGCATCATGCCGTCGAGGACCGGCAGAAACGCTGCGATCTTCTCGGCGGCATCCACGATCTCCACGATCACGGGCAGGTCTTCCGACAGGCGCAGGATCTTGGAGGTGTGGATGCGGCTCGAATGGCCGAAGCCGATGTGGCCGCGCAGCACGGTGGCGCCGCCGAGATGCATCTCGCGGGCCTTGAGGACGATGGCTTCCGCGAGGGGTGTGTGGTGAAACATGTCGTCCTCTCCGAAGAAGATGCGCAGCAGAACGGCCTCTCGCGGGATGTGCATGGCGGGTCCCTCCGTCGCTGTCATTTGACGACCAGAACCGGGCAGGGCGCAAGCTGGATGATGCGGTCGGCCCGGCTGCCGACCATGCGCTCGTACAGGGCGGAATGGCCGGTGGCGCCGATCACCAGCAGGTCCGGAATCAGTTCGTCCGCGAGTTCGAGAATGGCGCGCACCGGATGGCCGACGCGGATGTGAGTCTCGATCGCAACGCCCTGCTGCTCGGCGAGGGCTTTCGCGTTCTGGAACACCTTGTGGAAGCGGCGCCCCGCCACCGCCGTGGTCTCACGGACGTCCTCGATATATTCGGGCATCGCGGGAATTTCCTCGACGCAGACCATGTGAAGCTGGGATGCGTTCTGCTTCGCCAGCGCGATGGCGAGCCGCAATGCCTCGTGGGCGTGATCCGAACCGTCATTGGCGTGCAGGATGATGGCGAACATGGGCGCACTCCGCGTTATTCCGCCTGAATGGCAACGGGCTCCGGCGGCCGGTCGCTGCCGCGCTGCGGCTCCGGCTCAGGCTCGGGCAGCAGGTGGCGCGGCAGGTAGAAGGCGTTGGCGATCACCGTCGGAATCACCGCACTGGCGATGACCGTTGCGACCAGGGCGGAGTATTGGGACTGATCGATGATGCCGTGCGACAGGCCATAAAGCGACGAAATGGTGCCGAAGGTCAGGCCCGTCGACATCAGCAGCGTGGTGTACATGGCCTCGGTCTTCGGAGAGCCGAACAGCCGCGTGACCGGGTAGACGCCGACCACCTTGGTGGCGATCTTCACCACGAGGAAGAACAGAAAAGCCGCCGGCGCAGCGATCAGCGCCGGGATCGAGACGAACGATCCGGCGCGGATGAAATAGAACGGCGTCAGCAGACCGAATGTCAGGGTTCGAAGCCGCCGGATCAGGGCGTGATCCTTGCCGACCGTGCCCGCCAGCACCATCCCGATCAGATAGGCGGGGAGGACCGCCTCGCTGTCGGCCCAGCTCGCGAGCGCGCCCAGGCCGAGCAGGCACAGCAGCAGGAACTTTGTCTCCAGTTCGGACGGCCGGTTTCCGTACCATTTGAAAAATCGCGGCGTTACCCACGGCAGGATCACGAACACCACCGCGCCGACGCCGAGGAAGACCAGCGTCTTCATGGTGAACGGCGCGAAGATCAGGCCGAGCGCGACGACGGTGCCGAGATCGGTGACGAAACACGCGGCCAGCACGGTCTTGCCGTACTCGGTCGTATTGAAGCCGAACTCGATCATGACGGCGTAGACCACCGCCACCGACGTCGTCGACATGGCAACGCCGGCGAGCAGGCTCGGCATGATCTCCCATCCCAGCAGGTAGTGCGCGGCGGCGGCGCAGCCGAGGAACGGCAGGCCGAAACTGGCGAGGCCGACCGCGCCGGCCTCCTTCCATTTCAGCTTGAAAACCGCCGGATCGAGCTCGGCTCCGGCGAGGAAGGTCAGCACGATCGCGCCGATGCCCGACAGGAATTTCACCCACGACTCGTCGGTGCCGAGAATGGCGGCGCCGACGGCCGCGCCGATGATCAATTGCGCGATGGTGCCGACGATGATTTCCGACAGGGCGGTGGAAATCTTCAGCCAGATCGACAGCAGGCTGGCGATCAGCGCCAGCCCCAGCCACAACGCCGCAAGCGCCCACACGCTGGTCATGACCGGATGCTCCGGTCGCGGGCGGCAGGGCACATCGGTCGATGGCCGTGAGGTTGATCGGTGAAGGTGGCATGCGCGAAACCGGCGGCAGCGCGGCCTGACAACAGCAGGCAGGAACCCTGACGAGTCTGCATAACAATCTCCTCCCGCAATCACAGTGCGGCAGGAGTCATCAGCCTCATCGGCGGTTTAGGGGGGACTCCATCCCCGTCTGTTAATAGTAGTATCGCAAGGCGCGTTGACAAGGCCAAACTTGGCGGGCATCGGCGTGGCGATGTGGTGCGTCGCGACAGGCGGCGCTCCGCCGGCGCGGGTTTACGCCGGCGTCGTCGCGGTTTCTCCGTATTTCAGCACCTGCACCTTCTCCAGCGTGACGAGGCCGCTGCTCATCATTTTTTCGAGTTCGGGCAGGAAGCGGTTGATGCTGTCCTCGCTGTCGACGATCTCGATCACCAGTGGAAGGTCCTCCGACAGACGCAGGATCTTCGCGGTGTGCAGCCGGCTGGACAGGCCGTATCCCATCGGGCCGCGCAGAACGGTGGCGCCTGCCAGATGCATCTCACGGGCCCTGAGCACGATCGCCTCGTGAAGCGCTGTGCCATCGAACCGATCGCTCTCGCCGATGAAAATGCGGAGCAATGTCGCTTGCTGCGGAATGTGCATGCTCAGCTTCCTTTCAAACGATTGAGACGTGTTGCGAGCGCGTGGCCGAGCCACACCGCCGTGAGCCAGCTCACGATCGAGACGGCGAGGTTCAGCGCGCCGATCGGGAGGTGACCGCCGCGCACCAGTTGAAAGGTTTCAAGGCTGAATGTCGAGAACGTGGTGTAGCCGCCGCAGAAACCGGTCATCACGAACTGGCGCTGCCGCGCGCTCGCGAACAGCCGCCCGTCCGGCCCGGTGATCGCCGCATAGAAGCCGATCACGAACGACCCGGTGACGTTGACGAACAGTGTGGCCCACGGAAATCCGGGGCCCGTGGATTGCAGCAGCACCCCGGCCAGATAGCGCGCCCAGCCGCCGAGCACGCTGCCGACCGCGACATAGGCGTACAGGATCGCGGTGTTCGTCGCCTCGCGGCGACGGGCCGCGCGCGCTTCGTCGGTGACGGGGGCGTGGCAGGTCACGTCGAAATCCCTAAGGCTGTCGCGAAACCTGCGGTGACGGCTGAGAGGCAGAGAACGAGCGAGAGGATCACGTTTCCGGAAGCGCGCGCGGTCTCGCCGTCGCGCGCGAGCGCCAGCGTCTGCAGGCTGAAGGAGGAGACCGTGGTGTAGCAGCCGAGAAATCCCGTGACCGCGAACAGCCATGGTCCCGGCTCCGCGAACACGCCGTGCCCGGAGCTGGCAAGGCCGCCGAACAGGCCGATGACGAAAGCGCCGCTGACGTTCACCGTCATGGTGCCCCATGGGAAGGTTTCACCGACGTGCCGCGCCACCGTTCCGGAAATGAAATATCGCGCCATGCCGCCGAGGATGCTGCCGAGAGCGACCCAGATCATCCCGTTGAGAACATCCATGTGAGAACCCGGCAGACGGTTGCGGAAACGCGGGTAGCGTCGGTGGCGCTGCGCGCTGGCCGTGACGCGCAAGTAGTACAGAAAATAGTTTTGCGCAATCGACCGGCGATGAGCGGGCGGGTGGCGTGGTGCGATTGACCGTTTGCGATTCCGTCGTATACTTCGCGCACAGATGGGGATGGAGTCCCCCGATACCCGCCCGTCGTGGGCTGATGACTCCTATCGGGCGCTGTCGCGTCGGGTAGGAGTGTGTCGTAATCCTCCCGTCATGACAGCATCCGGTCGGTCGTCAGGCATCCTCGACAGGGGAGGTCGCTGGTTGAGTTGGACAACGCGCCGGCGCACGTCGTGATTTCACGGCGTGCGGACGCGATGATCGCGTGCGCTTGCGCCGACGATCCGCGATCGGCTGTTATCGGCGTTGGTGAAATTGATGGGGTTGCATGAGCAGGCTCGGAAACGCGCGCACGATCGCGGACATCGAATTCGTCATCGACGCGCCGAGCCCCGGCACGGACCGCAATGCCTGGACGGCGTGCGGTGTCGACTGCGCCCGCGACCGGCATCGCTTCAGCGGCCAGACCTATGGGTTCGCGTTCGAGGTGCTGCATCTGCGCTTTCGGGAGACTACGCGGACAGGCTGGCATCTGGTCATCGTGTCGGAGACGTGGCGCTTCGAGGGGGCGCGGAGCGAGCCGCGCGCCACCAAGTCGCTCAAGCTTCTCAGCGGAAAGGCGGCGGATGTGCTGTCGTGGATGCGGCATCATCGCTCGGCGAAGCTACAGGCGGCCGAAGCGGGGCGGCATACACACGCGGAGTGATCGGATAGTGATTATGATCTGGAGTACACACATTGATCGGTCATCGCCGGATGCCGGGCGGGGCTTGATCCCGAGGGACGGGTGACTAGTTCTTGAATAAAGGGCATGGAGTCGCCCGCAATCGCCGCTACAAGGCTGATGACTCCTACCGCAGGATCCTCGCGGTAGGAGTGTGTCCGGACGCACCCGCCGCGAGGCGGTTTTTTTATTGCCGGATGAAGCGCGAGGACCAGATGGACCAGCGGGTCGCCAAGCCATATCTCGACATGATGCCGGACCGCGTGTCCGCGCCGACGTCGGCCGCAAACCAGCGACGCGATAGCGCAGCATCCCCGAGCATCCTGTTCGCGCAGCCTGACGATCCCCGGCCGGGGGAGAGCGTCGCCCAGCCCGCGTTCTTTGCCGATCTGAACTGCGACCAGATCGTGCATGGGGTCGTGGCGGGGCGGGATGAGTACGACCTCGTACCGTTGTTCCGGACATCCCTGCACAGCCGCGCCGCCATCGCCTATCGCCACGCGGTGATGCAGGATCTGGAACAAGCCGCCCTGCATGATTGCGTCGCGACCTTCGCCACAACGCTGCGCGGCATGCGCAAGCACCTCGACCGCAGCCGGACGTGCGTTCCGTTCCAGAAGGAGACGGTGTTTCTGGAGTGCATCGAGACCTATTGCGCGGCGGTGGTCACTCTCGCGGCCGATCTGACGGCGGCGGCTCCGCGATCGCAGGGCCTGCGCAATATCCTGTGCTATCTGGCCGATTACAGTCAGTCCGATGTCTTCACCGCGTTGCGCGCGCAAGCGTCGGAGATCCGGGCGGGGCTCGACGCCATCGGCTATTGCGTGCTCGTCAAGGGCGATGCCGTCACTGTGCGCCAATATGCCGGCGAGAGTGACTACAGCCGGCGGATCGAGCGCGATTTCCTCAAGTTCAAGCAGGGTGCGGTGACCGACTATCTGGTCCGGTTTCCCGCGACGAACGACATGAACCATGTCGAAGCGCAGATTCTCGCCTGCGTCGCCAAGCTGTATCCCGAGGTGTTCGACCGCCTGACGCGCTACTGTCTGGTCCATGCGGACTATGTCGACGCCACCATCGCCATGTTCGACCGCGAGGTGCAGTTCTATCTGGCGTATCTCGATTACATCCGCCCGCTCCGGCAGGCGGGCCTGCAGTTCTGCTATCCGGAGATGTCGCCGGACGATGCCGAGATTTTCAATCGCGACGGCTTCGACGTGGCGCTGGCGCACAAGCTGGTCAGGCAGTGGACCCCGGTGGTCTGCAACGACTTCAGCCTGAGCGGCGCGGAGCGCCTGCTGGTGATCTCGGGGCCGAACCAGGGTGGGAAAACCACGTTCGCGCGCGCCTTCGGCCAGATGCATTTTCTCGCCAGCCTCGGCTGCCCGGTGCCGGGCACGGCGGCGAAGCTGCGGCTGTTCGATCATCTGTTCACCCACTTCGAAAAACAGGAGCGGGTCGAAAATCTGCGCGGCAAGCTGGAGGACGATCTGATCCGGATGCGCGGCATTCTCGATCGCGCGACCGGGCGTTCGATCATCGTCATGAACGAGATTTTCACCTCGACCACCATCCGCGACGAGATATTTCTCAGTCGGAAGATCATGGATCGGTTGATCAGGCTCGGCGTGGCGGGAGCGTGGGTGACATTCGTCGACGAACTTTCCCGCTACGGACCGCAGACCGTGTCGATGGTCAGCACCGTCGTTGCCGACGATCCGACCTTGCGCACCTTCAGGATCGTGCGGCAGCCCGCCGATGGCCTCGCCTATGCGATGGCGCTCGCCAGGAAACACGGGCTGACGCGCGCGGCGATCATGGAGAGGATCCGGCCGTGAAAGCATTCCTGCTCTACAAGGACCGCGATTTCGATGTCGATCAGTTGCTGCCCCGGCGCGACAAGGAACTCGGCACTCGCCATGCCGACCGCGCCGCGCTCGATCTGGCGCAACTGCTGCCGTGGAACCATGCGGAGCTGATCGCGGACCTCGGTCTCGATGCGCTCATCGACGCCATGGCGGGCGACGATCGTTTTCTGCGCGACGTCGCCACCGCGGTGCTGCTGTCAGGCGAGACGGACCCCGCCGCCATCCGCTATCGCCAGGCGATCTATGCCGATTGCGTCGGCAATGCGGAGGTCGTCCGCGGCATCTACCGTATCGCGGTCGAAGCCAACGAAGGCGCGCGCAAGAGCTGGAGCTTCTTCAGTCGCTATCCTGCCGGCATCCTTTATCGCGCGGTCGAGACACTGGAGATGTTCGCCAAGCTGTTGAAGGAGCTGCGCCGGATCGCGGACGAGAACACCGGCGCGTTCGCGTCCGAGGGCTTCATCCGGTTGTTCGCGATGTTGCGGGAGGAGCTGAGCGACGACTATTTCGCGACGATTGCAAACCACCTGACGCAGGCGAAATTCCGCGGCGGCGTGCTGTTGAGCGCGCGGCTTGGACCCGGCAGCAAGGGCGCGGATTACGTCCTGCGCCAGCCCAACATCGATCCGCGCGGCTGGCTGGCGCGGCTGTTCGCGGACGGGCCGGCGCAGTTCACGTTTCATCTGCACCCCCGCGACGAGGCCGGGGCGCGGGCGCTGGCCGTGCTGCGGGACACCGGCGTCAATCTCGTCGCCAACGCACTGGCGCAGTCGGCCGATCACATCCTCAGCTTCTTCCAGATGCTGCGCACCGAACTGGCGTTCTATCTCGCCGGCATGAATCTGGAGGCCGCCCTGCATCGCCGTGGCGCGCCGACCTGCATGCCCGTTCCCGAGCCCGCCGGATCGCGCAAGCTGTCGTTCTGCGGCCTTTACGATGCGTCGCTGCGCCTGACCACCGATGCGGCGGTGATCGGCAACGACGCCGATGCCGACGGCAAGGACATCATCGTGGTGACGGGCGCGAACACCGGCGGAAAATCGACGTTCCTGCGCAGCGTCGGCATCGCGCAGGTAATGATGCAGGCGGGGATGTTCGTGCCGGCCACCGCGTTTCGCGCGGAGACCTGTCGCGGCATCGCCACGCATTACAAGCGCGAGGAGGATGCGTCCATGGCCAGCGGGAAATGGGACGAGGAGCTTGTCCGCATGAGCGGAATCGTCGACCGGATCGGGGCCGATGCCATGGTGCTGTTCAACGAATCCTTCGCGTCCACCAACGAGTGGGAAGGCTCCGAGATCGCGGGCCAGATCGTGCGGGCCTTGCGCGCGCGCAATGTCAAGGTCGTGTTCGTGACCCACCTCTATCATTTTGCGCGGGAGATTTTCGAAGAGGGCCTCCCGACCGCGCTATTCAT
Organism: Bradyrhizobiaceae bacterium; assembly: GCA_020544565.1. Taxonomy (GTDB): domain Bacteria; phylum Pseudomonadota; class Alphaproteobacteria; order Rhizobiales; family Xanthobacteraceae; genus Afipia. Next base: position 941,252 of record CP078014.1, read on the forward strand.
GCGCGCCGAGCGGCGGCCGGACGGCTCGCGTCCGTTCAAACTGGTCGAAGCGGAGCCGCTGGAGTCGAGTTACGGCGAGGATCTGTACCAGGCTATCTTCGCGCGCGACGCGCCGGCCGCCGCCGTTCTGCGCTGACCATCGCTGCGCCTGTCCCATGTGCGCCGTCTCTGGCGAGGCTTGCCGAATTGCGCTAGCGTCGGCCATCCATCGCTTGCCCGGGGAGTTGAGATGACGTTTCGCGCTGCCGTTGTTCAGATCGGTTCGATTGCATTCAATAAGGAGGCGACGGTCGCCAAGGTCATCAGATATATCCGGGAAGGGGCCGCCACCGGCGCGCAGCTTCTGGTGTTTCCCGAAGCGCTGATTTCGGCCTACCCCAAGGGCGCCGATTTCGGCGCGCGGGTCGGCGGCCGCCTGCCGCGGGGCCGCGACGATTTTCTGCGCTACCATTCAAGCTCGATCGACGTGCCGGGGCCAGAGGTTTCGGAGATCGCGGCGGCGGCGCGCGACGCCGGGGTCCATGTCGTCATCGGCGTGATCGAACGCGATGGCGGCACGCTCTATTGCACGGTGCTGTTCTTCTCGCCGGAGCGCGGATATCTCGGCAAGCACCGCAAACTGATGCCGACCGCGATGGAGCGGCTGGTGTGGGGCTATGGCGACGGCTCGACCCTGCCGGTCTACGACACACCGCTCGGCCGCATCGGCTCGGTGATCTGCTGGGAGAACTACATGCCGATGCTACGCACGACGATGTACGCCAAGAACATCCAGCTTTATTGCGCGCCCACGGCGGACGACCGCGACACCTGGCAGGCCACGATGCGGCACGTCGCCATGGAGGGCCGGTGCTTCGTGCTGTCGGCCTGTCAGTACATCAAGCGCGATGCGTTTCCGGACGATTACGATGCGATCCAGGGCAACGCGCCTGACACCGTGCTGATGCGCGGCGGCAGCCTGATCGTCTCGCCGCTGGGCGAAATTCTGGCAGGACCCAATTTCGACGGTGAATGCATTCTCACCGCCGATCTCGATCTCGATGATATCGCCCGCGGCAAATACGACTTCGACGCCGTGGGGCACTACGCGCGGCCGGACGTCTTCCGCCTTCTGGTGGACGAAAGCCCCAAGCCCGCCATGCTGAACAGCGTCGGCTTCGCGACGGACGATCGCTGACAGCGGTATTCGTCGCGCGGTGCCGACGATCCCGCGCGCCGGACCGGATCTTCTTCAATGTTTCAGCCTGCTTCGAAAGCAGGTATGAAGATGTTCCGAGATCGCCTCGCCATAAATGATGCCCGGATCATGTGATCCGGGCATGTCTTTTTGAAACGATGGCAGATGTCGGAATGTGGCGCCGTCCGCCACATCCGCCGCCGCCGCGTTATTCGATCTTGATGTTGGCCGCGGTGATGACCTGCCTCCAGCGCGCGATTTCCTCGCTGACGAAGGTGCGGAATTCCTCCGGCGTGGTGCCCATGGGGACGATGCCCTGCTGCTCGAGCTTCTTCCTCAGGTCGGGATCGGCGAGGGCCTTTTTCGTCTCGGCGGCCATGCGCTCGACGATCTCCTTGGGCACGCCGGCCGGTGCGACGATGCCGGCCCAGGTGCCGGAGGTGAAATCCTTCACGCCCTGTTCGATCATGGTCGGCGTGTCGCCCGCCGCCGGCACGCGCTCCTTGGAAGCGACGCCGAGCGCCCTCGCGTTGCCGGCGCGCACCTGCTCCATCAGCGGCCCGATGATGTCGAACATGACGTTGATCTGGCCGCCCACGGTGTCCTGCAACGCGCCCGCCGTGCCCTTGTAGGGGACGTGCTGGAGGCTGATGCCTTCGCGGCTCTTGAGCATTTCCATGGTCAGGTGCGCCGCCGCGCCGATGCCGCTGGAAGCGAAATTGAGCTGGCCGGGCTTGGCCTTCGCCAGCGCGATGAATTCCTGCATGTTCTTGGCGGGCAGCGACGGCGTCGCGATCAGGATCAGCGGCGCGATGCTCATCAGCGAGACGTAGGTGAAATCCTTCTCGGTGTTGTAGGGCAGGTTCGGCTTGAGCGTCGGGTTGACGGAATGCGCCGCGATCACGGTGCCGAAGGTGTAGCCGTCGGGCGCGGCCTTGGCGACCACGTCGGTGCCGATGGCGGCGTTGGCGCCGGGCTTGTTCTCGATGACGATGCTCTGTCCGAGCGAGGCCGCGATCTTCTCCGAGACCAGACGCGCCATCATGTCGGTGTAGCCGCCCGGCGTATAGGGCACGATCATGCGGATCGTCCGGGTGGGCCAGTTCTGGGCCGGAGCCTGGGCCGAGGCGGTGGCGGTGGTGGCGGAGAGGACGAGGACGGCTCCGAACGCGCGGAGAAGGGGATTCATCGCGGCATTTCCTTTCTTAAGTCGCGGCGCACCGCGCTTCTTTCTTGTTGTCCGATGGTGCGACGCAGCAGACGTGCACCACCGGATCACGCGGATGTTACATGAAACGGAACGGGCGTGGGAAGACTTGCCCGGCCAACTTCATTCAGGCAGCGGGCGGCCTCTCTGAGTCGCGCGGGCCGGCGACCCCCGGACCGCGGACGCGGCCCGGCGCTTTCGGTCCGAGGCAGGGTCTATGAGAAGTGCCGGAACGTCGGCGCGCGCCGGGCATTGAAATCTGTCTGCGTTCACATCGGGAGGCCGCCATGATCCGCAAGTTGCCGTCGGGCGAATACCGCCTCTATTCGCGCAAGACCGATCCGAAGACCGGCAAGCGCCGCAACCTCGGCACGTTCAAGTCCCGCGCCGCGGCGGAAAAGCACGAGCGCGCCGTGCAGTATTTCAAGCGTCATTGAAAGCATGATCCCGAAACGGGGACCGCGTTTCGGATCGGATCATCCCCGGCAAGTCGTGCCGCGCCGGCTTTTAAAGCGGTGACGGCAGTGGCAGGCGCGTCATCGTCATCGCCGGCGCCTGATACAGCACGCCCATGTAGATCATGGCTGCGGCCGTCAGCACGAGTACGGCCACCACCGCCGTGAGGCTCAGCAACCGGTCGCTGCCGTCATCGTCGAAGCCGTTGAGGTGAAGCCGCATGACGCACCTCCATTCATTGTTTTTAACATACGCCTCCGTGCGGCGCGTTCCAGACAGCAAGGCTGACGCGTCGCATGAGATTCGTCTTTGCAACGCAGCAGGCGCAGCGTCTGTTTGCAGAATCTTGCTTAAGCCGGCTGCGATTGCCTCGGCGGCATGCTCCGTTGAACGGGAGGTAGCCTGCGCATCCGACGCGGAGGCTCGTGCCGAATATATCCACATCAATCTTCTCCCCATGAGCGCCGCCGCGGCCGGTCTCGATTTCGTTGCCCGGATTCGAGGCAGCGTCCGCGCTTGACTTCCGCCGGAATAGTCGATTACCTTCTCACAATAATCAGAACGTTATTCCGATAATAGGAACATTGAGTCGGCGTCGCGGATGGCCGCGCCGAGCGAAACCGGGAGTTGAAGTTTAGATGCTGTTGAATTCCGAGCGCCTGTTCGCGGGAATGAAGCAAGAGTCGCTCGATGCAATCGTCGCGACGATGCCGGAAAACGTCACCTACGCCAGTGGTTTCTGGGCGATGAGCCAATGGATCCGGCGCGGACCTCAGGCTTATGTCCTGACGCCGGGGCCGGGGCGGGGCGAGCCTGCGGTGATCGCAAGCACCGGCCTGATCGATCTGGTCGCGGACGCGGATGTGTGGGTGAAGGACATCCGGCGCTTCGGCAAGTTCATCGTCGACCGGACGCCGGGGGTCGATCTCGATCGGCAGGACCAGCGCATCGAGGCGCTGCTCGCCGAGGAGGATTGCGGCGACGCCGTCGGCGCGCTGGTGAAGGTCATCAAGGAGCGCGGTCTCCAGAATGCCAGGATCGGCGTCGACGAGATCGGCATCCTGCCGCAATACTGGGACAAGCTTGCGGAGATGCTGCCGCAAGCGACGCTTGTGCGGGCCGCCGATGTGTTTCGCTACGCGCGCGCCATCAAGACGCCGGAGGAGATCGCGCGGCTGCGGCAGTCGGCCAGGATCGCGGATATGTCGATCACGGCCGCGCTGGCGGTCGCCCGCGAAGGCGCGACGGAAATGGATCTGGCCCGCGCATTCCATACCAAGACCATCGTGGAGGGCGGGCTTCCGGTGCTGGGCTGCATCGGCGTCGGCACGCGGAGCGCGATGACGAACGTGCAGCCGACCGAGCGGGTCCTGCGCCGCGGCGATGTCATCCGCTTCGATGTGGGCGGTCGTTACCAGCACTATCGCGCCGACATTGCCCGCAACGCCGTGCTGGGCGAGCCCCCCGAAAAGATGGTGCGTTATCACAAGGCGATCTGCGCCGGCCTCGATCGCGCCATCGCGATGATCAAGCCCGGCGTGCGCGCCGCCGATGTGTTCAACGCCGCCGTTGAAACCGTCCGTCGCGAGGGCCTGTCGCACTACCAGCGCAGTCACGTCGGTCATGGCATCGGTCTCGATGGCTACGATGCGCCCAACATCGCGCCGTCGAGCAAGGATGTGTTCGAGGAAGGAATGGTGATCTGCGTCGAGACGCCCTATTACGAAATGGGATTCGCCGGGCTTCAGGTCGAAGACACGCTCGTCGTCACGAAAGACGGGGTCGATTCCTTCATGATCTCCGGCACGGAACTTCGGGTGCTGTGATGGCGGCGGTGCTCGGTCTGCAGTGCATTCGATGTGGCGCCCGCTATCCGGCGGATCACTACGCGCACGACTGCCCCGCCTGCAGGCCGGTCGTCCGGAGCAACCTCACGGTGATCTACGACGACTCGCTGAGGAAGCCGCGTCCGAAACCGGCCGAAGGCGCAAGCCGCGGGCTGTGGCGCTATGGCGACGTTCTGCCCGTCGCGGAGGCGGATGGCGTCAGTCTCGGCGAGGGAGGATCTCCCCTTCATCGCCTGAGCCGCGCCGGCGAGGCGGTTGGGCTGCCAAATCTGTTCGCCAAGGATGAGACCCGCAATCCGACCTGGTCTTTCAAGGATCGGCTGGCCTGCATGGCGGTGTCCGCGGCGAAGCAGGCCGGGGCGAAGGTGATCGTTTCGAGTTCGTCGGGCAATGCGGGCGCGGCGGCCGCCGCCTATGCGGCGAAAGCCGGCCTGCCGTGTGTCGTCTTCACCTTCAAGGGGACGTCCGGCCCGATGGTGACGCAGATGCGCGGCTATGGCGCGCAGGTGGTGGCGGTCGAGGAGAAGCGGGATCGCTGGCGGTTCATGGAGCACGCCGTCCGCGAGTTCGGCTGGTTTCCGACCTCGCCGTTCTTCGGGCCGGTGGTCGGCAGCAATCCGTTCGGCATCGAGGGTTACAAGACGCTGGCCTACGAAGTCGTCGAACAGCTCGGCTGGAAGGTGCCCGACTGGTGCATTCTCCCTGTCTGTTACGGCGACGCCCTCGTCGGCATGTGGCGCGGCTTCGAAGACATGATGGCGTTCGGGTGGACCGACCGGATGCCGCGCATGGTGGCGGCGGAAGTCTATGGCTCGGTCGGCGCGGCGCTTGCGAACGGCTCCGACGCGCCCGCGGATATGCCGAAGACGTTCGATACCGTCGCCGTGTCGATCGGCGCGACGCAGGGGACCTATCAGGCGCTCGACATCGTGCGCCGCTCGCAAGGCGTCGCGATCACGGTCGGCAATGACGACATGATGCGCTGGCAGCAGATCCTGGCCGCGCGCGAGGGTCTCTACGTCGAGCCGTCCTCCGCGGCCGGTCTTGTGGCCGTGGAACAGCTGGCCCGGACCGGCCGCCTCGGCAAGGGTGAAACGGTTGTCAGCCTTCTCACCGCCAGCGGGCTCAAGGACCCGGCCGCGACGGCGAGAACGCAGGGCGAATTGATCAGCGTGCCTTCGGATTTCGCCAAAGCGGCGGCTATCCTGAAAGCGTCACACATTTTTCCGAACGATTGAGAGGGAGGAGCTAGCATGGCATCGAAATTGACGGCTCTGGCGGCGGGGCTTGTTTTCGCCGGCGCGATGGTTTCGTCGGCCCCGGTGTGGGCGGAATACCCGGACAAGCCGATCACCATGATCGTGCCATGGGCGGCCGGCGGCAGCACCGACCAGACCGCGCGCGTGCTGGCCAAGGCCGCCGAGGCCTCGCTGGGGCAGCCGATCGTCATCGTCAACCAGCCCGGCGCGTCCACGACCATCGGAATGGCGGCGCTCGCAAGCGCCAAGCCGGACGGCTACACCATCGGCACGCTGTCGAGCACGGCCTATCTGGTCGCGCTGCAGGGCCGGCAGCTTCCATTCGATCCGATCAACTCGTTCTCCTACGTCAGCTACTATGGCGACAACGTGATCGGCGTTGCCGTTCGCGCGGATGCGCCGTGGAAGACGTTCAAGGAACTGGTCGAGGACGGCAAGGCCCGGCCGGGAGCCATCAAGTACGGAACCGCCGGTGTCGGCACTACGCAGCATCTGACGACCGCGGCGATCCAGTTCGCCTCGAAGGCGAAGTTCACCCACATCCCGCAGCAGGGCTCGGCGGCCTCGATGCCGGCGCTGCTGGGCGGTCATGTGGATTTCGTCACCGAGACGTCGGTGTGGGCGCCGTTCGTCGAAGACAAGCAGGTGCGGCTGCTGGCCGTCGCCACGCCGCAGCGCTCGAAACTCTATCCTGATGTGCCGACGCTCGCGGAACTGGGCTACGACTCGCTGCGGTCGGTGCAGGCCATCATCGCGCCCGCGGGCATGCCCGAGCCCATTCGCGCCAAGCTTGAGACGGCCTTCCGCAAGGCGCTGTCCGACAAGGCGTTTCTGGAGACGATGGATCGCCTGCGCATGGAAACGATCGACCTTCCCGGCGCGGAAGTGAAGAAGCTGGTCCAGAGCGAGTACGATCGGGCAGGGCAATTGCTGCAAGAGATCGGAAAGGCCAAGTAGCCGGGCCGGAGCAGAATCATGATCAGAATTGTGCCGACATATCTGGCGGTCGCGATGCTCGGAATGTTGGCGCTGGTCTTTGGCGTCGGCGCATTCCGCCTCGGCTTCTGGGGGGACGACGGCCCGGGGGCCGGCCTTCTTCCCCTCGCGGCGTCGTGCCTGCTGGTGCTGATGCTTCTTCTCACCCTGCGCGAGCCGTTGCCGGTTGATGAAACCGGCTTCACGCGGGAGCCGCTCGCCGCGATTGCGCTGAGCCTGGTGTATGCCGGGGTGCTGCCCTATGCGGGCTTTGTCCTGTCCACCGTGGTGATGCTGTTCATCTGGATCCGGGTGTTTTACCGGCAGGGGCGGGTGCCCGCCCTGGTGTGCGGCACGGGTCTCACGCTTATGGGGCTGGTGATCTTCAACGTGCTTCTCAAGGTTCCCATGCAGCTGTTTCCGGGCTGGTCATGATCGACGCTTTTGAAAAACTGCTCTACGGCCTGTCGCTGTCGCTCGAGCCGGCGAACCTGCTCTATGCGCTGATCGGGTCGGTGCTGGGCACGCTGGTCGGCGTGCTGCCCGGGCTCGGCCCCGTCACGACGATCGCGGTGCTCTTGCCTGTGACGTATCACGCCGGCTCTCCGCTCGGCGCGATCATCATGCTGGCGTCGATCTACTATGGCGCGATGTATGGCGGGTCGACGACGTCGATCCTGCTCAAGGTTCCAGGCGAAGCGGCGTCCGTGATCACCTGCATCGACGGCTACCAGATGGCCAAGAAGGGGCGCGCCGGCCCGGCGCTGGCGATCGCGGCGATCGGCTCGTTCATCGCGGGCACGCTGGCGGTCTGCGCGCTGGCGCTGGTGGGGCCCGCGTTCGCGAAGTTCGCGGTGTCGTTCGGCCCGCCGGAGTATTTCGCCCTGGCGCTGTTCGGTCTTGCGCTGTGCGCCACGCTGTCGGGCGGCTCGCCGGTGCGCGGCATGTGCATGGTGTTCGCCGGTCTGCTGCTCGGCCTCGTCGGGGTCGATACGGTGACCGGCGTGGAGCGCTATACGTTCGGCGTCATGGCCATCAGCGACGGCATCGATCTCGTGCCGATGCTGATGGGCCTTTTCGGCCTCGGCGAGATTCTTCATAACCTCGACGAGAAAGAGGAGTCGTCGCTGGTCGCCTCCAAGGTCGGCCGCCTGTTTCCGAGCCGCGAGGACTGGAACGAATCGAAAGGCCCGATTTTCCGCGGCTCCTTCATCGGCTTCATCATCGGGTTGATCCCGGGGGGCGGCGCGATCCTCGGCTCTCTGCTGAGCTACACGCTCGAAAAAAAGATATCGAAGAAGCCGGAGGAGTTCGGGCACGGAGCGATCGCGGGGGTGGCCGGTCCGGAATCGGCCAACAATTCCGCGGCGACCGCTTCCTTCATTCCGCTTCTGACTCTGGGCATTCCGGGCAATGCGGTGACGGCGGTGCTGTTCGCGGGCCTGCTCATTCAGAACGTGCAGCCCGGGCCGCTGATGCTGGTGAAGAGTCCGGACGTGTTCTGGGGCGTGATCGCGTCGATGTATGTCGGCAACATCATGCTGCTGATCCTGAACCTGCCGCTGGTCGGCATCTGGGTTCAACTGCTGCGCGTTCCGTCGTGGATCCTCAGCCCGGCGATCCTTCTGATCGCCATCTTCGGCACCTACAGCCTGCGGAGCAATTTCACTGACGTCGTGACGCTGATGGTGTTCGGTGCCGTCGGCTACGTCCTGCGCAAGGCGCGTCTCGATGCGAGCCCGCTGATCATGGCTTTCATCCTGGCCAACATTCTGGACACCTCGCTGCGGCAATCGCTGCTGATGGGCGACGGCAGTCTGTCCATCGTGTTCTTCCGGCCGATTTCCGCGACCATGCTGGCTTGCGCGGCGATCGTGATCGGTACTCAGGCGTATAAATACATCCGCGGCCAGCGGATGCTGGGCGAGCCGGAGACCATCGCATGAAGGACCATCGCTCCGATCCGCCCCGCGGCGATTTCGCCGAAAAAGTCACCGGGCGGGCCGAATTCATTTCGGACCTCTCGATCCCCGGAATGCTCCACGGCAAGATCCTGCGGAGCCCGATCCCTCATGGCCGCATCAGGAGCATCGACGCCAGCGAAGCGCTCGCGATGCCCGGCGTGGTCACCGTTCTGACCGGTGCGGACATTGCCAATCTCGACGCCAACTGGGGGCTGTTTCTGAAAGACCGGCCGGTGATCGCCGTCGACCGGGTCCGTTATGTCGGAGAGCCGGTGGCGATGGTCGCGGCGGTGGACGAGCGCACCGCCGAGGAGGCGCTGGAGCTCATTCAGGTCGATTACGAGTCGCTGCCGTTCGTGACGGACGCGCACGCGGCGCTGGCGAAGGACGCCCCGCTGCTGCACGAAGACCTGACGACATTGAAGGATTTCTACTTCAAGGGCGAAGCCAAGCCCGTTCCGGGAACGAATATCTATCAGAACTATCGCTACGAACACGGAGATGTCGACAAGGCGTTCGCCGAAGCGGATCACTGCTTCGAGGACGAGTTCGAATTTCCGATGGTGTTTCACTATGCGATGGAGCCGCATTGCGTCATCGCGTCCTTCGCCGAGGATGGCCTGACCGTCTGGAGTTGCGGCCAGTCTCCGACCGCGGTTCAGAAGGTACTCGCCCGCGTCTTCAAGCTGCCGCTCGCCCGAATTCGCATCATCTCGCCTTATGTCGGTGGCGGATTTGGCGGCAAGGCGTCGGTCAAGATCGATCCGCTGGTGGCGGCGCTGGCGTTGAAGGCGCAGCGTCCGGTGCGCGTCTGCCTGTCCATCTCGGAATCGATGCTGACGGCGCGTCGGCTCAATGCGCATGTGACGGTCAAGACCGCCGTGCGCAGCGACGGGACGCTTCTCGGCAAGAGCGTGCGCGTCCTGATGAACGGCGGCGCTTACGCCGACACCGGCCCGGCAGTCGCGATCAAGGCGGCGAACCGCGCGATCGGGCCTTATCACTTTCCAAATCTGCGGCTGGAGAGCGTGGCGGTCTACACCAACACCGTTCCCGGCGCGGCGTTTCGATCGATCGGCGGCCCGCAGGCGGTGTGGGCGATCGAATCCCAGATGGACATTATCGCCGGCAAGCTCGGCATGGACCCCGTCGAGCTGCGCTACCGCAATATGCTCAAGCGCGGCGAGCATGTCCGCCCGGATCTGCGCCCGATCGACGTCGATATGGCCGAAGCGATGGGGATGGCGTCCCAGGCGATGAGCCGCATCGAGGCATCCGATCCGGACGTCCGCTTGTCGAACGGAACGGCGCTCGGCGTCTCGGATCCCGGCATTCTTCCCGTCGCCGGACTGATGCTGCGGCTGAAGATCGACGGCTCGGTGCTGGTCATCTGCAACAGCGTCGAGATCGGTCAGGGCATCCGCGAGGTGCTGCGGCGCATGGTGGCGGAGCATCTTGCGCAACCGCTGTCCGCGGTCTCCGTTCTCACGCCGGACACCGCCATTGCGCCGTTCGACTGGGGCACGGGGGCGAGCCGGTCGTCGCTGATGATGGGGCTGGCCATCGAGGACGCGGCCGAAGACATCAAACGCCAGCTTGCGCAGATCGCCGCGACCGTGCTCGGCGTCGATCCCGCAACGGTGAAGCTGCGCGACGGCGGCGTTGTGGCGGGCGATCGGGATTGCTCGTTCGCCGAACTTCTGCACGCCTATTACGGTATCGATAGCGGCGACATCATCGGCATCGGCCGCATCTCGCCGCAGTCGCGCGAAGGTCGCCTGGCGCAGGCGCCGCTGTTCTGGGAAACCGCCGCGGCGCGGTGTGGCATCGATGTCGACACCGAGACCGGCGAAATTCGCGTCCGCCGCTACGTCAGCGTCGCCGATATCGGCCGGGTGATCAATCGCTCCGGCGCCGAAGGGCAGGACGAGGGCGCGGCGATCATGGGCATGGGGCACGCGCTGTCCGAGGAACTGATCTACAGCGACGGCCAGCCGATCAACGCGACCATGATCGACTATCACGTCCCGACCATCGATGAGGTCCCCGACGTTTTCACCACGGTCCTGATCGAGAACTTTGACGGCCCCGGTCCCGGCGGCATGCGGGGAATGGGAGAGGGGGCGATTCTGCCGATGGCTCCGGCGATCGCCAATGCGCTTGCGTCGGGTTTCGGCGTCCGTGTGCGCCAGCTCCCGCTGACGCCCGAGCGGGTGTGGCGCGCGCTTCAGGAAAAGAAGAGGACCTGAGCATGGATTTCAGGATGGAGGCGATCCTTCCGAGCGCACCGGCCGATGTCTGGCTGGTGATGGTCGACATCGGGCGGATCGCGGCGTGTATTCCGGGTTGCGAGCAGATCGAGGAGCAGGAGAAGCTCAAGCTCTATCGCGCCGTGCTCAAGCAGAAGATCGGCCCTTTCAAACTCGAAGTGCCTGCCGAGATCGTCGTGGACGACTACAAGGAGCCGGATTTTGTCCGCGCGCGCGCCGTCGGCAAGGACAAGTTCACCGGCACGACCTTGACCGTCAACCTCGATGTGAAGCTCGCGCCGGAAGGGGCAAGCGGAAGCAAGCTCGGTGTCGATGCCGATCTGCAGGTCGCGGGGCGGCTCGCCTCGCTCGGCTATTCGATCATCAAGAAGAAGGCGGAGGAGAACTTCGCCGTGTTCGAGCAGCGCCTTCGCGCCGAGCTGGAGACGATCTAGTGTTGCTGTCGCGCTTCAAACATCACCGGCCGACGGATCTCGCTTCCGTATACGATATCCTCGCGCGCCATGGCGACGACGCGACGGTCTATGCCGGAGGCACCGAACTTCTTCTCGCGCTCAAGGCGCGCGTTCTGCGCTATGAGCACCTCATTGATCTCAAGCGGGTGCCCGAGCTCAACGTGCTGAAGGTCGAGGGCGACTGGCTCGTCGTCGGCTCGCTGGTGACCCATCACCGGCTGGCGAGCGATGCCATCGTCCGTCGGGCGGTGCCGTCCTACGCGGCGCTGAGCAACAACATCGCCAATATCCGCGTTCGCGTCGCCGGCACCCTGGGCGGCAATCTGTGTTTCGCCGAGCCCCATGCCGATCCACCGGCGCTGCTGTCGGCGATGGGCGCAACGGTCACGCTGCGGAGCGCCGACGGTCTGCGGTCGGTGCCGGTCAGCGAGTTCATCGAAGGCGAGTTTGCGACCGTCCGCGCCGACGACGAGCTGTTGACGGAGATCCGCATTCCCGTCACGGGCGCGGACGAGACGTATTGCTACAAGAGCTTCGGCCATCTGGAGCGGCCGGCCGTAGGCGTCGCCGCCGGCTGCATCGGGCGCAACGGGGCGGTGGCCTATCGCATCTGGATCGGCGCCATCGGTGATCATCCGTTGCAGGCGGCGTCGGTCGAAGCCGCGCTGGCCGGCGTTCCCGCCGACGCGCTGATGGACGTGCTTCCGCAGGCCTCGGAAACTGCCGCGGCGGAATTGCCGGCGCATGACGATCTGCACGGAAGCGCCGATTACAAACGCCACCTTGCCGCGGTGCTGATGCGGCGGGCGGTTCTGGAGGCGGCGGGACAGCCACGGGAGGCGCGCCATGGTTGATGTCGAGATGATCGACATAGCGTTGACGGTCAACGGGGTCGAGCGCCGCCTCGCGGTCGAGCCGTCCGATCTGCTGATCGATGTGCTGCGCAACCGGCTGTCCCTCAAGGGGACGAAACGCTCCTGCGATGTCGAGGTCTGCGGCGCCTGTACCGTGCTCCTCGACGGCCTGCCGGTCTCGAGTTGCACCACGCTTGCCGTCGATGCCGACGGCCGCTCGGTGATGACGATCGAGGGCGTGGAGAATGCCGGCGCGCTCAGCCGCGTTCAGCAGGCATTCGTCGATCACGCCGCGATGCAGTGCGGATTTTGCACGCCGGGCATGGTGCTGGCCACGACGGCGCTGCTGGAGGTCAACCCGAAGCCCTCCGAAGACGACATCCGTCACTTCCTGCGCGGCAACATCTGCCGTTGCACCGGTTACATCAAGATCCTCGAAGCGGTGAAAAGCCTTGTCTGACATCTCGATATCGAGCGACGGGCGCGATGCGCCACCGGCATTCAACGAGAAGATCACCGCCGCCGAAAACGGGGGAGCTTCGACGTTCTGGATTGCCAACCATATGTTCCTGCGCGATCCGGTGGCGCTCGCCACGCTGATGCTGGCGAAAACGCGACGCATCGGCGCCGGCCTCATGGCGGTCAGCCCGCTGACCCTGCACCCGGTGCAGATCGCGATGGCGGCCGCGACGCTGGCGGAGAACTTTCCCGGCCGCGTCAAATTGTGTCTCGGCGTGGGGGCGCCCGCCGATCTCAAATCGATCGGTCTCGATGGCACGAAACCGCTGAAGGTCATGCGCGAAGCGCTCCAGCTCATTCGTGCGCTGCTGTCGGGTGAGACCGTCCGGATCCACGGCGAGATATTCCGGATCGACAACAGACGGCTGATCACCGAACGGACGCCGATATCGCTGGTGCTGGCGGCGTCCGGGCCGCAGATGCTGGAGCTTGCCGGCGCGGAGGCGGATGGCGTGCTCATCAGCGCGGGGTCGTCCGTGCCGTTCGTCGAGCGCACTCTGGAGAGCGTCCATCGCGGCGCGAAGGGGCGGAAGGTGCGCACCCATGCGCTCGTCTACTCCGCCGTCGACGACACGGAAAAGGCGGCCAACGACCGGCTGCGCCGCACGCTGGCGATTCTGCTGCGCGGCCCGCATCACAAGGCGAACCTGGATGCCGCCGGCAGCGTGCTCGATCAGGCTGCGCTCAACGAGGCCGTGCTCGCCGAAGACTGGGATCGCGCGCAAGCGATGATCACCGACGACATCGTGCGGCGTCACGCGGCGAGCGGATCGAGCGCCCAGGTGAGGGAGCGGCTGACGGCCTACCACGCCGCCGGTCTCGACGAAATCGTCATCGCCGGGGCGCGGGACGGCGACCAGATCACCAAGATTCTGAATTCAGCTTGAGAGGATAAATAAAAATGAAATTCAGTGTTTGTCTGTCGACGGGTTTCGAAGGTGTGATGTATCCGATCCCGTTCGCGGGGCCGGAAGACTTTATCGCGCAGGCGCAACTCTGCGAGCGTCTGGGTTACGATTCCGTCTGGGGCAATGATCACATCACGACGCAGGATTATGTCCGGGACCTTTTCTCCGGCAAGCCGCCGAATTTCTATGAACCCCTGGTCGTGCTTGCGGCGATCGCCGCGTCGACCAAGACGCTCAAATTGGGAACGGCGCTGACCGTGCTCCCGATGCGCGATCCGGTCTATCTCGCCAAGCAAGCGATTACCCTCGACCAGATGTCGAACGGCCGCTTCATCATGGCGGTCGGCCTCGGCGCCTATCGCGAGGAGTTTCTTGCCTGGGGCGGATCGCGCGCCGCCAAGGCCCGCCGCGGCGACATGATGGACGAGGGATTGCAGTCCCTGCAAATGCTCTTCACCGAAGGAAAGTGCAGCTATGAGGGAAACTACTACACGTTCAAGGACGTGGAGATGTTTCCGAAGAGCCGGAAGCAGCCTTTCCCGCTCTATATCGGCGGCCACAATCTTGAAGCGATCGAGCGCGCCGCGCGTTACGGGCAGGGCTGGCTGCCCGGCTGGCGGCCGCTGGCCGAAATGGAACAGCGCATCAAGGATCTGAAGGCGCGCGCCGCAGCGCTGGGGCGCAACCCGTCCGAGATCGAGATTGCGCCGCAATTCTCGGTGACGGTCGGCAAAACGCTGGAGGAGGCCGAAAAGCGCTACATGGAAAGCGGCCTTGTCGCGCATCGCGTGTCGCTGGCCTACACCGGCCGCGATTTGAGTCATCAGGTGATCGCAAATCTGGTCGGCTCTCCCGATGTGATCCTCGAGAAAGTCGACAAGCTGCGCAAGATCGGCATCGATCACTGCAGCGCGCTGATGTTCCCGGCCGACACCGTGAGCGAGATGAACGAGCAGATCGAATGGTTTGCCTCGGACGTGATGAAGAAGGTGTCCACGTGAGCGCGGCTGTGGACGGGGCCGCCGAGACCTTCGATTATTTCGATCTCACCACGCTGACGCGGGCAGAGCGTTACAAGATTCTGACGGGCGCGGTCATTCCGCGTCCGATCGCCTTCGTGACGTCGCTGGGTCCGAACGGGCTGGTGAACGCGGCGCCGTTCAGCCAGTTCGTCATTCTGGCCGTCGATCCCGGGCTGCTCGGCTTCTCGGTCGGGCCGAGGCCGACCGGGTCTCACCCGAAAGACACGCTGGTCAACGTCAAAGCCTCGCGGGAGTTCGTCATCAACATGGTTCCGGAGGGATGGGAGAGCGTCGTTCAGCAGGCGAGCGACGATCACCCTGCGGACGTCAGCGAGGTCGATCTGTTGGGATTCAAGACCATCGCCTCGACGCGCATCGAAACGCCGCGGCTGGCGGGGTCCAAGATCCAGTTCGAATGCGTGCTGGAACAGATCGTCAATTTCGGCGATGCGCCCAATCACTTCGTGGTGGGGAAGGTGGTCGCGATGCACATCCAGTCCGGGCTCACCTCGGACTGCAAGATAGATCCCAAGGCGTATTCTCCCATCGCCAGAATTGGCGGTCGCAACTATGTGCGTCTTGGCGATGTCGTGAAGGCATAGGCGCGTTCGATGGACCTGTTCTGCGTTGCCGAATCCGAGGAGTTGCTGCGTGCGTTCGAGGCGAGGCCGCTTGACAGTCTTGCCGGTGACGCCGCTACGCTTTGCCGTGCCGGGTTCGGAGGGGGCATCACCTATTCGCGCAAGGTGTTCATCCCGCTGACGCATCTATGCCGTGACACCTGCGCCTACTGCACTTTCACCAAGACCCCGAAGCAGGTGCGGTCTCCGTACCTTCTGCCGGACGACGTTCTGGCCATCGCCCGCGCCGGCGAGAAGGCGGGCTGTCGCGAAGCGCTGTTCACGCTGGGCGACAAGCCGGAGTTGCGCTACAGCGCGGCCCGGCAATTTCTGGACGAGCGCGGCTTCGCGACCACGGTCGATTATCTCGAACACGTCTGCGCACTGGTGCTTCGAGAAACGACCCTGCTGCCCCATGTCAACGCCGGCGTCATGAGCGAGAGTGAGATCGCGCGGCTGCGGCAGGTCAGCGTCTCGCAGGGCATCATGCTGGAAACGGTGTCGGACCGGCTGTGCGCCCGGGGCGGGGCGCACTTCGGCTCTCCCGACAAACTCCCGCGCGTGCGCCTTGACATGATCGAGGCGGCGGGGCGGCAGCGGATTCCGTTCACCAGCGGGATATTGATCGGGATCGGCGAAACCAGACTGGAGCGGATTCAGTCGTTGCTCGCCTTGAGAACGCTGCACCGGCGTTACGGTCATATCCAGGAAATCATCGTCCAGAACTTCAGGGCGAAATCCGACACACGCTTCGCCACGCATTCCGAGCCCAACGTCGATGACCTGCTGTGGACCGCATCCGTCGCGCGGCTGATCTTCGGCAGCGAAATGAACATTCAGGTGCCGCCGAACCTGAGTTATGACGATTTCCCGCGGCTGCTCGAAGCGGGCATCAACGACTGGGGCGGCGTTTCGCCGGTCACCGCCGACCATGTGAATCCCGAGGCGCCGTGGCCGGATCTTGCCAAGCTCGAATCCGCCACGGCCGCGGCCGGCCTTGCGCTGGCGCAGAGGCTCGCGGTCTACCCGCATTACGTCCGCGACTCCTCGCAATGGATCGATCAGAAGTTGGTGCCGGCGGTGCTGAAGGCGGCGGACAGCGAAGGTCTCGCGCGCGATGACGACTGGTCTCCGGGCTCGCTGGCCGCCATCCCGCCGGTCGCGCCCGCGGCGCGATCGGATCGCAGGGTCGACGCGCTGCTTGCGCAAGCGATGGCGGGGCATCGCCTCTCCGAGAGCGAGATCGGAATTCTTTTCGCGGCGCGCGCGGGCGATGTCGATGCCATCTGCGCCGCCGCCGACGAGCTGAGGGCGCAAGCCAGCGGCGATACCGTGCGTTACGTGGTCAACCGCAACATCAATTACACCAACGTCTGCACCTATCAGTGCCGCTTCTGCGCCTTTTCCAAGGGCCGGACCCACGACGAACTGCGGGGCAAGCCCTACGACCTGTCGCTGGAGGAGGTGGCGCGGCGGGCGCGGGAGGCGTGGGAGCGCGGCGCAACGGAAGTTTGCATGCAGGGCGGAATCAATCCGTACTACACCGGGCAGACTTATCTCGACCTCCTGCGCGCCGTGAAGGAAGAAGTCCCGGGGATTCACGTTCACGCCTTTTCGCCGCTCGAGATCGCCCAGGGCGCGGCGACGCTGGGCATCTCCGTGCCGCGCTTTCTCGGAATGCTGCGCGATGCGGGATTGGGGTCGCTGCCGGGCACCGCCGCCGAGATTCTCGACGATCGGGTGCGCGATGTCATTTGTCCGGACAAGCTCGACACGGCGGAATGGCTCGCTGTGATCGCGGCGGCCCATGAGGCCGGTCTGCCGACCACCGCGACCATCATGTTCGGCCATGTCGAAACACCTGCGAGCTGGGCGCAACATCTGCTGCATCTGCGCGACCTGCAGGAGCGCACCGGCGGCTTCACCGAGTTCGTGCCGCTGCCGTTCGTCCATATGGAAGCGCCGATGTCCCTGCGTGGGCAGGCGCGGATGGGGCCGACGTGGCGTGAGGTGAGGCTGATGCATGCGGTGGCGCGGCTGGTGCTACATCCGCTGATCACCAACATCCAGGCGTCGTGGGTGAAGCTCGGCGAAGACGGCGTCTCGCAGCTGCTTCACGGCGGCGTCAATGATCTCGGCGGCACGCTGATGAACGAGAGCATTTCGCGGGCTGCCGGGACGCTTCACGGGCAGGAGCTGGCTCCGCGGCAGATGGAGGCGATCATCGGGCGCGCGATGCGCCGTCCGCAGCAACGCACGACGCTCTACCGGCCCGCGCCGGCCGAGCGCCGGACTGCAAGCCTCAATGCGCCGGCCCTGTCCGATCTCGTGCTGACGCCGTTCAGCGGCCGACGCAAATCGAACGACAGCATTCAACTTCAACACTGAGAGCCCGAGGGTGGCATGAATTCGAAGACGTACTCCATATGTGTCGTGGGCGGGACGGGCGCGGAGGGGGGCGGGCTCGCCCTTCGCTGGGCCAGATACGGTCATCGGGTGATGATCGGATCGCGCGACGTCGCAAAAGCGCAGGCGGCTGCGGCCGAACTCAACGCCCGGCTCGGCGCGGACCTCGTCTCCGGCACGGAGAGCGCGCAGGGCGCGGCGGCCGCCGATATCGTCGTGCTCACCGTGCCGTTCGCGGCCCAGCAGCCGACCGTCGCAGGATTGAAAGCGGCGCTGCAGGGCAAGATTCTGATCGATGTGACGGTCCCGCTCGTTCCTCCCAAGGTCGGGACGGTGCAATTGCCTGAGTCCGATTCATGCGTCGTCGCGGTGCAGCGTATGCTCGGCGATCAGGTGTGGGTCGTGTCCGCGTTCCAGAACGTCTCGGCTCACAAGCTGAAGAATCTGGATTACGAAATCGACTGCGATGTGCTCGTCGCCTCGGACGACAAGGATGCACGCGCGATCGGGATCGAGCTGGCCCGCCATGCCGGCCTGCGCGGGATCGATGTCGGCGTCCTCGCCAACTCCGTCGTTGCCGAAAGCCTCACATCTGTCCTGATATCGATCAACAGGCTCTACAAGATTCCCGATTCCGGCATTCGCATCACGGGGCTTCCGACGGAGTAATCCGGTTGTTGGCGTACCTCGATGTGAGGATCGTTGTTCTGGCCGGTCGTTCGTGGAAAGATCGCGGTCGATGACGACCATCCTCGTGCCATGCAAGGACCTGAGCCGCGGCAAGTCGCGGTTGTCACCCGGGCTTGACGCCGCCGCCAGACGGTCGCTGTGCGAAATGTTTCTCCGTCGCACGCTGGCATTGGCCGCGGCCATGGTTGGCGCGCCCGGAGTGAGGCTGCTCACCTCCGATGCGGATGCGCGCGAGGTCGCCCGCGGCTTCGGCATTCCGACCATCGCCGACGAGGGCGGCGGCCTGAACGCGGCGTTGCGGGGGGCGCGAACGGGGTTGATCGCAGACGCGGCCGTCGCGAGCGTCGTCATCCTGCCGATCGATTTGCCGTGCGCCCGTGAGCCGTCCCTGAGGAGCGTGATGGATGCGGCCGGCGATGTGGTCATCGTTCCGGACCGCGACCGTCACGGCACCAACGTGCTGCGCCTCAGCCGCGCCGCGCTCGGTGATTTCTCCTTCTGCTACGGGGCAAACAGCTTCACGGCGCATCGTGCCGCCGCGGAGCGCCTCGGCTTCAGCCCGGCCGTGATCTGGGACGATGATCTGGCGTTCGATGTCGACGAGCCGGACGACTACCGCCTGTGGCAGGAGCGCGCCACGCGCCTCAAGGGGGCCGCGTCGGCATGAGCGCCGGCGCAGCGCCTGTCGGGTCAATCAGGCCCGAGTTGATAATCGGAACAGGTTGTTATATATAGGAACATGGCCGGTTGCGGCTGGATCCGCTGTGCGGCTTCAGGCGATGTGCGCCGGGGGCGCCTTTCGCGGCGGAGGGCTCCGCGGCGATGCCGGCAGGGACGCCGGCATAGATGATGGCTGGCGGCCCGGGCAGGGGCTGTACAATTCGATCGCGACTCGCACAAGTGTGGCCGGGGGCATCAGGCAGATGGACGAAGTCAGAACCGGAGCGGGGAGCCAGACCGTTTCCCGTGCATTGTGCGTGCTCGAGCTGCTCGGGCAGAAGGGCGAGATGGGCGTCAGGGACATCGCGCGCAATCTCGGTGTCGCTCCCAGTATCGCCCAGCGGCTGGTGAATGCGCTCGCGGGAGCGGGGTTCGTGGAGAAGACCGCGGAATCCTCCAAGTGGAAGATCGGCTACAAGGCGTTTCAGGTCGGCTCCGCGTTCTTGTCGAATATCGACCTGAACGCCGCGACCTCGGAGGAGCTCTATTTCCTGGCGAATGAGAAGCAGGTCAACAGCTTCGTCGGCGTGCTGCGCGATCGCTCCGTGGTTTATCTCGCGACCGTTCAGAGCGGCGGCGTGATCGCGATCACCAACGCGCCCGGTTCACGGACCTATCTGCACTCCACCGCGCTGGGAAAGGCGCTTCTTGCGGCAAGGACGGACGACGAGATCGCGCGTCTGCTCGGGCCTCCGCCCTACAAGCAACTGACCAAGAAGACCAAGCGATCTCTCGCCGCGATCCTCAAGGACGTCAAGGAGTGCCGGCGGCTCGGATACTCGATTTCCGATGAAGAGAATATCGAGAACGTCTTCGCTGTCGGCGCGCCGATCCGGAACGCCAGCGGGCAGACGATCGCCGCGCTGAGCGGCGCCGTTCCCCGGCAGAAACTGAGCGCGAAGACCATCAACGAGCTGTGTCTGATGGTGAGGGACGCGGCGGCCCGGGCATCGCGGCGCCTCGGCGCTCCCGGCTAGTGAAGGCGACACGAGAGCCTGTCCCACTTTGATGGACTCAAGGCGGAGGCCCTCGGGTTTCTGTTTGGTCGCATGTTCTTCACGCGAGCCGGCCGACGCCGACCGAAGGCGGCTATGGCCGGCGAAGGCCGGTGTCCCCTTCGCGCGACAATGCCCTACGTCATGCGTCGCAGGTTCAGCAGGCTGTCGATGTCAAAGCCGCTGAACCTTTCCTTGGCGAGGGCCTTCAGCGAGACGCCGGACGCGAGCGCATCCTTCGCCAGTTTGGCGCTCAGGTCGTAGCCGACGGCGGGCACGAGCGCGGTCGCCATACTGACGCTCCGTTCGAGATGCTCCTCGCAGCGCGCCGGCGCGGCTGTGATGCCGCGGACGCAACGTTCGCGGAACGTGACGATGCTGTTCGACAGGATCCGGATCGAGGACAGGATATTGTAGACCATCACCGGCTCCATCGCGTTCAACTGCAACTGCGCCGCCTCCGACGCCATGCTGACCGTCATGTCGTTGCCGATGATTTCATAACAGGCCTGATTGACGACCTCCGGAATCACGGGGTTGACCTTGCCGGGCATGATCGATGAGCCCGGCTGGCGCTCCGGAAGATGGATTTCGCCGAGGCCGCCGCGGGGGCCGCTGGACAGCAGGCGGAGGTCGCTGGCGATTTTCGAAAGCTTGATCGCGGTGCGCTTGATCATGCCGGACATCGACACCAGCGCGCCGGTATCCCAGCTCGCCTCGATCAGATCGTCCGCGCCTCTGAGCGGCAGCCTGCACAGCCGGCTCAATTCATGAATGGCGATCTTTTGATAATCGTGCGGCGCATTCAGGCCCGTGCCGATCGCCGTTCCGCCGAGGTTGACTTCCTGAAGCAGGCGGCTGGTTTCGCTGCCGCGGGCCAGATCCTCGGTCAGCACCGTGGCGAAAGCGCCGAATTCCTGTCCGAGGGTCATGGGCACGGCGTCCTGCAACTGGGTGCGCCCAAGCTTCATCACGTCGCGGAATTCCAGCGACTTCTCGCCGAACGCCTCGATCAGAAGGGTCAGTTCGTGCTGGAGCCGGGCATAGGCAGCGAGGATCGCCAGCCGCGTGCTGGTCGGATAGACATCGTTGGTGGATTGCGAGCGGTTGACGTCGTCGTTCGGGTGGATCACCGCATAATCGCCCTTCGATGCACCGAGCTTCTCGATGGCGATATTGGCGATGACCTCGTTGGCGTTCATGTTGAGTGACGTGCCTGCGCCGCCCTGAATCATATCCAGCCTGAACTGGTCGTGATAGCGGCCCGCGATCAATTGATCGCAGGCGAAGGCGATGGCCTGCCATTTGTGGGCCTGCAGCAGGCCGAGGGTGTGGTTTGCGAAGGCGGCGGCCCGCTTGACCATCGCCAGGGCGACGATCAGGTCGGGAAATTTCTCCGTCGGGATTTCGGAGATCCGGAAATTGTCCAGGGCGCGCTCGGTCTGCGCGCCCCAATAGCGATCCGCGCTGATCTCGACTTCTCCAAGGCTGTCCATTTCCGTCCGGGTCATCGCCGTCCACCCTCAATCGTTCCGATATAAGGAACATCGTTCCGAATATTGAAATTTCATTTGCGTCCGGCGGATCGTGACGCTATATTTCGCCAATAACAAGGGCGCTGTTGCGATTGGTAAATGCGGGAAATCGCGTCGGTCGTGAGCCGCCTTGAAGGGAGACTGTCTTAAGGAACAGGCCGGTTTTGCTGGCGCCCGGAGGTGTTGTGTGACCGGGTGCGGCGAATGATCAGCCTGGATTGATCGCGCGGCGGATTCGAGCCCGATCGCGGAGTGCAACACGTTCACATTTTCACGCGGACAGGAGGGGTGTCCTTCCCAGTTTGTTGATTTGACCATTCTTATAACGATTGTTATAAGAATAGAGACGAAAGGATCGAAGCATGGCTCTCAAGGACGCGGCTGTCGTTGCATTTGCCGAGACGAAGATCGTTGAGAAGAGCGATCGGCATGTCTGGGATTTCTCCGGCGAGATACTGGACGATCTCCTTGCCAGGACGGGTTACGACAAGAAGGAGATCGATGGTCTCATCATGAGCCCGTCGATGACGGGCGCGTCGAATCCGTTCTGGTCGCAACTGACCTCCGACTATCTCGGGCTGGAGCTGGATTATTGCGAGACGATTGACATCGGCGGATGCTCGCCGATCGGCGCGATCGCGCGCGCGGCGGCGGCCATTGACGCCGGGCTGTGCACCACGGTCTTTCTGCTGTTCGCGGATTGCTGGGCCAGTGAGAACAACTCGCGCATCACCGCGTTCCGGCCGGAATGGACCCATCCTTACGGCTTGATGGGGCCGCCCGGCAGCTTCGGCCTGATCACGACCCGCTACGAACACCGCTTCGGCCTGAAATACGAGGCGCTGGCGAAGCTCGCCGTAACCCAGCGCAAGCATTCCGTTCTGAACCCGAATGCGTGCGAAAAGCTCCGCAAGGAGATCACGGTCGATGACTATCTGAATTCGCGGATGATCTCGGAGCCGATCCGCCTGCTCGATAGCGTGATGACCTGCGACGGCGCCACCGGGCTGATCGTGACGAGCCGGAAGGAGGCGAAGCGCCGGCAGTTTTCCAAGTTCGCGGTTCCGTTGGGATATGGCGAGCGGACCAACTTCAATGTTTCGGAGAATCTCCCCGACATCACCGAAAGCGGCCATGCCATCGCCGGCGCCAAGGCCATGAAGGCGGCGGGGCTGAAGCACGATCAGATCTCGATGATCCAGCCTTACGATGACTTTCTCATCGCGATGTTGATCCAGTTCGAGATGCTCGGTTTCTGCAAGCGCGGGCAGGGGGCGGATTACATCCTCGACACGGATCTCACGTTCACGGGAGATCTGCCGCTCAACACCGGCGGCGGACAGATTTCGGCCGGGCAGATCGGCCTCGCCGGCGGAAGCACCAATCTGATCGAGGGCGTCAGGCAGCTGTTCGGCGAGGGCGGCGGCCGCCAGGTGCCCCATCCGAAGAACGCGATGATCACCGGGATCGGATGGATTCCTTATGCGCGCAACTGGGGAACCAGTGCGGTGATGATCCTGGCCCCGGATGCCTGAGAGGAAACCATGACGCAGAAAAGTGAATTGAAAAGACCTCAGCCGTTTCCCATGAACTTCACCAAGCCGTACTGGGACGCCACGCGCGACAAGCGCCTGGTCCTCCAGTATTGCCCGAGATCGAAGAAGTATCAGCACTATCCGCGACCCGTCAGCGTGCATACCGGGCGACGCAACCTCGAGTGGCGCGAGGTCGATGGCCGGGGTGAGGTTTACGCCTACACCATCACCCGGCGCGGACCGGAGGCGTTCCGGGGACATGAGCCCTATCTCATCGCGACGGTTCAGCTCGATGCCGGCGTGTTGTTCATGACGAATGTCGTGAATTGCCCGATTGATGCAATCAAGATCGGAATGCGGGTGAAGCCGTTTTGGGAACCTCTCGCCGATGGGACCCATCTGCTTCAGTTCGAGCCGGAGAGTCCCGTCTGATCGCTGCCGATTGATGGCGGCTGCCGGCGTGTTGTCTGCGGAGGGAATGCGCCGGCATTCGCTGTCTTGCAAGCTGGCGTCGGCTTCTCGCGTGAAGACGACGCGCCTGCGAACCGGCAGTGCGGCATCGCCCGCATTGGCAGGTTCGATTTGCGAACCCGGCGCGGCGCGGTTGTCGCGGCGGGATTCATCGAGGCCCCGCGAGGGGAGAAGATTGTTGACCTCAAGGTGGAATGTTGTACGCTAAAAGAGGAACAACGTTCCTATAATAAGAACAATCAAAATCATCATCAAGGAGGAGCCGTCACATGCTTGCCAGAATTCGCGATTGGACGATCGCCGCCGGCCTGATGGCCATGATTGCATCGCCAGCGCATGCCGCGCCGGAAAAGCTGGTGTTCGCATGGCCCTCGGCGATCAATTCGGGTCTCGCCCCCATGGCCTTCGCCATGGAGCTCGGATTCTTCAAGGCGGAGAATATCGAGCCGGAGGTCGTCGTCTTGCAGGGATCCGGCACGATCATTCCGCAATTGATGTCGGGGGCGATCTTCTCGGCCTACAGCTCGCTGGAGCCGCTGCCGATCTCGCGTCAGCCGGGCAAGCCGAACTTCCCCTTCAAGTTCGTCTATAACTACATGCGCAATTCGATCTGGGAGATCACCGTTCTCGACGGCAGCCCGATCAAGCAGATCAAGGATCTCGCCGGAAAGACCATCGGCGTCGGCGGCCTGCAGTGGGGCAATGTGCCCACCACCAAGGCGATCCTCAAGGCCAGTGGCGTCGATCCTTCGACGGTGACCCTGGTCGGCGTCAGCACCGGCGTGCCGGCGTTCGAAGCGCTCAAGCATGGCAAGATCGATGCCTTGAATCTGTTCGATACGATGAACGCTGCGCTTGAGCAGATGGGAACCCCGATCCGGCGTCTCGAATTTCCGCCGGAATTCAGGGGGATGTCCAGCCACGGCTTCCCGGTGACGGACAAGATGATCAAGGAGCGGCCGGACCTCATTGCGCGCTTCGGCCGGGCGATGACGAAGGGCACGCTGGCGTGCGCGGCCAATGTGGAAAATTGCGTCAAGGCTTACTGGAAGCTCTATCCCGCGCAGAAGCCGGCCAGCAACGAGGCCGCCGCTCTGGTGCGCGAGAGCAATATCCTCAAGCCGCGGATGGCGAACCTGACCTATTTTGCTCCGGGCCAGCCGAAGAAAATGGGAAGCTTCTCCGACCATGACTGGATCGCCACGATCGCTGCCCTGAAAGAGGGCGGCCAGATCGCGCCCGATGCCAACATCGATCTGAAGTCTCTCTATACCAATCAGTTCGTCGACGAGTTCAACAAGTTCGATCTCGGTGAGGTCGAGAAGAAAGCGAACGCCTATGTCCCCTGATGTCGCGACGGACAAGGCGGCCTCATCCGCGTCGGCTCCGGGGCTGAGCTTTGAAGATATTACGCTCACCTACAGGACAAGGCGCGGGCTGCATCAGGCTCTGGGGCCTCTGACGTTGCGTTGCGATGACGGCGAATTCGTCGCCGTCATCGGTCCGTCCGGTTGCGGCAAGTCCACGCTTCTCAAGCTCGCCTCGGGCCTGCTTACGCCGACGACCGGCCATATCCGTCTTCATGGCAAGCCCGTCAGTGGCCCGAGACGGGATGTCGGGATGGTGTTCCAGCAGCCGACGCTGCTGCCATGGAAGACGGTGCATGAGAATGTCCTCATGCCGCTGAAAGTCATGCGGTCGTATCGGTCTTCGGATAACGAGAAAGCCGATCGCCTGCTGGCGATGGTCGGCCTCAGCAAATTCGCGCAGAACTATCCCTATGAGCTGTCCGGCGGGATGCAGCAGCGCGTCGGAATTGCGCGCGGCCTCATCCACGACCCGCAGTTGCTTCTGATGGACGAGCCGTTTGCGGCGCTGGACGCGCTGACGCGCGAGCAGATGACCATCGAACTTCAATCGATCTGGCAGGCCAGTCGGAAGTCCGTCCTCTTCATCACCCATTCCATCCCCGAGGCGGTGATCCTCGCGGACCGCGTCATTGTCCTGTCGGCAGGTCCGGGGCGCATCATCCATGAGGAAAGGATCCGCATTCCCCGGCCGCGTGACCTTTCCAGCATGGCGACGCCGGAATTCGCAAGCATTTGCGACAGGCTGCGCCGGCTGTTCGTCCATTGAGGTGGTCGCATGAATACGATGTCACGCATTGTCGATCTGCTGCTGCCGCTGACCACCGTGGCCGCGATCCTGATCCTGTGGAAGCTGAGCATCACCTGGTTCGCGGTGCCTGCCTATCTCGTTCCGACTCCCGGCGACGTGCTCGTGGCCTTGAACAACGGCCTCATCAAGGGCGTGCTGTGGCCGCACATCTGGGCGACGTTTCAGGCGATCGCGTTGGGGTATGCCATCGGCTGCGCGGCCGCCTTTCTCGCGGCGGCGATCATGTCGGAATTCTCGATCATGGAGCGCGCGTTTTATCCCGTCGTGATCGGGTTTCAATCCATCCCGAAGGTCGCGCTGGCGCCGCTTCTCATTGTCTGGTTCGGCTTCGATCTGGAATCGAAGGTCGTGATGGTGGCGCTGATGTGCTTTTTCCCGTGCTTCGTGAACACCGTGACGGGATTGAAGTCGTATGACCGCAACCTTGCCGAGCTCTATCGGGTGTTCGGCTCGAAGAAGATGGATATCTTTTTCAGCGTGAAGCTTCCCTCCGCCCTGGGGCACATCTTTTCGGGCCTGCAGATCAGCGTGATCCTCGCCATTCTCGGAACGGTCGTCGTCGAGATCGTGTCGTCGCGCCGCGGGCTGGGCAACGTCATCACCGCGTCCGCCCTGAATTTCGATGTCGCCACCATGTTCGCGTGCGTCATCATTCTGTCTTCGATGGGGATCATTGCGACCCAGATCATCCGGTTTGCCCATCGCAAACTGGTCTTCTGGGAAAAGACGGGTGTCGAGGACACCGCTTGAGGCGAGGCGTGGCGATGAATATCGGTGACTTCTTTCGACAGACGGTGCGCCGTTCGCCGGACAGGGCCGCGGTGATCTGCGGCGACAGGTCCTGGACGTTTCGCGAGGTGGACGAGCGCTCCGACGCGCTGGCGTCGTGGCTGCAGGATGCGCAGGTCGCGCCCGGGACGCGCGTTCTGATCTGCCTCGAGAACGGCATCGAATTCGTCGAGGCGTTCGCTGCGGTGGCGAAGATCGGCGCGATCGTCGTTCCGGTTTCCCCGCGCCTGATGCCGGACGAGATCGCTCCGATCCTGCTGAGCGCGCAGCCGGCGGTTGCGATCGTCAAGGACTGCCGCACCGTCGATTACGCGCAATCGGTCGCACATTGCCTGGTGCTCGCGCGCGATGGCGGCGGCATGGTCTATGACGACGTCATCGCGGCGAACAGGGGGCGCAGGCCGGCCGCGGTTGAAGCGACCGACCTGTTTGCCATCTGCTACACGTCCGGGACGAGCGGCGCCTCGAAAGGCGCGATGCTGACCCATGACAATCTGATTTTTTCTCATGGCCTGATCGGATCCCAGTTATGGGGGATGTCGAGCGCCGATGTGTTTCTGGTCTCGATGTCGCTGGCGGCGCGCGCCTCGATGGGGCGACTGATCTTTCTGTTCTGCTTCGGCGGCACGCTCGTGCTGCTCGAGAAGTTCGATCCGCGCGCGGTGGTCGATGCGATCGGAACGCATCGCGTCACCGTGGCGAACATGGTCCCGACCGTCGCCAAGATGGCGCTGGAGGAGTTGGAGCGCGGCAGCGAATCCTGCAAGACGCTGCGCCGGCTCTTGGTGATGGGCGGCGCGTTTCCCGCCGATATCCGCGACCGTCTGTGCCGCCTGCTGCCGTCGCTGGAGGTGCATTCGATCCTCGCTTCGACCGAGGCCGGGGTGATCACCAGCCTTCCTCCGGCGATGCAGTCGGCCAAGGCGGGGTCGGTGGGGCTGGCGGTCCCCGGCATCGAGATCCGCATCGGCGACGACGCCGGCGCGGAGCTGCCGCAGGGCGAGATCGGGGAGATCCTTCTGCGGTCCGGCACCCCGGGCGAGATGCTGGTGCTGAAGGGCTATTTCGGCAACGCGGAGCAGACGTCGGCCGCGTTCGTCGACGGCTGGTTCCGGACCGGCGACCTCGGATATTTCGACGCCGACGGCTTTCTGTTCCTGGTCGACCGCAAGAAGGACATGATCAAGACCGGCGGCTACAACGTCTACGCCAACGAAGTCGAATCGTGCCTGAAGGCGCATCCGGCGGTCGAGGAGGTGGCCGTGGTCGGCATTCCCGACGACATCTACGACGAGGCCATCGCCGCATTCGTTCAGCTCAAGGCGGGCGGGCCGGGCGCATCGAAGGAAGAACTGATCGATCATTGCCGCAGCCGCATCGCCGGCTACAAAAAGCCGAGGACCATCGTCTTCGTGGAGGCGATGCCGCGCAACGAGATGGGAAAAATTTTGAAGCGGCAATTGAAAAGCGAGTATCTTGCCGGATCAGTGGTCAGGATGGCCTGATCCGTCTGCGCGGGTATCTTTCGACATGGCCAGAACTGCGGATGAGGATCGGCGCGATCTGCATCGGGAGAAAATAGTTGTCGCCGCGAGCCAGTTGTTTCGGTCGCGCGGCTTCAACGGGACGTCGATGCGCGCCATTTCCGACAGCCTCAAGGTCACCGCGCCGTTCATCTACTATCATTTCGCGACCAAGCAGGATCTCTATTATGCCTGCCTGCAGCGCGGTCTGGTCGAACTGGAGGCGAGCAGCAAGGCCGCGTCGACGGAAGGACCGATCCCGGAGCGGTTCGCCGCGCTGGTCGAATCCATTGCCCGGTGGCAGATTCGAAATCCGGGCGAGGGGTCTGCGTTGCTGTCGAACGCCGGGCCCGAACATGCGCCGAACCGACACGTGTCGGCTCACCAGCGCAAGCAACTGCTCACGGTCCAGCGGCGCTATTTCAACCTGCTCAAGAGCGCCATCGAGGAAGGTCAGGCGGCCGGGCTGTTTCGCGTGCTGGACAGCACGGTCACCACTTTCGCCATTCTGGCGATCGGCGATCATGTGCCGCGCTGGTATCGCGTCGGCGGCCGGCTCGACATCGAGCAGATCGTCGCCCTCAACGTGCAACTTGCGATGCGACTGGTCGGCTTCGCGCAAACCGCCGCGCGGCCGAAATCGGTGAGGAAGTCCTCGATCAAGATCAAGGGAAACCGCTGACGCCGGCGCGTGTGGTTTTCGTTTTTGCGAGGCCGCAGGGCGCAGAAGCAGTTTGTCTGGCCCACGCTACGCTTGCTTAAGCGGCATGCTCTGTTGAACGCGTTGCGTCTCCGCGTCCGGCGAGAAGGCCCGCAACGGAAATATCTTCGTCAATTTTTTCCCAATGAAGTCCGACGCGGCTGATTTCAACCTCGGCGCGTTCGGCTGGCGTCGCATGCAACAGGCGGGGAAACCATGCCAGCGGCACGCCGAGCGTGCGACCGTCCGTCAGGTCTACCCACATCACTGCATCGTCAAATCGAACGCTGGTTGCCGAAATGGTCATGCCATGCCTTCAGGATAAGATCGCGATTAGCTTCCACAATTTTAAGGATACGCGATAATTCCGATGCATTAAACCCGTAACTGTCTGCAAGTTCAATGCGCGGTTCGATCCAGATTTTGGCGTCTCGTCCGCCGCCCTTGATATGCACATGAGGGCTCTCCGGTGGAGAGCCCTCATTGGAAAAGAAGTAATATCGCAAGCCGCCGTCACGGAAGACAACTGGCATCCAGACCTCCGCCGTGACGAGCTGGCGTTACCTCTACGAACACCCCGTCGTTGAGCCACACGTATCGCACTTCATGCACGTGCCATTGCGCACCAGCGTGAAGTTGCTGCATTCCGTGCACATGTCGCCCTCGTAGCCGCGCGCCTTGGCTTCGGCGCGGCGCTCGGCCTTGGACGGCGCGGCCGCCGCCGCTGAACCCGCCTTGCTCCACTGCTGCGCTTCCAGCTTTTCCGTCGGCGACAGATCGCGCGCGGGCTCGGCGACCCTGAGCGCGGCCGCGCCCTCGA
Organism: Bradyrhizobiaceae bacterium; assembly: GCA_020544565.1. Taxonomy (GTDB): domain Bacteria; phylum Pseudomonadota; class Alphaproteobacteria; order Rhizobiales; family Xanthobacteraceae; genus Afipia. The sequence goes on from CP078014.1 coordinate 971,147, forward strand.
CGCTGTCGCCCACATGGGAGGAGGACAGCGCGGTGACGACACTCGCGCCGCCACCGGGAGAGGCCGCCGACGCGCCGCCGTCGTGGCTGGCGCCGCCGCGCATCACCACGAGGTTGTCGGTGCGCGAGCGGGTGAGGCCCTTCGACAGATACTTGGTCGCGCCCTGCGGCTCGGGGGCCTTGCCTTCCTCGACGCCCTTGCCGAGCGCGTCGAAGCCCATGTCGCTCGGATCGACGTGGCCGAGGTCGAAGCGCGACAGGTAGCTCACCGCCAGTTCGCGGAACACGTAATCGAGGATCGAGGTCGCGAACTTGATCGAGTCGTTGCCCTGCACCGGGCCGGCCGGCTCGAAGCGGGTGAAGGTGAAGGCGTCGACATATTCCTCCAGCGGCACGCCGTATTGCAGGCCGAGGGAGACGGCGATGGCGAAGTTGTTGATGAAGGAGCGCAGCGCCGCGCCTTCCTTGTGCATGTCGATGAAGATCTCGCCGAGGCGGCCGTCATCGTATTCGCCGGTGCGCAGATAGACCTTGTGGCCGCCGACCACCGCCTTCTGGGTGTAGCCCTTGCGGCGGTCCGGCATGCGCTCGCGCTCGCGGATCACGGTGATGCGCTCCACCACTTTTTCGATCACGCGCTCGGCCAGCGCCGCGGTGCGCGCGGCCATTGGCTTGTCGTGGAACGCCTCGATGGCGTCGTCCTCGTCCTCGTCGTCGCTGATGAGCTGCGCGTTCAGCGGCTGGCTCAGCTTGGAGCCGTCGCGATAGAGCGCGTTGGCCTTGAGCGCGAGCTTCCACGACAGCAGGTAGGCGGCCTTGCAGTCCTCCACCGTGGCGTCGTTCGGCATGTTGATGGTCTTGCTGATCGCGCCCGAGATGAAGGGCTGCGACGCCGCCATCATGCGGATGTGGCTTTCCACCGAGAGATAGCGCTTGCCGATCTTGCCGCACGGGTTGGCGCAGTCGAACACCGCGTAGTGCTCGGGCTTGAGGTGCGGCGCGCCTTCCACCGTCATCGCGCCGCAGATGTGCACGTTGGCGGCCTCGATCTCGCGCCTGGTGAAGCCGAGCGCGGTGAGCAGGTCGAAGCCGGGGGCGTTGATCGCCTCGGCGTCGATCTTGAGCGTGTCGCGGATGAAGTCCTCGCCCAGCGTCCACTTGTTGAACGCGAACTTGATGTCGAAGGCGGTGGGCAACTGCTTCTCGACCTTGTCGAGCGCCTCGTCGGTGAAGCCCTTGGCTTTCAGCGTCGAGCGGTTGACGCCGGGGGCCTGTCCGAGCGAGCCGTGGCCGACGGCGTAAGCCTCCATCTCGGCGATCTCGCTCTCGGGATAGCCGAGGGCGCGCAGCGCTTCCGGCACGGCGCGGTTGATGATCTTCCAGTAGCCGCCGCCGGCGAGCTTCTTGAATTTCACCAGCGCGAAGTCGGGCTCGATGCCGGTGGTGTCGCAGTCCATCACCAGGCCGATGGTGCCGGTGGGGGCGACCACGGTGGTCTGCGCGTTGCGATAGCCGTGCTGTTCGCCGAGGTCGAGCGCGCGGTCCCACGCGGCGCGGGCACGGGCGACGAGGTCGCCCTGCGGGCAGTTCGCGTGGTCGAGCGGCACGGGGTTGACCGCCAGCGCCTCATAGCCCGAGGTGTGGCCGTCCGCGGCGCGGCGATGGTTGCGGATCACGCGCAGCATGTGGGCTGCGTTCTTCTTGTAGCCGGGGAAGGCGCCGAGTTCCTTCGCCATTTCCGCGGAGGTGGCGTAGCTGGTGCCGGTCATGATGGCGGAGAGGGCGCCGCACAGTGCGCGGCCCTCCTTGGAGTCGTAGGCGAGGCCCATGGTCATCAAGAGGCCGCCGATGTTGGCATAGCCGAGGCCGAGCGTGCGGAATTCGTAGGACAGCTCGGCGATCGCCTTCGACGGAAACTGCGCCATCATCACCGAGATCTCGAGCACGACGGTCCACAGCCGGCACAGGTGCTCATAGCCGTCGGCGTCGAAGCGGCGGGTCTTGGTGTCGTAGAACGTCAGCAGGTTGGCGGAGGCGAGGTTGCACGCCGTGTCGTCGAGGAACATGTATTCCGAGCACGGGTTGGACGCGCGGATGTCGCCGCTGGCTTTGCAGGTGTGCCAGTCGTTCATGGTGGTGTTGAAGTGCAGGCCGGGGTCGGCGGAGGCCCATGCGGCGTAGCCGATCTTCTCCCACAGATCGCGCGCCTTCAGCGTCTTGGTCACCTTCTTGTTGGTGCGGCCGATCAGGTCCCAGGTGCCGTCGGTTTCCACCGCGCGCAGGAAGTCGTCCTTGAGCGACACCGAGTTGTTGGAGTTCTGGCCGGCGACGGTGAGATAGGCTTCCGAATCCCAGTCGGTGTCGTAGGTGTCGAACGAGATGTCGGTGTAGCCCTGCTTGGCGAACTGCATCACCCGCTTGATGAGGTTGTCCTGCACCAGCGCGCGGCGCGCGAATTTGATCTCACGGCGCAGGGCAGGGTTCTTCTCGGGGTCGAAGCAATCGTCGCCACTGCCTTCGCAGTTCACGCAGGCCTTCATGATGGCCTTGAGGTGCTTCTGGTTGATCTTGGAGCCAGTCACGAGGGCCGCGACCTTCTGCTCCTCCTTCACCTTCCAGTCGATATAGGTTTCGATATCGGGGTGGTCGGCATCGACGACGACCATCTTCGCCGCGCGGCGCGTGGTGCCGCCGCTCTTGATGGCGCCGGCCGCGCGGTCGCCGATCTTGAGGAAACTCATCAGGCCCGAGGAGCGGCCGCCGCCGGACAGCCGCTCACCTTCGCCGCGCAGGCGCGAGAAGTTGGAGCCGGTGCCGGAGCCGTATTTGAACAGGCGCGCCTCGCGCACCCACAGGTCCATGATGCCGCCCTCGTTGACGAGGTCGTCCTCCACGCCCTGGATGAAGCAGGCGTGCGGCTGCGGATGCTCGTAGGACGATTTCGATTTGGTCAGCTTGCCGGTTTTCCAGTCCACGTAGAAGTGGCCCTGGCCGGGGCCGTCGATGCCGTAGGCCCAGTGCAGTCCGGTGTTGAACCATTGCGGCGAGTTTGGCGCCACCATCTGCTTGGCGAGCATGCAGCGCAGTTCGTCGTAGAACGCGCGCGCGTCGTCCTCGCTGGTGAAGTAGCCGCCCTTCCAGCCCCAGTAGGTCCAGCAGCCGGCGAGGCGGTGGAACACCTGCTTGGCGGAATGCTCGCCGCCGATGCGCTCGGCCTCGGGCAGGGCGGCCAGCGCCTCGGTGTCCGGCACCGAGCGCCACAGCCACGACGGCACGCTTTCTTCCTCGACCTTCTTCAGCCGCGCGGCCACGCCCGCTTTGCGGAAGTATTTCTGCGCCAGCACGTCGGAGGCGACCTGCGACCAGAACTCGGGGACCTCGACGTTCTCCAGCCGGAACACCACCGAGCCGTCCGGATTGCGAATCTCGCTCGTGGTCAGCCGGAAGTCGATCCCGGCGTAGGGCGACTGGTCGGCTGTGGTGGTGCGGCGTTCGATTCGCATGGTGGTCCCCCGTCTCATTTCGTTTGCCGGCGCGTCCGTCCCTGACGGCGGCCAAAGATGTCACATTCGCGAACTGGTCCGTCCGCGGCCCTTCACGCCGTCGGCGCGTCCCGTTTCCGGTCCGGTTGCCTCGGCCTGTTAACTCCGACTGGCCGGCAGCGGTCCCCAAAACCGCTCAAGAAACCGCCCAGCCCGCATGCCCCGATTTCGCCATTTGCGCCGCGGTCCGCCGCGGTTTCGCCTTTTCGATCTCGGCTCCGAAAACGGACAGACAAACCCGCGGCCCGAGACCGTGTCCGGCCTGACGGAGCTGTTCGTTCGACCCTATTCGGGAGGTGTCCGGCGGGACTTCGAACCCCCGCGCCTGACGGTCCCGAAGCTAGGCCGACTCCGTCCGGCCCGTCAAGGATTAGTGTCGAAATCTGAATCAAACACTAAATATGGTGGAAAATGCCGATGTCCAGCGGAAGGGGCCGTCGCCGGAAGCATCTGCGGTGCGGGAAGTATCAGTGAGTCCTCACGGATTCGGAAGGCTGAATTTTTCCTTTTGCAGACCCTCGGACGAGCTGTCCGCCGCACGCGCCTTTGCCATGCACGCATTCTGCCGATTTCGGGTGGATCGCAGGTGGCTCACATGGTCTTTCTCCCCGTCATCCACATGGCGTGGATAAGTGAGTCGAAGGACCGAAGCTGTGGACAGTCGCACGCGGCCCGACATCGGAGGCGAACCGTCGACGGAGGAGCAGGCCACCAGCCTGCGCCAGACCCGCCTCGTGGGCTACGCCATGCTGATGGCGACGTCGTTGGCCTGGGGCATCAACTGGCCGGTCGGAAAATATCTGCTGCATGACCTGCCGCCGCTGGCGATGCGCGGCGTGCCGGGCGCCGTCGGTGCGGTGCTGCTGGCGGTGCTGGCGTTCGTTCAGGGCGTTCCGCTGCGGGTTCCGCGCGATCGCTGGCCACGGCTGGTGCTGTTCTCGGCGCTGAACGTGACCTGCTGGATGGCGTTCATCGGCCTCGCGCTGGTCTATCTGCCTGCGGGCGAGACCGCGGTGATCGGCGCCACCATGCCGGTGTGGACCGCCGCCTTCGCCTGGCCGATTCTCGGCGAGCGCCTGACACTGCGCCGTCTGATCGCGATGGCCATGGCGATCGCAGGGCTGGTGGTGCTGATGGGGGGCAACGGCATCGCTGCCAATCAGGCGAAACTGCCCGGGATCATCTTCGCGTTGCTTGCGGCTTTCGGCTTTGCCCTCGGCACCGTGCTGACCAAGCGCAGGCCGCTGCAATTGCCTCCGCTCAACGCGGCGGTCTGGCAACTGGTGATCGGCTGCGTGCCGCTGTCGCTGTTCTCGGTGGTGGTCGAGCAGCCGCACTTCAGCCGGCTGAGCGGGTTCGGCTGGTCGCTGTTTGCCTATTCGGCGGTGGTGCAGATGTGCATCGGCTTCTTCTGCTGGTTCGGCGCACTGGGGCGGCTGCCGGCGTCGGCCGCCGCGATCGGAACGCTGCTGATCCCGGTGATCGGCGTGGTGGCCTCGGCGATGTCCCTTGGAGAGCCGCTGGGCATGAGCCAGATCGGCGCGCTGGCCCTGACCATCGCCAGCGTGGCCATCGCATCGCGATCCTGAGCACGACAACAAAAGGCGGCGCACCATGATGCGCCGCCTGAAGCATTGCCGGAATCTGCATTTCGCTTACGGGCAGGGATGGCGCTGTCCGTCGTAGCCGAGGTAGGTGCCCGAAGCCGGATCGTAAGAGCGGAAGCGCTGCATGCAGTAGGCGACCGAGTCGTCGTCGGCGTAACCGGGGCCTGTGTCATATACGGGGCCATCGTCATAGTAGTAGGGACTTGCGCCCGCCGCGAGCGCGCCGCCGAGAAGCGCACCGGCCGCAAGACCGGCGCCGACGCCCCAGCCCGGGCCATAGCCCCAGCCGCCGCCGTGCCAGTGGCCGCCGCCGCCGTGCCAATTGCCGCCGCCACCAGGAGGCCGACCACCGCCGCCGCCAGGCCGGCCACCGCCGCCATGCCAATTCCCGCCGCCGCCAGGCCGGCCGCCCCGGTGGCCCTGAACCTGAATGACGAGGGGCGACTGATCGCTCATGGCCTGATGCGTCAACGGGGTCATCGCGGACCCCGCCGCCAGCGGGGCCGCCTCGCTCGGGCCCACCGCGACCAAAGGAATGGACAACGCCACTGCAGCAACCGCACATGCATTTTTGAAATTCATCATCGCTTTACTCCCGAACCTGCGCCGGTCCGCTGACGGACCGGGAGGCACGCTTCCATTGGAACGCCAATGATATCCGTTTGGATTCAGGCGCTTGTGGGGCGGTTCCCGAAGTGGAAACCGCGCGGATGGCAACGTGGTACGCGTGCGTCCAGCGAGTGAACGGACGGATCGACGACAGGTTCCGTGCCGATCGCATTTTCATGCGCGCGGGTTGATTGCAATTCCGTGCGGCGGCACATACGGGCTGCCTCACGCAATGCATCAAGCCGCTGTTGACGCTGGACAATCACTTTGCGCGATGGCATCACACCCTGACTTGCGGGGCTCGGCCGCGCTCATTCGGATGACCGCCATGAAGCAGTTTCTCCTGCGCTTTTTCACTTGGTGGAATGGCACGACGTTCGGCACCCAGCTCTGGACAAGGCGGTTCGGCGAACTGGTCGGCGAGGACGAGGGCGGCAACAGCTATTATCGCACCCGCGGCGGCAAGATCGATCCCACTCTCGGCTTCGAGCGCCGCTGGGTCATCTACAACGGATATGCCGAGGCGACGCGCGTGCCGCCGGCCTGGCACGGCTGGCTGCATCACACGGTGGATACGCCGCCGACCGAAGACAACTACAAGCCGCGCGAGTGGGAAAAGCCGCATCGGCCCAACATGACCGGCACGCCGGCGGCCTATCGTCCGTCGGGCTCGACGCTGTCCACCGGTCGCAGGCCGCAGGCGACCGGCGACTATCAGGCATGGACGCCGGGGCAGTGAGCCCGCTCCACACCGGAGGCTCGCGTTTCTGATCGCCCTTCCGCCGCCGTAATCAGCGTGTTAACCGGAGTCGAGGCACGCGGCGCGTTGCCTGTAAAATGCCGCGAGGCCGATTCGGCCGGATCTGTTTCAGCCGGATCAATCCAGATCATGACGGTGATCGTCCCGATGAACATGGAGCACGACGTGTCCCGAAGGCCGCTTCGCACCTTTCGGGCCGGCGCTGCCGCCTGCATGCGCCACCTGCCGGCGAGCGTGTCCGCGGTTGCCGGGGCGCTTGTTGTCACGGCTTCGCTGACGATGTTCGGGACGCCGGCGCAGGCGCAGATCGGCAATATCTTTTCCGACCGGCCGCGTCCGCCAGCGGCGGTGCCGCGCGGCGAACCGATCCAGCAGGAGCCGGACGAAGAGGACGTGCCCGATCTGCCCGCGCAGGGCCGTGTGCTTCCGGCCCCGAATCGCATGCCGCCGCCGCCGGGACAGGGCGTGCCGCGACCTGGTGCGTATCAGCAGCAGCCGTTGCCGCCGCTGCCCGGCACTGCGGCCGCTCCGCCCGCGGGCCAGCAGCCGGCCGCACCCGGAGCTTCGGCGGCCGGGGTTAATCCGCTGCCGGGCCTGCCGCCGGGGCAGCGCCAGCCGCGTGGCGCGCCACCCACGCCCGCGACCCTGCAGCCGGGCGACGAGGTCGTGACCGAGCCTCCGGCGCAGAAGATCGTCAACAAGCAGGCGGTGTTCGCCGGGCTCGACAAGATCACCGGCCGCATCATCAAGTTCGACGCCGCCATGGGCGAAACCGTTCAGTTCGGCGCGCTGCGCATCAAGCCCGACGCCTGCTACACCCGGCCATCGACCGAGGCGGCCAACACCGATGCCTTCGTCGAAGTGGAGGAGATCACCTTGCAAGGCGAGGTGAAGCGCATCTTCTCGGGATGGATGTTCGCGGCCAGCCCCGGCCTGCACGGCGTCGAGCATCCGATCTACGACGTCTGGCTGACCGATTGCAAAGGCCCCACCGCCACCGTCGCCCAGCAGGAGGAGGCCAAGCCGGCCGCGCCTGCGCCCGTGGCGACACAGCAGCAGAAGCGGACGCCGCCGCGACAGCCCGCGGCCCAGCGCGCGCCCGCACCGCCGAATCCGTTCCCGCCGTTCCGGCAATAACGGCTGACCCGAAGCGCCGTCAGCCTTTCCCGGCCTGGCGAATCCACGCCAGCGCTTCCGCGCCGGTGACGGGGCGGTCGGTGGGAAGCGCGAAGAAATCCCCCGTGCCGCTGATCGCGTCGTGCAGCAGGGCGTGATAGCGCCGCCGCGGCACCTCGACGGCCCCGAACGAGCGCAGATGGTCCGTCACGAACTGCGTATCGAGCAGGACGAACCCGCCGGCGATCAGGCGGGCGACGAGATGCACGAGCGCGACCTTCGACGCATCCCGTACGGTGTGGAACATGCTTTCGCCGAAAAACGCGCGGCCGAGGCTGACGCCATAAAGGCCGCCGACCAGTTCGCCGTCCTGCCAGGCTTCGACGCTGTGGCAATGGCCGGCGTCATGCAGCGCCGTGTAGAGGTCGCGGATGCGGCGATTGATCCAGGTATCGTCGCGGCCGGGCGAGGGCGCGGCGCAGCCCGCCAGAGTCCGGCTGAAGGCGGTGTTGACCTCGATGCGGAAGATATCGCTCCGCACCGTGCGGGCGAGGCGGGAGGAGACGTGCAGGCCGGCGAGCGGAATGATGCCGCGGTGCTCGGGCTCGACCCAGAAGATCGTCGGATCGTCCGCGCTCTCCGACATCGGAAAAATGCCGCAGGCATAGGCGCGCAGCAGGATCTCCGGGGTGATCTCCGATGATGCGGTGTCGCGCGAACTCATGCGCCATCATACCAAGGCGGAGCGTCCGGCGCGAGCGCCGCATGCGGGGCTGGCCCGCGCGCGTCCGCGCCCGGCATGGTCATGATGATTTGCGGCGGAACAGACCGGTTCAATCGGCCTTGGTGTCGCCGCGGGCCAGATAGTGCTCGAGCCAGTGGATATGGTAGTCGCCGTCGATGATGTTGGCTTCCCGCACCAGCGCGCGGAACAGCGGCAGCGTGGTCTCGACGCCGTCCACCACCATCTCGTCCAGCGCGCGCCGCAGCCGCATCAGGCATTCGCCGCGGGTCTTGCCCTGCACGATCAGCTTGCCGACCAGGGAGTCGTAATAGGGCGGGATGACGTAGCCCTGATAGACGGCGGAATCGATCCGCACGCCGAGCCCGCCCGGCGGATGGTACTGCGTGATCTTGCCGGGCGAGGGCCGGAACGTCACCGGGTTCTCGGCATTGACGCGGCATTCGATGGCGTGGCCGTTGATGACGATGTCGTCCTGCGAACACGGCAGGTCGCCGCCGGCGGCGACGCGGATCTGCTCCAGCACGAGGTCGATGCCGGTGATCATCTCGGTGACCGGATGCTCGACCTGGATGCGCGTGTTCATTTCGATGAAGTAGAACTCGCCATCCTCGTAGAGAAACTCGATGGTGCCGACACCGAGATACTGGATGTCCCGCATCGCCTTGGCGCAGGTCTCGCCGATCCTGGCGCGGGCCTCGGCAGTCAGAACGGGAGAGGGGCCTTCCTCCCACACCTTCTGGTGCCGGCGCTGCAGCGAACAGTCGCGCTCGCCGAGATGTATCGCGCCGCCGCGTCCGTCGCCGAGAATCTGGATCTCGATGTGGCGCGGCTTGCCGAGATATTTTTCGAGATAGACCGAGCCGTCGCCGAACGCCGCCTTGGCTTCGTTGCTCGCGGTAGAGAGCGCCAGCATCAGGTCGGCTTCGGTCTGCGCCACCTTCATGCCGCGGCCGCCGCCGCCCGCCGCCGCCTTCACCAGAACGGGAAAGCCGATCTGTTTGGCGATGGCCATGGCGTCGTCGCCCGGGCCGATGCCGCCGTCGGAGCCGGGAACTACCGGAATGCCGAGACGCCTGGCGGTCTTCTTGGCCTCGATCTTGTCGCCCATCAGGCGGATGTGCTCGGCCTTGGGGCCGATGAAATGCAGGTTATGGTCCGCCAGAATCTCGGCGAAGCGGGCGTTCTCCGACAGGAAGCCGTAGCCGGGATGGACCGCGTCCGCCCCGGTGATCTCGCAGGCGGCGAGCAATGCGGGGATATTGAGATAGCTGTCCTTCGCCGCCGGCGGCCCGATGCAGACGCTCTCATCGGCGAGGCGGACGTGCATCGCATTGGCGTCGGCGGTGGAATGCACGGCCACGGTGGCGATGCCGAGTTCCTTGCAGGCGCGCAGGATGCGGAGCGCGATCTCGCCGCGATTGGCAATGAGAATCTTGTCGAACATTGAGCCTGCCTTGTCCCGTCATCCCGAGGCGCGCATGTCGCCGCTGCGCGAGGTGACGGCGTGTTGCCGGTCTGGTCTGGTCGGCGCGCCGCGCCCGGAGGACGGCGCGTCTTATTCGATGATGACGAGAGGCTCGCCGAACTCCACCGGCTGGCCGTCCTCGACGAGGATCTGGGTGACCGTTCCCGCCCGCGTGGAGGGGATCTGGTTCATGGTTTTCATCGCCTCGACGATCATCAGCGTATCGCCGACCTTGACCGTGCTGCCGACGTCGATGAACGGCTTTGCGCCCGGCTCCGGCGCGCGATAGGCGGTGCCGACCATCGGTGAGGGCACGACGCCGGGATGCTTGGAATAGTCGGGACCGGCCGGCGTTGCCGCAGCCGCCGCCGCACCCGCGGGCATGGCCGCCGGGGCGGCCTGCAAGACCGCGGGCGCAGCCGCCGCGATGGTGATATTGCGGGCGACGCGCAGGCGCAGCCCGGCGCGCTCGATTTCGATCTCGGTCAGGTTGGTCTCATCGAGCAGCATGGCGAGTTCGCGAATGAGTTCGCGTTCATTGCCGGGCTTGGCGTCCGGGGCGGAGGGGTCTTGCGGCTGACTGGCCATGATAATCCGGGGCTTTCTTAAAAGAGGGGATTGGCGGGTCAGGCTTTCGCCGCGACGCCGATCTTGGCCGCGAGGCCATGAATGGCGAGGCGATAGCCCTCGATTCCGAAGCCGCACAGGCTGGCGAACGCGGCCGAGGCGACAAACGAATGATGGCGGAAAGGCTCGCGTGAATAAATATTGGAGACGTGAACTTCAACAGCCGGAATCTTCACCCCCATCAGCGCGTCATGGATCGCGATCGAGGTGTGGGAATATCCGCCGGCATTGATGATGATGCCCGCAGCCTTTTTGGCGCCGGCCTCGTGGATGATGTCGATCAGCTCGCCCTCGCTGTTGCTCTGCCGGCAATCGGCCGCGAGCCCGTAGCGGGCGGCGGTGTCGTGGCACAGCTTTTCCACGTCGGCGAGGGTGTGGTGGCCGTAGGTTTCGGGTTCCCGCGTGCCGAGCAGATTGAGGTTCGGCCCGTTGAGCACATAGATCGTTTTTGCCATCCGAAACCCAAATCCGGCGATGCCGGCGAAATAACGTGACAGGCGGCCGTTTGAACGCCTTTGGCCGGTTTTCCGGCCGGTTTATAGGCAACCTCGGGCCGGGAGGGAAGCCTGAACGCTTCCTCGTCCCCGACCCGATCATTGATGAAGTTGCTCAAGAATCCCGTGGAAGGCCAGGAAATCGTTGATTAACCAGCTTTGACGAAGGTGTCGGCGAGCCATGGATGCCGGCCCTGTGTCAGATCAGCTCGGGACCGGCGGGCCGTTTCCGGCGTGTCAGCAGGACGTGCTGCCGCAGCGGGCCTCGGCGATTTTCCGGGTGAGTCCCTCCAGTCCCACGGCTCCGACGACGACGTCCTTGCCGATCACATAGCTCGGCGTGCCGTTGAGGCCCATGTCCTCGGCCAGCTTGAAATTCTCTTTCAGGGTGGCGTTGACCTCGGGGCTGGCGAGGTCCTTTTCGAGCCGCGCCATGTCGAGGCCGGCCTCCTTGGCAGCGGCCATGGCCTTGGCCTTGTCGGCCTGGCCGCGGGCGTTGAGGAGCCGCTGGTGGAAGTCGAGATACTTCTTGCCGGTGGGGTCCTGGATGCGCACCGCAACGGCGACCTGGGCAGCCTCCACCGAGCCCTGTCCGAGCACTGGGAATTCCTTCAGCACCACGCGCAGCTTGGGATCGGACTTGAGCAGGCTCAGCATGTCGTGCATGGCGCGTTTGCAGTAGCCGCAATTGTAATCGAAGAACTCGACGAAGGTGACGTCGCCCGTGGGATTGCCGAGGACGACGCCGCGCGGCGAGTTGAAGATGGTGTCGGCGTTCCTCTGCACCGCGGAGCGGTGCTTCTCCGCTTCCGCCACGGACTGGCGCTTGGCCAGTTCCGCCGACATTTCCTCAAGGATTTCGGGATTGGCGACCAGATAATCCTTGATGATCTTCTCGATCTCGCCGCGCTGAGCGCCGGAGAAGCTCTGCTGCGCGTGGGACGCGGCGGGCAGGCCGAGCGCGAGCGCGACGGCGTAGGGGGCGAGGGAGCGGAGCGAGGGCATGAGAATTCCTTCCGGATTGTCCGACGCGGAGCGTCAGTTCTTGATCGGTTTGGTGTTGACGATGTCGTCGGCCTTCACCCATCCGGGCGTGCCGACGGCGAAACGTGTCTTGGCCCGCGACGCGAGATCGCGCGCGGTCTTCTGGTCGCCGCGCAGATAGGCCGCCTGGGCGGATGCGAGATCGGCTTCCGCATAATTGCCCTTGCGGCCATAGGCCATGGCGAGCTGGGTGTAGCCCAGCGCCGCTTCCGGCTCGCGCGTCAGCGCCGAGCGCAGGATCGTGATGGCTTCCTCGGCGTAGGCCTTGTTCTCCGATGCCACCAGCGCCTGGCCAAGCATCATCTGAATGAGCGGCGCATTGCCGGAGAGCTGCACCGCCTTGCGCAGCGGCGCGATGGCTTCGACCGGTTTCGCACCCTCGAGCAGGGCCTGACCCTTCAATTCCTGGAAATAGGGGTTGTTGGGCTGGGCGTGGATCAGCGCGTCGATCTGGGCGAGCGCGCTGCGCAGATCGCCATGGCGATAGGTTGCGATGGCGCGGGCATAGCGCGCGGGCAGGCTGCCATCGGAGGACGGGTAGCGGCGGTAGACCGTATCGGCGCGCTCCATGAAGCCGGAGACCTTGGCGCGCATCAGGTCATGGCGCATCTGCAGGGCCGGATCGTCCTTCTTGTCCCAGTACGGGCTTGATCGGGCGAGTTCCTCCAGCGCGCGGACGCGCTCTCGCGGCATCGGGTGGGACTGGTTGTAGGGATCGGCGCCCTGCGCGGCGAACAGCGACTGCTCGGAGAAGCGCTTGAAGGTTTCATACATGCCCTTGGCCGACTGGCCGGTGGCGGTGAGGAACTTGACGGCGGCCTTGTCGGCGTTTTCTTCCTGCTGGCGCTGGTAGGACAGCATGGTGCGCATGATCGCCGATTGCGGCGCGGCGACAGCCGCTGCGCCGACGTTTCCTCCGCCGCCTGCGCCCGCGCGTGCGCCGGCCACCGCCGCGCCGAGGCCGAGCAGCATGGCGATGATCATCTGGGTCTGCGCCTGCGCGATCTGCTGGCGCAGTTTCGACAGGTGCCCGCCCGCCAGATGCCCGGTCTCATGGGCCAGCACGCCGATGATCTGGTTCGGCGTCTCCGACTCGCGCAACGCGCCGTAGTTCACGAAGATGCGGCGGCCGTCGGCGACAAAGGCGTTGAAGTTGGGATCGTTGATGATCACCACCTGAATGTTCTGCTTGTCGAGACCGGCGGCGCGCAGGATCGGGCGGGTGTAGTCGCGCAGAAGCTGTTCGGTTTCCGCGTCGCGCAGCACCGGAGGGCCGCCGCTTTTCTGGGCATGGGCCGGCAGCGAAGCCGCCACCAGCGCGCCCGCGGTCGCGAGCGCGGTCGCCCGTCGCGCCAGCGACAGCCCGAATCGGGGCCGCGCGGTCGGGCGCGCTGGCGCAACGCCCGGCGATGTGGCGGTCAGAGGCGAAAATCGGTGCGTCATGGCGTGGCTGGCCGCATCATCCGGATGACAGGTTGGTAATGGAGCAACGCTCCGCAGGGTGCTAAAATCACATTCTAACAACCCGTCGAATGCGGCGGCACGGCGGCATTCGGCCCGGTCGCCCTCGTGAAAGAATAGCAGGTTTCATGCTCGACAGCGCACTCCGAGACAAGACGAACGCCATTTTGCGCCCGTCCACGCGCGGCAACGTGCCGCCGTTCATGGTGATGGACGTGATGGCGGCGGCGGCCCGCATCGAGGCCGAGGGCGGCCGTGTGATCCATATGGAAGTGGGGCAACCGGCCGCGCCGGCACCGCGGACGGCGATCGCCGCGGCCCATGCCGCGCTGGAAACCGGCCAGATCGACTATACCGCTGCCGTGGGCATTCCCTCGCTGCGGCGGCGGATCGCCCGCCATTATCGCGAAGCCTACGATCAGGACCTCGATCCGGCGCGAATCGTGGTGACCACCGGCTCGTCGGGGGCGTTCGTGCTGGCGTTTCTCGCGGCGTTCGAGGCCGGCGACCGCGTCGCGATCACGTCGCCCGGCTATCCGCCCTATCGCCATATTCTTCGCGCGCTCGGCTGCGAGCCGGTCCTGATCGAGACCAGCGCCGAAACCCGCCATGCCTTGACCGGTGAGATGCTGCTGGCGGCCCACCGCAAGACGCCGCTGAAGGGCGTGCTGGTGGCGAGCCCGGCCAATCCCACCGGCACCATGATGACGCGCGAGGCGATGGCCGATCTGATCGCTGCCGCTGAGAGCGCCGGAATCCGTTTCATCTCCGACGAAATCTATCACGGCCTCGACTACGCCTTTCCGGCGGTGACGGCGGCCGCGCTGTCGCAGGATGCGCTGATCATCAACTCGTTCTCGAAATATTTCTGCATGACCGGCTGGCGGGTGGGCTGGATGGTGGTGCCGCCGTCGCTGGCGCGTTCGGTGGAAACCCTGCAGCAGAACCTGTCCATTTCGGTTCCGACGCTGTCGCAGATCGCGGCCGAAGCCGCTTTCGAGGGGCGGGCGGAAATGGACGTGATCAAGCACGGCTACGAGGCGAACCGGCGCATCCTGATCGAGGGGCTGCCGAAGGTGGGCCTGACCGAATTCCTGCCGGCGGACGGGGCGTTCTATCTCTACGCCGACGTGTCGAAATTCGCCGCCGACAGCTACGAGTTCGCCAAGACCATGCTGCAGCAGGCGCATATCGCGGCGACGCCGGGGATCGACTTCGATCCATTCCATGGCAAATCGTTCGTGCGGTTTTCCTATTCGCGCTCGACGGAGGAGATCGTCGAAGCGGTGGACCGCATCACGCGCTGGCTCAAGGGCGGCGTTTAACCCCTTTTCCTGGCAAGCTCACACCGCTAACGACGGGCCCTGCGCCTTTCGCTCGGAAGAGTCATCAAAATCGCGAAATAGAAGAATGGCCCCGCGCAGAAGAATGAGATGTAGCCAAACACGCGCCCGTCCAGCACCTGCCTTTTGAGCGTGGTAGCCATTGCGTATTCCGTTGGTGCAAACAAAAAAATACAAGAGCCGCCAACGAAGCCGATGATGCAGACAATTAATGCCCAATGTTCTTTTGGACTTCTCAGGATGGATACAATTTCACGAGGAAGAATCACCGCCAGAGCGGCCATCGAGATCATATAGAAATAGGAAAGTGGAACAAAAAGGCAGTCGAACATTGCCCGCGCTTCCACATTGTCAGGCGATATTGGAAACGCGGCGTGAAAAGACTTCGCGAAGAAGCCCGTCCCTCCACACTGCAAAGCGGGCTGAACCAGTGCATACGCGAAAATAGCCAATGCACTTAAGGTGATCTGAATTACAACCGCCGCAGCCGCTATTCTCGGGAGAGTATCTATTCTGGAAAGAATATTGAACATGATCGCTATTTACGATGCATCGGTCGTCAAGGGCATCCCCTCAACCCCGTCGTCGGCAACTGTCTTGAGTACAGGCTAATTTGCGCTGAATGAAAATGTGACAGCTCGAGTCGTTCGGTGCGAGCGGTGGCTGGACGGAATTAACCACGCGTCATGCCCCGGCTTTATGCCGGGCATCCACGTCTTGAGCTTTCAATGAAGGAAGACGTGGAGGACCGGGGCCATAGGCGAGCGGAAGCGTGCCGTTCTTCGAACGGCTATGCCCGGCCATGACGGACGATACTGTTTCCATCAAATATAAAGAGCGGCGGACTCGCTTCCTTCCGCGCAGTCCTGTCGCGAGCCCGCCAAACAAAAACCCCGCCCGCGGTGCCGCGGACGGGGTTTTTCATGATGTGATTTGTGGCTTATTCGCTGCGGCGCGACCACCAGCCGGCGCGGCGGGGCGCCGATGTTTCGTGGTTCGCCTCCGGCTCGGCGTCGGGGGTGGGTTCCGGCGCAGGGGTCGGCGTAGCCTCGGGCGCGGGCTGCGATGATCCCGACAGCGCGTCGCCGAAGAAGAAGCTGACCTTTTCCCGGACGGTGGAGCGCTTGCGCGGAACCGGCGCGCTGTCGGCTTCCGGTTCCGCAGGCTCGGCCGCCGACTGAGCAACCGGCTCGGGGGCCGGAGCGGCCGGCGCGTCGGAGTGCGGCTCCTGTTCTGGCTCCGCTTCCGGTTGCGCTTCGACCGGCAGGCCGGACAGATCGGCGACCGCCTCAAAGACTTCGGAAACCGGGAGCGGACCGAGATCGTCCGCGATGGTTGCCGCGATACCATCTGCCGGACGGTCGTGGTCCGGCGTATCGGTTTCGCCATTGCCGCGACGGCGGCGGCCGCCGCGACGGCCCCGGCGGCGCGGACGGCGCTCGCCGTTCGCATCCTGCTCGGCGCGAACCTCGCCGGCCGGTTCGTCGCTCTCGTCTTCGCCGTCGTCGGCCTCGGTCTCGGCGGATGCCTCGTCCTGCTGCGGCACGAGGCCCGCAGCTTCGCCCTGGTCCGCGGCCGGCGCGCCCTCGCGCGGCTCTGCGCCGCGTCCCCGGCGACGCCTGCGGCGCTTGCGGCGCGGGCCGTCCGAATCCTCAGTGGTCGCCTCGTCGGCAGACACGCCGTCCTCGGTTCCGCTTTCCGTTTCGTCGTCGCCTTCGAATTCGGCTTCGGCCGCGAACGTCTCGTCCTCGGAGAAATCGGGAGCTTCATCGACAGTGGCGGGGGCTGCCGAGACCTGCTCGGCGAGGATCGCCTTGGCCGCTTCCAGCGTGTGGACCGCGTCGCCGCGGTCGATCACGAACGACTGCTGGCCGCTGATGGTCTGGTCGGCGATGATGGAGAGCGTGACCTTGAAGCTGTCTTCCATGTCGCGCAGATGGCCGCGCTTGTGGTTGAGCACGTAGAGCGCCACCTCGGTGCGGGTGCGCACGATGAGATTGTGGGTGGGACCCTTCATCAGGATCTCTTCGAGGCCGCGCAGCAATTGCAGCGCCACCGACGACACCGAGCGGACATGGCCACTGCCGCCGCAATGCGGACAGGGCTCGGTGGAGCTTTCCAGCACGCTGGCGCGGATGCGCTGGCGCGACATCTCCAAAAGGCCGAAATGCGAGATGCGGCCGACCTGGATGCGGGCGCGATCCTGCCGCAGGCAGTCGCTGAGCTTGCGCTCCACCGCGCGGTCGTTGCGCTTCTCGTCCATGTCGATGAAGTCGATGACGATCAGGCCGGCGAGATCGCGCAGGCGCAACTGCCGGGCGACTTCCTCGGCGGCTTCGAGATTGGTCTTGAGCGCGGTGTCCTCGATGTGATGCTCGCGGGTCGAACGCCCGGAGTTGACGTCGATGGAGACCAGCGCCTCGGTCTGGTTGATGACGATGTAGCCGCCGGATTTCAGCGTCACCGTCGGCGAGAACATGGCGTCGAGCTGGCTCTCCACGCCCATGCGCGAGAACAGCGGCTGCGCGTCGCGATAGGGCTTCACGGCCCGCACGTTGGAGGGCATCAGCATCTTCATGAAATCGCGCGCTTCGGTGTAGCCGCCTTCGCCGGCCACCAGCACCTCGTCGATTTCCTTGTTGTAGAGGTCGCGCAGCGAACGCTTGATCAGCGAACCTTCCTCGTAGACGAGGGTGGGGGCCTGCGACTTCAAAGTGGTGTCGCGGACGGTCTCCCACATCCGGATCAGGTATTCGAAATCGCGCTTGATCTCGGGCTTGGTGCGGGAGGCGCCCGCCGTGCGCAGGATGATGCCCATGCCCTCCGGCACGTCGAGATCCTGCACCACGTCCTTGAGGCGGTTGCGGTCCTGCGCCGAGGTGATCTTGCGGCTGATGCCGCCGCCGCGCGCGGTGTTCGGCATCAGCACGGCATAGCGGCCGGCGAGCGACAGATAGGTGGTGAGGGCCGCGCCCTTGTTGCCGCGCTCCTCCTTGACGACCTGCACCAGCATCACCTGCCGGCGCTTGATGACTTCCTGGATCTTGTACTGGCGGCGCGGACGGAAGGCGCGCTCCGGCACTTCCTCCATGACGTCGTCGCCGCCGACCGACTCAACGGCGTCTTCTTCTTCCTCGTCGTCCTCGTCTTCGTCGTCGTGGGTGTCGTTGCCATTGGCGTCATCACCGTTGGCGTCATCGTCATGGGTATCTTCGCCGTGGCTCAGATCGTCATGGACCGCGTCCGCATGAACCTCGTCGTGATGATCCTCGTCGTGATCTTCCGCGCCATGCGCGGCGACCTCCGCCGGATGGCCGTCGTCGTGATGCGCGTCATTGTGGTCGCCGGCCACCGGCTCGGCGGCGGCAACGGTGACGGGCTCGTCCGCGCGC
Source organism: Bradyrhizobiaceae bacterium (assembly GCA_020544565.1). Taxonomy (GTDB): domain Bacteria; phylum Pseudomonadota; class Alphaproteobacteria; order Rhizobiales; family Xanthobacteraceae; genus Afipia. Next base: position 989,351 of record CP078014.1, read on the forward strand.
GCGGCCGGCTGGTCATCGCCCACGGGCGGGTGGGGCTGTTCGGTGTCCTGATCGTCGGGCTGCGCCGCGACGGGTTCGTGATCATGAGGCGCGTCATGGTCGTGCCCGCCATGATCCGCCGCTTCGTGATCCTGAGCCGGATGATGGTCCGCGTCGTGCGGCTGGTCGGCCTGCGTGACGTCGATCTGGGTGGCATCGGCCTGCGCCGGCTCGCCGGGGCTCGTGGCCTCGACGATCTCGCTCTGCACCCGCTCGCCGTTGTTGCGGCGGCGCGAACTGCGGTGGCGGGAGCGGCGGCGGCTGGAGCGGTTCTCCGATTCTTCCTCGGCCTCGCGATGCGCGCGCTCCTCGGCCTCGATCAGGGCCTGACGGTCGGCGACCGGGATCTGATAATAGTCCGGATGGATTTCGCTGAAGGCGAGAAAGCCGTGCCGGTTGCCGCCATATTCGATGAAGGCGGCCTGCAGCGACGGTTCGACGCGCGTGACCTTGGCGAGATAGATATTGCCGCGAAGCTGTTTGCGCTGGGCGGATTCGAAATCAAACTCTTCGACACGGTTTCCGCGCACCACGACCACCCGGGTCTCCTCCGGGTGGGTGGCGTCGATCAGCATTTTGTTTGGCATTTTCAAACTCTTGACGGCGGATGGCGCGCGTGGCGGCCAGCGCATAAGGCGCGGCCGGGTGACGCAACGGTCCACCTGATTCGGGGGTGAGGGGAAGGCCAAAACGCCGCCCGGGACGCCGTGCCGACAGCAGCGCCAGCGAACCGCGACGCGGAAGGCGTCGGATCGATGCTGGCGTTGTCGGGATTTCGATACTGATCCCGGTCGGCAATTCAGTCTGGCGCATCAAGCGTCGGCCCGTCTGATTCAGTGCGGCGGTCAATCCGCCGCCGTAGGATGCTGCCGGGCCGGGGTGGCCACCGCCGACCCTGCCAACGCCGCGCTCATCGCGCGCGCCGGCCATCGGTTTTCCGCAGCCTTGCAACTGCGCAGCCGGTCGTGAAATTGCCGCTTGAAACCACCGCTCCACTTCAGCCGCGCGCTGCACTGGCCGTTGAGGGGTCGGAAGGTACGCTGAAACCTCTATTGTGGATGTCGAGGCCCGACGCTGCACCTGGAAGCTGATAAGCGACACAACCGGAAGTTTAGTCCGTCAGCCCCTCATACATACGTCGAATGGGCCGCCCTGGCAAGGGAAGCGTCACAGCACGGCAACACTGCGCGGCAATTCTCCGCGCCCCGGTAAGCTCTCGTTAACTGTGCGGTTTTATTGCGATATGAGGGGGCTGCGCGGAGGCATCGGATTCAGTGACGGGCCGCTTGAATCATTCTGTTTTGCTGGCAAAAGCGCTGGTCTGTGCGGGACTGCTGGCCTCGTTGCCGCCATCAGCCGCGTTCGCAGTCGAATCCGAGCTGCCGCGTCCGACGGTGGCGCAGTCTTTCCCGGTCGCTTCCGACGTGCGGGTGGCCGGCGACGACAAGCAGACCCGTTTCATCCTGGATCTGGATCGCAGCGTCGACGTGCGCGCCTTCGTGCTCGCCGACCCCTATCGCGTTGTCCTCGATATGCCGCAGGTTACGTTCAACCTGCCCAAAGGCGTCGGCAGCGCCGGGCGCGGCCTGATCAAGGCATTCCGCTACGGTCTGGTGATGCCGGGCGGATCCCGGGTGGTGTTCGACCTGACCGGGCCGGTGAAGGTCGAGAAAACCTATGTGCTCGAGGCCGCCAACGGCCAGCCGCCTCGTCTGGTGGTGGAGCTTGCCGCCGTGGAGCGCGCCGCCTTCCAGCCGTCGCCCCCGGCCGACGACAAACTCCAGCTTCGACCGTCCGTGGTCGCGGATGCTTCCGGTGGGGCGGTCGAGACCACCGGAACCGCCGCGGCGGAGAAGGCGTCCGACCTTCGCCCCGTCATCGTTCTCGATCCGGGGCACGGCGGCGTCGACAACGGCACCCAGGCCCCCAGCGGCGAGAGCGAAAAGACCATCGTGCTCGAGTTCGCCACGGCGTTGCGCGACCGGATCGAGAAAAGCGGCAAGTATCGCGTGGTCATGACCCGCGACGACGATACGTTCGTGCCGCTTGGCGGGCGGGTGAAGATCGCGCGCGCCCACGCGGCCGCGCTGTTCGTCTCGATCCATGCCGATGCTTTGCCCAAACGGGAAGGGGATGCGCGGGGAGCGACGATCTACACGCTCTCCGACAAGGCCTCCGACGTCGAAGCCGAAAAGCTGGCCGAGGCGGAAAACAAGGCCGATGCCATCGCCGGCATTGATCTAACCGAGGAGCCGGCCGAGGTCGCGGACATCCTGATCGACCTGACACAGCGCGAAACCCGAACGTTTTCAAATCGTTTTGCACGGACGCTCGCCAGCGAGATGAAGAGCGTGGCGCGTATGCACAAGCATCCCCTCAAGTCCGCCGGCTTCAAGGTTCTGAAGGCCCACGACGTTCCCTCGGTGCTGATCGAGCTCGGTTACGTGTCCAACAAGGCCGATCTCCAGCAACTGGTGTCCGAAAGCTGGCGGTCGCGGACGGTCGCGTCCGTCGCCCAGGCCGTGGATGCCTTCCTTGGCAAGCGGGTGGTGTCGGCGACCCGGTAGGGCATGATCCCGAAAAGTGGGAACCGGTTTTCGGAAAAGATCATGCTCAAATGGAAAGATGAACGACGGGTCTGTCTCAACGCAGTTGAATCGGACCCGAGAGCCGCGGCCGGCCGGCAGGTCTCGATTTGAACGGCGGCGATTTGAAATTGCTTTGTAATCGGGCGCATAGCCCTAGTTTGGCCACAGCCGCCGCACTATAGGACTCTGGGCCAAAGCCGGATCGGAATCGACCCCCGCGCCTCGGCCAGCGAATGCTATCGTCGGTTCGGAAGCCCCCGTCATGCGCCGCGGGCAGTCGCGCTGGACATCGCTTCAGACGGATATGGTCACAGACGGATATTGAGAATGCGATTCCTGTTGCGGTTCATGGGCTTCCTGTTTGCGGCGGGCACCATCGTGTTCCTCGTCGGCGTCGGTGCCGTGGCCGGCCTGATCTGGCATTTCTCCAAGGACCTGCCGGACTATTCGCAGTTGCAGGACTATGAGCCGCCGGTGATGACGCGCGTGCACGCAGCCGACGGCGCGCTGCTCGGCGAATACTCCAAGGAACGCCGGCTTTATCTGCCGATCCAGGCGATTCCGAAGTCTGTCATCAATGCGTTCCTCGCGGCCGAGGACAAGAATTTCTACGAGCACGGCGGCATCGACTTCACCGGCATGGCCCGCGCCGCGATTCTCTATGCCCAGAACTACGGCTCCAACCGCCGCCCGCAGGGCGCGTCCACCATCACCCAGCAGGTGGCGAAGAACTTCCTTCTGACCAACGAAGTGTCGTTCGACCGCAAGATCAAGGAAGCGCTGCTGGCGATGCGCATCGAGCGCACCTACAGCAAGGACAAGATCCTCGAACTGTATCTGAACGAAATCTATCTCGGCCTTGGCGCCTACGGTATCGCGGCCGCCTCGCTGGTCTATTTCGACAAGTCGGTGAATGAACTCACCCTCGCGGAGGCGGCCTATCTCGCCGCGCTGCCGAAGGCGCCCGCCGCGCTGCATCCGGTGCGCAACCGCGACCGCGCCATCGAGCGCCGCAACTACGTGATCGACCGCCTCGCCGAAAACGGCTGGATCAAGCCGGCTGATGCCACCGCCGCCCGCAAGGAGCCGCTGGTGGTGACCAGTCGTGCCAACGCCGCCCATATCTTCGCCGGCGAATATTTCGCCGAGGAAGTCCGGCGCGATATCTTCGAGCGCTACGGCGAGAAGAAGCTGTACGAGGGCGGGCTGTCGGTCCGCACCACGCTCGATCCCAAGCTGCAGGTGATGGCGCGCAAGTCGATGGTGACCGGGCTGGTCAATTTCGACGAGGCCCAGGGCTGGCGCGGCGCGCAGCACAAGATCGATATTTCCGGCGACTGGGGCGTCAAGCTCGCCGAGGTCAAATCGCTCAGCGACATCTCGCCATGGCGCATGGCGGTGGTGCTGGAGATCAGCGACCAGTCGGCGCGGATCGGCTTTCAGCCGGGCCGGGAGCTTGGCGGCGCGGTGTCCAAGACCCGCGACACCGGCCTGATCTCGCTCGACGGCGTGCGCTGGGCCAAGGCCGCCTCGGGGCCGACCCGCTTCAAGACGCCGACCTCGGTGGCGCAGGTGTTGTCGCCGGGCGATGTGATCTACGTCGATCCGCTGCTGGCCAAGGATGGCTCCATCGTCGAAGGGCAGTATCGCCTGCGGCAGGTGCCGGAAGTGTCCGGCGCGCTGGTGGCGATGGATCCGTGGACCGGCCGCGTGGTGGCGATGGTCGGCGGCTTCTCGTTCGACCAGAGCCAGTTCAACCGCGCCACGCAGGCCTACCGGCAGCCGGGCTCGTCGTTCAAGCCGATCGTGTATTCGACGGCGATGGACAACGGCTATACGCCGTCCACCGTCGTGGTGGACGCGCCGATCGAGATCGATCAGGGGCAGGGCGCCGGCGTCTGGCGTCCGGAAAACTATTCGACCGGCAAGTATTACGGCCCAACCACGCTGCGCAACGCGCTCAGGCAGTCGCTGAACACGGTGACGGTGCGTCTGGCGCAGGACGTCGGCATGCCGCTGATCGGCGAATACGCCAAGCGGTTCGGCGTTTATGACGAACTGCCGAATTATCTGTCCTATGCGCTCGGCGCGGGCGAAACCACCGTGATGCGGATGGTGACCGCCTATTCGATGTTCGCCAACGGTGGCAAGCGCGTGAAGCCGACCCTGATCGATCGCATTCAGGACCGCTACGGCCGCACCATCTTCAAGCACGACCAGCGCGAATGCCGCGGCTGCGACGCCGCCGACGGCTGGAAGAACCAGCCGGAGCCGACGCTGGTGGACCGGCGCGAACAGGTGCTCGACGCCATGACGGCGTATCAGATCACCTCGATGATGGAAGGCGTGGTGCAGGGCGGCACCGCCACCGTGGTGCGCGAGGTCGGCAAGCCGATCGCGGGCAAGACCGGAACCACCAACGACGAGAAGGATGCGTGGTTCATCGGCTTCTCGCCGGACCTCGTGGTCGGCATCTACATCGGCTATGACAAGCCGCGCAATCTGGGACGCGGCGGCACCGGTGGCCATCTGGCGGCGCCGGTGGCCCGGGACTTTCTCAAGCTCGCGCTGGCGGACAAGCCCGCGGTGCCGTTCCGTGTGCCGGCCGGGATCAAGCTGATCCGCGTCGATGCCAAGTCCGGCATGCGCGCCGGCCCCGGCGACAGCGGCCGGACCATCCTCGAAGCCTTCAAGCCCGGCACCGCGCCGCCCGACAATTATTCCGTCATCGGAGTGGCGGATGCCGAGGGGCGCTCGCTGACGGTTTCGCCCGATGCCGATCGCGCCATCATCCGTTCCGGCACCGGCGGCCTCTATTAGCGCGATTGCGCCGGCCGCCGTCTGTCGTTACATCCCTCCCGTCATCTGATGAATCGCGGCCGTGCGGCCGCAAGCTGGAATTGTCATGCGTCCTGAAATCGAACGCCTTGTCGAAGAGATCAAGCAGTCAGTCGGGCTGCTGAGGAGGCATCTTTGACGTCGATGCGTCCACGGCCCGTCTCGCCGAACTGAACAAGCTCGCCGAAGACCCGAACCTCTGGGACGATCCGCAGAAGGCCCAGAAGCTGATGCAGGAGCGGACCTCGCTCGAGGACCAGCTCGGCGGCATCGGCAAGGTCGAGCGCGAGCTCGAGGATCAGGTCGGCATGATCGAGCTCGGCGAGGCCGAGAACGACGAGGGCGTCGTCGCCGAGGCGGAAGGCGCGCTCAAGGCGCTGAAGAAAGAGGTCGCGCGGCGCGAGCTTGAGGCGCTGCTGTCCGGCGAGGCCGACAAGTTCAACACCTATCTCGAGGTTCATGCCGGCGCGGGCGGCACCGAAAGCCAGGACTGGGCCTCGATGCTGCTGCGCATGTATACGCGCTGGGCGGAGAAGCACGGCTTCAAGGTCGAATACCTCGAAGAAACCGAGGGCGAAGAAGCCGGCATCAAATCCGCCACCATCCAGATCAGCGGTCACAATGCCTACGGCTGGCTGAAGACCGAAGCCGGCGTGCACCGGCTGGTGCGGATCTCGCCGTTCGATTCCAACGCCCGGCGGCACACGTCGTTTTCCAGCGTGGCGATTTTCCCGGTGGTCGATGACTCGATCAAGATCGACATCAAGGAATCCGACGTGCGCACCGATACGATGCGTTCGGGCGGCGCCGGCGGCCAGCACGTCAACAAGACCGAGTCGGCGGTGCGGCTGACCCACATCCCGACCGGGGTCGCGGTGGTCTGTCAGGCCGGCCGCTCGCAGCATAAAAACCGGGCGCAGGCATGGGACATGCTGCGCGCGCGCCTCTACGAGATCGAACTGAAGAAGCGCGAAGAGAAGGCCGCCGCCGATCAGGCCGCCAAGACCGATATCGGCTGGGGCCACCAGATCCGGTCCTACGTCCTGCAGCCGTACCAGATGGTCAAGGACCTGCGCACCGGCGTGCAGACATCGGACACATCGGGCGTGCTCGACGGCGACCTCGACGAGTTCATGGCCGCGACGCTGGCGCAGAAGGCATTCGGCACCACGCCGGGTGCGATCGAGGACGTCGACTGACCTCGTTTTGTAAGGAGCTGCGATGCGTGCACAGGGCAGATTGATCGTCCGCAGCTTCTCGGTCTCCCTCGATGGTTATGGCGCCGGCCCGGATCAGAGTCTTGAGAGTCCGCTGGGTGTTGGCGGGTTCGGCCTGCATCAATGGGCGATGACCACGCGCACATTCCAGAAAAAGGTCTTCGGGAAGGATGGCGGCGCCACCGGGACCGACGATGACTGGGCCGCGATGGGCTTTGAGAATCTCGGTGCGTGGATCATGGGCCGGAACATGTTCGGCCCTGTTCGCGGGGCGTGGCCGGATGAAAGCTGGAAGGGATGGTGGGGCGACGAGCCGCCGTATCACTGTCCGGTTTTCGTCCTGACGCATCATGCGCGTGCGCCGATCACGATGAAGGGTGGCACCGTCTTTCATTTCGTAACGGACGGGATCGAGGCGGCGCTCGACCGCGCGAAGCAGGCTGCCGCAGGCAAGGATATCCGGATTGGCGGCGGTGCGGCGACAATCCGCGAATATCTTCGCGCGGGGCTGATCGATGATCTGCACATCGCGATGTCGCCCGTTCTGCTGGGGCGCGGTGAATCTCTATTTGAGGGGATCGATCTTCCAGCGCTCGGCTACACGGTCAGCGAGCACGCCGCGACGCCGAATGCCATGCATCTCAGGTTCAGCCGCAAGGATTGAACGAGCGGGAAGCGATCAACCCTGCGACAGCCGGATGCCGGCGCGCAGGAACTTCTGCGGATCGACCGCATCGCCATCGATCCGGGTTTCATAGTGCAGGTGAGGGCCGGTGGAGCGGCCGGTGGAGCCGACGGCCCCGATCACCTGGCCGATCTTGATGATCTCGCCCAGCCTGACGTTGATTTCCGAGAGGTGACCGTAGCGGGTGGACAGGCCGTTGCCGTGGTCGATTTCGACCATGCGGCCGTAGCCGCCGCTCCAGCCGGCGGTGATCACCTTGCCGTTCGCGGTGGCGCGGACGGGATCGCCGGTCGAGGCGCGGAAATCGAGGCCGGTATGCATGGCCGGGCGGCCGAGGAACGGATCGCTGCGCACGCCGAAACCCGATGAGAACTCGACGTTGCCGATCACCGGCTTGCGGTAGGGCACCAGCGACAGCGTGCGGGTGAGCTTGTCCACCTGCGCGCGGCTCAGATGAATGCGGTAGAGCTGTTTGTCGAACACGCTCGCATCTGCCCCCGGCTTGGCCACCGGCACGAACGGACCGCCCATGCCGCCGCGGGGTGTGGCGGCTTCGAGGTGCGCCATGTTGAGGCCGAGGTCGGTGATGACGCCGCGCATGCGGCGCATGCGGGAGTCGTAGCTTTCCTCGGCGGCATTCAGCGTCGCGATCTGGCGGTTTTCCACCTTGTCGAGTGCGGTCTGGAGGTTCACCAGCGTGCTGTCGATGCCGCGGACCTTGGCAAAGTCGGTGCGGGCGACTGCGGCGGCGGGCCGGCGGGATTCGAGACGGGCTTCTCGATCCGGCGGCGCGACGAAGATGACGGTATCGTTGATCGGCGACGGCTTCGGGATGCCGGCCGGAGCGGCGTCCGTAGCCTGCGGCGCGCGGATCGGCGTTTTGAGTGATCCGGTGATGGACACGTCGGGCATGGTGCTCAGCGCGGCTGCGCGGGATTCCAGCACGGCCTGGCGGCGGATGATCTGGCTGAGCTTCTGATCGTACTGCTCCTGATCGAGCAGCTGGCGGCTGGTGGTGCGATCGACCCGGGCGCGCAGCTCGGAAATCCGGTCTTCATAGGCGTACTGCATCTCGGCCTGACGGGCGAGCAGGCGGGTCAGAACGTCGTCGCGAAAGGCGAAATAGGTCGCGGTCGCCGCGGACCACGCGCCCATCACCACGATCGATCCCGCCACGATCCAGAACACCACCGGGCCGATCCGGACCTGCTTGCCGGCGTGGGCGAAGGTGTAGCCGTTCTCGTCGGCGCGGGGCGGATGGTGCGGCGCGCCGTGGTGCGTCGCGCGCCGATGGGGCGACCTCGCATGCTCGTGGCCATGACGGTGGGGGTGTTCGGGATAATGGCCGGCTCGGTGGGACATCAGCACTCCTGCGCCATGCGGGAGCGATCCCGAACGGCTCGATTCAGAAGCCGATTTGACCCAGTCGTGGTTAATTTTCGGAAAATGCGACCGATCTATCCGCCGAGTTGCCGGGCGGCGGCGAGCACGTCTTCGGCATGGCCGTCGACCTTTACCGGACTCCAGATCCGGGCGATGCGGCTGTGCCGGTTGATCAGAACCGTGGTCCGAACAATTCCCATGAAAGTCTTGCCATACATCGATTTTTCGGCCCAGACGCCATAGGCGCCGAGCATGCTCAGCTTTTCATCAGAGAGCAGGGGAACGGTCAGCTCGTGCTTGTCGCGAAAGGATTCCTGGGCTTTCGGCGGGTCCGCGGAGACGCCGAGGACAGCGGTTTCGCTGGCGGCGAAGGCTTTCGCCAGCCGGCTGAAGTCCATGGCTTCCAGGGTGCAGCCGGGGGTATTGGCGCGCGGGTAGAAGAAGATCACCAACTGGCGTCCGGCGAAGTCCGCCAGCGCGACCGGCTGCCCGCCGTCCCGCGGCAGCGAGAACGCGGGCGCGAGGTCGCCGACCTTCAGCGTTGCTGTGGCGTGGGGGAGCTTCGCCGCCGGCTTGGCGGGTCTGGCCGCCGGTCTGGCAGTCTTGTTTCCGGCCTTGTCCGGGGAGCGTTTCGGGGCCGGCGATTTCGCCGGGACGGCGCGCGCCTTTTGAGGCTTTCCAGCCGCCTTGCGGGCGGTCGGCGACGCTGGTGCCCGGGAGCCGGCTTTTCCGGATTTCTTATGCGTCTTCTTGGACATGCGCCTTCCTTTCGTCGCTTTCGGCGGGGTATCTAGGGAATCGAAGGGGCGGCCCGCCGGTCCGGAAACCGGGGAGCTGGCTGGGCAAAGCCGGGGGCCCGGGACTATGGTGGCACCATACGTCAGCGACCGGCGTTCGGGCCACCGGTGGCATAACGGACGCGGTAAATTTTAAGACGGGACCATTCACCTGCCAGCAGCGCCGCGAGGGAGCGATTCTGAATTCGACGGGCAACGTCGGGTGGCAGCCAAACAGATCATCACCATCGAGAGGCAATGCCGAGTTCTCCGCCCCAGAAAGCCGTCGCGAAGGCCGCCGACGAGCACCGGCAATGGGATGATTCCGGGTGGGATCATCGTGACGACCCGGTCGCCTGCGACCGGGCGCGGAAGCTTCTCAAGCAGCAGAGCCTCGGCATCCATCGCTTCACTGAACCGTTCCGGGCGCTGCGCCGCCCGTCCGGTGGCGGCAGGCGGTTTGGACGCATCGCGATCGTCCTCGCCACGGTTGCGGTGGTGCTGGCGGGCGCGTTCGGAGCCCTGTGGCTCAGGCTCGGCGCGGGGCCGGTCAATCTCGATATCGCCACGCCGTGGCTGGCTGCCGCGATCGAACAGAATCTCGGAAACGATCATAGCGTCGAGGTCGGGGGCACCCAGATCGAGCGCGCGGGCCGGATTCGGATCGCGCTGCGGCTGCGCGATATCGTGGTGCGCGATCGCGATCGCAATATTGTCGCCAGCGCGCCGAAGGCGGAGGTGCGGCTGTCCGGCGCGGCGCTTCTGATGGGGCGGCTGCGCGCGGAGACCCTGCGTCTGGTCGGCGCGGAGCTTTCGATCCGCATCACGCCCGATGGCCGGGTGATCGTTTCGACCGGCCAGAGCAATAGCCCGCTCGCCACGTCCAACGTACCGGCGGTCAAGCCGGCCGCGCAGGCGGCGGCGCCGCAGCCGTCCGCGCCATCGCCGGCTCCGACTGCGGCGGCTGCGCCGGCCAACGGCACGAGCGGACTTCTGGCCGCCATGGACTGGCTCGACAAGCTCAGCGCCAACGGTCTCGATGGCCAGAGCCTCAACGAAATCGGTTTGCGCAGCGGCGTGCTGACAGTGGAAGACCAGCGCAACGGCAGCGTCCTCAATTTCCACAACATCAGCCTCAGCCTGCGGCGTCCCAGCACCGGCGGCGCCGCCTTCAGCGTCGGCGAGGAAGGCCCGAATGGCTGGGAATTGAAGGTCGCGGTCGGCGCCCCGTCGAACGGCGTGCGCTCCATCGACATCAACGCCGACAAGGTGCCGATCAACAACATGCTGCTCGCGGCGCGGCTGCGGGATTTCACCTATGCGGCGGACATGCCGCTCAGCGGCACGTTCAAGGGTGAAATCGGCCGCGACGGGCTGCCGACCTATTTCCGCGGCGAACTGGTGGTCGGCAAGGGAACCATCGTCGATCTCAACGTCCCGGACTATCCGATGGCGATTGATCACGCCGATGCGCGGATCGAATGGGACGCCGCGCGCCGGGTGATGGTCGCGCCGTTCCATATCTATTCCGGCGCCAACCGCATCACGCTGCTCGCCCACCTCGAGCCGCCCAACGGCAGCATTCCGAACTGGCAGTTGGGCATCAGCGGCGGCACCATCCTGCTGGCGGGCGATCGCGGTGGGGATCCGGTCGTGTTCGATCGCATTGCCATCCGCATCCGGTTCGACACCGACAATCGCCGGATGGTGCTGACCCAATGCGACATCAGCAACGGCGAGATCGGCATCGCTGGCTCCGGCAGCCTGGATTATTCCGGCGAGCCGCGGCTGACGCTCGGCATGGCGGCGACGCCGATGCCGGTGTCGGCGCTCAAGCGCATGTGGCCGGTGCTGGTCGCGCCCGAGGTCCGGGAGTGGCTGATCGAACGCGTCGAGCGCGGCGCCGTGCAGCGGCTCGATATCGCCGTGAACGCCCCGACGCACACGCTGGTGCGCGGCGGCCCGCCGATTCCGGACGAGGGACTGTCGATCAATTTCGCCGCCACCGGCCTGACCATCCGCCCGGTGGACGACATTCCCTCGGTGCGCGATGCCGACATGAAGGGGCGCGTCAGCGGACGCACTGTCAGCATCACGGTGGGGCAGGGCGTGGTGGATACGCCGGCCGGCCGGCGTCTGACGCTGTCCGACCTGCTGTTCGAGATTCCCGACCTCGCACCGAAGCCCGCCGCCACGCGCGTGCGCTTCCGCATCGACGGTCCCGTGCCCGCTGCCGTCGAAGTCCTGCAGATGGATCGCCTGCGCGACGCCACCGCCACCGTGATCGATCCGAATGCCAGCAAGGGCAACGTCTCGGCGATCGTGACCCTGAACATGCCGCTGAAGAACGCGCTGACCAAGGCGGATACCACCTATTCGATCAATCTTGATCTTGGCGGACTGGCCGTGGACAAGCTCGCGATGAACCAGAAGCTCGAGGCGAGCGCGCTGAAGGTCGTCGCCGACAATCAGGGCTACCGCGTCAAGGGCGACGTCAAGATCGGCGGCCAGCCGGCCTCGGTCGATTATCGCAAGGCCAACGAAGGCGATGCCGATCTGCGCCTCAGCGCGGTGCTCGACGATGCCGCCCGCGCGCGGATGGGCGTCGATCTCGGATCGGGGGTGACCGGCGCGATCCCCGTCAAGATGATCGGCAAGATCGCGGGACATGACGGCGAGAACCGTTTCGGCATCGAGGCCGACCTGACGTCGGTGCGCATCGACAATCTCCTGCCCGGCTGGACCAAGCTCGCCGGCAAGGCCACCAAGGTGACGTTCAACGCCGTGCAGAAGCCGCAGGGCGGCACGCGCTTCGAGGACATCGTGATCGAAGGCAACGGCACGCTGATCAAGGGCGTGCTGGAAATCGACGACAAGAACGAGCTTGTCAGCGCCTCGTTCCCGACCTTCTCGCCTTCCGAGGGCGACAAGGCGACGCTGAAGGCGGAGCGTGGGCCGGACGGCACGCTCAGGGTGACAATGCGCGGCGACGTGTTCGACGGGCGCGGTCTGATCAAGGGCGCGATGTCGGGCCGCGACGCCAGCGCCAAGGAAAAATCGAAGAGCGTGGATTTCGATCTCGACGTCAAGCTCGGCGCGCTCGCGGGCTTTTACGGCGAGGCCCTGCGCGGCGTCGAACTCAGGCTGTCGCGACGCGGCGGCGCGATCAAGGCGTTCTCGCTGAACGGCAAGCTCGGCCGCGATACGCCGCTCACCGGCGAACTGCGCGGCCGCGGCGGCGGCGGCCGCGAGGTGATGTATGTCGAGACCAACGATGCCGGCGCGTTCTTCCGCTTCACCGATATCTACGCCAAGGTTCAAGGCGGCAAGATGTGGGTGGCGGTGGATGCGCCATCGTCGGATTCGTCGCCGCAGGAGGGATTGCTCAACGTCCGCGACTTCACCGTGAAGGGAGAACCGGCGCTCGATCGTGTGGTGGCGAACGGCGGCGGCGCCAATCCCCGCGGCGTCAGCTTCTCCGGTCTGCGCGCCGAGTTCAGCCGTCAGGCGGGGCAACTGCGGATCAAGGACGGCATCGTGCGCGGTCCGACCATCGGCGCGACCATCGAAGGCGTGATCGATTATCCCGCCAATCAGGTGCGCATGAGCGGCACGTTCGTTCCGCTGTACGGCCTCAACAACATGTTCGGACAGATTCCGATCGTCGGCCTGTTCCTCGGTGGCGGCAGCAACGAAGGCCTGATCGGCATCACCTATGAAGTGGTCGGATCGCCCGGCGCGCCGGTGTTGCGGGTCAATCCGATTTCGGCGATGGCGCCCGGCGTGTTCCGCAAGATTTTCGATTTCAACACCGGCAAGCAGAACATGCCCGCCGATTTCTCTCCGTCGACCCAGAACTGATGCGTGAATTTCAGGTTCAGGACCCGGATTACGAGGCGCGCATCCGGCGCGGCTTCGCCCAACAGCGGGCCATGGAAATGCTCGGGCTTTCGCTCACGCGGGTCGAGCCCGGCAAGCTTGAAATGCAGATGCCTTACGATATCCGCTTTACGCAGCAGAACGGCTTTCTGCACGCGGGCACGGTGTCGACGGCGCTCGACAGCGCCTGCGGCTTCGCGTCCTGCACCCTGATGCCGGCGCAGGCGGATGTTCTGACGGTCGAGTTCAAGATCAACCTGCTGGCCCCGGCGCGGGGACAGACGTTCCGCTTCGTCGGCAATGTGGTCAAGCCGGGCCGTACGCTGGTGATCGCCGAAGGCCACGCCTTCGCCGCCGACGACGGCCGCGAGAAACTGATCGCCACCATGTCGGCGACGATGATGACCATGCTGCGTCCGCCGGATTCCGGCGCGGGCTGAACGGCTCGCAGGATGTTGAAATTGTTCCGTGCCCCGGACGCGGTGCGGCATGAAATGCCGCTCCGCAGAGCCGGGGCCGTTTCAACCGCAATGTCTGAGACGGTCCCGGTTCAGCGACGCAGCGTTACACGCTGCATCGCGCCCGGGACACGGCAGAGGGAAAACCGGATGCCGAACCCGGCGCTTCTCAGCGGTCTGCTAGACCGGCTTCAGCAGCACGTGGCGCTTGCGGCCCATCGACAGCTTGATGACGCCTTCGGGTGTGAGGTCGTTCGGCGTCAATGACAGCTTGTCGTCGGCGACGGGGGTGTCGTTGACGCGCAGGCCGCCGCCCTTGATCTGCCGCCGCGCTTCGCCGTTCGATGCGACAAGACCGGCCTTGACGAACAGCGCGAGAACCGGCGCGCCGGCGTCGAGCTCCGCGCGTGCGATGTCCAGCGTCGGCAGATCGCTGGCGATGGCGCCTTCCTCGAAGGTCTTGCGCGCGGTTTCCGAGGCCGCCTCGGCGGCGGCGCGGCCGCGGATCAGCGCGGTCGCTTCCGTCGCCAGAATCTTTTTCGCCTCGTTGATCTCCTGGCCTTTCAGCGCGGCGAGCCTGGCGATTTCGTCGAGGGGCAGCAGGGTGAACAGCTTCAGGAACCGCTCGACGTCGGCGTCCTCGGTGTTGCGCCAGAATTGCCAGTAGTCGTAGTCGCTGAGAAGGTCGGCATTGAGCCACACCGCGCCGGCCGCGGTCTTGCCCATCTTCGCCCCCGAGGACGTGGTCAGCAGCGGGCAGGTCAGGGCGTAGAGCTGATGCGTGCCCATGCGCCGGCCGAGATCGATGCCGTTGACGATGTTGCCCCACTGGTCGGAGCCGCCCATCTGCAGGTTGCAGCCGTAGCGCCGCGACAGCTCCACGAAGTCGTAGGACTGCAGGATCATGTAGTTGAATTCGATGAACGACAGTTCCTGCTCGCGCTCCAGCCGCAGCTTCACCGAGTCCATGCTCAGCATGCGGTTGATCGAGAAGTGCCGCCCGACCTCGCGCAGCATCTCGATGTAGTTGAGCGTGGTCAGCCACTCGGCGTTGTCCGCCATCACGGCGTCGGTCTTGCCGGAGCCGAACCGCACCAGCTTGTCGAAGGTGCCCTTGATGCTTTCCTTGTTGGCGTCGATCTGCTCGTAGGTGAGCAGCTTGCGCGTCTCGTCGCGGCCGGAAGGATCGCCGACCCGGGTGGTGCCGCCGCCCATCAGCACGATCGGCTTGTTGCCGGTCTGCTGCAGCCAGTGCAGCATCATGATCGAGAGCAGGTGTCCGACATGCAGCGATGAGGCGGTGCAGTCGTAGCCGACATAGGCGGTCACGCCGCCCTTTTCGGCGAGCGCGTCCAGTCCAGCCGCGTCCGACACCTGATGGATGAATCCCCGGCTGGTCAGGATGTTGAGAAAGTCGGACTTAAGGGCGCTCATGACGGCACTCGCGGGGTGATTTAACGATTTAGCGTTTTGTTTGCGCCTGTGGTGTATCAGGTCCGGCGTTGGATTCAACCGAGGCGGATCGGCCCGCGCGGCCCCGGGGAGATGCCCTTGCTGACAGCAATTGGCCTGATGAGCGGAACGTCCCTCGACGGCGTCGATGTCGCGCTGATCGAGACGGATGGCGAGCGGATCGGGGCGTTCGGCTCGGCCGGATACCGCGCCTATTCCGGCGAGGAGCGCGATCTGCTGCGGCAGGCGCTGGCCGATGCCGCCGCGATGACGACGCGCGACGCGCGGCCGGGCG
This sequence comes from Bradyrhizobiaceae bacterium, assembly GCA_020544565.1. GTDB lineage: Bacteria > Pseudomonadota > Alphaproteobacteria > Rhizobiales > Xanthobacteraceae > Afipia. The sequence continues at coordinate 1,004,961 of CP078014.1, forward strand.
TGCTCGCCCGCGCCGAAGCGATGGTCACGCGCGCCCATGCCGAGGCGGTGCGGGATTTTCTGCGCGACCACGCGCGGACGGCAGGCGATATCGACGTGGTCGGCTTTCATGGCCAGACGGTGCTGCACCGGCCGGAGCAGAGGCTCACGGTGCAGATCGGCGACGGCGCGGCGCTGGCGCGGGAACTGGGCATTGCCGTGGTGTACGATCTGCGCGCGGCGGATGTCGCCGCCGGGGGGCAGGGTGCGCCGCTGGTGCCGGTCTATCACCGCGCGCTGGTGGCCGCGCTTGGGCGGGCGGAGCCGACCGTGGTGGTCAATATCGGCGGCGTCGCCAACATCACCTATATCGACGGCGATACCCTGATCGCCTGCGACACCGGCCCCGGCAATGCGCTGCTCGACGATTTCATGCTGCGGATGACCGGCGAGGCGGTGGATCGCGATGGCCGCGCCGCGGCGAAAGGCGCGGTGGATGAGCGCTGGATCGCGCGGGCCATGGATCGCCCGTTCTTCGCCCGGCTGCCGCCGAAGTCGCTCGACCGCAACGACTTCGCCGCGCTTGCCATTGAAGGCATGAGCATCGACGACGGTGCGGCGACGTTGACGGCCTTCACCGCGGCCTCGATCGCGCGGATCGCGTCGATGCTGCCGAAGCCGCCGGCACGCTGGATCGTGGTCGGCGGCGGTGCCTGCAACCCGACGCTGATGCGGATGCTCGCGGAGCGGCTGGCGCCGGCGACCGTGGCGCGCGGCAGCGACCTCGGATGGTCGGGAGATGCGGTCGAAGCCCAGGCGTTCGCCTATCTGGCGGCGCGGAGCATGGCGGGCCTGCCGCTGACCTTCCCCGGCACCACCGGCGTGCCAAGGCCGATGACCGGCGGCGCGCTCGTGCGGCCCTGAGCGGCCGGAACCTCAGCGGACGTTGGCGAGTCGCATGTCGAGATACGACGTGACCGTTTCCATCAGCGGTTCAAGCTTGCTGTCGAAGAAATGGTTCGCGCCCGGGATGACCTGCTGGTCGATGACGATGCCCTTCTGCGTCTTGAGCTTCTCGACCAGCGTGTTGATGTCCTTGGCCGGGGCGACCAGATCCTTGTCGCCATGAACGATCAGGCCGGACGACGGGCAGGGTGCGAGGAACGAGAAGTCGTACAGGTTCGCCGGCGGCGCGATGGAGATGAAGCCTTCCACTTCCGGGCGGCGCATCAGCAGTTGCATGCCGATCCAGGCTCCGAACGAGAAACCGGCGACCCAGCACGCGCGCGCCTCCGGATTGATGGTCTGGGCCCAGTCCAGCGCCGAGGCGGCGTCCGACAATTCGCCGGTGCCGTGATCGAACGAGCCCTGGCTGCGGCCGACGCCGCGGAAGTTGAAGCGCAGCACCGAGAACCCGCGCGCCACGAAGGCGTAATAGACCTGATAGACGATCTGGTGGTTCATGGTGCCGTGAAACTGCGGGTGCGGGTGCAGCACCATCGCGATCGGCGCGTTTTTCTGCTTCGCCGGATGGTAGCGGCCTTCGAGGCGGCCCGCGGGACCGGTGAAAATAACTTCGGGCATCAAGCGTCCTTAAGATGTAGTCGATCGACAGCGCGGTCAGCGGATGCGGCAAGCAGGTATCGATCGGGCGTCGGCGGTGGCCGCTTGAGCGGCGCGATGCGACCGGAACGCGGGTTTCTACCATGGGGCAAGGGGCAAAAAGCAAGCATATTGAGCAGGCTGGATGGCGTTTGGCCGCCAAAGCCGCCTCCGCCTGTGCCATAATGCAGCAGTTTCCTCGAACCGAACGGGTTGGCCGGACGTGACGCGCGCGCGTGTTTACCTCGACTGGAATGCGACGACGCCGTTGCGGCCGGAGGCGCGAGCCGCGATGACGGCCGCGTTCGACGTCAGCGGCAATCCCTCGTCGGTTCATAACGAGGGCCGTGCGGCGCGCCGGTTGATCGAGGACGCCCGGGCCGTGGTGGCCGTAGCCGTGGGGGCCGAGGCCCGCGATGTTGTTTTCACCTCGGGGGGGACCGAAGCCAACGCGCTGGCGCTGACGCCGGGGCTGCGGCGCGGATCCGGGCCGCCGGTGCGGCGCCTCATCGTGTCCGCCATCGAGCATGCCTCGGTGCTGGCGGGTGGCCGATTCGCACCGGAGCAGGTCGCGGTCGCACCGGTGCGGCCATCCGGGCTGATCGACCTCGATGCCCTGGCGGCGCTGTTGCGGGATGGCGAGCCGGCGCTGGTGTCGGTGATGCTGGCCAATAACGAGACCGGCGCGATCCAGCCGATCGCCGAGGTAGCGGCGCTGGTCCATGGCGCGGGCGGGCTGCTGCACGTCGACGCGGTGCAGGCGTTATCTAAAATCAATATAGATATCAACGAATTACAGATAGATATCCTGTCCGTCTCCGGACACAAGGTGGGTGGCCCGAAGGGCGTTGGCGCGGTCGTGATGGCCGGCGGCGTGACCGGTCTAGAACCCCGGAGCAGGGGCGGCGGTCAGGAGCAGGGACGTCGGGCCGGCACCGAGAATGTGATCGGCATTGCGGGCTTTGGCGCGGCGCTGAGGGCCGCCATGGCCTCGGCCGAGACTGACGCCGCGTGGATGCGGACGCTGCGGGAGCGGCTGGAACGGGGCCTGCGGCAATATCCGGGGGTCACGATCTTCGCCAGCGACGCGCCGCGACTGCCCAATACCACGCTGTTTTCAGCCCCGGGCCTGAGCGCGGAAACCGCCGTGATCGGCTTCGATCTCGGAGGCATCGCGGTGTCGTCGGGGTCGGCCTGTTCCTCGGGCAAGGTGCAGCCGTCTCATGTGTTGCAGGCCATGGCGGCCGATCCGGCGCTGGTAAAAGGAGCTATTCGCCTCAGTCTGGGCTGGGACAGCACAGAAGCGGACATCGATCGCTGTCTTGAGGCTTGGAGAAAGCTCGCAGGTGTATTAGGTAAGGTATCAGCACTCGGGCTTGAAGAGTTCTAACGTTCGCGCATTGCGCGCAGCTTCGCCCGGTACAACTTGCATGTCCACCGCGGTCCTTGAAACCGCGAGCGGAGGTTAAAATGCCTGCGGTCCAAGAGACCGTCGATCGGGTTCGCCAGATCGACGTCGATCAATATCGTTATGGTTTCGAGACGCTGATCGAATCCGAAAAGGCGCCCAAGGGCCTTTCGGAAGACATCGTCAAATTCATCTCAGCCAAGAAAGACGAGCCGGAATGGATGCTGCAATGGCGTCTTGAGGCTTATCGCCGCTGGCTGACTATGGAGGAGCCGACCTGGGCGCGGGTCGATTATCCCAAGATCGACTATCAGGATATCTATTACTACGCCGCGCCGAAGAAGAAGGAGCTGGCTTCGCTCGACGAGGTCGACCCCGAGATTCTCAAGACCTACGAGAAGCTCGGCATTCCCCTGCGCGAGCAGGAGATGCTGGCCGGCGTCGTGCGCAAGGACGCTGACGGCAACGAGGTGGGCCAGCGTCGCGTCGCCGTCGATGCCGTATTCGATTCGGTGTCAATCGCGACCACCTTCCAGGCCGAGCTGCGCAAGGCCGGCGTGATCTTCATGCCGATCTCGGAAGCGATCCGCGAGCATCCCGATCTGGTGAAGAAATATCTCGGATCGGTGGTGCCAACCTCCGACAACTATTTCGCGACGCTGAACTCGGCAGTGTTCTCCGACGGCTCGTTCGTCTACATCCCGCCGGGCGTGCGCTGCCCGATGGAGCTGTCGACCTATTTCCGCATCAACGAGCGCAACACCGGCCAGTTCGAGCGCACGCTGATCATCGCCGACAAGGGCTCTTACGTCAGCTATCTCGAAGGCTGCACCGCGCCGCAGCGCGACGAGAACCAGTTGCACGCCGCCGTGGTCGAACTGATCGCGCACGACGACGCCGAGATCAAATACTCGACGGTGCAGAACTGGTATCCGGGCAATTCGGAAGGCAAGGGCGGCATCTACAATTTCGTCACCAAGCGTGGCGACTGCCGTGGCGCCCGCTCCAAGATTTCCTGGACGCAGGTGGAGACCGGTTCGGCCATCACCTGGAAATATCCGAGCTGCATCCTGCGTGGCGACAACTCGCAGGGTGAGTTCTATTCGATCGCGATCTCGAATGGTTTCCAGCAGGTCGATTCCGGCACCAAGATGATCCATCTCGGCAAGAATACGTCGAGCCGCATCATCTCCAAGGGCATCGCCGCCGGCAGATCGCAGAACACCTATCGCGGCCTCGTCACCGCGCATCGCAAGGCCACCGGCGCACGCAATTTCACCGCCTGCGACTCGCTCTTGATCGGCGATAAGTGCGGCGCGCACACGGTGCCGTATATTGAAGCCAAGAACTCGTCGGCGCATTTCGAGCACGAGGCGACGACGTCGAAGATCTCCGAGGACATGCTGTTCTATTGCGTGCAGCGCGGACTGTCTCAGGAAGAAGCCGTGGCGCTGGTGGTCAACGGCTTCGTCAAGGACGTGTTGCAGCAATTGCCGATGGAATTTGCGGTCGAGGCGCAGAAGCTGATCTCGATCTCTCTGGAAGGAAGTGTGGGATGACCGCGTTGCTCGAAGTCAAGGGCCTCAAGGTTCAGGTGGAAGATAACGAGATCCTGCATGGTCTCGATCTCACCGTGAATGTGGGCGAGATTCACGCCATCATGGGGCCGAACGGCTCCGGCAAGTCCACGCTGTCGCACGTCATCGCCGGCAAGCCCGGCTACGAGGTGACCGGCGGCGAAATCCTGTTTCGGGGCGAGGACCTGCTCGCTATGGAGCCAGACGAGCGCGCCGCCAAGGGCGTGTTTCTCGCGTTCCAGTATCCGGTGGAAATTCCCGGCGTCACCACCATGAACTTTCTGCGCACGGCGCTCAACGCCCAGCGCAAGGCGCGCGGTGAATCGGAACTGCTGGTGCCGGACTTTCTCCGCAAGGTCCGCTCGGTCGCGGACTCGCTGAATATTCCGATGGACATGCTCAAGCGCGGCGTCAATGTCGGCTTCTCCGGCGGCGAGAAGAAGCGCAACGAAGTGCTGCAGATGGCGCTGTTCCAGCCGAGCCTGTGCATCCTCGATGAGATGGATTCCGGTCTCGACATCGACGCGCTGCGCGTGGCGGCCGACGGCGTCAACGCGCTGCGCTCCAATGAGCGCGGGATGATCGTGATCACGCACTATCAGCGCCTGCTCAACTACATCGTGCCGGACGTGGTTCACGTCATGTCGAGGGGCCGTGTCGTCAAGAGCGGCGGCAAGGATCTGGCGCTGGAGCTGGAGCAGTCCGGCTACGCGCAGTTCGAAGACAAGGCGGCGTAAGAGCTGCGAGGCTCCGCACCGACGCGCCAAACCGAGAGACCTGAGTGATGAACGTTGCAGTGAAAACCGAGGTGGAGCGGCAGCCCGGCGAATTGTTCGCCGCGGCGCAGGGCCGCCTGCCGGGATCGGGACCGGTCGCCGACGTCCGCCAGAAGGCATTCGACGATTTCCTTCGTCTCGGCCTGCCGCATCGGCGAATCGAGGAATGGAAATATACCGACCTGCGCGCGCTGCTGCGCGACGTCGCGCCGCTCGCGCCCGCGCCTGACCAGGCCGCGCTCGCGCGTGCCGCCAAGGCCGTGAAGGCGCTGGGGCTCGACGGCACGCAGAAGCTTGTGCTGGTCGATGGCGTGTTCGCGCCGCAACTGTCCGATGTCGCCGGGCTTGAGCAGGGCGTCAGCCTGCACACCCTGCGCGAAATTCTCGAGGACAAGACCAATCCTGCGCGCGCCGATCTGCTGCAGACCGTCGTGGCATCCGATGCGATGATTGCGCTCAACGCCGCGCTGGCGACCGATGGCGTGGTGGTCGGCATTGCCGATGGCGTGTCGCTGACGAAGCCTCTTCACGTCGTTCATGTCGCGACCCATTCGCAGACGTCCGTTGTCACCCGCTCGCTCGTGCGGATCGGAAACGATGCTCACGTGACGCTGGTCGAAAGCTTCGTTGCCGCGGAAGGCGCGCAAGCCTATCAGTCGCACGACTCGGTCGTGATCTGGATCGGCGACCGCACCGACGTGCAGCACGTTCGCCTGGTCGAGGATACGCTTGATGCGGCGAACATCACGACCGCCATTTTCACGCTCGGGGCCAAGAGCCGGCTCAACACGTTCAACCTGACCAATGGCGGCGGCATCAGCCGCTATCAGGGCTTCATCACCTTCGCCGGCGAGGGCGCCGCGCTGACCACCAACGGTGTCAACCTGCTGGGCGGCCGCCGCCATGGCGACACCACGCTGGTGGTGGACCATGCGGTGCCGAACTGCTCCAGCCGCGAGGTGTTCCGCGCGGTGCTGGACGATCGCGCCCATTCGGTGTTTCAGGGCCGCATCATTGTGAAGCCTGACGCGCAGAAGACCGACGGCAAGATGATGACGCGCGCGCTGCTGCTGTCCGACGAGGCGGAAGCCGATAGCAAGCCTGAGCTGGAAATTTTTGCAGATGACGTCGTCTGCGGCCACGGCTCCACCGCTGGCGCGCTCGATGAAAGCCTGCTGTTCTATCTGCGTGCGCGCGGCCTGCCGGAGAAGGAGGCTCAGGCGCTTCTGATCGCGGCCTTCGTCGGCGAGGCCATCGAGTCCATCGTGGACGAGACCCTGCGCGATTTCGCCAGCGCGGCCGCCGAGCGGTGGCTGACGACGCGAGGCTGACCATGCACCCGGCCGTCGCCAACGGAACCTACGATGTGGAGCGCGTCCGCGCCGACTTCCCGGCGCTGGCGATGAAGGTCTACGGCAAGCCGCTGGTCTATCTCGACAACGCGGCCTCGGCCCAGAAGCCGCTGGCGGTGCTCGATCGTATGACCGAGGCTTACAAATCCGAATACGCCAACGTGCATCGCGGCCTGCATTATCTCGCCAATGCCGCGACGGATGCCTATGAAGGCGGCCGCAGCCGCGTGGCGCAATTCATCAACGCCAAGCGCGACGAGGAGATTATCTTCACGCGCAACGCCACCGAGGCGATCAACCTGGTGGCGTCGTCGTGGGGCGAGCCGAACATCAAGGCCGGCGACGAAATCGTGCTCTCGATCATGGAGCATCACTCCAACATCGTGCCGTGGCACTTCCTGCGCGAGCGGCATGGCGCGGTGATCAAGTGGGCGCCGGTCGATGACGAAGGCAACTTCCTGATCGAGGAGTTCGAGAAGCTTCTCACGGCGAAGACCAAGCTCGTCGCCATCACCCAGATGTCGAACATGCTCGGCACCATCGTGCCGGTAAAAGAGGTGGTGAAGATCGCCCATGCCCGCGGCATTCCGGTGCTGGTCGATGGCAGCCAGGGCGCCGTGCACCTCGATATCGACGTGCAGGATATCGATTGCGATTTCTACGTTTTCACCGGACACAAGGTCTACGGCCCGACAGGCATCGGCGCGCTGTATGCGAAATACGACCATCTGGTCGCGATGCGCCCCTATAACGGCGGCGGCGAGATGATCCGCGAGGTGGCGCAGGACTGGGTGACCTATGGCGATCCGCCCCACAAGTTCGAGGCCGGCACCCCGGCGATCGTCGAGGCCATCGGGTTCGGCGCCGCGATCGACTATATGAATTCCATCGGCAAGAGCCGCATCGCCGCGCACGAGCACGACCTCCTGGCCTATGCGACCGACCGTCTCCGCGAGATCAATTCGCTGCGGATCATCGGCACGGCGAAGGGGAAGGGGCCGGTGATTTCCTTCGAGATGAATGGCGCGCATCCGCACGATGTGGCCACGGTGATCGACCGCGGCGGCATCGCCGTGCGGGCGGGCACGCATTGCGTGATGCCGCTTCTGGAGCGATTCAACGTAACGGCGACCTGCCGCGCCTCGTTCGGCATGTATAATACGCGGGCTGAGGTCGATCAGTTGGCGCAGGCGCTCATCAAGGCGCAGGAGCTATTCTCATGAGCGATACGGTTCAAACCACAGATGTTGCCGAGGCGCAGGCGCGCTTCGAGACAAGCTCTGCCCTTCCGCCCGCTGAAACCGAGCGGCTTGGCACCGACATCGTTGCCGCGCTGAAGACGGTGTTCGATCCGGAAATTCCCGCGGACATCTACGAACTCGGCCTGATCTACTTGGTCGATATCAAGGACGACCGCTCGGTGGACGTGGAGATGACGCTGACCACGCCGAATTGTCCGGCGGCGGGCGAATTGCCGACCATGGTCGAGAATGCGGTCGCCAGCGTTGCGGGTGTGGGCGTGGTGAATGTGCGCGTGGTCTGGGAGCCGATGTGGACTCCGGATCGGATGTCCGACGAGGCGCGCCTCGTTCTCAACATGTGGTGAACCGGAGCAATATCTGTCCGGCCTTTCGTTTGACACTCAGTGCAGCCTTGAACTGCGACGGGACGTGACCAAATGACCGATATGTCGTCAAATGCTTCGACGCCTTCCAAGCCAAAAGCGCGTCCCCGTCCGCAGGTGATGCGCCTGACGGACGCTGCGGCCTCGCGGGTGAAGGAACTGGCGGCGCGCGCGGATTCGGAGATCGTCGGCCTGCGCGTCGGGCTCAAGAACGGCGGCTGCGCCGGTCAGTCCTACACCGTGGAATATGCCCATGAGATCCGGCCCACCGACGAAGTGGTCGAGGACAAGGGCGTGAAGGTGCTGGTCGATCCGAAGGCCGTGCTGTTCCTGCTCGGTACCGAGATGGACTACAAGGCCGACAAGATGCAGGCGCAGTTCATCTTCAACAATCCCAATCAGGTCAGCGCCTGCGGTTGCGGCGAGTCGGTGCAGCTCACGCCCGCCAAGACGGAAAGCTGACCAATCCGGCCCGGCCTGCTTCGATATTGCGCATTCGGCCGGGAGCGTTGCTTGCGGCGGCCACAAAAGCTATCGGCCAGCGTCAGGTGAGTTGCGTACGGTTCACCGGCGTGCATTCAGGATCGGACTCGCAGATCACGCGATTGCGGCCGTTGCGCTTCGCCGCGTAGAGGCAGGCATCTGCGCGCTCGATCAGGCAGTCCGCGTTCTCGCTGGGCTGTAACATCGAGACGCCGACGGACACGGTGATACGGCCGAGAATCTCGCCGGTGGATCTTTTCTTCAACTGCTTCGACATCACGGCGCGACGGATATTGTCCGCCACCGTGAGCGCTTGGCGTAGCGCGGTCTTCGGCAGCACCACGGCGAATTCCTCGCCGCCGTAGCGCGCAGCGACGTCCTGCCCCTTGATCGACTGCTTAAGCGACATCGCGACGAGACGCAGCACGTGGTCGCCGGTGAGATGACCGTAATTGTCGTTGAACGACTTGAAATGGTCGATATCGAGCATCAGCAGGGACAACGGCTCGCCGCTTCCGGCTGCGTCCTCCACGGCGCCTTCGATCGCCCGATTGAAGTATTTGCGATTTCCCAGCGTGGTGAGGGGATCGGTCAGGCTTTCTGCGCGGATCGCTTCCAGGCTTTGCTGGAGGCTACCGATTTCCTGCTTGGAGGCAATGAGCCGGGCTTCGAGGGCTTTGTTGGTTTCCTGCATTTCCCGGGTTGATGAAATGAGGCCGGCCACCACGGCCATGATCTTCTCCCGGTCGCTCGCGCCGGACAGCTGCTGCGATGCGCCGGCGAGATTCTGGCCGAATGTCGCCGTCATGCCGAGCGCGTCGGTGATGAGGGCCATCACGTCGTCGATCTCGTTGATGACCTGGCCGCCGACTTTGTCGATGCGCGCGGAGGTCCGGGCCTGCGAGAGATATGTATCGTAGATCTGTTCGAGGTCGGATTCGCTCAGTCGGCCAGTGCGGGCGAGCGTTTCATTGATGATCTTGTTGAGAGCGGGGTTGCAGCCGGTGGCGTAGATGTACCAGATTTCATAGTTTCGGGGCACTGCGGGCTGTCGCAAGGACCTGATCTGTCCCAATGCGACGTCGGCGAACGCCATGGTGCGTTCGTGATCTTCCACCAGCCCAATCACGTTCCGTGTTCCCAGATCAGGCTTCTGCCTGACTTCCAATTAAATAAAAATATTGGGAACACGTTAAGGGACGAGAGTGAATCAGCCGTAAACGACCAGACGTGGACGGGTCACGATCACTGACGGGATCGCGAAAGGGTCAAAGCGCCGCGCGTTAGCCGCGCGCGCGGATCGGCCTGAGCAGGAACGCCGGAAGGTGCGAATGGTCGGCGGGCTCGGCGTGGTGGTCGCGGGGAGCCACCGGAATCGGCGCACGGCCGAACGAGGGTGTCTGCGGCGGTGCCGCGATCTCGGTTGTGTCCGGCTTGCGCGACTTGCTCCGGGAGCCGCGCGGCGACCGTTGGCTGCCTTCGCGGCGCGGCTTGCGGCCGTCGGAGGCGCGCCCGGCACGGGGCGCGGGGGCATCGTCGGCCGAGGCGGTGTCCGTGTTGACGACGGGTGCGCCTTCGAGCGGAGCGATCGGCTGGCCGATCAGCTTCTCGATGGCGAGCAGCGACTTCTGGTCGGCGGGGCTGACGATGGATACGGCGCTGCCGAGACGTCCGGCGCGGCCGGTGCGGCCGATGCGGTGGACGTAATCGTCGGGATGGTGGGGCACGTCGAAATTGAAGACGTGGCTGACTTCGGGAATATCGAGGCCGCGTGCGGCGACGTCGGAGGCGACGAGCAGGGGCAGCTCGCCCTTGCGGAACTGGTCGAGCGCGGCCATGCGGGCGCTCTGGTCCATATCGCCATGCAGGGCGCAGACGCTGAAGCCGTGCTTCTGTAACGATTTGTAAAGGATCGCGACGTCCCGCTTGCGATTGCAGAAGATGATCGCGTTTTTGAGATCCTTGGCGTTGCGCAGCAACTGCCGCAGCATGTCGCGCTTTTCATGCGCCTCGCGGCCGACGCTGACCTGCGACTGGGTGACGGTGACCGCCGCGGTGGCGGGCTTGGACACCTCGACCTTCACCGGGTTGTGCAGGAAGGTTTCGGTGATGCGCCGGATTTCCGGCGGCATGGTCGCGGTGAAGAACAGGGTCTGCCGCGTGAAAGGCACCAGCTTGCAGATACGCTCGATGTCGGGGATGAAGCCCATGTCCAGCATGCGGTCGGCTTCGTCGATCACCAGCAGTTCGACGCCGGTGAGCAGCAGCTTGCCGCGCTCGGTATGGTCGAGCAGGCGGCCCGGGGTCGCGATCAGCACGTCGACGCCGCGCGACAGCTTCATGTCCTGATCGCCGAACGACACGCCGCCGATCAGCAGCGCCACGTTGAGCTTCTGGCCGGCGCCGTATTTGTCGAAATTCTCTTTGACCTGTGCCGCCAGTTCGCGGGTCGGCTCCAGGATCAGCGTGCGCGGCATCAGGGCGCGGGCCCGGCCTTTTTCCAGCAGCGTCAGCATCGGAAGCACGAAGGCCGCCGTCTTGCCGGTGCCGGTCTGGGCGATGCCGAGAACGTCGCGGCGGGCGAGAACGTGGGGGATCGCCTGTTCCTGGATGGGGGTCGGGGTGGTGTAGCCGGTTGCCGCCACGGCGGCGAGAACCTTGTCGGACAGGCCAAGATTGGAAAAGGACATTGAGCCTCTAGTCGCGAAATCGCCGTTCGGACTCTTGAGAGTAACTGTCGCGTTCACCCCGGAACGGCACGCTTTATGGGCACGGGGAGGGAAACATCGCCGACAGGCGGCAGGTCAAAAGAACGCTTTACGTTTCTGACCGCGTTGCAGCGGAACATAGGCCCGAAACCGCCAGAGTCAATGAATTTGAGGCTTGAAATGGTGAAAAAAGCTTAATCCGACAACGTCTTGGAGCGCTGTGGGGGCCCAAACGCCCCCTCCCGGCCACGCCGCCGGCGGGCGGTTGACCCCTGTCGAGAAAAGCGCTTTTTCATCAAAATCAATTCAAGTGGATATCACCCTTGGACTTTTGGCCATGGTTGGCAACGACAGGCTGGCCGAGATCTGGCTCAAAACAAAAAGTCTGACATCCGGCCGCCGCGGCGGCGAGATCCTGTTTCATCCCCATTTTCCCGGGCGCTTCAACTACACGATCGTCAAGATCTGCAACCGTCTGGGTCTGCGCAAGACATTCCATCGAACCGGAAAAACGATCCTGGCCATTCATTGGGAGGATGTGTCCGTTTCGACACCGATGCCGGAGGTGGAGGGGGTGCGGATTCTGAACAACGCATGTCTCGATATCACCAAGCGCCGAATTGAAGCAGAGTTCGAGACCGTCTTCCGTTATCCGCTCGCGATCGATCCAACAGTGCCGTGCAATCGCATTGTTCGGAAGTCGAACCTCAATGCAAAACATGACGGTGTTGTCATCGATACGCCCGTTCAGCCTGACCCGGACTATGTCTATGAAATCCTCGTCGACAATCGCGTTAACGAACGGCTCGTGGAAGATATTCGTGTGCCGGTCGTCGGCCGGCAAATCCCTCTCGTCTATCTCAAATATCGTCCGGTCGAGACGCGCTTCGCCAACGAGAATTCGTCGGCCGAAATCGCAAAACCGGAAGATTATTTGTCGGTTTCGGAGATTGGGCTGATTAAAAAGTTGGCAGAGGCTATGGGTGCTGATTTCTGCGAAATTGACGTTCTGCGAGATCGGCAAAGCGGCCGCATTTATATCGTCGATTTGAATACGACGCCGTTCGGCCCGCCTTTACGGTTGGATTTTTTTAACCGCATGCGCGCGGTGGATCTGCTTGCGCTTGCATTCGAAAGCGAGTTTCTCCCGAAAATCTAGTTATTGCGGGGAGCGGCCGAAGACGATCGATCGATAGCTTTCGCCGACCGGAGAATCCGGGCCACATCGGGCGGGAAGGACCGAACCGAGCGGCAGAAAATTCGGGCGACGACTCGTCACCCTGCTAAACGTCGAGCAGATCCTCGCTGGCAAATTCCGCCTTGTCGGAAATGAAGGCGAAGCGCGCTTCGGCCTTGGAGCCCATCAGCCGCTCGACGGAATCCGCCGTGCCCTCGCGGTCGTCGGGCAGCAGCACAACGCGCAGCATGGTCCGCTTCGCCGGATCCATGGTGGTTTCCTTCAATTGCGACGGCATCATTTCGCCGAGGCCCTTGAAGCGGCCGACCTCGACCTTGGCGTTGGCGTGGAATTCCTTCTTCAGGAGTTCATCGCGATGCTTGTCGTCGCGGGCGTAAACCGTCTTCGAGCCGTGGGTGAGGCGGTAGAGCGGCGGCACGGCGAGGTAGAGATGGCCCTCGTCGATCAGGCGCGGCATCTGCCGATAGAAGAACGTGATCAGGAGCGAGGCGATGTGCGCGCCGTCCACGTCCGCGTCGGTCATGATGATGATGCGCGAATAGCGCAGGTCTTCCTCGCGATACTGCGGACCGGTACCGGCGCCGATGGCCTGCATCAGATCGGCGAGCTGGGCATTGGCGGTGAGCTTGTCCTTGGTCGCCGAGGCGACGTTGAGGATCTTGCCGCGCAGCGGCAGGATCGCCTGCGTTTTGCGGTCGCGGGCCTGCTTGGCGCTGCCGCCCGCCGAGTCGCCTTCGACGATGAACAGTTCGGAGCCTTCGGCGGCGGTATTGGTGCAGTCCGCGAGCTTGCCGGGCAGCCGCAGCTTCTTCACCGCGGTCTTGCGCGAGACTTCCTTCTCGGCGCGGCGGCGCAGCCGCTCGTCGGCGCGCTCGATGATGAATTCGAGCAGCTTGTTGGCCTGCACCGGGTTGCCGGTCAGCCAGTGGTCGAACGGGTCCTTGATGGCCTGTTCGACGATCTTCTGGGCTTCCGCGGTGGCGAGACGGTCCTTGGTCTGGCCCTGGAATTCCGGCTCGCGCACGAACACCGACAGCATGGCGGCGGCGCCGACCATGACGTCCTCGGAGGTGATGGAGGACGCTTTCTTGCCCTGTCCGATGCGCTCGGCATAATCCTTGAGGCCGCGCAGCAGGGCGCTGCGGAAGCCGGCTTCATGGGTGCCGCCGTCCGGCGTCGGCACGGTGTTGGTGTAGGACGACAGGAAGCCGTCGGCGTCCGCGGTCCACGCCACCGCCCATTCGCAGGCGCCGTGGGCGCCGTTGCGGCCGGACCGGCCGGAGAAGACGTCGGGATGCACCAGGGTGTCGGCGTGGATCGCCGCGCCGAGATAATCCTTCAGCCCGTCGGGGAAGTGGAACGTGGCCTCGGCCGGCGTATCCTCAAGGCCCTTGAGCAGTTCGGGGTCGCAACGCCAGCGGATTTCGACGCCGCCGAACAGGTAGGCCTTGGAGCGCGCCATCTTGAACAGGCGCTGCGGCTTGAACGCGGCCTTTGCCCCGAAAATCTCGGTATCGGGCTTGAAGCGGACGCTGGTGCCGCGCCGGTTGTGAACTCTGCCGAGGTCTTCGAGCTTGCCCTTCGGGACCCCGCGCTCGAACGTCATGCGATGGAGCTGCTGGTTGCGCGCGACCTCGACCACGAGCTGCGAGGACAGCGCGTTCACCACCGACACGCCGACGCCGTGCAGGCCGCCCGAGGTCTCGTAGACCTTGGAGTCGAACTTGCCGCCGGCGTGCAGCGTACACATGATGATTTCGAGGGCGGATTTTTTCGGAAATTTCGGATGGGGGTCCACCGGAATGCCGCGGCCGTTGTCGACCACGGTGAGATAGCCGTCGGCTCCGAGATGCACCTCGATGAAGCTGGCGTGCCCGGCCAGCGCCTCGTCCATCGAGTTGTCGATCACTTCCGCGAACAGGTGATGCAGCGCCTTCTCGTCGGTGCCGCCGATATACATGCCGGGGCGGCGGCGCACCGGCTCCAGCCCTTCCAGCACCTCGATGTCGCGGGCGGTGTATCCGGCTTCCGCGCCGGAGGGCCGGGCCGCGGATTTGGCGGCCGCGGCGCGCGGCTTGCGGTCGGAGGAGGCGAACAGGTCCCGCGCAGCGGCTCCGCCGGCGGATGTTTTTGCAGGATTTTTCAAGGGCTTCCGCATAGGTCTTAAAACTTGATAGATCGTGATCGAGGGACGAATCGCAAGGCGTTACTATGACACGCCTGCGGCGGTAAATGTGACGCAGCCGGCCGGGAACCAAAAGTTCGGCCCGACGTGGTATGCACGGCGGGGCTGGCTGCGGCATCTCAGTAGGTTTGGCGGGGCCGGGATCGGACATGACATGACATTTGAGGAAATGACGCGCGAGGTGGCGGAATTCGTCCGTATCCATCACGTGTGGGCCGGGCCGGTGGTCTTCACGCTCGCCTTCGCGGAGTCGCTGGCCTTCCTGTCACTTTTCATCCCCGCTTGGGGCGTGCTGGTGTCCATCGGCGCGCTGATCGGCGTCAGCGGCATCAGTTTCTGGCCGGTCTGGATCGCAGGTGGGCTAGGGGCGGCGTGTGGCGACTGGCTGTCCTACTGGATCGGCGTCAAGTTCCACGACCGCATCGCCCATATATGGCCGATGTCGAGCTTTCCCGACATGCTGCCCCGCGCCGAGCGCTTCATGAAGCGGTGGGGCGTCCTCGGCGTTTTCATCGGTCGCTTTTCCGGGCCGCTGCGGGCGACGGTGCCGCTGGTGGCCGGGATCGTCGAAATGGACTACTGGCGCTTTCAGTTCGCGAATTTCTCCTCGGCCTTCGTGTGGGCCGGCGTGCTGATGGCGCCGGGCCTGTTCGGCGTCCGCATGCTGATGTGACGGGTGAATATGAGCGGTTCAACCGCTGCGAACCGCGAATGCTTCAAACAGGAATTCTCGACCTCGGGGAGACATCTGAAATGGAAGTGACACGACGTCATGCGCTGGCCGGTGCGGCGGCCTTGTCGGCCTCACCACTCTTGCAGGTAGCTCCCGCCAAGGCCGCAGCGCCGCTGGCCGGCAAGCAGAACGCCAGTTTCTATCGCTACAAGGTCGGCGACGCCGAGGTGACGGTGATCTCCGACGGCGCCAATACGTTTCCGCTCAACGAGGGTTTCGTTGTCAACGCCAAAAAGGACGACGTCGGCAATGCGCTGGCGCGGGCGTTCCGGCCGCGCGACAAGATGACGATCTATTTCGGACCGCTGGTCGTCAACACCGGCGGCAAGCTGGTGGTGATCGACACCGGCAACGGCCCGGGGGCCTTTGCCGCGAGCAAGGGCGCGGTCGGCCAGTTCGCGAGCAATATGGCGGCGGCGGGGATCGATCCGAAGACCGTCGATACGGTCGTGATTTCCCACTTCCATGGCGACCATGTGAACGGCCTCCTGACCGCCGACAACAAGCTCGCGTTTCCGAACGCGGAAGTCCTGGTGCCGGAAGTGGAATGGAAGTTCTGGATGGACGACGGCGAGATGAGCCGGGCGTCCGGCGAGCGGATGGCCGGTCTTTTTAAGAACAACCGCCGGGTGTTCGATGCCGGGCTGAACCGGAAAGTGACGCCCTACGCGTGGGGCAAGGATGTCGCCCCGGGCCTGCTTGCGGTGGAATCCATCGGTCATACGCCGGGGCACACGTCCTACGTCCTGTCGTCCGGCGCGGACAAGGTGTTCATCCAGTCGGATGTGACCAACGATCCCGACCTGTTCGCACTCAATCCCGGCTGGCACCTCGTATTCGATCAGGATCCGGTGCAGGCGGAAACCACCCGCCGCAGGATCTACGACATGATCGCGGCCGAGAGAATGCCGGTGCAGGGCTTCCACTATCCATTCCCCGGGCTCGCCCATCTGGTCAAGGAAGGCTCCGGCTATCGCTGGGTTCCGGCCCCGTGGAATCCTGTGATCTGAGCCGGACGGCGCGTCGCTTGACGGGAACCGGGCACGGACCTATATCCGCGCCCATGATCGACGCATCCACCGCATTGTTTGCTCGCCGCCGTCGCCGCGCTTGCGCGGCAGGGACGGCTGGTCGCGTCTGATCGCCGTCAATGCCGCCGGCTCACGGTCCCGCGGCATCTTGTTTCTCCCTTGAACTTGCCGCAAGACCTGCTCCGGCTGCGTTGTTTTTGAACTCGCTCGGGTAAGGATTCTTTCACTATGGCTGAGAAGAAGAAAATCGGCATCCTTGGCGCTTCCGGTTACACCGGGGCCGAACTGGTCCGGCTGTTGCTGCGCCATCCCCGTGTCGAGATCGCGCTGCTCACCGCCGACCGGCGGGCCGGGCAGATGATGGGCGATGTCTTCCCGCAATTTGCGCCTTACGACCTGCCGCGCCTGGTGGCCATCGACGCCGTCGACTGGCCGAACGCCGGGCTCGATCTGCTGTTCTGCGCGCTGCCGCACGCCACCACGCAGAAGGTGCTGAAGGACGTTTTCGCCAAGGCGCCCGGCATCAAGGTGGTCGATCTGTCGGCCGATTTCCGGCTGGACGATCCTGCGGCCTACGCCAGATGGTATGGCCATGAGCATCACGCGCTCGAGCTGCAGCAGGAAGCGGTCTACGGGCTGGTGGAAGTCTATCGGCGCGACATCCGCAAGGCGCGGCTGGTGGCCAACCCCGGCTGCTACACCACCTGCGCGCAACTGCCGCTGGTTCCGCTGTTGAAAGCCAAGGCCATCGAGACCGACGAGATCGTCATCGACGCCAAGTCAGGCATGACCGGCGCGGGTCGTTCAGCGAAGGAGGAGATGCTGTTCTCTGAGGTGTCGGAAGGCTTCAATGCCTATGGCATCGGCCATCATCGGCACATGGCCGAACTCGATCAGGAATTCTCCAAGGCCGCCGGCAAGGAGGTCGTAGTCTCGTTCACGCCGCATCTGGTGCCGATGAATCGCGGCATCTTCTCGACGATCTATGTGCGGGGTCGGCGCGGCAAGACGGCGCAGGATTTCCACGACATCCTGGCCAAGCAATACGAGAAGGAGCCGTTCGTCCACGTGCTGCCGTTCGGCAAGGCGCCGCAGTCCCGGCACGTGCGTGGCTCCAACATGACCTTCATCGGCGTGGTCGCGGACCGCATTCCGGGCCGGGCCATCATCATCTCGACCCTCGACAACCTCACCAAGGGCGCGTCGGGGCAGGCGGTGCAGAACATGAATCTGGTGCTGGGGTTGCCGGAAACGGCGGGCATCGACCAGCCGCCGATGTTCCCGTAAGCGGCAACACTAAAACCGCGATCGATATGAAAAGGGACGGCCTCGGCCGTCCCTTTGTTCGTTCGTGCGGCGTCGCCCACCGTGAAGAACGATTAGAGAATCCTGAAGATCGCCAGCGCCAGCATGGCCTGCGCCACGAAGCCGACGGTGAAGGTGAGGGTGCGCAGCACCGGCACGCCGATCGCGTAGACGATGACATGGGCAAGGCGCGTCCAGAAATAGATCGCGCAGGCCAGCACGGTCCACTTGGACGAATAGTCGATCGCGTTCAGGATCAGCACCAGCGGCGCGAACACCACCAGATTTTCCACGGCGTTGTCATGGGCGAACATCAGGCGGCTGGCCCATTCGGTCTGTGGCTTGTCGTTGCGCGACGGGTTGGCCATCGCGCCCATGAGCCCGCGCACCTGGCAGCGGTTCAACACGTAAGGCACCCACAGCAGGCCCGTCAGAATAACCGTCAGCGTCAGCCAGAATAATTCCCGTGTCATGGGCATCTTCCTCCAGGCTCGCGATGCCCGCGGGATTGCGGGCGGACATTCCACCGCTCGATATCCGGGCCCGCGAGTCGACTCGTGGGCACACTGCGGATTCCTAAACGATTGCCGATGCAGGCCCAATGACGCGCCCGCCGATTGCTGTAATCCGACGCGGTCCGGCGGGTTCTGGCGGCATAAATGCTGCCGGCTCCGTCCAGGGGGCGGAGCCGGTGCGTGGCGGGGAAAAAGGAGCCTGCGTCAGGCCCGGACGCGGACATAGCTTCCCGGCGCATCCTCCAGCGGTTTCAGCGGACCCTCGCCGGGAATACGCGCCGGAACCTGCTCGGTATCGATGGTCTCGAGCCAGCCCCGCCAATCCGGCCACCACGAGCCCTTGTGTTCCTCCGCGCCTTTCATCCAGTCGGCGAGGCTGATGTCCTTGATCTGGTCGTTGGTCCAGTACTGATACTTTCCGAGCGACGGCGGATTGATGACGCCCGCGATATGGCCCGAGCCCGCCAGCACGTATTTCACCGGGCCGCCGAAGAACTGCGAGCCGTAGAAAACGGAATCTGCGGGCGCGATATGATCCTCGCGCGTCGCCAGATTGTAGACCGGCACCTTGACCTTCGACAGATCGAGCTGGGTGTTGTCGAGCACCATGGTGCCCGCCGACAGCCGGTTTTCGAGATAGCAGTTGCGCAGGTAGTAGGAATGGTTGGCGGCCGGCATGCGGGTCGCGTCGGAATTCCAGTGCAGCAGATCGAACGCGGCCGGCTCCTTGCCCTTGAGGTAATTGCTGACCACGTAGGACCAGATCAGGTCGTTGGAGCGCAGCATGTTGAAGGCCATGGCCATCTTGCTGCCTTCGAGCACGCCAGCCTTCATCATGTCGCGTTCGAGATTCGAGATCTGTTCCGGATCGACGAACACAAGAAGGTCGCCGGCGTGGGTGAAGTCCACCTGCGTCGCGAGGAAGGTCGCAGACGCCACGCGGACGCGGCGTTTCTCGGCGAGCCACGCCAGCGTGGTGGCGAGCATGGTGCCGCCGACGCAATAGCCCATGGTGTGGACCTTCATCTCGCCGGTGGCTTTCTCGATGGCGTCCATCGCCGCCAGCGGCCCCTCGCGCATGTAGTCCTCGAACGTCTTGCCGCCGAGGCTCTTGTCGGGGTTGACCCACGAGATGACGAAGACGGTGACGCCCTGATCGACGCACCACTGCACGAAGGATTTCTGCCGGTTGAGATCGAGGATGTAGAACTTGTTGATCCACGGCGGCACGATCAGGAGCGGCGTGCGCAGCACCGTTTCGGTCGTCGGCGTGTACTGAATGAGCTGCATGATCTCATTCTGATAGATCACCTTGCCCGGCGTCACCGCGAGGTCGCGGCCGATCTCGAGATCGGCGGCGGACTGACGGATCTTGAGCGTGCCGCGGCCGGCCTCGATGTCCTCGGCGAGCATCTTCATGCCGCGCACGAGGTTGTCGCCGTTGCTCGATATGGTCTGGCGCAGCACTTCGGGATTGGTCAGCACGAAGTTCGACGGCGACATCGCGTTGATGATCTGCTGAACATAGAATTCGGCCTTCTTGCGCGTGTGCGGATCGAGGCCGTCGCTGTTCTTGACCAGTTCATTGGCGCATTGGGTGGTGAGCAGGTAAGCCTGCTTCACGAAGTCGAAGAACTGATTGTTCTTCCATTCCGGGTCCTGGAAGCGCTTGTCGCGGGGAGCGGGCTCGACAACGGGAGGCGCATCTTCGCCGGCAAGCCGGCGCGAGGCGCCGGTGAGCAGGTCGAGGTAAGCCTTGCCGAGCTTGGTCTGCAACTGGTTGGCGCGCTCGGCGTCGGACAGCCAGTAATTCGCGACCGCGGTCATCGTCTTGATGACTTCGTTCATTTCTCCCGGCGGCTGGGTGTTGTTGGCGCCGAGATAAGTGGCAAGCGCCTGGCCACTGGATTGAAAAGCGCGCGCGAGGTTGCTCGAAAAGGCCTCGGGGTTGAAGCTGTTCGCGGTGCCGGATGTACCGGTGCTGTTGTTTTGCAAAGCGTCACTCATCGCTACCCATTGCTCGACTGTGCAGACGTTGACTTCAACATCGCGGTGAAGATTCGAATAGTCACACCATCATCATGGCACAGTTCAGAATGCCGCGGTGATTTCGATGTGCTGCGCTGCGACAACGTCGTCATATTGGAGCCGCATCGGCGGTGTTGGCTCTCATTGGTTGGGAATTAACATCTTCAGTCCATTTTCCGCGTCGGATGACGTGCGGGGAGTGTTCGCATTTGACGCGACGTGAGTTTTCTTTTGCACTGCGGTTGCTGGCTCTGGCCGCTCCGGTGTTGCTTGGCGCGACGCTGGGCGGCTGTGCGTCGTCATCGCCGCTGGCCGGTGTGCCGGGGATGGCTCTTCCCGCCAACGCGCCGCCGCCGCCGGCGACTCCCGGACAGTACCTGCCGGTTCACGACATCCCGCCGCCGCGCGATGCGGCCGTGCTCGATCCGGCGGCCCGCGACAAACTGGAAAAGGAATTGCTGTCTGCCCGTGACAGGCAGGTGGCGGGGGCCAAGGCGGCCCAGCGCCGCAGCGGCGGCAACGGCAACTGAATCGGCCCCGGATTTATCCGCGACGCTGTGGCCGCAGGGCCCGTTTGGTGCTAAAAAGACCACGATTCAACCGCAAAAGCGCACTTTCCCTCACGGGGGACGCCCGCATTGCGCGAAAATCCTCATTATCCGCTGAGATATCGCGTGTTCTGGACGCGGAACCGGATTCCACTCCGGCCCGAAACACGCTACTGAACCTGCATCACGGCCGGCCCAATGACCGGCTTCCGGAGCCCGACCCATGGAAGAGTTTTACCGTATCCGCCGTTTGCCGCCCTACGTGTTCGAACAGGTCAATCGAGCCAAGGCTGCCGCGCGGAACGCCGGGGCCGACATCATCGACATGGGCATGGGCAATCCGGACCTGCCGACGCCGCCCCATGTGATCGAGAAACTCCGGGAGACCCTCGGCAAGCCGCGGACCGATCGCTATTCTGCCTCGAAGGGTATTCCCGGATTGCGCCGGGCGCAGGCGGCTTATTACGAGCGCCGCTTCGGCGTGAAGCTGAACCCGGAAACCCAGGTGGTCGCCACGCTGGGCTCCAAGGAAGGCTTCGCCAACGTGGCGCAGGCGATCACCGCGCCCGGCGACGTGGTGCTGGTGCCGAACCCGAGCTATCCGATCCACGCCTTCGGCTTCCTGATGGCGGGCGGGGTCGTTCGCTCGGTCCCGGCCGAACCCTCGCCGCAGTTGTTCGAGGCGCTGGAGCGGGCGATCATTCATTCGATCCCCAAGCCGATCGCGATGATCGCGTGCTATCCGTCGAACCCGACGTCCTATGTCGCCTCGCTGGATTTCTACAAGGACCTCGTAGCCTTCGCTAAAAAGCACGAGATCTTCATCCTGTCCGACCTCGCTTACGCGGAGCTCTATTTCGACGGCAACCCGCCGCCCTCGGTACTGCAGGTGCCGGGCGCCATCGACGTGACCGTGGAGTTCACCTCGATGTCGAAGACGTTTTCCATGGCCGGATGGCGCATGGGCTTCGCCGTCGGCAACGAGCGCATCATCGCCGCGCTGACTCGGGTGAAGTCCTACCTCGATTACGGCGCCTTCACCCCAGTGCAGGTGGCGGCGGTGGCGGCGCTGACCGGTCCGCAGGACTGCATCCAGGAAGTGCGCGACATCTACCGCAAGCGCCGCGACACGCTGGTGGAGGCGTTCGGCCGGGCCGGCTGGGACATTCCGCCACCGGCTGCCTCGATGTTCGCCTGGGCGCCGCTGCCGGAGAAGTTCCGCGATATCGGCAGCATGCAGTTCGCCACGCTGATGGTCGAGAAGTCGGGCGTCGTGGTGTCGCCTGGCGTCGCCTTCGGCGAGCACGGCGAGGGCTATGTTCGCATCGCCATGGTGGAAAACGAGCAGCGCATCCGGCAGGCAGCGCGTAACATCCGCCGCTTCCTTGAAAGTGGCATTGAATCGTTGCACAACGTGGTTCCGCTCGCCACCCGGCGTTAGTTCTCCCTGCAGGTTTTCATCATATGGTTGCGCCCCTGAAAGTGGGTATCGCGGGCCTCGGCACCGTTGGAGCCGAGGTGGTCCGCCTGATCGAGAGCCAGGGCCGCGCGCTGTCGGCGCGTTGCGGCCGCGGCATTCGCGTGGTCGCCGTTTCGGCACGCTCGAAGACCAAGAAGCGCGGCATCGATCTGCGCGGCATCGAATGGGCCAAAAGCCCGCTGGCGCTGGCGAGCGACCCCCGCATCGACTGTTTCGTCGAACTGATGGGCGGGGCGGGCGAGCCGGCCCTGTCTGCCATCGAGGCGGCGCTCAAGAGCGGCAAGTCGGTGGTGACGGCGAACAAGGCGCTGGTGGCCAAACATGGCTCAAGGCTCGCGGCGCTGGCCGAGAAGCATGGCGGCGCGCTCAACTACGAGGCGGCGGTGGGTGCGGCGATCCCCGTCATCAAGACGCTGCGCGAAGGGCTGACGGGCACCGGCATCAATCGCGTCTACGGCATCCTCAACGGCACCTGCAATTATATCCTGACCCGGATGGAGCGCGAGGGCCTGTCCTTCGCCGAATGCCTCAAGGATGCGCAGCGGCTCGGCTATGCCGAGGCCAATCCGTCGTTTGACGTGGATGGCCACGACACGGCGCAGAAGCTCGCCATTCTCGCCAGCCTCGCGTTCGGCACCAAGGTCAACCAGAGCGCGGTCTATGTCGAGGGCATCTCGTCGATCGCGCCGGAGGACCTGCGCGCCGCCGAGGAACTCGGCTACCGCGTCAAACTACTTGGCGTCGCGGTCCGCACCGATTCCGGCATCGAGCAGCGGGTGCATCCGACCATGGTGCCGCGCACGTCGTCCATCGCCCAGGTGATGGATGTCACGAATGCCGTCACCATCGACGGCGAGGGCATTCCGCCGATCACGCTGGTGGGGCCGGGGGCCGGTGGCGCGGCGACCGCGTCGGCGGTGCTCGCCGATATCGCCGATGTGGCGCGGGGCATCCGCGCGCTGCCGTTCGGCCGTCCGGTCTCGAAGCTCAAGGTCACGACCAAGGCGCCGATGAAGCGGCATGAGGGCGGTTACTACATCCGCCTGATGGCGCGCGATCTCGCCGGCACCGCGGCGACCATCGCCACGCGCCTTGCCGAGCAGAAGATCTCCATAGAGTCGATCGTGCAGCGCCATCCCGACGGCAACGTCGATCTGTCGACGGCGCGCGGCAAGGCGTCGCCGGTGCCGGTCATCCTGATCACTTATGCAACTTCGGAAGATGCCGTGCGCCGCGCTTTGCACGCCGTGCAGCAGGACCGGGTGATCACCGGCCGTCCGCAGGTCATCCGTATCGAGAAGAACTGATTGAGTTCCGGCCCGCCGGGCCGGCCCGTATGCCGTTGTTTTGGGAGCCAACCGATGTCCGTTACGATTTCCGTTCCGCCGCAACTCCTGCTGGAACGCATCCTCACCCTTGAAATCGTTCGCGTGACCGAACGCGCCGCTGTTTCCGCCGCGCGCCTGCGCGGCCACGGCAACGAAAAGGCGGCAGACCAGGCGGCGGTGGACGCCATGCGGCGCGAACTGAACAAGATTCCGATTCAGGGCACCGTAGTGATCGGTGAGGGCGAGCGCGACGAAGCGCCGATGCTGTTCATCGGCGAGAAGGTCGGGGCAGAAGGCGGTCCGGACGTCGACATCGCGGTCGATCCGCTCGAAGGCACCACGCTCTGCGCCAAGAACATGCCGGGCGCGATCGCCACCATGGCGATGGCGGAAGGTGGCACGCTGCTCAACGCGCCGGACGTGTACATGCAGAAGATCGCGGTCGGTCCGGGTTATCCTAAACATGTCGTCGATCTCGACGCGCCGCCGGCGGAAAACATCAAGCGCCTGGCCCGCGCCAAGGACGTGCATCCCTCCGCCATCACCGCGCTGGTGCTGGACCGTCCGCGCCACGCCGACATCATCAACGCCATCCGCAGCACGGGCGCGGCCGTCCGCCTCATCACCGACGGCGACGTCGCCGGTGTGATCCACACCGCGGATTCGGACAACACCGGCGTCGATATCTATATCGGCACCGGCGGCGCGCCCGAGGGTGTGCTGGCCGCGGCCGCGCTGCGCTGCATCGGCGGCCAGATGCAGTGCCGTCTTATCCTTGACACCGAGGAGAAGCGCGAACGTGCCACCAAGATGGGCATCAATGATCACAGCATGATCTATGGCATCGAGGATATGGTGCGCGGCGACTGCCTGTTCTCGGCCACCGGCGTAACCGATGGATCGCTGTTGTCCGGCGTCAAGTTCCGCAAGAACGTGATCGAGACCGAGACCGTGGTGATGCGCTCCGTGACCGGCACCGTGCGCGTCATCAAGGCCGAGCATCGCCAGTTCGAAAAATTCCACCTCGATTGAGCGGAGAGGCGCCATGACCGAACGCGTTGTCATCCGGCCCGTTCGCGCGGATGAGCGCGCGGCATGGGAGCCGCTGTGGGCGGGATATCTTGCCTTCTACAAGGCGACGATACCAGCCGCGACCACGGACGTGACGTGGCGGCGGCTGCACGACGACGCCGAGCCGATGCATGTCCTCGGCGCGTATGTGGACGACAGGCTCACCGGCATCGTCCACTATCTCTTTCACCGTTCCACCTGGACCGTCGGCGATTACTGCTATCTGCAAGACCTGTTCGTCAACCAGGAGGCGCGCGGTCATGGTGTCGGGCGCAGGCTGATCGAGGCCGTCTATGAGAAGGCGAGCGCCGCGGGCGCGAGCCGGGTGCACTGGCTGACCCAGTTCGAAAACGCGCGGGCGCAAATCCTGTACGATGACGTCGCGCAGCGTTCGGGCTTCATGCAGTACCGCAAGATTCTCTGAGAGGCGGGGATGTCCGAACCCAAGGCACTGTTGTTCGACGTGTTCGGCACCGTGGTCGATTGGCGCACCAGCCTGATCGACAATTTCACCGCGTGGGGCAAGGCCAGAGGCATCAAAGGCGACTGGGCGGCGCTGGTCGATGGGTGGCGCGGCGCATACATGCCGTCCATGGACGAGGTGCGCCGGCACCCCGAGCGCGGTTTCGTCATCCTCGACGATCTGCAGCGGCAATCCATCGAGCCGCTGACGGCAAAGCTCGGCATCGCCGGACTGACAGCGGCGGACTTCGACTATCTGACACGCGGCTGGCACAGTCTGCACCCCTGGCCCGACAGCGTCGACGGCCTGACGCGGCTCAAGACCAAATTCATCATCGGGCCGTTGTCGAACGGCAACGTGGCGCTGTTGACCAACATGGCGAAGTTCGCCGGGCTGCCGTGGGACGTGGTGCTGAGCGCCGAGATTTTC
The DNA here is from genome assembly GCA_020544565.1 of Bradyrhizobiaceae bacterium. Lineage (GTDB taxonomy): Bacteria > Pseudomonadota > Alphaproteobacteria > Rhizobiales > Xanthobacteraceae > Afipia. Next base: position 1,030,783 of record CP078014.1, read on the forward strand.
AGGCACTACAAGCCGGACCCGGAGACCTATCTGGGGGCTGCGAAAATTCTTGGCCTCGCGCCGGAGCAGGTGATGCTGGTGGCGGCCCACAACAACGATCTCGCGGCGGCGCAGGCCTGCGGCCTGAAAACCGCGTTCGTGCCGCGCGTCACCGAATACGGTCCGCATCAGAACCGCGATTTCAAGGCCGAAGGCAATTGGGATTTCGTGGTCAAGGATTTTGGTGACCTTGCCGATAGGCTGGGTTGCTGATCGGAAGAATGGGTTTTCCTCGTCATTGCGAGCGAAGCGAAGCAATCCATTCCTGACTTGCACAAAGATGGATTGCTTCGTCGCAAGTGCTCCTCGCAATGACGAGACTGCGAATCATTGCACGTCGGGATTTCGTGCTTACCTGCGGACGACATCATGACGCTGCCCGTTTCCGCATTGCCCGTCGAAACCCCGTCCGCCTTTCTCGGCGTGACGCGCTCCGCCACGGGAAAACTGTGGCGCGACCGGCTCGATCCGCGCGGCGCGGCGCGGGCGCTGGCGATCGCGCAGCGCCATCAGGTGCCGGAAATGCTGGCGCGGATTATCGCCGGGCGCGGCATCGACATCGACGCGGTGGAGGATTTCCTCGATCCGACTATCCGCAAGCTGCTCCCAGACCCGCTGACCGTAACGGACATGGAAGCGGCCGCCAGCCGCATCGCCGATGCGGCGGTGCGCGGTGAGAAGGTTGCGATCTTCGGCGACTACGATGTCGACGGTGCGACCTCGGCGGCGCTGCTGACCTGGCACCTGCGCCATTGCGGGCTCGATCCGCTGATCCATATTCCGGACCGCATCTTCGAGGGATACGGACCCAACGTCGAAGCCGTGCGCGGTCTCGCCGCCCGCGGCGCGACCTTGCTGGTCACCGTCGATTGCGGCACCACCAGCATCGAGGCGCTGGCCGAGGCCAAGCGTCTCGGCATGGACGTGGTGGTGATCGACCATCACCAGTGCGGCGACCGGCTTCCCGTCGTCGATGCGCTGGTCAATCCCAACCGCCCCGACGATCTCTCGGGCCTCGGCCATCTCGCCGCAGTCGGGCTGGTGTTCGTCACGCTGGTGGCGGTCAACCGTGAATTGCGCGCGCGCGCCTTCTGGTCGGAGGTGCGGCCGGAACCCAATCTGCTGGACGCGCTTCATCACGTCGCGCTCGGCACCGTGGCCGACGTCGCGCCCCTGATCGGCCTCAACCGCGCCTTCGTCGCCAAGGGGCTGATCGCGCTACGCCGCCGCGACCATATCGGCCACACGGCGTTGATGGATGTCGCGCGTCTCGCGGGGCCGCCGGAGGCGTGGCATCTCGGCTTCGCGCTGGGGCCGCGCATCAATGCCGGCGGCCGCATCGGGCGCGCCGATCTCGGCGTGCGTCTGCTGCTGGAGGGCGATATCTCGGAAGCAGCGCGCATCGCCGCCGAACTCGACCGCCTCAACACCGAGCGCAGGGTGATCGAGCAGGCGGCGGAAGCGCAGGCGGAAGCCGAGGCGCTGGCTTCGCTCGGGCTCGACGACAAGGGCGCGGTGATCGTCACCGCTTCCGAGGGCTGGCATCCGGGCGTGGTCGGCCTTGTCGCCTCGCGCCTGAAGGAGAAGTTCTCGCGGCCCGCCTTCGCCATCGCGCTGGAGCCGGGCGGCATCGGCACGGGATCGGGGCGCTCCATTGCCGGCGTCGATCTCGGCAAGGTCGTGCGCGAGGCGGTGGACGCGGGCATTCTGCTCAAGGGCGGCGGCCACGCCATGGCGGCCGGCATCACCCTGAAGAAGGAGCGGCTGGCGGAATTCCGCGCCTTTGTCGATGCCGCGCTCGCGGCCTCCGTGGCGGAGGCGCGGCACGTCAACGAACTCCTGATCGACGGCGCGGTGAGCGCGCGCGCGGTGACGACGGATTTCGCCACCACGCTCCATCGCGCCGGACCGTTCGGCGCCGGCAATCCGGAGCCGCTGATCGCGCTGCCGTCGCATCAACTGGTCTATGCCGATGAAGTGGGGCAGGCGCATCTGCGGCTGCGCTTCAAATCGGGCGACGGCGCGTTCGTCAACGCCATCGCATTCCGTGCCATTGGGCAGAAACTCGGCAACGCGCTGAGCGAAAACCGCGGCCAGCTTCTCCACGTCGCCGGCTCGCTGGCGGTCGATCGCTGGCAGGGCTCGGAGCGCGTGCAGTTGCGCGTCACCGACGTTGCGGTGCCCGATCCGGGGCCGAGCGTTATTCGATAGCGCGTCATTGCGAGGAGCGCTTGCGACGAAGCAATCCAGTTCTTCCCTTGCAGTTCTGTATTGCTTCGCGGAGCCTGTCATCGGGCGGCGCTTGCGCCGACCCGTTGGCTCGCAATGACGGGCCTACAATCCCTGCCGCAGCCGCGCCAGCACCTTCAGGCCGGGATAGCCGTCGGCGGGCGCGAGGCCGGTGCGGGTCTGGAAATCGCGCACCGCCTGCATGGTGTCGTTGCCGACGCGGCCGTCGGTGCCGCCGGTGTCGAAGCCCGCTTGGGTGAGGCGGGTCTGCAGCTCCTGCAGTTCCGCCAGCGTCAGCGCGCGTTCCGAGCCGGGGAACGGTTGCACGAACGGACCGCCGCCGAGAATGCGGTCGCCGAGATGGACGATGGCGAGGGCGTAGTTCATCGAAGGATTGTAGCTGCGCACGGCGTAGAAATTCGGCCCGAGCAGGAACGAGGGGCCGCCTGCCACCGGCGTCCACAGTTGCGCCCTGTCGCCGGGGCGCGGGAACGGCTGTCCGTCGGCGCGGGTCACGCCCGCGGCCGCCCATCGCTCGTAGCTTTGGGCCGGCGCCTTGACGTTGCTCGCGCCGCGCACCTCATAGCCCCAATGCTCGCCGCGCCGGTATTTGCCGCGATTGACGAGATAGCGGGCTGTCGAGCCGAGCGCGTCGTCGGGGCGGCCGAACGGCGAGACGCGGCCGTCGCCGTCATAGTCGATGCCGACATTGAGCCAGACTTCCGGCATCCACTGGGTGTGGCCCATCGCGCCGGCCCATGAGCCGCGCATCTCCTCCGGCGTGCTCCAGCCTTTATCGACAATGCGCAGGGCGTTGATGAGTTCGGTCTCCCAGTATTTCTTGCGGCGTGGCTCGTTCCAGGCCAGCGCCGCCAGCGACGGAAACACCGGCCGCATGTGGTTCTTCTGCACCAGCGGGTCGCCAAAGGCCGACTCGACGCCCCACAGCGCCAGCAGCGTGCCGCGCGCGACGCCGAAATCGCGCTCGATGCGGGTGAACAGCGCGTCGTATTTCCGCAGCGCGACCTTGCCCGCCGTCAGCCGCCAGTCGGAGACGCGGCGGTTGATGTATTGCCACAGTTGCTCGTTGAACTCCGGCTGCTTGCGCAGCTTCTCGAACACGCTCATGTCCGGCTCGATCCGGCTCATGACGCGGATGTAAGTGCCTTCCGACACGCCGCGCGCCAGGGCGCGGGCGCGGAAGCCCTCGCGCCATTGATCGAAACCGGGCGGGGCGGCGAAGGCGATGCCGCTATCGAGGGTGCAGACGCCCGCGCCGATCAGGCCGCCAAGCACGGCGCGCCGCGTGACCGGATGATCGCTGGCCGGAGAATCGGAACCGTTCATGCGGCAATTGTAGCGGCGGACGCGGTGAAACCGCAAAGCCCAATGCGTGGACGGAACATGATGCGCGCTGCGGGATTATCGTACCGAATGCCGGGGGCATGACCATCATTGAGGTCTGTCATGGCCGTCACCAATGAGATGTCCCCCCTCCATACCATGTCCGCATCCGATACCGGGCCGATGCCGTCGCCGACCCGTCGCGACTTTCTCTACGTCATGACCGCGGCTTTTGGCGTCGTGGGAGGCGTTGCCTCTCTTGTGCCGATGTTCTCCCAGATGAACCCGGATGCGGCGACGCTCGCCGCCGGAGGCCCCGTCGACCTTGATCTCAGCAAGCTGGAACCGGGCCAGCAGATCGTGGTGCGTTGGCAGGATCATCCGGTTTTCGTCATCAGACGGCCGGCGAAATTGTTGCAGGGCCTGCAGGACCCGAAACTGATTGCGCGGCTTGCCGATCCGAACTCCGAGGAGGCCCAGCAGCCGCCTTACGCAAAAAACTGGCATCGCTCCGCCAATCCCGAATATGGAGTCCTTATCGGTATCTGCACGCATCTGGGATGCATTCCGATGTTCTATCCGAATGCCAGTTCGTCCGAACCGATCGCCGACTGGTTGGGCGGCTATTTCTGCCCTTGTCACGGATCGAAATACGATCTGGCGGGGCGCGTCTTCAACGGCGTGCCCGCGCCCTATAACTTGCCGATCCCGCCCTATCGCTTCGTCAACGAGAGCATGCTTCGCATTGGTGAAAATCCGCCGGGCGTCCAGTTTGATTTTGGCAGCATCCTGCAAATCTAGCGCGGTTTCGTGCGAAGGGGCGTGAGTAGCGACGATTGCGGCTCAGTCGGCGGGCTGCCCGGCCGCGGTATCGGCGATGGCCGGAGGCGTGGCGGGCGGCGGGGCGTATTCCCGGCCGCGACCTCCGGTCAGCCGCTCATAGGCCGAGATCAGCGTCGCGTAGGGATTGACCCACAGCCAGCCGTCGCGGGTGAACACCTGCACGTCGAAATGCAGATGGGTGCTGGTGCCGCCGGGGTAATCCTGAAAGTTGGACACCACGCCGATCCGCTCGCTCTCGGCAACGCGCCGCCCGTGCACCACGCCGTCGGCATCGAGGCGGGCGGGGTTCATGTGGATGTAGCGGAAGCGGATGTGCTCGTTGCGGCTGTTGACCAGCAGGAACACCGCCTGCTGCGTCGGAGTGCGGATCAGCACGCCGTCGCGCACGGCGACCACCGGATAGATGTCGGGCAGGCAGCGGTCCGCGCCGTCGTTGCGCAGGTGGCAGGCCGAGGGCCGGATGTCCTGGCCCTGATGGCCCATGCCATTGGCGCACTGGCCGACCTCGAAGTCGCGGGTCTCGCAGAAATTATCCTGCCAGGGGTAGCTGTAGTTGCCGCCGGCGGATTCATCGAACACCAGCGGCTTGTCGTTGCGCTTGCAACGGTAGTCGTCGCCCTTGGTCGGCCGCCAGCCGAGCCGCCCGGTACGATAGCAGTCGCCCCAGTTCATGAAGGACTGCGAGTTGGCGAAGGCGGGCGCCTGCTCGATGGGAAAGCGGATCTGCGCGTAGACGGTGAAGTCCGGATGTCCGGGCTGGCCGCGATAGCCGCTGCCGGCGATGATCTCGCCCGGCGGCCGATAGGTGAAATCGGGCGAGAAGGCTTGCGGACGTTCCGAGATATCCGGCGCGATGTTGAAGCGGGATTTGCGCGGCGTGCCGCCCGCCACGCGCAGCGCTTTCAGGAAGCGTTCGGCGATCGGCGATGCTTCGCGGCACGCCAGCCGCTTCCGCCGCGCCCGGCCGTCGTGGCACTGGATGGACACGACATAGGGCACGCCGAAGCGGGTGAAGGCATAGCGGACATAGCCTTCGCGGATCACGCGCCGCAGGTCGGGGAACTGGGCCGCCAGCGCCTTCACCGGCTCGCCCTTGCCGGCTCGCGGGTCGGTGATGTCATAGAGCAGCAGCGAGGCGGTGATCTGCACGTCCACCGGCTTGGTGAACATCCGTGACGGCATGTCGTCGCCGACGCCGCGGTCGAGAGCGAAAACCGCGTCGTAGCCGGCCGGCCCAGCGTCGAACATGCTGGCCTCGCGGAAGCCGGCCTGATAGCGCGGAATTTGCAGGTCGGACAGCCCGCTGTGGCGGTCCGCGATCAACTGCGCGGTGTCGAACGGCAGCAGCACCGGCACCGGACTCTGCGCGATGCCGGAGAAGATCGGCGACGTCACCGCATTGAGCTGGGCGATCGCGGTGATGCGGCGGGGCCTGAGAGCGCGCGTCCGGCGCTCGGTGGTGAAACTGAAATGATTGCCGGCGAGCGGCTGCGCGGCGATCTCGGCCCTGAACTGGTTGACGGCCGCCGGCCAGTCGGGCCGCACCACCGAAATGGACGGGGTGCGGAATTCGTCGGCACGGGCAGGCGGCGTGGCGAGGGCGAGCCATGCAAGGGCGAGAAAAAGAAAACAGCAGCCGGGCATAGCCAGAACTGCTGCTGACAGGGCTGCTGTCGATCCCGGCCTTGATGTGCTCGAAGCTGTCAGAGCATCCTCGCGCACCCTGTGGCTCAGTCCTTGGCGCGCTCGACGTAGGAGCCGTCCTCGGTCATCACCACAATGCGGGTGCCGACGCCGATGTGCGGCGGCACGCCGGTGCGGACGCCGTTGGACAGCATGGCGGGCTTGTAGGAGGACGAGGCGGTCTGCCCCTTGGTCACCGGCTCGGTGTCGACCACTTCGAGGGTGACGCGCTGCGGCAGGGTGAGGGCCACCGCGTTGCCGTCGAAAATCGAGAGCTTCACGGTCATGTTTTCCTGCAGGTAGGGCGCGGCGGAACCGACCACATCCTTGGGAACCAGAAGCTGGTCGTAGGTCTCGTTGTTCATGAAGTGGAAGCCGTCGCTGTCCTCGTAGAGGTAGTTGTAGTCGCGGTCTTCGACGAAGGCGCGTTCCACTTGGTCGGTGGTCTTGTAGCGCTCCGAAACCTTTACACCGTCGCCGATCCGGCGCATTTCGATCTGGCTGACCGGGGTTCCCTTGCCGGGATGGATGTTCTCGGCGCTCAGAACCACATATAGCCTGCCGTCCTGCTCAATGATGTTGCCCTTGCGAATCGAACTGGCGATGACTTTCACGGATAGCTTTCCTAAGGTTCGGGGCCGGCCGTCTTGCGCCGGGCGCAGGTCCGGGGCCGGCAAGGCTGTTTCGGGCCGCAACATACTGATTTGTCGCCGGGAAGCCAGTCTTTTACCGCCAAATCGGGCATTTCTCCGATGAATGTCGCGAAATCCTCGCCGTGGTGGACGGCCGACCGCCATATGGACCGCCGCCCGTTCCTGCGGGCGCGGGGGGATATCACCCGGGCGGCGCGGGACTGGTTCGCGGCCGAGGGTTTCACCGAGGTCGAGACCGGCGTGCTCCAGGTGTCCCCGGGCAACGAGACCCATTTGCATGCCCCCGCCACCGAGCTGATCCGTCCCGACGGCGAACGCATGCGCCGCTATCTGCGGACCTCGCCGGAATTCGCCTGTAAGAAGCTGCTCGCCGCCGGCGAGGACCGCATCGTCGAATTCGCCCGCGTGTTCCGCGACCGCGAGCGCGGGCCGTTGCACCTGCCGGAATTCACCATGCTGGAATGGTATCGCGCGCGCGAGGGCTATGACGCCGTGATCGCCGACACGGTTGCGATCATCGCCCGTGCGGCGGAGACCACAGGCATCGCCGCCTTCACCCGGCGCGGCGTGTCGGCCGATCCTCATGCCGAACCCGAACGGCTGACCGTGGCCGAGGCGTTCGCGCGCTTCGCGGGCATCGACCTGCTGGCCACCATCATCGGCGGGGAAGGCGATCGCGCCCGGCTCGCGGCGCAGGCCGCCGGACGCATCCGGATGGCCGACGACGACACCTGGTCGGACATTTTCAGCAAGATTCTGGTCGAATATGTCGAGCCGCAACTCGGGCAGGGCCGCCTGACCATCCTCGACCAATATCCCGCGCCGGAAGCGGCGCTGGCGCGAGTGAATCCGTCCGATCCGCGCGTGGCGGAGCGCTTCGAGGTCTATGCCTGCGGCGTCGAACTCGCCAACGGCTTCGGCGAACTGATCGACGCCACAGAGCAGCGGGCGCGCTTCACCGCCGCCATGGACGAGAAGCAGCGCCGCTATGGCGAGCGCTATCCGGTGGACGAGGATTTCCTCGCCGCGATGGCGCAGATGCCGGAGGCGAGCGGCGTGGCGCTGGGCTTCGACCGTCTGGTGATGCTGGCCAGCGGCGCCACCCGCATCGATCAGGTGGTGTGGACGCCGCCGCCGGAGGCCGTATGACGATCGGCCGCGCCGACAGCGTCACCTTACGGACGCCGTCCGATCTGGCGGCGCAGGGGCTCGCACCCGCGGACAGCCTGCCGGCGCTCGAGCGGGTCGCGGCGCGTTATGCGATCGCGGTGACGCCGGACGTGGCGGCGCTGATCGACACGTCCGATCCGAACGATCCCATCGCGCGGCAGTACATCCCCTCGGTGGACGAACTGACGACGCAGCCGAGCGAACGCGCCGACCCCATCGGCGATCACGCCCATGCGCCGGTCGCCGGCATCGTCCACCGCTATCCCGACCGCGTGCTGCTCAAGCTGGTCCATGTCTGCGCGGTGTATTGTCGGTTCTGCTTCCGCCGCGAGATGGTGGGGCCCGGCAAGGAGACCGCGCTCTCCAGCGATGCTTATGCGGGGGCGCTGGATTACATCCGGGCGCATCCGGCCATCTGGGAGGTGATCCTCACCGGCGGCGACCCGCTGATGCTGTCGGCCCGCCGGCTGCGCGAGGTGATCGGCGATCTGGCCGCTATCGATCACGTCAAGGTCATCCGCCTTCATACGCGCGTGCCGGTCGCCGATCCCGCGCGCGTCAGCGATGAAACCGTCGCGGCGTTGAAGGCGGGGGGCGCGGTCACGTGGGTGGCGCTGCACGCCAATCATCCGCGCGAACTGACCGCCGCCGCGCGAGCCGCCTGCGCCCGCATGGTGGATGCCGGCATTCCCATGGTCAGCCAGTCGGTGCTGCTGCGCGGCGTCAACGACGATGCCGCGACGCTGGAGGCGCTGATGCGCGCTTTCGTGGAATGCCGCATCAAGCCGTATTACCTGCATCACGGCGATCTCGCGCCCGGCACCGCGCATCTGCGCACCACCATCGCGCACGGGCAGGCGCTGATGGGCGCGCTGCGCGGCCGCGTCTCCGGCCTGTGCCAGCCCGATTACGTGCTCGATATTCCGGGCGGCCACGGCAAGTCTCCGATCGGGCCGCAATATCTGTCGCGCGCGGACGAGGGCGGTGAGCGTGGGGCCTATCGCATCGTCGATTATTGCGGCGACGTGCACCTCTATCCGGATGTGGAGTAGGGGGCGCGCGATGGCAGCTCCCGAGCCTCCCGAAGACGACGGCAACCGGACGGTCGAGAACGCCGTGATGCTCGGCTTTTTCGTGGTTCTGGTCGCCGCCGGCGTCTGGCTGCTCGGATCGATGGCCGATGTGCGCAAGGCACAGGATTGTGCGGCGCAAGGCCGGCGCAATTGCGGAACGATAGAAAATCCGGAGCGTTCCAACTAGGATGTCGTCACCAGTTGGAATCGATTTGATCGGGAGCGCGACATGACAAAAACGATCGTAACAGCCGTACTCCTTTCGCTGGCGGGCGCATCGTTCGCCCTGGCGCAAGGTGCGGGCAATCCGTCCCCGGCCACGCCGCCGTCGTCCGCGTCCCAGCCGTCGTCGGCCGGCGCCCGCAATGCGCCCGTGGGACACCGCCAGCCGCGCGCAGATCAGGTGCCGTCCGCGGCAGAAAAGAATTACATGGAATCGCCCGAGGACAAGGCGCTCGACCGCAAGATCAAGAGCATCTGCCGGGGCTGCTGACGGCGGTCAGGTATTGGGAGCCACGCGAGCGGCGTGAGCCAACAAAACCGGTCGCACCCGGAGTCCTGTTTTTATCGGCTATCTGATTTTGCGGGGATCTTTTGACGTGTGGCGCTCCCTAGCGGAATCGAACCGCTCTCTCCACCGTGAAAGGGTGGCGTCCTAACCGATAGACGAAGGGAGCGAAAAGTCGGCACAGGCCGTTTTCTTTCCGCTGAGAAAGAAATTTTCGCAACAAATCAACATGTTAGTGTTGCTCTGAGCGGCGTCGGCCGCAATCACGCAAGTGATTTGGCCGATGCGCGAGAACCTATAATCGCGTTTCGCGACTGCGGCAAGCGCTCTGGCGCGTGGCCCAACAAGTCATTTTGTCGGCCGGACATGATGCGGGGATAACGGCACGACGCGGCGTCCGGTCGTCAGATTGCAGGAGCGGAGGTGAGGACGCATCGGCACGCCGTATCCGGATCGGTCTCGATCTGGATGGTCGGGTGCTGAATTCCGAACCTGTGATCGAGATCGTGGGCGGTCTGCAGCAGGAAGGAATCGTCCGGGCGGCCCGCCGGAATGAGGAGGTGGCAGGTCAGCGCGATCTCGGTCGTGCTCATCGGCCAAATGTGCAGATCGTGGACGTCGGTGACGCCCGGCCGCCCTTCGAGATAGCTGCGGACCGCGACCGGATCGACGTGGGATGGCACCGCACTGAGCGACATCGCGGTGCTGTCGCGCAGCAGTCCCCATGTGCCCCACACGATCACCGCGACGATCACGAGGCTGGCCACCGGGTCCGGCCACAGCCATCCGGTCAGCATCGTGATGAAGGCCGCGACGACGACGCCCGCCGAGACCGCGGCGTCGGCCGCCATGTGCAGATACGCGCCCTTGATGTTGATGTCGCTCTTGCTGCCGGATGCAAACAGCCACGCGGTGAAGCCGTTGATCGCAATGCCGATGGTGGCCACGACGATCACGGTCATTTCCGCGATGGGTTGGGGGTTGAACAGCCGCAGGATCGCTTCCCAGCCGATGGCGCCGACGGCGATCAGCAGGAACACGGCGTTGAACAGCGCCGCGAGAATAGACGAGCCGCGCAGGCCATAGGTAAAGCGGTCGGAGGGCGGCCGCCGCGACAGGATCACGGCGATCCAGGCCACCACCAGCCCCAGCACGTCGGACAGGTTGTGGCCGGCGTCGGCGATCAGCGCGGTCGAATTGGCGAGATAGCCGTAGATGCCTTCGATGATGACGAACGCGGTATTGAGCGCGATGCCGATGGCGAACGCCCTGCCGAAATCCGCTGGCGCATGGCTGTGGCCGTGATGTCCGTGCGACCCGTGACCATGGCCGTCATGGTCATGCGCGCCATGATCGTGGGCGGAATGGGGCGAATGCATCGTGCGAGATCCGTTCGAACTGATCCCCGGCCGGGGTCTCTCGAACGATATGCGTTATCGCCTGGCCGAATACTATCACAGGGGGTCGAAACCGGCCTCCTGCGAGCCCGCGCTCAGATTGGCGGCTTGACGTCGGCGACGGTGCGCGCGCGGGTGACCGTGGCTGCGATATTGTCGGCCAGAAGGCGCGCGAAGCAGGAATAGCCCCAGTCGTTCATGTGCAGGCCGTCGGCGGTGATGAACCGGTCGAAGGCGAGGGCCTCATCCTCGTGCCAGTGCCGCATGGCGACGTAGCGGCGGAACACCGGTACATGCGCGGCCTTGGCGATATAGCCGATCATCCCGACCATGTCGTTGACGGCCGGCTTGGCGTTCACCGCCGGCGCGAACTGCGGATCGATCAGCAGCACATCGGCGCCGGTCTTCCTGATCCGGGTGATGCCGGCGCGCAGCACGTCGCCGGTGGCCGGGATGCTGCCGTCGCGCAGCACCGTATTGGTGCCGAGCTGCCAGATCACCAGATCGGGATGGTGGCCGAGCACGGTGTCCATTCGCGCCATCATGTCCGCGGCCTCTTCGCCGTTGACGCCGAGATTGACGACGGTGACGGGCGCGTCGGGAAAGCGCTGGCGCAATTCGCGTTCGAGGCGGCTCGGATAGGCGAAGGCCGGCGAACTGGCTCCTGCGCCGCCTGTGGACGACGATCCGACCGCAACGATGGTCACCGGATCATGGGCGGTGAGGCGCTTGGCGAGCCGCGCGATGGGGGCATCGAACTGGGCAATGGTGCGCGAGGACTTGCAGGCTTGTGTTTTGAAAACGGCGTTGAGATCGTCGGAGGCGGCGAGGCGGGCGACTGTCGCAGCCGGTTCGGCGCGAGCGGCGACCGGCTGAAGGACGAGCGCGGCGCCGAGTGCAAACCCGGCGGTGCTGAGTGCGTGCTTCCAACCGTAAGCAAGGCTGACCATCGACGAACGGACCCTGGCATGGCGGCCATGGCAGGCCCGCTTGCCTAAATCACTAGCGAAAACGGGCATGGGGGACAATGCGGAGTTAGGCGTAGGGGAACTCATCGTTAATTCGATTTATCGTCCGTTTTGGGCAAAATCCCGCCATGCGGGACATGTTGCGACGCACAAATATATGAAAAAATCGGAAGCCGCCCCGGTTCCGATCAGGCCACCGTGGCGAGCAACGCGCTGCATCCGGCCCAGATGATCTGGATGCCGATGCAAAACAGGATGAACGCCGACAGCCGCATCAGCACGTCGGTGCCGCGCGCGCCGAGCAGGGCGACGATACGGCCGGCAAAGCGGTAGCAGACAAAGATGGTGGCGGCGACGGCGGCAAGTCCCGCCACCGCCGCGCCGCCGAGAGTCGCCAACTGCTCGATGTCCGTGACCGCACTCGGCCGCTGGCTGCCGAGCGTGATTGCCACCGACATCGAGCCCGGTCCGATGGTCAGCGGCATGGTCAGGGGATAGAAGGCATCGACCGGATACATCGCGCCGGTAGTTTGGGTTGGATCTTTCCCCGCAACCTGCGGCGCGTGCAGCAACTGCCATCCGAATGCCGCCACCACCAGGCCGCCGGCAACGCGGACGACCGGCAGGGTGATGCCGAAGAATTCCAGCACATGCGAGCCGATCAGGAGCGAGCCCAGCAGCAGGAAGAAACTGTTGCGGGCAACGCCGAGGGCCAGCGCGCTGCGCTCGGCATTGGTGCTGCCGTCGGTCAGGCGCAGGAAAAGCGGTGCGTTGCCGAGCGGGTTCACGATCGGAAACAGCGCGGCATAGACCAGCAGGAAAGCGTTGATGATGTTCTGCACGTCGTTCGTCCGGTGAAACGCGCCGACTTCCAGCAGAGATCGGGCGCGTTTGCAATGTGGGGATCGACCATCGGGGATCGGGCCGGGTGCCCGGACGCGGTGACGGCGACGCCCCGCCGGCGGGCGGGGCGTTACGACGACTGCGGGGCTTACCAGTGTCCGGTGTTGGGCATCGACACCCAAGGCTCCTGCGGCGGCCGGGCGTCGCCCTTCTGCAGAAGCTCGATCGAATGCAGGTCGGGCGAGCGGATGAAGGCCATCTGGCCGTCGCGCGGCGGCCGGTTGATGGTGATGCCGAGCTTCATCAGGCGGTCGCAGGTGGCATAGATGTCATCGACCTCGTAGGCGAGATGGCCGAAGAAGCGGTCTTCGCCGTAGTTCTCCTCATCCCAGTTGTAGGTCAGTTCGACCAGCGGCGCGCCACGTCCCTTGACCTGTTTGAGCAGTGCCTCGTCTTCCTCCGCGCAGAGAAACACCAGCGTGTACCGGCCTTTCTCTCTTTCGGAGCGGTGGATCTCCTTGAGGCCGAGGGCGTCGCGGTAGAATTTCAGGGCGGCATCCAGGTTGCGGACGCGCAGCATGGTGTGGAGATAACGCATGTTTTGATCCCGTGCTCGTGGATTTCGACCGATGTCAGATATCATCAAAAGCGGTCGAGGGGCAGGGCGCGGCGGCTTTGGACGCGCCCGCTTGAATTCGCATATAGTTGAGTGAAACTTCCCGTTCCTTCCGGTGTTGGGCATGATCGCATTGGATCTTCCGAGTGGCGTCGAGAAGCTGGGCGAGATGATCGCCGAAGCCCGCGTCATCGTTCCGTTCACGGGCGCAGGCATTTCCACCGAATGCGGCATTCCGGATTTCCGCTCGCCCGGCGGGTTGTGGACGCGCAACCGTCCGATCCCGTTCGACGAGTTCGTCGCCAGCCAGGAGGTGCGGGACGAGGCCTGGCGGCGGCGCTTCGCGATGGAGGCGACCTTCGCCGCGGCGACGCCGGGTCGCGGGCATCGCGCGCTGGCCTCGCTGTACAAGGCCGGCAAGATCCCGGCGATTATCACCCAGAACATCGATAACCTGCATCAGGTGTCGGGGTTCGCCGCCGACCATGTCGTCGAACTGCACGGCAATACCACCTATGCACGTTGTCTCGGCTGCGAGAAACGCTACGAGATCGCCTGGGTGAAGCAGCGTTTCGACGCGGAGGGGGCCGCGCCGTCGTGCGCGGACTGCAGCGAGCCGATCAAGACCGCGACGGTTTCGTTCGGTCAGTCCATGCCCGAGGACGAGATGCGCCGCGCGGCGGAACTGGCGCGGCATTGCGACCTGTTTCTCGCCATCGGATCGTCGCTGGTGGTCTGGCCCGCCGCCGGATTTCCGGTTCTGGCGCAGAATTGCGGGGCGAAGCTGGTGATCATCAACAACGAGCCGACCGATCAGGACGATCTGGCCGATCTGGTGATCCGCCACGATATCGGCGAGACGCTCGGGCCGTTCGTGCGCAACTGACCTGCCGAATTGATTCGCTGCCGTTCAAGGTTGTTCATAGGTCGGTGGTGATTTCTTTTTTGTCTTTCAGCCTCGTGCCGGAGTGTTATCGTCGAATCAAGGGATTCGCGTCGCGTCATCTTGAGTCGTCATGGTGAGCAATGCGAAGCGCATGTGGTCACGCAGGTGGCCGACCACCGATGGTGCAGATGTTGAGGTCCGGGGGCCATGGGTTCGGACGGTTTTGAGTCCAAGAAAGATCGCGCTCCGGTGTCGTCGGGAGCAGGGGCGGACAGGTTCGCGCCGAGCAGTCTGGCGAGCATGGTCGAGCGCAATCTGAACGCCGATGCCTTCGCCGACGGCTCCGCGGTCAATCTGGTCGAAATCTCCGGCGTCATCAAATGGTTCGACGCCTCCAAGGGCTACGGCTTCATCATTCCGGACAATGGTTGGCCCGACGTTCTGCTTCACGTCACCATCCTTCGCCGGGACGGCTACCAGACCGCCTATGAAGGTGCTCGGGTGGTGTGTGAATGCGTGCAGCGGCAGAAGGGCTATCAGGCGTTCCGCGTCGTCTCCATGGACGAGTCCACGGCGATCCATCCGGCGCAGATGCTGCCGCCGCGCACCCACGTCAGCGTCACCCCGACCAGCGGGCTGGAACGGGCGCAGGTAAAGTGGTTCAACCGGCTGCGCGGGTTCGGCTTCCTGACCTGCGGCGAGGGCACGCCGGATATCTTCGTCCACATGGAAACCCTGCGCCGCTACGGCATGACCGAGCTGCGGCCCGGCCAGTATGTGCTGGTTCGCTTCGGGCCGGGCTCCAAGGGCATGATGGCCGCGGAAATCCAGCCCGAGACCGGCGCGCCGGGCTTGTCCTCGCATTAGCGATCCTGGGTGGGTGACGCCGGGCGGCCGCGCCATGCCGCCTGGGCTTGGAGTTGGGCCTTGAAGCTTGCCTTGGAGCTTGGTCTTAAGGCTTGGTCTTGGGTCCGCCGTTCGCCGGTTTTCAACCACATCCTCGTGATCCGCAAAGCGCCGAACCGCCGGCGTCTGGTCTTTGCCATGATCGTCGCGTTATAGCGGTGCATCGCACGGACCGCCCAAGGGTGTTTTGAGAATGCATGTCGCTCGCCTGCTGAAACCCGCACTTCGGATTCCCTTGCTGCTGCGGCGTTGTCTGGCGCCGGGCATGTTCGCCGCCTGTCTGTTGGTCGGCGCGATCGGCATGACGGCGAATGCGCGGGCTGCCGAGGTGCAGCCGCTCGAGATCGTCACCAAATCGGGCGTGCATGTGTTTTCTGTTGAAGTCGCCCGGACCGACGAGGAGCGCGCCACCGGCTTGATGTATCGTAAGGAACTGGCGGAGGGGCGCGGCATGCTGTTCGACTTCACGCCCGAGCAGCATGTGTCGATGTGGATGAAGAACACCTACATTCCGCTCGACATGATTTTCATCCGCAGCGATGGCCGTATCCTGAGGATCGCGGAGAACACCGAGCCGCTGTCGGAGAAGATCGTTTCGTCCGGCGGGCTGGCGCGGGCCGTGCTTGAAGTGGCCGGTGGCACCGCCCGGAAATACGGCATCGCGCCGGGCGACCGGGTGGCCCATCCGCTGTTCGGGGCGCGCTGACGGTCGCGCTTCCTAGGGATGGGCGGCCTGTCAGAATCGCGTCAGAATCGCTTTTGGAAAATTCAGTAGATTCAAGTAGATAACTGGTCGGGGCAGGAGGATTCGAACCTCCGACCTGCGGTACCCAAAACCGCCGCGCTACCAGGCTACGCCATACCCCGAGAGCTGCAGTCGATACACGCTTCATGGGGCATCAGCAAGGCGGCCGGGCGCGGCTCACCGGGAAAACCCTGACCGGGGAGATCCTTGCCGTGACTGGCGGCGATCCGCCGCCGTGCTCCCGGGATCGTTTCGATCGCGATGCCGCCTGTCGGCGGTTTCATGGCCGCGGCCGTTGTCTAGCCGGCGAAAGCCGCCTTGACGGAGCGCCGGACCTTCCTGAAGAATTTTCTGAGCGGGGTCTGCTTCTTCTCCTTGAGCCAGGCATAAAGCACGCTGTGTTCGTCCTCGTCGCGGCCGACATCCTGCGCCACGAGGTCCGGATGTTTCAGCGGAAATGCGATCGGCCGGGTCGGGATCATCAGCGTGGGTGATTCCGTTGTCGTGTGGGTTGCGTCGGCGCCGAACCCGACATTCTCGACGAGGTTGCTGGCTGGCACGATCGACAGGCTGCGCTTCACGCCCATGAAGTATTGCCACTGATAGTCCCAGGTATCGATCTTGCCCGTGATGGTCTCATCCAGTTGGCGGCCCAGAAATTCCTGAATGCGCGGCGGCCCGTAAAAGACGTCGGGATCCCGGGTCGTTGTCCATCCCGGCGTGTCGAATTCGAACTGCTCCCAGGCGCGCCGCCACGTCGCCCATCCCCAGCAATGGGGGATGCGCGAGAAATAATAGCTGTCCTGACCGGGTCGTTCGGACGACAGGAAATTGTTGCCCGAAACCATGAAAACCCGGTCGTCGTGGCGATAGCGCTCCAGCATCTCCCAGGCGAACGGAAAAAACGTGGGGTCGGCCAGGCAATCGTCTTCGAAAATGATCGCCTCTTCGGCAATCCCGAACGCGAAATCGAGGCCGGATACGATCCGCCGTCCGCAGCCCAGGTTGGCGTCGGAATAATCCCGATGAACCTCGCAAGGCCAGTCGATGGTTTCGACGATTTTTCGGGTTTCGGCGCAGAGATGCGTTTCGTTGCGCGATGGCCGAGGCCCGTCGGCGACGATGATCAGTCGCTCGGGCCGCGCGGCGCGAATGCGCTCGAAGACGCGGGCGGTTGGAACGGGCCTGTTGAATATGAAAAATACAATGGTTTTCATAAATGCCTTCCCCAAAGCGTTAAACTGCCTTGGACTGCATCCCTCGTTTCAAACGTCCTTGGTCAGGATGCCTCTTGCGATGTGACCGGCTTCGCCGCGCGCGCCGCCGGTTTGTCCTGCTTCTTGGACCAGCTCTTGTAGTAGGCGACGACACAGAGCAGCGCGATGCCGATGACGCTGACGCCGAGCTGAGCCCACACCGTGCCCCAGCTCAAGCTCAGCACGAAATGGGCGACGAAGGACAGGAAAATGCCGACACAGAACACCTCAAGCGACTGTTGGCCGCATTTGATGACCGGTTCGAGCCACTTCGACTCGAGCAGCTTCCAGTCCTTGCGCACGAACCGCGTCATGAAGAATGCGATCACCACGAAATGGATGACGCGATAGGGCGCCAGGAACGTCTTGTCGTTGGGGTTGAAGGCGTCGTAGAGCCACCTCGGGAACATGTCGCCGAAGGCTTCGAAACGTCCGGCCATGGTCATGACCAGCGCGAAAATCAGATAGAGCGTGCCGAGGACCAGCAGCCATTTCGACTGGATCACCGATTGCGATTCCCGCGCGCCGCCCAGCGCGAACCAGGCCCCGAACACGAACAGCAATTGCCACGTATACGGATTGAAGTACCAGGATCCGGTCGGGTAGGCGGCAAAATTCCAGCCGAACTGACGGGCCGCGAAATACAGCGCCAGCGAAGCGATCATCACCAGATCGGGTTTGCGCAGCATCAGCCACAGCACCGGCGGGAAGAAGCCCATCAGCACGATATAGAGCGGCAGAACGTCGAGATTGAGCGGCTTGAAACGCAGCAGCAGGCCCTGCGTCAGCGTCTGGATCGGATTCTCGACAAGGCCCGCGACATTGAATTCGTTGAGAATGTCGGGGTCGGCATAGCGCAGCGCGACCCAGCCGATCGCGGCGATATAGATGACGAACAGCAGCACATGGGCGACGTAGAGCTGCCAGACGCGTTTCCACAGGCGGGTGGAGCCGATGAGGAAGCCGCGGTCGAGCATCATCTTGGCGTAGACGAAGGACGCCGTGTAGCCGGAGATGAAGACGAACAGGTCGGCGGCGTCGCTGAAGCCGTAGTTGCGCGGGGTGGCCCAGTTGATGACGTTGTTGGGGATGTGATCCAGAAAAATCCACCAGTTGGCGATGCCGCGAAAGAAATCGAGCCGCAGATCGCGGCCTTTTTCTGGGAGTGTTGCCCGGATTTCCATGGAGTCCGTTTCGTAATGCGATCGGATGAAAAGACTTCGTCGCGGCGTGCCCGCCGGCCTGACGGCGTTGTCACGGCGCTTTGTTCGGATTATATCAGACCCGTCCGGGAGACGTCTGCCCGGGAAATGGGCGAAGATGGAGCCGAGACGGATCGGGCTCCGGACGCCGCCCGAATCGCTGGCATTTTATCGGGTCATCCTGCCGACGGCGCAGGTTTTGAGGTTTTCAAATTTCCCATGACAGCTCGAATCTTCAAACCGGCGAAGAGCGCCATGCAGTCCGGCGCCGCGACGACCAAGGCGTGGCAACTGGATTATGAGCCCGAGCAGGCGCGGGTGATCGAGCCGCTGATGGGCTGGACCAGCTCCGGCGACATGAAGCAGCAGGTCACGCTGCGCTTTGATACCCAGGAGGACGCCATCGCCTATTGCGAGCGCGAGGGCATCGCCTATCAGGTGCTGGAGCCGAAGGAATTGCAGCCGCGGGTGAAGGCTTATGCGGACAACTTCGCCTTCCGCCGTCCCGAGCCGTGGACTCATTAAACCCTGGACGCACTAAACCCTGGCCCCATTGAGTTCTGGACGCTCTGAACTCTGGGTTCACTGATTTTTCGCGCCGGTCTCCCGGCCATTGAGCCGCCGGTCCCGGCGGCCGTTTCCTGACAGCTTCCGGACAGGCCGAAACCCGGTCCCCTCAGGGGGCCGGCTTTGACGGTTGCGAAAGGCGGAGGAATGTCGCGGACACGACAGTTCCGACCGCCGCTTTGCCCTATGCAGGCTTGTCGGGCCGGCTGGCCCGGCCAAAAGGTTGGGGTTGCATTCTGTCGCCAAGCAGTGACAACCTCAAAGGCCAAAGCCGCCCCCGAGAGAGGCGGCGCAAGCAAAATCAAAGTGTTACGCGGCGGGAAACAATGCCTCTTCGTTCCGGACTCGATCCGAAATCCCCTGATGTCGTCCGCAATGCCGAAGTGATGCGGGGTCTGGTTGATGACCTGAAGGCGAAGCTCGCACAGGCCGCCGAGGGCGGCGGCGAGGCGGCGCGGGCGAAGCACGCGGCGCGGGGCAAGATGCTGGCGCGGGAGCGCGTCGATCTCCTGATCGATCCGGGCACCGCGTTTCTGGAATTCTCGCCGCTGGCGGCCTATGGCCTCTATGGCGGCGGCGTCCATGCCGCAAGCATCGTCACCGGCATCGGTCGCGTCGCGGGCCGCGAATGCGTCATCGTCGCCAATGACGCCACCATCAGCGGCGGCACCTATTATCCGATGACGGTGAAGAAGCATCTGCGCGCGCAGGACATCGCGCGGCAGAACAATCTGCCCTGCATCTACATGGTGGATTCCGGCGGCGCGTTTCTGCCGCAGCAGGACGAGATTTTCCCGGACGAAAAGCACTTCGGCCGCATCTTCTACAATCAGGCCAACATGTCGGCGGAACGCATTCCGCAGATCGCCGTGGTGATGGGATCGTGCACCGCGGGCGGGGCTTACGTGCCGGCGATGTCGGACGAGAGCATCATCGTGCGCAATCAGGGCACCATCTTTCTTGGCGGCCCGCCGCTGGTGAAGGCGGCGACCGGCGAGGTGGTGACGGCGGAAGAACTCGGCGGCGCGGATGTGCACAGTCGCCAGTCCGGCGTGACCGATCATTACGCCCAGAACGATGCCCATGCCATCGGCATCGCGCGCCGCATCGTCGGTAATCTCAATCCGGCGACGTCGTCCGCCACTGGCCTGCGCGCGCCGGTCGAACCGCTGTTCGCCCGCGAGGACATCTACGGCGTGGTGCCGGCGGATGCGCGCAAGCCGTTCGACGTGCGCGAGATCATCGCGCGGATCGTCGACGGCTCGGAGTTCGAGGAATTCAAGAAGCTCTACGGCACCACGCTGGTGTGCGGCTTCGCCCATATCTGGGGCTATCCGGTCGGCATCATCGCCAACAACGGCATTCTCTTTAGTGAGAGTTCGCTCAAGGGCGCGCATTTCATCGAATTGTGCTGCCAGCGCGGCATTCCGCTGCTGTTCCTGCAGAACATCACCGGCTTCATGGTCGGCAAGAAATACGAGGCCGGCGGCATCGCGCGCGACGGCGCCAAGCTGGTCACGGCTGTCGCGACCGCCTCGGTGCCCAAGTTCACGGTGGTGATCGGCGGCTCCTATGGTGCCGGCAATTACGGCATGTGCGGCCGCGCCTACAGCCCGCGCTTCCTGTGGATGTGGCCGAATGCGCGCATCTCGGTAATGGGCGGCGAGCAGGCGTCGATGGTGCTCAGTCAACTGCGCCGCGACAATATCGAGGCCAAGGGCGGCACCTGGTCGGTGGAAGACGAGGAAAAATTCCGCAGCCCGATCCGCGAGCAATACGAGACCCAGGGCCATCCCTATTACGCCACGGCGCGGCTGTGGGACGACGGCGTGATCGATCCCGCCGATACGCGCCTCGTGCTCGGGCTCGGGCTGTCGGCCGCCGCCAACGCGCCGCTCGAGCCGCCGAAGTTCGGCGTGTTCCGGATGTGATGGAGAGGTGAGCCGATGACCGATCTCGTCCGCATCGAGCGCGAACAGGGCGTGGCGCGCGTCACGCTTAATCGTCCCGAACTGAACAACGCGCTCAACAGGGCGCTGATCGACGAACTGCGCCAAGCCTTCGAGACCATTGCCGCGGATCGCGCCATCGCCACGCTGGTACTGGCGGGCGAGGGCAAGAGCCTGTGCGCCGGCGCGGATATCAGCGCCATGCGCGAGGCGGGGACTTATTCTCGCGACGAGAACATCAACGACGCGCTGCCGCTGGTGCGGATGCTGTCGGCGCTCGACCGCATGCCGCAGACCACGGTGGCGCGGGTGCAGGGGCCGATCTATGGCGGCGGCGTCGGCGTGGTCGCGGCCTGCGATATCGCCATCGGCTCGGCAGCGGCGACGTTCTGCCTGTCGGAAGTGCGGCTCGGTATCGTGCCGGGCATGATCAGTCCTTACGTGCTGCGCGCCATCGGCGAGCGCACGGCGCGGCGCTACTTCCAGACCGCCGAGGTGTTCGATGCCAACGAGGCGATGCGCATCGGCCTGCTGCACGAGGTGGTGGAGCCCGACGCGCTGGACGAGCGCATCGGTAAACTCCTGAAACAACTGAAATCCGCAGCGCCCGGCGCGCGCAGCATCGCCAAGAAGCTCGCGAGCGATATCGCCGGGCGGCCGATCGACGAGGCGCTGATGGTTGAGACCGCGCACCTGATCGCCGACGTGCGGGCGAAGCCCGAGGCGCGCGAAGGTCTCTCGGCTTTTCTCGAAAAGCGCAAACCGTCGTGGAGCAATTGATCCGGTCATGGAGCCGCGCGTGAACACCACCTCCGGAGCAAGCCCGCTCTATCGCCGCTTCGGCACCCTGCTGATCGCCAACCGCGGCGAGATCGCCTGCCGTGTCATCCGCACCGCGCGCGCCATGGGGCTGCGCACCGTCGCGATCTATTCCGAGGCGGACGCTGATGCGCTGCACGTGGCGGCGGCCGATGACGCCGTGCTGTTAGGGGCGGCGCGGGCGAGCGACAGCTATCTCAACATCGACCGCATTCTCGACGCCGCGAAGAAGACCGGCGCGGAGGCGATCCATCCCGGCTACGGCTTCCTGTCGGAAAACGCCACTTTCGCGCGCCGCTGCGCCGAAGCCGGCATCGTCTTCGTCGGCCCCACCGCCGAGATGATGGAGGCCATGGGCTCCAAGTCCGGCTCCAAGCAGTTAATGGAAAAAGCCGGCGTGCCGCTAGTGCCCGGCTATCACGGTGAGGCGCAGGACGACAAAACCCTTGCGGACGCGGCGGACCGGATCGGCTATCCGGTTCTGGTCAAGGCGTCGGCCGGCGGCGGCGGGCGCGGTATGCGCATCGTGCGTTCCGCCGATGAACTGGCGGCGGCGATCGTCAGCGCCAAGCGCGAGGCGCTGGCGGCGTTCGGCGACGACCGTATGCTGATCGAGAAGTTCGTCCAGAACCCGCGCCACATCGAGGTGCAGATCGTCGGCGACAGCCGCGGCAATCTGGTGTCGCTGTTCGAGCGCGAGTGCACCTTGCAGCGCCGCCACCAGAAGGTGATCGAGGAAGCACCGTCGCCGACGCTGAACGCCGCGCAGCGCGAGGCGGTGTGCGACGCCGCGCGCAAGGCGGCGGGCGCGGTGAACTATGTCGGCGCCGGCACCATCGAGTTCGTATCCGATGGCCGCGACACGTTCTTCATCGAGATGAACACCCGCCTTCAGGTCGAGCACCCGGTGACCGAACTGATCACCGGCGTCGATCTGGTGGAATGGCAGTTGCGCGTCGCCTTCGGCGAGACGCTGCCGCTCAGGCAGGACCAGATCCGGCTCAACGGCCATGCCATCGAGGCCCGGGTCTACGCCGAGAACCCGAACAAGGGCTTCATGCCCTCGGTCGGCCGCATCCGCACCTGGCGCGCGCCGGCGGAGGTGGACGGCCTGCGCATCGACGCCGGCTACGGCGAGGGCAAGACGGTGTCGCCGAACTACGACGCCATGTTGGCGAAGGTCATCGCCTGGGCGCCGACCCGCGATCTCGCGATCTCGCGACTCAACCGGGGCCTGGAAGAAACCGACGTTCGCGGCGTCGTCACCAACATCCCGTTCCTGTCGGCGCTGATCACGCATCCGGATGTGCGCGCCAACAAGATCGATACGACCTTTATCGAGCGGGAGCTTGCGAAACTTACGCCTGCGGAAGCCGCGCTGACCGAGCTTGAACTCGGCGCGGCGGTTGCCGCGATCCTGCACAGCGAGGAGCTTGCCGCCGGTGCGGATGCCGCCTCGCCGTGGCGGGCCGGGGGAGGCTGGACCGCGGTTGGGCCGCGCCGGCGAACCTTCGCGTTCCGGCAGGCGGAGGGCGAGCGCAAGGTAGCGCTGCGCTATGGCGATGGACCGTCGGCGCTGTCCATCGACGGTCGCGACTTCGCCTTCGCCAGTTCGGCGTCGGCGCGCGGCGGCCTCGACGTGGTTCTCGATGGCGTCAGGCACCATGTCGCCGGCCTGCTCGACCGCCACGAGGTCTATGTTCGCACCCGCAACGGGCGCTTTGAATTCCACTGGATCGATCCGTTCGGCACCGAGGACGAGGAACAGGCCGGCGGCGACCGCGTGGTCGCGCCGCTGCCCGGCACCGTCGTCGCGCTATTGGTCGAGGAAGGTGCATCGGTGGAGAAGGGCGCGGCGATCCTGACGCTGGAAGTGATGAAGATGGAGCAGACCCTGCGCGCGCCGTTCGCCGGCACTGTCAAGCAGATCAAGTGCAAGGTCGGCGATATCGTCCAGGAAGGCGTCGAACTCGCCGAGATCGAGCCGAAGGCGTAAGCGATGAACGATCAGGTCCGCATCGTCGAGGTCGGCCCGCGCGACGGGCTGCAGAACGAGAAGACGCCGGTGAGCGCCGAGGCACGGATCGCGTTCATCGAGGATCTGGTCAAGGCAGGGCTGCGCACCATCGAGGTCGGCAGCTTCGTGTCGCCGAAAGCCATTCCGCAGATGGTCCATTCGGATCAGGTGCTGCGCGCGGTCGATCATCATCCCGGTCGTGAATTCCATGTCCTCGTGCCCAACGAGAAGGGCTATGAGGCGGCGAAGGCGGCGGGCGCCAAGGTGATCGCGGTGTTCGCCTCGGCCTCGGAAGGCTTCTCCAAGGCCAACATCAACTGCTCCGTCGCGGAATCGATCGAGCGCTTCGTTCCCGTGATCGCGCGAGCGAAGGCTGACGACGTCAAGGTGCGAGGTTACGTGTCCTGCGTGCTCGGCTGCCCCTATGACGGCGAGGTCAAGCCGTCCGCCGTGGTGACGGTGACGAAAAAGCTGTGGGACCTCGGCTGCTACGAGGTCTCGCTCGGCGACACCATCGGCGTCGGCACGCCGGCGAAGGCGCGGGCGCTGCTGCGGGCGGTGGCGAGCGAGGTGCCGATGGCGAATCTCGCCATGCACTTCCACGACACCTACGGTCAGGCGCTGGCCAATCTCTATGCCGGGCTGGAGGAAGGCGCGCGGGTGATCGATTCCGCCGCCGGCGGTCTCGGCGGCTGTCCTTACGCCCCGGGCGCGACCGGCAATGTCGCGACGGAGGACGTCGTCTACATGCTGGAAGGCATGGGCATCGCGACCGGCGTGGATATGGCGCAGCTTGTCGCCGCCACCAACGGCATTGCGGACGTGCTCGGCAAGAAGCCTGTCAGCCGCGTGGCGTCGGCGCTCAATGCCCGGCAGAAGTAGGGCTGCTTCCCACGCGCGTCATTGCGGGGAGCGTCAGCGACGAAGCGTAGCGAATAGGGAGTAGCCGCCCTTGCTTTTCCGCTTCGAGCAATCTCTCGTTCGTCATTGCGAGCGAAGCGAAGCAATCCACCCTTGATACAACATAAGCTGGATTGCTTCGGAGCTCACGCTCCTCGCAATGACGGCGGAGAGATCGCGTTCCAACTATTTGCTACTCAGTTTCTGTCTGCTTCTCATCGCACCGACTCCGGCCCCATTACCAGATCGGGCAGCCAGGTCGAGATGCCGGGGAAGACGCACAGCAGCACCACGGCGAACATCATCAGCAGCACGAACGGGAGCGTGCCCCAGATCACTTCGGAAAGCGAAATGTCGGGGGCGACGTTGCGGATGACGAAGATGTTCAGCCCCACCGGCGGGTGGATCAGCCCCATCTCCATCACGATGGTCATCACCACGCCGAACCAGATGATGTCGAACCCGGCGGCGCGCAGCGGCGGCAGGATGATCGGCGCCGTCATCAGGATGATCGACACCGGCGGCAGGAAGAAGCCGAGCACGATCACCATGCCGAGGATCGCCGCGAGCAATTCCCATTTCGGCAACTGCATGGCGACGATGGCGTTGGCGGCCGATTGCGAGATCGTCAGATAGCTCATGACGTAGGAATAGAGCAGCGACATGCCGATGATCATCATCAGCATGGTGGATTCCCGGATCGTCGAGGTCAGGATCGGCGACAGGTCGGAGGGCCGCCACACGCTGTAGATGCCGGCGATCAGCAGCAGCGCCAGAAGGCCGCCGAGCCCGGCCGTCTCCGACGGCGTGGCGTAGCCGCCATAGAGCGCGATCATCACGCCGGTCAGCAGGATGATGAAGGGCAGCACCCGCGGCAGCGCGCTGAAGCGCTGGGCCATGGTGAAGTCGTCATGGGCGAGGATCGCCGAGTCGGCGCCGGTGGCTTCATAGGCTTTCGCGGCGGCGGCGTATTCCTTGCGGAAACGATAGACCGCATAGACGCCGAACAGCGTCACCAGCAGCAGCCCCGGACCGATGCCCGCGAGGAACAGACGCCCCAGCGATTTCTCGGCGGCCACCGCGAATAGGATCATGGTGATCGATGGCGGCAGCAGGATGCCGAGCGTACCGCCGGCGGCGATGATCCCGGCCGCGAAGCCGCCGGAATAGCCGCGCTTGCGCATTTCCGGAATGCCGGCCGAGCCGATGGCCGAACAGGTCGCCGGCGACGAACCCGCCATCGCCGCGAACAGCGCGCAGGCGAACACGTTGGCGACACCGAGCCCGCCGGGGACCTTGTGCAGCCACGCATGCAGCGCCGAATAGAGGTCCTGGCCGGCGCGCGATTTTCCGATCGCCGCGCCCTTGAGGATGAACAGCGGAATCGACAGCAGGGTGATCGAGGCCATTTCCTCGTAGACGTTCTGCGTCACCGTATCGAGCGATGCGGCGGGCATGTAGATCGCCATGAACACCAGCGCCACCGCGCCGAGCGCGAACGCGATCGGCATGCCGGAGAACATAGCCACCAGCGTCGCGATGCCGTAGCTGATGCCGATGCCAAGAACCGTCATGATTGAACCGTCATGATTGCCGCGTCCGGCACAGAGCGGTGAGGATTTGCAGCAGGATCTGCACGCACAAGAGCGTCATCCCGGCGGCCATCAGCGCATAGGGGATTGCCAGCGGCGGACTCCACATCGAATTGGAGACCTGTCCGTCCACCCATGCCTCGTGGGCCAGCGTCCACGACTTCCATGCAAAGAACGTACAGAACGCCAGGCTGGCGATGTCCACCAGCACGAGCCGGATGCGGTTGACCACCGGCGGCAGCGCGCCGACGAAGGCTTCGATGCCGATATGGCCGCGCTGGCTTTGCACATAGGCCGCGGTCAGGAAGGTGACGCCGACCAGCAGGAATACGGCCGCCTCGTCCTGCCAATAGGTGGCGGAATGAAACAGCGAGCGCGTCAGCACGCTGTAGCTGAGGATCAGGCAGGCCACCACCAGCGCGATCGAGGACAGGATCACGATGACGCGGTTGCAGAGCGCCAGCGCGCGCGCAAGCCCGGCGACAAGCGGATGGCCTGCCGCCGGCGTGATCAGCTCATGCTGACCTTCGACCGAGCCGTGCATTTATGCCGCGTCGGCCGCGAGTTTCATCAGTTTGGCGCAGGTCGCGGTCTTGCCCGAATAGTCGTTCCACGCGGTGTCGCGGGCGATGTCGCGCCATTTGCCGACGGTCGCGGCATCGAGGGCGCTGACCTTGGCCCCGGCCTTCTCGTAAACCTTGGTGACCTCGACGTCGTCGTCCTGCGCGCCCTTGCGGCCGAACGCCTCCATTTCCGCGCCGACGCTAAGGATGATGTCCTGATGGTTCTTGGGCAGCTTGTCGAAGATCGCCTTCGACATCATCAGCGGCTCCAGCATGAACCAGTAGGACTGGCCGGCGCCCGAGGTGAGGTTCTTGGCCACTTCCTCCAGCCGGAAGGAGATCAGGCTGGTGGACGAGGTGATGCCGGCGTCGCAAGCGCCGGTCTGCATCGCCGCGTAGATTTCGTTGGACGGCACCGACAGCACCGCCGCGCCGGCGGTTTGCAGCACCATGTCCATCTCGCGTGAGCCGCCGCGCACCTTGAGGCCCTTGGCGTCTTCCGGCGCGACCAGCGGACGCGACCGGCTGGCGACGCCGCCGGCCTGCCACACCCAGGTGACCAGCATGATGCCTTTGTCGGCGAGAAAGTCGGTCAGCGCCTTGCCGACCGGTTTGGTCTTCCAGGCGAGACCCTGATCGTAGCTCGACACCAGGCCGGGCATCAGGCCGATATTGGTTTCCGGCAGTTCGCCGCCGGCGTAGGGCAGGGGATAGAGGCTCATGTCGAGCGCGCCCTTGCGCATCGCCGAGAACTGGGCGTTGGTCTTGATCAGCGAGGACCCCGGATAAACCTCGGCGACGATATCGCCGCCGCTGCGCTTGTTGATCTCCTGGGCGAATACCCGCGTCAGCCGGTCGCGGAAGTCGCCCTTGTCGATCGTGCCGCCCGGAAACTGATGCGAAATCTTCAGTGTGGTGGCTGCCTGGGCGGACCGAAAGTGCAGGATCGCGGGCGCGGCGAGCGCGGAGGCAAGGATGTGACGACGCGTGATCATGGAATGTCTCCCTCAGAGCCGTTATTTTTCGGTCAGCGTTAGGCGCTGTTGCCGCTTACTGTAGCAGCTAGATACCGTCAGGCTAGGGGGATGGCCGGGGTTGTGCAGAACCGCCGTTACGTCTTTCGTCGGGGGTGAGGCGCTCGATCGTGACGTGAATGCGCGGATTGGCGCATTCTGCTGTTGCTGCGCCGCACAGCGGTGCGGCGGCAACTCACGGCGTCGGCGGCGGTCAGGGCCGCCGCCAGGGGCCTCGGGCCTCCGCGGGACGGACGGTCCGGTGCTGTCGCAGCCTCTGTTTACTTCTGTCGGGCCTTGCGCGCGGCATAGCGCGCGTCGCGGGCGGCCTTCTGCTCCGCCTTCAATGCGGCTTCGGCGGCTTCCTGTTCGGCCTTCAGGCGAAGGGCCTCGGCGGCAGCCTGGGCCGCGAGTTCGGCTTCGCGGGCCTTCTGCTCGGTCCTGGCGGCTTCGCGCGCTTTGCGGGATTCCTCGCGCGCGGTGGCGGCGGCCTGCCGCTCCGCGGCCCGTCGCACCACCTCCGGATCGTCGGGGCTGGGCTGGCTCTTGAACTTTTCCAGGATGGTCTTTCTGGCATTCTGCGCGGCTGTCTGCCGGTCCCGGAAACTCGGTTCTTTGAAACCCATAGGTCGTCAGCTTTCCTTTTCTCATGCCCGTCTGGCCGGGGTGCCGCGTTGTAGCAGGAGTTGCAGAAATGTCCGGCGTTTTTTCACGCCTGGACCACTTTTAATCGAAGAAAACGGGGGGCGATCCGGAGCGGGAGCCGCCTGCCGGGCGTTCATTTCCCGGCTTTCCCGGAGGGTGGAGTTTTGCGAGATTGGCAGCGCGCCTCCCGGCCGAAGCGGGAGTGATCACTGCCGGGACCGGCGCGGGTTCGGAGCGAAACATGAAGCGATACCTTGTATTTCTGGCGATCGGCCCGTTTCTCGGCGGCTTCCTGATCCTGCTCGCCTCCACGGTGGACGCCGGCTATTGGAGCTCGACGCACCCGCACGATGTGACGAAGCTCCTTGTGCTGTTCGTCAAGTCGCTGCCGTACAATTATCTGTTCGGATTCCTGCCGGTGATGGCGTTCGCCGCGATCGACGACATCATTAGCCACATCCACGGGGTCGGCCCGTCCATTCGGATGGTCGTGATCGGGGTGATCGCGTTCTTCGCGTCGGCGTGGCTCTACGGCTATCAGGCCGGCGATCCCACCACGAGCGAGTTCATTCTGTATGGCTTCGGCGGCCTGATTCCGGCGGTGCTGTCGTCGTGGATCGCGCACCGGCTGATGGACCCGCAGCCCGGTGCATCCCCGCAGGGGCGTGCCGCCTGACGGTTCCGGTCGCATCAGCGCACGCTGACGAATGCGCCCCATGCGGCGGCGATGCCGGCCGCGATCAGCAGATAGACGGGGTGATCGCAGAAGGTGCCGCCATGGCGGCACATCAGCGCGCCGAGGCCGCCGAGTTCATTGTTTCCCGACGCATAGAACAGGGCCGACAGAATGGCCAGAAGGCCGGCGACGTAGAACATCCAAGTATCTTTCCTCGCTGCAATAGTCCGGTCAGTGCTTGAAATATGCGCGTCGGCGCCATGGCTGACAGACAGATCGCAGCAGGTGAGCCCAGGCCTTGCCGGGCACCTTGCCGTCATAGGCACTGCGCATGATCTGGACCGCCGGGCGAAATCCGACGCGCGCATGGATATTGCGGATGAACGATTTGTCACCGGCCTGCGATCTGAGACAGCCGGCGTGACGTTCGAATATCCTGACGGCATCGGGCGAGCGGTAGAGGTCTCGTATGGTCCCCGGTTTGATTGACGGGAAAACGCTGTCCAGGGCCCGCCAGAATTTTCCGCCCAGCAACGACCCGGTCTGTTCGACCGCGGCAAGAAAGCCGTCGATATTCTGGAGCATGTCAGGTTTCGAATTGTGTGAAAAAAGCGGGTGGACGTTGTTCAAATCCTTGAACGTCTTGTTCCTGGTGCAATAGTTTTTGCCATGAATGCGGTAGGCCGACAGCGGCACGCCGATGATGGCCGATCCCGCGATGGCATGACTGAGCGGAAAGAGGTAGTTGTCCGTCGCGCGCATGAAGACTGCTCCGTCCTGATCGGAGGTGAACAGGTTAACTATTGAGCGTCTGATCATGTTCGCCGTCCCTGGCCCCCAGATCCAGGATGTCGGCCCGGATTCGGACATGATCCGGGTCGCGGCGCCGAGTCGTGCATGCGCAGCGTCGTCGATCGTCGAGAGCCGGGGCGTGGAATCGGGATGGCGAAATTCGGAAGACTCTTCGTTACGTTCGAGGGGCAGATTTCCCGCATACGATCCAAGCGCGCTCCCGGAGCCATCGATTTCGATCACATGGTTCGAGGTGATGGCGACGTCCCGGGATACCGACAGGTGCACCTGAAGATGCGACGAAACAAAATTCGGGAAAAGCAGATCGTCGGAATCGACGAATACTACGAAGCTTCCCTTGATCTCTTTCAGGGCGATCAGTGCGCCGCCCAACTGGCCCTTGTTCTCGTTGAGACTGATCAGGCGGAATCGTCCGTCGCCCCTGATGTGCCGGGCAATGACATCCCGGCTCGCGTCGGTCGATCCATTATCGATCACGAGACATTCGAAATGCGGATAATCCTGCGCGACGATGGAATCGATCGTCTGCCCGACATAAGCGGCGTAGTTCCAGTTGACGAGAACGAAACTGACGAGCGGCGGATTGACGCCCTCAATGGCTTCGCCGCCGATTGTCAGGGCGACGTCTGACGGAACGGCCGGGCGGTCGCTTGCGGCGGCGGAGAGGTAGCTCGGGTTGTTTTGTTTCATGATCCTCGCAAACCCGGACGGCAAATCTTCTGCTCGCCTTCGATTCTCCCTGAACAGACAAATGGAGAGGCGTTGAACATTGGTAGGGAATGGTAGCGTGTTGGCCGGGATGCGGCAAATGCAGACATTGTCAGAACAAGTCCGGGACTTTTTCCGGGACTCTCAGTCCATTTCCCATTGCTTGCGTTCGCTTTGATCCCCTTGCGTTCTCGCTATCAAGCGAAAAGAGCGCGATGCGAAAGCGCTGTTGTCACAGGAGTTTTCGATCATTCTGATTGGCGATCCCGGCAGGATTCGAACCTGCAACCCGCGGAGTAGAAATCCGCTACTCTATCCAGTTGAGCTACGGGACCGTCGGAGCCTTCATAGCACCGCCGCGACGACAAACGCGATTCCGAGATGAGCGTCCCTGAACCTTTTCACCGGCCGGGCCGACATATGCCAGAGTACCCGCTGGTTTCAGCGCTCTGGACGTAAAGTGACGGCAGCGCCGGGTCAATGGTTTCGGTTTCGTCAGCGCATGGCTCAAACCCGGGCGGGAGAGGGACCGGCCAGCCATGAGTCGGTCACGATTCGCGCATTGCATGAGTGGCCGGGCGGATTCGCCCGGCAGGCAAGAGGCGGCAATTGGTTTTTCCGCCGCTATTGTTGCCGGGGGAACGGCGTTGGCGGACTTGCGAAGCGGAACCCTACGGGATTTTATTTTTGAGGCATCTCTCCGGTCCGAGCATCGGCCGCGGGAAGCCGGCACAATGCCGAACGCTGCGTTCGGAACATCGGGAGTCTCATCATGATCGGTCTGGTTCGCGCCGCTTCGGTTTGCGTCGTGCTGGCGCTCGGCCTCGGGTCGGCGCCTGCCGCTGAGAAAGCCTTCAAGCGGGACGATCTGACCGATCAGGCGATTCGGTTCGAGGCCCAGGTCAAAACCGACTCCGGCGTCATCAACAAAACCCCGGCGGCGCTGCGGACCGATATCGATGCGGCGCTCAAGCGCAACGACGTGCGCAAAGCCCTGCAACTCCTTGGGCAGACGGCCACACTCGCTCCCGCCGACAGCGCCAACTGGCTGCGGCTGGCGCGGACCATTCTTCAGGTTCGCCCGGCGGATAACCGGGAGCGGATCTCGTTGTACGAGCAGGTGTCCACCGCCGCCTATATCGCCTATCAGCGCGCGGCCAATCCTGCGCAGGAAGCCGATGCCCTCGCGGTTCTGGGCAACGCATTGTCCGAGCAGAAGCTGTGGCGTCCGGCGCTCGACGCGCTGCGGCTGTCGCTCGACCTGAAAGAGGTCGCGGAGGTGCGCGGCCGCTACGACAAGCTGCGCGACGAGCATGGCTTCCGGCTGATGGACTACAGCGTGGATTCGGATTCGGCCTCGCCGCGCGCCTGTTTCCAGTTCTCCGAGGAGCTGCCGAAGCGGACTGACTTCACGCCGTTCGTCGCGCTCGCGGGTACGGATACCCCGGCGCTGACCTCCGAGGACAAGCAGCTCTGCGTCGAGGGCCTGAAACACGGCGAGCGCTACACTATCAACCTGCGCGCCGGCCTGCCGTCCACGGTGAAGGAAACTCTGCCGAAGTCGGCCGAGTTCAACGTCTATGTCCGCGACCGCAAGCCGTTCGTGCGGTTCACGAGCCGGGCCTATGTGCTGCCGCGCACCGGCCAGCGCGGCATTCCGCTGGTCAGCGTCAACACCCCGGCGGTGGCGGTGACCATCTTCCGCATCGGCGACCGCAACCTGATCAACTCGGTGCTGGGCAGCGATTTCCAGCGCAGCCTCTCGACCTATGAACTGTCCGATCTCGGCGACGAAAAGGGCGTGAAGGTCTGGAGCGGCGAGGTCGCCACCGCGCAGACGCTCAATGCCGAGGTGGTCACCGCGTTCCCGGTCGATCAGGCGGTCGGCGAGATGCAGCCCGGCGTCTATGTGATGACCGCCGCCGCCAAGGGGCCGGGCTCCGCCGGAGACGATGATTCCGGTTCGCTGGCGACGCAATGGTTCATCGTGTCGGACATGGGGCTCGCGGCCTATTCCGGCAATGACGGCATCC
This sequence comes from Bradyrhizobiaceae bacterium, assembly GCA_020544565.1. Taxonomy (GTDB): domain Bacteria; phylum Pseudomonadota; class Alphaproteobacteria; order Rhizobiales; family Xanthobacteraceae; genus Afipia. The sequence continues at coordinate 1,063,439 of CP078014.1, forward strand.
ACGTCTTCATTAACTCGCTGGCGAGTACCGAGCCGGTTGCCGGCGCCGAGGTGCGGCTGGTGTCGCGCAGCAACGAAATCCTCGCCACCCGCAAGACGGACAGCGCGGGCCATGTGCTGTTCGAGGCCGGGCTGGCGCGGGGCGAGGGCGGGTTGTCGCCAGCTCTGCTGTCCGTCAGCGGCGACAAGGGCGACTACGCTTTCCTGAGTCTCAAATCTAATGCGTTCGATCTGTCCGACCGTGGCGTGTCCGGCCGCGCCGTGCCCGTGGGGCTCGATGCCTTCGTCTATGCCGAGCGCGGCGTCTACCGCTCCGGCGAGACGGTCTATCTCACCGCGCTGCTGCGCGACGGCACCGGCAATGCCGCGACCGGCGCGCCGCTGACGCTGGTGATTGAGCGGCCGGACGGGGTCGAATTCCGACGCGCCGTGGTGCCGGACCAGGGGGCGGGCGGGCGCAGCCTGACCTTGCCGCTGAATTCGGCGGTGCCGACCGGCACCTGGCGGGTGCGGGCGTTCACTGATCCGAAAGCGCCGGCGGTCGGCGAGACCACCTTCATGGTTGAGGATTATGTTCCAGATCGGATCGAATTTTCCTTAAATTCCAAGCAGAAGCAGATTTCTTCTCAGCTTCCTGCAGAACTTGAAGTCGAGGGCCGCTTCCTCTACGGCGCACCCGCGTCCGGCCTCTCATTGGAAGGCGATCTGCTGGTTGCGCCCGCGACTGAGCGTCCGGGCTATGCCGGCTACAAGTTCGGCGTCGCCGACGAGGAAACGTCGAGCAACGAGCGCACGCCGCTGGAGAACCTGCCCGACGCCGACGCCAATGGCCGGGCGACGCTCACAGTCAGCCTGCCCAAGCCGCCGTCATCGACCCGGCCGCAGGAGGCCCAGATCTTCGTGCGCATGGTGGAGGCCGGCGGTCGCGCGGTCGAGCGCAAGATCGTGCTGCCGGTGGCGCCGGCGGACAACATGATCGGCGTCAGGCCGCTGTTCGCGGATCGCAGCGTCGCCGAGGGCGACCCGGCCAGTTTCGACGTCGTCTTCGTCGCTCCTGACGGCAAGGCACTGGCGCGCGACGGGCTGCGCTACGAACTGCTCAAGCTCGAGTCGCGCTATCAGTGGTACCGGCAGGGCTCGTCGTGGGATTTCGAGCCGGTGAAATCCACCAAACGCGTGGCGGACGGCGACCTCGCTGTCGCCGCCGACAAGCCGGCGCGCATTCAGGTCTCCCCGCAACCGGGCCGCTACCGCCTCGACGTCAAGGCCGCCGGCCGTGCCGGGCCGCTGACCTCGGTGCAGTTCGATGTCGGCTGGTACTCCGACGGCAGCGCCGACACGCCGGACCTGCTGGAAACATCCATCGACAGGCCGGAATACAAGTCCGGCGACACCATGACGGTGTCGGTCAACGCGCGCACCGCCGGCAAGCTCACCGTCAACGTGGTGGGCGACCGGCTGCTGACCACGCAATCGATCGACGTCAGGGAAGGCACCAGCAAGGTCGAGATTTCCGTCGGCAAGGACTGGGGCACGGGCGCCTATGTGGTCGCGACGCTGCGCCGTCCGCTCGACGCGAGCGCCCAGCGCATGCCGGGCCGCGCCATCGGCCTGAAATGGTTCGGGATCGACAAGGCCGAGCGTACGCTCAAGGTGAGCCTGACCCCGCCGGCGCTGGTGCGTCCGGGCACGCGCCTGACGCTGCCGGTGAAGATCGAGGGTCTCAACCCTGGCGAAGACGCCAAGGTGGTGGTCGCGGCCGTCGATGTCGGCATTCTCAACCTCACCAACTACAAGCCGCCCGCGCCGGACGATTATTATCTCGGCCAGCGTCGCATGACCGCGGACATCCGCGATCTCTACGGCCAGTTGATCGACGGCATGCAGGGCGCGCGCGGCCAGATCCGCACCGGGGGCGACAGCGCGGGCGCCGAGCTGCAGGGCAGCCCGCCGACGCAGAAGCCGCTGGCGCTGTATTCCGGCATCGTTACGGTGGGGCCGGACGGCACAGCGGAGATCGCGTTCGACATTCCGGACTTTGCCGGCACCGCGCGCGTCATGGCGGTGGCGTGGACGGCGACCAAGGTCGGCCGCGCCAATACCGACGTGACCGTGCGCGACCCCGTGGTGCTGACGGCGACATTGCCGCGCTTCCTGCTCAACGGCGACCGCGGCACCATGAACCTCGATCTCGACAACGTCGAAGGTGCGGCCGGCGATTACGTTGTCACCGTCACGCCGTCCGGCCCGGTGAGACTGGCCGGCAATCCGGCGACCACCCTGCGCCTCGCCGCGAAGCAGCGCAGTTCAACGTCGCTCGCGCTCGATGCCACGGGCGGGACCGGGCAGGCGCAGCTTGACGTAGCCATCAAGGGACCGGACGGGCTGACGCTGGCGCGCCACTACGCGCTCGACGTCAAGCCCGCGACGCAGATTCTGGCGCGACGCACGGTGCGGACGCTGGCGAAAGGGGAGAGTCTCACCCTGACCCCGGACATGTTCAGCGACCTCGTGCCGGGCACCGGCGGCGCGCAACTGTCGGTCGGCCTGTCCACCGCGCTCGATGCCGCGACCATCCTCAAGGCGCTGGACCGCTATCCGTTCGGCTGCTCCGAGCAGATCGCCAGCCGGGCGATGCCGCTGCTCTATGTCAACGATCTCGCGGCGGAGAACCATCTGGCGATGGACACCGCCGCCGATCAGCGCATCAGGGACGCCATCGACAAGCTGCTGGCGCGGCAGGGCTCGAACGGATCGTTCGGCCTGTGGTCGGCGGGCGGCGACGATGCCTGGCTCGACGCCTATGTCACCGACTTCCTGACCCGGGCGCGCGAAAAAGGCTTCGCCGTGCCGGACACGCTGTTCCGGACGGCGCTCGACCGTATCCGCAATTCCGTCGTCAACGCCGACGAGCCGGAGAAGGACGGCGGCCGCGATCTCGCTTACGGCCTCTATGTGCTGGCGAAGAACGGCGCAGCGCCCGTCGGCGATCTGCGCTACCTCGCGGACACCAAGCTGAACGTCCTCGCCACCCCGATCGCCAAGGCGCAGCTCGCGGCGGCGCTGGCGCTGGTGGGCGACCGTGGCCGCGCCGAGCGCGTCTATGCCGCGGCGGCGGAGAGCCTCAACCCCAAACCGGTGCTGGAGTTCGGCCGCAGCGATTACGGCTCGTCGCTGCGCGATGCGGCGGCGCTGATGTCACTGGCGAGCGAGGGCAATGCGCCGAAGGCGACGCTGAACCTCGCGGTGCAGCGGGTAGAGGCGGCGCGGGGTCTCACGCCTTACACCTCGACGCAGGAGAACGCGTGGATGGTGCTGGCGTCGCGCGCGCTGGCCAAGGAGGCGAGCGGGCTGGCGCTGACTGTCAACGGCGAGGTGGTGAAGACCGCGCTCTATCGCAACTACCGTAGCGCCGACATCGCTGCCGGGCCGGTGACCGTCACCAACACCGGCGAAACCCCGGTGCAGGCGGTGGTGTCGGTGACCGGCGCGCCACTGACGCCGGAGCCCGCGGCCTCGAACGGCTTCAAGATCGAGCGCAATTACTTCACGCTCGACGGCAAGCCGGCCGACCCGTCCAAGGCGAAGCAGAATGACCGCTTCGCCGTGGTGCTGAAGATCACCGAGGCCAAGCCGGAATACGGTCACATCATGGTGGTGGATCATCTTCCCGCCGGCCTCGAGATCGACAATCCGCGGCTGGTGTCGTCCGGCGACAGCGGCACGCTCGACTGGATCGAGGGTGGCGCGGAGCCGGAGCACACCGAATTCCGTGACGACCGTTTCAGCGCCTCCATCGACCGCGCGGCGAAGGACGAGGCGGTATTCACGGTCGCCTACATCGCGCGCGCGGTGTCGCCCGGCAAATACGTGCTGCCGCAAGCCTATGTCGAGGACATGTACAATCCCTCGCGCTATGGCCGCACCGGCACGGGCACGGTCGAGGTGCGGGCGGCGAAATGAGCGAGCCTGGTCACGATCCCTCTGCGGTCGTCCCCGCGAAAGCGGGGACCCATAACCCTTGTCAGGACGCATCGGGGAGGGATGTTGAGTTATCCCGCTCCAATGAGGACATAGTGGTGATGGATCCCGGCCTGCGCCGGGATGACATCGCGGTGGGGGCGGACTGCGCGCAGAACTCGCCGTCGTCATTGCGAGGAGCGAAGCGACGAAGCAATCCATTCTCTCGGGTTGCACGTTTGAATGGATTGCTTCGCTTCGCTCGCAATGACGAAGCGAAAGCTGCCGATCCTTCCCCATCGTCATCCCCGGGTATAGCCGTTCGAAGAACGGCGTCGCTTCGCTCGCCTATGTCCCGGGGATCCACGCCTTCCTTTTCTGATGAGCAACAAGACGTGGATGGCCGGAACAAGTCCGGCCATGACAGGGGAAAAATCAGGTTTCGTCTTCTTCGTCGGTTGGTGGCGACAACGGGGATCACTGCGATAATCTGCATCGCCGCTGCCGCCCTCTGGCTCGCCACGCTCCCACCGCTGCCGTTCGATCAGGCGGGGCAGGTCTCTACCACCGTGGTGGACCGCAACGGCAAGCTGCTGCGCGCCTTCGCCATGGCGGACGGGCGCTGGCGGCTGCCGGCGCAAGTGAAGGATGTCGATCCCGGCTATCTCAACCTGTTGCTGGATTACGAGGATCGCAGGTTCCGCTCGCATCTCGGCGTCGATCCGCTGGCGCTGGGCCGCGCCGCGTTCCAGCTCGTGACGCGGGGCCATATCGTCTCCGGCGGCTCGACCATCACCATGCAGGTGGCGCGGTTGATGGAGCCGCGGCAGCAGCGCTCCATCGCCGCCAAGCTGCGCCAGATGGTGCGCGCGGTTCAGCTTGAACGCAAACTCAGCAAGGACGAGATCCTCGACCTCTACCTGACGCTGGCGCCGTTCGGCGGCAATCTCGAAGGCGTCCGCGCGGCGTCGCTGGCCTATTTCGGCAAGGAGCCGAAGCGGCTGTCGCTGGCGGAATCCGCACTGTTGGTGGCGTTGCCGCAATCGCCCGAGACCCGCCGGCTCGACCGCTATCCCGACGCGGCGCGGGCGGCGCGCGACCGCGTGCTGGCGCGCATGGCGAGGGACGGGCGCGTCTCGAAAGAGGATGCAGAACAGGCGAAAGCTGTTCCGGTGCCGCGCCTGCGCAAGCCGATGCCGCTGCTCGCGCCGCATGCCACCGACCAGTCGCAGGCCGTCATGAAGGGCGAGCTGCGCATCCGCCTCACGCTGGATTCGACGATCCAGAAGGCGCTGGAGACGCTGGCGCGCGACCGCGCCCTCGCGCTCGGGCCTGACGTGTCCGTCGGCATCCTCGCGGTCGATAACGCCAGCGGCGACGTGCTGGCCCATGTCGGCTCATCGGACTATTTCGACAACCGCCGCGCCGGGCAGGTGGACATGACCCGCGCGGTGCGCTCGCCCGGCTCGACCCTGAAGCCGTTTATCTACGGCCTCGCCTTCGAGGACGGCTTCGTCCATCCCGAAAGCCTGATCGAGGACCGGCCGATCCGCTACGGCAACTACGCGCCCGAGAATTTCGACATGACGTTTCAGGGTACTGTGACCGTGCGTCACGCCCTGCAGATGTCGCTCAACGTCCCGGCGATTTCCCTGCTCGATCGCGTCGGGGCCAACCGGCTCACCGCCCGCATCCGGCAGGCGGGCGCGAACCTCGTATTGCCGAAGGACGAAACGCCCGGCCTCGCCATGGGGCTCGGCGGCGTCGGCGTCACGCTGGGCGATCTGGTGCGGCTCTATGCCGGCTTCCCCCGACAAGGTACGACCGTCGCGCTGCGCGAGATCGTGCGCACGGAGGACGGCGCGGAGCCCGAGACCCGGCGGTTGCTCGATCCGTCCGCCGCATGGCTGGTGGGTAACGTGCTGATGGGCACGCCGCCGCCCGACAACGCGCCACGCAACCGGCTCGCGTTCAAGACCGGCACCAGCTACGGCTACCGCGATGCGTGGTCGGTCGGCTTCGACGGCCGCATGACCATCGGCGTCTGGGTCGGCCGCCCCGATGGGGCGCCGGTGCCGGGGCTGACCGGGCGCACCGCGGCGGCGCCGATCCTGTTCGACGCCTTCGCCCGTACCGGCAAACTCCCCGCGGCGCTGGCGAAGGCCCCGAAGGGCACGCTGATCGCAAGCAACGCGCGGCTGCCATTGCCGCTGCGGCGTTTCCGGCCGTCCGGCGATCTGGTCCGGACCGGAACGGCGCAGGCGCTGCGCATCCAGTTCCCGCTGAACGGGTCGCGGATCGATGCCTATGGCGACGGCGAACCCGGCGGATCGGCGGTGCCGGTGAAAGTCGCGGGCGGGGTGCTGCCGCTGACCATGCTGGTCAATGGCATCGCCGTCGGCGACATCGACAGCCGCCGTCAGCGGCTGATTGAACCGCCGGGGCCGGGCTTCGTCCGCCTGACGGTGATGGACGCCATGGGCGCGGCGGACACAGTCGTCGTCAGAATTCAGTAGAACGGCCCCAAGCTGTTGTCCGGCTAACGGTTTCAGCGTATGCGGAACCCATGGCCGAGACCTATCCGAGACCCCGATTTGGCGCCCCGCGCGAGCCCGTGGAGAAAAAGAACCCGGGCAGCGGGCTGGTGCGCGTGATCGATTTTACGGCGGGCAGCCATGTCCGCGCCGTGGCGCTGCTGATCGTGGTCGGCCTGCTGTTCTTCCTGCCGGGATTTTTCACCATTCCGCCGGTCGATCGCGACGAGGCGCGCTTCGCCCAGGCCACCAAACAGATGGTGGAGAGCGGCGATTTCGTCGATATCCGCTTCCAGGACGAGGTGCGCTACAAGAAGCCGGTCGGCATCTACTGGATGCAGGCGGCGGTGGTGGAGACGGCGTCGCGGCTCGGCCTGCCGCGGGCGCAGGTGCGAATCTGGCTGTACCGCGTGCCGTCGCTGATCGGGGCGATTGGCGGGGTGCTGCTGACCTACTGGGCGGCGCTGGCGTTCGTGACGCGGCGCGGCGCGCTGCTTGCCGGTCTCGTCATGTGCAGCGCCATGCTGCTCGGGGTCGAGGCGCGGCTCGCCAAGACAGACGCCATGCTGTTCCTGATGACGACGGCGGTGATGGGGGCGATGGCCCATACCTATCTGTCATGGCAGCGCGGCGACGACCTGTTGCACCCGTCATGGACGTTGCCGGCGGTGTTCTGGACCGCGGTGGCGGGCGGCATCCTGATCAAGGGGCCGCTGATCCTGATGTTCGTGGCGCTGACCGTCATTCCGCTGGCGATCCTCGACCGCTCGGCGGCCTGGCTGTGGCGGCTGCGGCCGGTGTGGGGCCTGCTGTGGACGCTGGTGCTGGTGCTGCCGTGGTTCGTCGCCATCTTCCTCAAGGCCGGCGATACGTTCTTCGCCAACTCGCTCGGCGGCGACATGCTGAACAAGGTGACGAGCGCGCAGGAGTCGCATGGCGCGCCGCCCGGACTCTATTTCCTGCTGTTCTGGCTGACGTTCTGGCCGGGTGCGACGCTGGCCGGGCTGGCGGCGCCCGCGGTGTGGCGGGCGCGGCGCGAGCCGGCGGTTCAATTCCTGCTGGCGTGGCTGTTGCCGGCGTGGATCGTGTTCGAGATCGTCATCACCAAGCTGCCGCACTACGTGCTGCCGCTCTATCCGGCCATCGCCATCCTGATCGTGGGCGTGCTGGAGCGCGGGGTGCTGTCGCAGCAGAAGTGGCTCGTGCGCGGCACCTCGTGGTGGTTCACGATGCCGCTGCTGGCGTCCAGCGCGGCGATCATCGGGGCCATCGTGCTGTTGCGGCAGCCCGAGTTCCTGGCGTGGCCGTTCGCGGCCGGCGCGCTGATCTTCGGCCTGTTCGCGTGGTGGCTCTATGACGACGCCCACGCCGAACGCTCGCTGCTCAACGGCATCGGCGCGGCGTGGTTTCTCGCGGTGTGCCTCTATGGCGTGATCGTGCCGTCGCTGGCGCCACTGTTCCCCAGCGTCCAGGTCGCGCGCGCCTTGCGCAACGTCGAATGCGTCGGGCCGCTCGCCGCGTCGGCGGGATTCCATGAGCCGAGCCTCGTCTTCATGGTCGGCACCTCGACGGTGCTGACCAACGGATCGGGCGCGGCGGACTTCCTGCTGCAGGGAAGCTGCCGCTTCGCGCTGGTCGAATGGCGCGAGGAGAGGGCGTTCGCGCAGCGAGCCGAAGCCATCGGCCTGCGCTACAATGTCGGTGCACGCATCGACGGCTACAATTTTTCCCAAGGGCGCCCCGTCTCCATCGCGATCTTCCGTTCCGAAGGCACGGAGTGAGATGGCGACCGATCGCGACGCGCAGCGCGGCTATGTTGTCGAACTGGGAGTCGCAGTGCAGCAGTCGGTCGCGCGGCTGGTCCGCGCGCCGTCGCATTCGCGCCGGGCCGAGGCGCGCCGCAGGCTGGCGCGCCGCTGGCTCGGGCTGTCGGTGGCCGCGGCGGCAGGCATCGCGCTCCTGATGTTCGCCATCGACGTCGCCGTGATCAAGGCCATGCCGCCGCGCGGCGAGGCGGCGTTGTGGCCGCTGCGGATCTTCACCGACCTCGCGAAGTCGTCCTATATGCTCGGCGCGCTCGCGGCGGCGCTGATCGTCATTGTTCTGATAACGCCGCGTCTCGGCCCGGCCGTAAAGCCGGTGCTGATCGCGTTCGGGCTGCGCGTCCAATACGTGTTCTTCTCCGTCCTGTTCGCGAATCTGCTCGCGGAGGTGTTCAAATACGCGATCGGTCGCGGCCGCCCGTTCGTGGGCGGACAAGCCGATGCCTTCCACTATTCGCACTTCGCCGGCACTCCTGCGTTCGAAAGCCTGCCGTCCGGACATGCGACCACGGCGTTCGCGCTCGCCTTCGCAGTGTCGTCGGTGTGGCGCAATGCCGGCCCGGCGATGTGGACCTTCGCCGTGCTGATCTGCGTCAGCCGCGTGATCTTGCTCGCGCATCACCCGAGCGATGTCGTCGCCGGCGCGCTGACCGGCGTCATCGGCGCGATGGCGGTGCGCTACTGGTTCGCTTCGCGGCGGCTGGCGTTCTCGATCGGCCGCGACGGCGCCATCGCGGCGCTGCCGGGGCCGCCCGGGCATGCCCTGAAAAGGGTTGCCCGCGAGGCGTTCGCGCCATAAGAAGCGGTCGCCCGCCGCAGCCTTGACGGCCTATAGGGCGATCGGATCCATCGAATATGAACGACCATTCCCCAGCCATCGGCGCGCCGGCCCCCGCCGTCTCGATCGTGGTTCCCGTCCGCAACGAGCAGGACAATATCGCGCCGCTGATCGCCGAGATCGCGGCGGCGCTGGATGGTCGCTGGGCCTATGAGATCATCTACGTCAACGACGGATCGACCGACGCCACCACTGAACGTCTGGCGCAGGAGCGGGGCCGCCGCCCCAATCTGCGCGAGATCCGCCATGCGGCGTCGTGCGGCCAGTCGGCGGCAGTGCGCACCGGCATCCGCGCCGCGCGCGGCGGCATCGTCGCCACCCTCGACGGCGACGGCCAGAACAATCCGGCGTTCCTGCCAGACCTGATCGGCGCGATCGAGCAGGGCGGCGCCAAGGTCGGTCTCGCCGCCGGACAGCGCGTCGGCCGCAAGGACACCGGCTTCAAGAAATTCCAGTCGCGCGTCGCCAACGGCGTGCGCAACGCCATCCTGCGCGACGGCACCCGCGATACCGGCTGCGGCCTGAAAGCGCTGCGCCGCGACGTCTTCCTCGCGCTGCCGTATTTCGACGGGCTGCATCGCTTTCTCCCCGCGCTGGTGCGGCGCGAGGGCTTCGACATCGTCTATGTGGACGTGACCGACCGGCCGCGCCGTTCCGGCGTGTCGAACTACGGGTTCTTCGACCGGCTGTGGATCGGCATCATGGATCTCGCCGGCGTGTGGTGGCTGATCCGCCGCAAGAAATCGACCCCCGTGGCGACGGAGGTGGCGTGATGCTGATTCCTTTCGGGCAGGCGCTCGCCGACTATCTCTACGACGTGTTCGTCGCCAAGTTCGATTTCTGGCTGGCATTCGGCCTGGTCGCGCAACTGCTGTTCACCGCCCGTTTTCTGGTGCAGTGGATTTCGAGCGAGCGCGCCGGGCAGAGCGTGGTGCCGATGGCGTTCTGGTTCTTCTCGATGGGCGGCGGCGTGATGACGCTGATCTACGGCATCGCCAAGCGCGAGCCGATCATCATTCTCGGGCAGGCGCTGGCGACGATCATCTACATCCGCAACATCATGCTGATCGTGAAGCATCGGGCCAAGGGCTCGAAGGTCGAAGAGAGCTGACGCATTTCATATTTTGACTGACGCAGGCTGACCCGTCATGGCCGGGCCTTGTCCCGGCCATCCACGTCTTATTGCGCTGGAATTCCCAAGACGTGGATGCCCGGCATAAAGCCGGGCATGACGAGGGTTGTTGCCGTCTCGATCAAACGGTTTAGCGCCGGTCAGATCGCCGCATCGAACGCCGTGAAGCCGCGCTCCAGATCGGCCTTGAGATCGTCGAGGTTTTCGAGGCCGATGTGGAACCGGAGCGTCGGGCCGCCCGGATTCCACGTGGTCGCGGTGCGATAGGACGCGCAGTCAAACGGAATCACCAGGCTTTCGAATCCGCCCCAGGAAAAGCCCATGCCGAACAGCGTGAGCGTATCGAGCAAGGTGTCCACCGCGGACTGCGGCGCCGGTTTCAGTACGATGCTGAACAGGCCGGTGGCGCCGGTGAAATCCCGTTTCCAGATCGCGTGGCCGGGATCGCTTTCGAGGGCGGGATAAAGCACCCGCTGCACTTGCGGGCGCGCGGCGAACCAGTTCGCCATATCGAGTGTGGAGCGCTGATGATGGGCGAGGCGCACGGCGAGTGTGCGGATGCCGCGCAGCGCCAGGAACACGTCGTCGGGGCCGACGCAGACGCCGAGCTGGCGGATCGCCTCGCTGACCAGCGGCCACGCTTCGGTGTTGGCCGCAATCGTTCCGAACATGATGTCGGAATGGCCGCCGAGATATTTCGTCGCCGCCTGGATGCTGATGTCCACGCCCTGATCGAGCGAGCGGTGAAACAGCGGCGTCGCCCAGGTGTTGTCGTCGATCACCAGTGCACCGCGGGCGTGGGCCACGGCGGCGATGGCGGGAATGTCCGGCATCTCGAAGGACTGCGAGCCGGGTGCTTCGACCATCACCGCTCGGGTGTTGGGCCGGAACAGCGCCGCGATCCCGGCTCCGATCAGCGGATCGAAATAGGTGATCTCCACCCCGTAGCGCTTGAGCAAAGTATCGCAGAAATTCCGCGTCGGCCGGTATACGCTGTCGATGACGAGAAGGTGATCGCCGGCCTTGAGCACCGCCAGCAACGCCGTGGAAATCGCCGCGAGGCCGGACGGCGCGAGGCCGACGCCGGCGCATTGCGGCCCTTCCAGCGCCATCAGCGCCTGCTGAAGCGCCCGGGTCGTCGGCGTGCCGTGACGGCCGTACTGGAACTCGCCGCGATGGGCGTGCAGGTCTTCCGCGGTCGGATAAAGCACTGTCGAGCCGCGCACGATGGGCGGATTGACGAAGCCTTTCTGCGCCTGCGTGTCGCGGCCCGAGGTGACGAGTTCGGTTTGCGGGGCGAGCGAGGTTGGGGAACGGTCGTCGGTGGATCGCGTCATGAGGGGATTCGCTGCTGGAAGGGATTCGCGATGGAGAAGGCATCTTGCCGCAGCGCCGGCGGTTGCCTGCGGCGACGCGGCCAGTAAGCTTGAGGGGACAGGCCGGCGTCAACCCCTTGACCTGCCGCGTCCGCCGTTCTGTTATGCACAACAGATATTTAGCTGTGGTTCGGCGTGCCTTCCATGCAGCGGTCCCCCTGGCGGGGCGCCGGCTGCCGCCGCTGCTGCCCATCGTGAAAGGTTCTTCCATGAAACGTGTCCCGCTCGGTGTGATGGCCGCTCTCGCCGCGACGCTGGTGTCCCAATCGGTGTTGGCGCAGACGGCGGAGAAACCAAAGGATCGCACCACGCTTCAACTGGTGAAGGAGCGGGGCACCCTGTCGTGCGGCGTCAGCCAAGGGCTGCCGGGCTTTTCTGCGCCCGACGACAAGGGCAACTGGACCGGCTTCGATGTCGATCTGTGCCGCGCCATCGCGGCGGCGGTGCTGAACGACCCGACCAAGGTCAAGTTCGTTCCGCTGTCGGCCAAGGATCGCTTCACCGCGCTGCAGTCGGGCGAAATCGACGTGCTGGTGCGCAATTCGACCTGGACGCTGTCCCGCGATACCTCGCTCGGCCTCAACTATACCGGCATCAATTACTATGACGGTCAGGGCTTCCTCGTCCGCAAGTCGCTCAAGGTCAATTCGGCGCTGGAGCTGAGTGGCGCGTCGATCTGCGTGCAGACCGGGACGACCAATGAGCAAAACATCGCCGACTACTTCAAGGGCAACAACATGAAGTACGAGCTGATCGCGTTCGGTACGGCGGACGAGACCGTGAAGGCCTACGAGTCGGGCCGCTGCGACGTGTTCACCTCCGACGTCTCCCAGCTCTACGCCGAGCGCCTCAAGCTTGCCGCGCCGACCGACCATGTCGTGCTGCCGGAGGTGATCTCGAAGGAGCCGCTCGGGCCGGCGGTGCGGCACGGCGACGACCAGTGGTTCGACATCGTGAAGTGGACGCTGTTCGCGATGGTCAACGCCGAGGAATACGCCGTCACCCAGAAGAACGTCGATGACATGGCCAAGTCGAGCAAGCCGGAGCTGAAGCGCATGTTCGGCACCGACGGCAATCTCGGCGAACAGCTCGGGCTGACCAAGGACTGGGTGACGCGCATCATCAAGGCGGTCGGCAACTACGGCGAGTCGTTCGATCGCAACGTCGGCGCCGGCTCCAAGCTCCAGATCGCCCGTGGGCTCAACAAGCTGTGGAATCAGGGCGGCATCCAGTACGCGCCGCCGATCCGCTGACGCGCCGTCCGGTCTCCGCGATGGACGTCGAATCCCGCAAGCCGCCGCTGCAGATCGCGGCACGGCTGCGCCGCGCGCTGGGCGGGCGGGCCGGGTGGAGCGGCGTCGCGGTCCAGATCGTGTTCGTCGCGGTCGTGGTCTGGATCGGCTACGAGATCGTCGCCAATGCGCGCGCCAACCTGCAGGCCCAGCGCATCGCGTCGGGATTCGGGTTTCTGTCGAACACCGCCGGCTTCGCGGTCAGCCAGTCGCTGATTCCGTTCTCGGAGAGCGACAGCTACAGCCGCGTGTTTGTCGTTGGCCTACTCAACACGCTGCTGGTGTCCATCATCGGCATCGTGGTGGCCACCGTCATCGGCGTGATCGTGGCGCTCGGCCGGCTGTCGCCGAACTGGCTGCTGGCGCGGATCGCCGGCGGCTATGTCGAGGTGATCCGCAACCTGCCGCTGCTGTTCCACATCCTTTTCTGGTATCTGGCGGTGCTGGCGACCTTGCCAAACCCGCGGCAGAGCATTTCGCTGTTCGGCGCAGTGTTTCTCAGCAATCGCGGCCTGGTGGTGCCCGATCCCGCGCCGCAGGCCGCATTCGGCGTCTTCGCCTCGGCTCTCGCCGCCGGCATCGTCGGGGCGCTGGCGCTACGCGCCTATGCGCGGCACCGCCTGTTCGCCCGCGGCGAGAAGCTGATGATCTGGCCGTTCGTGCTCGGCCTGCTGGTCGGATTGCCGCTGCTGGCGGCGGTGTTGTTCGGCGCGCCGGTCGCGTTCGACATGCCGCATCTGCGCGGGTTCAACTTCGTCGGCGGCGCGCGGGTGCTGCCGGAATTCGCCGCGCTCACGCTGGCGCTGTCGACCTACACCGCCGCCTTCATCGCCGAGATCGTGCGCGCCGGGCTGCAATCGGTGCCCAAGGGGCAGATGGAAGCGGGGGCCTCGCTCGGCCTCTCGCGTGGCGAGACGCTGCGGCTGATCGTGATCCCGCAGGCGATGCGCGTCATCCTGCCGCCGCTGACCAACCAGTATCTCAATCTCACCAAGAATTCCTCGCTGGCGGTGGCGATCGGCTATCCCGATCTGTTCTCGGTGTTCGCCGGCACCACGCTGAGTCAGACCGGGCAGGCGGTGGAGATCATCGCGCTGACCATGGGCGTGTACCTGCTGATCTCGCTGGTCACCAGCGCGCTCATGAGCTTCTACGGCTGGCGCCTGAACCGGAGCCTCGCCGCATGACCGAGCGCTCCGCTGCTTTCGTTCGCCAGAACCTGGTGGAGCCGCGCGACGCGCCGGTGCGGACCACCGGCGTCATCGGTTTCGCGCGCGAGCGGTTGTTCAACTCGCCGCTGAACATCATGCTCACGCTGGTGAGCGCGGCGCTGCTGTGGCTTCTTATCGCACCGCTGGTGCAATTCATGCTGCTCGATGCGGTGTGGACCGGCAGCGACCGCAACGCCTGTCTCGAGAGCAATGTGGGGCGCACCGTGGGCGCGTGCTGGCCGTTCGTGCAGGCCAAGCTCGATCAGTTCATCTACGGTTTCTATCCGGCGGAGGAACGCTGGCGCGTCAATCTCACTTTCGCGCTCGGCGCGCTGCTGCTGCTGCCGCTGCTGATCCCGCGCGCGCCGGCCAAGGCGCTCAACTCCGGCCTGTTCTTCGCGGCCTATCCGGTGATCGGATTTTTCCTGCTGCGCGGCGGCGGCCTGCGCGGCTTCGCGGTGAGCTGGATCGCCGATCTCGGATCGGGACTGGCATCGAGCATTGCCGACGCCGGCGCGCGGCTCGCGGCGTTCGGTCCGCTGCTGGCATGGCTCGGGAGGGCCATCGCCTTGATCGGGCAGGGGCTCGGCTGGCTGGTATGGCCCTTCGAGGCGTTGCGCGATTATTTCGACCGCTTTCATTCGCCGCTGTGGGCGGATGTCGCGACCACCGCCGTCGTGGTGTCGCTGCTGGCGTTTTTTCTCGCCGGCGGAGTTCGTAACGGCTGGCGGGCGCTGATCCGCACCGCTGCGATCTTCGCCGGCATCGCCGCCGTCATCGCCGTCATGGGCCTCGACAAGGGCGGACTGCCGATCGTGGACACGCGGCAATGGGGCGGCCTCTTGGTGACGCTGGTGGTGTCGGTGTCCGGCATCGTGACGTCGATGCCGGTCGGCATCGCGCTGGCGCTGGGCCGCCGCTCGACCATCCCGCTGATCCGCGTGGCCTCGATCGCCTTCATCGAATTCTGGCGCGGCGTGCCGCTGATCACGGTGCTGTTCTTCGCCACCTACATGCTGCCGCTGTTCCTGCCGGGGAACTTCACCATCGATGGCCTCGTGCGCGTGCTGATCGGCATCGCGCTGTTCGCCGGCGCCTACAACGCCGAGGTCATCCGCGGCGGCCTGCAGGCGGTGCCGCGCGGGCAGGCGGAGGCGGCGAGCGCGCTCGGGCTGTCCTACTGGAAGACCATGGGTCTCATCGTCATGCCGCAGGCGCTGCGCCATGTCATCCCCGGCCTCGTCAACAGTTTCATCGCGCTGTTCAAGGACACCACGCTGGTGCTGATCGTCGCGATCTTCGATCTGCTCGGCCAGCTGCGCGCTTCGTTCGCCGATCCGAACTGGGCGACGCCGACGACGCTGTTCACCGGCTTCGCCTTCACCGGCATGATCTACTTCGTCTTCTGCTTTGCCATGTCGCGTTATTCGCTGTTCGTCGAGCGGCGTCTCAATGCTCACAGGAACGCGTGAGTTGAAACCATGAGCGCCGATCCCATCGTCGATATCGCGGGCCTCAACAAATGGTTCGGTGACTTCCATGTGCTGCGCGATATCGACCTCGCGGTCGGGCGCGGTGAGCGCATCGTCGTCTGCGGGCCGTCAGGATCGGGGAAATCCACGCTGATCCGCTGCATCAACGCGCTGGAGGAATTCCAGGAAGGCCGCATCGTCGTCGACGGCATCGAACTCGGCCCGAACCTGCGCCGCGTCGACGCCGTACGCCGCGAGGTCGGCATGGTGTTCCAGAGTTTCAACCTGTTCCCGCATCTCACCGTGCTGGAGAACTGCACGCTGGCGCCGATCTGGGTCCGCAACATTCCGCAGAAGGAGGCGGAGGCGGAGGCGATGAAATATCTCGAACGCGTCCGTATCCCCGACAAGGCCGCCAAATATCCCGGTCAGTTGTCCGGCGGTCAGCAGCAGCGCGTCGCCATCGCGCGCGCGCTCACCATGAATCCCAAGGTGATGCTGTTCGACGAACCGACCTCGGCGCTCGATCCGGAGATGGTCAAGGAAGTGCTCGACACCATGGTCGATCTGGCGAAGGACGGCATGACCATGCTGGTGGTCACCCACGAGATGGGTTTTGCGCGCGAGGTTGCCGATCGCGTCGTGTTCATGGACGCGGGGCAGATCATCGAGGCCGATGCGCCGGATGCGTTCTTCTCGAATCCGAAGCACGCGCGGACGAAGCTGTTCCTCAGCCAGATTTTAAGGTGAGGCCGGTCGCCACGTGGCATCGTGTCCCGGGCGCGATGCGATGCGAAAGCATCGCCTCGCAGAACCGGGACCGTTTCAGGCGCGATACATCAATTCAAGAGGAGAACGTTACTTCCTGACGGTCCCGGTTCTGCGAAGCAGCGTGAAGAACGCTGCATCGCGCCCGGGACACGTCACGTTTCTCGCGACGAAATCACGACGTAAGCAAGCGATCTCCACCGTCATGGCCGGGACAAGCCCGGGCATGACGATAGATATGAAAACCTCACACCTTCTCGAGCGGCGGCTTGAGCGTGCTCTTGCGCTCCAGCCATGCCGGCACCGGCAGGTTCTTCGAGCGCAGGAATTCGGGGTTGAACAGCTTGGACTGGTAGCGCGTGCCGTAGTCGGCCAGCACCGTCACGATGGTGTGGCCGGGGCCGAGGTCCTTGGCGAGGCGGATGGCGCCGGCGATGTTGACGCCGGACGATCCGCCGAGGCACAGGCCCTCATGCTCAAGAAGGTCGAACACGATGGGCACGGCCTCGCTGTCTTCGATGAGATAGGCGTTGTCCACGTGCATGCCCTCGATGATCGGGGTGATGCGACCAAGGCCGATGCCTTCGGTCACCGAGCCGCCCTCGGTCGATTTGAGCTCGCCGTGATCGAAGTAGTTGTACATCGCCGCGCCGCGCGGGTCGGCGACGCCGATCCGGATGTTGCTGTTCTTCTCGCGCAGGAACATCGAGGTTCCGGCCAGCGTTCCGCCGCTGCCGATGGAGCAGATGAAGCCATCGACCTTGCCGCCGGTCTGTTCCCAGATTTCGGGGCCGGTCGAGACGTAATGCGCCTTGCGATTGTCGAGGTTGTTCCACTGGTCGGCGAACAGCACGCCGTTTGTTTCGGTCTTGCGCAACTCATCTGCAAGTCGTCGGCCGACATGCTGATAGTTGTTCGGGTTGCTGTAGGGCAGCGCCGGCACTTCGACCAGCTCCGCGCCGAACAGCCGCAGCACGTCCTTCTTTTCCTGGCTCTGCGTTTCCGGAATCACGATGATGGTGCGATAGCCGCGCGCGGCGGCGACCAGTGCGAGACCGATGCCGGTGTTGCCGGCGGTGCTTTCGACGACGAGACCGCCGGGCTTGAGATCGCCGCGCTTCTCCGCCTCGAGGATCATCTGCTTGCCGGCGCGGTCCTTCACTGACTGACCGGGGTTCATGAATTCGGCCTTGCCGAGAATCTCGCAGCCGGTCGCGGCGGAGGCGTGCTTGAGCTTGATGAGCGGGGTGTTGCCGATGGCGTCGACGACGTCTTTTCGAATGGACATGGGACCGGATGTGTCAGGGGAAAATCTGACATCAACCTAGAGATCGCCTACCGATCCGACAAGGGCGGCGCGCGCAGGCGTGATCTGTTTGAGTCCCGAGAGCGGCGGACTTGTCGTCAACCGGCTTTCGCGAACACGACCTGACGCACGTCGATATTTCCCGACAGGAAACCGGCCTCGCAATAGGCGAGGTAGTATTCCCACAGGCGGCGAAAGCGCTCATCGAATCCCATCGGCGTCAGGTTCGGCCATGCCGCGCGGAAATTGTCTCTCCATGTTGCGAGCGTCTTGGCATAATCTTCTCCGAAAATGCGCTCGCGGATGACAGGCATGCCGAACTTGTCGCCGAGCGCCTTGAGCACCTGCGGCGACGGCAGCATTCCGCCCGGGAAGACGTAGCGCTGGATGAAGTCCACCTCGCGCCGGTAGGCGTTGAAGAACTTGTCCTGAATGGTGATGGCCTGAATGCCGGCCAGGCCGCCGGGCATGAGCCGGTCGCGAATCTGGGTGAAGTAGTGCGGCCAGAACTGCTCGCCCACCGCCTCGATCATCTCGATCGAGGCGATCCGGTCGTAACGGCCGCGTTCGTCGCGATAGTCCTGAAACCGGATTTCCACCCTGTCGGCGACGCCGGCCGCCTGCATGCGCTGGCGCGCGAAGTCGCGTTGCTCGGAACTGATGGTCAGGCCCACCACCCGGACGTCGTAATGCGTGGCGACGTATTCCGCGAAGCCGCCCCAGCCGCAGCCGATTTCGAGCACGGTCTGCCCCGGCTGGAGATTGATGGCCTCGGCGAGGCGCCTGTACTTGTTGTGCTGGGCGGCGGTGAGGTCCTGGGCGCCTTCCTCGAACAGCGCCGAGGAATAGGTCATGGTCGGATCGAGCCACGCCGAATAGAACGAGTTGCCGATGTCGTAATGGGCGTAGATGTTGCGCCGCGCCTGCCGTCTGGTGTTGCGATTGAACCAGTGGCGGGCAAGCTGGGCCAGACGCGCCACCGGCTTGTTGCCGAGCATGGTCTGGATCAGGTCGTGATTGATGCAGAAGACGTAGAGGAACTCGGTCAGGTCCGGCGTGTCCCACTCGCGCCGCAGATAGGATTCCGCGATTCCGAGGTCACCACCGCGTGCCAGCCGCCACGCGAAACGGTAGTCGTGAACGGTCATCTGCGCGGCGGGGCCGGGCTCCAGCCCGCCGCATCGCACAACGCGGCCATCGGGCAGGGTGATGTCGAGGGTGCCGCGGCGGAGCCGGGCGGCGAAGGCCAGGGCCAGACGGACGGAGCGGGGAACGTCCGGCAGATTTGCCTCAACGGTATCGGGAGTGAGCGTCATCAGGTCGGACATCGCGCAAGTCCATCGATGTGATGCGGCTGGTGTGATGTGGCTCTGCCGAAGCATCCTTCGTTGTTGGTTGTGGCAAGTCTTGCGTCTTTGTTCCGTAGACGCAAGGCCCCGCCCAGCGGCGGCGTGGTTTTGGCGGCGACCAATGGCCGCGGCGGGGGCTGCGCGCGTCGGGGGCCTCCGCCAGGCCGCGTTTGGAACCGTTCTCACATGAAATCTTGGTAATCGTTCCGGACGCAATCGACGCGGAATCGCTTAAACCGGCATTTGACGGGAAGAACGGCGGTTTTTCGCCGTGAGGCAGCGGCGTCACAGGTTGTGGCTGTCTTGCCGTCAGGCGGGCGGCATCCCTGTCCGGGGCCGCTCCGGCCCGGTAGAATAGCGAGATTCTGATCCTGCTTGAGAGATTTGGCCGCGGTGTCCTTTCCATCGATCCACCAGTTGAGGCGCGGGGCGCTGCCGGGGCGGCGGCTGCCCGCGATCGGCGTGGCGTTGGTGCTGGCGGCGCTGTCGAGCGGGTGCATCCTCAAATCGGATTTGCCGGACCCTGCGCTTGACGTGCCCGCGGCCTACAAGTCCGCTACCAGCGCCGCCCGGGACATGCCGCCACAGCTCGACTGGTGGCGCGGCTTCCGCTCGCGCGAACTGACCGTCCTGATGGAGGAGGCCCAGACGGTCAATCTCGACATCGCGGCGGCGGTGGCGCGCATCCGGCAGGCGGACGCGCAGGCCCGGATCACCGGCGCGGCGTTGCTGCCGAGCGTGTCCGGCGGCTTCTCCGGGTCGCGCTCGCGCTCGTCGAGCACCACGGGCACGATCTCCAGCGTGACGCCAATCACTGGGCGGGGTGAGGTCACCAACCACACCGCCTCGCTGAGCGCGAGCTACGAGATCGATTTCTGGGGCAAGAACCGCGACGCGCTGCTCGCTGCCGAGGAAACCGCGAACGCCAACCGGTTCGACCGCGACGTGGTGGTGCTGACCACGCTGGCCGCCGTCGCCAACGCCTATTTCCAGGTGGTCGCCTCGCAGGAGCGCATCACTGTCGCCAACCGCAACGTCGCCAGCGCCCAGCGCATCTACGACGCCATCAAGGCGAGGGTCGACGTCGGCACCGGTTCGGATCTCGATCTGGCTCAGCAGGAATCCCTGCTGATCAACCAGAAGGCGCTGATCCCGCCATTGCGGCAGACGCTCGCCCAGAACGAGAACGTGCTGGCCACGCTGGTGGCGCGGCCGCCGGAGCGGATGAAGCTCGCCGGCGGCTCGCTCGGCAGCCTCGCGGTGCCGCGCGTCACGCCCGGGCTGCCGTCCGAGCTTCTGACCCAGCGGCCCGACATTCGCCGGCAGGAGAGCCAGCTCGCTTCCGCCACGGCCAATGTCGGCAACGCCCGGGCGCAGTTCTTCCCGAGCATCCAGTTGACCGGGCAGGGCGGTTATCAGAGCGCGGCGCTGACGGCGCTGTTCACGCCGCATTCGGCCTTCTTCAATGTCGCGGCCGGACTGACCCAGCCGATCTTCGATGCTGGGCGCATCCAGGCCAATTTCGACCTGCAGCAGGCGGCGCAGGACGAGATGCTCCAGACCTACCGCAAGACCGTGATCTCGGCCTTCGCCGATGTCGATACCGCGCTGGTGACGCTCAAGCAGGCCAATGAGCGCTTGCGGCTGCAACGCCTCGTGGTGGCGTCGTCGCGGCGGGCGTTCGAGCTGTCCGAGCGGCAGTTGCGCGCCGGCACCGCCGACATCGTCACCGTGCTGAACACGCAATTGACGTTATTTCAGGCTGAAGACTCGCTGGCGCAGGTGCAACTCGCGCGGTTGCAGGCCATTGTCAGCCTTTATCAGGCGCTGGGCGGCGGATGGTCGCCGAAAATTCAAAGGATAGAGGGAGCGGTTGATGCTCTTTAAGCCCGATCTCGGGGAGACGACGAAGGTTGCGGGCGAAGGCGTCGCGCGCGTCGCCTCGCGCGCGCGCCGGCGGACGGTGTCGCTCGCGCTGGCGCTGCTCATCGCCGGCGGCCTCGGCTATCTCGCTTGGTCCTATGTCAAGCCGAGCCCGACCGCGAGCCGCGCGCGGCCCGACATGACCGTCCCGGTCCTTGCCGCTACCCCGCGCATCGAGAACGTGCCGGTCTATCTTGACGGCGTCGGCACCGTGCGCGCGCTCAACACCGTGACCGTGCGCGCGCAGGTGGACGGCAAGCTGACCTCGGTGAACTTCAAGGAAGGGCAGGACGTGAAGGCCGGCGACGTGCTGGCCGAGATCGATCCGGTGATCTACAAGGCCCAGTACGATCAGGCCGTGGCCAAGAAGGCGCAGGACGAGGCAACCCTCGCCAATGCGCGGACCGACCTCACGCGCTACGAGCAACTCGCCACCGCCAAGGCGGGATCGGCGCAACAGGCCGATACCCAGCGGGCGCTGGTGGCGCAACTCGAAGCGCAGGTGAAATCCGACCAGGCCGCCATCGACAACGCGCAGGCGACCCTCGGTTACACCAAAATCGTCGCGCCGCTGTCGGGACGCGCCGGCTTGCGTCAGGTCGATCCAGGCAACATCGTTCATGCCTCGGACACCACCGGCGTGGTGGTGATCACGCAGTTGCAGCCGATCGCCATCCAGTTCAGCCTGCCGCAGCAGCAGATCGTGCGGGTCAATGCCGCGGCGGCGGCCGGGCCGCTGCCGGTGGACGTGTTCGGCAATGACGGCAAGACCGTGGTCGATACCGGCGCCGTCACCGGCATCGACAACCAAGTCGATCAGACCACCGGCACGGTGAAGATCAAGGCCGAGTTTCCCAACGCGCGCTTCCAGCTCTGGCCCGGCCAGTTCGTCAACGTGCGCCTGCGGGTGCAGACCCTCGACAAGGCCATCGTGGTGCCGACCGCCGCCGTGCAGCGCGGCCCCGCCGGCACGTTCGTCTATGTCATCAGCAACGACAATGTCGTGAACGCGCGCGTCGTGACGGTGACCCAGCAGA
Source organism: Bradyrhizobiaceae bacterium (assembly GCA_020544565.1). Taxonomy (GTDB): domain Bacteria; phylum Pseudomonadota; class Alphaproteobacteria; order Rhizobiales; family Xanthobacteraceae; genus Afipia. The sequence continues at coordinate 1,085,459 of CP078014.1, forward strand.
ACGAGAAGGACGCGGTGATCGCCTCGGGCATCACCGTGGACGATCGCGTGGTGACGACCGGATTCGCCAATCTGTCGGAAGGCGCGCGGGTCAGCATCGGCAAGGACGTCCAGGCACCGACGCCGGACATCGCGCCGCGCCGGCCGCGCGGACCCGGGGGCCCCGGAGGTCCCGGGGGACCCGGCGGCGAACGTGGCGAGCGGCGCGGACAGAAGGGGCAGGAAAAGGGAGCCGGCGGCGGCGGGCCGCAAGGGGGGCAACAGACGGGTGGCGGCGCGAAAGCGCCGCAATAGCCCTCGTGCATGATGTCGAACCTGTGAGGACGCATCGATGAGCGTCTCGGAACCATTCATAAGGCGGCCGATCGCCACCTCGCTGCTCGGCATCGCGCTGATGATCGGTGGCGCGCTCGGCTATTGGGCGCTGCCGGTCTCGGCGCTGCCACAGGTCGATTTCCCCACGGTGCAGGTGACGACCCAGTTGCCCGGCGCCAGCCCGGACGTTGCCGCGTCGCTGGTCACCGCGCCGCTGGAGCGGCAACTCGGGCAGATCCCGTCGCTGGTGTCGATGAATTCGACGAGTTCGCTCGGCGTCAGCCAGATCTCGCTGCAGTTCGATCTCAACCGTGACATCGACGGCGCGACGCAGGACGTGCAGGCCGCGATCAATGCCGCCTCCGGCGTGTTGCCGAAGAACCTGCCGTATCCGCCGACCTACGCCAAGGTGAACCCGGCCGACGCGCCGGTGATGACGCTGGCGATGACCTCGGAAACCTCGTCGCTGCGCGACATGAGCGACATCGCCGACACCCTGATCGCGCAGCGGCTGGCGCAGATCTCCGGCGTCGGCCGCGTCTCCATTCTCGGCGGCATGAAGCCGGCGGTGCGGGTGCAGGCCGATCTCGCGCGGCTCGCCGCCTACGGCATCTCGATGGAGGACCTGCGCACCGCCATCGCCGGGGCCAACGTCTCGGGCCCGAAGGGCTCGCTCGACGGTGCGCAGCAGGCTTACACCATCGCCGCCAACGACCAGATCGTCACCGCCGACGCCTACAAGCCGATCATCGTCGCCTATCGCAACAACGCGCCGGTCACCATCGGCGACGTCGCCCATATCGTCGACGGGCTGGAGAACGAAAGGACCGGCGCGTGGTATCAGGGCCACCCGGCGGTGGTGATCGAAATCCAGCGCCAGCCGGGCGCCAACGTCATCGACGTGGTCAGCAGGATCCGTACGGAAATTCCACGGCTGCAGAAATCCATGCCGGCGGGGATCGATCTTGCGGTGGTCAGCGATCGCACCGTCACCATCCGCGCCTCGGTGCGCGACGTGCAGTTCACGCTGGTGCTGAGCGTCATCCTGGTGACGCTGGTGGTGCTGATTTTCCTGCGCTCGCTGCGCGCCACGCTGATCGCGGGCGTGGCGCTGCCGCTGTCGCTCATCACCAGCTTCGGGGTGATGTATTTCGCCGGCTTCAGCCTCGATAATTTGTCCCTGATGGCGCTCACCATCGGTACCGGCTTCGTGGTGGACGACGCCATCGTCATGATCGAGAACATCGTCCGCCACATGGAGAACGGCGAGAGCGCGATGCAGGCGTCGCTGCGCGGCGCCAAGGAAATCGGCTTCACCGTGATTTCGCTCACGGTGTCGCTGATCGCCGTGTTCATCCCGCTGCTGTTCATGTCCGGTCTGGTCGGACGCATGTTCCGCGAATTCGCGCTGACGCTGACCATCGCGGTCATCACCTCGGCGGTGGTGTCGCTGACGCTGACGCCGATGATGTGCTCGCGGCTCCTGAAGATGCATCACGAGGAACTGACCCTGCCGGGGCTCGCGACGCTGAGCGGCTGGGTCGACCGGATGGTGGAATTCTATCACCGCAGCCTGCTGTGGGTGCTGCGCCACCAGCGCGCGACACTGGTGGTGACCTTCATCACGCTGATCGCCACGCTGCTGCTTTACGTCGTCGCGCCGAAAGGGTTCCTGCCGTTGCAGGACACCGCCTCGATCGTCGCCGTCACCGAGGCCGGCCCCGAGGTGTCGTTCGCGGACATGCAGTTGCGCCAGTCGCAGATCGCCGCCGCCATCAAGGCCGATCCCGATGTGATCGGCGTCGTCTCGGTGATCGGGGCGGGCTCGGTCAACCCGACCACCAATGTCGGCCGGCTGGTGATGACGCTCAAACCGCGCGGCGAGCGCAAGACCGATATCGCGGTGGTGATCGACCGGCTGAAGGAGCGGGTCGCCGGCATTCCCGGCATGGCGGTCTATTTCCAGGCGGTGCAGGACATCCAGATCAGCACGCGCTCCAGCCGCTCGCTGTATCAATACACGCTGACCAGCACCAACGCCGCCGACGTCGCGACCTGGTCGGACAAGCTGGTGCGCGAAATGGGCCGCGATCCGATGTTCCGCGACGTCTCGTCGGAAGGGCAGGAGGGCGGCCTGCGCGCCATGGTCACGGTGGACCGTCAGCGCGCGGGGCAACTCGGGGTGTCGGTGCAGGCCGTCAACGATACGCTGAACGACGCCTTCAGCCAGCGCCAGATTTCGACGATCTTCGGTCAGGCCAACCAGTACCGCGTGGTGCTGGAGGCGCTGCCGGAATATCAGCGCGATCCCTCGGTGCTGTCGAAACTCTATGTGCCCGGCGCGGCGGGAGCCTCCGGCGCGCCCGCGGCGCAGGTGCCGCTCGATGCGGTGGCCAGCGTCACCCGCATCACCGCGCCGCTGTCGATCTCGCATCAGTCCCAGTTCCCCTCGGTGACGCTGTCGTTCAATCTCGCGCCGGGCGAGGCGCTCGGCAACGCCGTGACGCGGGTGGCGGAGATCGAGACCCGCATCGGCATGCCGGGCAACATCGTCGGGATGTATTCGGGCGATGCGGCGGAATTCTCCAAGTCGCTCGCCGGCCAGCCGTGGCTGATCCTGGCCGCGATCGTGACCATCTACATCGTGCTCGGCGTGCTGTATGAGAGCTACATTCACCCGATCACCATCCTCTCGACGCTGCCCTCGGCGGGCGTCGGCGCCATCCTCGCGCTGATGCTGTTCGGGCAGGACCTGTCGGTGATCGGCCTGATCGGCATCATCCTGCTGATGGGCATCGTCAAGAAGAACGCCATCATGATGATCGACTTCGCGCTGGAGGCGGAGCGGCATCAGGGCCTGTCGGCCTACGACGCCATTCTGCAAGCCTGCCTGCTGCGCTTCCGGCCGATCATGATGACGACGCTGGCGGCGCTGTTCGGCGCGCTGCCGCTGGCGATCGAAAGCGGCACCGGCGCGGAGCTGCGCTTTCCGCTCGGCATCTCGATCATCGGCGGCCTGATCGTGTCGCAGGTGCTGACGCTCTACACCACGCCGGTGATCTATCTCGCGCTCGACCGCATCAACCGCCGCATCGAGGCGGCGGTGCCCCCCGGAGAGTCCGGCCCATCGTCGCCGCCGCTCGCCGGCGCCACCGAGGGCGTGCAGTGACCGCGGACAGCCGGAGCATGGTACGCTTGGGTGGAAACAGGAGTCTGCTCGTGTCCCGGGCGCGCCGCATTGCACAGCAGTGCGGTGAAGACCCGGGACCGTTTCAAACCGTGTTCTTAACGGCCCCGGCTCTGCGACGAAGCGTTGCACGCTGCATCGCGTCCGGGGCACGCGCGTCTCTGTCTCAACACAGCGTGTTTGAGTGATGGCTTCGCTCTCCGAACCATTCATCCGCCGACCCGTCGCCACCACGCTGCTGGCGATCGGCCTGTTTCTGGTGGGCGCGGTGGCGTATAATTTCCTGCCGGTGGCCAGCATTCCCGCGGTCGATTTCCCCTCGATCCGGGTGCAGGCGTCGCGCCCGGGCGCGGACCCGAGCGTGATGGCGTCCACGGTCGCCGCGCCGCTGGAGCGGCGGCTCGGCGAGATCGCCGGCATCGACCAGATCACCTCGACGAGTTCGCTCGGGTCGACCAGCATCTCGCTGCAATTCGCCATCGGCCGCAACATCGACCGCGCCGCGCGCGACGTGCAGGCGGCGATCAACGCATCGATGGCCGACCTGCCCACCGACCTGCCGACGCTGCCGACGTTCCGCAAGGCCAACCCGGCGGCGATGCCGGTCCTGATCGTCGCGCTGACCTCGAAGACGATGCTGACCAGCGCGATCTACGACGTCGCTGATACCGTGATCGCCCAGCGGATTTCGCAGGTGCCCGGCGTCGGCGAGGTGACGGTCAGCGGCGCGGACCAGCCGGCGGTGCGCGTGCAACTCAACCCCGTCGCCATGGCCACCGCCGGAATATCGAGCGAAGACGTGCGCACGGCGATCGTCAACGCCAACGCCATCGGCCCCGTCGGCATGTTCAACGGCTCGACACTCGGCGAAATCATCGCCACCAATCCGCAGATGCGCTCCGCCGCGCAGTTTCGGGATATCGTCATCAAGGCCAGCGGCGGCAATTTCGTGCGGCTCGCCGATATCGCGACCGTGGTCGACGCCACCCGCAACAGCCGCTCCATCGCCTGGTTCAACAAGCAGCCCGCGGTTCTGATCCTCATCACCAAGCAGCAGGACGCCAACGTCATCGAGACGGTGGACCGGATCAAGGCGCTGTTGCCGGAACTCAAGCAGTGGGTCCCTGGCGGTGTCGAGATTTCGGTTCTGTCGGATCGCACCGGGACCATCCGCGCCAGTGTCGAGGACATGGAGTGGACGCTCGGCGCCACGGTCGTGCTGGTCATGCTCGTGGTGTTCGTGTTCGTGCGGCGGCTGACGCCGACCATCGCCGCCGGCATTTCCGTGCCGCTGGCGCTGGCGGGCACCTGCGCCGCCATGTGGGTCGCGGGATTCTCGATCAACAACCTGTCACTGATGGCGCTGGCGGTGTCGGTCGGCTTCGTCGTGGACGACGCCATCGTCATGATCGAGAACATGTTCCGCAATCTCGAGGAGGGGATGAAGCCCTATCAGGCGGCGCTCGTCGGGGCGAAGCAGATCGGCTTCACGGTGCTGTCCATCACGGTGTCGCTGGTGGCGGCGTTCACGCCGCTGATCTTCATGGAAGGCATCATGGGGCGGCTGTTCCGCGAGTTCTCGCTGACGCTGACCTTCGCCATCCTGGTGTCGATGGCGGTATCGTTGACCGTCACGCCGATGATCTGCGCGCACTACATCAAGCAGGCGGCGTCGCCGGACGCGACGTGGTTCGACCGGGTGGTGGAGGGCAGTCTGTCGCGGACGGTGCGGTTCTACGAGCGCACGCTGCATGTCGTGCTGCGCTTGCCGGCTCTGACCATGATGGTGTTCGTCGCCACCATCGCGCTGACGGTGGCGATGTTCGTGCATATTCCGAAAGGCTACTTCCCGCAGGACGACAGCGGTCTCGTGATCGGCTCCACGCGCGCCTCACCGGACGTGTCGTTCCAGGCGATGCTCGGGTTGCAGCAGCAGATCGCCGACATCGTCATGGCCGATCCCGCCGTCGCCGGCGTCGGCTCCAGTCTTGGCGGCAGCGGCGGCCCAGGCGGCGGCTCCAACCGCGGCTCGATGTTCATCAGCCTCAAGCCGCTCGATCAGCGCGACGGCCTGACCACCCAGCAGGTGATCGACCGCCTGCGCCGCAATCTCGGCAAGGTGCCGGGCATCCGCCTGTTCATGTTCGCGGCGCAGGACCTGCGCGCGGGCGGACGGCAGAGCGATTCCAACTATCAGTACACCCTCGTCAGCACCGATCTGAATCTGCTCGCCAAATGGGCGCCGATCGTCGCCAAGCGGTTGGAGACCGTGGAGGGCATCACCGACATTTCCAGCGACCGCGAGGCGGCCGGGCTGGCGCTCAACCTGTCGATCGACCGCAAGGCGGCGGCAAGCCTCGGCGTGCAGGTGCAGGATATCGACAACGCGCTGAACAACGCCTTCTCGCAGCGGCAGGTCTCGGTGGTCTATACCCAGCGCAACCAGTACCAGATCATTCTCGAAGTCGATCCGCGGTTGCAGGGCGATCCGTCGGCGCTGGAGCATATCTATGTGGCCGGATCGGGCGGCGCGCAGGTGCCGCTGTCGGCGGTGGTCCATGTGGAGCGGGGGCTGTCGCCGCTCGCGGTGTTCCACCAGTCGTCGTTCCCGTCCAACACCATTTCCTTCAACCTGCTGCCGGACGTGCCGTTGCAGGTGGCGACCGACAACATTCTGCAGGCGGTTGCCGAACTGCACATGCCGGAAGGCATTCGCGGCATGTTCGCGGGCAACGCGGCCGACAGCCAGACCACCACCAGCCGCCAGCCGTTGCTGATCCTCGGCGCGCTGGTCGCGGTCTATATCGTGCTCGGCGTGCTGTATGAGAGTCTGGCGCACCCGCTGACGATCATCTCGACGCTGCCGCCGGCCGGGCTCGGCGCGTTGCTGGCGCTGTGGATCACCGGCATGCCGCTCACGGTGATCGCGTTCATCGGCATCATCCTTCTGATCGGCATCGTGAAGAAGAACGGCATCATGATCGTGGACTTCGCGCTCGACGGCGAGCGCCAGCGCGGGCTGTCCTCGGAGGACGCCATTTTCGAAGCCTGCATCGCGCGTTTCCGGCCGATCCTGATGACCACCATGGCCGCGATCCTCGCCGCCGTGCCGCTGGTGGTCGCCACCGGGCCGGGCGCCGAAATGCGCCGGCCGCTCGGCATCACCATCATCGGCGGACTGGTCGTTTCGCAGATCCTGACGCTCTACACGACGCCGGTGATCTATCTGCTGATCGACCGGCTGCGCGGCCGGGACCGGCCCCGGCCGGTGTCGCAGCCGATGCCGGCGGAATAGTCCGTTGCTGCCGGGCGGCGCGCAGCGTAGAAGCGGGCCATGTCTCAATCCTCCCCATCGGCGCCGGACGGCGCGCCCGAGATCGAAAGCTGCCCCCGTTGCGGCAAGCCGCTGCCGCTGTGCATTTGCGACGGCCTGGAGCCGGTCGCCAATCGCATCGAGGTGCTGATCCTGCAGCATCCGCAGGAGCAGGACAGGGCGCTGGGCACGGCGCGGCTGGCGGCGCATCAGTTGCAGAACGCCACCCACAGGATCGGCCTGTCGTGGCCGAGCCTGTCGAAGGCGCTCGGCCGCGAGGTCGACGATCCCCAGCGCTGGGCCGTGCTCTATCTCGGTTCCGTCAAGGTTGCCGATCTGGCGACGGACAAGGACATCGTCGCCATCGACCGCAAGGGCGAGATCGAGGACGGCCAGCGCGCGATCCTGAAGAGCCTCGAGGGAATCATCGTGCTCGACGGTACCTGGAGCCAGGCCAAGGCGCTGTGGTGGCGCAATGCCTGGATGCTGAAATGCCGCCGCATCGTCCTCGGGCCGGCTCGTCCGTCGCGCTACGGCAAGCTGCGCAAGGAACCCCGTCGCGACGGATTGTCCACCATCGAGGCGGCCGGCATGGTGCTGGCCCGCCTGGAAGGCCGCCCCGAGATCGAGGTCGCGCTTGATGCCACGTTCGAGCGCATGCTGGCGCGCTATCGCGACGTGCAGGGCTCCATGCCGGAACTGGCGCCGAAGCCCCGGCCGAAACGGGATTGTCGCAGGCCCGAGAACCGACGGGGAAAATCCGCCCGGGCGGCGGGGAATCGGTCCGGCTGAAGCGGCAAGCCGCCTCGGGAGAGCCTTTCAAGTTTCGCTGCGATCGCCTTCTCAGGAGTGATTCGGACGAGAGGCTGCATACTGCCGCCTTCCATATCAGGGGGGAGGCCCGACATGGCTCGGCAGGCGACGCGCTCGTCGCCCTATGGCCTTGATTTTATTCTATTATTTTTGAGATTGTGTTGGCTCCCCGGGCTGGATTCGAACCAGCGACCATCCGATTAACAGTCGGATGCTCTACCGCTGAGCTACCGAGGAACACTGCCGAAGCAGCAACGGGGCCGCATATAACAAAGGCCCCAAGTCTTGCAAAGCGCAAATGCGCTAAAATCGAAAACGATCAGACAATAAAATTCAAAATTGGCGCAATTCTGAAGCAGAAAAACTGGAGGCCACGACCAGAATTGAACTGGTGTACACGGTTTTGCAGACCGTTGCGTAACCACTCCGCCACGTGGCCTCACTGGCGGCAGTTCTTAGCGAAGCTCCGCTTCCGAAGCAACCGCGAGGGCGCGCTCCACTCGAAAAGATATGCCGGCGGGGTGCGCCTGGAGCCTGTCCCGCCGGTCAGGCGACAAGGTGATGCGGCCGGACGCTGCGGGATCAACCCGCGCGCTGCCGCACCATCTCTCTGGCGCGCTTCAGGGCAGGGTCTGCAAACTTGGCCCTGACAAGGGCCATCATCCGTTGCTCGTCGCTCAACCGCTGCGCTTCCTGCCGCCTGTCTTCAAGCCATCGTCTGTGCCGCCTGACGCCGAGCGTGGCCAGCAATGTCCGGCGCGCGATCTTCAACTCTCCCTTCAGGGTTTTGCGCGATTTTTCCGCCGACGGCTGGAATGGCCACGGGGTGCAGTCGCGATGGAACTTATAGAGATCAGCGAAAGCCGCATGGGCCGAGCGCCACGGCTTGTCGTACAGGGTATGATGGACCACGTGCACATCCGTGACTGCATCGTATTCGTGAAATTTGAAGAAGTTCCACTGCTGATCCATCTCCCTGTAATTCTGGAGAAGGACGGCATTCAGAGCAGACTGATCTGAAAGATAGAAGGTTTGATGATAATTGAGCGCGTGCTGAAAAACCTGCTCCGTGATTCGGAGCTTTTTCCAGCGACTGATATCGATCAGCAGCACGCCTGAATTGAAATAGGTAGGCTCGAAGGCAATGCCTTGCCGGGTGCTGTCGCGTTGCCGCGTCAGCTCGATATCCCGCACCGCGCTGAATGGCCGATCTTGCAGGTCGGTCGCGAAAAGTTCGTCAAGCGGCCCGGTGATGGTGATGTCGGCATCCAGATAGAGCACCCTGTCGTGATCACCCAACAGTTCCGGGATCAGCAGGCGCGCATAGTGAGCACGTTTCGGAATGTCGCCAAGCGTGGTGATCAGTGACGCAGCGCAATCGATCATTCTGAGATCGATGTTTTGCGCGCGGGCGAAGGCCGCAAGCAGCGCCCGGTTGTTCTCCGAGAGTCCTGAATCGAGAAGGTAAAAACGGGCGTGAGGGTGATACAGCCACGCCGAATGCAGCATCGCGCAAAAATGCGGAAGATAATTGTCATCCGCCGCTGATACGATGTGCATGAATCCCGCCCTGAAAGATTTCGTGTTTCGCGGTAGCAGCGCGTGCGCTTGTCGGTCAACACTGCGTGGCGCGGGATGTGCCGCCGGCGAGATAACCCTGATGCTTCCGCTGCTGCGCCATTTCCCTGGCGCGCTCCAGGGCGGGGGCCGCGACCTTGGCCCTGACGAGATCCATCATCCGTTGTTCGTCGTTCAACCGCTGCGTTTCCCGTTGCCTGTCTTTAAGCCATCGCCTGTGGTGTTTGACGCCGAGTGTCGCCAGCAACGTTCGACGTGCGGTATTCAGCCGGTTTAGAGGGCGATCGGAAGCGCGGATCAATGGCGGTCGCGGCGAAAGAGGCCACGGCGTGCAATCGCGATGGAATTTGTAGAGAGGCGCAAAGGGACCGTCGGAATATAACCAGGGTTTTTGATACAAGTTATAATGAATCACCCGGGCATCCTCGACTGTCTCGTGCTCATGGAATTTGAAGAAGTTCCATCTTGGGTCGAGCGTCGTATAATTTTCAGAGAACAGCGCATTTAGCGCCGATTGGTCTGAAAGGAAGAACGTTCTGAAATTGGCGCGGGCATAGTCGAAAACGCGATTCGCAATCTGCTGAAGACGCCATTGTTTCAGATCCAGCAGCAGAACGCCGGAGTTGAAATATCTGCCGGCAAAATCAATTCCCTGCTTTTCGCTTTCCTTCTGTTCCGTCCAGGGAACGTCATACGCAGCTCCGAACGGCCGGCCATTCAAATCTGTGGCAAAAAGTTCGTCGAGTTTTCCGATGACCGTTATGTCGGCATCCAGATACAGTGCCCGGTCAAGGTCTTTCAGGATTTCGGGAATGAACAGGCGCGCATAGTGAGCACGTTTCGGAATGTCGCCAAGTGTGGTGATCAGTGGCGCAGCGCAATCGATCATCCTGAGATCGATGTTTTGCGCGCTGGCGAAGCCTGCTAGCAGCGCCCTGTTGGTTTCCGAGAGCCCTGAATCGAGAAGGTAAAAACGGGCGTGAGGGTGATACAGCCACGCTGAATGCAGCATCGCGCCAAAATGCGGAAGATAATTGTCGTCCGCCGCAGATACGATGTGCATGAACCCCGCCCTGAAAGACTCGTGTTTCGCGGTAGCAGCGCACGCGCTTGATCGTCAACACCGCATGGCGCAGAGCGATTGTTCGCTGTCGCATGCGTCCGCGATCGCACGGATTTTCGGTGCGCTTCGGTGAGCGATCATCGTAAGCTCGTAGCGCGTTCGGAAAAGTTCCACCGAGGGGAGAGTGCGCGTGTCGCTTGAAATCGTCGTCCCGGTTGTGATGTGCGCTGCGCTGCTGTGGTGGATCGGTCGCGGCATGAGCGCGCGCGCGATGCTGATCGCGACCGCGGCGACGCTGGCGGTGATCGTCTTCATCCTCTATGCCCAGCGTGCCGGCTGGGTGGATTGACCTCACCACTGCGGCTTCTGTTCGGGGGCGCCGGCGGCGATGATGTCGCACCCATGTGCGGCATGTCACCCGGCCAGCTTGCACCCGGCAGGCTTGCATCGCCTGCGCACTTGCAGCAAATATGCCGTGCGTCCGGTTCCGGCCGGGCAATGCGGGGGCCTATGCCGGTCTCCCGCGTTCCACGGTCCGGTCTTACCTCTTGAGGATATGCCATGTCAGATTTTGCGACCGCGCGGCAGAAGATGGTCGACGGTCAGGTGCGGCCGAGCGACGTGACCGACCTGCGGATCATCGATGCCATGCTTGCGGTTCCGCGCGAGACCTTCGTGCCCGAGCATCTGCGTCCCGTGGCATATCTGGATATGGACATCGACGTTGCCGCCCGGGGGGCAGCCAGCCGGTATCTTATTAAGCCGGTCGTTCTCGCCAAGATGCTGCAGGCAGCGGAGATTTCGGAGACCGACCGGGTGCTGATCGTCGGGTGCGCCAGCGGGTATTCGGCGGCGGTGGTGGCGCATCTCGCGGCCGAGGTGTTCGCGACCGAGCCGGACCCGGCGCTGGCCGCGGCGGCAAAGGCCAATCTGGCGGCCGTCGGCTTTTCGAAGATCGCGGTGGCGACGGCCAGTCCCGCCGACGGCGATTCGGCCCATGCACCCTACGATGTCATCGTCATCGACGGGGCCACCGAGGTCGATCCGGAACCGCTTTACAAGCAGCTCAAGCTCGGCGGGAGGCTGGTCGGCGTGTTCTCCGGGGTCACGCCGCCGCGCGCCATGCTGGTCGAACATTCTCCGGCCGATTTCGGCAGCCGGATGCTTTTCGACGCCTACGCGCCGGTTCTGCCGGGGTTTGAGCGGGCTGCGGCGTTCAGTTTTTGACCGGCTAGGGAATATTTTCCTCGGCTCCGGTCAGGTGTGGCCGCAATGTCCCACCGCTGGGGATTGTGCCTCCGGGGCGCGGAGCAGGGGTTTCGGCTTTGTCGCCCGATGCATAGACTGACGCGAACGGGGCCTTGGTCCGAGTCGGTTACCGGTCTGCGCGCCTGTTGCGGGTGCGGCGGAGCGGTTTGGGGATATATGGAATGCCAGTCAGGTTTCGACTCAAGTTCAGCGCGGGGAGTGCCCTCGCGGCTTTGATGATCGGTTTCGCCGCGGCCACGCCCGCCATGGCGGACACGATCGAGGCCGCGCTGGTTCGCGCCTACCAGAACAATCCCCAGCTCAACGCCCAGCGCGCCTCGGTGCGCGCGACCGACGAAAACGTTCCTCAGGCCCTGTCCGGCTACCGGCCGCGCGTCGCGGTCACCGCCAGCGCCGGCACTCAGTATACCGACATTCAGAATAATACGACCGTGGGCGGCCAGTTGAGCAGGGTGGGCCTGCACGGCGTCAATGCACCGCGCTCCGTGGGCGCGACGGTGTCGCAAACCCTTTTCAACGGCGGCCAGACGGCGAATCGCACCCGTGCCGCCGAAAGCCAGGTGTCGGCCGCACGCGAAGGGTTGCGCGTGCTGGAACAGACCGTGCTGCTGTCGGCCGCCACGATCTACATGGATTATCTGCGCGACGCCGCCATCGTCGAGGTCCAGCGCAGCAACGTCCGCGTGCTCGAGCAGACGCTAAAACAGACCCGCGACCGCTTCAATGTCGGCGAGGTGACCCGCACCGACGTCGCCCAGTCCGAAGCGCAACTCGCCGCCGGCAATACGCAGCTTCTTACCGCCGAATCCAATCTGACGACGACGCGGGCGAATTTCCGCCGCATCATCGGCAGCGAGCCCAACGCGCTCGCGCCGGGATCTCCGGTGGACCGTTTCCTGCCGGCGAGCCTGCAGGGCTCCGTGAATGTCGGGCTAGTCGAGAACCCGAACATCACCGCCGCGATGTACGGCATCGATGTGAGCTTCCTGCAGGTGAAGGTCAACGAGGGCGCGCTGTTTCCGACCGTGACCCTTCAGGGCAGCGTCCAGCAGTCCTATGAAAGCACGATGTCGCTGTACCGCTCGTTCGGCGCGTCGGCGGTGGCGCAGATGACGGTGCCGATCTATCAGGGCGGCGTGGAATACGCGCTGATCCGGCAATCGAAGGAAACGCTGGCGCAGCAGCGCCTCAACCTCGAACAGGTGCGTGACCAGACCCGCGCCGGCATCGCGCAGGCGTGGGGCCAGCTGGTCGCCAGCAAGGCGCAGGTGGCGTCGGCGCAGTCGCAGGTGAGCGCATCGGAAATCGCGCTCAACGGCGTTCGCGAGGAGGCGAGGGTCGGCCAGCGCACCACGCTCGACGTGTTGAACGCGCAGCAGGCGCTGGTGAACGCGCGGGTCGCCCTGGTGACGGCGCAGCACGATCGCGTTGTGGCGTCCTACAGTGTGCTGAATGCGATCGGCCGGCTGTCGCCGCAGGTCATGAACCTCGCGACCACGGTTTACGATCCGCAGGTGCACTATCATCAGGTGCGCGATAGCTGGGGCGGCGTGCGCACGCCCGACGGCCGCTAGTCTTTTCCCGACAAGCATGTGCTCAACGGACTGCATCCGCAGTCCGTTGCTTGCATTCATTTGTGGCCCTGACATACCTTCATAAAGAGTGGCAAGGCGATTCGTGACGCAGGCGCGAGCGGCTTTCGCCGGCGATTTCAGACAACATTGACGGCCGATCAGGTGGAGTCGGACATGACGCAACCGGCAAAGGCGCAGGAACCCTCGATGGAGGAGATTCTGGCCTCGATCAGGCGGATCATCTCCGATGATGAAGCCAAACCTGCCGCTGCCGCGCCTGCTCCCGCTGCGCCGCCGCCGGTCAGGACCGAGGCTGCGAGGACGGACACGCCCAAGCCTGAGACGCTCAAGCCCGCGCCAGTCAAACCCGAGATCGTCAAGGCTAGCCCGGCCGGCAAGCCGGTGATGGCCGGGATTCCGCCTTCGAAAATCGTCCCGTCCCGGCCCGCAGCGGCTCCCGCGCCGAACAGCCAGGCCGATATCGACGCCATGATGGCCGGCTTCGATGCGCCCGCGGCTCCACCGCAAGTGGAACCGGAGGACGCCGACGCCGATGTGTTCGAGCTGACCGAGCAGATGGCGCTGCCCGATCCGGTCGTGCTCCGGACGGTCGAGCCGGAAGACGATCTCGACATCGTCGAGGCTCCGGTGGCGCAGGCCGCGCCCCGTGCCGAGCCGCCCATGCACCGCGAACCCGCACCGAAAGACATGCCGCACCAGCAGATGATCTCGAATTCCACGGCGACGGCGGTGGAATCCGCCTTCAATGCGCTCGCCAACACCGTTTTGAGCAACAATGCCCGGACGCTGGAGGATCTCGTCAAGGAGATGCTGCGTCCGATGCTGAAATCCTGGCTCGACGACAATCTGCCCAATCTGGTGGAGCGGATCGTCAAGGCCGAGATCGAGCGGGTCTCCCGGGGCCGGTAACCCGGCTCTCCGGTCCTGCCTTCCCCGCGTTTCCACAGGTTGACTTGCGCCGCGCTGGCAGGTTTCTAGCGTGTGATGAAATCGGATTTGACCACGATTTCGTCATTGCGAGGAGCGCCAGCGACGAAGCAAATCCAGCTTTTTGCTCGGCGCAATTCCTTCTGGATTGCTTCGCTTCGCTCGCAATGACGACAATACTCCGGTCCTGATCCATTCCTTTTGATTGCAGTGCCATGATCGAGAAAACCTACCAGCCGGCCGAGATCGAGGGCCGTATGTCCCGTGCCTGGGAAAACGCCGGGGCGTTCAAGGCCGGCCGCCCCGAGCGGCGCGACGCCGAGCCGTTCACGATCGTGATCCCGCCGCCGAACGTCACCGGCTCGCTGCACATGGGCCACGCGCTCAACAATACGCTGCAGGATATCCTGTGCCGGTTCGAGCGCATGCGCGGCCGCGACGTGCTGTGGCAACCGGGAACCGATCACGCCGGCATCGCCACCCAGATGGTGGTCGAGCGCCAGTTGATGGAGCGCAAGGAGCCGAACCGCCGCGACATGGGCCGCGCCGAATTCCTCGATCGTGTCTGGCAATGGAAGGCCGAATCCGGCGGCACCATCGTCAACCAGTTGAAGCGCCTCGGCGCCTCGTGCGACTGGTCGCGCGAGCGCTTCACCATGGATGAAGGGCTGTCGCGCGCCGTCGCCAAGGTGTTCGTCGAACTCTACAATCAGGGGCTGATCTACAAGGACAAGCGGCTGGTCAACTGGGACCCGAAGCTGCTCACCGCGATCTCCGACCTCGAAGTCCAGCAGGTCGAGGTCAAGGGCAACCTCTGGCACCTGCGCTATCCGCTGGAAGGCGTCAGCTTCGATCCCGACAATCCCGCGACATTCATCGTGGTTGCGACCACGCGGCCCGAAACCATGCTCGGCGACACCGCCGTGGCAGGGAATCCTGACGACGAGCGCTACCGCCATCTGGTCGGCAAGAACGCCGTGCTGCCGCTGGTCGGCCGGCTGATCCCGATCGTCGCGGATGAATATTCCGATCCCGAGAAGGGCTCGGGCGCGGTGAAGATCACGCCCGCGCACGACTTCAACGATTTCGAGGTCGGCCGGCGGCACAGCCTGCCGTCGATCAGCGTGCTCGACCAGGAGGCGCGCCTCACGCTTTCGGCCAACGAGGACTATCTGCGCGGGCTGCCGGAAGCGGCGCTGATCCTCGCGGAAGAACTCGAGGGCAAGGACCGTTTCGTCGCGCGCAAGCTGATCGTGGCCAAGCTGGAGGAGGCCGGTTTCCTCGACAAGATCGAGCCCAACACCCACATGGTGCCTCATGGCGACCGTTCCGGCGTCGTCATCGAGCCTTATCTCACCGACCAGTGGTACGTGGACGCCAAGACGCTGGCGGAGCCCGCAATCGCGGCGGTGCGCTCCGGCGAAACGGTGTTCGTGCCGAAGAACTGGGAAAAGACCTATTTCGAGTGGATGGAGAACATCCAGCCGTGGTGCATCTCGCGCCAGTTGTGGTGGGGCCACCAGATCCCGGCGTGGTACGGGCCGGACGGTCGGGTGTTCGTCGCCGAGACCGAGGACGAGGCCGTCGGCCGGGCGCTCGGCTATTACGTCGAGCAGGGCGTCATCACGCCGGAGCAGGGCGAGGCGATGGCGCGCGACGCCGCCAGGCGCGACGGTTTCATCACGCGTGATGAAGACGTGCTCGACACCTGGTTCTCCTCGGCACTGTGGCCGTTCTCGACGCTGGGCTGGCCCGACGACACCACGGACGTCGAACGCTACTACCCGACCAATGTGCTGGTGACCGGCTTCGACATCATCTTCTTTTGGGTCGCCCGGATGATGATGATGGGCCTGCACTTTATGAAGGACGTGCCGTTCCCCACCGTCTACATCCACGCCCTCGTCCGCGACGAGAAGGGCGCGAAGATGTCCAAGTCGAAGGGCAACGTCATCGATCCGCTGCACCTGATCGACGACTATGGCGCGGATGCGCTGCGCTTCACGCTGGCGGCGATGGCGGCGCAGGGCCGCGACATCAAGCTCTCCACCCAGCGCGTGGAAGGCTACCGCAATTTCGCGACCAAGCTGTGGAATGCGTCGCGCTTCGCCGAGATGAATGGCTGCGCATTGCCGGACGGGTTCGACCCGTCGTCCGCGCAAGAGACGCTCAACCGCTGGATCGCGCACGAGACCGCGCGCGCCACCCGCGAGGTCACCGAGGCCATTCTGGCCTATCGCTTCAACGATGCGGCCGGGACGATCTACCGCTTCGTGTGGAACGTCTATTGCGACTGGTATCTCGAACTGGCCAAGCCGGTGCTGATGGGCGCGGACAGTCCGGCAAAGGCCGAGACCCAGGCCAGCATCGCCTGGGCGCGCGACGAGATCCTCAAGCTGCTGCATCCGTTCATGCCCTTCATCACCGAGGAGTTGTGGGCGGTGACCGGCAAGCGTGACGGACTGCTGGCGCTCGCCGAATGGCCGCTGAAGCCGCAGCCGGACATGCTGGCGACGGCGATCGCGGCCACCGCCATGTCGGGCGACCCGCTGGCGATGCCGGTGGTGGTGCCGCCGCTGCCGGAGATCGAACAGTTCAGCGATCCCGCCGCCGAGGCCGAGATCGGCTGGCTGGTGGAGCTGATCTCGTCGATCCGTTCGCTGCGCGCGGAAATGAACATTCCGCCGGCGACGCTATTCCCGCTGGTGCTGGTCGGGGCCTCCGACGACATCCGGGCGCGTGCGCAGCGCTGGAGCGACGTTATGAAGCGCCTTGCGCGGCTCGGCGACATCTCCTTCGCCGACCGCGCGCCGGATGGCTCGGTGCAGTTGCTGGTGCGCGGCGAGGTGGCGGCGATCCCGCTCAAGGGCGTGATCGATCTAGCCGCCGAGAAGGCGCGCCTCGGCAAGGAACTGGCGAAGGCAGACGCTGATATCGCACGCGTCGACGCCAAGCTTGGCAACGCGAAGTTCGTCGCCAACGCGCCGGAAGAGGTGATCGACGAACAGCGCGAGAAGCGCGAGGAAGCCGACTCCCGCAGGACCAAGATTCTGGAAGCGCTGGAGCGCCTCAAGGATATTGGATGACCGCGGATTCGTCGCCTTCATTCAGGGCGCTCGCTCTGCTGTGGCTCGCCGGGAACAGCCTGCGGCTCACCATCCTCGCGGTGCCGCCGATCCTGGCGCTCATCATTGTCGACCTCAATCTGTCGGGCACCGAGGTCGGAATTCTGAACGCCATACCGGCGTGTCTGTTTGCGCTGGTTTCGGTGCCGGGATCGGCGCTGATCGCGCGGGTGGGGGCGGTGCCCGCGCTCGTCATCGGGCTTCTGGCCACCGCGGCCGGATCGGCCCTGCGCGGCTTCGCCTCGACCAGTATGACGCTGTTTGCCGCCACCATCGTCATGGGCGCGGGCATCGCGGTGATGCAGCCGGCGCTGCCGCCCACCGTGCGTCAATGGCAGTCGCACCGGATCGGCTTCGCCACCGCCGTCTACACCAACGGCCTGTTGTGCGGCGAAATCTTTCCGGTGGTGCTGGCCGCGGCGCTGCTGCCTGTTCTCGGCGGGAGCTGGCGCGCCAGCCTGATCTTCTGGTCGATCCCGGTGGCGCTGATCGCGCTTGCGGTGTTTGTCCTTCAGCCCGGCGGCAAAAGCGCGGTTTCCGTCCGGCATCACCTGTGGATGCCCGACTGGCGCGCGCCGGTGCTCTGGAAGGTCGGCCTGATGCTCGGGGGCGCCAATCAGCTTTATATCTGCGCCAACGCTTTTCTGCCCGGCTATCTGCTGCAGGCCGGCCGGACCGACCTGATCGGACTGACGCTGAGCGTGCTCAACGGCGGCCAGTTGCCGGCCTCGTTCATCCTGCTCGCCATGGCCAGCCGCTGGGAGCGCAAGCGGTGGCCGCTGCTGGTTTCCGGCGTGTTCGGCCTTGCCGGCATCGCCGCGGTTCTGTCCGGGTCCGGTCCATGGATCGTGGTGGGCGCGGGGCTGATGGGGTTTGCCTGTGCGATCGTCCTCACGCTCTCGCTGGCCTTGCCCGCGCTGCTGGTGCCGCCTGACGACGTACCCCGCATGTCGGCCGGGGTTTTCACCATCGGCTATTCGCTGGCGGTGCTGGTCTCGATCATCGGCGGGATGGCATGGGACCTCAGCGGGAGTGCGGCCTTCGCCTTCGCGCCCATCGCGGTCGCCACGCTTTTCATCATCCTGTTTGCGTCGCTGATGGATTTTTCCCCGCGCCGGGCCTGAACGGCTTGCTGAGAAACCGTGAGCCTTTCAGCCCGAACCGCCATGGCAGCTCGACCGCCTTGGTGATGCCGATGCGGACGCCGCTGACGATCTCGGGCCGGCGCGGGCGGGCGTGGATTGCGATCGGCGGCGCATCGAGCGGCAGCGCGTTGTAGGCGATGCTGACCGCCATGGCCTCGCAGACCTTGCCCGGCCCGGAGCACAGCGCACGCTCGTCCTGCTGTTTGCGCCGTCGCCGCATCGTGGCGACGCCGTGGGTCGGCTCGATCGCGCGGACCAGCACAGCGCTGGCGGAGCCTTCTTCCTCGCAGACGAAATTCATGCACCAGTGGATGCCGTAGGAGCGATAGACATACAGAAAGCCCGGCGGGCCGAACATCACCCGGTTGCGCGGCGTTGGCCCGCGATAGGAGTGCGCGGCCGGATCGGTGTGGTGATAGGCTTCGACCTCGACGATGACGCCGCCGACCCCGTTCACCAATAGCGTCGCGCCGATCAGGTCGGGGGCGACGTCGAGGACATCGCGCGCGAAGAATTTGCGCGTCAGAATCCGTCCGGGCGGAAGAGGGCTGTTATTTTCGGGCATTTATCGGCAGGGGGCTGGCGGCAGAATTGCACCCGGCGGCGATGCAGGGCCGGCCGGAACATGATATGCATTCCAGCCTAGCACGATGCCGACGGCTTGCGCCAAGGCTATGGCGGGCTTAGGTAAGTCGAGCGAAATCGCGGGATTTTCATGGTCGTTCTCATCGATACGGTGTCGCCCAATCAGGTGCGTCCGCGCCATCCGGAGAAGGTCAACCGGCCGGACGCCAAGTCCCCCGCCAAACCCGACTGGATCCGCGTCCGCGCGCCGATGTCCCGCGGCTACGCCAGCACCCGCAACATCGTCAAGGAAAACGGCCTCGTCACCGTGTGCGAGGAAGCCGGCTGCCCGAACATCGGCGAGTGCTGGGACAAGAAGCACGCCACCTTCATGATCATGGGCGACACCTGCACGCGGGCCTGCGCCTTCTGCAACGTCAAGACCGGCATGCCCGGCGCGCTCGATCCGGCCGAGCCGGAGCACATCGCGCTCGCGGTGGCGAAGCTCGGCTTGCATCACGTCGTCATCACCTCGGTGGACCGCGACGATCTCGCCGACGGCGGCGCCGACCACTTCGTCAGGACCATCCGCGCCATTCGCGCGGGTTGCCCGACGACAACCATCGAGATCCTGACGCCGGACTTCCTGCGTAAGGACGGCGCACTGGAGCAGGTGGTTGCGGCCAAGCCGGATGTGTTCAACCACAATCTCGAAACCGTGCCGTCGCGCTATCTCACCGTGCGGCCGGGCGCGCGCTATTTCCACTCGATCCGGCTGCTGCAGCGGGTCAAGGAGATGGACCCGAGCATGTTCACCAAGTCCGGCATCATGGTCGGTCTCGGCGAGGAGCGCCACGAGGTGCTGCAGGTGATGGACGACCTGCGCACGGCGGATGTCGATTTCCTCACCATCGGCCAATATCTGCAGCCGAGCCTCAAGCATCACGCGGTGATGCGCTACGTCACGCCCGACGAATTCAGCGGCTACGAGCGGATCGCCTATACCAAGGGGTTCCTGATGGTGTCGGCGAGCCCGCTGACGCGTTCGTCGCATCACGCCGGCGAGGACTTCGCGAAGCTGAAGGCCGCGCGCGCGGCGACAAACCGCTAAAGTGCGATGAATTCAGGTTCGGCGCCGGCTTAACCGTCATTGCGAGCGAAGCGAAGCAATCCAGCTTTGTCTTGCGAGGGAGAGAACTGGATTGCTTCGTCGGCTTCGCCTCCTCGCAATGACGGTTCAAGCCTGTCTCACCATGCGTTAGTTTCCCGATGCCCCAGTTCTCGAACAAGCGCCGCGTTCGCCACAGCGCGCAGAAGATGTTCGACCTCGTCGCCGACGTCGAGCGCTATCCCGAATTCGTGCCGATGTGTCAGGCGTTGAAAGTGCGCCAGCGGACGTCGCGGCCGGACGGCTGTGAGGTCATCGTCGCCGACATGACGGTGGCCTACAAGATGGTGCGCGAGAGCTTCACCAGCCGCGTCACGCTGGACCGGCCGAACCTGAAGATTCTGGTGGAGTATCTGCAGGGGCCGTTCAGCAAGCTGGAGAACCGCTGGACCTTCGAGGCGAGGTCCGACGACGCCTGCGACGTCGGCTTCTTCATCGCCTACGAGTTCAGGAGTCGGATGCTCGCGGTGCTGATGGGCGCGATGTTCGACGCCGCTTTCCAGCGCTTCGCCGTGGCGTTCGAGAAACGCGCGGATGCGGTGTATGGACCGCCGCGCGTGGGCGCTTCTTGAGCGGCGGCTGCGGCCCGCGCGCCATCTCGGTCAGCATTTTCAAGGCTTCGACCACCGACTGTTCGCGGACATTGGCGCGGCCCACCGCGCCGAACCGGCATTCCTTGTGGGTGATGCGGCCGTCGCGCGCGGCGACGGCGAGGTGCACCAGCCCCACGGGCTTGCCCGGCGTTGCGCCGCCTGGGCCGGCGATCCCGGTGATCGCCACGGCGAGATCGACGTCGGCGTGCTCCAGCGCGCCGAACGCCATGGCGGTGGCGGTCTCCTTGCTCACCGCGCCGAAGGTGTCGAGCGTCGCGGTCGGGACGCCGAGCATCTGGTGCTTGGCCGCGTTGGAATAGGTGACGAAGCCGCGGTCGATCACGTCCGACGATCCGGGAATGTCGGTCAGCGCCGCGGCGACGAGGCCGCCGGTGCACGACTCGGCGGTGGCGACGGTCAGCTTGCGCATCCGGCACAAATCCAGCAACGAGCGGGAGAGGGCGCGGATGGCGCTGCCGCTCATGGCTGGTTGCTCCCGCCGTTCGCCGCGCCGATGTCGTCCCACGGCAGGCGGATGGTGGCGGCGGCTGTCGCCGCGATGCCTTCCTGTCGCCCGGTGAAGCCCAGCCGCTCGCTGGTGGTGGCCTTCACCGCGATGCGGGACTGCGGCAGCCCGGTGATCTCGGCGATTCTCGCCCGCATCGCCTCGCGCAGCGGACCGATCTTCGGCGCTTCGCAGATCATCGTCACTTCGAGATGCGCGATCCGTCCGCCGCGCCGGTGAACGAGTTCGACCGCGTGTTTCAGGAACTGGTCGGAGGCCGCGCCCTTCCACTTCGGATCGCTCGGCGGAAAGTGCGAGCCGATATCGCCATCGGCCAGCGCGCCGAGAATGGCGTCGACGAGGGCGTGCAGGCCGACGTCGCCGTCGGAATGGGCGAGAAAGCCGCGGTTGAACGGCACGCGGACGCCGCACAGCATCAGGTGGTCGCCATCGGTCAGGGCATGGACGTCGTAACCGGTCCCGGTGCGGATATCGCCCAGCATGGCTCCGAGGCGCGCTTCCTCGCGCGCGAAATCTTCCGGCGTGGTCAGTTTCATGTTGGCAGCATCGCCTTCAAATGTCGCGACCGTCAATCCCGCCCATTCGGCGATGGCGGCGTCGTCGGTGAAATCGTCGCGGCCCTCGCGCGCGGCGCGGCGATGGGCGTCGAGGATGGTCTGGAAGTGGAAGGCTTGCGGCGTCTGCGCGATCCGCAGCAGCGCGCGATCCGGCGTCGCCTCAACAGCGCCGGCCGCATCGACCACCTTGATCGTGTCGGTAACCGGCACCACCGGGATCGCCGCCCCAGTGAGCAGCGCCGCATCAATGGCGCGCGAGATCACGTCGGCGGTGACGAAGGCGCGGGCGGCGTCGTGGATCAGCACGATCTCCGGCGCCTGGCTCGCCAGCGCCTCCAGCCCGGCGCGCACCGACGCCTGCCGCGTCGCCCCGCCATCGACCGGCGGGCGATAGGCGAGATGGCACACCGCCTGATCGAAGATGTCGGCATCGTCGGGATTGCGCACCGGCTGAACGGCGCTGATGCCCGGATGGGTGCAGAACGGCTCCATCGCCCGGGCGAGCACGGTTTTGCCGCCGATCGATCGGTATTGCTTGGGGCCTCCGGCTCCGGCGCGCAGGCCTCGGCCGGCGGCGACGATGATGGCGGCAGTCCGTTTGGGCATGGTCATGGCTGAGGCAGCGTGGGTGAGGAGCGGGCAGGAGGCCGAGCGGGATGTCGGCGGATTCGGGAGGTGCACTTAACACATTATGGCGGAAAACAGCATGATTTCACGGCGATGGGAGCACGGGCGGCATATGTTGCGATGCACTTGCGTCGTGCCGCCGTTTGTCTAAAATATAGGCATGACAGCATATTGCCCAACAATTAAGCTAACATTCCGTCGCAATGATGCGACGCAGCTCGGACAACGAGAAGCCCGGTGACCGACACGCTATCGACCTCTCCACCGCGCCTGACCGTCGGCGACATCGATGTCGGCAACCGCGTACTTCTTGCGCCGATGTCCGGCATCACCGACGCGCCGTTCCGCCGCATCGCGGCCGAGCTGGGGGCCGGGCTTGTGGTCTCGGAGATGACCGCCAGCGACGACCTCGTGCGCGGCCGCGCCATGTCGGTGCTGCGCTGCGAGGCCACCGGCATCGGCCCGCATGTAGTGCAGCTCGCCGGCTGCGAGACGCACTGGATGACCGAGGGCGCGAAGGTCGCGGAAGCTTCCGGTGCCGATATCATCGACATCAACATGGGTTGTCCGGCGCGGCACGTCACCGGCGGCCAGTCCGGCTCGGCGCTGATGCGCGATCTCGATCACGCGTTGCGGCTGATCGACGCCACCGTCTCCGCCGTCGGCGTGCCGGTGACGCTGAAGATGCGTCTCGGCTGGGACGACAACTCCCTCAACGCGCCCGAACTGGCGCGCCGCGCCGAAGCGGCAGGCGTGCGGATGATCACGGTGCACGGCCGCACCCGCTGCCAGTTCTACAAGGGCAGTGCGAACTGGAAGGCCGTGCGCCCGGTCAAGGACGCCGTGACGGTGCCGGTGGTGGTCAACGGCGACATCGCCACTTTCGACGATGCGGTGCGCGCCCTCGACGACTCCGGCGCGGACGCGGTGATGATCGGGCGGGGCGCGCAGGGCCAGCCGTGGCTGCCGGGGCAGATCGCGCGCCGGCTCGATGGCGGCGACCCCGAGCCGGCGCCGCAACTGCGCGAGCAGTTGGCCTATGTCTGCAAGCTTTACGACGAGGTGGTCGACCACTACGGCGCGCGCGTCGGCCTGCGTCACGCCCGCAAGCATCTCGGCTGGGCGCTCGATGTCGCCGCGCGCGAGGCAGCCGCCTCCGGCGATGCGCTGAAGCGCTGGCGTCAGACCATCCTGACCGCCACCGATCCGGCGCATGTGCGGCGCTCGCTGCACGACGCCTTCGGGGAATTCGCATGGAGCGCGGCCGCATGACCGGAATTGCCGAAAAGCGCGCGCCACTGTCCTCGGGCAGCGAGGTCATCCTCAACGCGCTGCCCAATCCGGTGATGATGATCGCGCCTGACGGCAAAATCCTCGACGCCAACATGGCGGCGGAATCGTTTTTCGAAACCTCGATCCAGCACATGCAGCGCCAGATGCTGCGCGAACTGGTGCCGTTCGGCAGTCCGCTTTTGACGCTGATCGATCAGGTCCGCCGCACCGGAGCCGCCGTCAACGAATACAAAGTTGATCTCGGCACGCCGCGCATCGGCGGAGACCGCCAGGTCGATCTCCATGTCGCTCCGGTCAGTGAGCGCCCCGGGCATATCGTGGTGATGCTGCAGGAGCGCACCATCGCCGACAAGATGGACCGGCAACTGGTCCACCGCAGCGCCGCGCGCTCGGTCACGGCGCTCGCCGCC
Organism: Bradyrhizobiaceae bacterium; assembly: GCA_020544565.1. Classification (GTDB taxonomy): domain Bacteria; phylum Pseudomonadota; class Alphaproteobacteria; order Rhizobiales; family Xanthobacteraceae; genus Afipia. The sequence goes on from CP078014.1 coordinate 1,109,526, forward strand.
ATGCTGGCGCACGAAATCAAGAACCCGCTATCGGGCATTCGCGGCGCGGCGCAACTGCTGGAGCAGGGGGCTTCACCGGAAGACCGCACCCTGACCAAGCTGATCTGCGACGAGGCCGACCGCATCGTCACGCTGGTGGATCGCATGGAGGTGTTCGGCGACGAACGCCCGGTGGCGCGCGGGCCGGTCAACATCCATTCGGTGCTCGATCACGTCCGCCGGCTGGCGCAGTCCGGTTTCGCCCGTAACGTCAAGTTCACCGAGGACTACGATCCGTCGCTGCCGCCGGTGCTGGCCAATCAGGACCAGTTGATCCAGGTTTTCCTCAATCTGGTGAAGAACGCCGCCGAGGCGGTGGGCGACATGGGAACGGACGGCGAGATCCAGTTGACGACCGCGTTCCGGCCCGGTGTCCATCTCTCGGTGCCCGGCAAGAAGTCGCGGGTGTCGCTGCCGCTGGAATTCTGCGTCAAGGACAACGGCCCGGGCGTGCCGGACGACCTTTTGCCCAATCTGTTCGACCCGTTCGTGACCACGAAGCCGACCGGAAGCGGCCTCGGCCTCGCACTGGTCGCCAAGATCGTCAACGATCACGGCGGCATCGTCGAATGTGAATCGCAGCCGCGCCGGACCACCTTCCGCGTGCTGCTGCCGATGTTTAACGCCAGCCAGATGTCCGGCCACGGCGGCGCGCGCCCGGGAACGTCGCCGCATGCCTCACCCATCGCAGATGAGAACTGACCATGCCCGCAGGTAGCATACTGGTCGCAGACGACGACAGCGCCATCCGCACGGTGCTCAATCAGGCACTGTCGCGCGCCGGATACGAGGTGCGGCTGACCGGGAACGCCGCCACGCTGTGGCGCTGGGTCAGCCAGGGCGAGGGCGATCTCGTCATCACCGACGTGGTGATGCCGGACGAAAACGCGTTCGATCTGCTGCCCCGGATCAAGAAGCTGCGCCCCAATCTGCCGGTCATCGTCATGAGCGCGCAGAACACTTTCATGACCGCGATCCGCGCCTCCGAGCGCGGCGCGTATGAATATCTGCCGAAGCCGTTCGACCTCAAGGAGCTGATCGCCATCGTCGGTCGCGCTTTGTCCGAGCCGAAGGAGCGGGCGGCCGCCGCCGCCGACGACGGCGAGTTCGATTCCATTCCGCTGGTCGGCCGCTCACCGGCGATGCAGGAGATCTACCGGGTGCTCGCGCGGCTGATGCAGACCGATCTGACGGTGATGATCTCCGGCGAGTCCGGCACCGGCAAGGAACTGGTGGCGCGCGCGCTGCATGACTACGGCAAGCGCCGCACCGGCCCCTTCGTCGCGGTCAACATGGCGGCGATCCCGCGCGACCTGATCGAGTCCGAATTGTTCGGTCATGAGCGCGGCGCGTTCACCGGCGCCAACGCCCGCGCTACCGGCCGGTTCGAGCAGGCCGAGGGGGGGACCCTGTTCCTCGACGAGATTGGCGACATGCCGATGGAAGCGCAGACCCGCCTGCTGCGGGTGTTGCAGCAGGGCGAATACACCACCGTCGGCGGCCGCACCCCGATCAAGACCGACGTGCGCATCGTCGCCGCCAGCAACAAGGACCTGCGCATCCTGATCCAGCAGGGACTGTTCCGCGAGGACCTGTTCTTCCGTCTTAACGTGGTGCCGCTGCGGCTGCCGCCGCTGCGCGAGCGCATCGAGGATTTGCCGGACCTGATCCGCCATTTCTTCGCGCTGGCCGAAAAGGACGGCCTGCCGCCGAAGAAGCTCGACGCGCTGGCGTTGGAGCGCCTGAAGCAGCACCGCTGGCCGGGCAATGTGCGCGAACTGGAAAATCTGGCGCGCCGTCTCGCCGCGCTCTATCCGCAGGACGTCATCACCGGATCGGTGATCGAGGGCGAACTGGCGCCGCCAGCCGTGGTCTCCGGCGGTGCCATGCCGCTGGCCGTGGACAACCTCGGCGGCGCGGTGGAGACCTATCTGGCGTCGCACTTCGCCGGGTTCCCCAACGGCATGCCGCCGCCGGGGCTCTACCATCGCATCCTCAAGGAGATCGAGGTGCCGCTGCTTACGGCGGCGCTGGCGGCTCATCGCGGCAACCAGATCCGGGCGGCCGACCTTCTGGGACTCAATCGCAACACCTTGCGCAAAAAAATCCGTGATCTGGATATTCAGGTCTATCGCAACGGCTGATCCGCTCCCGTAGAGCGAGAGGAAACCATTTTGAATCCGTGGAAGGTGTTGCCATAACCCTTGGCGCGCCTAGGAATTGTCGCAATTCGGCAACATTGTGATATGTATGCATCAGTGGATGCGGCAACAGCCGCCAATTCCGCAAATCCGGCCTGACATTACCCTGGCATGACCACCGCAGAGACGTCGGCCCAACCGTTCGACCCGTCGCTTGCCGAGCCGTCCGGCTGGCGGCTGCGCCGTTTTCTGGCGCCGTTCGCAGTCGGCCTTGCCCTGCTGTCGGCGTTCCTGACCTTCGTGGTGCTCACGGGCCTGACCCCGATCGAGCCGACCCATCAGGTCGTCATCACCTTCCTGCTCATCAACGGCGCGACCATCCTGGTGCTGCTGGGGATCATTGCCGGCGAGGTGTGGAAGGTGATCCAGGCGCGCCGTCGCGGCCGGGCCGCCGCGCGCCTGCACGTCCAGATCGTCAGCCTGTTTTCCATCATCGCGGTACTGCCGGCGGTGCTGGTGTCGATCGTCGCCAACGTCACCATCGACCGCGGCCTCGACCGGCTGTTCTCGGTGCGCACCCGCGCGGTGATCGAGAATTCGCTGATCGTCGCCAACGCCTATGTCTACGAGCATGCCCAGTTGATCCGCGGCGACATCATCGGGATGGCCAACGACATTTCGCGGGCGCGGCCGCTGTTCGATCAGGATCGCCAGAGCTTCCGCAACCTGCTCACGTCGAATGCGGCGTCCCGCAACCTGCCGGGCGCGATGATCATCGACAAGGACCGCAACATCCTCGAAACCGCGGCGACCGGCATCCGGCAGGATTTCCAGACCCCGGCTGCGGACTTCCTCAGCAACGTCAACGAAGACGAGCCGCAGATCGGCGTCTTCATCGAGCAGAATTACGTCGCAGCCGTGATCCGCCTGAAGGCGTTTCAGGACACCTTTCTCTATGTGGCGCGGCTGCTCGATCCCCGCGTCGTGGCGCAATTGAAGCAGACCCAGGCCAGCGTGCAGGAATACGCCCAGCTCGAATCGCGCCGGCTGGGCATTCAGGTCGCGTTCGCCCTGATGTTCACGGTGATCGCGCTCACCGTTCTGATGTCGGCGGTGCTGATCGGGCTGAATTTCGCCAACTGGCTGGTGGCGCCGATCCGCCGCCTGATGGGCGCCGCGAATCTGGTGTCCACCGGCGATCTTCATGTGCAGGTGCCGGTGCTGCGCTCGGAGGGCGATCTGGCGCAACTCGGCGAGACCTTCAACAAGATGACGCAGGAATTGCGAACCCAGCGCGACGATCTTGTCAACGCCAGCGACATGATCGACAGCCGCCGCCGCTTCATCGAGGCGGTGCTGTCGTCCGCCAGCGCCGGCATCATCGGCATCGATGGGGCGGGGACCATCGCCATTCTCAACCGCTCCGCCGAAAAGCTGATCGGGCATCCGGAATCGGAGGTGCTCGGGCGGCCGCTCGCCGAAATCGTTCCCGAACTGAACGACCTGATGATGACGGCGCGCAGCAGCGCCCAGCGCCTGTTGCAGGGGGAGATCGAGATCAGCCGCGACAAGGTCGAGCGCACGCTCTCCGTGCGGGTCTCCTCCGAGCAGTCCGGCCACTCCAACGAAAGCTACATCATCACCCTCGACGACATCACCGAACTGGTGCGGGCGCAGCGCACCTCGGCGTGGGGCGACGTGGCGCGCCGCATCGCCCACGAGATCAAGAATCCGCTGACGCCGATCCAGTTGTCGGCCGAGCGCATCCGCCGGAAATTCGGCAAGGTCATCACCGAGGACCGGCCGATCTTCGACCAGTGCACCGACACCATCATCCGCCAGGTCGACGACATCCGCCGGATGGTGGACGAATTCTCGAAATTCGCGCGGATGCCGAAGCCCGTGATCGAGGGCGAGGACGTGGCGGACACCGTGCGCCAGACCGTGTTCCTGATGCGCGTCGGTTATCCGGATGTCGATATCGGCGTCGATATCAAGGAAGAGCCGATGCCGGCGAAGTTCGACCGACGTCTGATTTCGCAGGGCCTGACCAACATCATCAAGAACGCGACCGAGGCCATCAGCGCCGTGCCGCCGGGTCTGATCGAGCGCGGCAAGATCGATGTCGTGGCCGCGCGCGAGGGCGACGATATCGTCATCGACGTGGTGGATAACGGCATCGGCCTGCCCAAAGAAAGCCGCGCCCGCCTGCTTGAGCCCTATGTCACCACGCGGGAGAAGGGCACAGGGCTCGGCCTCGCCATCGTCGGACGGGTTCTGGAAGATCACGGCGGGCGTATCGAACTGAACGATGCATCGGCGTTGCGCCCCGGCGCGCGCGGCGCGTGGGTGCGCATGAGATTTTCGATTTCGGGCGAGGCGAAGAAGGCCGGGTCCGGAGCCGAGCAGCAGAAGAGCGATGCCGTCACCGGCACTTGACAGAGCGGGCGTAATTCATGGCGAACGATATTTTGATCGTCGATGACGAAGCGGATATCCGGGATCTCGTCGCGGGCATTCTGGACGACGAGGGCTTCAAGACCCGCACCGCGCGGGACAGCGATCAGGCGCTCGCGGAGGTCGCGACGCGCCGACCCAACCTGATCTTCCTCGACATCTGGCTTCAGGGCAGCAAGCTCGACGGCCTGCAACTGCTCGAACAGATCAAGCGCGAGCATCCGGACGTGCCCGTGGTGATGATTTCCGGCCACGGCAACATCGAAACCGCGGTGGCGGCGATCAAGCGCGGCGCTTACGACTTCATCGAGAAGCCGTTCAAGGCTGACCGTCTCGTGCTGGTGGCCAATCGCGCGCTGGAAACCTCGCGTCTCAAGCGCGAGGTGCGCGAGCTGAAGCAGCATGCGCCGTCGTCCGGCACACTGGTCGGCCGTTCGCCGTGCATGAACCAGTTGCGCCAGACCATCGACCGCGCCGCCAAGGCCAACAGCCGCATCATGATTGTCGGCCCCTCCGGCGGCGGCAAGGAACTGGTGGCGCGCACGCTGCACGCCATGTCAAGCCGCGCCGACGGCCCGTTCGTTGTCATCAACGCGGCGGCGATCACGCCGGAGCGCATGGAGGTCGAACTGTTCGGCATCGAACTGTCCGACGGCGAGACCGGCCGCAAGCCGGGCGCGCTGGAGGAGGCGCATGGCGGCACGCTGTTCATCGACGAGATCGCCGACATGCCGCGCGAGACCCAGAACCGGATTCTGCGGGTGCTGGTCGATCAGACCTTCCAGCGGGCGGGCGGCACCACCAAGGTCAGCGTCGATGTCCGCATCATTTCGTCCACCGCGCGCAATCTCGAAGCCGAGATCGCTGAAGGCCGCTTCCGCGAGGACCTCTATCACCGCCTGTCGGTCGTTCCCATTCGCGTGCCGCCGCTGTCGGAGCGGCGCGAGGACATTCCGGACCTCGTGGATTATTTCATGGAGCAGATTTCCTCCGCCACCGGATTGCCCAAGCGCCGGATCGGCGAGGACGCCATGGCGGTGCTGCAGTCCCACGTCTGGCCGGGCAATGTCCGCCAGCTGCGCAACAACGTCGAGCGCGTGATGATCCTCGCCGGCGGCGACACCGACGCGGTGATCTCGGCCGACATGCTGCCGCAGGACGTCGGCTCGATGATCCCGGCGATGCCGACCGGCAACAACGGCGAGCACATCATGGGGCTGCCGCTGCGCGAGGCCAGAGAGGTGTTCGAGCGCGACTATCTGATCGCGCAGATCAGCCGATTCTCCGGCAACATCTCCCGCACCGCCGAGTTCGTTGGCATGGAGCGCTCCGCTTTGCATCGCAAGCTCAAGGCGCTGGGAGTGGGCTGAGCGCATGTCCCGCATTGCTTACGTGAACGGCCAGTACCGCGACCTGCGGGATGCGTCGGTGAATATCGAAGACCGCGGCTATCAGTTCGCCGACGGCGTCTATGAGGTATGCGAGGTCCGCGGCAGCAAGCTGGTCGATTTCCCGCGTCACATGGCGCGGCTGGAGCGCTCGCTGCGCGAGTTGCGGATCGCCATGCCGATGCCGTTGCGCGCCCTCGATGTTGTGATGCACGAGGTAGTGCGGCGCAATCGCGTCAGTTACGGACTGGTCTATCTCCAGATCACCCGCGGCGTGGCCCGGCGCGATCATCCGTTTCCGGCGAAGCCGGTGAAGCCGGCGGTGGTGGTGACGGCGCGCAGCCTGAATTTCAGCAAGAACCAGGCGACCGCCGCCCACGGTATCGGCGTCATCACCATGCCCGAAAACCGCTGGCCGCGCGTCGATATCAAGTCGGTGTCGCTGCTGCCCAACGTGCTCGCCAAGCAGCAGGCCCGCGACAGCGGCGCGTATGAAGCCTGGTATGTCGATGCCAAGGGTGAGGTCACCGAGGGCTCCTCGAGCAATGCCTGGATCATCACCGCGGACGGCAGGGTGGTCACCCGCCCGACCGGACACGAGATCCTGGCCGGCATCACCCGCGACGTATTGAAGGAGACGCTGGCCGCGCTCCAGATCAGGCTGGAGGAGCGCCCGTTCACGCCGGAGGAAGCCTATGGCGCCGCCGAAGCCTTCATCACCTCCGCGAGCCAGATCGTCATGCCGGTGGTCCGGATCGACGGTCGGACCGTCGGCGACGGCAAGCCGGGACCGATTTCCATGCGTTTGCGTGAAGAATTCCACCGTTTTGCGGATTTTTCTTAAGCTTTTACCGCTCTTTGGCGGCCGTTGTGGCTCTGGCGGCCTTGCCTAACAGCCGGCGCTGGCTTTTAATTGCGGCGCAGCACCCGGAGGGGGATCTCACGGATGCCGGCAGTCGGACCAGGCCCCGGAGAGGGCGGGACGGCCCAATAAAAAGAAGCAACAAGATTGCGGATTACAAAAATGGCGGCAGACCGCGCACAAAACTTGCAAGACACTTTCCTTAATCACGTTCGCAAGACGAAGACGCCCCTGACGATCTTTCTGGTCAACGGCGTAAAGCTGCAGGGCATTGTCACATGGTTCGACAATTTCTGCCTGCTGCTCCGGCGCGACGGCCATTCGCAGCTTGTCTACAAGCATGCGATCTCGACCATCATGCCGGGCGCGCCGATCCAGTTGTTCGAAGGCGGCGAGGACGCGCCAGCTTGAGATTGATTTAATTTGGAACCCCGGACCTTCGACGCCGGTACAGACCGGCCGGCGACAGCGCGGGGAGATACCGGGCGGGTGCTTGTCATCGGCCCGTACCGGCGTGCGCGACGGGGCGATCCCGACGCGCCGGCGATCGGTCATGCGGTGCGCGATCCCGAGGCGCGGCTGGAGGAGGCCGTGGGTCTCGCCCGCGCCATCGATCTCACCGTGGCGGCGGCGGTGGTCGCGCCGCTCAACGACATCCGGCCCGCGACCTATCTCGGCAAGGGCAAGGTCGAGGAGATGGTCGGCCTGATCAAGGCCCATGAGGTCGATCTGGTGGTGATGGATTGCGCCCTGTCGCCGGTGCAGCAGCGCAATCTCGAAAAGGAGTGGGGCGCCAAGGTGCTCGACCGCACCGGGCTGATCCTGGAAATCTTCGGCCGCCGCGCCAAGACGCGGGAAGGATCGCTGCAGGTTGAACTGGCGCATCTCAACTACCAGCGCAGCCGTCTGGTGCGCTCATGGACCCATCTCGAACGTCAGCGCGGCGGCTTCGGCTTCATGGGCGGCCCCGGCGAAACCCAGATCGAGGCCGACCGCCGCATGATCGGCGAGCGCATCACCCGCATCGAGAGCGAACTGAAGAAGGTGCAGGCGACGCGGCGGCTGCATCGCGCCGGGCGGCAGCGGGTGCCGTATCGCGTGGTGGCGCTGGTCGGCTACACCAATGCCGGGAAATCGACGCTGTTCAACCGGATGACCCGCGCCGAGGTGCAGGCCGCGGACATGCTGTTCGCGACCCTCGATCCCACCCTGCGCGCGCTGACGCTGCCCCATGGCGGGAAGGCGATGCTGTCCGACACCGTCGGCTTCATTTCCGATCTGCCGACCATGCTGGTGGCGGCGTTCCGCGCCACGCTGGAGGAGGTGATCGAGGCAGATATCATCCTCCACGTCCGCGACATCTCGCACGAGGACGCGGAGGCGCAGGAGCGCGACGTCGATGCCGTGCTGCGTCAGCTCGGCATCGATGCGGACGGGGGCCGGCGCATCATCGAGGTCTGGAACAAGATCGACCGCTTCACGCCGGAGGAGCGCGAGAACCTCGCCAATATCGCCGCACGGCGGCCGCCCGAGCGTCCGTGCTTCCTGGTGTCCGCCGAGACCGGGGAGGGCATCGAGGCGCTGCTGGCGGCCATCGAGCAGCGGCTTGCCGCGACGCGGGTGACGCTGCGGCTGTCCATCGATGCCGCCGACGGCGCCGGGATCAGCTGGCTCCATCGCAACACCGAGGTGCTGGACAAGCACATGGAGAACGGCCGGTTCGCGATGACCGTGCGCGTGGACGAGACCAAATGCGCCATCGCCATGTCGCGGTTCGGCGCTGTCCCGGTCGGACCCTGAGTTTCACGTCCTGACGCGGAGCCGCCACGCGCCGGGCGAATGCCAATCGGTCTTGACCCGGAGTCCTCCGGGGCTATTGATCGGACCAATGCCTTCAACGCGTCCAGGGAGATTCCGATGACCTATCCGAACGTTCAACTGCATATCGATGGAAAGTGGCGCGGCAGCCATTCCGGCAAAACCATCGCGGTCATCAATCCCGCCACCGAAGAACAGATCGGCACCGTCGCCCATGCCGACAAGGCCGATCTCGACGAGGCGCTCGCCGCGGCGGAAAAAGGCTTTCGGGCATGGCGGGCGGTGGCGCCGTTCGAGCGCGCCAAGGTGATGCGCAAGGCCGCCGCGCTGATGCGCGAGCGCGCCGAGCAGATCGCGCCGCTGATGACCATGGAGCAGGGCAAGACCCTGGCCGAGGCGACGATGGAGACCATGGCCTCCGCCGACATCATCGAGTGGTTCGCCGAGGAAGGAAAGCGCGCCTACGGCCGCATCATCCCGGCGCGCGGACCGGGCATCTATCAGCTCGCGATCAAGGAGCCGGTGGGGCCGGTGGCGGCGTTCACACCGTGGAATTTCCCGATCAACCAGGTGGTGCGCAAGCTGTCCGGGGCGCTCGCCTCCGGCTGCTCGATCATCGTCAAGGCGCCCGAGGAGACGCCGGCGGCCCCCTCCGAACTGATCCGCGCCTTTGTCGATGCCGGCGTCCCCAGCGGTGTGGTCAATCTCGTCTACGGCGTGCCGGCGGAGATCTCGGAATACCTGATCCCGCATCCGGTGATCCGCAAGATTTCGTTCACCGGCTCGACCAATGTCGGCAAGCAGTTGTCCGCGCTCGCCGGCCTGCACATGAAGCGCGCGACCATGGAGCTCGGCGGCCATGCGCCGGTGATCGTGTTCGACGACGCCGACATCGATGCCGCCGCGAAGATCCTCGTCGGCGCGAAATACCGCAATGCCGGGCAGGTGTGCATTTCGCCGACGCGCTTCATGATCCAGGAGAACGTTTACGAGAAGTTCGTCGAGAAGTTCGTGGCCGGGACCAAGGTCATCAAGGTCGGCAACGGCCTCGACAAGGACTCGCGCATGGGCTCGCTCGCCAATCCGCGCCGCGTCGCCGCCATCGAGGAGATGGTGCAGGACGCCGTGAGCCGGGGTGCGAAGGTCGCCGCCGGCGGCAGCCGCATCGGCAACAAGGGCTATTTCTTCGAGCCCACCGTGGTCACCGATGTGCCGAAGAACGCCCGCGCCATGAGCGAGGAGCCGTTCGGCCCGCTCGCGCTGATGACGAGCTTCGCCAAGTTCGATGATGCCGCCGAGGAAGCCAACCGGCTGCCGTTCGGTCTTGCTTCCTATGCCTTCACCAGTTCGACCAAGACCGCCACCGCCATCGGCGCGGCGATCGAGGCCGGCATGGTGTCGATCAACAGCTTCGGGCTGGCGCTGCCGGAAACCCCGTTCGGCGGCATCAAGGATTCGGGCTACGGCTCGGAAGGCGGCACCGAGGCGATGGAAGCCTATTTCAACACCAAGTTCATCACGCAGACGGGTGTGTGAGGTCTCGTGATTGCGAGCCAACGGGTCGGCGCGAAGCGCCGCCCGATGATAAACTCAGCGAAGCAATCCAGAGCAACGAAAAGGAAGCTGGATTGCTTCGTCGCTTACGCCCTCGCAATGACGTAAACGATGACCGATCAAACGTCATTCATCGTAGTCTACGGGTTTTGAACATTGTCCTTTCTTCACCTCTCCCCGCCGGGGAGAGGTCGCGAGCGTCAGCGAGCGGGTGAGGGGGGTCCGCAGATCGCTTGAGTCCGCCCTGCGCTCACGACCCGCTTCAATTGTGAAAAGACGTTATTCTTCCGTCTTCGCCTCGTTCCATAGCGCATCCATCTCCGTCAGCGTGGCGGCGTCGAGCGACGACCCACGGGCAGTGAGGGTGCGTTCGATATAGCCGAAGCGCCGCTGGAACTTGGCGTTGGCCGCGCGCAATGCCATCTCCGGATCGGCGTCGGCGTGGCGGGCGAGGTTGACCACCACGAACAGCAGGTCGCCGATTTCCTCGGCGACGTGATCCGCGTCGCCGGCATCGAGCGCGGCCTCGATCTCGTCGGTCTCCTCGCGCAACTTGGCGAGCACCGCGTGCGGATCGTTCCAGTCGAAACCGACCGTGGACGCTACGCGCTGCAGGTCCATGGCCTGCGCCAGCGCGGGCTGGCCGGACTTCACCCGGTCGAGCAGGTTCGGCGTGGCATCTGGCGCCTCGCCGCGGCGCGCGGCGCGCTCGGCCTTTTCCGCGGCCTTGATGCGATTCCAGTCGCCCTTGGCCAGTGGGGCGAGCTTTCCGTTCTCGTCGGGGAAGACGTGCGGGTGTCGCCGGATCATCTTGGTGACGATGGCCTGCACCACATCGTCGAACGCAAAGGACCCTTGCTCCTCGGCCATGCGGGCGTGGAACACGACCTGCAGCAGCAGGTCGCCGAGTTCGTCCTTGAGGTCGTCGAGATCGCCACGCGCGATGGCGTCCGCCACCTCGTAGGATTCCTCGATGGTGTAGGGGGCGATGGTCGCGAAATTCTGCTCCAGATCCCACGGGCAGCCGGTGTTCGGCGTGCGCAGCCGGGCCATGATGTCGAGAAGGGTCGCGATCTGGCGGGAATCCATGGGGCACCGGAAGAACGGGGAAGTGATGCCGCCTTATGGCGCATCGGTCCCGGTCCTCCCAGCGCAAAATGCGGCCGCGTGTTCCGGCGCAAACCCTCCGGTTCCCGAGTTGGCCGCAGCCGCGTCCGGTGCTATGGCGTGCGCCATGAGCGATATTTCCGCCGATCAGAGCGCCCTGGTGCTGTTCTCGGGCGGGCAGGATTCCGCCACCTGCCTCGCCTGGGCGTTGCGCCGTTTCGCGCGGGTGGAGACGGTCGGGTTTTCCTACGGCCAGCGCCACCTGATCGAGCTTGCGAGCCGCGACGCGCTGATCGGCGGCATGGCCCGGCTGCGGCCGGAATGGGCCGCGCGGCTCGGCGAGCGCCATACGCTGGAGATCCCGACGCTGGCGGCGGTGTCCGAGACGGCGCTGACGCGGGACATCGCCATCGAGATGGGCGAGGGCGGCCTGCCCAATACCTTTGTGCCGGGCCGCAACCTTGTGTTCCTCACTTTCGCCGCGGCGCTGGCCTATCGCCGCGGCATCCGCCACATCGTCGGCGGCATGTGCGAGACCGATTTCTCCGGCTATCCCGACTGCCGCAACGACACCATCAAGGCGCTGAATGTGGCGCTTGATCTCGGCATGGGGCGGGCCTTCGAGCTGCACACGCCGCTGATGTGGCTCGACAAGGCGGCGACATGGGCGCTGGCCGAGGAACTGGGCGGCACGGGCCTCGTCGATCTCATCGTCGAGCACTCCCACACCTGCTATCTCGGCGAGCGTGGCGCGCGCCACGACTGGGGCTATGGCTGCGGCACCTGCCCGGCATGCAGCCTGCGCGCCCGGGGCTGGCGCGCCTACGCGGCGGATCAACGACACGGTATGACCGGATGAAAATCAGCGACACCGACTTGAAGATGGAAGGCGTGGCCTTCTTCATCGGCTACATGGCCTGCATTCCGGCCGCCAACTGGATGATCCAGCATGTCGGCACGGTGTGCCTGCCGCAGCAGCCCTGTCTCATTCCGGTGGCGCCCGGCCTGATGGCGCCGAGCGGCGTGCTGCTGGTCGGGCTCGCGCTGGTGCTGCGCGATCTGGTGCAGCGGCGGCTCGGCGTGGGGTTTGGCCTGATGGCGATCGCGGCCGGCACGGTGCTGTCGGCGGCGCTGGCGCCGCCGTCGCTGGTCATCGCCTCGACCATCGCCTTTCTGCTGTCGGAGCTGGCGGATTTCGCCGTCTATACGCCGTTGCAGCGGCGCGGGCTGGTGATGGCCGTGCTCGCCAGCAGCGTCGTCGGACTGGTGGCGGATTCCGTGCTGTTTCTCTGGCTCGCTTTCGGCAGCCTGACCTTCCTGGCCGGACAGGTCGTCGGCAAGGCCATCATGGTGCTGCTGACGCTGCCGGCGATCCGCTGGCTGCGCGACCGCGACGCCCGCCTCATGGCAGAGGCGACGGAAGCCTGACAGGCCCGGAGCGAACCTGCCTGAGCGGGCCGTTGTCGGCGCACAGGCCGGTGCCGGCCGGCATGGCCGCATGAAATGGCTTGAAGCCCGGGAGGACTGGCCGTAATTCTTAAGGTGTTTTCAGGGATGAATATCATGCAAAAGAAATCTGGCCTGTTTGTTTTGAGCCTGCTTCTCCTGTCGCTGTCCGGGGGCGGTGCATTTGCCTTGGGCGATCCGCCCTACCGTCTGAATGCGGGCGACGAGGCGGACGTCGCCAACGGCTGCCTGCGCTGGAACTGGCAGCAGCACAGCTGGTACGATTACTGCGCGACGCCGGTCTATCCATGGGCTTACATGTATCCGCGCAGCCGCCGCGATACCGTGGTGGTGCGGACGCGGGGATAACGGCAGATCCCTTGCTTCGGATCGACAGCCGCCGCCGACCCTGCTCCCGGGTCGGGGAGGGTGATCGCGTCCCCGAAGAGTTTGTGCCGTTAAAATTCGGCGCTGTGAAAAAGTTCAGCCGGGCCGCTGGTAAGCGCCCGGCTGAATGCGTTCTGGGTTGATGCGTTCGCGCCCGTTATGACGGCGAGATGGTGCAGGCCACCTGCTGATGCTTGCCGAAATTGAGCAGGGCCTGATCCCGGAAACCGTCGAGCCAGATGCCCCGGCCGGCGTAGCGGTAGCCCACCCCCATCGGCACCAGGCGAACGTGGGATGAATGGGTGCCGGTTGAAAGCGAGGCGGTGACGATGTCGCCCGCGATGCTGACGGCGATCGGGCACAGCGCATACTGGCGGCCGTTCTCGCACATGAGCACCAGCTCCGCGCATCCGCCGGACACCGAGGCCAGCGGCGCCTTCAGCGCCATGTCAGCCGCGTTCGCTGGCTGGGAAGACAGGGCCGCAATCGAGGCCAGCACAGCGCCGGCGGCAAATGCCTTGAAAGTGCCAATCATGAAATCCACCCCAAACCGATAAAATTGGATTCAGATCAAAATATTCGAACCGGGTCAATGAGGGCAGGCCGCCGCGAAGGCTGGTTATCGCCCGGCCGATGCACTCCGGCGCCTGCTGTAGCAAGGCGGCAACAACTTCAATCGTGGCGGACCAGGCCGGTCGGATGACGCGGGCGCGGATTAAATTATCTTAAGGGGGCGTGATGGTCCCGGGGGCATTTGGGCAATCGTGAGCCCCGCTTTGCCCGCATAGCTTGAATTAAGAGCCTGAATTGACGCGGCGATTTTCGTCGGCCTGACCCGCGGCTGCCGTCCCACGCCTTAATTTTTGGCCGCTCTTCCTCTTTACCACAATTGGATGGAAACCATTGATTAACCATGGGCTTTGTTGACGGCAGCATCCGGTTAAGAATAGCTTAAAGCTCAAATTTTCAGTTGTTTCGCAACAAAATCGATTGATAGGACGAAAGTCCGCGGAGGATACGATGAATCAGCACGTTCAGATTGCTCAGGCTGGCAATGCGTCCGCTTCCAACACCAGCGCTCCCGTGCGGATTTATACGATGACCAAGCCGCTAACCGATCAGGCGGTGGTCATCAACCTCGGTTACAATCAAAAGACGAAGATCGATTTCACAGCCATTGCCAACGAGAAAGTCACTCTCGTTCACATCGGCGAAAAGCTCATCGTCCTGTTCGACAACCACTCCACGGTGACTGTCGAGCCTTTCTTCGATTCGCGCAACGATCCGCTGAACAACGTGACGGTCGAGATCGCGCCCGGCCGTGACGTGTCGGGCAGCGAGTTCGCCAGCCTGTTTCCGATCACCACCGATCAGTCGGTTCTGCCGGCTGCGGGCGACGGCAACAGCCAGGCCAGCGGTGCTCACTTCAGCGATCCGTCGGTCGATCCGCTCGGCATCGGCAATCCGCTGCCGCTTCTCGGCCAGGAAGAGCTCGGCAACTGGGTTGCCGAATTGCCGCCCACCGGCACGCTGCCGGGGGAAGAGGTCAACCATATTCCGACGATCGATAGCATCCCGGGGGTGGGCGGCTCCGAGACGACGGTTTACGAGGCAGGACTTGCGGCGCGCACCGTTGGCGGCACGGCCGAGCCTGCGGGCTCGCACGAGAGTGACGTTGCCGATCCGGTGAAGGCGGACGGCACGATCGGCTTCACCTCGATCGATGGCGTGTCCTCGGTCAAATTGAACGGCACCGCGTTGTCGAACGACCCGACCACTCCGACGGACGTCGCCGACGGCACCACCGGCACGCTGCATGCCTTTTACGAGTTCAATCCCGCGACCGGCGCGGGCGTGATCCACTACACCTATACGCTGACGGACAACACGCTGGTCGACCCTTCGGAACGGCCGGTCACGGTCGAAGTGACCGACACCGATGGCGACACGGCCACTGGCACATTGACGATCACTGTCGTGGACGACGCACCGACGGCAAACCCGGATGATCTGACGATTGCGCCGGCGAACTTCGATGGCCACAGCGGCAACGTCATCACCGGTGAGAACGAAGATTCCGCGTCCGGCGCTGACGTGAAGGGCGCGGACGGGGCAAGCGTGACGCATGTCGTCGGCTATAACGGCGCCGAGGCGGATGTGACGGGTGCCGGGACGACGATTGCGGGCCAGTACGGCACGCTGGTGATCAAGTCGGACGGCAGCTACACCTACACCCGCGACGCCGCCACGCCGGGCGGCAAGGACGACGTGTTCACCTACACGCTGACGGACGGCGACGGCGACCAGTCGCCGACCACCCTGACGATCCATATCGGCAATGCGGATGTAACGCTGGGGACGCCTGCTACGGGTCCGGGCGTTGACACGGTGTACGAGGCCGGCCTGACCGACGGGTCGCAACAGGGCGCGACGAACACGGTTGCGAGCGGCACGATCGCGGTGACCGCGCCCGACGGCATTGCCTCGATCACCGTCGAAGGCGAGACGGTTTTGCTCAATGGCGACCACACGGCCATCACGGACGGCTCCCGCGGCAGCCTGGAGGTGTGGTGGAACGGGACGGCGATCGAGTACAAATACACGCTGACGGACAACTTCCTCGAGACGCCGGCCGCCGATGACGGGCAGACCGTCGAGGCGTCCCCGACATTTGTGCTTGTCGTGAACGATCTGGATACCGGCTCGGCCAACGGCACGCTGGTCATCAACATCGTGGACGACAAGGCGTTTGCCCATGCGGACGATCTGACGATTGCGCCGGCGAACTTCGATGGCCACAGCGGCAACGTCATCACCGGTGAGAACGAAGATTCCGCGTCCGGCGCTGACGTGAAGGGCGCGGACGGGGCAAGCGTGACGCATGTCGTCGGCTATAACGGCGCCGAGGCGGATGTGACGGGTGCCGGGACGACGATTGCGGGCCAGTACGGCACGCTGGTGATCAAGTCGGACGGCAGCTACACCTACACCCGCGACGCCGCCACGCCGGGCGGCAAGGACGACGTGTTCACCTACACGCTGACGGACGGCGACGGCGACCAGTCGCCGACCACCCTGACGATCCATATCGGCGATTCCACCCCGCAGATCGGCGGACTGACGCCGGCGCTGGAGGGCGGCGACGCCACGGTTTACGAGGCGAACCTGCCGGCGCGCACGATTCCCGCCAACGAGCCCACAGGCTCGAACGGGCTGAGCGTTCCTGACGCGACGAGCGGGGACTTCACGATCACCTCGCCGGACGGGGTGAAGTCGCTGACGATCGGAGGTACGACATTCATCACCGACGGCGTGTTCACAGCCGGGTCGGTCACGACGCCGGAAGGCAACACGCTGGAGATCACGAACTTTGATCCTTCAACCGGCAAGGTGAGCTACACCTATACGCTGGTCGACAACGAGAACCATACCGATGGCGCCGGCAACAATGATCTGTTCGACAACATCGCCATAGAACTAACGGATCAGGACAACGAGACTACGCCCGGCACGTTGTCGATCAGGATCGTGGACGACGTTCCGACGGCCAACGCCGATATCGATAGCGCATCGGCGACGACGGATCACAACGCCAATATCGCGACCGGCAACGTGATGACCGGTAATGATGTCGCGGGCGGCGATGCCAACAATACCGATGGCGTCAAGGATGTTCAGGGTGCGGATGGTGCTGTCGTGGCGGGCGTTGCCGCCGGCAACACCGGCCAGAACCTGGACGATGCGGCATCGGGCAATACGGCAACGGTTGGCGTGACGATTCATGGCACCTATGGCGACCTCGTGATCGACGCCAATGGCGACTATCATTATACGGTCCGCACGAGTGACCAGAATGTCGTCGCTCTCGGAGCGAATGATCACGACACCGATGTTTTCACCTATACCATCAAGGACGGCGATGGTGACCTGGCGCACACCACCATCACGTTCACGGTGAACGGCGTTGATAACGCTCCGGATATTTCAGCGACCAAAGTCGTAGTGTCCGAAGAAGGATTGCCGCACGGTATCCAGGATTCGGTTGGCGTGTCCGACACCACCAACAGCAAAACGGCGTCCGGTCAGGTCACGGTCACCGACCCTGACGCCGGTGATACGCAATCGTTTGCTCTGACCACCAATGGCGCCCCAACAGGGCTCACCAGTGGCGGTGTCCCGGTCGAATGGGCGATGGACGGAACCGATCTTGTGGGGTCGGCAGGCTCTGTGGAAGTCGTCCGCGTTCACATCGATGCTTCGACCGGCGCGTACGACGTGACGCTGTCCGGTCCGCTCGACCACGCCGTGCACGCGCCTGATGTCGCCGAAACCGCGGCGGCGCAGGAAGATGTGCTCAGTTTCGACATTCCGGTTGTGGTGACCTCCGGGCCGGCGACATTGTCGACGTCGTTCACGGTGAGCGTCGAGGACGACAGTCCGACGATCGTGGCCTTGCCTGTGGGCAGCGCCTCGACCTCCGTCGATTATGACTACTTCGGTTTGCACGCGGGCAATGTCACTTATCGTGGCCTCTATACGGATTCCGAGCACGACATTCTGCTGAGCGCCACCCGAAACGGGCAGTCTTCGACCGTCAACACGAACGATCACGATATCGGCGTGAATGACGGTCAGGGGATGTCTCCGCAGGAAATTCTCACAGTCGATTTTGTCACCGGCCTGGTGACCAACGGCAACAGCCAGACCAACTCCGGTCACTACGACGTCAATACAGCGACCTTTGATCTGCTCATCAGCGGGAATCCGAACCGCACCGGGGTGGTGTTCATCGAAGCGAAGGAGGGGGCGTCCGATGTGACCGATCTCACCTTCAAGGTGAACGATGTGACCGTCACCGCGCAGGCGGTTTATGTCGGTGGCGAGCTGACCGGATATGTGCTGGGCGGTTTGCATAGCGGCGATTCCGTCACTGTTTCAGCCAATAACGGCGCGGTCTTCAACCAGCTCAACATTTCCAATTACAGCGGCATTGCATTCGATTCCGATGGCAACGGCACTGCGGATACAACGCTGAACGGTTACGACAATTTCAAGATCAGCGGCATTGGAGCCTCGGGAACTGTCCAGACACCGCTTGTTCTACAGGTCGTTCATGATGAAACCGCGGGCGTCAACCCCGGGTCGGATCCCAATCCCGCCGACGACACGTCGGCGCTTCCGCCAGCGGAGCTGACAACGGCCCTCAGCGGCCTTTCTGTGATTGGCTATGCGGTTTCGACCGTTGCCGTGTCGGGGCTGTTTTCCGGTGCCTATGGTGCGGATGGTCCTGGCAACGTCAGCTATCAGTTGACGGGGACTGGCGGAGCCTCGCTGAACGGCGCCGACAGCGGCCTGACAACGCTCAACGGCGATCCCATCACGTTGCTGGTTCAGGGCAATGTGGTCTTCGGCGTCGACGCGACCGATCCGGGTAACGTGATCAAGGTATTCGCCCTCCAGATCGATCCCGCCACCGGCCAGCTTTGGGTCGCCCAGATGGCGCCCATCCACGATACATTGGCGGGCAACACCGATGCCGCCTATGACCATCAGGTCAACATCGCGAACGGTCTGCTGCATGTGCAGGCGACCATCACCGACGGCGACAGTGATCAGGCCTCGGCCGTTTCCGCCATTCCGGTTGTTGTCGGCTTCCAGGACGATGGCCCGCATGCGCATGCGGATAGCGCGACGCAGAGTTCGGAGAATGCGGCGGTCACGATTGACGTGTTCGCCAACGACGTTGCCGGTGCGGACGGGGTTGACCTGTCGCAGGCCGGCGGCAAGGTGACGCTGGTTGCGGGTTCGCTGTCGGACGCTGGCGGTTCGGTCGTCTATGACGGCGCGGGCAAGTTCACCTATACGCCGTCTGCGGGCAAGGACGGGACGGTGACGTTCCAGTACCAGATCGTCGACGGCGACGGCGATCCGTCGACGGCGACGGTGACGATCACGCTGAAGGACGACTCGACGCCGACGATCGAGATCGGGGCGGGTTCGGACACGAGCGTGAACGAGGCGGGTCTTCCGGCGCGCAATGGGGAGCCTGCGGGTTCGGGCGAGATCGCCGACGGCAACGGCGCCGACAACTCCGACCCGAGCGAGACGGCGACGGGATCGTTCACCATCACGACGGGCGGCGACACGATCGGCCATCTGTATGTGACGGACAAGGACAATCAGCAGATCGACGTGTCGAATGCCGGCACGACGGGCATCGTGGTGCAGGGCCTTTACGGCGAGCTGACGGTTTACGGCACGGCGGCGGCGAACGACTTCACCTACTCCTACACGCTGAAGGACAACACTGCGGGCGACACGACCAAGGAGACCTTCGCGGTCCAGGTGGTGGATTCGGACGGCGACCCCAAGGCCACGACGCTGACGATCGACATCGTCGACGACGCACCGAAGGCGCATGCGGATAGCGCGACGCAGAGTTCGGAGAATGCGGCGGTCACGATTGACGTGTTCGCCAACGACGTTGCCGGTGCGGACGGGGTTGACCTGTCGCAGGCCGGCGGCAAGGTGACGCTGGTTGCGGGTTCGCTGTCGGACGCTGGCGGTTCGGTCGTCTATGACGGCGCGGGCAAGTTCACCTATACGCCGTCTGCGGGCAAGGACGGGACGGTGACGTTCCAGTACCAGATCGTCGACGGCGACGGCGATCCGTCGACGGCGACGGTGACGATCACGCTGAAGGACGACTCGACGCCGACGATCGAGATCGGGGCGGGTTCGGACACGAGCGTGAACGAGGCGGGTCTTCCGGCGCGCAATGGGGAGCCTGCGGGTTCGGGCGAGATCGCCGACGGCAACGGCGCCGACAACTCCGACCCGAGCGAGACGGCGACGGGATCGTTCACCATCACGACGGGCGGCGACACGATCGGCCATCTGTATGTGACGGACAAGGACAATCAGCAGATCGACGTGTCGAATGCCGGCACGACGGGCATCGTGGTGCAGGGCCTTTACGGCGAGCTGACGGTTTACGGCACGGCGGCGGCGAACGACTTCACCTACTCCTACACGCTGAAGGACAACACTGCGGGCGACACGACCAAGGAGACCTTCGCGGTCCAGGTGGTGGATTCGGACGGCGACCCCAAGGCCACGACGCTGACGATCGACATCGTCGACGACGCACCGAAGGCGCATGCGGATAGCGCGACGCAGAGTTCGGAGAATGCGGCGGTCACGATTGACGTGTTCGCCAACGACGTTGCCGGTGCGGACGGGGTTGACCTGTCGCAGGCCGGCGGCAAGGTGACGCTGGTTGCGGGTTCGCTGTCGGACGCTGGCGGTTCGGTCGTCTATGACGGCGCGGGCAAGTTCACCTATACGCCGTCTGCGGGCAAGGACGGGACGGTGACGTTCCAGTACCAGATCGTCGACGGCGACGGCGATCCGTCGACGGCGACGGTGACGATCACGCTGAAGGACGACTCGACGCCGACGATCGAGATCGGGGCGGGTTCGGACACGAGCGTGAACGAGGCGGGTCTTCCGGCGCGCAATGGGGAGCCTGCGGGTTCGGGCGAGATCGCCGACGGCAACGGCGCCGACAACTCCGACCCGAGCGAGACGGCGACGGGATCGTTCACCATCACGACGGGCGGCGACACGATCGGCCATCTGTATGTGACGGACAAGGACAATCAGCAGATCGACGTGTCGAATGCCGGCACGACGGGCATCGTGGTGCAGGGCCTTTACGGCGAGCTGACGGTTTACGGCACGGCGGCGGCGAACGACTTCACCTACTCCTACACGCTGAAGGACAACACTGCGGGCGACACGACCAAGGAGACCTTCGCGGTCCAGGTGGTGGATTCGGACGGCGACCCCAAGGCCACGACGCTGACGATCGACATCGTCGACGACGCACCGAAGGCGCATGCGGATAGCGCGACGCAGAGTTCGGAGAATGCGGCGGTCACGATTGACGTGTTCGCCAACGACGTTGCCGGTGCGGACGGGGTTGACCTGTCGCAGGCCGGCGGCAAGGTGACGCTGGTTGCGGGTTCGCTGTCGGACGCTGGCGGTTCGGTCGTCTATGACGGCGCGGGCAAGTTCACCTATACGCCGTCTGCGGGCAAGGACGGGACGGTGACGTTCCAGTACCAGATCGTCGACGGCGACGGCGATCCGTCGACGGCGACGGTGACGATCACGCTGAAGGACGACTCGACGCCGACGATCGAGATCGGGGCGGGTTCGGACACGAGCGTGAACGAGGCGGGTCTTCCGGCGCGCAATGGGGAGCCTGCGGGTTCGGGCGAGATCGCCGACGGCAACGGCGCCGACAACTCCGACCCGAGCGAGACGGCGACGGGATCGTTCACCATCACGACGGGCGGCGACACGATCGGCCATCTGTATGTGACGGACAAGGACAATCAGCAGATCGACGTGTCGAATGCCGGCACGACGGGCATCGTGGTGCAGGGCCTTTACGGCGAGCTGACGGTTTACGGCACGGCGGCGGCGAACGACTTCACCTACTCCTACACGCTGAAGGACAACACTGCGGGCGACACGACCAAGGAGACCTTCGCGGTCCAGGTGGTGGATTCGGACGGCGACCCCAAGGCCACGACGCTGACGATCGACATCGTCGACGACGCACCGAAGGCGCATGCGGATAGCGCGACGCAGAGTTCGGAGAATGCGGCGGTCACGATTGACGTGTTCGCCAACGACGTTGCCGGTGCGGACGGGGTTGACCTGTCGCAGGCCGGCGGCAAGGTGACGCTGGTTGCGGGTTCGCTGTCGGACGCTGGCGGTTCGGTCGTCTATGACGGCGCGGGCAAGTTCACCTATACGCCGTCTGCGGGCAAGGACGGGACGGTGACGTTCCAGTACCAGATCGTCGACGGCGACGGCGATCCGTCGACGGCGACGGTGACGATCACGCTGAAGGACGACTCGACGCCGACGATCGAGATCGGGGCGGGTTCGGACACGAGCGTGAACGAGGCGGGTCTTCCGGCGCGCAATGGGGAGCCTGCGGGTTCGGGCGAGATCGCCGACGGCAACGGCGCCGACAACTCCGACCCGAGCGAGACGGCGACGGGATCGTTCACCATCACGACGGGCGGCGACACGATCGGCCATCTGTATGTGACGGACAAGGACAATCAGCAGATCGACGTGTCGAATGCCGGCACGACGGGCATCGTGGTGCAGGGCCTTTACGGCGAGCTGACGGTTTACGGCACGGCGGCGGCGAACGACTTCACCTACTCCTACACGCTGAAGGACAACACTGCGGGCGACACGACCAAGGAGACCTTCGCGGTCCAGGTGGTGGATTCGGACGGCGACCCCAAGGCCACGACGCTGACGATCGACATCGTCGACGATGGCCCGAAGGCACATGCGGACAGCAACAGCGTATCGGAAGGCTCGTCGATCAGCGGCGACGTGCTGACGAACGACGTATCGGGTGCGGACGGCTACAAGGCCGGCGGAGGTGTGACTGGGGTCGCGGCGGGATCGGACACGGACAACCCTGTGAGTGGCGGGCTTGGCGGCGTGGGGATCGGCGGCACGTACGGCACGCTGGTGCTGAACGCCGACGGCAGCTACACCTACACTGCCCATGCCGTGACGGCCGATGTGGTGGACCACTTCGTCTACACCATCACCGACGGCGACGGCGACACCTCGACGACAACGCTGGACATCAGCGTCAAGAATGTCGAGACGCCGCTTCTCATCGTTGGCTCGAAGGATGGTGACACGACAGGTCAGACGACCCCTCATGTCGTGCCGAATCCGCAAGGGCCGACCAGTGGTGTGATCCAGGGCGGAGGTGACAACGATACGCTTATCGGCGATCCGGGCGCTGTCACCATCACGAAGGGGCAGTCAGCGAATGTCGTGCTGGTGCTGGACAGCTCCGGTAGCATGAGCGACGACATCTCGTTCGGGGGATCTACAATCAGCCGCATGCAGGCGCTGAAAAATGGCGTCAATGCGCTGATCGAGCAACTGGCCAATTCCGGCGCGGAAAACATCCGGATCACGGTAATCGATTTCGCCAGCAACGCCACCAATCTCGGCACGTTCGATCTGATCGTGAACGGTGAGAAGCAGAGTACGACCGCTGCACATACTGCCGTGAACGGTATGAGCGCCAATAACAACACGAACTATGAAGCTGGCATTCAGGCCGCTTACAACTGGATTACTGGCAATAGCGGCAATAACGACCTGGCCAATGCCGATATCAACAAGGTTGTCTTTGTTTCGGATGGCGAACCGCAGGCGTGGATCAACTCGGGTGGCACTGTCAGCACAGGCACTGCAGCTCGCGCGATGCAGGAATTGCTTGGCACTTATCCTGGTGGAAGTGGGAATGTCGCGGACAATGTCAACGACGTCGCCAATGTCCTGAATGCCGGCGATCCCGGCCACAAATATACCATCGATGCAATTGGCATCGCCGTCGGCGCAACAGCGCTCGGGTACCTGAGTGATGTCGAGGACGGCATTGCCAATGGCGGCACGGGAAGCGCGCTGAACGTGACTTCCGCCGAGCAACTTGCGAGCGCGCTGTCTGTCCTCGGTGGATCGACGGCTCTCGCCGCCGCGAGCAATGACGTGATCAACGGCGGGGCTGGCAACGACATCATCTTCGGCGACGTCGTCAACACCGACGCGCTTGCCACCAAGGCGGGATTGTCGGTCGCGGCGGGCTCGGGCTGGTCGGTTTTCCAGATGCTCGAGGGCACTTCTCCCTCCAGTCCAGCCCTCGTGCCGTATCTCCATGGCGGCGTGTGGGATCGCGCTTCGACCATCGCGTATCTGTCTGATCCGGCTAATCGTTCCGAATTGGCCAAGGAGAGCGGTCGCAGCGGCGGTAACGACACCATTGATGGGGGTGACGGCAACGACGTCATCTTCGGCCAGGAGGGCAACGACACCATCCACGGCGGCACCGGGGACGATATCATCAGCGGCGGCACCGGCGCGGATCAACTGTATGGCGATGCCGGCAACGACACGTTCCTGCTCGCGAATGGCGAGTTCGCCGCCGGCGAAACCATCAATGGCGGCGCCGATACCGACACCATCGTGTTGACCGAGGCCACCACAGTGGATTTCGGCACCGGCACTGTCACCGGCGTCGAAATCCTCACCGGCAGCAGCGGCAACGACGTCGTCACCATGACGGCCCAGCAGCTCATCGGATTTACCGGGATCAATCTCGGCAATGGCTCCGACACGCTGAATATCGTGGTCAACGGCAACGTCGACCTGTCCGCGAGCACGCTGCCGACGCTTGCAAGTGTGGAGACGCTCACCTTCACCGGCAGCGCCAGCAACGACACACTGACTTTGAGCGGCGCCCAGTTCGATGCGCTGGTCGCGGCAGGGGCGTCGTTCAACCTCGGGACCGGAACCGCGGACACGATCGTCATCGCCAATGCGACGGCGCCGATCGATCTGACCGGCGTGACGATGAGCGGTGTGGAAAAATTCCAGACCACCGGGAACGTCAACAACACCGTGACGATGACGGCCCAGCAGTTCCTTGGGTTCACCGGTGGTATCGACCTCGGGAATGGCACTGACGCGTTGAACGTCGTGGTCAGCGGTACGGTCAACCTGTCCGCAAGCACGCTGCCGACGCTCACGGGAGTCGAAGCCGTCAACTTCATCGGCAGCGCCGGCGCAGAGGCAATCACCGTGACCGGTGCGCAGCTCAACGCGCTGATTAGTTCGGGTTTGACAATCGATCTGGGTAACGGAGCTGACACGCTGGTCCTGACGTCGACGTCGACAGCGCTTAACAACCTCGGCAACCTAAGCCTACAAAACGTGGAAACCATCTCGGCCGTGGGTGCAGCATCGGCGGTAACGATCGATCTCCACAATCAGTTGGAAGGCTTCAAGATCATTGGCTCCTCCAACGGTGATATTATTATCGGTGGCGCTGGAAATAACACTCTCAACGGCGGCGCGGGAAATGACACGCTGACCGGTGGCGCAGGGGTAGATCAATTCCGACTCGATACGAGTACCGGCACCGATACGATTACGAATTTTGTCAGGGGAACCGACAAGATCGGGTTCCTCGATACGGGAACGACAGGTGGAGGTAGCGTCAACTTCGGAGGCACCATCGGTTCGACCGCAGGAACGACGTTGGCATTGAGTGATTTCCAGACGCGCACCTCGATTGGCAACATCAATAGCAGCGATGACGCCAAGGTGATTGTCATTACCCAACAACAAACTTCAACACAGATCGCGGCAACAACGAACTCTGCAAACAATTCCTATGTCGTGGTTTACAATTCCAGCACCAGTTCCGCCGAGATTTGGTTCGATACGAATTGGGGGAACGCCGCAGGCAGGATAAAGATTGCGACGTTGACTGGCGTAAGTGCTTCGGATGTGTCGAATCTTGCCAACACCGACTTTGTGGCGTACAGCGGCGCAGCCGATCCGCTCGTGCTCGATCTCGATCACAATGGCCTCAGCTTCACCTCGCAGGTCGATGGCGTGCACTTCGACCTGAATGCCGACGGTGTGATCGACCAGGTGGCCTGGACCAACAGCCGTGACGGCTTGCTGGCTCTCGATGTGAACGGCAACGGGATCATCGATAACGGCACCGAGCTGTTCACGCCGGATTTCGCCGGCGGGCACCACGCCAGCGGGCTGGCCGCGCTTGCCAGCCTCGACAGCAATCATGATGGCGTCATCAACAGCGCCGATCAGGATTTCGCCAAGCTGGTGGTGTGGCAGGACGCCAACCACGATGGCGTCAGCGACGCGGGCGAACTGCATTCGCTGACCGATCTCGGCATCGCCGAGATCAGCCTCGATGCCAAGTCGGAGCCGACCTATGTCGATGGCCAGTTGGTGAGCGCGAACGGCACCTTTACTTACGCCGACGGCACCAAGGGCTCTTTCGCCGAAGTCAATTTCGACCTCGGCGAGATCACGAATGGCGACACCAGCCATGTCGTGGCCGGCACCGATGGCGCCGCGGGCAACCATGTCTTCGCCTTCAACTCGACGGCGGAGGGCCTTGGCCGCATCGTCGACTTCGGTGCGGGCGACGTGATCGAGTTCTCGGGCGCGGCGTTCGGAAACCTGGCCGCAGGCACGCTGAACGCGGCCAACTTCGAAACCAACGATACCGGCGCGAGCACCAAGGCAGCCGGCACGGCGGAGTTCATCTTCAACACCGCCGATCACACGCTCTACTACGATGCCGATGGCGCCGGCGGCAGCGCCGCGATCGCCATGGCGAAGCTCGAAAACGGTCACGCCCTGACCGGCAACGAGATTCACATCACCTGATCGGCATCGTCCGATCGACGTTGTTGATCGTCAAAACATGCGGCCCGTCAGGTGAACCTGACGGGCCGTTTCGTTTTGGGGAGAGACCGTGCGGGCCGCACCCTGGAGCGGCTTCAGGTTTGATGGAAACAAGATTAGTCCGATCCGTCATGGCCGGGCCATAGAGCATTTTTAAGCGAAGTGGAAACCGGTTCGCGTGAAGAAAATGCGACCAAACAAAACCTAGAGCCCCGCTTTGATTCCATCAAAGCGGGAAAGGCTCTAGCCGTTCGAAGAACGGCGTCGCTTTCGCTCGCCTATGGTCCCGGCCATCCCACGTCTTGTTTCGTTTGGATTTCCAAGACGTGGATGCCCGGCATAAACCCCGGCATGACGAAGGTTGTTTCTGCCTCACCTAAAGCCGTTCAAGGCGGTGTGGACTCTTGAGAATCCCAAGAGTCTACACACCTCAAAGCGCCAGCGGCAGCTCGAAGGCGAGGGCGCTTGTCCCGACGATCGTGTCTGCCGGCTCGCCGTTCCAACCGGTCGAGGTATCGCTGCCGGCCGCGGCCGGCGAGGTCTCGATATCGCCGTCCGTGATGGCGCGGCTGGCGTAGGGCGTGGTCAGCATCAGCACGCCCGCCTGGTTCAGCGCAAACAGCGGAACGAGATCGCGCGCCTCGCCATCGCTGACGACGCGGGACCAGCGGTTGTCGAGGATCAGCCAGCGCTCGTCGAGGCGCACGGCGAGCACGGCATGATCCTGCCGGACCCGCCGGTCGCGGACCAGCACGATGCGCAGATCGTCCTGCGGAAATCCCGCCTGCCGGAGGACGACATATTTGGCGATGGCATAGTCCTCGCAATCGCCCTTGGTGGTGGCGAAGCTCGCCAGCGCCGAACTCCAGCGGTCGGGCACGCCGAACTGGGCGAGATCGCTGACATAACGGAGCGCGGCATTGACGCCGCGGTTGGCTTCCTCGACCTGCGCCAGCCCGGCCCGGGTCTTGACGGCGGCGATCAGACGCTGCAACTGCGCGGCATGGGCCGGGCAGGAGGCCGCGTCGTCGCGGCAGCGTGCGAGCACCTCGTCGTCCTTGCCGAGATCGGCCTGAATGCCGTTCCATTTGCGCCACAGCAGTCCGTCCGGCGCGCGGAAGCCGAACAGCCCGAACGGTTCGCGCCCCTCGATGGCGGGGATCGTCACCGCCGGTTGATCGGAGACGATCGTCTCCGAAGGGGAGACGGCCGCGAGCTGCACCGCATCGGTGCGCTTGCCGCTGCCCAGCCGGGCCAGAACGGAATTGATGGTGAAGAATTTCGCCGGCGCGCGATCCATGTCCGGCGCGGCGTCGATCGAAGTCGCGGTGCGCGGGCTGCGGTTGTCGGCCGCGGCCGGCGCGACGCCGGGAACATAGACGGATAGCGCGAAAGCACTCAGCAGCAATCCTTGCCGCACATAGCCTGGTAACATGACTGACGCCTTTTGTCGGGGGCATCAGCCGACGTCTTCTGCGTCGATCCGATACCCCGCCCTGTTGGCGCAGACGGTGGGGCGAGGGCGGCTTCAACGGAGTTAACCGGCGGGCAGGCGCAAAGGCGTTTTCATGCGGACGGTCAACCGCCGCTTGTCCCGATCGATCAAATTGGATTCAAATCCGGAATGGACGGAAACGCCCGCGCATGGCGGCGGGGTCGCCGAGGCCGAAACGAGGTTAAGGCGCGATGAAGACGCTGGCCGCGTCGTCGCCGCCTCAGTGCTCGCGCAGCGCTTCGCTGCGCAGGATGCGAGCCGGCTTGAGAATATAATCGAGCACTGATTTCCGGCCGGTCAGCACCTCCACCGTGGCGACCATGCCGGGCATGATCGGCAGCGGATTTTCCGGCGTTCCGAGCGAGTTGGTCTCGGTGCGGATCACGGCGCGATAGAAGGTTTCCTTCTTGCCGGCCGCATCCGGCTTCTCGTCGACGATGGTGTCGGCGCTGACGCGCTCGACCTTGCCCTTGAGCGAACCGTAAACCGAGGAATCGTAGGCCGAGATCTTGACCACCGCGTCCTGCCCGGCACGGATGAAGGCGATGTCCTGCGGGCGAATGCGGCCCTCGACCAGAAGCGTGTCGTCGAGCGGCACGATCTCCATCAGGCTGGCCCCGGGCTGAACCACCGCGCCGATGGTCGTCACATTGAGCTTGTTGACGATGCCATGGACGGGCGCCTTGAGATCGGTGCGCCGCAGCCGGTCCTGTGCGGATTTCATGTTCTCTTCCAGCACCGCCAGATCGCCGCGCGATTTGGCGAGGTCCTCGTCCGCCTGGGAGCGGAACGAGGTGATGGTGCTGCTGATCTTGGCCTGGGCTTCCGCGAGCTGGCCGCGCATTTCGGATTCCTGCCGCTGCAGGCGGATCATCTCGATCTCGGGCACCACCTTCTGCAGGTAGAGCTTGTTGGTGATGGCGAGCTCACGCTCCAGCAGAGCCAGCGATCCCGTCAGGCGGGTGACCTGCTGGGTGAGGACGTCGACGTCCTGCGCCACTTTTTTCACGCGCATGTTGAAGACGCTGGTTTCCGCGGCAACCGCCGCCGGCACCTTCTGCATTAACTGCTCGGGAAAGGTGATCTCCGGCTTGCCGCGGGCTTCGGCTTCGAGACGGGCGACGCGAGCGGCGAGGGCCGCGCGCCGCTCCTGCAATTCGCCGAACTCGGAGGCGAACTTGGTGTCGTCGATCCGCATCAGGATCTGGTCCTTGTCGACGATCGCGCCTTCGCGAACGAGGATTTCGCTGACGATGCCGCCCTCCAGCGACTGGATCACCTGAATCTGCTGCGAGGGGATCACCCGGCCGTCGCCGCGCTTGACCTCGTCGAGAATGGCGAAGTGAGCCCAGATCACGAAAACCGCGATGAGGGCGAGCGAACTGACCAGCAGAAGGCGCAACGCGCGCGGCGTTCGCATCTGCGATGCCGCTCTCACATCGTTGGCGTAGGCGAAGTCAGACGACAGCATTGGGTGTGATCCCGGGGGAGGCTGGCTGCACGGACATCTGCGGCTCGCGGCCCGGCCTGGCCTGAGGCGGCTGATTTTGCGATTGCGGAGGCTGCGACGTTTGCGGTGCTTGCGCCGGTTTGCCTTGGAGCATGGCGAGCACCTTGTCGCGCGGCCCGTCGGCCAATAGCCGCCCGTTGTCGAACAGCAGCAGCCGGTCGACCATGTTCAGCAGCGACAGGCGATGGGTCGAGATGACGATGGTCGGGCGGTCCTTGCCTTCGCCGATCGCGCGCAGCCGCTCGAGGAATTCGGCTTCGCTGCGCACGTCGAAATGTGCCGTCGGCTCGTCGAGGAACAGGATGCGCGGCTTGCGGATCAGGATGCGCGCCAGCCCGATGGCCTGCTTCTGGCCGCCGGACAGACTGCGGCCGCCTTCGGAGATCGGCATGTCGTAGCCCATCGGGTGGCCAGCGATGAAGCTTTCCACGCCGGACAGCTTCGCCGCACTCAGGATTTCCGCGTCGGTCGCGTCCGGTTTGCCCAGCGCGATGTTGTCGCGCAGCCGGCCCAGGAACAGGTCGGTGTCCTGCATGGCGAAGCCGATGCCGGCGCGCAGGTCCCACGGATCGTATTGGCGGGAGTCCACGCCATCCACCAGAACGCGGCCCTCCGCGGCTTCGTAGAAGCCGAGCAGAAGGCGGCCCACGGTGGTCTTGCCCGAGCCGACCCGGCCGATGATGCCGACGCGCTCGCCCGGCTCGATCTTGAAGGAGACGGCGTCGAGCGCCTTGCCCGCCGCGTTCGGATAGGAAAAGCTCACCTTGTCGAACTGGATCCGTCCTTCCTCGACGGGGCGGGCGACGTATCTGCGCCCCGGCACCCGCTCGCGATCCAGCGACATGACGCGGTCGATCGCCCTGAGCGAGGTCAGCGTCTGGCTGCCACGGGTGATGACGGAGGCAAGGCCCGCGATCGGCGCGAGAATGCGGCCGGCCAGCATGTTGGCGGCGATCAGCGCGCCCATGGTCAGTTCGCCGTTGAGGATCAGGAACACGCCGACGATCATGATCAGCAGGCTGGTGATCTGCTGGGCCGTGCTCGCGCTGGTGAGGGCGAGCGACGCCCAGAAATGCACCTTCTCGCCGGAGCGGGCGCTGGCCGCGACCGAACGCTCCCACGTCGCCTGCATCCGCGATTCCGCGCCGACCGCGCGCACGGTCTCGAGGCCGCCCAG
This sequence comes from Bradyrhizobiaceae bacterium, assembly GCA_020544565.1. GTDB lineage: Bacteria > Pseudomonadota > Alphaproteobacteria > Rhizobiales > Xanthobacteraceae > Afipia. The sequence goes on from CP078014.1 coordinate 1,140,251, forward strand.
CGATTCCACCAGCACGCCGTGGCGCGCGGCGGACTCGGCCTGCAGGCTCTTCATCGCCTTGTCGAGCGGCCGCTGCAGCAGGAAGCCGACCGCGATCATGATCGGCAGCATGACGAGCGGGATCCAGGCGATCGGCCCGGCGATGATGAACAGCACGATGATGAACAGGATCGCGAACAGCAGGTCCGTCGCCGAAACCACGGCGCCGGAGGTGAAGAACTCGCGGACCGAGTCGAAGTCACGCAACTGATTGGCGATGACGCCGACCGATGTCGGCCGCTGCGCCATCTTCACCGCCATGACGTGCTCGAAGATGTTGGCGGCCAGCGCCACGTCGACGGTCTTGCTGGTGACGTCGATGATCAGGCTGCGCACCGTGCGCAGGATGAAATCGAACACGATGGCGAGCAGCATGCCGATCGCGAGCGCCACCAGCGAGGGGATCGCGCCGTTGGGAACGATGCGGTCGTAGATGCTCATGATGAAGAGAGGAGCCGCCAGCGCCAGCGTATTGATCAGGAACGCGGCGAGGGCGATGTGGGTGTAGTTCGGAAGCTGCGTCTTGACGACGGACCAGAACCAGTGCGTGCGGGGCAGGTCGCCGGCGGCGACCGCGCGCGGGTCCGTGGCCGCGCTTGGCCGCACCAGGAAGGCATACCCCGTATAGGACGCGGCCAGCGCCTCCGTGCTGTCGGTCACGGTGGCGGAGGCGTCGGCCGCCGGATCGATGTAGCTCACCGTCTCGCCTGCCGGACCGCGCTCGAGCAGGACGAGCGCGCGGCCATCGCGCATAATCAGGACGACGGGAAGGACGAGGGCGGGAATATCCGCGAGGTCGCGCCGGGTCGCCTCGGTCTCCAGCCCCGCGCGCCGCGCCGCGCGATCATAGAGCGAAACCGTCAGCCGGCCGTCGGTGATCGGCAGGCCGCCGAGGATGGCGTCGCGGCTGATAGCGCGGCCATGATAGGCGGCGAGGTAGGTCAGGGTCGCCAGCAGGGCGTCGGGCCTGTGAGCGTCGGTGTTGTGCGTGTCCGCGTTCGCGGCTGCGGCCGGTTGCTCCGATGCGCTGTCGTCCGCACCCGATTGCGGTTTACTGGAGTCCACCCGGGATCGCGAGGGCCGGAACAGCATCTGGATCAATGCCTCAAGTATGACTGGGTCACAATGCGGCCCCGGCCATGGGCACAGGACCTTCAATGGTGCCAGCATACGTAATGATGCGGCTTAAATCATTCACGATTTAAGCCGCATCAATTAAGCATTAATTCTTGGACAGGAACGGAGCGAACCTAGTTCTTCGCTCCACCGGTCAACGCCTGCAGCCACATCGGCTTTTCGATCGGGGCGAAGCCGAGTGCCTGGGTTGGTTCCGGCGTGGCCGCAGCAGTCCGGCCCTGATCCACCCATCCCGGGCGTCCGTGTGCGGCAGCAGCCGGATCGGCCGCTACCTTCCATCGCGCGTCGAAGCCGTCGTTGGTGGCCTGGCGGGAAGCGGGCGCGTAGGCGTAGGGGGTCGGCGCCACCGGGCTAAGCCCCATCTGCAGCGGCTCCGAACCGACGTTGGGCAGGTTCACGCGCAGCGTCGGCATCGGGTAGGGAAACACGGCGACCGGGATCTGATCGAGCGGCGCGGCGTCCACGGGCGGGGCTTCTTTCAGATACTGCAGCAGGACGCCCATGGCGGCCAGAAGCTGATAGTCGGCGAAAACCAGAACGCCGCGCGACGAGGTCAGCGACACCGAGGCGTTGAAGAATTCGTTTTCGGCGTTCAGGAGGTCGATCAGCGAGCGCTGGCCGAGTTCGTATTCCTTCTGATAGGCCGCGATGGTCTTCTTGTCGGCCTGAAGCTGCCGGGCCAGCGCCGAGATCTTGTCGGCGGTGATGGTGCGCGCCGCCCAAGCCTTGTCGATCGACTCGAGAGCATCGCGCTGGAGGCGGGACTTGGCGAGCGCCGCCTGGGTATAGCGTTCGGCCATTTCCGACCGGCGCCACACGTCCTGGCCGCCGCGGAAGATGTCCCACGACACCACCACCTTGCCGGTGTAATCCTCGTGCTTGGTGCCGTTGTAGGGATAGGTGTTGTCGTACTTGGCCGCGCGGCCTTCGAGCGCCACCGTCGGCACGAACGCGCCATCGGTCACCCGGAAGGCCGATTTCGCGGCGTCGGCGTCCGCGCCGGCGGCGAGCAGCGTCGGATTCATCCGCAGGGTTGCGGCCAGAGCTTCATCCTTGGATCGCGGCATGGCCGGCAGGGGGCCGGGAAACCGGAGATTGACCGGCTCCAGACCGACGACCTTGCGATAGCGCGAGCGGGCGTCGTCCAGACTGCGGATGAATTCGGCCTGCTGGGCGCGGGCGTTCTCGACGCGGCTGCGGGCCTGTTCGAGATCGCCTTCGCCGGAGCGTCCGCCCTGATAGCGGGAATTGACGTTGGCGAAGATCTTCTCGTGGTTGCGGACGTTCTGATCGGCGAGACCGACGAGGCGCAGATAGCGCACCACATCGACATAGGCTTCCGCGGCGTCGAGCGCGATCAGCTCGGTCCTCTCGCGGACACGGAACGCGGCGGCGTTCACGCGCGCGGACTGGCGCCAGATATCATGGATCGATGCGAAGCCGTCGAACAGAAGTTGGCGAACGACCACCGAGCTTTCGTTTCCCTGCCGCCACTTGTCGTTGTTGACGAGGGTCGGAATTGTCGAATCGCGAAACTTTTCGGGACCGTACCGTCCCTCCAGCCGCACCTGCGGGAGCAGGGTGCTCTGGGTCTGGCGCAGTTCGGATTCGGTCGCGCGACGATTCGCGGCCGCCTCGCCGACGCCGGGATTGGTCCGGATAGCCTGATTGAGCGCGTCGTTGATGGAGAATTGTTCAGCGCTGGCAGCGTGCCCCAGCGCCAAGCTCACGCCTGCAACTAGAATACAAAGGCTTCTCATCAAATTGCCCCAACGCAAAATATTAAAAGCACGTAAATTTGAAGAACTGTAACAGGGTATATCGCCGTGTCCTATGGTTTTTGCGACACAGTTCCGCCGTAAAACGCAACCTGGACCATAAAAATCCCGCGAAATTGTCAGTTTTGCTGCGATGCAGCATCAAGATCGTCTGGTTTGACGCGTTGATCTGCTGGAATCACGGATGCAACCGGCGCGGGTGTCTCAGATATCCCGCCCGCCGGTGCCTGCGCCGCCGACCTTCACGGTGATCCGTTGCACCTCGGTGCGGCCCTGCGGGTACTTCACCTCCAGCAGGATCACGTCGGTGCCGACGAAATCCGCCTTTGACCGGTAGAAGGCGATGAAGCCCGGCACTTCCAGCGCCATGCACTGCTTGTAGTTCGTCGCGCTCACCTTGCCGCGCTTCACATTGACGGTGCCATTCGCCGGCGGCGCGACCAGCCGGATCGCCGGCAGCGTGCCGGCCGTGCAATCCGGCAGCACGTTCAGATAGACACCGATGCGGATGTCTTTCGCGGAGGGGCCCTGCGCCGTGCGCTCCACCATTCTCGGGGCCGGGGCCTGCTGCGCGGCGGCGGGCTGGGCGAAGGCGAGCAGGGCGGCGACGATGCCGGCCGCCAGCCCGGACGAGGGCGCCACAGCGGGGCGAACGACGTGCGACAGCATGATGCGTATCATCGCTTTGATCCGGCGGAGCAGGGAGATGTCCCTTGCATTATAGGCTGGCGCTCTCCGCCCGGCCATGGTGCCGGCCCGATTTGCAATGTTATGTTTTGATCGACGCCGGGACGGCGCGCGGGAGGATACTGCCGATGCTGAAGCTCAAGCCGAACTGCGAGTGCTGCGACGCCGACCTGCCGCCAGAGAGCACGGAGGCGATGATCTGCAGCTTCGAATGCACCTTCTGCGCCGCCTGCGCGACGGCGGTGCTTCATGGCGTATGCCCGAACTGCAAGGGCAATCTGGTGGCGCGCCCGATCCGCCCGGCGTTGATGCTGCAGAAATATCCCGCGTCCAGCGAACGGCATCTGCGCGCGCAGCCGTGTGCGGCCAGCGCGGCGTGAGCGCCGGCGCACGAACCAGTGCGTCAATCGCCGCGGCCGTCATCTCTGCGCGGATTCTGCCGCCGCCATTCGTGCGGCTGCACGAACGAACCCGCCCAGATGCCGCGTCGCGCCACCTTCGCCGCGGCCTGCTCTGCGTCATAGAGCCCGGCGCGGTCGTATGACACGGCCCAGCCCTGCGCCACCATCCAGGCGTTGATGCTGGAGCCGTCGGGCAGGGTGCAAGTCGCCAGCACGCGGCCAAACTGGTCCAGTGACTGGCGCGGACAGGTCAGGGGCCTGTTGCGGATGTGGCTGCGCAATTGCGCCGAAGCCTGCCGGCCGCACGGCCAGTCGCGGCCTTCGGCATCGAGGCAGGTCTGGTCGAGTTCGGGCGCGTCGATGCCAACCAGCCGAATGCGGGTGTGATCGATGACCAGCGAGTCGCCATCGACCACCAATGCGGTGCCAATGACGGGCGCGTCGGGCGTCCGCATCCAGCGCTCCACGGCATAGATGGCGAGCGAGCCGATCAGCACGATCACCATCACGATCCAGCGCCGCGTCTCGCGGCTGTATCCGGGCTGCCGGCCGGGCCGTCGCCGGGCGTTCGGTCTCTGCATCATCGGGCGAATCCTGCGGATGCGATCCGGAAGTGAGAGCGCGAGCGCGGGGGCGTGCGCAAGGGATTCCGATCACGAGTTGGGGGCGATGGCAGGATTTGGCGGGACCGGCGCAGGATGGAAGGGTTCGGTCTGGTGTGGTCCGTGTCGGGCCGGCTCCATATCCGTAATTCGCATAAGGTATATTATGGAATATTTTTATATCGAGTAATTTCAGGCAGATCAGGCGAAATCCAGATAAAATGATAGAAATATCTGATGTACGAGCCGAAAGTCTTGCGCTGCCGTCCCGTGCCCGTCCATCCATCGAAAGTACCCCGTCACCGAACGCGATGATCGATTGACCGCAAGGGTCGCCGCTGTAGAAACTGACGGCAAGGTCCGCCGGAGCAAACGTGGAAGCGAAGCCCGGGTCCAGTCAGGGAGACGACAATGAGCGGCAGCCAGGAACGCTACAATGGCCAGTACAGCACCGGCCTGGACAAGACCGAGGCCAACTATGTCGCGCTGTCCCCGCTCAGCTTTCTCAAGCGCAGCGCGGCGGTCTATCCGACCCTGACCAGCGCCGTTTACGAAGGCCGGACCTACACCTGGGCGCAGACCTATGAGCGCTGCAAGCGCTTCGCGTCCTTTCTCGCGGCCCGGGGCATCCGGCGCGGCGATACGGTGGCGGCGATGCTGCCGAACATTCCGGCGATGAACGAGGCGCATTTTGCCGTGCCGATGGCCGGAGCGGTGCTCAATGCGCTCAACATCCGGCTGGATGCCGCCGCCATTGCCTTCCAGCTCGACCATGGCGGCGCCAAAATCGTTCTGGTCGATCCCGAATTCGCCGGCGTCATTTCCGAGGCGCTCGGCCTGATGACCGGTCCGCGACCGCTGCTGGTGGACGTCGATGACGCGGCGTTTGCGGGCGGCCAGCGCATCGGCGAGATCGAATACGAGGAGGCGGTGGCGTCGGGCGATCCCGACTTCGCCTGGCTCCAGCCGCAGGACGAATGGGACGCCATCTCGCTCGGCTATACGTCCGGCACCACCGGCAATCCCAAGGGCGTCGTCACCCATTATCGTGGCGCGTATCTCAATGCCGTCAGCAACGTCCTTGCCGCCAATCTCGGCACGCATCCGGTCTATCTGTGGACGCTGCCGATGTTCCACTGCAACGGCTGGTGCTTTCCGTGGACACTGGCGGCGGTGGCCGGCGTCAACGTCTGCCTGCGCAAGGTCGAACCGAAGAAGATTTTCGAGCTGATCACGGCTCACGGCGTCACCCACATGTGCGGCGCGCCGATCGTCTACAACACGCTGATCAACGATCCCGCTGCGCCCAAAGGCGCGGCCGCCCGCCCCGTGGTCGGGCTGATCGCGGGCGCCGCGCCGCCGGTGGCGGTGCTGGAAGGCGCGGAGAGCATCGGCATCAAGCTGACGCATGTCTACGGCCTCACCGAGGTCTACGGCCCCGCCTCCGTCTGTGCCGAGCAGCCCGGCTGGAACGATCTGCCGTCCGCCCAGCTTGCCCAGCTCAAGCGCCGGCAGGGCGTGCCCTATCCGCTTCAGGAAGCCGTCACCGTGCTCGATCCCGACACCATGCGCGAGGTGCCGCGCGACGGCGAGACCATCGGCGAGGTCATGTTCCGCGGCAACATCGTGATGAAAGGCTATCTCAAGAACGAAAAGGCGACGCAGGAAGCCTTCGCCGGCGGCTGGTTTCACACCGGCGACCTCGGCGTGCTGGACCAGGACGGCTACGTCATCATCAAGGACCGCTCCAAGGACATCATCATTTCCGGCGGCGAGAACATCTCGTCGGTGGAGGTCGAGGATGTGCTCTACAAGCATCCGGCGGTGCTGTTCGCGGCCGTGGTCGCCAAGCCCGATCCGAAATGGGGCGAGGTGCCGTGCGCCTTCGTCGAATTGAAGGAAGGCGCGACCGCCACCGAAGCCGAAATCCTCGCCTACTGCAAAAGCGTGCTGCCGGGCTTCAAGTCGCCCAAGGCGGTGGTGTTCGGATCGATCCCGAAAACCTCCACCGGCAAGATCCAGAAGTTCGTCCTGCGCCAGCAGGTGGATTCCGCCAAGGCGATTTCGGCGTAAAGCGATCGGCGCGATGGCCGCCAGGTCGCGTTGCGGGGCGCGGCCGACGGATCGAAGTGCGCCGCAGCGCGTGTCCCGGGCGCGCTGCAATGTGCAACATTGCTGCGCAGAACCGGGACCGTAACAAACGGAATTTGCATTGCAGTTTGGCGCGGAGCCGGCTTCGCATGCGTAATGGCCCCGGCTCAGCGGAGCGGCACTGCGCGCCGCACCGCGTCCGGGGCAGGAGGTTCGATTGTGGTGGCCCTACCCCGCGATCTCCAGCCGCAGGCCGTCGTAGCCAGCTTCGATTCCCGGCGGCAGCTTCGCGCACAGCACCTCGTAGTCGAGATCGGAATGCAGGTTGGTCAGCACCGCGCGGCGCGGCTTGAATTTCGCGATCCATGACAGCGCGTCGTCGAGACAGAAATGGCTCGGATGCGGCGCATAGCGCAGCGCGTCGACGATCCACAAATCGAGGTTTTCCAGCGCCGGCCAGCTCATTTCGGGAATGTCGTTGACGTCCGGCGTGTAGGCCGCACCGCCGATGCGATAGCCGAGTGCCGGGATATTGCCGTGCTGGAGCAGGAACGCCGACAGGGCGAGGGCGCCGCCCTTCCCTTCGATCGTGCGGGTCTCGCCGGCCTCGATGGCGCACTTCTCCAGAATGGCCGGATAGTCGCTGCCCGGCGCCTGCTCGAAACAGTAGGAGAACCGCAGCAGGATGTCCTTGCCGGTGGAGGCGTTGAGATAGACCGGAATGCGCCGGCGCTGATGCATTACCACCGAGCGCAGGTCGTCGATGCCGTGGGTCTGGTCGGCGTGCTCGTGGGTCAGGAACACGGCGTCGAGATGATCCACGTTCGCGTCGAGCAACTGCTCGCGCAGGTCCGGCGAGGTATCGATCAGCACGCGCGTGGTGCCCTCCGCCCCCGTCTTCTCCACCAGCAGCGAACAGCGGCGGCGGCGGTTCTTCGGATTGTCGGGGTCGCAGGCGCCCCAACCGAGCGCCGGACGGGGTACGCCGGCGGAGGAGCCGGAACCCAGAATGGTGAGGGTGACGGTCATGCGGCAGTCGCGTCCGGGCGCGACACTTTATCGAACAGACGGAAGAAGTTGTCCGTGGTTTGTTGAGAGATGACTTCAAGGCTGACGCCGCGGGTTTCGGCCAGCACCTTCGCCGTCTCGCCGACGAAGGCCGGCTCGTTGCGCTTGCCGCGGAACTTGCCGGGCGCGAGGTACGGCGCGTCGGTTTCCACCATGATGCGATCCGCCGGCAGCTCGGCGGCGATGTCGCGGATGGCCTGCGAATTCCGGAAGGTCAGGATGCCGGTGAACGAGATCGACAGGCCGAGGCCGATGGCCTTCATCGCCAGTTCGCGGCCGCCGGTGTAGCAGTGCAGCACCGCCTTGAACGGACCCTTCGCCATCTCCTCGTCGAGGATACGGCCGCAGGCGTCGTCCGCCTCGCGGGTATGGATCACCAGCGGCAGGCCGGTCGCCCGCGCCGCCGCGATATGGGCGCGGAAGCCCCGCTCCTGCGCAGCCGGCGACCCGTTGGTGTAGTGGTTGTCGAGCCCCGCCTCGCCCAGCGCCACCACCTTGGGATGCCGCGTCAGCGCGACCAGCTCATCGGCGGTGATGCCGTCTTCCTCGTCCGCATGGTGAGGATGCGTCCCCACCGAACAGTAGACGCCGGGAAAACGCTCCGCGATCGCCAGCAGCCCGTCAAACCGCCGCACCCGCGTCGAGATGCTGACCATGCGCCCCACCCCGGCCGCCGCGGCGCGCGCGACGATGCCATCGAGATCGTCGGCGAAGTCCGGGAAGTCGAGATGGCAGTGACTGTCGACCAGCATCAGGGATTGCCCGCTGCGTCGTCTCTCGGCTCGATGTAGCGCGGGAACACCGGTGCGGGCGGCGGCAACTGCGTGCCGGCCTTGATCCGCTGCGCCAGCGCCGCGAAATTGCGGGCGTCCGGTGCGACAGCAAGAAGATCGAGCAGCTTGGCGCAGGCCGCAGGCATGGCCGGCTGGGCCAGAATGGCGATCTGGCGCACCACCTCGGCGGTGACGTAGAGCACCGTCTTCTGGCGCGCGGGATCGGTCTTGGCCAGCACCCACGGCGCTTCGCCCGCGAAGTAGCGGTTGGCTTCGGCCACTACCGCCCAGATGGCGTTGAGCGCCTGATGGATTTGCTGGGTCGCCATCGCGGTGCGGGCCTGCACCAGCATGCCGTCCGCCATGGCGAGAATGGCCTTGTCGCTGGCGCTGAAATCGCCCGGCTGCGGCAGCACGCCGGCGTGCTGTTTCGCGATCATCGACAGCGAGCGCTGCGCCAGATTGCCGAAATCGTTGGCGAGGTCGGCGTTGGTGCGCGCCACGATGGCTTCGTGGTTGTAATTGCCGTCCTGTCCGAACGGCACCTCGCGCAGCAGGAAATAGCGCAACTGATCGACGCCGTACTGATCGGCGAGATTGAACGGATCGACCACGTTGCCGACCGACTTCGACATCTTCTCGCCGCGGTTGAACAGGAAGCCGTGGGCATAGACGCGCTTCTGCACCGGAATGCCGGCCGACATCAGGAACGCGGGCCAGTACACCGCGTGAAAGCGGATGATGTCCTTGCCGATGATGTGCACGTCCGCCGGCCAGTAGCGCCAGTTCGGATCGTTCTCGTTGGGGAAGCCGACGCCGGTGATGTAGTTGGTCAGCGCATCGACCCACACATACATCACGTGCTCCTCGTCCTGCGGCACCTTCACGCCCCAGTCGAAGGTGGTGCGCGAGATCGACAGGTCCTTCAGCCCGCTCTTGACGAAGGAGACGACCTCGTTGCGGCGCACGTCCGGCCCGATGAAATCGGGCTGGTTCGCGTACAGCGCGAGCAATTTGTCCTGATAGGCCGAAAGCCGGAAGAAATAGCTCCGCTCCTCCACCCACTCCACCGGCGTGCCCTGCGGCCCGCGCCGCACGTTGTCCTCGCCAACGGTGGTTTCGTCCTCGGCGTAATAGGCTTCGTCGCGCACCGAGTACCAGCCGGCATAGCTGTCGAGATAGATGTCGCCGCGGGCAACCATGCGCCGCCAGATCTCGCGGGTGGAGTCGTGATGCTCGCGCTCGGAGGTGCGGATGAAACGGTCGAACGACACGTCGAGGCGTTCGTCCATCTCCTTGAAGCGCGCGGCGTTGCGCGTCGCCAGCGCCATCGGAGTCATGTTCTCCTTTTCGGCGGTCTGGATCATCTTCAGGCCGTGCTCGTCGGTGCCGGTCAGGAAGAAGACGTCCTTGCCGTCGAGACGCTGGAAGCGGGCCAGCGCGTCGGTGGCGATCGCCTCATAGGCGTGGCCGATATGCGGCGCGCCGTTGGGATAGGCGATGGCGGTGGTGATGTAGAACGTGTTGCGGGCGGCCGCATCCGCTGCCGGTGTCGCCGGTTTCGCGGCAGGCTGCTGTGCCGGCCGACGCGGCGCGCTCGCTGGCGCGGGCTTCGCGGCGGCACCGAACGGCAGCGACAGCCGCTTCGCCCGGACGGATACGGTCGGCACGAATGCAGCCGGGACAGATGCAGGCGAGACGGGTGCGGCCGGGACGGCAGGTGGCACGGATGTGGTCGGGGCGGATGTGGCGGTCGATTCCGTTTTCGGCGCAGCTGGCTTTGTCACCGGAGCAACGGCCGGCTGTTTCACCGGGGCGGCGACCGGCTTGGCCGCTTTGGCCTTGGTCACGGACGCAGTGGCCGGTTTGACCGTGGCCGCCGACGGGGCGCGCGCAGGCGTCTTGCCCTTGGCGGCAGGCGCTGTCGCGCCCTTCCCGACCGTTTTGCGCACGACCTTCTTCGCGGTTGTCTTGACGGCCTTTTTGACGGGAGTCTTTTTGACCGGAGCCTTCACCGCTTTCCTGGTCGCCGTCTTTGTCACCTTCTTGGCAGGCTTGGCCGCGGGCTTCTTCGCCGGCGCGGTTGTCTTGACGGCTGTCTTGGCAACGGCTTTTTTCGCAGCAGTTTTTTTCGAACCCGCCTTTTTCGCGACAGCCTTTTTCACAACAGCCTTTTTCGCGCCGGCCTTTTTCAAGCCAGGCTTGGCGGCTTTCTTTTTCGTCTTCGCGGCGGTGGTCTTGGCTTTCTTGGCCATCACGCTTTTCCAGTCATGTCATGTCGAAGCCGACAGCATCGCATTCGCTTGAGGAGGCGCTGCCAAGCCGGCGATTGTCCTGTTTATCGCGCCTGCGGCGGGTGACCCGCGCCCGCTTCCGCGAGCATGTTGAAAACCGAGAAAACCAGAGGTTTCCGCTCCAGATTGAAGCTTTCCGTATCGCGCGCGGCACGGTTGATCTTTTCCCATACCTCGGCGAGCCGTGCAAGGCGCGGCAGGTTCGCGCCCACGTCCGGCGCATGCAGATGCCCGGTCAGCCAGCGATCGACGGTATCGACGAAGGTGCGCAAGCCGACGCGATCGTTGAGGCCCAGCGCATCGCCGAGCGCATGCAGCGCGCGCGGATCGACCTGCGGCAGCCGGTTGAGCATGTCGAGCGTACGCTGGTGCAGGCCGAGCGCCTCGCCGCCCATCAGCGTCAGCGCGCGGGACACGCTGCCCTCCGCCATGGCGGCGGCGTCGCGCAGCGCCGCGTCGCGCGCCAATCCCGTGGCTTCGGCGGCGGCCGCGATCACGTCGTCGGTGTCGAGTGGCCGCAGCGGCAGCTTGCGGCAGCGCGACTGGATGGTGGCCATCACCCGCGCCGGCGTGTGGCTGACCAGCAGGAACAGCGCCCGCTCCGGCGGCTCCTCGATGATCTTCAGCAGCGCGTTGGCGGCGTTGGCGTTGAGCTCGTCGACGGTATCGACGACGCAGACGCGCCAGCCACCCACTGCCGCCGTCGAGCCGAAGAAACCGATGGTCTCGCGCGATTCGTCCACCGTGATGACGGTGCGCATCGTCCCCTTGTCGTTGACGCTGCGCTCCAGCGTCAACAGGCCGCCATGGCTGCCGCCCGCGACCTGTCGCGCCACCGGATCGTCCTCGCCGACATGAAGGTCGGCGGCGCTTTGCACCGCGGCCACCGACGGATCGCCATGGGTGAGCACGAACCGCGCCATGCGATAGGCCAGCGTCGCCTTGCCGATACCCTGCGGCCCCCCGATCAGCCAGGCATGGGGAATGCGTCCGCTGCGATAGGCGGCGAGCAGCGTCTGCTCGGCGTCATGGTGGCCGAACAGCGCCGTGGTCTCGCGCGGCGCGCGGATCGTCAGGTCGGTATCGGTGGATCGCGCGCTCATGCCTTGGCACTTTCGCGGGGAGCGGCGACGGCAAACAGGTGGTCACGCAGCGCCGTCCAGATCCGCGCCGCGACCGTATCGGGATCGGCATCGGCGTCGATCACGACGCAGCGCTTAGGTTCGTCCCGGGCGACCTTCAGATAGGCCGCGCGCAGCTTTTCGTGGAAGCTCAGGGCCTCGCTCTCGAAGCGGTCGGCGGCCTCAGTCCCGCGACGGGCGGCGGCGCGCTTGAGGCCGACCGCCACCGGCACGTCGAGAAGGAGGGTCAGGTCGGGCTTGAGGTCGCCGATGGTGACGCGCTCCATGGCGCGGATCAGCCTGGGATCGACCTTGCCGACCTCGCCCTGATAGACCCGCGTCGAATCCGTGAAGCGGTCGCACAGCACCCAGGTGCCCCGCGCCAGCGCCGGCGCGATGAGCTCGCTGACATGGTCGTCGCGGGCGGCGGCGAACAGCAGGGACTCGGTTTCCGGCCCGAGCATCCGCCCCATGCCCGACAGCACCACATGGCGGATGATCTCCGCCCCGGCCGAGCCGCCCGGCTCGCGGGTGACGATGGCCGGCAGCCGCGCCGCGTTGAGGCGGTCCGCCAGCCGCTTGATCTGGGTCGATTTGCCCGATCCCTCGCCGCCTTCGAACGTGATGAAGCGGCCACGGGAGGCGGTCGGCACGGCGGTGGGCTGCGTCATGGTCACAGTTTCTCGACGCCGGCGCGGAACAGGCCGATCATGAGCTCGCTCGCGCCATCAACCGCGCGCCGGGTCATCGTTCCGGTGGGGATGGCTTCGGCGGCGTAGAGCGGCGTTTCCAGCGCGATGTTGCCGCCGCGCCAGACCTTGAGCAGCCCGACCTTCTGGCCGGCCGCGACCGGCGCGCGCACCGGCCCGGTGTAGACGATACGCGCCAGCAACTTGTCGTTGCCGTTCCGCTGCACCATCACCTTGACCGGCTCCGGGCTTGTGAGCTTCACCGAGCGGCTCTCGCCGCCGAACACCCGCGCATAGCCGATGGTCTGGTTCTCCGCGAACAATGTGCGCGCCTCGAAATTACGGAAGCCCCATTCGAGCAGCTTCTTGGCCTCCTGCGCGCGCTCGTCGGCGGCTTCCACGCCGTTGACCACGACGATGAGGCGCAGCCCATTCTGCACCGCCGAGCCGACGAGGCCGTAGCCGCCTTCCTTGGTAAAACCGGTTTTGAGGCCGTCCGCGCCCTCCAGCATCGTCAGCAGCGGATTGCGGTTGAACTGCCGGATCTTGTTCCAGGTGAATTCGCGCTCGCCGAACAGCTTGTAGAATTCCGGATAGGTCAGGATGATGTGGCGCGCCAGCATGGCGAGCTCGCGGACCGTCATCCTGTTGCCGGGATCGGGCAAGCCGTTGGAATTGGCGAAGGTCGATCTCACCAGTCCCAGTTCGCGGGCGCGCTTGGTCATGCGCTCGGCGAAAGCGGCTTCGGTGGTGGACAATCCCTCGGCCAGCGCGATGCAGGAATCGTTGCCGCTCTGGATCACCGCGCCGTGGAGCAGGTTGTCGATGCTGACGCGGCTGTGGATGGCGGCGAACATGGTGGAACCGCCGGACGGCGCGCCGCCCTTGCGCCAGGCATGTTCGCTGATCTTGAATTCGTCGGTCAGCTTGATCTCGCCCCTGGTGAGGGCGTCGAACACCACCTCCACCGTCATCAGCTTCATCATGCTGGAGGGCGCGCGCAGTTCGTCCGCGTTCTTCTCGAACAGGATGCTCCCGGTCCGGGCCTCGATCAGGATCGCGGTCGGGGCGTCGGTGTCGTAGCCGTCGTCCTTTTTCGCGCCCTGCACGCTGTTGTTGGCGGCCTGCGCAATGCCGCCGAGGGCCACCGCCGCCACCACGGCTACCGCGGCCAGACGGCGGAGCCAGCCCGGCGGGTTTGTGCGAATCCGGAAATGGGGTTGAATGGCGGCCATGCGTCGTTCCCTGGGGATGGCCTTGTAACAGGCGGCATACTACCAAACAACGTCACGCCCGGATATCCACCCTGCCGAAAAGAGGCCACAACCGATGTCGTCCCGGATGATCGCCGCCAACGGCATCGAGATGTTCATCACCGAACAGGGCGCGGGGCCGCTGGTGCTCTTGTGCCACGGCTGGCCCGAACTGTCGGATTCGTGGCGGCACCAGATCCCGGCCATCGCCGCCGCCGGCTTCCGCGTGGTGGCCCCCGACATGCGCGGCTACGGCCGCACCTCCGCGCCGGACGATATCGACGCCTATTCGATCTTCGATCTGGTCGGCGACATGGTGGCGCTGGTGGCGGCGCTGGGGGAGACCCGGGCGATCATCATCGGCCACGACTGGGGCGCGCCGGTGGCGTGGCATGCCGCGCTGTTCCGGCCGGATCTCTTTACCGCGGTGGGCGGGCTCAGCGTGCCGCCGCCATGGCGCGGCCAAGAACGGCCGCTCGACGCGCTGGCCAACAGCGGTATTTCCGATTTCTACTGGCAGTATTTCCAGACCCCGGGGGTGGCGGAGGCCGAATTCGAGCGCGACGTCGATTTCACCATGCGCGCGATCACCTTCGGCGGGGTGTCGTCGCTGTTCGTCAAAGGCGAGCACGGCTTTCTCGGTGACCCGGCGAAGGCCCGCCCCCGCCCCGACTGGGTCAGCGAGGACGGCCTTGCCCGCGTGGTCGAAATCTACCGCCGGACCGGGTTCCGCGGCGGCCTGAACTGGTATCGCAACATCGACCGCAACTGGGACCTGACCGCGCCGTGGCACGGCGCGCAAATCCGTCAGCCGGCGATCTTCATCGCCGGCGCGAAGGATGCGGTGGTCACCGGCATCCTCGGCGGCAAGCGGGTGACGGAGATGGAACGGGTGCTGCCGGACCTGAGGCGGAAGCTCATCATCGAGGGCGCGGGACACTGGATCCAGCAGGAACGGCCCGACGAGGTGAACGCCGCGCTGATCGCATTTCTCAACGAGGTTCGGGAAGCGGGATGAGGCGTCCGGTTGCCGACGCCTCCCCGTTTCAAATCCCTCTCCCGTTTCAAATCCCTCTAAAGTGGCGGACACACGGTTGAGGCGTCGGGGCGGTATCTTCATATTGGTGGACCCAACCACCCCCGACCGACAGGCCCGATGCCGCATATCTACGACCGTTTCATCGATCAATACGCCATTGTCGATCGCGACAATCGGCCGGTCGCAGATACGTTTTCCGATCGGATGGTGTGGCTGGAGTTTCCCGGCTGCGCGCTTCATCCGGGAGAACTGCAGTTGCCCATGGACTTGCGCACCCGCGGGATCATGAAGCCCGGCTTCTATATGACCGTGGTCCTTCAGGGGACCGGCGAGAGCAGCGCGCGCGACGGCCCGGAAAAGATTCGCTACGCCGAGAACCGATTGCTGGGCATGGCGGTCCGCGCGCCGACCCCTTGCCTTGGCGAGGCTCCGCGCGGCCCGATCAAGGCTGTGGGAGCCGCCTTCCCCTTGTCCTCGATCGAGCAATTGGGTCTGGCGCAGGATTTCCACGACCTGTTCAAGGCGACGGACCGGCCCCTGTTCCCGTTTTCGGTTCAGGCGCCGCCGCGCATTCAGGCCATCGCGGCTGAAATCATCTCGCCGTCGCTCAACGGGCCCGGGGCGACGCTGCTCATGAGCGCGCAGGCGACCGAGCTGCTGGTGCGGGCTTTGTTCGCATTGCGCCACGATGTCGAACTGCACAATCCGGCCGACAACAAACGGGCGCGCCTGCAGGCGGCAAAGAACCTGATGGACGCCGATCTGCGCCATCCCTGGACCATCGCGGAACTGGCGCGGCGGGCGGGCACCAGCCACCGCTCGTTCAACCTCCGGTTCCGGGCCGCCTATGGCGTCAGCGCCATCGACTATCTCAGGACCCGGCGGCTCGAGATCGCGCGCGAGGCGCTCGTGCATCAGAACATGACCGTCACCGAGGCTGCCGATCTTGTCGGCTACGCCAGCCCCGCCAACTTCGCGACCGCGTTCCGCAAGCATTTCGGCTCCGCACCGAGTCTGTGCCGGACCCCACTGTCGTCCTGAACCCCGACGAACTGCGTCCGAAATGACGCACCGGTTCGCCATCGCAGCCACCTTTGAAAGCATCAACGCACGATCAAAGGATTTCTGCGCGTCCACAAAGGCGGCGGCTGATCAAATCTGCTTTCTCCCACCAGGGCTGAAACAGCGACTGATGGGGATTCTGCCATGCGGCGACGGAGTTTAACGGCAATCTTGCGCACGCCGGTGAAGGGAATGCTGGGAGCCGCCGTGATTGGCGGCCTGCATCTTGCGCCTGCGCTTGCGCAAAGCCCCGAACCGCCGGCGGACAGGCAGGCCGCGACATCGCTCCCCGAAGTCCGGGTCGCGGGACAGCGCGCGCGGCCGCGACGCCCGGCCAATACCGCCCCCACACCCCGGCAGGTTCAGGTCCAGCCCGCGCCGGCGGAGGCCCGGGAAACGGCGCGGGGACCGGTGAACGGCGTTCTCGCCCATCAGAGCGCCACCGCGACCAAGACCGACACGCCGATCCTCGAGACCCCGCAATCCATCTCGGTCGTGACCCGCGACCAGATCCAGGCGCAGGGCGCGCAGACCCTCTCTGAATCGCTGCGCTATACGCCGGGCCTCTCGCTCGAAGCCTTCAACGCCAATGCCTTCTTCGATTCCGTCAAGATTCGCGGC
This sequence comes from Bradyrhizobiaceae bacterium, assembly GCA_020544565.1. GTDB lineage: Bacteria > Pseudomonadota > Alphaproteobacteria > Rhizobiales > Xanthobacteraceae > Afipia. The sequence continues at coordinate 1,156,906 of CP078014.1, forward strand.
TTCGATGCGCCGCGCTATCTGGACGGCCTGCGCATTCCGGCCGACACCGTGCTGTTCGCGGTGCCGCGCATCGAAACCTATGGCCTCGAGCGCATCGAGGTTCTCAAAGGTCCCTCCTCCGGGCTTTACGGACAGTCCGATCCCGGCGGCCTGCTGAACATGGTCAGCAAGCGGCCGACGGCGACGCCGCATTATGAGGTCGAAGGTACGTTCGGCTCGTTCGACCGCATTCAGGGCGCGTTCGATATCGGCGGTCCGGTCGACAAGAACGGCGAGTTTCTCTACCGCCTCGTCGGCCTCGCGCGGAAGAGCGACACCCAGATCGATTACGTGCAGGACAACAAGCTGTTCATCGCGCCGAGCCTGACCTGGCGGCCGTCGATGGACACCAGTTTCACGGTCCTCGCGCACTACCAGAAGATCGACAACAAGGGTTATCAGCAATACGTGCCCGGCGAGGCGACGCTGCTGCCCAATCCCTACGGCCGGATTCCGTACAGCCGTTATCTCGGCGAGCCCGCGCACGACCGCTACAAGCTCGAACAAGGCGCCATCGGCTACGAATTCGAGCATCGCTTCGACAACAATCTGCAGGTGCGCCAGAACCTTCGTTACATGGACGTGACGATGGACATGCAGGCGTTTCGCGGCGACTATTTTCTCAATAACAGATACTTCCTGCGGACGCCGATCTACACCAAGGCAACGGCCAGTAATCTTGCCGTCGACAATCAGGCCCAGATCGACTTCAGAACCGGCCTCCTGACCCACAAGGTTCTTGTCGGCTTCGATTACCAGAATTCGCGCAGTTCAAACGACAGCCGACTTGCCGGCGATGCCAGCAACTATTTTCCGATCGACGTGTTCAATCCGGTCTACGGCACCTTTGTCGTGCCGCCGGCCAGCGCGCTGTTCCCCTACATCAACATGAATACCAAGCTGGAGCAGGCCGGGCTCTACGCGCAGGACCAGATCAAGTTCGACCACTGGACGCTGTCGCTGACCGGGCGGCAGGACTGGGCCTCATCGGAGATGACCAGCGTAGCGTTCTTCCCGTTGCCCGGCCGGTATCAGCGCTCCGACAACGCCGCGACCGGGCGCGTCGGCCTCAACTATCTGTTCGACTTCGGCCTGTCGCCTTATGCCAATTACTCGACATCGTTCGTGCCGAATCCCGGCGCGGACATCTACGGCAACACCTTCAAGCCGACCACCGGCGAAGGCAAGGAAATCGGCATCAAGTTCATGCCCACGGGCACCAACCTGATGTTCACCGCTGCGCTGTTCGAGATCGTCCAGCAGAATGTCCTGACCGGGGATCCCAACACGCAAGGCATGACCTATGTGCAGACCGACGCGGCGCGCGTTCGCGGCTACGAATTCGAACTGCGCGGCAACGTCACGCGCGAATTCGAGATCGTGGCCGGCTACAGCCACCTCGATCCGGTCGTGACCAAGAGCCTGGCGGGGAACGTCGGCAAATACCTGCCGAACGTCAATCGCGAACAGGCGTCGCTGTGGGGCAAATACACTTGGCACGATGGCGCGCTGGCGGGCCTCGGTCTCGGCGCCGGCGTGCGCTATGTCGGCGAGAACTACGGCGACTTCGCCAACACCATCTACATCCCGTCCTACACGCTGTTCGATGCGTCGGTGAGCTACGATCTTGCGTATGCGCGGCCTGATCTCAAGGGCTGGAAGGCCCAGATCAACGCCACCAACCTCGGCAACAAGTACTATGTGACGTCCTGTCAGGGCGGCCTGAACTATTGCGGCCTCGGCACGGCGCGCACCGTTCTCGGCACCCTGAAATACAGCTGGAACTAGGAATGGCGGGAGGAAGCAAGTCACTGCGGAGATGGGGCTGGGTCCACAAATGGTCCAGCATCGTCTGCACCGTGTTCATGCTGATGCTGTGCATCACCGGCCTGCCGCTGATCTTCCATCACGAGATCGACGATCTCCTGCATGAAGGCGTGCAGGCCGAAAAAGTGCCGGTCGGCACGCCGGCGGCCGATCTCGATCTCGTGGTCCGCAACGGCCTGTCGCGCGATCCCGGCTATGTCCCTCATTTCCTGATCTGGGACCCCGATGATGCCAACGCGATGATGGTGAGCATCGGCAAATCCATCACCGACAATCCGGCGGACAACCGGCTCATCCGCGTCGATGCCCACACCGGCGCCTATCTCGATGCGCCGGACCTTTCCGGGCGCTTCACCTCGATCATGCTCAAGCTGCACACCGACATGTTCGCCGGCCTGCCCGGCAAGCTGTTTCTCGGCCTGATGGGCATTCTGTTCTGCGTCGCGATCGTCTCGGGGATCGTCGTCTATGCCCCGGCCATGCGCAAGCTGCCGTTCGGCGCCTATCGCCGCGACCGGCCGCGCGTGGTGCGCTGGCTCGACGTCCACAACCTGACCGGCATCGTGCTGGTGATGTGGATGCTGGTGGTCGGCTTCACCGGCGTCATCAACACCTGGGCCGAACTCGTTATCAAGATCTGGCAGTTCGGCCAGCTCGCTGAGATGACGGCGCAATACAAGGACCGGCCGCTGGTGGCCAATCCGACATCGATCGACGCGGCCGTGAAGGTCGCGATCAAGGCCGAGCCGGACATGACGCCCGCCTTCGTCGCCTTTCCCGGCTCGATCTTCAGCAGCAAGAGCCACTATGCGGTGTTCATGCGCGGCAACGCCCCGCTGACGGCGAAGCTGCTCAAGCCGGCGCTGGTCGACGCGGAGACCGGCGCGCTGACCGACAGCCGCCACCTGCCATGGTATGTGGCGACGCTGCTGCTGTCGCAACCGCTGCATTTCGGCGATTATGGCGGCATGCCGCTGAAGATCATCTGGGCGATCCTCGACATCATCACCATCGTCATCCTAATCACCGGGCTTTATCTGTGGCTGCGGCGCAGGAAATCCGGATTGAGCGTCGAACGGGTCGTCGTCGATGCGTCCGCCGCCGACCACCATCCGGTTCACACGCCATGAAGCCGATGCCGATTCAGCGCCGCCAGACCAACGGCCGGATTTTCGCGATGCCGTTATTGATCGGCGTGCTGAGCCTGATCGGCCTCGTCGCCGCGCTGGTCGGCGACGGCCTGTGGAATGCGCTGTCGTGGATCGCGCTGGCGATCCCGATCGCGCTGTGCGGATATTTTCTGCTGAGACGGCGTCAGTAAAGCCCGCGACCGGACGCCAGGCTGAAGCCGCCGCGGTTCCGGCTCAATGGCGGCGCATCGGCCTCATCGGCCGCCACCGGAACGACGCGCTCGTAACGCTGTCCCCCGGCCCGCGCCACCCGCGACGCGGACACTTCGGACACCCCGGCGGAGGCGACGTCGGCGGTGGTGTTGCCGAGCGTATAGGGGCGGCCTTCGGGCAGCGGAATATCGCCGCGCGGCACGCCGCGGGACGGCGCCGTCGCCGCTTCCGGAATGAACGGTCGCGCGGAGGCCACCCGCACGGCGGACGGCGCGGGCGCCGGCTCCCCGGTGCGCAGGGTCGCCATCAACTGGCGGTCGTCGGAGCCGTCGAGCGGCGCGCGGCCGACATATTCGACGCGGACGCGGCCGACTCCGTTGTGCCGGAATTCGAGCAGCCGCGCCGCGGTATTGGAAACGTCGATCAGGCGGTTGCCGTGATAGGGGCCGCGATCGTTGACCCGCACGATCACCGACTTGCCGTTGGCGAGGTTGGTGACGCGGGCATAGGACGGCAGCGGCAGTGTCGGATGCGCGGCGGTGAGCGAGGTCATGTCGAAGACCTCGCCGTTGGCCGTCAGGCGGCCGTGAAAATTATCGCCGTACCAGGACGCGATGCCCTCGGCGCGGTAGTTCGGATTTTCCTGGGGGACGTAGGTGCGGCCGGCCACCACATAGGGCTTGCCGACGCGATAGGTGCCGCCGCCCTTTGGCACCGGCTCACCGAATTCGACCACGCGCGGGCTGGAGGATACGCCGTATTTCGGATCGACCCGGCTGGCCAGATTGCCCGACGAGCAGTTGGCCAACAGCAGGCAGGCGCAGGCAAGACCCGCAAATTGCTGGCTGCGACGCACGGCCGCTTGATTGATCAACCCCATTCGATCCCGACACGAAATCACCCTGGCCGGCACGGCCGCGGTCCCCAAGACAGTTGCGGATCATAAACCATAGTCACCCACCGCGAAATGGGGGATGGCCAAGTTGGTAAACCAAAGGTTCTCAAGGGTTCCAGAACCCGTCCCGGTCAAGGGTTCCGGAACCCGTCCCGGTGCCTCCCCGGCACCGGCGCGGCGAATCGAGAGGTCAATTCATATTGAAGCGCGACGCCGGAAGAGTCATTCTCAATGTATGTTTCCTTGACTGCAGGACGATGAGATGACCCTCGCCTCAGTACCCGTCGGCACCGTAATCGGGCCGGACAGTTTCGCGATCCAGCATCTGTTCGCCGCCAAGGCGGCCGAATGGCGCGACGGCGGTGCGAAAGTCGTCGGCCTGATCGGCGAGGCTCATGCCCTGCCCGATCGCACCTGTACGGCCGGCCTGCTGCGCGACATCGCCACCGGCAAAAGCTTTCTGATGTATCTGGAGACGCCGCCGGCGCACACCACCTGCCATCTCGACGGCGAGGGCGTGGCCAGCGCCTGCGCCACGCTGCTGGATCAGATTGCGGACAGCGATCTTGTGGTGCTGAGCAAGTTCGGCAAGCTGGAGGCCCAGGGCGGCGGCCTTGCCGCGGCGTTCCAGGCGGCCATCGCCGCCGGCGTGCCGGTGCTGACAACGGTATCCGAGAAGCATCGCGAGGCGTGGGGGCAGTTCGCCCCGGACGCGGTCAAGATGCGGGCGGACACGCAGGTCATCGAGGAGTGGTGGCAGGCGGCGCATGCTGCCGGACACATGGCATCCTGACGCGCATTCTGGTCTATCTGTTCCGATCCGGCCCGCCCCGGCGCACATCATCCCGCTTGCGCCTTGGATTTGAGGCCCGGCTCCCTGTCCCGCCGGGCATTTGGCCTCTCCCGCGTTGACGCTCCGGCGGAGGATTGCAATAACGTGCCGCGTCCGCGAACCGGATGGGTGGCCGAGTGGTTTAAGGCAGCGGTCTTGAAAACCGCCGTGGGTGCAAGCCCACCGTGAGTTCGAATCTCACCCCATCCGCCATTTGCTCAAACGCCGCGCGAAGATCGCTCAAGATACTGAATGGAAAGGTGGTTTTCGGGGTTCGAAATCCATCTTTCGCGCAGTAGTACAAACGCTCCGCAAAAGTCAGTCGCAGCACCATATTTCTGTGCTCCATTTTTCCTGATCTCCAGAGATTCCAAGGGTTTGCAAGAAACCTGATCGCGAGTTCGAACAGTTCATCGAATGGCTGTTTCGGCTGAGAAGCGTTCTGCGACTTCTCACGCAGGACCAGTGCCTGTCGCTCCAGCCCGGCGATGCGTTTCTCGTAAGCACGCATCACGGATTTGGGGTTGGTTTTCAGCTCGCTGAGCCTGAAGTTCGAGGATTGCAGGACGCGCGCCATCGCAGGGCTGTCCAGAAAATCGGTGTTGGTTCGCGCCACCTGTGCGACGGAGCCGAACAGACGGGGCGAAGACTCTTCCATATGCGCCAGCATCGCGCCGCCGCGTGCGATCACACCATTGAATGCTGTATTGCGCTTCATGGCATCGAACAGGAGCGCGAAGCCGGACGGCGGGTTTTTTGAATTGTTGAGCGCGGCCAGCTTTGCCGCCTTTGCATCGCCCGCCATGATCAGAGCCCGGCAGGTAATGAGGTTGCGCTCATGCGGCGCGTAGTCCGGCGAGGTCCGGACATGCAGCATCACGAACTTGGCAAAGGCCCGTGCAGATTCGTCGAAGAACGGATCGCTTGATTTCTCCGAGACGATCAGCGCGTCTGCAATCCGCGCTGCGTCGTCGATGGATTCCTCGCTCGCTGGATCAAGTGCGTCCAGCGGGTTGAACGAGGCCATGTCTTTCCTGGGCAGACGCGTGACGCCGAATGGATCGAGCACCCGGACCATCTGTCTGAGCCCGTCGCAATACTCCGATCCAAAAGCGCGCCTGCGTACCGTGACCATGGCATTCTCGCCTTTCGGGTCGATCACCACGACCGACCCCGGCCACATGCAAAGATTGGGGACGATGACGGAGACGCCTTTGCCGCCACGCGTGCCGGATGTGATGAGCACATGCCGGTCGTCGCGAAGGCCCACCGGCTCGCCCTTGTCGGAGCGACCAAGGAAGAAGTCCCCGGTCTTGAATTGCCTGATTGCGCGGCCACCGCCGCGATACCAGTCGGCAGTCCCTAACTGCGTGATGGCCGATTCCCTTGGTATGGGCATTCCAGTCGCATGATCGACGACAATGGGAAGCTTGTTCATGACCTCTCTCCGTTCTTCTAAATCCCCAGCTCCAGCTCGTAGTCCCGGCCCCGGTCCTTCCGGGTGGGCGCGGCGCGGTGTCAGCCGGGCCGATCTCGACGACGCTGCCGATACGCGCATCCTCGACGCGGGCCGGGTCGATGCCGGCGACATGGTGCGTCCGGCCGTCGATCCCGTCCACCACAACGGTCAGGTTCTCGCCCAGCTCGTCGGACAGATATTTATCGACCATGCGGCCGACGATGGGCTTTTCCGGCGGCCCGTCATGGATTTGGAAAGTCAGCGGATCGCGCTCCAAGCCATCGGCCTTTAACGCCCTGTGCATGTTGCGGATGATGTCGCCGCGCTCGCCCATCTCGCGCAAGGTCGGCTCCATCCGCTCGCTCAACTCCCAGACGCCCGGCGCGTGCTCGGTCGCAAGCCCCATCTTGTCCAGCTTGGCGAGACGGCGCAGGCGCAGCGTGCGATTGAACTGGCGGCGCGGCTCTGCCGGCTCTTGGCGAAGGTCGAGGAACCTATCGTCGGCTTCCTCGACCATCGCCCGGTCGATGCGGGTGAAACGGTCCTGGTCGATTTCGGCTGACAGCTTGCGGGTCTGCTCGATCTCGGTGACGGGGCCAAGCTCCAGCGTGGTCAATTCGCTCGCCCGCTCGCGGATGCCGTTGGCGAGATAGTCGCCGTTGATGACAAGGTTCTCGCCCAGGTCGTCCTTGCCGCGCACGATGACATGCACATGGGGATGGCCGGTGTTGTGGTGATTGACCGCGACCCAATCCAGTTTCGTGCCAAGGTCGGCCTCCACCTGACGCATGAGGTCGCGGGTATGGGCTGTCAGGTCCGACAGGTCCGCGCCGTCCTCCGGCGAGACGATGAATCGGAACTGGTGGCGGTCGTCCTTGCCGCGATCAAGGAAGGCCGCACCATCGGCGCGGTCCTCGGTCGCCGAATAGAGTTGCCCGCGCTCACCATCGCGCGACGTGCCGTCGCGCTGGATATAGCGCAGATGAGCGGCCGCCCTTCCGTTCCTGCCGGCATCCTTGACGTAGCGGGTCTTGACGACGACGCGGCGCATTCCGGGCGCGCTGTGACGCCAGCCGCCCGACAGGGTGCGGGCGCGAACGAAGGCCGCGCCACGCCCGCGCCGGACGCCCGGTCCCTTGGCCGAGCGCGCGCCCTTGCCGCCCTTGGTCGTCGCGGTCTTCCCTGGACGCGGCGACGATCTGGATGACGCGGTGCTGTGCTGGCGCGCGATCTTCTTCGCCTGCGTGAGAAAGCTCTTGGTCTTGCCCGCGCGTGCGTCGGATCGGATGCGGCCGGGCCTCGGTCGGAAGCGGTTTTCGTCGTCGGCGCTCATGGACGCGCCTCCGGCCAAAAATCAGGAAAATCGGGCGTTCGGCGGTCATGGTGCCGGTCGAAACTCAGCAAGGCCAAGGCTTTGCGCAAGCTCGCGGCACGCGGGATCAAAAGGCATGGTGCCGCTCGCGGACCATCTAACCAGTGTGCAGACAACAACAATTTCAGAAATCCGGCCGACCTAGTGCCGGTTTCCTTTATCTTGCCCTCCGCTCCTTCGGCCCTTTCTCCGCTTCCTGCCTTCACGGTTCTGCTCCATCCGCTGCCTGATTCTGCACACCGATGGATGCCGCGACCCGCGCTGCTGGCTCGTCCGGCAATGCGAATTTGAGACGCCATGTGCGCCATGCTTCCGCGACCGCGCCGCTACCGGGAAACAGGTCGTCGAGCGTGTCTTCGGGGCGCGCGGCGACCATCTCGAACGCCCAATGGCAGACCGCTTCGGGCTTCGCGCCAGTGAGGCCACGGCGAAGCGTGATGCTCTCTTGAATCCAGTCCCGCATCACCAGCCGCTTGCTGACGACAGGCTTTCGCGCGGCCTTCACGATGACCGGCTCCCACGCAAAGGCGACAGGGATATTGCGCTTGAACGCGGCAAATCCCTTCACCCAGGCCATCCACCGCGCGCCCGTCCGCTCGACCAAAGGCGCGAGCGTCGCGACGGAGCGCGGCGTCGCGGCGGCGTGCAAAATCCAGCCGTCATAGTCGCGCTCCAGCCGCTCTATCAGGCGCGCATGATCGACCTCGCCGGCATAGTCGGGATGGTCGCGGTAGAGATGCGCGCAGCCGATATAGGGCGGGTCCGCGTAGGCGATTTTCATCGACGGTCCCGCTCCGAAACGGATGCAAACAGGTCGCCGGATTGCGCATCGGATGACGGCGCGACCGTCGCCCGGCTGTCGGTCGGCCGCACGATAAAGAGCGGAGCGTCGCGCCAGTCGGGCGGCGGCGGTGGTGGTGCTAACGGTGCTTCGGATGTCGCCGTGCCGCCCAGGATCGGCGCGAGCGCAGCGACATAGGCGCGCGTCTCGGCCGGCAGCGGATGGCCGGTCGAACGATGCTCGTCATAGCGACCGGGACCGGCATTGTAGGCCGCGAGCATGGCTACGACATTGCCGTAGCGGTCCCACATTTCGCGCAGATACGCCGCGCCTGCCATGATGCTGTCGCGCGGGTTGTAGGGATTGCGACCGAGCTGGTAGCGGACGCGCAGGGCCGCCCAGGTGTCGGGCATGATCTGCATCAATCCCATCGCCCCGGCCGATGAAATCGCGCGCATGTCGCCCGCGCTCTCGGCGCGCAGCACGGCGCGAATCCAGCGTTCGGGGATGCCGAACCTCTGCGACGCCTCGGCGATGTGAGCAGCATAAGGATCGGCGGCCGACCGCGCGACCGGCGCGGATTGCGCGACCGCGACGCCCGGCCCGGCGCAGACAGAAAGCGCCCCGGCGAGCAACAGGACGGCACAACGCCATGCCGCCCCATCGCCGCTATGACGCCAGCCTGCCAGCGTGCTCGCTACGGTCAAGGGTGCGCGCAAAGCGCCGGCCGATGGCCGCCCCTGACCTTCGCTGCGCGCGCCGGCCGTCTTGTCGCCGAGCGGGACGAAGGGATGCGAGTGCGTTCCCGCGAACAAAGGGATGATCGGAAACCGCACCGATCAGTTCCGATCCTCGCGCGCCTTTGGCCGTTTCCACGCGAGCCGAAAGGTGCGTCCCTCGTCGTCGGCCTGGAACAGTGCCGGACGAAACAGCGCGGGGAAAAGCGGGCTGTCGATCTCCAGGGCGATGTAGTCGCCAGCGCGTTCGCCGACACGTTTCCAGCCGCCGCCGATTTCGGGGCCGTCCTCGTCGTCGAGGTGGATGCGGTAGGCCGGCGCGTTGTCGGCGTCGCTCGGCTCGATGGCGACGAGCACGATTGCCTCGTCGATTCCGAACAGCCGGACGCGGCCGGCGTAACCGTTGGTGGTGGGTTCAAAGATATTGGCAGGCATTGTCAGTCTCCTTCTGGTTGGTGGGGGGAAGTGCGAAGTCAGTGCGTCGGCGCGCGCCATTGAAAGCGGCCGTCGCCGTCCTCGTCGGTCCAGAGCGGGACCGCTCGGCCGATGATCTGGTCCGTGGAAATCAACCCGAAATACCGGCCGTCCAGGCTGTCGCGGACTTGCCAGTTCATGAGGAAGATTTCGCCGGTATGGATGCGCTGGCAGCCCTGCCATGCGGGTAGCGCACGGCCGATCCGGTCGCGTTCGAGCGCGGCACCGGCAATGATGCCATCGACGGTGATGACGTGGCCGATCCTGCAAACGGTCTGGCCGGAAACGGCGCGCACGCGCTTCAACAGAGGCACGCCCTTCGGCAGATAGCCGCGCTCGCTAAGAAAGGTCGCGAGCGGTTCGGGTGCATCGACGGCGACAAGATCAGTCACCTCGAACGGGCCGTCGAAGTCGATTGTGTAGAAGCCGATTGGCGCGCTGGCCGATGCGTTCCAGATGAGTTTGATCGGCATCGGCGTGAGGCCGGGATAGCCGAGCCGGGTCTTGTAGAGGTAGACATAGACGGCGATCACGGCGATGGCGCTGACCGCCGCCGCGTAGATCCACGTTTTCGGGAAGGACTGGCCGAACAGCGTCATCGGGCCGGCGCCGAGGGCGAAGGACGGAATCGACTGCTCGCTGGTGCCGAGAACCAGCCCCGCCACCGCTTCCATGATCTTCGACACGCCGAAGAACAGGATCAACGACAGCATTTCGGCATCGCGCGAAAGCCTGAGCTTGCGCACGATGCCGTAGTAGATCACCACGCCGACAATGAACATCGGCACCAGCAGCAGTCCCGCCGTGACCAGCGGACTGACGCCGGCCGCGGCGAACAGGGCACAGGCCAGAAACCCGCCGACGACGATGAAGTCGCCATGCGCCAGATTGACGAGCTTCATCACCCCGAAGATGAGGTTCAGGCCGATGCCGATGAGCGTGAAGTAGAGTCCGAACAGAACTCCCGCAACCAGTGAGTAAATCAGCATGCGTTACACCCAGTTCTGTCCGGCGCTCTACGATTGGCCGCGATCAGAGCGCCCTACTTGGTGCTTTGAAAGACCGGCTTTCCCGTCGCCTCGCCTTCGGGGTGAATGACGACCAGCTTGGCTTCGGTATCGCCCGGCTTGACCGCCATCTGGCCGAGCGCGAACGACATGCCGATCTGGGCGCCCTCGTCGTTGAGCTCGAATGCGCCAGCCAGCGTCTTGAGCTTGCCGGATTGCGCGAAGATGGCGCGGCGCAGCTCCAGTTGGTCGAGGCTGTTGGCCTCGGCCAGCGCCTTTTCAAGCACGAGGCCCGTGGTATAGCCGGCAACCGCGTTCAGCCCGAGGTGATGGCCGCCGCCCTTCTTGCGCCACATCGCGATGAACTCCTGCATGTTCATGCCGAAATTTACCGGATAGTTCATCGCCGTGGAAGGAACATAGGTGAAGATGCCACCGAGGCCGGCCGCGCCGACGTTGCGCGTCAGCAGTTCCTGCTCGAGGCCGGGATAGCTCGAGAACAGCATCTTGAACTTCGCGCCGCTGTCCTGAATGTTGCGCAGGAACGCGATGTCGTTCGGCGGATAGCCGAAATGAACCACCACGTCCGGGTTGGCCGCGCGAATGTTGTTGATGATCACGGTGTAGTTGGATGTTTCGGTCGGCACCCCCTGGTCGTAGACGAGTTCGATGCCGGCTTCCTTGAAGCGTTCCCGCACCGTGGTCGCTTCAGCGGCGCAGAAATCGTTGGTCGAATAGAGCAGCGCGGCGCGCTTGATGCCGACGGCACCCTTCTGCTTCACGGTGAAATCCACCAGCGATTGCGGCCATCGGCTCGCGACCGGATTGGAGGTGAGGACGATGTAGGGATTGTCCTTGGAGAAGAAGCTGGTGCCCGTCCCGTTCTGGTTGACCAGCAGCATCTTGTGCTCGCGGGCGATCGGAACCGCCACCGAGGTCAGGATCGAGCCGGAATCCGCCACCAGCAGATCAACCTTGTCCTGCGTGATCAGCCGGTTGTAGAGCGTCGCGGCCGTCGCCGTGGTGCTCTGGTTGTCGTAGGCGATCAGCTCGATCGGAATTTTCTTGTTGAAGGCCTTGATGAAGACGCCGCCTTCCTCGTTCTTCTGATCGATCCACATCTTCAGCGATGTATGGACCGGCACCGAAATCGCCGCCGACCGTCCTGTGGACGCGTAGAGCGTCCCAAGCTTGATCTTCGCCGGTTCCTGCGCCTGGGCCGGTTGAATCGCAATGCTTCCGAGAGCCAACGCCGCCAGTAGAATCTTTCGCATGTGCTCCTCCCTTTGAGTTTTATTGGATTGATGAAATTGGATGGTGGGGATGTTCCGTCCCACTACCGATAGGCTGTCGCTGTTTCCTCCGTGACGTATCCCTGCCGAACATCGTTGGCCAACGTCGCCGGATCGCGCGCGGCGGCGTTGCCGTACCCGCCGCCGCCGGGTGCCTCGACGACGATCGTCGCGCCGCCCCCGGCCATGAACGACTGCTTGCTGTTCAGCTTCTGCTCGGTACCGTCCGGCAACCTCACCGCGACCTTCGCCGGCTTCGCGTTCTGGCCGCCGCAGACGCCGAACGGCGCGGAGACGGTGCGTTCGAAGCAGACCGTCGCATGGCACGTCTCGTCGAGCACGGTCCACGCCCGGCGCACGCCGAGCCCGCCGCGATAACGTCCGGGTCCGCCGCTGTCGTCGACCAATTCATAACAGTCGAGCCTGAGCGGGAAGCTGAGTTCGACCACTTCGATCGGCGTGTTCATGGTGTTGGCGATGCCGGCGGAGACCGCATTGATGCCGTCTTTCGTCGGTCGCGCCCCGATGCCGCCCTTCACGACTTCGTAGCTGACGTAGGGCTGGCCGGTCCGCGCATCCATGCCGCCGAAGGTCACGACTCCCGACGTGCCCTGCGAACACGCCATCACGTTCGCCGGCAGGAACTGGGCCATCGCGCCGAACATCATGTCGCAGACGCGGTGCGCCATCTCGGTGTTGGCGTAGACCACCGGCGAGGGAAACTCGGCGTTGACCACCGAGCCTTTCGGCGCCGTCACCTTGATCGGACGCCATGCCCCCGAGTTGGGAGAAATGAGACTGGTCGGATCGGCGATCATCTTCAGCGCGCAATACACGCCCGACGCCGTCACCGCGAGCGGCGCGTTGATCGGCCCGCGCACTTTGGGTGAACTGCCGGCGAAATCGACCGCGATCTGGTCTCCCTTTTTCGTGACCTTCATCCGGATCTTGAAGGGTTTGTCGCCGGTGCTGCCGTCTTCGATAATGCCGTCGCCGTCGCAGATGTCCTCGAAGATGGCCTCGCCGTCCGGCAGCGCGCTCAGCTGGTGGCGCATCAGCCGTTCGGAGTAGTCCTGGATTTCCTGCATGATGCTGCAGATCGTCCCGGTGCCGTATTTGGCCGCGAGCGCCTGCAGCCGCGCGCAGGCGCGGCGGTTCGCGGCCACCTGCGCATTGAGGTCGCCCATCCGCTCGTCCGGCGTGCGCACATTCGCCATGATGATGGCGTGAATGTCGTTGACCGGCTGTCCCGCCGCGTACAGCCGCACCGGCGGCAGGCGGATGCCCTCGCCGAAGATGCTGGTGACCGTTCCGTAGCTGCCGGGCGTATCGCTGCCGACGTCGGGCCAGTGCGCGCGCAGACAGGCAAATCCCAGCAGGACGCCATCGTAGTAGGCCGGCGTGACGACGTTGACGTCGGGCAGATGCGTTCCGCCGAAATACGGATCGTTGTGAATGAAGACATCGCCGTCCCGCATATCGTCGCGGAAAACGGAACAGATCGCCTTGACCGCTTCCGGCATCGAACCGAGATGGACCGGGAGGTCCGGCCCCTGCGCGACCATGAAGCCGTGCTGATCGAAGATGCCGCACGAGTAGTCACCGGCGACTTTCAGGATCGGCGAGAAGGCGGTCTTCGCGAGGACGATCTTCATCTCCTCGGTCGCCTTGAGCAGGCTGTTCTTGATGATCTCGAAGGTCGCGGGGTCAAATTTCCCCTGCTGTGCGCCAGGCATCGACTTGTTCACGACTTTCGCTCCATCCGGACAAATCCCTCTTTGGTCGCCCGCGCCTTCCAGTTGGGCGGCACCACGATGGTGCTGTCGAACGACTCGATCACGGCGGGTCCCATCACCACGTCGTCGTGCGCAATGCGCCCGCGCTCGTGAATGTCGCAATCGACGAACCCGGTTGCACGGAACCAGGCTTTGCGCCGCCCCTTGAGGCTGGCACCGCCGTCGACCGAACGCTGGGAGAATTCGAGATCCGGCAGCTTGCCGATCGCCGTCAGCCGCAGCGTCACCAGTTGCACCGGCTCGGATGGATTGTGGTGGCCGTAGGTCTGCTGATGCTTGCTGTGGAAGTCGCGCGTCAACCCGGCGATGGTCGCGGCGGTCACCTTGGCGTCGGCGGTGGAGACGTTGAGTTCATAAGCCTGCCGCGCATACCGCAAGCCCGCGGAGCGGTTGTACTGCCGATCCGCGGCCGCGATACCGGCCTGTTCAAGCATGTCGTCGGCATCCCGCTCCATTTCGGCCCAGACCGCTTCCAACTGGTCGTGGTCGATCCGGTCGAGCGCGGCATAGAGCGTGCGTGAATAGTCCCGGCGGATATCCGCGCCGACAAGGCCGAGGGCCGAGAAGCCGCCCGGAATGGGCGGAACGATGACTTCGGGAATATCGAGCTCGTCGGCCAGCGCCGCGGCATGAAGCGGCCCCGCGCCGCCGAACGCCATCAGGCCGAAGTCGCGCGGGTCATGCCCGCGCTCGACCGAAACGATGCGCAGCGCTTCCGCCATCGCATTGTTGACGATGTCGATGACGGCCGCCGCCGCCTCGGTCGCGCCGAGACCCAACGTCTTGCCGATGTGGGTATCGAACGCCTTTGTCGCGGCGCCGGAATCGATCGACATCCGGCCGCCGAGCAGCGAGCTCTGGTCGAGATAGCCGAGCACGAGGTTGGCGTCCGTCACCGTCGGCCGGGTGCCTCCCCGCCCGTAACACACCGGACCGGGCTCGGCGCCGGCGCTCGCGGGCCCGACCCGCAATGCCCCGGCCGGGTCCACCCACGCGATGCTGCCGCCGCCGGCGCTCACTTCCGCGAGATCGATCACCGGCACCCGGACCGGATGCCCCGTTCCGTGCAGCCAGCGGTTCTGGTTGCCCTGGCCGCCGACCTCGTAATCGGAGGTCGTCTCGACCTCGCTGTCCTTGATCAGGCAGGCTTTTGCGGTGGTGCCGCCCATATCGAAGGACAACAGCGTCGTTTCACCGATCTGCTTGCCGGCCACGATGGCGGCGATGACGCCGGCGGCCGGGCCGGATTCGACGATCGCGGCCGGCATCCGCAGCGCTTCCTTGACATCGACGACGCCGCCCGCCGATGCCATCACATGCAGCCGCGGCAGGCCAAGCTGCCGGGTCGCCTCTTCCAGTCGCGCCAGATACGATTTCAGCAGCGGCCCGACATAGGCGCATACGGCCGTCGTGCTGGTGCGCTCGAACTCCTGCACCTCCGGCAGCACCTCGCACGACAGAAACACCGGCATATCGGGCAACGCCGCGCGGATGCGCTCGCCCAGCGCGCGCTCATGGTCGCTGTTGAGGAAGGAGAACAGCAGCGTCACCGCGACGGCTTCGTATTTCTCCGCCTTGATGCGCTCGATCAGCGCATCGACCTCGTCCAGCGCAAGCGGGGTGACAACGTCACCCTGAGCGGAAATCCGCTCGGTGACCTCGAAGCGGCTGGAGCGTGGCACCAGCACCGCGGGGGGATCCTGAAACAGATCATAGAGGTCCGCCCGTGCGGAGCGCCGCAGTTCAAGCACGTCGCGAAAACCGCGGGTGGTGATCAGCGCCGCCTTCACGCCCTTTTCCTCAAGGAGCGCGTTGGTCACGATCGTGGTGGCATGCGACAGCAGCCCGACCTCGTTCGGCGCGACGCCGTATTCCGCGATCGCATCGCGAAGGCCGTTCAGAACGCCCTGTCCGAAATCCTGCGGGGTGGTAGCTGTCTTGGCGATGCCGAGCTTGCCGGTCGCCTCGTCGACGATGGCGACGTCCGTGAATGTCCCCCCGATATCAATACCAATGCGCCACATCGTCCCGTTTCCGACCCTTTCAGGGCTGGCGCGCGACGCGTTCTGTCGCTGACCTTCCAGCTCTCATTCTTCTATTTCGAACGTTCGTTCAATATAGGGGCGGAGTTTTTCCATCGTCAATTCGAACGTTCGTATATTTTTTCCGTCAGCCGGATTATATGTGGATCGCGGCGCTGCGAAATTGCGCTCGGCGCCTTCTGTGACTTTAAGTGGAATCCGATTTCAAGTGGAACCCATGGCGCAACGCCCCAAAACCAAACCGAAACCACAGGCCGCTTCAGTGGAAGGCGAAAGCGCCGAGGCCATTCTCAGGGCCGCCGGCGAATTGTTCGCGCAGCGTGGCTATGCCGCGGTGTCGATGCGGCAGATCGCCACTAAGTCCAAACAGCACCTCGCCTCGGCGAATTACTATTTCGGCTCGAAGGCCGGCCTGTTCGAAGCCGTGTTTCTCCGCCGTATCGTTCCGGTCAACAATCGGCGCATCGGACTGCTGAACGAGCGACGCGCGCACGGAAAGCTGACGCTCGACGGCATTGTCGATTCCTACATCCGGCCGCTGTTCGAGATCGATCACACCACGACCCATCCGTTTTCGGCCAAGCTGATCATGCAGTTTTCCAAACAACTGCTGTCCAATCCCGACGAGCACAATTATCTGCTCGAATATTACGCGGACGTGTCCCGCACCTATATCGATGCGCTGACCACCGGCGGCTTCGGCCTCTCCACCCAGAATGCCGTGTGGGGATACAACTATCTCGTCGCGGTGCTGGTGTTCACGCTGGCCGGCAAATCGAGCCTGGCCAAACTCGACGAGAGTCTCCTGGCCAGCCTCGACCCCGATGAATCGGACGACGCGACCATCGCGCGGCTGACCCGCTTTATCTGCGCCGGCCTCGCGGCACTCGGCGAGACCAAATAACCCCGTACTTTCGACAAAACAGCGCGGCCTGCCACGCCAAGCCCATCCCGACCCGACGCCCGACGGCAGGACGGGATTGCAATGCTGTGCGGCGTCCGGATCCGGTCTGCCCCGGGAACGGGCTACGGCGCCGGCGGTTACCGCCCTGCGACTCCCGGCGCGAGTATCCGCCAGCATCCCGTGCCCGGAAGCCGTGACGCAATCGAAGGAACCGGTTCATGGATATTCCACTGACTGCCGCCGACCTCTCCTTTGTCCTGTGCGGGCTGATCGCGACGCTGGGCGCGCTTCTGGTGTGGGCCATTCACACCGCCGACCGCTGGATCGCCGTTCGCAGCCCGGTGAGAATCGAACGCCGCCGCAGATAAGCGCGACGGCGCGAAAGGAGCGAGCGAGAAAACCTGAGAAGGAAGCGTTGGGCTATTTGCCGAACGCCATGTCGACGCATTTCATCACTTCGGGCCCGATGCCGACGTTGAGGATGATGCATCCCTTGGCGCTCAGGCGCGTGCTGTCGGCGACCCAGATCGCCGTGCCGCCGGAGCCGAAGAAGCCATTGACGTTCGGCGGCTCGGTCTCGGTGGCGTCGAACACGTAGGACGAATCCTCGGCATAGAACCGCGCCTTCAGCGTGCAGGCGCCGTCCGTATCGACCCTCAGGATTTCCTTGTTGTCGCGCGTCACCGCAACGCTGACCTGACAGCGATAGAACTCTGAGGTCTTGCTGTTGAAGATATAGGCGAAGGACTTGCAGTTGACGTTCTGCAGCTTCCCGGCGTTGAGGCCGCGCCCGCAGGCGATGCGCTGGTTGTTGGAAAGTTTGAAATCGTCCGCGCGAACCGCATCATGCCCCGCCATCGCGGCCATAGCGAGAAAAACAAAGAGTCCGAAAAGCCGCTTCATCGAATGTTCCCTTGCGTCGCGCACAGCGACGTCATCCGCCCGGAGGGCCACGCCACGAAGTGTAGTGCAGTTGGCTGCCGCAGGCCACCGGCACGGCCGGCTTTCCATCGGACATTGCGCCGGGCGGCGGTCACCCGCCCTCGCCCGCGATCTCCCCGCGGACCGCGCCGGCGTAAAGCCGCGCCTGCGCATCCATCATGGCCCGCAGGCGGCGGGGTCCGGCCTCGCCGTCGGCGGCGTGGCGCACCTCGCGGATGGCGGAGCCGAGATCGGAAAACACCAGCGTTCCGTCGCAGGCCGGCTTGACCACGCCGTCGATGATGACGCTCCATTCGGCGAGGCCCTGATGGTAGGCGTCGCCGTGGCCCGCGATCAGTTCGGCGGAACGCACGATGTCCGCCGCCGCCCCAGGCTGTTTCACCAGGCTGCGATCCACCATATGCAGCCAGCGCTCGACCCAGGTCCGCTCCATCCGGAAGCGCTCGGAGAACGGCCGCGTGATGCGCAGCGCCGCCAGCCCTTTCAGCCGCAGCAGCGTCAATCGGCCGGCCGCGCTGAAGCGCAGCTTCAGGCTGCGGCCCAGCAGCCGTCCCAGTCGCAGCCGGCGGAAGGCGTTGAGCGCGCGCTCCGCCGCCTGTCGCGGCAGCATGCGGATGATGTCATCCCAGCGGAATGTCTCGATCCGGTTGCTGGAGCCGGGATCGGGCCTCGCATGCGCGCCTCCCGCCTCGGCCAGCGTCTGCTGCGCGATGCGGATCGGGTCCTCGAACTGCATGCGCGCCGCCATCAGCCGCGCGAGATCGGCCAGCGCCGGCAGCGTGATCCCGGCGGGGCCGACATAGCGCTCGATCCGGTCGAGATAGAGCAAGGCGTAATCGGGGTCCTGATAGTCGATCAGCGCGGTCACTGCCTCGGCGACGACCGGCGCGATATCCGCCGGCAGCCGCGCCGACAGCCGCGCCAGCGCGGCGCGCGCGACGCGCGGGTCGCGGACGTCCTCGCCGAAGTAGCGCTCCTTCAGCAACCGGAACGGCGACGGCGGGACTTTGACCCTCACCTTCACGGCGACGCCGGCGCGGTGCGCTCGGCCAACTGCGCTTCGAGCTTGCCGACGTTCTGGAACAGCCGGGCGCTGACGAGGCGGAGGAAGTAGAAGCCGAAGGCCGGGTTCTGAACGTAAAGCTCCTGCACCTTCTGGTAGGTCACGCTGAGCACCAGCCCGCCCTCGATGCATTCCAGCGTCTGCGTCCGCTTGTTGGACGGCGACAGCATGCCGAGTTCGCCGACGATGGAGCCGGTCGGCAGTTCGATCCCGGACTCCACCAGCCGATAGCGGCCGCTGACGATGTAGTACATCTCCTCGGCCTTCTCGTGCTTGTAGAACAGCACTTCGCCGGTCCGGCACCGGCGCTCGGTCATGAACGGCTTCAGCCACGCCATCGACAGGTCGCTGTTGACCGACTTCTTCACGTCGCGCACCAGCAGCAGCATTTCGCGCAGGCGGTAGGCGTTGAGCGGCAGCAGGATCATGTGCAGCGCCATGATCGGATAATGACGGTGCATCATCGCGAACACGATCAGCACCACATTGGTGAGGATGCCGAAGATGCGCAGCGGGATCATCGTCCGCATGGTGTAGCCGGCGACCACGAAGGCGGATGCGATAAACCCGCCGGCGCCGGAAACAAGCCCTGTCATATCCATCGGAAGCGACCTGATGCTGAAAACTGCCGGGCGGCAGTATGCCGTTCCCCGTCGCCGCGAACAACGGCTGACGGCCGCCGCGGGGCCGGCGCGCTGCGCCCGGTTCAGATGTCGAGGACCAGCCCCTCCCGCGCCACCAGCGTCCCCGGCCGGGCCGCCGCGGCCGCACCCGCGATGCGGTCCATCTCGGCATCGTCGTGGTCGGGGTCGTGGTGGAACAGGCACAGCTTGGCGACCCCGGCCTCGTCGGCGAGCCGGACCGCCTGCTGCCAGCTCGAATGGCCCCAGCCGACATGCTCCGGCAGTTCGGCGTCGGTGTAGGTGGCGTCGATGATCACCAGCGAGGCGTCGCGCACCAGCGCCAGCAGCGCCGGATCGGTCGCGCCGCCGCCGAGTTCGAGGTCGGTGACATAGGCCATCGCCCGGCCGCCATATTCGACGCGGTAGCCGGTCGCGCCGCCGGGATGGTTCAGCGCGGCGGTGTGGACGGCAATGCCGTGGCGCGGGTGCAGCACCTCGCCGGGATCGAAATCGACGAACTCCACCGTCCCCCGCGCCACCTCGACCCCGATGGGAAACAGCGGATAGCTCATCAGCCGGCGCACCGCCTCGCGCACGCCGCCGGCGGGCCTGACGTTGCCGGCCCAGACATGCACCCGGTTGCCCTTGGCGAAGGCCGGCGTGAAGAACGGCAGCCCGATCACGTGGTCGATGTGACAGTGGCTGAGAAACAGATCGATATCGATCAGCCGGGGATCGCCGGCCAGCGCATTGCCGAGCATGCGCAGTCCCGAACCCGCGTCGAACACCAGGCGGTGCTCGCCGCAGCGGACCTCGACGCAGGACGTATTGCCGCCGTAGCGCACGGTCTCGGCACCCGGACATGGAATGCTGCCGCGAACACCCCAGAACCGCACGGACATTGTCGTGGACATGAAAGAACTCAATGAATCTCCGGCAAGGATGACATGCGGCCGTCATCCTCTCCAAGACGATAGTGAAAGCCGTTCCGCAAAAAAAGACCTTGCCAGCGTGGGCGGCGACCGATAGCGACGCGCCGCGCGTGTCATTTCGTCGTCAGCGCGAACACCCCGTCCCAGTCGTCCGGCGGCGGGTTATCGCGAAATGCCGCGATCCGCTCCGCGTAAAGATCGTGCAGCCGCTTCAGCAGGCCGGATTGGTCGGCGCGCCGGCCCTGCTCGATCGCGGCCATGGCGCCGGCCCAGTCGCGGGCGCGGTAGCGCGACAGCATCTCGTCGGTGAGATCGCGCAGGGTGCGAAATTGCGCAGACTGCGCCACGTCCGCGCGCCCGGCGATGGCGTAGATCACCTCGGGTTCGGTCTTGCCCTTCACGGTGATGCGGTCCAGTTCGAGGATGGCGAACTGGTCCTGCGCCGCGCGCGCGGTGGCCGAGCCGGCGATGATCGGCAGGCCGTAGGATTTCGACTGGCCTTCGAGGCGCGAGGCAAGATTGACGCTGTCGCCGAGCACCGAATAATCGAACCGCAGGTCCGAGCCCATGTTGCCGACGACGCAGGTGCCGGTGTTAAGGCCGATGCCGACCTGCATGGGAATGTAGGGCTTCCCGGTCTCGCGCGCCTCACGTTCGCGCTCGACGTTGAGCGCCGCGATGCGGTCGATCATGTCCAGCGCCGCCTCGCAGGCGTTGATCTGGTGGGTCCGGTCGTCCAGCGGCGCATTCCAGAACGCCATGATGGCGTCGCCCATGTACTTGTCGATGGTGCCTTTGCGATCGAGGATTGCGTTGGTGAGCGGCGTCAGGAAACGGTTCATCAGCGAGGTCAGCCCCTGCGGGTCGCTCTTGAACGTCTCCGAGATGGTGGTGAAGCCGCGCACGTCGCTGAACATGATGGTCATGTCGCGCTCCTCGCCGCCGAGCACGAGCTTGTCGGGCGATTGTGCCAGTTGCTCCACCAGCGCCGGCGACAGGTACTGGCCGAACGCCGAGCGGATGCGGCGGCGCTGCGCCTGTTCGCGGAAATAGCTGTTGAACACCAGCACCAGATAGACCGAGGTGGAGGCGATCAGCGGAAAGGTGAAATCGAACAGCAGCCGGTGTTCGGCGTAGAAGTACCACGACGCCGCCACCATGATGGCGACGATCACCGCGCCGAACGCCAGCAGCCCGAGCGGCGTCAGAACCGGCGCGAGCCAGATGATCGCCACGCCGAACAGGATGGCCGCGAGCAGTTCCGCGCCGATGGCGTAGTTCGGCTGCGACAGCACCGCGCCGCTCAGCGCGCTTTCCAGCACCTGCGCGTGGACCTCGACGCCGGGCATCACCGGATCGAGCGGCGTCGTTTTCACATCGAGCAGCCCCACCGCCGAGGTGCCGATCAGCATCAGCTTGCGCGACACGATGTCGGGGCCGACGCGGCCCTCCAGCACGTCGGCGGCGGAGACGTAGCGCGCCGGGTCGTGCCGCGCGAAATGCACCCAGAGCTGGCCGTTGCGGTCGGTCGGCAGCTCGAAGCCCGGCACCGCGACGCTTTTGACGCCGGCCTCGTCCGACTTCACGAGAATAGTGTCGGATTTGGTGACGATGCGCAGCATCTCGAAGGTCAGCGACGGCATCAGTTCGCCCTGCGCCTGCATGATCATCGGCACGCGGCGGACGATGCCGTCGCGCTCGGTGCGGATGGTGAACAGCCCCCGCCCCGGCGCGGCCTCTTCAAGAATTGGGATGTTGCGCAGCAGCCCGGGGAACTGGAGCAGGAACGGCCGCGGATCGCCGCCGAGCGTGGCGAGGCCGGTGGTGGGCAACTTCAGGTCCGGTTGCGGCACGTATCTGGGCAGGCCGGATTCGCCGAGCACCGACGGCGAGCGCCGCAGCGCGTCGGCGAACACCTGATCGTTGCTGGGCAGCGCCCGCAGCCGGGCGCGGCTCTCGTCGTCGAGATCGCGGAAGGTGTCGGCGGCCACCGCGGGCGACAACCGGTCCGGCTCGGCGAACACGATGTCGAAGGCGATGGCGGCGGCGCCGAGGTCGGTCAGCTTGCGGACCAGATCGGCCACGCGCGTGCGCGGCCACGGCCACTGCCCGAAGCGCGCGAGGCTTTTCTCGTCGATGTCGATGATCACCACGGGGCGTTGCGTCGCCACGCGCGGCTTCAGCACCTGGTAGGCATCGAAGGTGCGGACGCGCAATTCCTCCAGCGGCAGCGGATCGATCACCCGCGCGGCGAGGAACGCCGCGAGCAGCGCGACGCACAGCATGCGCGCATAGCCGAACGCCCGGACATACATCCGCAGCCGCGCCACATAACGGACCGCCGCTTTGCCCCACCCGCGCGCCATGCCGCCCGTCACTTTTCCCGGAACGCGCGCATGAGCTGATCGCTCAGCGGCTTCGCGAGGTACGACATCATGGTGCGCTCGCCGGTCTGCACGAACGCCTCGACCGGCATGCCCGGAATGAGCTTGACGTCGCCGAGCCGCGCCACCTCCTCGGGCGGCAGCGACACGCGGATGGTGTAGTAGCTCTGCCCGGTGCGCTGGTCCACGGTGGTGTCCGGCGAAATCCGGCTCACGGTGCCATTCAGTTCCGGCGTGGTGCGCTGGTTGAAGGCCGACAGCCGCAGCAGGGTCTTCTGGCCGATGCGCAACTGGTCGATGTCCTGCGGGTTGACCCGCGCCTCCACCGACAGCAGGTCGGAGTCCGGCACGATCAGCATGATGGCGTCGCCGGCGGTGATGACGCCGCCCACGGTGTGGACAGTGGATTGCAGCACCATGCCGTCCTGCGGCGCGCGGATGTCGATGCGGCGCAACTGGTCCTCCGCCGTCACCTTGCGCTCGACGAACTCGCCGATCTTGTCGTTGATCTCGCGCATCTCCTTGGAGACCTCGCTGGAGAGGTCCTTGTCGATCTGGATGATCTGCAATTCGGTTTCGGTGATCTTGCCCTTGGTCTGCGCCTTCTGGGCGATGAACTGGGCGCGGTCGCCGTCGAGGCGCGCGGCATCGCGCTCCAGCGTGGTCAGGCGCGATATCTGGATCAGGTTGCGGTGATAGAGATCGCGCACCCCGACCAGTTCCTTCTGGATCAGGTCGATCTCGCGCGACTTGGCGTTCTCCTGCGCCTCCAGCCCGACGATCTCCTCCCTGAGCTGGGCGATGCGCTCCTTGAGCTGCGCCTTCTGCCCGACGCGCCCGACGGAGCGCACCTGAAACAGCTTGACCTCGTTGCCGATCAGCGCCCGCACCTCGGCATCGTCGGCGGACGCCATCAGTTCGGGCGGGAAGGTGACGTGATCCGCGCCCTCCTGCTCGGCAAGCAGGCGTGCGCGGCGCGCCAGCAGTCCGTTGAGGCCCTTGGTGACGATGGCGAGGCTAGCCTTGGTCACGGTATCGTCGAGCCGCACCACGACATCGCCCGCCTTGACGCGGTCGCCGTCGCGCGCCCTCACCTCGCCGACCACGCCGCCGGTCGGATGCTGGACCTTCTTGACGTTGGAATCGACCACGACCGAGCCGGGCGCGATCAGCGCGCCGGAAATCTGCGCCGTCGACGCCCAGCCACCGAGCCCGCCGATCAGAAGAGCGACCACCACGACCCCGACGATCAGATGCTGGCGGATGGAGTGGCGCGGGCCGGTCCGGGTCATGACGGCGCGCCTCCCTTGTCGGACACGATCTTGATCGCGGGGGTGGCGGCGGGGCGTTGCAGCACCTGATTGAGCACGGCCTCCTTGGGCCCGAACGCCTGGGCGCGGCCGTCCCTCAGCACCAGCACCTGATCGACGCTTTCAATGCCGACCGGCCGGTGCGCCACAACCACCACCACGCCGCCGCGGGCGCGCACCGAGAGGATGGCGGCGTTGAGCGCGGCGTCGCCGTCGCTGTCGAGATTGGAGTTGGGCTCGTCGAGCACCACGAGAAACGGATTGCCGTAAAGCGCGCGCGCCAGCGCAATGCGCTGGGCCTGTCCGGCGGACAGCACGCTGCCCTGCTCGCCCACCTGGGTGTCGTAGCCGTCGCGCATGCCGATGATCAGGTCGTGGACACGCGCCTGCCGCGCCGCCGCGATGATATCCTCGGCGTTGGCGTTGTCCTCGAAGCGGGCGATGTTCTGGGCGATGGTGCCGGAAAACAGTTCGACGTCCTGCGGCAGGTAGCCGACATGGCGGCCGAGCACCTCCGGCGACCATTGATCGAGCGCCGCGCCATCAAGCCGCACCTTGCCGCGCAACGGCTGCCACACGCCGACCAGCGCCCGCACCAGCGACGATTTGCCCGACCCGCTCGGGCCGATCACGCCGACGCCGTGCCCGGCCTCCAGCGTGAAGGAGATGTCCTGCACCACCGCCTTCTGCTCGCCGGGCGGCGCCACCGACAGCGCCTCGACCGCGAGCCGGCCGCGCGGCGGCTCCAGCAGCGTCGGCACCGACGCGGCCGGGATCATGCCGAGCAGGCGGTTGAGGCGGTGCCAGCTTTGCCGCGCCGCGACGAAGCCCTTCCAGTGCGCGATGGCGAGATCGACCGGCGCCAGCGCGCGGGCGCTGAGGATCGAGCCCGCGATGATGATGCCCGCCGTCGCCTGCTGGTTGATGACGAGCCACGCCCCGACGCCGAGCACGGCCGATTGCAGCATCATCCGCAGCACCTTGGCGATGGCGCCGAGGCCGCCGGCGACGTCGCTGACGCGGGCGTGGCTCTTGAGATAATCCCGGTTGGAGTCGTCCCACGCCTTGCCGACCCGCCCGGCCATGCCCATCGCCACCAGCACCTCGGCGTTGCGCCGGCTGGCCAGCGCCAGATCCTGCCGGCGCATGGCGAGGCCGGCGGCGTGCTTCATCGGCCGGGTGGTGAGATATTCGGTCAGCACCGTCAGCGCGATCAGGATGATTGCGCCCACCAGCGCGGTCAGCCCGATCAGCGGATGGAACGCGAAACAGATGGCGAGATAGAGCGGCAGCCACGGCAGGTCGAACAGCGCCCCCGGCCCCATGCCCGACAGGAACGCACGGATGTTGTCGAGGTCGCGCAGCGGCTGCAGACCCTCGGCGCGGTTGCCGGCCAAGAGCGGCAGGCGGACGACGATATCGTAGACCCGACCGCTCAGCATCTCGTCGAGGGCCGAGCCGATGCGGACCAGAACGCGGCTGCGGATCACGTCGAGCACGCCCTGCACGGCATAAAGGCCGCCCGCCAGCACCAAAAGCCCGACCAGCGTCGGCACGCTGCGGCTCGGCAGCACCCGGTCGTAGATCTCCAGCATGAAGAACGAGCCGGTGAGATAGAGCACGTTGATGACGAGGCTCATCACGCCCACGCCGATGAAGGCGCTGCGGCAGGCCAGCAGCGCCGTGCCCAGTTCGGACTGCGGCGAATGGCGCTCAGTCGATGTCGGAACCGATGTCGAAACGGGCTGCATGGCACCTGACTTGCCGGAGGACGGCGGTGCGCTCATTCGCTCCGCCCGACGCGATGACCCGACCCGCTTACCATGCCACACCCGGCCCGGCGAATGCACCCGGAAGCGGCCGTGAGGTTAATGCGTCCGCCGTTGCCTGCCGGGGGCATGGTCCACCGCTCAGGCGTGAAGGATGAAATCGCCGGCGGACACGCTCGCCACGTTCTTGAGCAGCAGGGTGTCGGTGTCGCCGTTCAGATGCAGCAGCAGGTCGGCGCCGCCGCTCCCGACGTGTTCGGCGGTACCGAGCAGTTGGCCCAGCGCCGTTGTGTCGAACGCCGCCAGGCCCTGCAGGTCGATCCTGTCGGTTCCGGCGGCAAAGCCGGTGATGGTGTCGTGGCCGGAGCCGGAAGCGAACACGAACGTGTCCTGATAGGCGGTGGCGAAGAAGACGTCCTTTTGCGACGTTCCCTCCAGCGTCACCGGCCCGGTGCCCGATACGTTGAAAATGAAGTTGACCGTGTCGGCGGCCCCGACCTGATCGGTCACGGTCAGCGCCACCTTGTCGGTGACCGGCGGGTTGGCGTCCGGCGTATAGACGATGCCGTCCGCGAGCGCCGTGTTGAGATCGGACAGCGATCCCGACGCGGCGGACAGCACCACCGTGCCATGATCGGCCGTGGCGGTGAGCGTGAAGGCATCAGCCGCATCCGGGTCGGACAGCGTCAGCCCCGACAGAGTCGTTGCGCCCATATCGGTCGCGGCCGCAACCGCGCCGGTCGCGATCGCCGGCGCGTCGTTGACGCCGTCGATGGTGACGGTGATGGATTGGTGCGCGGTATCCGCACCGGACGATGCATCGAAGGTGAACGTCGCGGTGACCTGCTCGCCGGCGGCGAGATAATCGAACGCCGCCTTGTCGTAGCTGACGGTGCCGTCCGTCGCGTTGACGATGAACAGATCGCAGAGCCCGCCGGCTCCGGCCGGCGCCGGTCCGGTGGCATGGTCGAACGCCAGCGTATCCGCCACATAGGGCACGTGGGCGTCGGTGGCGTCGACATCGGTGATGGCGACGTGATCCGCCACGGTGACGGTCTGCGGCGCGGGCGTGCCGGTGTCGCCCTCGCTCACCGCCACCGGGTCGGTCACGGTGATGGTGGGTTCGTCGTTGCTGCCGGTGATGACGACGGTCACTGTCTGCGGCGCGGAAGTATCGTTGGCCATGACCGCGCTGTTGTCCTGCACGGAGATCGTATAGGTCACGGTGACGGTTTCGCCGGCGGCGAGATACTGGACGAGGCTGTTGTCGAGGCTGAAGTGCCAGTCGAACCCATGCGTCGCGGCATCGAGAGCCGTGGACGGCACGCTCAGGGCATCCTGAAGCGCCGCGGCGAGATCGTCGGACACGGTCGCGCCGGTGCTGGCCTCCGCGCTGCTGAACGCGGCCTGCACGGTGTGGGTGTCGGTGAGGTCGGCATCGCTGAACGTCACCGTGCCGCTGTCGCTCAGCACGCCCGACGATGCGCATACATCCTCCGCGACCGCTCCCTCCAGATCGGAACAGGCCACGGTGATGACCGGCTGGTCGTTCGCCGCGGTGATCTGAACCGTCACCGGCTGCGTCGACGACACCCCCTGATCGTCCGTGACGGTGACGTCATAGACGATGGTCAGGGTCTCGCCATGGGAGAGAAAATCGCTCAGGTGATCGGGCAGCGAGAACGTCCAGTCCAGCGTGCCGTGGCCCGTGTCGGTGCTGTCCGAGCCGTTCGCGACCGAAGCCGACATCGCGGTCGCCAGCGCCGCCAGCGTCGCCGCCGGAATATCGCAGGCGTCGCCGCCGGACCACCGGATCGCGTCTGGCTCCGTGCTCAGGGTCGCGCTCGCCTGATGGGTGTCGATCAGGTCGACGTCGTCGAACGCCAGCGATCCCGACACGGTATCGACCACCGTGGGATCGGCGCCGGTGACGTCGACCAGTTCCGTCGTCTGGTGGCAGGGCGCGGTGTCCGCCGCCAGCACCGGCGCGTCGTTGGTGCCGGTGATGGTGACCGTGATGGCCTGCGCCACCACAGCGTCGCCGTCGCCGATGGTCACCGTGTAGATCAGGGTGATGGTCTGGCCCGCGGCCAGCGACTGCACCATCGGATCGTCGTCGGGCACCGAGAAATGCCAGCCGATGCTGCCGAGATTGTCCGCGTCCGACGTGGACTCGCTCACCTGCGGATCGATGGTGAAGGTTCCGATCTGCGTGTCGTTCGCGGTGAAGCCCGGCAGATGCTCCGACACCGACGACGATGTGAACGTCACGGAGGCGGTGTGCGCATCGGTCAGATCGACATCCTGAAAAGTAACGACGCCATCGGCCTTCAGCGGGCATGCCGCGGCAACGCTGTCCTCGACCACTTCCTTCGCCACGACGGAGTCGCACGACACGATCGTCGGCGCATCGTTGGCCCCGGTGATGGTGACCGGGATCACGACGGGCTTGGTCTCCGGTCCCGACTTCGACTGCACCTCGATCATGAAGGTGACGGTCTGGCCCTCGTCGAGAAACCCGAACTGGGTCCGATCGAAGCTCACCTCGCCGGTGGTCTGGTCGATATGGATCAGCGACTTGAGGAAACCCGTGCCGACATTGGGCGCGGCGCCGGCCTCGCTCGCGATCACCGCGCTCTTGATCACCGCGCTGCCCGCGACGAACGGCGTCGCGATATCGTAGAACGGCGCGCTGCCGATATCGGGATCGTCGATGACGACCTTGTCGCCGAGCTTGAAGCTGAAGGTCTGGCCCGGATGCGCATTGGCGGGGCCCTGATCGGTCGCGACAGCGATGGCGGAGAACTTGGCCGCCGTGTTGTAGAACGTCCTGTCCTTGACGATGATCGCGCCGGTGACCGGATCGGTGCCGGTGGTGTGGGTCACGATCACCGACGGCGGCGTCAGGTTCGGCGCCAGCGGCAGGCCGGCATAGAGCGCATTGAGGTTGTCGCCGGGCGAACCCATCCCCTGCTTGTTGGGCTTGTCGTCGGGATTATAGTTCGGGAAATAGAGCTGATAGACCTGCTGGATCAGCGCCTTCGCGCTTTCCTGATCGGCCAGCGTCTGGAGCTGCTCGATCGCGGTGGCGGGCTGGCCCACGCCGAGCGTGGACACGAAGGTCGCTTGCCCCGCCTGCGAGACGGTGCCGATCAATTGGCCGGAGACCTTGTCGTAAAGGTTGTAGGAGCCGGTGTGACCATCCGGCTCCATCAGCACGGCGAACTTGGTCGGACCGTTGTCGGCGCCGATTTCCACCAGCACCGCCGTGCCGCGGATGCCCATGGTGGCCACCGGCGTATCGACGCGCATGTTGCCGTTCTTCGCGGTCTGTCCGGCCACGAAGGTGATGGTGCCCTGCACCAGGCTGATCAGCGACGAATTCGACGAGCCGTTGGGATCGTAGACCAATTCGTTGAGCACCATGCGCGCGTTGGCGTTCATGCCGAAGGCGCTGCCGTCGGCCAGCGTCAGGCCGATCGAGGAGTCCGATCCGGTCTGGATCACGTCGCCTTTCTGCACGGCGTCGCCGATATGCAGGTCGATGGTCACGCCGTTGCGGATGCAACTGGCGCTTCCCGACAGCTTGAGCACATGGCCGATGACGATGGCGACAGTTGCCGCCGCGGCCTGCGCGTAGTGGACATGACCGGTCAATGCGTCGACGATGTCGCCGGACAATGTCCCGCCGTCGGGCGCGGTCAGCGACGGCCTGTGCTCGCCCTTGAAATATCCGCCGACGACGAACTTGCCGTGCGCGCCCGAAATCACGAGATCGGTGCCGATCCGCATGTAGTCGCCGCCGAACAGCAGATGCGCATCGGGAATGACGACGGTGGCGCTGCCGGGATGGTGCTGAACGAAACCCGGCTTTGCGACAAACGCGAAATGGTCTCCCTCGAGAGAGACGGGATTCTCGTAAGACAGTTTCGTATCGAAATGCCCCGGGAAATTCACCTGCGCCTGCCTGTGCCAAACACCTTGATTTTATAAAATTGAAAATCCGAAATGTTCATACCATCAAAACAGCTTGTCCCGATAGCGGAGCGCGGGGAAAGCTGCTTGTAATTGTTGCATTTTGAAAGGGATTTGCGCAAGCGGCCGTAATCCGCCCCAAACCGGACGGAACCTTCAAGGCCCTCCCGAATGGCTGTTCCCGTCACCCGAATGGCGTGCGGCATCACGCCGGGCCGGTACGGCGCCTAGGTTCTGGCGATGCTTTGCACCGCCGCGACGATCACCAGCACCGCGGCGGCGATGATGATCCAGCCGGGATTGTCGCACAGCGTGGCTCCGATCCGGCACACCTGATCGGCGACCTCCCAGCCATGGTTCCGCGTCGCTCCCGCAAGCAGGAACACGCCGCCGACGCCCACGATCGCAAGAATAAGTGGTTGCATGGCACTGCTCCTTTCCGCCGGCATTGTTCACGCTACAGACGTAAACCAATGCTTGTGGCGATCGGAGAAACACCGCCCTATCCGCCGGATTTTTTGCTGCGAGCCACGCGGGGGCCGCCGTCATAGGAAAAACGCAAAGCCCCTAAAATGATGGTGCGCCGGGGTTGTCCATCGATGGAACTCCGGCGCGCGCAACGCGCGGGCCGATCCGGCCGCAAGAGAGACCACGCCCATGGTGACACGCATGCAACGGCTGGCGGAATTCGACGGCAACGGCGAGCCGCCGCCGGACGAGGCGGTCCAGGTGCTGTGCGAGGACAAGAGCGGCACCTATCAGCTGCCGTTCCCGTGCCGCCGGGTGAACGGCGAATGGCGCAACAGCGAATCCGGCAGCCTGGTCGAGGCCCATGTCGTCGGCTGGCGGCGCGCGCGGGGCTGAGGCCGGTTGCGCGCGCCGGACGCGGCCTACTCCTTCGCCTTCCAGGCGGCGTAGCGCTGCTTGGTCTCGGCGTTCATCGGGTAGAGCCCCGGCAACGCCGCGCCGTTGTTGACCTCGTTGACGATCCAGCCTTCCATCGCCTCCTGCTCCGGGCCTTCGGTCAGAATCGTCTCCACCAACGCCTGCGGGATCAGCACCGCGCCGTCCTGATCGGCGACGATCACGTCGTCGGGGAACACGGCGACGCCGCCGCATCCGATCGGCTCGCCCCAGTTCACGAAGGTCAGGCCGGCGACCGAGGGCGGCGCCGCCGCGCCGTTGCACCACACCGGCAATCCCGTCCCGAGCACGCCCTCGAGATCGCGCACCACGCCGTCGGTTATCAGCGCGGTGACGCCGCGCTTGGCCATCCGCGCGCAGAGAATGTCGCCGAAGATGCCGGCGTCGGTGATGCCCATGGCGTCGACCACGGCAATGCAGCCCTCAGGCATCGCCTCGATGGCGGTGCGGGTGGAAATCGGCTTCGACCACGATTCCGGAGTGGCGAGGTCCTCGCGCGCCGGCACGAAGCGCAGGGTAAAGGCCGCTCCCACCAGGCGCTCCTGCCCCGGGCGCAGCGGGCGCGCGCCGCGCAGCCAGACGTTGCGAAGGCCCTTCTTGAGCAGGATGGTGGTGATGGTGGCGGTGGTGATTTTCTTGAGCGTCGCGATGGCGTCGGGCGAGAGCGGCATGGGGGAAACTCCGGTGGGATCAGGCCACGCCTTGTTGCGAAAGGCCGCCATGGCGTCAAGGCGACAATCGCGTGAACGGGAATGTCGATTTCCCGGACACGATCCTCGCAACCGATTTGCCATTTGCGCGCGAGTGTCGGACAAAGAGCGCCCCGCTTCGTAATGTCCGGCCTCCCTTGATGACCGCTCCGCCCCGCATCCTCCCGTCCGGTGACGCCGCCCTGACGGTCGAATTCGGGCGAGATATCGACCCCGCCGTCAATCGGCAGGTCCTCAACCTCGATCGCAATCTCGCGCGTGAAACTATTGCCGGCGTTGTGGAAACGGTTCCGACCTATCGCTCGCTGCTGGTCCATTACGATCCGGTGCGGATCGGCTATCGCGCCCTCGCCGACCGCCTGCTCGCGCTGGCGCAACGTCCGGTCCCCGCGGAAACCGCGGTGCGGCTCTGGCAGGTGCCCGTGGTCTACGGCGGTGACTACGGCGTCGATCTCGACGACGTCGCCCGCGCCCACGGCCTCACCACCGCGGAGGTGATCGCCCGCCACACCGGCAGCGAGTATCGCGTGGCGATGATCGGCTTCACGCCGGGCTTCGCCTATCTCAGCGGCCTCGATCCCTCGATCGCCACGCCGCGGCGCGAGAACCCCCGCACGGAGACGCCGGCCGGCACCATTTCCATCGGCGGGGTGCAGGCGTGCGTGCAGTGCCTCGCCGCGCCGAGCGGCTGGCACCTGTTGGGGCGGACGCCGGTGCGCACTTTCCATCCCCATCGCGATCCGGTGTTCCTGATGGAGCCCGGCGACGCGGTGCGCTTCCACGCCATTCCCGCCGCCGAATTCGCCGCGCTCGACCGGGCCGCCGAACGCGGCGAGATCGTCGCCGAACTGGTCGCGTCATGAGCCAGCTTGTCGTCATCAGCGCCGGCCCCGCCACCTCGGTTCAGGATGCCGGACGGTTCGGCGCGCAGCGTTACGGCCTCACCAGCGGCGGCGCGATGGATCGCGTGGCGCTGGCCATGGCCAACGTCCTGGCCGGCAACCCGCCTTTCGCCGCCGCCATCGAGATCGGGCCGGTCGCCGCCGCGTTCACGGCGCGTCACGGCGCGGTGCGCGTCGCCTTGTCGGGCGCGGGCCGCACCGCCGACATCGCCGGCACACCGCTTCCGCTCAACGAGACCGCGCTGGTGGCGGAGGGCGAGACCCTGACGATCGGTCCCGCCCGCGACGGCGTGTTCAGCTATCTCGCGCTCGCGGGCGGCATCACAGGCGAGCCGGTGTTCGGCAGCCTGTCGGTCAATGCCCGCGCCGGGCTCGGCAGCCCATTCCCGCGCCCGCTGCAGAGCGGCGACGCGCTCGACACCGGCGCCGCCCACGTTCTGCCGCACGAGCGCGCCCTCGCCGTCCCCGCATCCGCGGATGCCGTCATCCGCGTGGTGATGGGGCCGCAGGACGACGAATTCGGCGCGGCCCGCGATACGTTTCTGGGCGGCGCATGGCGCATCTCCGCCACCAGCGACCGCATGGGCTATCGGCTGGAGGGGCCGAAGGTGGTGCACCCCGGCGGGCACAACATCGTCTCCGACGGCGTGGTCCATGGCAGCATCCAGGTGCCGGGCAGCGGCCAGCCCATCGTGCTGATGGCCGATCATGGCACCACTGGCGGCTATCCCAAGATCGCCACGGTGATCACCGCCGATCTCGGGCGGCTGGCGCAGATGCAAGCCGGCGCGATGCTGCGCTTCAAGGCGATCAGCGTCGAGGCGGCGCAGCAGGAGGCGCGCCGGCTGGCGGAATTCCTGCACGACCTGCCGGGCCGCATCCATCCCGCCGGCAGCGCGGGCCTCAATCTCGTCGAACTCCACAAAGCCAATGTCGCCGGCGTCGCGGTCAACGCCGTGGATACCGCGACATGGCAGCCCCGAACCGCCAACGAACCCTAATCCGGCACAGGTGCAACGATGGTCATCGATCTCAACAGCGATCTCGGCGAAGGTTTCGGCCCGTGGCAGATGGGCAATGACGACGCCATGCTCGGCCTCGCCAGCAGCGTCAACGTCGCCTGCGGCTTCCATGCCGGCGACTCCGACATCATGCTGAAAACCGCGCGGCTGGCGAAGGAGCGCGGCGTCAGCATCGGCGCGCATCCCGGCTATCGCGACCTGCACGGCTTCGGCCGTCGCCCGGTGCCGGGGCTGACCGCCTCCGAGATCGAAACCATGGTGGCCTACCAGATCGGTGCGCTGCAGGCGGTCGCGGCGCTGGCGGGCTACAAGGTCACCCACGTCAAGTCGCATGGCGCGCTGTCCAATGTCGGCTGCGCCGACGACATGACCGCCCGCGCCATTGCCGCCGCCATCAAGGCGGTGGACCGCGATCTCTGCTTCGTGGTTCTGCCCAACACCGCGCTGGAGCGCGCCGGCGAGGCTGCCGGGCTCAGGCTGATTTCCGAGGTGTTCGCCGACCGCGCCTATGAGGACGACGCCCAGTTGATGGCGCGCAGCAAGCCCGGCTCGGTGCTGCACGACGGGCCGCAGATCGCGCAGCGCGTGGTGCGGATGGTGCAGGACGGCGCGGTCACCGCGGCTTCGGGCAAGGTCATCAAGATGAAGATCGACACCGTCTGCATCCATGGCGACACGCCGGGCGCGGTGGACATCGCCCGCGACATCCGCGCCGAACTCGAACGCAACGGCATCGCCGTCGCCCCGTTCAGCCGGCGATAGCCCCTTCGCCATGTCCCGGGCGCGATGCAGCGTGTAACGCTGCGTCGCAGACCCGGGACCGTAAAAGGCGAGATTCCATTGCTGTTTGGCGTGGAGCCGACATTGCATCCGGTGCGGCCCCGGCTCTGCGGAGCGGCATTTCATGCCGCACCGCGTCCGGGGCACAAACCAATGTTCAACAGCCTACTAGAACAAGCGATGCGACAGCGTGCCGCCACTGCACTTGGCGATCTTGCGTTTTGACAGGCCGCATCGCGTCAGATGTTTACGCGGTCGGTTCGACAGTCGATGGACCATCAAGGCGCAAATCCTCGAAAGAACCAAGCTGTGTAGGCAAATAGCTGTGGCACGCAGGGCAGGAGCAAGAGGACTCCCGCTCCGAGTGCGACCGACGTTCTCAACAGCGAACGGGTGGGATGAAGAATGAGGATGAACGGCCAGATTGCCCACAACCACGCAAAGACGAGCCACTGTCGGCTCGACAACAGCTCTGCCTTCATGGTGACCAGCACCAGAAATGCATGAGTCATCGCGAACAGAGCCAGCAGACGACCATCAAATCGGTTTTTGTGTTTTTGGCCGCGAGCATCCCGGCTCCATTCATCCTCACATCGTGCCACAGCCGCCAATTGATAGCTTAAGTGCTGCCTTGGCGGGCACACGATTTCCGAACGGACGAGATTCGTGCTTGCGCCAGTTGTCAATCCGGTCCTCTCTCAGAACGGATGATAGGACAGCGTGCCGAACACGATGGCGGCGATCAGCGCGAAGGCGCCGGAAGCCGCCAGCGCGTGGAGACCGCGGCTTGGGGCCGCGGATGCCGCGCGCAATCCGGACATCTCGTTCGCTGACGTCGTCTCGCGCACGCTCGCTCTCTCCTCGCTCGTCATGCTTGATCATGATGCGCCGGGTCGGCGGCTGACAAGGCGGCGGCCGAAAAGACGATAAAGTTGCCGGCCGCGCGCGCCACGGAGAGAGAATTGCCCCGCGCGCCGCCGGACGCGAACGATCCGTCTCCCTCCCGGGCGGCGGCGCCACGGCCACGGCCAGACTCTCAGTCCCGGATGCGGCGGATCGGGAACCGGGCGAGATAGTCAGGGATCGCGGCGGGATCGAACGGCACGCCGTCGCAGGCGACGATGCCGCGCGCAGCAGTCCCGGCCGGCGGCGCGGACGTTCCGGTGGCCGCGTCGTAGAGGTCCGGCCGGAACACGCCGCGCGCGGTCTCCAGCGCCTCCGGGGTGTAGGCCGCCTGCCCCCAGCGCACCATCTGGGCATAGAGCCACGCCGCCTGCGCCGGATCGGGCCGCGCGGCGCCATCCGCGGCGCCGGTCAGGCCGTACCCGAGACTACGCCGGATCAATGCGGGATCGACGCCGATGCGGTCCGGCGCGCCGAGGATGCGGGCCACCTGGTCGCGGTTGGCCGGATCGGCGACGTAGCCGGCGGCGCGGCCATGGGCGCGCACCAGCCGCGCCAGCGTCTGCGGATGGCGGACGGCCCACGCCGCACGCACGGCCAGCACCTTCTCCGCCACAGGGCCCGCAATCTCCGACCCGGCGTGGAGAACGCGGCCCGCGCCGGCCGCGACGGCGACGGCGTTCCACGGCGCACCGACACAGAAACCGTCGACATGGCCGGCAGCGATGCCGTCCGCCATCAAGGGCGGCGGCAGCCCCAGCAGGCGAATGTCCTCGTCGGGATCGACGCCGCCGGCCGCCATCCACAGCCGCAATTGATAATTGTGGGTGGAGAACGGGAACGTCATGCCGAAGGTCAGCGGTTCGCCGCCCGTCGCGCGCCGCGCCGCGACCACCCGCGCCAGCGCCCGCGCCGTCACCATGGGATCGCGCGGATCGCCCTCCGCCGCCTGCATGATGGCGGCGTGCAGCGCCGGCGACACCGTGACGGCGCTGCCGTCGCGGTCGAGGCTGATCGCCGCCACCAGCGGCACCTTGGCCTGCGACAGGCCGAGCGTCGCCGCGACAGCCACCGGGCTCAGCAGAGGCGCGGCGTCGAACAGTCCGATGTTGAGCTTGTCGCGGACGTTCGCCCACGACACCTCGCGCACCAGCGTTACGTCGAGGCCCTCGTCGGCGGCAAAGCCCTTCTCCACCGCGACGATGATCGCCGCCGCGTCGACCAGCGGGATGAACCCGATCGTGAGCGGGGTCGCGGTCATTTCAGCAACTCCGAGGCGGTGACGATCGACTGGGCGATCTCGCCGATCCGCTTCTTTTCGCGCATGGCGGTGGAACGGATCAGCACATAGGCTTCCTCCTCGGTCAGGCCCTTGGCCTTCATCAGGAGGCCCTTGGCGCGGTCGAGGATCTTGCGGTCCTCCAGCGCGGATTTGGCGCGCTCCAGTTCGTCCTGCAATTTGGCGAAGGCGTTGAAGCGCGAGATGCACAGATCGAGCACCGGCTTGATGCGCTCCCGCTTGAGGCCGTCGACGACATAGGCCGACACGCCCGCCTCGACCGCCTCCCGGATCGCATGGGTATCGCTGTGATCCACGAACATTGCCACCGGGCGGCGCACCACGCGGCTGACCTGAAACATCTGTTCCAGAACGTCGCGGCTGGGGTTTTCGAGGTCGATCAGGATGACGTCGGGGTCGATGGTATAGATGCGCGCCAGCAGGCTGTGCATCTCGTCGATATGCTCGACGTTGCCGTAGCCTGCGTCGCGCAATCCCTCCTTCAGGATCGCGGCCCGGATCGGGCTTTCGTCGACGATGACAATCTTGAACGACGGATCCGCAACCATCACCACCCGCATCCCGGCAGCGACCCTAGCGCATTTCGTATTTTAACGGAAACAGACCAATCCGTCATGGCTGGGCTTTATCCCGGCCATCCACGTCTTAATTTGTTGGGACTCCCAAGACGTGGATGCCCGGCATAAAGCCGGGCATGACGAAGGCTGATTCCCCCTCGATCAAAACCGCCCCGGCATGCGGCTCGGGCGCGCTTAAAGCTTGAATTCACGGGCAATCGGGGCTAGCTCCTGCGGTCTTTCCCCGCAGGTTGGATCGCAATGGAACAGGGCGCCGCCCCCAAAGTCAGTTTCGTGTCGCTTGGCTGCCCCAAGGCGCTGGTGGATTCCGAACGGATCATCACCCGCCTGCGCGCCGAGGGCTACGAACTCGCCCGCAAGCACGATGGCGCCGATATCGTCATCGTCAACACCTGCGGCTTCCTCGACAGCGCCAAGCAGGAGTCGCTCGGGGCCATCGGCGAAGCCATGGCGCAGAACGGCAAGGTCATCGTCACCGGCTGCATGGGCGCGGAGCCCGAACAGATCGAGAAGGAATACCCCAACGTCCTGTCGATCACCGGGCCGCAGCAGTACGAGAGCGTGCTCGACGCCGTGCACCGCGCGCTGCCGCCGCTGCACAATCCGCACCTCGACCTGGTGCCGCCGCAGGGCATCAAGCTGACGCCGCGCCACTACGCCTATCTCAAGATTTCCGAGGGCTGCAACAACCGCTGCACCTTCTGCATCATCCCGAAGCTGCGCGGCGATCTGGTGTCGCGCCCGGCCAGCGAGGTGCTGCGCGAGGCCGAGAAACTGGTCGCGGCCGGGGTCAAGGAACTGCTGGTGGTGTCGCAGGACACCTCGGCCTATGGCGTCGATCTCAAATACGCGACGAGCCCGTGGCAGGACCGCGAGGTGCGCGCGAAATTCTACGATCTCGCCCGCGAGCTCGGCGAACTCCGTGCGTGGGTGCGGCTGCAATACGTCTATCCCTACCCGCATGTGGACGAGGTCATCGGCCTGATGACCGAGGGCAAGGTGCTGCCCTATCTCGACATCCCGTTCCAGCATGCCTCGCCCGAGGTGCTGCGGCAGATGCGCCGCCCGGCGGCGCAGGACAAGACGCTCAATCGCATCAAGGAGTGGCGCGAGCAGTGCCCGGAGCTGACGCTGCGCTCCACCTTCATCGTCGGCTTCCCCGGCGAGACCGATACCGATTTTCAGTACCTGCTCGACTGGCTGGACGAGGCCCAGATCGACCGCCTCGGCTGCTTCAAATACGAGCCGGTGGCGGGCGCGTCCTCCAATGCGCTGGACGGCCAGGTGCCGGACGAGGTCAAGACCGCGCGCTGGAACGCGCTGATGGCGCGGCAGCAGAAGATTTCCGCCCAGCGGCTGAAGCGCAAGGTCGGCACCCGCCAGCAGGTCATCATCGACGAGACCGGCCCGACCGTGGCCAGGGGCCGCTCGAAGGCCGACGCACCGCAGATTGACGGCGCGGTCTATGTCGCGAGCCGCCGCCCGCTCAAGGTCGGCGACATCGTCACCGCGAAGATCGACCGCGCCGATCAATACGACCTGCACGGCACGGTGGCGGGGTTCTAGGAAACCCGATCGCTCTCATCCGTATCTCTCAGCGGTATATCTCAGCTGGTCATCCCGGCGAACGCCGGGATCCAGACTCCCAGCGGTTTGCTCGGAGGCCGGATGGTTCGATCTCATCCCCCGATGGATCAGGGGTGATGGGTCCCGGCGTGCGCCGGGACGACATCGAACACGAGCGTCCGTCATTGCGAACCAACGGGTCGGCGCGAAGCGCCGCCCGATGATAAACTCAGCGAAGCAATCCAGAGCCCCCTCCCTCTCCCTCCCCCGCGAGCGGGGGAGGGTTGGGGTGGGGGAATTGCTTCGTCGCGGAGCCTGTGCCCGGACGGCGCGAAGCGCCGATCCGGGTACTCCTCACAATGACGATGCGGGTGGCGAGCCGCCATGGAACCACCACACGCCTGTCTCGGACGCGATGCAGCGTGAAACGCTGCTTCGCAGAGCCGGGACCGTGACGACCGATGACCCGTGCAACGGCCCCGGAGCCGCGCACCGCTGCGCGCTGCGCGGCTCCGGGGCACGTCGTGCCGCTGCTACGGCTTCAGGATCGACGACCCGGTGGTGGCGCGGCTTTCGAGATCGCGGTGAGCCTTCTGCGCGTCCTTCAGCGCATAGGCGTGGTTGATCGGCACGTGCAGCGTACCGCTCAGCACAGCGGCGAACAGCGTGTCGGCGCCCTCGACCAGCTCCGGGCGGGTGCCGACATAGTCGTTGAGCTTCGGGCGGGTCGCGAACAGCGAGCCGTGATTGTTCAGTTCGGCGATCGAGAACGGCGGCACCGGCCCCGAGGCATTGCCGAACGATACCCACAGCCCGCGCGGCCGCAGGCACGACAGCGATCCCGGATAGGTATCCTTGCCGACGCCGTCATAGACCACGTCGCACAGTTCGCCGCGGCTGATCTGCTTGACGCGCTCGACGAAATTCTCCTGCTTGTAGAGGATGACG
This sequence comes from Bradyrhizobiaceae bacterium, assembly GCA_020544565.1. Taxonomy (GTDB): domain Bacteria; phylum Pseudomonadota; class Alphaproteobacteria; order Rhizobiales; family Xanthobacteraceae; genus Afipia. Next base: position 1,196,337 of record CP078014.1, read on the forward strand.
TGATCGCAGCCGTTGGCGAGCGCGAGCTTGGCCTTGTCCTCGGTGCCGACGGTGCCGATGACATGCGCCCCCATCGCCTTGGCCCACTGGCAGGCCAGCAGCCCGATGCCGCCAGCCGCGGCATGGATCAGCACGCGGTGGCCCGGCTCGACCTTGAAGGTCTTGTGCAGCAGGTAGAATACGGTGAGGCCCTTGAGCATCAGCACCGCGCCCTGCTCGTAGGAAATCTGGTCGGGCAGCTTCACCAGCTTGTCGGCGGCGATGTTGCGCTCCGCCGCATAGCCCCCGAGGTTGCTGTAATAGGCGACGCGGTCGCCGGGATGGAAATGGGTGACGCCGGGACCGACCGCCACCACCTCGCCCGCGGCCTCGTTGCCGACGATGAACGGCAGGCCCGGAGCCTTGTAGAGGCCGGTGCGGAAATAGGTGTCGATGAAGTTCAGCCCGATGGCGTGCTGGCGGATGCGGACCTCGCCGCTGCCGGGCGGCGGCACGTCCACGTCCTCGTAGATCATTGCCTCCGGACCGCCCACCTGATGGACACGCACTGCCTTGGTCATGGTTTCTCCCGAACCCCTTGCTGAAAGATGTCGGGAGGGAGCGAAGTCCATCGGCCGCGAATTGTCAACGCGCGCCGCCGCCGCGGCATCCGCCGGAGCGTCAGCCGATCCCGTCCCCGACCCGCTTGCGGCGGTTGCGCCCGGCCAGGATGTTGAAGAACTCCACCGCGGCCGAGAAGCAGATCGCGACATAGATGAAGCCGCGCGGAATGTGGAAATGAAGGCCATCCGCCACCAGCGCGACGCCGATCAGCACCAGGAAGGCCAGCGCCAGCATCTTGGTGGTGGGGTGCTCCTTGACGAAGGCCGAGACCGGTCCCGACGACACGTACATCACGCCGACGGCGATCACGACCGCCGCCACCATGATTTCGATCCGCTCGACCATGCCGATGGCGGTGATGATGGAATCGATCGAGAACACGAGGTCGATGACGATGATCTGCGCGATCACCCAGAGGAAGGCGCTGGGAGCCGCCGCCGCCTCGGTTTCCACCTCCCTCGCCTCGACCTCGACGTGGATCTCGTGGGTCGCCTTGGCGATCAGGAACAGGCCGCCGCCGAGCAGGATGATGTCGCGCCACGACAGCGCGAAGCCGCGGACCGTCATCACCGGCTCGGTCAGGCCGATCAGCCACACCAGGATGCTCAGCAGCGCGATGCGGAAAACCAGCGCCAGCGCCAGCCCGATCTTGCGGGCGCGCTCGGCCTGCTGCGGCGGGATGCGGGACACGATCACCGACAGGAAGATGACGTTGTCGATGCCGAGCACGATTTCCAGCGCGGTCAGCGTCAGCAGCGCCATCCACGCTTCGGGGCTGGTCAACAGGTCCATCATGAGCGGCTCCAGCCCGTGATCCGGAGGATCGTATCACTAAATAAAATGTAAACGCCGATGGCGCACAGCGCCGCGGCGATCCATGGCGAGACCCTGAAATCGACGGCGATGGCCACGAACGCCAGCACACCCCACGCCGCGATCAGGACGATATTGAGCCAGCGCAGCCGCGTGGTGCGCAGGGGGTGCAGCACCTTGAACGGCACGAAGGTCAACACCACCAGCGCCGCGAGCAGAAATGTGCCCACGGCCGCCGGCGGCTTGAGCAGAAACAGATAAAACGCCGCGCAGTTCCATAGCGCCGGGAAGCCGCGGAAATGATGGTCGTCGGTCTTCATGCGGCGGTCGGCGAAATACAGCGCCCCGGACATGACGATGGCGACGCCGAGCACCGGCGCGGCCAGCGGCAGCAGCAGCCGGCTCGCGGCGATGGCATAGGCCGGCACGAATACGTAGGTGAGGAAGTCGATCACCAGATCGAGGGTCTCCCCGGACCAGTCCGGCAGCACCTCCGCGACCTTGAGCCGCCGCGCCAGCGGGCCGTCGATGCCGTCGATCAGAAGCGCCAGCCCGAGCCAGGCGAACATCCACGACCAGTGCTCCCGCACCGCCTCCATCAGCGCGATCAGGGCGGCGGCGGCGCCGAGCGCGGTGAAGACGTGGACGGCGAAGGCGCGGCCGCGCGCGCCGGCTGAAAACGGGGACGGGTCCTGACGGTCGGGCTCGTTCATCATTCCGGTGCTATCAGGATTCCCGGCGGATTGCATTTGCGGCCGCTTTGCCCGCGCCGCGACGCCCCATCCCGGCGGATTCGGCATCAATGGGCCGCCGCTCGGGGCGGATGGATTGTGGCGGTGCGGGATTCCGACCATAGATAGTCTCCATGACCGATCTTCATGCCCCCTCGCACACCTCCTGCGCCGTGGTCGGCGGCGGCCCCGCCGGGCTCGCCACCGCCATCGCGCTGGCGCAGGCCGGCGTCGCCACCACGCTGGTGGCGCGGCGCGTGCCCTATGCCGACAACCGCACCACCGCCCTGCTCGGCGCCTCGGTGGATTTCCTGCAATCGCTCGACGTGTGGCGGCGCTGCGCCGACGACGCCGCGCCGCTGCGGACCATGCGGCTCGTGGACGACACCGGCCGCCTGATCCGCTCGCCCGAGGTCGCGTTCGCCTCCGACGAGATCGGCATGGAGGCGTTCGGTTCCAACATCGAGAACCGCCTGCTGATGGTGGCGATGGAAGCCCGTGCGGCGGAACTGGCCAACCTCACGCGTATCGACGACGAGGCGCAGACGGTGGTCGCCGGCGACGGCACGGTGACGGTGACGACGAAACAGGGTGCGGCCTTCACCGCCGATCTGGTCGCCGGCGCGGACGGCCGCCATTCGCTGTGCCGGGAAGCGGCCGGCATCGGCGTCACCCGGCGGGAGCTTGGCCAGTCGGCGCTGACCTTGAACGTGACGCACACCCGGCCCCACCATGACGGCTCGACCGAGTTCCACACCGAATCCGGCCCCTGCGTGTTCGTGCCCTTGCCCGGCCAGCGCTCCAGCATCGTCTGGGTGCTGAAGCCCGCCGAGGCCGCGCGGCTGATGAAACTCGACGACGCCGCGCTGGCAGAGGCCGCCGAGCGGCAGTCGCATTCGATCCTCGGCCGCCTCACCGTCGCCTCCGGCCGCCATGTGTTTCCGCTGGCTATCGAAACCCCGACGCAACTGGCGGCGCAGCGGATCGCGCTGGTGGGCGAAGCCGCCCATGTCGTGCCGCCGATCGGCGCGCAGGGCCTCAACATGGGCCTGCGCGATGCCGCCGATCTCGCCGACACCGTCCGCGACGCGCTGGCGCAGGGCGAGGACCCCGGCGCGGACGCGACGTTGCGGCGCTACGTTGCCAGGCGGCGCGCCGACGTCTCCAGCCGCACCTTCATGGTCGATATCGCCAACCGCACCCTGCTCAGCGATTTCCTGCCGGTGCAGTCGCTGCGCGCCGCCGGCATGCACATGCTGGACCGGATCGGCCCGCTGCGCCGCTTCGCCATGCGCGAGGGTCTGTCGCCGTCATGGCGCGCGCGATCCGGCGGCCGCTGATCGGCGCGGGTTTACGGAAACCGCACCGTCCCGGTCTTGATCAGCCACATCGCGCTGGTCAGGGTCACCATCGACAGAAACGTCCCCACCAGCACGGCGGTGGACGCCTGCTCGATCCAGGTGTCGTATTGCCGTGCGATCACGAACACGTTGAGCGCCGGCGGCAGCGACGCCAGCAGCAGCGCGGCGGCGGCCCAGTCCGGCGGGAACGGGCCGAGCAGCAGCAGCAGCGCCGCGGCGATCAGCGGATGCAGGATCAGCTTGATCGCGACCAGCCCCGGCACCTCCCACGGTACGCGCGCGAATGGGCGCAGCGCCACGGTGACCCCGAGCGCGAACAGCGCCACCGCTGCTGCGGCGCTCTGCAGGAACTGCAGCGTGCCGTCGAGCGCGACCGGGATCTGGAGATGAAAGGCCGCAACCAGCGCGCCGCAATAGGACGCCACGATCAGGGGATGCAGCAGGATGTGTTTGGTGATCAGCCCGACGGTCGGCAGCAACGGCCGGCGCGCGCCGTCGGTCAGCACCATCAGCAGCGGCACGATCGAGAACAGGAAGACGGTGTCGAAGCAGAACACCAGCGCCACCGGCACCGCCGCCTGCGCCCCCAGCGTCGCCAGCGCCAGCCCCGGGCCCATATAGCCGATATTGCCGTAGCCTCCGGCGAGGCCGGCCATGGCGGACTCGCGCATCGACAGCTTGCCGACGATCCGCGCGCCGAACATCGCCAGGAAGAACGCGCTCGCGGTGGCGAGCGTGGTGGCAATCACGAAGGGCGGGTTGTTCAGCTCCTCGAACGGCGTCTTGGCCAGAATCCGGAAGAACAGCGCCGGCAGCGAGACGTAGAGCAGGAAGAAGTTCATCCATGCCAGCCCCGCCTCGGGCAGGTTCTTGTACTTGCCGCAGGCGTAGCCGATGAAGATCAGCCCGAAATAGGGCAAAGCGAGATTTAGAACGTCAATCATACAGGCTGGTCCGGAAACCGCGATCTGAGGGGAATACAGGTGAGCAACGGTGTTCTGCAACCGCCCGATGCAAGCCCAGAACCTGAAGGCTTTCTGGTTTCGAGGGGGTGAAACGCTCTAGCATCGGCCACAATCATGGTCTATTCGACGGGGAATGATTAAAGCGCGCACAGCCAAATTTCAGATCGGCCAGATCGTCCGCCACCGGATCTTCTCGTTCCGCGGCGTGATTTTCGATATCGATCCGGAGTTCGCCAACACCGAGGAATGGTGGCTGGCGATCCCCGAGGACATGCGTCCGCACAAGGATCAGCCGTTCTATCATCTGCTCGCCGAGAACTCCGATTCCGAATATGTCGCCTACGTCTCGGAGCAGAACCTTCTGCCCGACGATTCCGGCGAGCCGATCCGCCATTCGCAGGTCTCGGAAATCTTCATCAAGGACAAGTCCGGCGGCTACCGCCAGCGCAATCCGTCGCTGAACTGACCGCGGCGCTGAACGCTGCGTTCCGGGTCTGTGCCCCGGACGCGGTGCGGCATGAAACGCCGCTCCGCAGAGCCGGGGCCGTTTCATCCGCGGTGTCCGAGACGGTCCCGAGTCTGCGAAGCAGCGTTACACGCTGCGTCGCGCCCGGGACACGACAGCCGGACAAGAACCCCGCGTTTTTCAACAGCCTGCCCTACTGCCCGCGCCCGTCGCGCTCCTTGATCAGCGCCTCCAGTTCCTCGCTCTGCTGGGCGATGCGGTCGGCGTTGCGCTCCTCGTTCTGCCCCCCGGACACCGCCGCCGCCTGCTCGATCAGTTGCCGGATGTTGTCGCGCAGGATGGCGATGCGGTCTTCAAGTTCGGGGAGCGACAGAGAGCTGAAGTCGGCCATGGTCTTTCTCCGTGGGGTGACGCGCCAGAAATAGCACGAACGCGACGAAAAAGGGCGCGCATCGCTGCGCGCCCCGATCCCTTATTCGCTGGCGAAACTGCGTTACTTGGCCGCCGGATTGGACGGCGCGGCGCTTTCGAGCTTCTGGCGGGCTTCCGCCGCACGCTTCTGGAGCTCTTCCTGCAGCTTCTTCTGCGATTCCTCGAACACCTTCGGATCGGTCGGCGGGCCGTCATAGGCCTTGGCGAACTCGGCCAGCGGCAAGGCCAGCGTGAGCGGCGCGCCGTTGGCGTTGATCGCCTGAACGATCAGGTTCTGGCCCTTCTTCATGCTGGCGAGCAGCTCGGGCGTCACCTGGTAGTCCGACATGCAGCCGTTGGCGAAGCAGATCACATAGGGGCTCTGCAGCGGCGTGTTCTGGTCGACGATGATGCGGGTGCCGTGAACGAGCTGCATGCCGAGCGGCAGCGTGACGCGCAACAGCTTGTTGGGCTCGCCTTCCGGCTCGATGATCACGGCGGCGACCACCGGCTGGCCGGACTCGATGCGGCCGTCCTTGCCGGTGAAGCACACCTGCTTGGCGTTGGCGTCCTGACCCTTCATGCAGAACTTGGTCCAGGGCTGATAGATCAACTGTACCTGCTGCTCGGCGGGCGGCTGCTGGGCTGCCGGAGCCTGCTGGGCCTGCGGAGCCTGATGAGCCGGCGCCTTGGGCGCGGCCTTGGGAGCCGCCTTGGGCGCGGCCTTGGGAGCCGGTGCGCCCGGCGCCGGGGCCTGTGCCTGCGCGGACACCGTGGCGCCGGCCAAAAGAGCACTGGCTGCGATGGCGGCGAGCACCCGGCCGCGCGGCTTGGCCTGCGCAGTCAAGATACGGAAACTCATTGCGGAAACCCTTTCTGAACCTTGGCGCCCAAGCCCCTTCGCAAAGCGCAGGCGCGGACTGTTCGGCGGCTGTCTCGGAGCCAATTGAGGCGGATGCGTGACAGATCGCGCACGCCGTCCCGAATTGCCCGCTTTCAATACAACGGCAGACGGAAAGATCAATGGCGACGGCGATATTTGACCGGTCCAACGGGCCGGATCATCCTCCGGCGTGGTAAATTCCAGCGTGAGAAACGGCGAATCAAACGGGCCAGCCTCCGCATCCCGCCGCGACGGCCGCCGCTGGAGGCGGCAGGTCATGGCGGCGGCGCTGCTGGCGCTCGCGGGCGCGGCGTGGATATTCCCCGCCCTGGCGCAAGCGCCCGAGGCCACCGCTAGGGGCGGCCCAACGCATGGCATCGCCATGCACGGCGAACCGGCCCTGCCCGCCGGTTTTGCCCACATGCCCTACGCCAATCCGGACGCGCCCAAGGGCGGCCGCATCGTCCACGGGCTTCTCGGCACCTTCGACAGCCTCAACCCCTTCATCGTCCGGGGAATCGCGGTGCAGCAAATTCGCGGCTACGTGGTCGAAAGCCTGATGACCCGCGGCAACGACGAGCCGTTCACCCTGTACGGCCTGCTCGCCGAGAGCATCGAGACCGACGCCGCGCGCAGCACTGTCATCTTCCGCATCAACCCGGCGGCGCGGTTCTCCGACGGCGCACCGGTCACCGCCGAGGACGTGCTGTTCTCGTGGCGGCTGATGCGCGACCGCGGCCGTCCCAATTATCGCCTCTACTACGCCAAGGTGGAGAAGGCCGAAGCCCTCGACCCGCGCACCGTGCGCTTCGATTTCGGCGGCGCGCGCGACCGCGAACTGCCGCTGATCCTCGGGCTGATGCCGGTGTTTCCAAAGCACGCCATTGATGCCGCAAACTTCGAGGATACCTCGCTCGCCGCCCCCCTCGGCTCCGGCCCCTACCGCGTCACCGCGGTGAAGGCGGGCGCCAGCGTCACCCTGACCCGCAACCCCGATTACTGGGGCCGCGACCTGCCGGTGAACCGGGGGATGTGGAATTTCGACGAGGTGCGGCTCGACTACTACCGCGAGGCCAACGGCGCGTTCGAGGCGTTCAAGCGCGGCCTGTTCGATTTCCGCATCGAAAACGAGCCGCTGCGCTGGCACGAGGGCTACGATTTCGCCGCCGCCCGCAACGGGCAGGTGATCCGCGACGTCATCACGCCGGGCACGCCGCAGCCCTCGGAATATCTGGTGTTCAACACCCGCCGCCCGGTGTTCGCCGATATCCGCGTGCGCGAGGCGCTGACCCTGCTGTTCGATTTCGAGTGGATCAACCGCAACTATTTCTTCGGGCTCTACAGCCGCGCCGCCGGGTTCTTCGCCGGCTCCGAGCTGTCCGCCTACACCCGCCCCGCCGACGCGCGCGAACGGGCGCTGCTCGCGCCCTATCCCGGCCTGGTGCGCGCCGACATCATGGACGGCAGCTACCGCCTGCCGGCCACCGACGGCTCGGGCCGCGACCGCGCCACCCTGCGCGCCGCGCTGGCGCTGTTGGCGCAGGCCGGCTACCAGCTCGACGGCGCGGTGCTGCGGCACAAGACCAGCCGCCGGCCGCTGACGTTCGAGATCCTCGTCACCACCCGCGATCAGGAGCGCGTCGCGCTTGCCTATGCCCGCGACCTCAAGCGCGCCGGGATCGGCGTCTCGGTGCGCGCGGTGGACGGGGTGCAGTTCGACCAGCGCCGCCTCGCCTTCGATTTCGACATGATCCAGAACCGCTGGGACCAGTCGCTGTCGCCCGGCAACGAGCAGGCGTTCTACTGGGGCAGCGCGGCGGCGGACAATCAGGGTACCCGCAACTACATGGGCGCAAGGAACCCGGCGGTGGACGGCATAATCGCGGCGCTGCTGGAGGCGCGCAGCCGCGCCGAGTTCGTGCCAGCCGTGCGCGCGCTCGACCGCGCCCTGATCTCGGGCTTCTACGCCGTCCCGCTCTACAACGTCCCCCAGCAATGGCTGGCCCGCTGGAATCGGATAGAACGGCCGCAAGTGACCGCGCTGACCGGCTATCTGCCCGAGACGTGGTGGCACCGGCCGGAGGCGAAACCGCCATAGAAAAATTTACGACATAGACCAATAATAACAATAAATTACGTAACAATATTAAACTGAATTAACATCTTCATCCTTCACATTAACAGCCGAGCGAGCGCCCCGTGCAGACCGCGCCCAACCCTTCAGCCTCCGCCGCCGGCCCCGCGCTGACGCTCGACGACCTGTTCCGCCGCACCATCCTGCGCCAGCCCGACGCGGTCGCCCTCGCCGACCCGCCGAACAAGCCGCGCGTCACCGGCCAGCCGCCGCGGAGTCTGACCTTCGCCGAGGCCGATCAGGCGGTGTCGGCCCTCGCCGCCCGCTTCGTCGAAGCCGGCCTGCCGCCCGGATCGATCGTGGCGGTGCAGATGCCCAACACCATCGAGTTCGTGCTGACCACGCTGGCGGCGATCCGCGCCGGGCTGGTGGTGGCGCTGCTGCCGCAGCTGTGGCGGCAATCGGACCTCACCGACGCGCTGAACCGGATCGGCGCCCGCGCCATCGTCGGCATCGGCCGCATCGACATCGTCGATCACGCCGATCTGGCGCGCAACGCCGCCGCCGAGGCGTTCTCCATCCGCCATGTGTTCGGCTTCGGCGACGACCTGCCCGAGGGCATGGAGCCGCTCGCCATCGTCACGTCCGGCATGAACGGCTGGCTGCCGCCGGCGCCGCTCGATCCGCGGCGGCCGGCGATCGTCACCTTCGACATGACCCCCGAAGGGCTGCGCGCGGTGCCGCGCAACCACGTCCAGCTCATCGCCGGCGGCCTCGCGGTGTTTCTGGAAAGCGGCCTGCCGCAGGGCACGCGGCTGCTGTCGGCGATGGCGCCGGCCTCCTTCGCCGCCTTCGCCGCGTCGGTCGTTACCTGGCTGTTGTGCGGCGGCGCGCTGGCGCTGCATCATCCCGCTGACCTGCCGGTGCTGGAGAGCCAGATCGCGGCGGACGACCCGGCCGCGCTGGTGGTCCCGGCGCTGCTGGCGCCGCGGCTGGCGGAGAGCGGCGCGCTCGCCCGCGCGCCGTCGCTGCGCCACGTCATCGGTATGTGGCGGACGCCGGACCGCGTCGCCGGCAGCGACGACTGGCCGGTGGGCGGCGTCGCCATGACCGACGTCTACCTGTTCGGCGAGATCGGGCTGTTCGCGGCCCGGCGCGGCGACGACGGCACTCCCTCACCGATCCTGCCCGGCCCGCTCAATGCGCCGCGCGCCGCACCCGGTGCGCCGACCATCGGCGAACTGGTGGTGACGACGAACGGCACGCTGGCGCTGCGCGGCGCGATGGTGTCGCCGGCCGCCTATCGCGCCCCGCCGGCCGATGATCCGCTGATGGAGGCGACCGCGTCCGACGCTATCGATACCGGTTACGCCGCCCGCATCGATCGCACCACCGGCGCGCTGGTCCTGACCGCGCCGCCGGCGGGCGTGGTCGCCGTCGGCGGCTACCGCTTCCGCGCGCAGGACCTCGATGCATGGGCCGGCAACCTGGCCCCGGGAACCACGCTCACCGCGCTGCCGGACCCGCTCAACGGCTTTCGCCTCGCCGGACGCGCCCATGACAACCGCCGCGCCCGCGAGGCGCTGGGCGAACTGGGGCTCAATCCGTTGATGGTCGAGGCGTTCCGCGAACGTTCCGCTTAGCGCGTTTTCGTTTTGAGTTGAATCGCGCCTGTCACAGCATGGTCCTTCACCTCTCCCGTGGGGAGAGGAGCCTATCGCGCAGGCCGCGCCGCTTCCATCAAAAGCGGAAACGCAATAGCAGGCCGTTGAACATCGTTCCGTGCCCCGGATACGGCGCAGCACCCTTGTGGTACGCCGCTGAGCCGGGGCCGCGCCGCGTCCGGGGCACGGCGATCGCGCACAGGATTCATCCGGCATGACGGGCACCGCGGTTCCCGCTCGTCCGCATTGCCGCGATCCCATTGACCCGCCATTAAGACGGACGACGTAGCGTCCCGCCATCGCGGAGGTTCGATCGCGCACGGTACGTCCGGCTCCGGCCTCGTTGGCGGGAACCGGCGCGCCGGGGAGTTGATACGCCATGTCCCAGCAAGGCCCGATCGTCGTCGTCGCCAATCCGGAAAGCCCGGCGCTCGGCCCCGCGCTGGCCGGCATCGACGTCTTCCCGCTGATCGAAACCGGCTGGCCCGATGCGCCCGACGCCGTGGCGCGGCTGCGGCCCGCCGCCGTCATCGCCATCGAGGCCGCCGCCAACGCCGATGCGCTGGACGACCTCGCCCGGCAGGCGGCCGCCGCGGAGCCCTACACCCCGCTGATCGCCCTCGATCCCGGCCCGGCGTTGCCGTCGAACGTGCTGCCGCTCGCGTCCTCCGGCCGCACCGCCGCGCGCCTGACGGCCCGCCTCAACACCGCGCTGCGGGTGCGCGCGCTGCACGCCACGCTGCTGCGGCGGCTGGCCAATGCCGCCGCCCATGTCCCCCTGCCCGCCGACGACCCGCTGCACGACGCCACCGCGCTGTTGATCGGGCGCGGCGGCGCCTATCCGGCGTTGTCGGTCGCCCTCGGCGAGCGGATGGGCGTGGTCGGCGCGCTCAGCATCGAAGCCGCCGCGAAGCATCTCAACGCCCGTGAACTGGACGGCATCGTCATCGGCGACGGCTTCACGCCGCGCGTGGTGGACGCCTTTCTCACCGTGCTGTCGGAGGATTCCCGTTTCCGCAATCTGCCGGTGGCGCTGGCCACCGGCACGGCTCCGGCCGCGCACTACGATCTGCCCAATCTCGAACCCATGTCCGGCGATCCGGCGACCGTGGCGGCCCACGCCGCACCGCTGATCCGCCAGCGCGCGTTCGAGGCCCGCATCGACCGCGCGCTGAAATCCATCGATGTCGGCGGCCTGCTCGATCCGCGCACGGGGTTGCTGACGCGTGACGCCTTCCAGCGCGATTTCGCCGCCGCGGTGGAGGATGCGCTGGGGCGCGGCGCCGGCCTTGCGGTGGCGCGGATCGCGTTTGCGCCTGGTGCGACATCCGAGCGCGTGCGCCTCGATGCCGCCCGCATCCTCGGCCGCCTGATGCGGCGGATGGATTTCGCGACACTGGACAGCCACGACGCCATCCTGATCGCGTTCGCCGACGCGAGCCCGCGCGACGCCCACATGATCGCGCGGCGTCTCGGCAGCGTGCTCAAGCACACCCTGCACGGCCCCGGCCGTTCGCGTGGGATCGATCCGCGGATCGCGGTCGCGGCGCTGCTGCCGGACGATACGCCGGCGTCGCTGCTGGCGCGGCTGACGAACGAGTGCCGCCGCGCGGCGTCGTAACGGCAGCCGCATTCCCTCGCGATCTTGCGCAACCAACGCCCGCGTTGTTCAATCGCGCGGCCGACTTGAAAAAATTGCGAGGCCGCCATGGATGCTTTTGACGTTCAGGTCTACAGAGCCGACACAAAAACGCTGCTCCACGTCTTCTCCCCCAGCCAGTCGCTGTTCGCCGCCTATCATCGCGGCGATTACCTCGATCTTCGCCCGCAGGGCAAAGGCACCTGGGAAATCGCAACGATCAGCGTCGCCGTGATTGAGAAAGGCACCGACCGGCTGCATCGCACCTCCCTGTTCGTGACGGCGCTGAATCACCCCTTCAGCCTCACCGAGGACGGCGATCAGATTCCATGGGCGTGACCGGCCGGCGTTGCGGCTGACGATGGAGGCACGGTGCGTGGCATTGTAAGAGATGCACGAATCGGCTTGCGATCTCTCCACGCCCCGGCGTTCGCCGGGACGACGTGGATTTGTTGAAACGGAATCAACAACTCGTCATGCCCGGCTTTATGCCGGGCATCCACGTCTTGAGGATTTCATCGAAATAAGACGTGGATGGCCGGAACACGTCCGGCCATGACGGATCATTTTGTTGCCATCAAACAAAAGCCACTCTCAATCGCCGCTCTCACGCCACCTGCTTGCCTTCGGCGAGAGCGGCGAGATCGCGCAGCACCGTGGCGGTGCCCTCGATGCGCGCCTCCGATGACGTCCAGTCCTGGAAGAACACCACCTTCATGTCCGGGCGCACCTTGGCCGCCTGGCCGTGGCTGCGGATGAACGCCACGAGCCGGTCCGGATGGGCGAAGGCGTTGTCGCGGAAGGCGATCACCGCGCCCTTCGGGCCGGCGTCCACCTTCTCGACATTGGCGCGGCGGCAGTAGGCCTTGATCGCCGCGATCCGGAACAGATGGCGCACCTCGTCCGGCGGCGGTCCGAAGCGGTCGCGCAGCTCCGCGCCGAAATTCTCGATCTCGTCGTCGGTGTCGAGGTCGGCGAGACGGCGGTACAGCGACAGCCGGATCGCCAGATCGGCGACATAGTCCTCCGGGATCAGCACTGGCATGCCGAGCGTGATCTGCGGCGACCACCTGTCGGCGACCGGCTCGGAGATGCCGGCCTTGAGCGACAGGATCGCCTCCTCCAGCATCGACTGGTACAGCTCGAAGCCGACTTCCTTGATATGGCCGGACTGCTCCTCGCCGAGCAGGTTGCCGGCGCCGCGGATGTCGAGATCGTGCGAGGCGAGCTGGAAGCCCGCGCCGAGGTTGTCGAGCGACTGCAGCACCTTCAGCCGCCGCTCCGCCTGCGCGGTGATCTTGTGGGTGGACGGCAGCGTGAACAGCGCATAGGCGCGCAGCTTCGAGCGGCCGACGCGGCCGCGCAACTGGTAGAGCTGGGCGAGGCCGAACATGTCGGCGCGATGCACGATCAGCGTGTTCGCCGACGGAATGTCGAGGCCGGATTCGACGATGGTGGTGGACAGCAGCACGTCGTACTTGCCGTCGTAGAACGCCGACATGATGTCCTCGATCACGGTCGGCGGCATCTGGCCGTGGGCGACCGCGACCTTCATTTCCGGCACGTGCTTGTCGAGGAAATCCTTGACCTCGGCGAGATATTCGATGCGCGGCACGACATAGAACGCCTGTCCGCCGCGATAGCGCTCGCGCAGCAGCGCCTCGCGGATCATCAGCGGGTCGTGCGGCGCGACGAAGGTGCGCACCGCAAGCCGGTCGACCGGCGGCGAGGCGATGATCGACAGTTCGCGCACGCCCGTCAGCGCCAGTTGCAGCGTGCGCGGGATCGGCGTGGCGGACAGCGTGAGCACGTGCACCTCGGCGCGCAACTGCTTCAGCCGCTCCTTGTGGGAGACGCCGAAATGCTGCTCCTCGTCCACGATCAGAAGGCCGAGGTCCTTGAACTTGATGCTCTTGCCGAGCAGCGCGTGGGTGCCGACGATGATGTCGATCCTGCCGTCGGCGAGGTCCTTCTTGACCTGCGTCATCTGCTTGGGCGCGACCAGACGCGACGCCTGCGCCACGTTGACCGGGAAGCCCTTGAAGCGCTCGGTGAAGGTTTTCGTATGCTGGCGCGCCAGCAGCGTGGTCGGCACCACCACGGCGACCTGCTTGCCGTCCAGCGCCACGGCGAACGCCGCGCGCAGCGCGACCTCGGTCTTGCCGAAACCGACGTCGCCGCACACCAGGCGATCCATCGGCTGTCCGGCGTCGAGGTCGTGCAGCGCGGCGTTGATGGCGCCGAGCTGGTCCTCGGTCTCCTCATAGGGGAAGCGCGCGCAGAACTCGTCGTAGGTGCCCTGATGGATGGGGAATTTGGGCGCCTCGTGGATATGCCGCTCGGCGGCGATCTTGATCAGTTCGCCGGCGATCTCGCGGATGCGGTTCTTGAGCTTGGCCTTGCGCGCCTGCCAGCCGCCGCCGCCCAGCCGGTCCAGTTCGACGTTGGCCTGATCGGAGCCGTAGCGCGACAACAGCTCGATGTTCTCCACCGGAAGAAACAGCTTGGTGTCGTTGGCGTAATGCAGTTCGAGGCAGTCGTGCGGCGCGCCGCCCACCTGCAAGGTCTGCAGGCCGACGAAACGGCCGATGCCGTGCTCGACATGGACGACGATGTCGCCGGTGGCGAGGCTGGTCACTTCCGAGATGAAGTTGTCGAGCTTGCGGCTCGCCTTGCGCGGCCGCACCAGCCGGTCGCCGAGAATGTCCTGCTCGGTGATCAGCGCCAGCGCCTCGGTCTCGAAGCCGGCTTCGAGGCCGATCACCGCCAGCATGGTCTCGTTGCGCGGCGTCGCCTGCACCGCGCGCCACGAATTGACGCTGGTGGTGTTGAGCAGCTTGTGGTCCTTCAGCATCGAGGCCATGCGGTCGCGCGAGCCCTCGGACCACAGCGCCACCACCACCTTCTTGCGCGCGGCCTGCAGGCCGTTGATATGCGCCACCACGCTCTCGAACACGTTGACCTTGGCATCAGTGCGCTCCGGCGCGAAGTCGCGCCCCGCCCGCGCGCCGATGTCGATCACGCCCGCCTCGTCCGCCGGCAGCGCGAACGGCGTCAGCCGCACCAGCGCCGCATCCGCCAGGTGCTGCGTCCACTCAGTGTCAGCGAGATAGAGCCGGTCCGGCGGCAGCGGCTTGTAGATCGCGCCGCCGCCCGGCGTCTCCATCGCCTCGCGCCGCGCCTCGTAGTAATCGTTGATCTGGGTGAGGCGCTCGCGTGCGGCGTCCTCGGCCTGATATTCGAGCAGCAGCGGCGCGCCGTCGAGATAGTCGAACAGCGTGTCCATGTGGTCCTGGAACAGCGGCAGCCAGTGCTCCATGCCGGGATGGCGGCGGCCCTCGCTCACCGCCTCATAGAGCATGTCGTCGCGCTCCGGCGCGCCGAACTGCGCCACATAGCCCATGCGGAAGCGCTTGATGGTTTCGGTGACAAGCTGGAATTCCGACACCGGCACCAGATCGAGCGCGCGCATGTCGAGCAGCGTGCGCTGGGATTCCGCGTCGAAGGTGCGGATCGATTCCAGCGTGTCGCCGAAGAAATCGAAGCGCACCGGCTGGTCGAGCCCGGCCGGGAACAGGTCGAGGATGCCGCCGCGCACGGCGTATTCGCCGGGCTCGCGCACGGTGGAGGTGCGGTTGTAGCCGTTGTGCTCCAGCCACGCGGCGATGTTGTCCATCGGCACCCGGTGTCCGGGCGCGACCGAAAGCGCCTGCGCCGCCACCTGCTCGCGCGCCGGCACGCGCTGGAGGATGGCGTTAACCGTGGTCAGCACGATCAGCGGCTTCTCGCTGCCCTTCAGCCGCGACAGCCGCGCCAGCGTGGTCAGGCGCTGGGCGAGGATGCCGCCATGGGGCGAAACGCGGTCATAGGGCTGGCAGTCCCAGGCCGGGAACTGCGTCACGTCAAGGTCCGGCGCGAAGAACTCCAGCGCGCGGGCGAGCTGCGCCATGCGCGGCCCGTCGCGGCACACCACGGCGAGGCTCACCGCCGGTGCATCGGTCTTGGCCGCCGCCGCGCGGGCGAGATCGGAGACGACAAGCCCCTCCGCGCCCTCGGCGACATTGGCGAGCGTCACGGCGTGGCCGGGGCGCAGCGCCTGGGCCGGCGATTTCACCGGGGATTTCATCAATGCCGGGTCTCGTCGAGAAAGCGCCGGATGCGGAGGTAGATGCCGTCGGCATAATCGGCCGGCAGCGGCCGCGCATCGCTGAAGGCGGCGTAGAGATCGGGGTCCGGCACCTCCAGCAGCCGCTCCAGATCGGCGACCTCGGCGTCCGACAGCGTGCCGATATGGGCGTCGGCGAAGCCGCCGAGAATTAGGTCCATCTCGCGCGTGCCACGGTGCCAGCAGCGATACAATAGCCGCTTGCGCCGGTCGTCGAGGCCGTCGCTCGATCGTGTCGTTCCCGTCATGTCCGTCTCTTTTCCCAACGCAAAAAGCCCGGACGTGCCGGGGGAGCATGGATATAGCTAGCGCCGCGTCGGATGTCAGTAATTTCCTTGTCGCCGCAGTCATACCCGTTCGTCATGGCCGGGGCGTTCGGGTGCCCTGCCCCGGATGCTGCGCAGCGCGAAGCGGTGCGCCGCTGATCCGGGGCCGCCAAAAATACGAAACAACCCATCCCGCCCGTAACGGTCCCGGGTCTGCGAAGCAACGCTGCCGCGTCGCATCGCGCCCGGGACAAGGATTGCCAATGTCATTGCGAGGAGCACTTGCGACGAAGCAATCCAGTCCTTCATGTATGATACAAAAGAGCCGGATTGCTTCGCTTCGCTCGCAATAACGTGGAGAGGCAACCCGCCCGACATCCATCCTAGGTCCGCAATGCGCCCCTCCGTCCTCAACCCGCTGTTCGCGTCCGTCACCAGCCTCTCGGGCGTCGGGCCGAAACAGGACAGACTGTTCCGCTATCTGCTGGACCGCAGCGAGACGCCGCGGCTGGTGGACCTGCTGCTGCACCTGCCGAGCAATGTGATCGACCGCCGCGCACGGCCGAAGATCGCCGACGCCGTGCCCGGCACGGTGGTAACGCTGGAGGTGACCGTGGAGCGCCACAAGCCGCCGCCGCCCGGCCGCTCGCGCGCGCCCTATGTCGTCACGGCGAGCGACGACACCGGCACGGTGCTGCTGACCTTCTTCCGCGCCAAGCCGGACTACATCGAGAAGCTGCTGCCGAAGGGCGAGACGCGCTACGTCTCCGGCACCGCCCAGATGTTCGACGGCACCCTGCAGATCGTGCACCCCGACCGCGTGGTGGACGCGGACGGGTTCGCCAGGCTGCCGCAGATCGACGCGGTCTATCCGCTCACCGAGGGCCTGGCCGTCGGATCGATCCGCCGCGCCATGACCCAGGCGCTGGCGAAGCTGCCGGACCTGCCGGAATGGATCGCGCCCGAGGTGATGCGCCGCTGCGCGTTTCCGCCGTTCGCGGAGGCGCTGCATCGGGTCCACGAGCCGCAGGAACTCACCGACATCCTGCCGCAGAATCCGTTCTGGTCGCGTCTCGCCTTCGATGAACTCCTGGCCGGACAACTGGCGCTGGCGCTGGTGCGCGCGCGGCTGCGCCGCCCGGCCGGCGCCCGCCACGCCGGCGACGGCCATCTGCGCCACAGGATCATCGACGCGCTGCCCTACGCGCTCACCACCTCGCAGCAGGACGCGGCGCAGGCCATCGCCGGCGATCTCAACCAGCCGCTGCGGATGCTGCGCCTGCTGCAGGGCGACGTCGGCTCCGGCAAGACGGTGGTGGCGCTGCTCGCCGCCGCCGCGGTGGCCGAGACCGGCAAGCAGGCGGCGCTGATGGCGCCGACCGAAATCCTCGCGCGCCAGCACATCAAGACCATCGCGCCGCTGGCGGAGCGCGCCGGGATGAACGTCGCGATCCTCACCGGCCGCGAGAAAGGCAAGGAGCGCCGCGACATCGTGGCGCGACTGGCGAATGGCGAGATCGATCTCGTGGTCGGCACCCATGCGCTGATCCAGGACGATGTGGTCTTCAAGGCGCTGGCGCTCGCCATCGTCGACGAGCAGCATCGCTTCGGCGTGCGCGAGCGCCTCGCCCTCACCGAGAAGGGCGATGCCGTGGACGTGCTGGTGCTGAGCGCGACCCCGATCCCGCGCACGCTGGTGCTGACCTATTTTGGCGACATGGACATTTCCGAGCTGCGCGAAAAGCCGGCCGGCCGCCAGCCGATCGACACCCGCGCCATTCCCAGGAGCCGCATCAAGGAAATCGTCGACGGGCTGCAACGCGCGCTCGACGCCGGCAAGCGCGCCTACTGGATCTGTCCGCTGGTGGAGGAATCCGAGGCCGAGGGCATCGAGCATCTCACCAACGCGACGCAACGGTTCGAAATGCTGCAAAAACGCTTCGGCAACCGCGTCGGCCTCGTCCACGGCCAGATGAAGGGCGCGGACAAGGACCGCGTCATGGCGCAGTTCGCCGCCGGCGAGATTCAATTGCTGGTCGCCACCACCGTGGTCGAGGTCGGCGTCGATGTTCCGCAGGCCACCATCATGGTGATCGAGAACGCCGAGCGCTTCGGCCTCGCGCAATTGCACCAGTTGCGCGGCCGCATCGGCCGCGGCTCCGAAGCCTCCACCTGCCTGCTGCTCTATCACGAGCCGCTGACGGAGATGTCCGCCGCGCGGCTGAAGGTGATCCGCGAGACCACCGACGGCTTCCGCATCGCCGAGGAAGACTTGCGCCTGCGCGGCGAAGGCGAAGTGCTCGGCACCCGCCAGAGCGGTCTTCCCGGCTATCGCATCGCGCGGCCCGAGGTCCACGCCCAACTGATCGCGCAGGCGCGCGACGAGGCGGTGCGCATCATGCAGGACAACCCGACGCTGAAGGGCGAACGCGGCGAGGCCCTGCGCTGCCTGCTCTATCTCTACGAACGCGACGAGGCGATCCCGCTGATCGGCGCGGGGTAGATAGTTCGGCATTTCGAATTGGCGTGCTGTTTGAGCCAGCGCGCTCCGCAGCCGTCATTGCGAGGAGCGAAGCGACGAAGCAATCCAGACTTCATGTTCGTAGAAAATTTTACAGACCGCGCCAATATCTGCTTTTCGCACCTTCGCGGTGCTCAAAAACTCGTCGCAGCAGGTTGGAGGTCACCCCGCCGCTCGCTGGCAACGATATATACGCAAGGCAGCCCTTAGCCCAGGCTCCGGTCCCACGGGCTGCCAATAACGTCATCGCATAACCTGTCACGATTTCGGGCGACAAAAGAAACGGATTGCTTCGTCGCTTCGCTCCTCGCAATGACCGAGAAGAGTTACAGCAGATGCTACGCCTTGAGCCGCTTCGCGGTCTTGCGCAGGTCGGCGTTGATGCGCGATTGCCACCCGGTTCCAGTCCGGCGATAGGCGGCGACGATCTCGGCATCGAGCCGCAGCGTCACCGATGTCTTGGGCTGCGCGCCCAGCGGCGGCCGGCCGCGCTGAATGACTTTTCCATCCTTAACGAGTTCGGCCCGCTCGAAGAAATCTTCATCAAGCTTGGGCGCGTCATCGGGATCAGTCCATACCGGAGGCTTGATCGATTTTTGCACGCCAGATTTTTTCTTCGTCGGCATGACAGTGCCTCATCGAAATCACATGACGATCTGCGCCACGCGGCGTCCAGACGATCACCACCATGCGCTCGTGAAGATAACCAGCGGTGATATAGCGGGTTTCGCCATAGTCCCGCCTGTCATCCTCCGCCGTCGCCCTGTCCGGGCCATCGAGCACGATTTCCGCTTCGGCAAAATCGAGGCCGCGTTCCGCGAGCGTCCGATCTCTCTTGCGCAAGTCGAAGGTGATCGCCACGGCGCCCTTTTTAAATTATGTAGTTACATAATTTGACTATGTCAAGAATTCCACCAACAATAACAAAATCGACCGCGCCGAAAATCCCTTCACCTCGCCGCGCGAGGTCAGGTCGCAGTTTGGTATGTCATCCGCGAGCAGCGGCAAGCCCCCGTCGAACCTCACGCCGCCAGCCGCGCGGCGAACACGCGGCCCGCGGTCCACAGCGCGCTCGGCAGCGTCGGCGCGCCGAGAAAGGTCGCGGTGAGAATGCTCAGCGCGACGTTGGCGATCCACCAGCCCCGCTCCGGCGTGCGGAATCCGAGGGCGGAAATCACGATGTTGGCGCCGAACCCCGCGTAAGCCACGACGGCCGACAGCAGCACGCTGCCGATACCGGCGATCCGCAATTCCGTGACCACCGTCACCACGATGCTGACCAGCACCACGGCCAGGACAAGGGATCGCGTCGGATAGGGGCGCATGGGGTTCGACCTGCCTGTTAGGAAAACACTGCCGCGCAGCGTAACCGCCGCACGCTCACTCCACCTTCGCCGGGTCGGGCGATGGCGGCACGGTGTCGGCGCGGGCGGCGCCGGCCGCCTCGGCCAGCGCGTTGATCTTCTTCTGCGCCTCGTTGCCGCCGCCGGGCTGCACCATGCCCGCCGACATGATCAGCGTCGCGGCGTTCTCCGCGGTCATGTCGATGTCGATGATCTTGCTTTTCGGCACGTAGAAGAAAAAGCCGGTGGTCGGGTTCGGCGCGCACGGCAGGAACACGGCGATGTATTCCTCCCGGCCCGGCAGGCTCGCCGAGATGTCGCTGTTCGGCGGCTGCGAGATCAGCACGATCGACCACATCCCGGGCGACGGAAATTCCACCAGCCCGACGCGACGGAAGCTTGAGCCGTTGCCGGAGAACAGCGTTTCGAACACCTGTTTCAGGCCGCGATAGATCGCGCGCACCACCGGCATGCGGCCGAGCAGGCGCTCGCCGAGATCCACCAGCGTGCGGCCGATCAGGTTGGCGGCAAGGAAGCCGAGGAACGTCAGCGCCACCACGACGATGACGAGCCCGACGCCGGGCACGCTGAACGGCAGGAAGGTCTCCGGACGGTAGGCAGCCGGAAGGAACGGCCGCACCAGGCCATCCACCCAGCTCACGAACCACCAGGTGAGATACAGCGTGATCGCGACCGGACCGGCGACGATCAGCCCGGTGAGGAAATAAGTGCGCAGCCGCGCCATCAGGCCGCGCGGCGCCTCGGGGGGCGGCATCGGTGGCAGGCCACCGGGAAACTCGGGAGGGGTCGTCTGGGTCATTCGCGCAAATTCATCCACATCGGCCAACAGGATCGCAGATCGCTGCGGCAGCACATTATCAGACTTTATCAGACTTTTCCGGGCGCCGCCCCCGCCCGCTGCGACCGATTGTCTGGGCAGAGCCGGACCGGCCGCGGCCCGGCGGCCGCCTTGTTCCGTCCGGGTTCTATTCGACGGTGACCGACTTGGCGAGGTTGCGCGGCTGATCGACGTCGGTGCCCATCACCACGGCGGTGTGATAGGCCAGCAACTGCACCGGAACGGCGTAGACCAGCGGCGTCACAGTGGCGGGCATGTCGGGCAGCGTCAGGGTCACCAGCGACTCGATGGTGGCTTCCTGCGCACCCTGCGCATCGGTCATCAGGATGATCCGGCCGCCGCGCGCCGCGACTTCCTGCATGTTGGAGACGGTCTTGTCGAACACCCGGTCGTGCGGCGCGATCACCACCACCGGCATGGCCTCGTCGATCAGCGCGATGGGGCCGTGCTTGAGTTCGCCGGCGGCATAGCCCTCGGCGTGGATGTAGGAGATCTCCTTGAGCTTCAGCGCGCCCTCCAGCGCCAGCGGATAGCTGGTGCCGCGGCCGAGATAAAGCACGTCCTTGCTGCGGGCGATGTCGCGCGCGAGCTTCTCGATCTGCGGTTCCAGCGCCAGCGCCTGCGCCATCAGGCGCGGCACTTCCACGAGGGCGTGAACGAGTTTGGTCTCGTCGGCCTCCGACAGTTCGCCCCGCGCCCTGCCCGCCGCGACGGCAAGCGCCGCCAGCACTGCAAGCTGGCAGGTGAACGCCTTGGTCGAGGCGACGCCGATTTCCGGCCCCGCCAGCGTCGGCAACGCGGTCTCGCTTTCGCGGGCGATGGTCGAGGTCGGCACGTTGACCACGGAGATGGTGTGCAGTCCCTGCGAGCGCGCATAGCGCAGCGCCGCCAGCGTGTCGGCGGTCTCGCCGGACTGCGAAATGAAGATGGCGAGATCGCCCTTGCGCAGCGGCGCTTCGCGGTAGCGGAATTCGGAGGCCACATCGAGTTCGACCGGCAGCCGTGCGAACCGCTCGAACCAGTATTTGGCGACGAAGCCGGCATAGCTTGCCGTGCCGCAGGCGGTGATCGACACCCGCCCCACCGCCGTGAAAT
This sequence comes from Bradyrhizobiaceae bacterium, assembly GCA_020544565.1. GTDB lineage: Bacteria > Pseudomonadota > Alphaproteobacteria > Rhizobiales > Xanthobacteraceae > Afipia. Next base: position 1,218,196 of record CP078014.1, read on the forward strand.
CGAACGGCAGCTTCACCGGCAGCGCCACCTTCTCGGTCGCCATGTCGATGTAATGCGCCAGCGTGTGGCCGACCACTTCCGGCTGCTCGTGGATTTCCTTGGCCATGAAGTGGCGGTAGTTCGCCTTGTCCACCAGCCCGGCCGCGGCGTTGTGGCGAACGACCTCGCGTTCGACCACGGCGTTGCTCTCGTCGTACACGGTTGCGCCGGCGCGCGACAGCACCACCCAGTCGCCATCCTCGAGATAGCTGATGGTGTCGGTGAACGGCCCGAGCGCGATGGCGTCGGAGCCGAGATACATCTCGCCCTCGCCGAAGCCGACCGCGAGCGGCGAACCCTTGCGCGCGCCGATCATCAGATCGGGCTCGCCGTTGAAAATGAAAGCCAGCGCGAACGCGCCATGCAGTTGCGGCAGCGTCGCCTTCACGGCCTCGACCGGCGTCCGGCCTTTGGCGAGATACGAATTGACCAGATGCGCCACCACCTCGGTGTCGGTCTCGCTGGAGAACATCGCGCCTTCGGCCTCGAGCTTCGCGCGCAGGTCGCGGAAGTTCTCGATGATGCCGTTATGGACCACCGCGACATTGTCAGTGGCGTGCGGATGCGCGTTGGTCTCGGTCGGCTTGCCGTGGGTCGCCCAGCGCGTATGTCCGATGCCGGTATGCCCGGCAAGCGGCGACGACTTCAGCGCGGCTTCGAGATTCTTGAGCTTGCCCTTGGCGCGGCGGCGGTCGAGCCGGCCGCCTTCGAGGGTGGCGACGCCGGCCGAGTCGTAGCCGCGGTACTCAAGACGCTTCAGCGCATCGACGAGCTGGTCCGCGACGGGGCCTCGGCCGAGAATTCCTACAATTCCGCACATGCGGGACGTTATCTCCGGATTGCCGCAATGCGGCCCTTTGTAGCGAGGAATAACACAATCCCGCCTCAACATTTGTTGCGGTTTGAGACAGGGTAAATCGGCAGTGAAATCAGCGTGCTAGATGGAAGCGCCCTATTTCGGCGCTTTGGGCTTGCGGTCGCGCGTTTTCATCTCGCGGAATCGCTGCGCCCACCCCTCGCGAACGCTCTGCCCACTGCGCTCCACCGCCAGCGCATCATCCGGCACATCCTTGGTGATCACCGATCCTGAGCCGATATAGGCTCCCGCGCCGATCTTCACCGGCGCCACCAGCGACGAATTCGAGCCGACGAACGCGCCTGCGCCGATCTCGGTGCGGTGCTTGTCGAAGCCGTCGTAGTTGCAGGTGATTGTGCCCGCGCCGATATTGGCGTTCGCGCCGATATGGGTGTCGCCGATATAGGTCAGGTGATTGACCTTGGCGCCGGCGTCGATGTCGGCGGCTTTGGTCTCGACGAAATTGCCGATGCGCACGCCCTCGCCGAGCACCGTGCCCGGCCGCAGCCGCGCATAAGGGCCGATCGAGGCGTTGGCACCGATGCGCGCGCCGACGATGTTCGAGAAGGAATGGATCACCGCGCCGTCGTCGATGGCGACGCCGGCGCCGATCACCACGAAAGGCTCGATGGTCACGTCCTTGCCGAAGGTCGTATCCGCCGACAGAAACACCGTCTCCGGCGCGATCATGGTCACGCCGGCATCGAGCGCGGCCTGCCGCAGCCGTCGCTGCATCACCTGCTCGGCTTCGGCGAGTTGAGACTTGGTGTTGATTCCGCGCACGTCATCCTCGTCGGTTTCGATCACCGCCGCGCGCAGCCCGAGTTCGCGCGCGATGGCGACGGCATCCGTCAGATAGTATTCGCCCTTGCTGTTGGCATGGCCGATGCGGTCGAGAATTTGCAGCGCGGTATTGCCGGCGAACGCCATCACGCCGGCGTTGCACAGCGTCACCGCACGCTCGGCCTCGCTGGCGTCCGCCTGTTCGCGGATGGCGACAAGCCGGTCACCCTCCACCAGCAACCGGCCGTAGCCGGTGGGATCGGCGGCGCGGAATCCGAGAACCGCCAGCGCCGCGCCGTCTGCCAGCACGGCGCGCAGCCGCCGGAACGTCTCCGCGCCGATCAGCGGCGTATCGCCGAACGCGATCAGGATATCGTCCGCGCCGGCCGCGATGGCATCGCGCGCAGCTAGCACCGCATGCGCGGTGCCGAGCCGCTGCGCCTGCACGAAGGTCCTGGCATCCGGGCGGACGCGCGCGATCTCCTCGGCCACCGCCTGATGATCGGGACCGATCACCACCGCGACGGCATCGCCTTTCCCGGCAGGTGCGGCCGCGAGCACATGGGCGACCAGCGGCCGGCCCGCCACGGGGTGAAGCACCTTGGGCAGGCTGGAGCGCATGCGGGTGCCCTCGCCGGCCGCGAGCACGATGGTGAGAGTGGTTCTGCCCGCCATGCGGTTTCCTTGAATTGGCTCGAACGCGACGGCGCTTTCATTACCCGAGAGCGCGCAGCGACAAAAGCGTTTTGGCCAGCCGGCGCCGCGCGCAGGCACGGGCTTCCTGTTACTCTTTACACAATGATTCGCCGGGGCCACGGGAGGGCCGCACCCGCGCCATGACCAGGGACCGCAACCAGCATCGGGACGACGTCGCAGGCGACGACGGCAGCGGCTGGCTGGGCAGGTGCCTTGCCGAGGAAGACGAATTCGACCGCCGCACCCTGTGGCGGCTGGCATCGTGGGGCGTCGGATCGGTGGGGATGCTCGTCGTAGCCATTCTCGCCAGCCAGTCGCCGGCAGCGATGCGCCGGGACCAGCAGGCCGCCGCCGAGATCGCACGGCAATCCCAGCAGGTGCAGTGGATCGCCAAGGAAAGCCAGGCCAAGGCCCGCGAACTCGCCGCCGCCGTCGAAACCCTGAACGGTGACCGCGACCGGCTATACGCGCGCGTGACTCACCTGGAACAGGGGCTGGACTCGGTCACCGGCGCGCTGGCCCGTCCCGCCGCGCCCGCCTCTTTTCTATCGGCGTCCACGGCCGCCGCCATCCCCTTCGCCGACGCGACCTTGATCGGTCCCGTGCCGCCGCCCGACACGAAGGCCGAAATCGCGCTGCCGAAGATCGCGTCCGTCGCAACCACCACCCCGGCAATGGCACCTGCGACGGCGAAACCGGCGGATTCTCAACTCTCCGACCATCAGGCCGCGACCGTGCCGACATCATCCGCCAAGGCCGACGCTGCGACGACCACGGCAGCGCTGGCGACCACGGCTCCCGCGGCAGGCGAGCCCGCCGCCGGCAGCGAGGTCGCCCGCACCGAATTCGGCGTCGACCTCGGCGGAGCCAACTCCCTCGAAGGACTGCGCGGGCTGTGGCGCGGCGCCATCAAGGCCCATTCCGAGCAGTTGTCATCGCTGCAGCCGCGCATCCTCATCCGGGAACGCAGGGACGGCTGGGGCATGCAGTTGCGGCTGCTGGCGGGGCCGCTGTCGGACGCCGCCACTGCTGCCAGAATCTGCGCCGCCCTGACCGAAAGCAGCCGGTCCTGCGAAACCGCCGTGTTTGAAGGCCAGCGCCTGACGCTGCAAAGCGAGAACAAAAGCCAGACGAAACCAACCGGCGCGAAAAACCCGGAAGCCTCCGCCCGTCCGGCGAAACGGCGCGCCAAACCGCCTCCGGAACCGGTGCAAGCCAAGCCCAAGACCTCGTCGCTGGGCTCCTTCTTCAGTTCCAGATAGGCCGGTTTTACCCGTGGGGTTGCGCCCCCGGGTTGTGTTGCCGCGCGATCCGAACCATAGTCCGCGCATGAAAAAAGAGCCGTTCCGACTGAGCCCGTATCAGGTGCAATGGATTCTGGTGGTGGGCTTTGTCTCCATCGGATACGCGATCTATCTGCGTTATATGGCCATCGAATTCTCGCAGGTCCGGCTCGAATGCGAGGCCGGCCTGCAGACCATGCTGTGCAAGACGCGGCTGTTGATGACGTATCTGTTCAAGCACTATGTGTTCGGCGTCGCCGCGCTGGTGATTGCGATCCTGCACGTGATCCGGCCGTCGATCGTCACGCTGACGGCGGGACTGGTCGCCGCCTGCTTCGGCATCGTGCTTTACAATGTCGGCCTGTCGGGCGTCGCGATCGCGCTGCTTATCCTGGGATTCGCACGACCCGCGCCCGCGACAGCGTAAGCGCCAGCAACAGATACAGACCGCAGGTCCACAGCGACTGCCAGTTGGCCGGACCCTCGTTGAACCCGATGTAGACCGCGCTGATCGCGAGCGTTCCCGCAAACACCGATTCCGCGATCGGGCGCTTGCCGGACGTCGGCCGGTTGAGCGCGGTGAGCAGCAGGAACGGTACGATCGCCATGGTCAGCGTCGCGAACTGGAAATCCCGGTAGCGCGGATCGAAGACGAACCCGAGCGCAGTCTGCGTCGCCAGCACCACCGTCACCAGCAACAGCAAGCCGAGAATGCGCTGCATGCGCGAGCCGGTGCGGTCGTCGCGCGGACCCATCAGTTCAAGGAACGTGGGCAGCCCGCGGCCATACATCACCGTGTTGGCGACCACGAGCGGCGAGAGGACGGCCGCGGCGAACAGCAGGATGTTGACGGTCCAGCCGCCGACGCCGAGGCTTTCCACCAGCATCTTGTCGATCGCCACTCCGAGCAGCGCGCCGGCCGCGGTGGCGCTGATCGCCACCGTGATCCATGAACTCAGCCGCGGCGACCACGGCCTGCGGCGCAGGGTGAGCAGTGCGACGCCGAACACCAGGACGGACAACCCCATGCCGGCGGCGGCGTAGATCTTCGCGTTGGGAAAATTCGAGATCGGCTCGCCCGGCGGGTATTTCAGCGCCCGGTCGCCATCGGCATAGAACAGGCCCCAATGGCCGCCGACCGTGCCCTCCCACATCCGTTTCCACGGCTGGTCATAGGCTTCGATCAGGTTGACGCGGAATTTCTGCTGGCGCGCCATCTGCAGGATTTCCGACACCACCCGCGCCTGGTTGGCGCGCGAGGGCAGCGCCCCTTCCCGCATGCGGCCCGCGCTCGGCCAGCCGGTTTCGCCGATCAGGATTTCCTTGTTCGGGAAAGCGATCGCCATCCGTTGGCGGATCGCATTGACATGGCCCGCGGCGTAGCGGGCGCGGATCGGGAAGTCCTCCCAATACGGCAGGATGTGGATGGTCACGAAATCCACGGCCGCGTAGACGTCGCGATTCTTGAGCCAGAATTCCCAGACGTCGGCGTAGGTCACCGGCACTTTGCCGACCTTGGATTTCACGTAAGCGATATTGGCGACCAGATCGGCCGCGGTCATCTCGCCGCGCAGCAGCACCTCGTTGCCGACAATCACGGCGCTGATGACGTCCGGGTATTGCTCGGCCAGCGCGATCGCGGTTTCCATCTGGATGCGATTGTCGAGCCGGTTGGTGCCGATCCAGATCCCGAGCATGACCTTGAGCCCGGCCTTGCCGGCCAGCTCGGGCACCCGCTCGAGGCCATTGCCGACCGAATAGGTGCGGATGCAGTCGGTGACCTTGGCGAGTTGGGCGAAATCCTGCGCCATCTGTTCCGGCGGGATCACCAGCCCCGGTTCGAGCGGGTTCTGGGTGCCCCTGAAGGGGGCGTAAGACACGCATTCGAGCTTTGCGGCAGGGTCGATCGGCGCGTGCGCAAGGGTGATCGGCGTGGCCAACCACCACCATACGGCGGCAATGATGCTCAGGGAAACGGCGAGAAGGGCCAGCGGGGCACGAAAGGAAATGGATCGGTCCTCCCAGAAAGATTCGTCGATTAACCGGTCCCCGGCGCTCTGCCAAGACCCAAGTGGAGACAAGTGGAGACCCGGGCGAGGACCGAAGAGGAAACCCCGGCGGGCCACCTCCCCCGGCTTTTCGTCGCATACGCCTGCCGGGACCAATCAGTTAAGCACGTTGCTGGACAAAACCGCTAATGTCCTGCATGGGAATCACCGTGGCGGCAGACTATCTTCCGCCGCAATGGGAGGGCATCCGGGTCGCTGTCAGTATCGCTGCCAGCGCTCGCCGGGTGGCAGGCACAATCAGGTCGGGGACTTCATGCGTCGCGTTCGGACGGGGATTCGGGTCACAGTCTTTCAGCGTGTCGCCGTGCCAGCTTTGGCGATCTTTGTCGGCGTCGGGGCTGCCATCGCACAAAGCGGCGACCTGCGGGCGCAGGATCAGGCTCCCAAGCAGGCCGCTCCCGCGGAGGCCCAGAAGGACAACCAGCGCAAGGCCGACGAATTCGTCGAGGCGGCGCAGGCGATCAACGGGCCGGCCGGGAACCCGGAATGCGTCTGGCTGGGCCGGCGGGTCGTCAGCCTGATGTGGCGCGACGACCTCGATACCGCCTTCCGCCATCTCGATCTCTATGACCGGTTCGGTTGCCCGGGCGGCCACATCCAGGCGACCTTCCGCTGCGTGGTACGCTTCGGCGCGACCATCGATCCGAAGGTCGCGGAGACCCTCAACGGCCGCGTCCACGCCTGCTGGATCAATCCGGCGGCCCAGCCGCAGCCGCCCGCCGCCGCGGCGCCGGCCGCTCCCGCTCCGGCAGCGCCGCAACAGCCGGCACCGGCTACCCCTGCTCCGCCCGCGCCCGCGCCGGGCAAGTAACCGGCCGAGCAAGCCGCGGCGTTTCAGGGCCAGCGCCTCTGAGCCGTGAAATTTCGCGACCCGGGACCATGCCGCGCCCTCAAATGGCCATGTCATTCCACGAGTTGTTAAACGGGCCGGCATAGATAAGCTGGCTTGTCTGTCGCACAGCCGAACGGGGGACAGGTTCGCCGTCCCGCCACGTTGGCCCCGTATGGTTTTCTTGAATGCGCGCCATCGTCGCCGTCCTGCTCGTTGTCACCGCCGTGCATGCCGCCCTCTGGGGCCTGCTGCGCGATGAGAAATATGCTCCCGATTTCAACGGAATGCTGCCGAGCCTGTCCTATGCGCCGTTCGACGGCACCGGCCATCCCGACGTGGACAACATTCCGACCGCCGAGAAAATCCGCTCGGACCTGAAGAAGCTGGTTCCGCTCACCAAGGCGATCCGCCTCTATTCGTCCACCGGCGGCGTCGAACTGGTGCCGCCGATCGCCAACGAACTTGGCCTCAAGGTCATGGTCGGCGCGTGGATCGACAAGAACACCGAGCGTAACGAGCGCGAAATCGCCGCCGCCCTCGACCTCGCCAAGCACAACAGCAACGTCATCGGCATCGTCGTCGGCAACGAGACGATCTATCGCGGCGAGTTGAAGGTCGAGGACCTCATCGAGCTGATCCAGCGGGTCAAGAAGCAGACCAACATTCCCGTCACTACCGGCGAGATCTGGAACATCTGGCGCGACTATCCGCAGCTCGCATCGTCGGTAGACTTCATCGCCGCGCACATCCTGCCCTACTGGGAGAACTTCACCGCCCAGCAGGCCGTCGATCAGGCCATGTACATCTATGGCCTGCTGCGCGACACCTTCCCCGGCAAGCGGATCGTGATCGCCGAATTCGGCTGGCCGAGCGCCGGCTACAACCTCAAGAACGCCTTCCCCGGCGCGTTCGAGCAGGCCTGGGTGCTGCGCAATTTCGTCACCCGCGCCGAAGCCATCGGCATGGACTACAACATCGTCGAAGCCATCGACCAGCCGTGGAAGTTCTTCGAAGGCGGCGTCGGCCCCTACTGGGGCATTCTCAATGCCGCGCGCGAGCCTAAATTCGCCTGGACCGGCCCCATCGTCGACAGCGACTACTGGAAGGTGGCCGGCATCGCCATCCTGGTCGGCATCCTGATGTCGCTGCCGATCTTCCGGCTGTCGCGACCGACGGTGATGCAGGCCACGGTGCTGGCCACGGCCGCCTGCGGCGTCGGCGCATGGGCGGCGGTGGTGTTCGCCTACTGGAACACGCACTATTTCGTATTCGGCTCGGCCTTCGCCCTCACCCTCGGCCTGTGCCTGCTGGTGCCGCTGATCCTGATCGCCATGGCGCGCATCGAGGAGATCGCCACCATCGCTTTCGGCCACAAGCCGACGCGGCTGATCGCCAACGGCCTGCCCGTCCCTGCGGACGGCTATTGCCCGAAGGTGTCGATCCACATCCCGGCCTATTTCGAACCCCCGGAGATGCTGAAGCAGACGCTCGACGCCATCGCCCGGCTCGACTATCCGAACTACGAATGCGTGGTGATCATCAACAACACCCCCGACCCCGCATTCTGGCAGCCGATCCAGGACCATTGCCGCGCGCTCGGCGAACGCTTCATCTTCATCAACGCCGAGAAGGTGCAGGGCTTCAAGGCCGGTGCGCTGCGCATCGCCATGGAGCGCACCGCCCCCGACGCGGAGATCATCGGCATCATCGACGCCGACTACGCGGTCACTCCCGACTGGCTGAAGGACCTCGTCCCCGCCTTCGCCGACCCGCGTGTCGGGCTGGTGCAGGCCCCGCAGGACCATCGCGACGGCGACCGCTCGGTGATGCATTACGCCATGAACGGCGAATATGCCGGGTTCTTCGACATCGGCATGGTCCAGCGCAACGAGACCAATGCGATCATCGTCCACGGCACCATGTGCCTGATCCGCCGCGCCGCGATGGACCGCGCCGGCGGCTGGTCCAGCGACACCATCTGCGAGGACAGTGACCTCGGCCTCGCCATCATGGAACAGGGCTGGCTGACCCACTACACCAACAAGCGCTATGGCTACGGCCTGTTGCCCGACACCTACGAAGCGTTCAAGAAGCAGCGCCATCGCTGGGCCTATGGCGGCTTCCAGATCGTCAAGAAGCACTGGCGGCGCTTCCTGCCGGGCGCGAGTCGGCTGTCGCCGAACCAGCGGCGCGAGTTCGGCATCGGCTGGCTCAACTGGCTGGGTGCGGAAAGCCTCGGCGTGGTGGTCGCGATCCTCAACCTGATCTGGGTGCCGATCGTCTCGTTCGCAGACATCGCCATTCCCGACAAGATCCTGACGCTGCCGATCATCGCCTCGTTCGTGGTGTCGCTGGCGCACTTCCTCATCCTCTACCGGCTGCGCGTGAAGGTGAAAGCGGGCCAGATGCTCGGCGCGATGATCGCCGCCATGTCGGTGCAGTGGACGGTGTCGCGCGCCGTCGCCAACGGTCTCATCACCGAGCACCTGCCGTTCGCCCGCACCTCCAAGGGCGGCCTGTCGCGGATGTCGGTGGAATTCCAGGCATTCTGGGAAGCGGTGATCGGCGTGCTGCTGATCATCGGCGCCATCGTGCTGGTGACGTTCAACCAGAAGGAGGTTCGCGAGATCTACATCTTCGCGGGCGTGCTGGTGCTGCAGAGCCTGCCGTTCCTGTCGGCGGTGGTCATCGCCATTCTGGAGAATTCCCGCATCAACGACTTCAAGTTCTGGAGCCGTTCGACCATCCGCGCCGCCGAACTGATCGGCTTGCGCCGAGAGGCCACGGTGCCGGTGACGGCGGCGGTGCCGCCGCCCGCTCCTGCACCCGAGATCCGCAAGGACAGCAATTAAGCGCGGGGCGGCAGCCCGGCTGCGAGAGCGGCGCCGCGCGCCGCTAGAATGAGTTCCATTGAGACGGAATCAACAACTCGTCATGCCCGGCTTTATGCCGGGCATCCACATCTTGGGAATTTCAACGAAATAAGACGTGGATGGCCGGGACAAAAGGGCGTTCACGCCCGTCTTCGACGGGCTATGCCCGGCCATGACAGAATATCTGTTTCCATCAAAATGACATTCGCTCTAGCCGCGTTCGAGGCAAGAGTCTCGATGTGAGGTGCAGGTCGCGACGATTGCTTGCCCCACGGTTGTCATGGCCGCACTTGATCCGGCCATCCGTGTCTTTCCTTCCAGATGACGCGCTTCACGGACAGACGCCACATCGAGACTCGAGAAACTCCAGACCGATGCCGCCGATTGCGACATCATCGCGCGGCTGGCATGGCTTTTTCACCCGTCACCGAAAAGCCGGGGGCGCTGATCTGAATCGCGTGACCTTCGCGGATTGCAAGAGACGCCGCGGCAACCGCCGCTTCGAAGGCGGCCTCCCGAGTGAGGTAGTCGCCCTCGACTTTGCCATCGTGAGAGATGGCCCATTTGTGGTCGGGGATTGATGTTATCGCGTAGCTGGCGATGCCCATTGCAAAAACTCCGTGTTGCCTTCAAGCGCTGCGCTCCTCAAAGGAAAGGACGCCCACCCGTGACCGCAATCGTCGCGCCTGAGACATAACTCGACAACGGATCGGCCAACATGACGTAAGCCGTCGCCAGCTCCGCCGGTTGGCCGGGGCGTTTCATCGGCACGTTGCCGCCGAATGTCTTGACGGCTTCCGCCGGCATCGTGGAGGGAATCAACGGCGTCCAGATCGGCCCCGGCGCAACGGCATTCACGCGAATACCCTGCTCCGCGAGCAATTGCGCCAGCCCGGCCGTGAAATTATGGATGGCGCCCTTGGTGGTGGCATACGCCAGAAGCGTCGGATTGGGATCGTCGGAATTGATCGACGCCGTATTGATGATCGAGGATCCGGCTTTCATATGCGGGACCGCGGCCTTGCTTAAATAGAACATGGCGTGGATGTTGACCCTGAAGGTGTGATCCCACTCCTCGTCGGTGATGTCCGCGAGATGCTTGAACGAAGCCTGATGCGCGGCGTTGTTGACAAGGATATCGATCCCGCCGAGGTCGGAGACCGCGCGCTCCACAATCTGTTGGCAGTGCTGCGGCCGCTGGATATCTCCCCGGACGAGAACCGCCTTCCGCTTTTCCTGCTCGACCAGTTTGGCTGTGTCCCGCGCGTCCTTGTCTTCTTCAAGATAGGCAATCAGAACGTCAGCGCCCTCCCTGGCGTAGGCAATGGCCACCGCGCGTCCAATCCCGCTGTCGCCACCGGTAATGACGGCCCTCTTTCCTGACAGCCGGCCGGACCCTTTGTAGGTCGACTCTCCGTGATCAGGAACAGGATCCATCACTCGCGTTTCACCCGGCATCGCCTGCTGTTGCTGCGGAAACGGCGGACTGGGATAGGTTGGTGGGGACATCTGTTTCTCCCATCTTCTGAATGGAGAAACCCAATCCCGATCGATCGTTCCCCGCATCAGTCGAACGCCTGGTATCCATCACCGGAATTCTTGGCAGGCTTCGGCCGTCAACGTGGAATCTCGGCGACGACGTCACGGGCCGTCTTGTCAAGCCGCAGACCCTTGAATGACGCCTGCCGAACCTTGCCGTCACTGGTCCAGCCTGCAAACGCGATTTCCGCAACCAGCGTCGGTTTGAGCCAGTGAATGTCCCGACCGTGCGGAGGATTTCCCGCCGCGAAGGGGCTTCGATCCGCAGCCGCCGCCTTCAGATGCGGCATCAGACGCTTGACGACGTCGCCGCCATATCCAGTCCCGACCAGTCCCGCGTAAGACAGCTCCTTGCCGCGATGAATGCCGACCAGCAGGGAGCGGAACTTGCCGGCATTGCTGCGCCAGCCGCCGATGACGACCTCCTGCCCCGACCGACACTTGGTCTTGGTCCAGTCGCCACCTCGTCCGGAGCGATACGGAGCGTCGGCACGCTTCGAGATGATGCCTTCAAGGCCAAGCTTGCACGCGGCATCCAGAACTTCTCCGCCCGGTTGCACGACGTGGTCGACATACCGAATCCTGCCGGCCGCACCTCGTCGCGACAGCAGAGTGCGAAGCCGGGCCTTGCGCTCCCGAAGCGGCAGCGCTCTGAGGTCGTCGCCGGCAAGATAAAGGATGTCGAAAACGAAATAGACCAGGGATTTCGTGTTCTCATCGGCCAGCGCGGCCTGGAGGGCGGAAAAATCGGGATTGCCCCTCGTGTCAAGCGCAACGATTTCGCCATCGAGGATCGCGTCCGGAAATCGCGACGCGCTTTTCGCGATCTCGCCAAATCTCCCGGTCCAGTCCAGACCCTTGCGGGTCCGCAGAACAGCGTGCCCGGCCTCGACGCGGCACTGGATGCGATAGCCGTCCAGCTTGATCTCGTGAATCCATTGCGGGCCCTCCGGCGCGCGGGCCACCAGCCGGCAAAGCTCCGGGTCCACCATGGTCGGCATCACAACCCTCGCCCGCCCCGACACCCTACCACCTTCCCCTCGACCAGCCTGGAACCCAAACGACGGAGAGCCGTTAGGGTTCCTGTGGTCAAGGAGACAGCCGATGCTGCCGCGCGCCAACTGGAAGGGTTTTCTGCGTCTGTCGCTGGTGACCTGCCCGGTCGCGCTTTACCCTGCCACGTCCGAGTCCGAGAAAATCAGTTTCAATCAGATCAACCGCAAGACGGGCAACCGGATAAAATACCTCAAAGTCGATACCGGCACCGGGGACGAGGTCGCGGCGGACGATATCGTCAAAGGCTTCAAGATCGATACGGATAACTATGTGACCGTCGATCCCGAGGAGATCGAACGCATCGAGATCGAATCCACGCATACGATCGAGATCGACGAGTTCGTCGATCGCGCCGATATCGATCAGCGTTACGTCATTAGGCCCTATTACCTCGTCCCGGACGGCAAGATGGGCCACGACGCCTATGCGGTGATTCGTGAAACCATCCGCGGCATGAACAAGGTCGCCATCGGCCGCCTCGTGCTCACCAGCCGCGAGCACATGATCGCCCTCGAGCCGTTAAAAAAGGGAATGATGGGTCTCCTGCTCCGCTATCCCTATGAGGTGCGCGACGAAGACGACTACTTCGCCGGCATCAGGGACGCGAAGGTGACGAAGGAGATGGTCGATCTGGCAAAACACATCGTCACGCAAAAATCCGGTGCGTTTGATCCGGAAAATTCGAAGACCGCTATGAGGCGGCCCTCACCGAATTGATCAACGCCAAGCGCGCCGGCCGAACCGTCAAGGCCAAGCCCCGGCCCAGCGGCGAGAACGTCATCGACCTCATGGATGCGCTCAAGAAGAGTATCGCGAGGCAACGGTCGGAGCCTCCGGCCCAGCCGAAGCGCAAACGCGGGAAAAAGACCGCTGCGGGTCAGAAGGAAATGCTATTGCCGATTTCCGGCAAGGGAGCGGCGAAAAAGCCCGCCAAAGCCCCGGCCAAACCGGCAGCCGGACGCAAGCGCAAGACCGCCTAGCCCCTCCGCCGCCGTTGTCTTCGATTGTCCAGAGCCTGCGCGGAGTGTCCTTGCAGCCATCTTCCCATTGTCATGGTCGCGGGACCGCAGCGGCGTCGCTGCGCTGCTAGCCGACATGTCCACAGGCAGCCTTTCCGGGCGGCCGGACTTGACCCACGCGGACCTGCCCCCTACACACCGCGACGTGTGAGCGCGTAGCTCAGGTGGTAGAGCACGTGACTTTTAATCATGGGGTCGAGGGTTCGAGTCCCTCCGCGCTCACCATGTTGAAATAATTCATATTTTTCTAAAATTTCCCCGGATAGGGAACCTGCACGACCCTGGCGGCAAACGGGGGCGGGTCGTCTGCGGGGTCCCGGAATCGCACCCCACATGCCTTCCGCCACGTCTAAGGCCGGCGGCGGTCTTCCTCTTCCTTGAGTTCGTCTTCGCTCACGTCGTCCCGGGGCAGCACGAAGTCCCCATCCACCTCGGGATCGACCCTGAACGGCGCGTCCTTGGTCGGGTCCCGACGCTCCGGCTCACGCCTGACCTTCTTGCCGGCGTCCCGCCTCTTCCTGTCCGTCATCGAATGTCGCGGCCTCCTTGCGGCGCCGGCATGGCCGGCGGCCTGTTCCCAATATGGCTTGCCCGGCGCGCATCTGCTACGCCTCCCGCATCGGATTTTCCAACGGTGCCCGCATGACGGTTTCCCCCACACCTTCGCCGGACGTACAGGACTTCGACGTCCCCATTCCGTACATGCAGCGCACCCGCGACTACTATCTCGCCATCGGCTACGACACGCCCTATCGCTGGGCGCACAATATCGGAGCGCCGTTCCAGCCGCTCGTGAGGTCCCTCGCCAGCTCGCGCGTGGCCATCGTCACCACCGCCGCCCGGTTCGATCCGTCGAAGGGCGATCAGGGCCCTGGTGCAGCTTATAACGGCAGCGCCAAGTTCTATCAGGTCTATGACGGCGACAGCACGCACGACCACGACCTGCGCATTTCCCATATCGCCTACGACCGCACCCACACCTCGGCCACCGATATCAACACCTGGTTTCCGCTGGCGCAGCTGCGCCGGCTCGCCGCCGAGGGACGGATCGGTGCACTGGCGCCGCGCTTCTTCGGCGCGCCGACCAATCGCAGCCACCGTGTCACCATGGACACCGACGCGCCGGAGATTCTGGCGCGCTGCAAGGCGGACGCCGTGGATGCCGCGGTGCTCGTTCCCAATTGCCCGGTGTGTCACCAGACCGTCACGCTGGTGGCGCGGCATCTGGAGGCCAACGGCATCGCCACCGTGGTGATGGGATGCGCCAAGGATATCGTCGAGCACGCCGCCGCACCGCGCTTCCTGTTCAGCGACTTTCCGCTCGGAAACTCGGCCGGGAAGCCGCACGACGCCGCCTCGCAAGCCTTTACCCTCGAACTGGCGCTGAAACTGCTGGAGAGCGCCCCCGGCCCGCAGACCACGGTGCAGTCGCCGCTGCGCTGGAGCGCGGATGCGTCGTGGAAGCTCGACTACAACAACGTCGCTCGCATGTCGGCGGACGAGCTGGCGCGACGGCGACGCGACTTCGACGCCCAGAAGGAGGCCGCCCGCGCCAACCGACTGTGACGCCGGTTTCTGTTCCGCCTAACCACCCTTCCCCGCCGCCTTGCGTAAGGCCGCATTGATGCGGTCCTGCCACCCCGGGCCACCCTGCTGGAAATGTTCCAGCACGTCCTGATCGATCCGCAGCGACACCAGTTCCTTCACCCCCGGCACCGCCGCCTTCACCGGCGCGGCCTCCGGCTTCTTGGTGGTCAGGGACTTGAACGCCGCCTCGGCTTCCGTCTTGGCGTCGCTCAGAGTGCGCGGCCGTCTCGGAGGTGAGCTCATGGTCAGATGCCCTCGAACAGAACCGTGGACAGGTAGCGCTCGGCGAACGACGGCACGATAGCGAGAATGGTCTTGCCCGCGTTGTCCGGCCGCGCGGCCAGTTCCAGCGCCGCCGCGATCGCCGCACCGGACGAGATGCCGCCGGGAATGCCTTCCATCCGCGCCAGCGCCCGCGAGGTGTCGATGGCCGTCGCGCTATCGATCTTAACGATCTCGTCGATCACCGATCGGTCGAGGACATCGGGCACGAAGCCCGCGCCGATGCCCTGGATCTTGTGCGGCGAGTGCTGGCCGCCCGACAGCACCGGGCTTTCCGCCGGCTCCACCGCGACCACGCGCAGCGACGGCTTGCGCGGTTTCAACACCTGCCCGACGCCGGTGATGGTGCCGCCGGTGCCGACGCCCGCGACGAAAATGTCGATGTTGCCGCCGGTGTCGTTCCAGATCTCCTCCGCCGTGGTGCGCCGATGGATCTCCGGATTGGCGAGGTTCTTGAACTGCTGCGGCATCACCGAATTGGGCGTGCTCATGACCAGTTCTTCCGCCGTGGCGATGGCCCCTTTCATGCCTTGCGCCGCCGGCGTCAGCACGATCTCCGCGCCGAGGAAGGCCAGCATCTTGCGCCGCTCGATCGACATCGAGTCGGGCATCACCAGCTTCAGCCGATAGCCCCGCGCCGCCGCCACGAACGCCAGCGCGATGCCGGTATTGCCCGAGGTCGGTTCGATCAGCACGGTGTCGGCATCGATGATGCCGGCCTTCTCCATCGCCACGATCATGCCGACGCCGATGCGGTCTTTGACGCTGGCGGCCGGATTGAAATACTCAAGCTTGGCGAGAACGGTCGCCTTCGCCCCGCGCTGCTGCGGCAGCCGGTTCAGGCGCACGATCGGTGTATTGCCAAATGCATCAACGATGCTGTCATAAACCCGTCCGCGCCCGGGCCGCTGCGACGCACTGTTTTGCGACATATTGTCATTCGAACTGCTGTCCATGCCATCCTCCGGGGAAATGTTCGCGGCGAGCCCGAAAGCGCCGGGAAACAAAAGGTTTCCGCCATTAAGGGTGGGTCCGCGCACGCGCGCAAGAGATAATCTTGCCACAGACGCGCCACCGCATCGCAAAATCTTTTCTTCGCAAAAGAAACGCATTTGTGTTGCGACATTTTCAAACTCTCATGCGATAGTCCACGCACGTCACCAGGGAGGTCACGATGACTGCACTTGCTGCAATCCAGTCGACCACTCCGTCCCGACTGCCTCCGCGCATGACCGAGTGGCCGATTTGCGCCATCTGCCTGGATTCCATGATCGCGGCAGAAGCGTCGGCGTATCTCGCCGACGATGAGATCAGCTATCTGTGGACGTGCGATACCTGCGGCTACGGATTCGTCACCCGGCACTCGGCGAAGTCATTCGTCTGCAACTAGATATGAAAATCGAGCAACGTGTCTCTTCCGTGGGCTTTCTGCCCGCGAATTGACAACCCGCCGCTCGTTGACAATCCATCAAATAAAACGCCGCCAGAAACCCGCCGGAATCGGCGGGTTTTTTTGAGCCTATGTTTTTCGAGCCTGTGATGGCGCGTTCATCGCGCACGCAAACCGTTCACTTTGCCGGACTGCCCTATTCTCGGCAAAGCTCTCGCATGGCTCGACGGTCTCGTTGATCCTCTGTCTCGGGATCGACAACCTTGCCATATGTTCGGCAATCCGGCGGCGACCCATTTATCATCCTGCCGCCTGCACACCCCGATCGTTTTCCTCCGGATTGGGAAGCTATATCCCGAAATAGCCGCCTACACCTCCCGACAACGCACCATTAGGCTTTTGAAAAAGACGAATGGAGAGAAATGCCCGCTGACGTCTGAATTTCGACGACAGCACGACGGTTGCGAGATCGGCACGATAACAATCGGCCGGGGCTCGCGATTTCCGGCGGCGGCACGTGAGCTTCCGGGAATCGCAAAGGTGCGACGAAGCACAGGAGGAAGAAAATGGATCAACACTTCAAACTAACTCCCATCTCTGAGGGGTTCGCCGCCGAAATCACGCAGGTCAACCTCGCGAAAGACATCTCTCCGGGCTTGATCGCGGACGTCCACGCGGCGATGGACAAATACGCGGCCCTCGTCTTCAAGGATCAGAAACTGGATGACGACGAACAGATGGCGTTCGGCGCGGCGCTCGGAACGATCGAGGCAAAGCGCGCAACGGTCGATACCGGGCAAAACAGGCTCAAGCATTCGTCGATGAACGATATCTCGAACCTCGGTTCCAACGGCGAGCTTCTGGCTGCGGATGACCGGCGCCGCATGTTCAATCTCGGCAACCAGCTTTGGCATAGCGACAGCAGCTTCAAGGAAACGCCCGCGATGTACTCGATGCTGCATGCGCGGGTGATTCCGCCAAAGGGCGGCGAAACGGAAATTGCCGACATGCGGGCCGCCTGGGACGAACTGCCGTCCGATACGAAGGACGAGATCAAGGACCTGATCGCGGAGCATAGTCTGCTCTATTCGCGCGCGGCCCTCGGATTCACCGACTTTACCGACGCGGAGAAAGAGATGTTTGCGCCGGTCCAGCAGCGGCTGGTGCGCTATATGACTCGGACCAAACGAAAGAGCCTGTTCCTGTCGTCGCACATCGGCCGGATCGTCGGGCTTCCGATTCCTGAATCGCTGGCGCTGGTGCGAGACCTTGTGGAGCATGCGACCGACCGTCGTTTTGTGTACCGCCACAACTGGCAGGTGAACGATCTTCTCATGTGGGACAATCGCACGACCATGCATCGGGGCCGCCCTTACGCTGACAAGCGATATCCACGCGATCTGCGAAGGGTCACCACGATGGATATCGCGCCAACCCTCCAGCAGCAGGCCGCATGACGGCCAATCGATTCCGGTAACGGACACAATCGATCGGCTTCCGGGCGCGATGGCGCGCAATGCGTGCCCTCGGTCGCGCTCGGCCATTTTCATCCAAAGTCGGAGAATGACATGACAGAGACGAGAACCTTCCGGCCCTTCCACTCGGTATGTCATCTGGTGCTACCTCTTCTCGGTGTTCTGATTGCCACGCCTGCGCCTGCTCAAACGACGGGCGGCGAACGGATCGCGAGGATCGTCGTGGGCTACCCGCCTGGCGGCGCGACCGATACCATCTCGCGTCTCATCGGCAAGGCGCTGGAGCCCGTTCTGGATCAACGGATCGTGGTTGAGAACCGGCCGGGCGTGAACGGCGTTCTGGCAGCCGCGCAGATCGTACAGAGCCCGCCGGATCCAAGCGTCGTCTACCAGTGTCCGATGAGCACACTGGCCATCACGCCGCAAATTCCGGGACTGTCAGTTCCGATCGACCCCGGGGTCGAGATGGCTCCGCTCGCCAATCTCGCGCTGTCTTCCTATGGCCTCGTCGTTGCGGCGTCGTCCCCGTATCGTTCGTTGAAAGACATTCTTTCCGCCGCGCGGGAGCGACCGGGGCGCATTTCGTTCGGCAGTCCCGGCATGGGGTCCGTTCAGCACCTCTCGGGGGAATACATCAATCAAATCGCCCACGTGAATATGCTGCATGTGCCTTACAAGGGCGCTTCAGCCGCCGTTGTCGATGTGCTCGGCGGACGCATCGACTTCCTTTTTACCAATCTCGGTGACGTAGCCGGGCAAATACAATCCGGAAATCTCCGGCTTCTCGGGCAAGGTGACCGATCGATTTTCCCGGGGCTTGCCGATGTCCCCCGCATCGCCGATACGCTGCCGGAGTTCGACGTCATCGGCTGGTTCGGCATCTGCGGCCACAAGGGTTTATCTCAAGCCGACAGGCAGCGCTGGACACGCGCGATCGAGACCGTCATGAAGGACGAAGCATTCCAACACCGACTGCAGGAGCTCGGCTTCACGCCGCTGTTCGAGGATGGGGACACCTTAGGCCGCCGTTTGGCCGAGGACCGGATCCGTTGGCGCAAGATTATCGACGCGCGCAACGTCAAGGCAAACTAGTTGCTCCGCTTCGCTCCAGCCTCTCTAATGCGAGCAGCGCTGGCCGGAATCGGCTGGGTCGGAAAAACAGGGACCAAGGATGAATTTTACCGAAATCGACTACAAGATCTCCGACAACTGCGCCGTCGTCACGTTGAATCGTCCAGCGCAGCTCAACGCCTGGACGCCCACGATGGCGGCGGAGGTTCGTGCGGCCATGCGCATGGCCGCCGACGACCAGAACGTTCGCGTGATCGTTCTGACCGGCGCGGGTCGAGGGTTCTGCGCCGGCGCGGACATGAAGCGTCTTTCCGGCATCAGCGAATCCGGGCGGATCGTGGACACTCAGCCGGAAGCCTTCGATCCGACCTCCCGGAAGGATTACCAGCGTAAGAATACCTATTTTCCAGCGGTTCCCAAGCCGATCATCGCTGCGATCAACGGGCCTTGCGCCGGGCTGGGCCTGTGCATGGCGTTGTTCTGCGATCTGCGGTTCGCCGCGGAGGACGCCTCGTTCACGACGGCGTTTGCCCGCCGCGGCCTGATTGCGGAGCATGGCATTAGCTGGACCCTGCCGCGCCTGGTCGGGCAATCGGCGGCCGCCGATCTCCTGTTTTCCGGCCGCAAGTTTCTGGCGCCGGAAGCGCACCGGATGGGCATGCTCGATCGGATCTACCCGGCCGATCGCCTTATGGAGGAGACGCTGGCCTATGCTGGAGAGATAGCTCGTTTCTCATCGCCTCGCTCGTTGAAGATCATGAAGCGCCAGCTTTGGGAAACATCCATGCAAACGCTCGACGAGGCGATGGACGTGGCCGACGCGGAAATGGCGCTGAGTCTCAAGAGCGAGGACTTCAAGGAAGGCGTCCAGCACTTCCTCGAAAAGCGGCCGCCCGCGTTCACGGGGAAGTAGCCCAATCCCGCAAGGCAACAGCCAAATCCCGACGGGCGCAGGCCTGTCGGGCGATCCGACATCACTTGAACCGTGGAGACGCCGGATCGTGTCCGGCGCCCTCGTTTCGGCGAGCACGGCGCCGGCCGCAGGTCACGCCACGCCCGTCAGGAAAACCGCACCCTATGCGCCTGCCGGCAACCCGCAGGTGACCCTTTTCCGGGTCATCAGACCGGGAGCATTCAGCGGCCGACGAAGACGGGCGTCCGCTTCTCCACAAACGCCGCAGCCGCTTCCTTGTGATCGGCGGTCTCGCCGCATCGCGAGTGATGCAGAGCCTCGGCATCGAAGCACGCCTCGAGCGAGAGCCTCTCGGCATTGTTGATGTTTCGCTTGATGTAGCCCAGCGTCACCGAAGGCCCCCGAGCAAGCGACTGAGCGAGCGCGACAGCGGTCTGATCGACGACGTCGTCGGCGACCACCTGCGTCATGAGGCCGATCTGATGAGCTTCCCTGCCGCTGAGAACGGGTGACAACAGATAGAGTTCGCGGGCTTTGGCGCTGCCAAGCATCTTAGTCAGATAGTACGTGCCGCCATAGTCGCCGGACAGCCCCACCTTGGCGAATGCCGTCGTGATCTTGGCCTTTTCGCCCACCACGCGCAGGTCGCACGCAAGCGCCAATGAAAGCCCGGCGCCCGCAGCGGCTCCTTCGACCGAGGCAACTACAGGTTTGGCCATCTCGTGAAGAATGCGCGACGCCTCCATGCACTGGCGCAGGAAAAGGCTCTTCTCCTCCAAAGTGGGGATCCGCCGATTGGGATCGGCCATGCCTTTGACGTCACCGCCGACACAGAAGGCCCCTCCGGCCCCCTTCAACAGAACGGCGCGAACATCGGTGTCTTCGGCGGCCCGTCTCGCAGCGAGAACAAGCCCGAGCAAAAGATCGCGGTTCATCGCATTCTTTCGCTCGGGACGATTCATGGTGATCGTCAGCAAGCCGTCGTCCAGCGTCTGCAGAACTACCTCGGACATTGCGTCTCCATTTCCTTCACAAGAAGAGGTCGGAGCGGCGGAGTTGATATCCGCCGCTATTGAATTTTCAGCTTGGCGTGAGTCCGAGACTCTTGACCAGCTCAAGCTGCAGCGGGGTCTCGGTCTGATACAGCTTTTGCGTATCAGCGAAACTCAGCGCAGAGTCGCGGATCCCAAGTTTGGTCATCAGCGTCCGGATTTTTTCGCTTTTGCCTCCGGCCACCAGCAGTTCCGAAATCCTGTTGACGACCTCCGGCGGGGTCCCCGTCGGAACGGAAAAGCACTGATATCCCGTCAGCCTGAACGCCGGGGACGTGGCGCCCTGTTCAGTGAACGACGCAACATCCGGCAAGGTCTCGATCCGTTTCCCCGAGACCGCGATGGCCTTGCCACGTCCTGAATCGATGACCGCGACGGCGGCGCCGTAGCTTCCGATTCCGCCGTCGATCGCACCGCCCGCGACGTCGGTCCACATGGCGTTCTCACCCCGATAATGCACCGGCTGGATATCCAGTCCGAACTGCTTGTTCAGTTCGGAGATCGCAATATGCGCCGTCGAACCCGGCGCCCAGGTGCCGACGCTGACGTTTGGCGTTTTACGCGCGTATTCGACAAACTCGGCCAGGTTCGAAACCTTTGTCTTGTTGCTCACGACGAACGGAAGCCCACCTGTCGGCATGATGCTGACGATGATGAAATCCTTCTCCGTTTCGTATGGAAGATTCTTTATGAGAAGACGGTTCGATGTCATTGGCGTCGTGCTGGTCACCATCATGGTGTAGCCGTCAGGTTGCGCCCGCTTCACCTCCACAGCGGCCAGCACACCGCCGCCGCCCGCCTTGTTCTCGACGACGACCGTCTGGCCGGTCTGGCTGGAGATGTATTCTCCGTACTGACGCGCGAACAGGTCGCTTTGGCCCCCGGCCGGAAACCCGACGACGAGTTTGATGGACCTGTTCGGCCATGAGCTCTGCGCACGCGCGGCCGATCCGAGAACAGGCAATGCGCTGGCGGCAATACCGCCCGCAATCAGTTGGCGTCGTGACAACGCTTTCATCATTTCCGCTTCCTTTTGTTGATTAGCGTTTTGTGAATCGATCTTACGGCGCGATCGGCGGACCGTATTTGCTCCGCCGATCATGGGAATGCGGCCGCCTGCACATTCGGGAGCGCATTGTCCCGTCGGATCATGGAGACCCTGCCCATCAAGGCAGTGAGCGGCCCTTCATCCGTACCGAAGAAGTGCATATCCGCAGGAGTTCCCGCCTTTCGGCGTTCCCACTTGCCTCCTACTTCCCGTGGAATACGGGCTTGCGTTTCTCGTGGAAGGCTCGCTTGCCCTCGACAACATCCGCGGACGGGTTGGTGATCATGACGGCGAGCGACGCATCCTGAAGCGATCGCTCCAGGCTGATATCGGCGGATCGCTGCATCATATGTTTTGCCAGCCGCACCGCGAGCGGAGCCATCTCCGAAATGGATTGCGCGAGCGCAACCGTCGTAGCCTCAAGCTGATCATGCGCGACGACCTGCGTGACAAGACCAAGGCGCTCAGCCTCCGCCGCGTCATACACCTCGGCCAGCATGGTCATCTTCAAAGCCTTGTCGAGGCCCATGAAGCGCGGGAACAGCCAGGCGCCGCCCTCATCCGGGAGAAGGCCGAATTTTCCGCTGGTGTCACCGATCCTGGCCCGATCGGAGGCGATGCGCAGATCGCAAGCAAGCGCGAGCGCAAGCCCGCCGGCAACGCAGGGACCGTTGATCATCGCGATCACCGGCTTGTCGTTCTTCGCGAGCGCCAGCACCACGCGATGCATGCCATCGCGCATCTCCACCCCCCGACCGAGCTGCACCCCGATGCGCGCAAGCCGCTGCTCTTCCGGCTCCTTGCCCGAAACGTCGCCGCCGGCACAGAACCCGCGCCCCGCGCCGGTGATAATGAGACATCGCGCGTCATCCGCCCGCATGTAGTCATCAACGGCGTCGGCGAGCTCGTCGCAGAGAACATGATCATACGCGTTGAGATATTCCGGCCGGTTCAGCGTGATGCGACGAATTCGCTTATCGTTGGTGACAAAAATGGTTTCATACGATTTCGACGTGTCTTTCATGATGTCTCTCCCGTTCCCTGATCGACGTCGCGCGCGTGGCAGCAGACGTCGAGACTGATATTAGCCATTTTGGCTCGGCTTTCGTGAATGCCCGGTATCCGATCCGCGACAACCGTGGCGACCAGCAAGGCCATCAATGCCGGCCCGATCGCGATGAGGCGGATCTCACCGTCCGGGCCCTGAGAATTGCGTTTGATCGTCGAGTGGCAGCGGAGGTCTTGTTCGCGATCACGATCGGCATCGTTTTCCGGCCGGGTTCTGCATGATTTTCCACCCTTCGGTTACGCTGACCAAACGGTGCATTGCCACCCGCTGTTTCTTTACGCATCAGTAAGTGCCAGAGTATGCGCACAGTGACAGCGCGTGAAGGTGCAAAATTCGGGATTCATTTTCCCGATTTTCGGGAAACATCAAACCGCGGCGATTGATGCTGGAGCAAGAAGGAAACGAAGGCTTCGCTTTTCGCCGGAAGGTGGCCACGGCGATGCAGAAGAAAGGCGGGCTGCACGTAGGACTGCTGAAAGCCTTTGTAGCGCTCGAGGCAGACCACCAGCTGCCCAGACGCGACCTCGCGTGCCGTCATGTATTCCGGCAACAACACGAGGCCCATGCCGTCGAGAGCCGCCCTCATCAGCACGTCGCCGCTGTTGGATGTTATGGGACCCTGGACCTTGACCGTGACCGGTTTTTTCCGGACCTCGAAAACCCATGCGGCCGACTCGGCAACGCGCTGATAAATCAGGCAATCGTGCGACGACAGATCCGCGGGGACCTGAGGCACGCCGGCTCTGCGGAAATAGGCCGGGCTTCCCGCCACCCACCGTTGATTGGTCGTGAGCTGGTGCGCCACAATCGACTTGTCGTTTGGCCGTCCAAGCGTGATGACCAGATCGATGCCGTTGCCCGGCACGACATCGACCTCCTCCGTCAGTTCGATATCGACCACAACGCGCGGATACGCCAGGCGGAATGCAGGGAGCAGCGGCGAAACGACATGGATTCCGTACCAGCGCCTGCTCACGATCCGCAGAGTGCCGCATGGCGTGTCCTGCAGATCGCGGACTGACGCCAGGGCATCGTCAAGCTGATCGATCAACATGGTCGAACGCGCCAGAAGCTGGCGTCCAGCCTCGGTCAGAGCAAGCGATCGGGTGGTGCGGTCCACCAGACGCATCCCGAGTTTAGCCTCGAGATCCTGAAGCTTTTTTGAAGCCGCAGTGGTGGATAACCCCTTTGCCCTCGCCGCCGAAGAAATGCTGCCGCGCTGAGCCACATGGCCGAAGAACTTGAGCGCTTCAAGAATATCCATATCGCGACGCCTCCCACGGTCGGATTATCGATTCACCGACGCCGTGACTACCCACATCCAGCCCTTGCGCACAAACTGCATGCAACCTGATCCGGAATCGTGGCGGCCCTCCCGTGAGACAAGACGGATGATGTCGGCGGTCAATGCCCCGTAACATGATCGATGCCGAGGCGGCGGCGAGCAGAGCCCACAGATCCCGAGGGCGATTCTGAGGATCAGCTTCTCAAGTGTCTGGCGCTTCCGGCTCGCGGGTCTTCCGGAGCATTCCGATGTCCTCTCTCACGGCTCAAAAACCCATTTCAGCGAGGACCACTTCTCAAAATGCGAGACCACTTTTCGGAGCTCTGAAAATGGCTCCAGCCAAACCGGCCATAGGCTAACAACTCCATTCCGGAGCGGCCAGAAATCCGATGATCGATAGCGATCGATGCGACGAGCTCACCTGATCGAGCACCATCCGCATCAAACATCAGAGATTTCTGGCCGCAACCGGGAACGGATTATTCCATCTTTATCGATGCATTGCGAATGATCTCCGCCCACTTGTCGGTTTCACGACGAATGAACGCAGCGAACTCCTCGGGCGACGATCCCACCGGCTCCGCCGCGAGTTTGGCGAATGCCTCTTGCAGTTCCGGAGACTTCAATGCCTGGACCATCGCCGCGTTCAACTTTGCGATCACGGGCTTGGGCGTATTCGCCGGAGCAACCATACCCGTCCAGCCGGTCGCCTCGTAGCCGGGCAGCCCGCTTTCCGCAATGGTGGGCACGTTCGGCAGTAGCCGCGATCGTTCCTTGCCAGTCACGGCGAGTGCGCGAAGCTGCCCACTCTCGACCAGCGGGAGGCTCGTAATCATCGAATCGAACATCACCTGAACATGGCCGCCCAGCAGATCGTTCAACGCAGGCGCACTGCCCTTGTACGCGATGTGCGGCATATCGATCCCGGCCTGACGGACGAACATTTCGCCAGACAGGTGCATCGATGTGCCCACCCCGCTCGATGCGCGATTGAGTTTACCGGGGTTTTTCTTCGCATACGCAATCAGCTCAGCCACCGTTTTGAAAGGTTGATCCTTGTTCACGACCAACAGCAGCGGATACTGAACGGCCTGCGAGATCGGCTCAAAGTCCTTGATCGGATCGAACGGCAGCTTCTTGAAAAGCGACTGATTGATCGCATGCGTTCCAATGTTCGCGAACAGCAGCGTGTAGCCGTCAGGCGCACTCTTGGCGACGTACTCGGCGCCGATGTTGCTCGCCGCCCCCGGACGCGGCTCGAGAATGACCGGTTGGCCCAGGATAACCTGCATCTTGTCTGCGATCAGTTGCGCCGTCACATAGGTCGGACCGCCTGCCGCGGCAGGGATCACGATCTTTATCGTCCGGTTCGGAAAATCCTGCGCGGCGACCGGCTGTGCCACAGCCAGCAGTGCCCCCATTCCGATAGCCAATTTGCTCAAGATGCTCCAACGCATTTCAGTCCCCCTGTTTTATGTTATAAACGCCAGAAACGGAGCAGCGCGACCCCGCTCACGAGACCCGAGCCACAGAGAATGAGTGAAGCTTCGGGCTTATACCACATCGGCTGACTCAGCGCTGAGCCGCTTCAGCGGGATGGAGAGATCGAGAAGCTGGCTATGCGTGAAACGCCCGTTTCCTGCGATGAGCCTGCGCACTGGCGTGGCTTCACGCCCGTTATTGACCAGCGCTGCGGCCCGGACTCGACCATCGTCATCGAGACCCAGTGCGGAAACGCGGCCGTTCTCCAGGCGCTCCAGCCACACCAAACCCTCATCGGGTTCGCCGAAGACCTGAACGTTGTTTTGGTATTGATCGGTCCAGTACCACGGGATTTCCGCGAACGGCCTTTCGCCGCCAACCAGCGCGTGCGCAACGGCAGCGGGTTGATACTGGGCGAACTGCCACGTTTCCTGTCGCTTGCAGAGCTTGCGTGTCTCGCGAATGCGGGCGACCTCTCCCGCCGCGAAGACGTGCGGCGCCGATGTCCGACCTGACGCATCGACAAGAATGCCGTGTTCCGCATCGATCCCGGCGTCGCGCGCGATTTCGTCATTCGGGACAGCGCCAATCGCGACGAGCAGACAATCGACCTCGAGTTCATCCCGATCCGTCACGATTTTCAAGCAATCCGGCTGCGGGGTGACGACGCGCAGTTCGCGACCGAGCAGGAATTCGACACCGGCGTCCCTGTGCCAGGCGTGAATGCGCGATCCGATACAGGCCGGCATGCATCTCGCCAGAATGCGATGGCTCGACTCTATCACGCGAACCACGCATCCCTGCTTGACCGCCGCCGCCGCGACTTCGAGGCCGATCAAGCCTGCGCCCAGGATCGCCAGCCGGGCGCCGGACCGGAGTTGCGCTCGCAGATTGCGCGCCTCGGCCAGCGTCCTGAGAGTTACGATCCGCGTATCCTGAACCGGAAGCGGCAGTGCGCGCGGACGGGCGCCCGTCGCAATCACCAGCGATCCATACGACAGCGCGTCTCCGTCATCCAAATCCACGCGGGATCTGCCAACGTCGATACGCGTGCAGCGACGCCCGAGGCGAACGTCGATCCGCTGTGAGACGAAAAACGCCGCGTCACGTTGCACAAGGCCCTTGGGATGATCGTCGCCGAACAGGACTTCCTTGGACAGCGGCGGGCGATCATAAGGCCATTCATTTTCAGCGCTGACGATCACGATCTCCCGATCGGCATCCAGGCTGCGCAGAATTTCCGCTGTCCGCCGCCCGGCCTGCCCGCCCCCCACGATGACGGTACGTTCTACACTTCGCATTGGACCACACCGCCCTCGATGCGAACCGGATAGGTTTTCAGGTCAATCTCCGCAGGCTCGTCGAGCGCCTTCCCGCTTCGTATGTCGAAGCACGCCTGATGCAGCGGACATTCGATCCGGCCGTCCTCGCAGAATCCCTCGGAAAGAAGGGCGTATTCGTGCGTGCAGATGTCGCTGATGGCGAAAAAACCGTCGTCCAGCTTGAACACGGCGATGCGTGTCTCGCCGACTTGAGCGACCACGGGCTCCTCGGGCGCGAATGCGTCAACCGGACCGATGTCGTGCCAGGCCATTACTTCATCTCGATGAGAATGTATTGATCTTCAACCGAAACAGGAAAGGTTTCGGCCACGAAGGGGCCTTCTGCCAATTCGGCACCCGCTTTCACGGTGACGGCGTATGTGCGCGCCTTGACGCTGTCAGGATCGCAATAGGACTTTCCCGTGCGGATATCGAATTCCCATCCATGCCACGGGCACTGAAGCATCTCGTTAGGCCGCGTCCGCTCATAGACCCCGGGCTCATTCGATCGGATCAATCCGACGAGCTTTCCATGGCACAGGCTTCCGCCCTCGTGCGGGCACACGTTGCTGATCGCAAAATATTCATCACCGACATGAAACAGGGCAATCTGCCTGCCCTTCACGTTGACCAGCCTGCTCCCGTTGGGCGGTACGTCACCTACTTTGGCGACGACATGTCGCTTCGCTACGGACTGACTCATCAAAGCCGATCTCCGTAAACGGCCTTCGCATTGCATGCGAAGATCATTTTCTTTTCGTCCTCGCTGAGCTTGATCTTGAAGGCGTAGCGCGGATCGTCAGAATCCCAGTGCGGGTAGTCCGACGCAAACAGGAGTCGGTCCCATCCCATCCAGTTCACCATCTCGCGAAGGTGCTCCGGCTTCTCCGGCTCTTCCATCGGCTGGGTCGTGAACCAGAAATTGCGACGAAGATATTCGGAGGGCCTCCGTTTCAGGTGCGGAACCTCGCCGCGAAAACGTTCGAACAGACCGTCCATCCGCCAACCAAGCGGCGCCACCCATGCAAAGCCGCCCTCGACGACAACGATCTTGAGATCGGGAAGATGCTCGGTGACGCCCTCCAGGATGAAGCTCGATACCATCGAATGCATGCTCAGCGAGACAGCCTGATGCTCTTCGAAATAGAACGACGGCGCGCCTCCACCCGTCACGGCGTGCCCGTTGTTTCCTGTATTGTGGAGCCCCAACGGAAATCCATGATGGGCAGCGGCTTCGAAAATACGCCAATAACGCCTGCGTCCGAGAGGCTCGATCGCCCGTGTCGTCATGGCGACCTGGACGAATCCCTTGATCCTGGCGCAGCGCTCGATTTCGGCCACCGCGCCGTCCGGGTCTTCTGCCATTACGGTGATGGTCCCGCGCAAACGGGGTTCAAGCTCAAGCCACTGCTCGATCTGCCAATCATTGATGGCGCGGCAGATAGCCTGACCACATTCGACGTTTCGTTCATCGGTGCCGCGCGGAAACAGCGGATACAACATCCCGCGATCGATCCCGTTCGCGTCCAGGTGTTGCCTCTGCATCAGCGCAAGGCTCGAACCCGGAGCGCCGCCGTCTTCGGGCCAGGCGTCTCTCCGCGACAATGCCGGAGTTGCTTTGGGGAACGCGGTCGATCCGACAAACGCCTGACGAAACCGCTGGCCGAAGCTGTCGATATGCTCGTGCCAACGTTTCGGCATATACGGATAGAGGTCTTTCATCGATCGCACTGTCGGATGGATGTCGCAATCGACCAGGCCGATATCCACACGGCCTGCGACAGTCGGATTCGCAAGGGTCGCCGTGGTCATGACAGGGTTTCCCTCAAGCGCGGATAGGTTGCCAGTGGCGTCTCGTACTGGGCCTTTCGCACAAGCTCGGGCGGAAGGTTTTGCGGAATCGGATCGTTCCCGTCAAAACGCCAATGCGGGTAGTCCGACGCGAACAGGAAAATGTCGTCCGCACCGATATGGTCCAGCAGCTGATCGAGCTGATCCTGCGCCGGCGGGAGATCCCACGCCTGCAGAGACAAGCGGACGCGCTCGCGGACGATGGCGGCCGGCGATTGATGCACCCAGGGAATTTCCTTCCGCATCCCTCGCCACATCTTCGTTCCCCGCCAGAAGAAACTCGGAAGCCACGTTATTCCGGACTCCAGCAGCACGATCTGCAATGTCGGAAATTTCGTGAACACGCCTTCGGCGATGAGGCTCAGCAACTGGCTCTGGAACGTCAACGCAGCGCCGACGTGCTCTTCGTACAGCGTGGACGGCCAGCCATTCCCCACGGGCGCATGACGCATCGCACCGCCTGCATGAATGGCGATCGGCAGCCCGTGCCGCTCCGCGGCCGCATAGATCGGCCAGTGCTGCCGGTGGCCGAACAGGGATTCGTGCGCCAGCGGCAGCAGGATCTGGACGAAGCGCCGGTCGGGCGCCCAGCGCTCGATCTCGTCCACCGCGAGTTCGATATTCTGGATGGGCAGAACGATCGAAGCCCGAAGCCGGGCGTCGCGATCGAGCCATTCCGACGCGATCCAGCTGTTGGTCGCCCTGCAAATGGCGGCGCCGAGATCGGCGCTGTACATCGCCGGGCCGCCGTAAATGCAGTTGCAGATGGCCTGACCGATATTGAACGCATCGAGCGCGTGCGTTTGCAAGTCGCTCAGCGACGAGCCCGGCTTGCGGCCCGGCACGCGCCAATCCGGGCGGGAGCTGATGGGGGCGTTCGGGGGGTAGAAAGACAGATCGAGCCCGTCGATACCGCGAGACTCGATGACTTCACGCCAGTGCCCGTCGAAGTATGGAAGCAATGCCGACATAGCCGGGACAGCAGGATGAATGTCGCAATCAACAACGCATTGCGCGGCGCCCCGCTCCATGCATGCTCCCCCTTGCAGCGCCGGATTTTCCCGGTCGAAGACCTGCGAATGTAGCTTTCGACACTTACTAGTCAATAAGTTTCTGGGTTGCGGATTGAGGGCAAAAGTTCCCGTTGGGGCAACGGTCACCGCAAGCACTCCGCTTGAAAAACCGGATTCACTCGGAGCGGTTGCTACATCCGGATCAAGACAACCCAAGGCCGCCGTGAAAAACCGGCACGCCCCTCGAACGGTCCGATATCAGGCATCAATCGCGAGATGCCGCCGACCTGCGTCGAACACGTTTGCCCCAGGCTCGCTCGATCAAATCCAGCTGAGCCTGATAATGCCGGGCCAATCCGCGCATGCCGCTGTTGCCCGTGATGTGAACGGCATGAAGAAAGATGCTGGCCATCAACGGCCCGAGGTCCTCGGCGGGTGCGTCCGCCTTCAACTCTCCGTTCGCTATGGCTTGCTGCATTCCGATGATTGCACAGAACTGAACGTCCCGCCGATAGCCGAGAATTCGTTCGCGCATCGTTTCGTTGAGCGTTTCCCAGTCCGAGGCCAGACGCGTAGTCAGGCTCCACGAGTTTCCTTCGGTCCCCGTGGGATTGACGCGCATGAACGCTTCACGATTCTGGTTCGTGGTCGCTTTGACCTTCGCTCGCAAGCTGGCTTTATCTGATGTCCAGATTTTGCGGTAACGGGAGCCTGTCAATCCCACGTACTCGTCCAATACTTCCGCAACGAGTCCGGACTTCGGCCCAAAATGATAGTGAATATTCGTCGTTGTGATCTTCAGCACATCCGCGATGTCGGCGTAGCTGACGCCACGATAGCCCCGGACCGTTAGAAGCTGCGTCGCGACTCGCTTGATTTCTTCCCGCATGGGGACGGAAACTTGGTCATCAACCTTCTCATTCCGCTTCACAAACGCTTCCTGATTCTTGCCTCGCCCCAGACCTCGCGACCATAAAGCTGAGGTTCCGCATTGTAACCTGCAAACACCACGTAAAATGCGGCCTCTTTCATACTTCCTGGATTTGGTGGTCGCCGCAATTTCAAGCTACGGCCGGCTTCGGCGGGAGACACACCGGGTCAGACGCAAACGCATGCGGCAGTCCAGGAACCACAGGAACATCCATCCAAATATCAGTTAATTAATTGATTTAATTATATGATTCTGATTGTCTTAAGCGGCCCGCTCGCACTCCCGCGGAATATTCGGGGTGTTCAGCAGAAGACGCCTTGGCTCAGAACTGGATCAGCGCGGCGGCAGGTCGCCGCGCGCCCAGCCCTCGCGGGTCATAGCGCGGAAGTCGTCAAAGGTACCGGCCGCGATCGCCGCGCGGATGCCGCGCATCAGGCTCTGGTAATAGGCGATGTTGATCTCCGACAGCAGCATGGCCCCGAGCGCCTCCTCCGAGCGGATGAGGTGATGCAGGTAGGCACGCGAATAATTGCGCGCCGACGGCCAGTCGCTCTCCTCGTCGAGCGGCCGCGGATCGTTGGCATGGCGGGCGTTGCGCAGATTGAGCGTGCCGAACCGCGTGAAGGCATGGCCGTGGCGGCCGTTGCGGGTCGGCATCACGCAATCGAACATGTCGATGCCCCGCGCCACCGCGCCCAGAATGTCGTCCGGCGTGCCGACGCCCATCAGGTAGTGCGGCCGGTCCTGCGGCAGGATCGGAACCGCCTCCTCGATCATCGCCAGCATCACCTCCTGCGGCTCGCCCACAGCGAGGCCGCCGACGGCATAGCCGTGGAAGCCGATATCGATCAACGCCCGCGCGCTGTCGTGGCGCAGGTCCGGCACGTCGCCGCCCTGCACGATGCCAAACAGCATGTGGCCCGCGGGCGCCGTCTCGAACGCGCGCTTGCTGCGCTCGGCCCAGCGCAGCGACAGATGCATGGCGCGCTCGATCTCCGAGCGTTCCGCCGGCAGCCGCACGCACTCGTCGAGCTGCATGGCGATATCGGAGCCCAGAAGCCGCTGCACCTCGATGGAGCGCTCCGGCGACAGTTCAACCTTGGCGCCGTCGATGTGCGAGCGGAACGTCACCGCGTGTTCGGTCAGCTTGCGCAGTTTGGCCAGCGACATGACCTGGAAGCCGCCGGAGTCGGTCAGCATCGGACCATTCCAGGTGGTGAAGCGCTGCAGCCCGCCGAGCGCCGCGATGCGCTCCGCACCGGGACGCAGCATCAGGTGATAGGTGTTGCCGAGCACGATGTCGGCCCCCGCCTCGCGGATATCGCGCCAGTGGATGCCTTTCATCGCCCCCGCGGTGCCGACCGGCATGAACGCCGGCGTGCGCACCACGCCGTGGGGCGTGGTCAGTTCGCCGGTGCGCGCCGCGCCGTCGCGGCCGAGAACCCTGAAATGATTGGGAACGGTCATGCGCGGCTTATGCGTCAGGCCGGGGCGCGAAACAACAGGCAGGCGTCGCCGTAGGAATAAAACCGATAGCCGGTAGCGATGGCGTGGGCATAGGCCTGCTGCATGGCCTCAAGCCCGCTGAAGGCCGACACCAGCATGAACAACGTCGAACGCGGCAAATGGAAATTGGTCATCAGCACGTCCACCGCCTTGAAGCGATAGCCGGGGGTGATGAAGATCGCGGTCTCGCCGGCGAACGGCTGGATCGCGCCGTCATCCCGGGCGGCGCTTTCCAGCAGCCGCAGCGAGGTGGTGCCGACCGCAATGATGCGGCCGCCGCGCGCACGAGCCGCGTTGAGAGTCGCGGCGGTGCCGTCCGCAATCGTCCCCCACTCCGCATGCATCCGGTGGCCGGAGGTGTCATCGGCCTTCACCGGCAGGAACGTGCCGGCCCCGACATGCAGCGTGACGCGATGCAGGCCGACGCCACGCGCGCGCAAGGCGGCCTCGAGGTCGGGGGTGAAGTGGAGCCCCGCCGTGGGCGCGGCCACCGCACCTTCGTTCGCCGCGAACATGGTCTGATAGTCGCTTGCATCGCGTGCGTCCGGCGTGCGCCGCGCGGCGATATAGGGCGGCAATGGCGGCGCGCCGACATCGGCGATGGCCTGATCCAGCACCGGGCCATGGAACGAGAACGCCAGCGTCACCTCGCCGTTGTCGCCCTTGTGCTCGACCTCGGCATCGAGATTGCCGAGCAGACACACGCGCCCCTCGTTGCCGAAGCGAAGACGATCCCCGGGCTGGAGCTTTCGCGCCGGCCGCACCAGCGCCTGCCAGCGCGATCCATCGAGGCGCTTGATCAGCGTCGCGTCGATCTTCGGCTCGGTGTCGCGGCCGACACGGCGGCCGGTGAGCTGCGCCGCGATCACCCTGGTGTCGTTGACCACGAGCTGGTCGCCGTCGCGCAGAAACTGCGGCAGGTCGCGCACCGTCGCATCCGCCAGCGGCTGGTCCGGCCGCACCATGAGCATGCGCGCCACGTCGCGCGGGCTGGCGGGCCGCAGCGCGATGCTGGTTTCGGGAAGTTCGAAATCGAACAGGTCGGTGCGCATTATGTAAACCCGTCGAAGCCGGGCGTGATCTCCCTTATATCCCGGCCATCCATGTCTTGAAACTCTGAGCCTGAAGACGTGGATGCCCGGCACAGGCCGGGCATACAATCTTCGGGTGTCAGTCAAAGCCGATTTTACGCGGCGTCGGAGGCCATGCGCGCCTTGACGATCTTGTCCGGGTTCTGCACCGGCTCGCCGCGCTTGATCTTGTCGACGTTCTCCATGCCGGACGTGACCTTGCCCCACACCGTATACTGCTTGTCGAGGAAGCGGGCGTCGTCGAAGCAGATGAAGAACTGCGAATTGGCCGAATCCGGGTTGGCCGCGCGCGCCATCGACGCGGTGCCGCGCACATGCGGCTCGTTGTTGAATTCGGCCTTGAGGTTCGGATAGCTCGAACCGCCGGTGCCGGTGCCGTGCGGACAGCCGGTCTGCGCCATGAAGCCCTCGATCACACGATGGAACACGATGCCATCGTAGAAGCCTTCGCTGACAAGCTTCTTGATGTGCGCGACATGGCCCGGCGCGAGGTCCGGGCGCATCTCGATGGTGACGGGACCCTGCGTGGTTTCGAGGATCAGTGTGTTGTCGTTGTCTGCCATGATATTTTTCCCTTGTAGATTTGAAAGCGCGGATCGACCGCCGCTTACTTGATGTCGGAGGCGACCTGCACCTTGACCATCTTGTCCGGGTCCTGAACCGGCTCGCCGCGCTTGATCTTGTCCACCACCTCCATGCCGGACACGACCTTGCCGATCACGGTGTACTTGTTGTTCAGAAAGCTGCCGTCGGCGAACATGATGAAGAACTGTGAATTGGCAGAATTCGGATCGGCCGCGCGCGCCATGCCGACCACGCCGCGGGTGAACGGAACGTTCGAGAACTCCGCCGGCAGGTTCGGATATTTCGAGCCGCCGGTGCCGTTGAAGCGCTGGCCGTCGCCGGTCTGCGCCATGAAGCCCTCGATCACGCGGTGGAACGGCACATTGTTGTAATAGCCGTCGCGTGCGAGCTGCTTGATGCGCTCGGCATGCTTGGGCGCGATATCGGGACGCAACTGGATGACGACGCGGCCCTTGGTGGTGTCGATGACGATGGCGTTGTCCTTGTCGAGACCGGCCGGGAGGGCCTGGGACAGCGCGGGGGTGGCAAAAAGAATGGCCGCGAGAACGGCGAATATACGGATCATGTCGACTCCGGATCAGAGGAAAACGATTTAGCCGGCGAATCTGGCCTTCAGGCGCGTCGCGACGGCCCGGGGCACGAAATGCGAGACGTCGCCGCCCATCCCCGCGATTTGCCGCACCAGTGTGGCGGTGATCGGGCGGACCGTGGCGGATGCGGGAATGAACACGGTGTGGACCTCCGGCACAAGGGTCTGGTTCATGCCGGCGATCTGCATTTCATAGTCGAGATCGGTGCCGTCGCGCAGGCCCCGGATCAGGATCGTGGCTCCGGCGCGCTGCGCTGCGGTCACCGTCAGATCGTTGAAGGTGACGCATTCGATCACGCAGCCAGCCTTGGCGGCGATCGGCGCGAACACCTCCTGCACCATCTCCAGCCGGTCCTCGGTGGAAAACAGCGGGGCCTTGCCGGGATGGATGCCGATGGCGACGACCAGCCGGTCCACCAGCGTGCAGGCCTGCCGCACCACGTCCAGATGGCCGTTGGTGACCGGATCGAACGACCCGGGGTAGAGCGCAACGCGTGTCATGTCGTCCTCTCCTAACCTGCGCCGTTGCCGTTATCGGCCTCGTCGGTGATGTGCTCGACGGAGACGACGTGTTCTTCCTCGGCGGTATCGAACACGATCACGCCCTGGGTCGAGCGGCCGGCGATGCGGATATCCTCCACCGGGCAGCGGATGAGCTGTCCCTTGTCGGTCACCAGCATGATCTGGTCGCTGTCCTCCACCGGGAACGAGGCCACCAGCTTGCCGTTGCGCTCGTTCACCGACATGGCGACGATGCCCTTGCCGCCGCGCCCCGTGGTCCGGTACTCGAACGACGACGAGCGCTTGCCGTAGCCGTTCTCGCTGATGGTCAGCACGAACTGTTCGGCCGCCGACATCTCGACATAACGCTGCTCACCGAGCTCGATCGCGCCGGTCGCCTCTTCCTGATCCGGCCCCGCCTCTTCCTCGGCGCCGCCACGGCGCACGGCGTTGGCGCGGCGCAGATAGGCGGCACGCTCGTCGGCGTTGACATCCATGTGGCGCAGGATGGTGAGCGAAATCACCCGGTCGCCGTCGGCGAGCGCGATGCCGCGAACGCCCATGGAGGTGCGGCCCTGGAACACGCGCACGTCGGTGACCGGGAAGCGGATGCACTGCCCGCCCGCCGCCGTCAGCAGCACGTCGTCGTTCTCGGTGGCGATCTGCACATCGACGATGGCCTCGCCCGCGTCGAGCTTCATGGCGATGATGCCGGAGCGGCGGACATCGACGAAATCCGACAGCTTGTTGCGGCGGACGTTGCCGCCCGTGGTGGCGAACAGCACGTCGAGATTCCCCCACGAGGATTCGTCCTCGGGCAGCGGCATGATGGTGGTGATGCGCTCACCCTGCTCCAGCGGCAGGATGTTGATCATCGCCTTGCCGCGCGAATTGGGCGCGGCCATCGGCAGCCGCCACACCTTCTCCTTGTAGACCTGGCCGTGCGACGAGAAGAAGAGCACCGGCGTGTGGGTGGACGCCACGAACAGGCGGCTGACGAAATCCTCGTCGCGCGTCTGCATACCGGAGCGCCCCTTGCCGCCGCGCTTCTGGGCGCGGTAGGTCGACAGCGGCACACGCTTGACGTAGCCCGCGTGGGACACGGTGACCACCATGTCCTCGCGCTGGATCAGGTCCTCGTCCTCGACCTCGCCTTCCTGCTCCACGATAACGGTCCGGCGCGGCGTGGCGAACTCGTCCTTCACCGCGGTGAGTTCGCCCTTGATAATCGCCTGGATACGCGCGCGCGAGCGCAGGATATCGAGATAGTCGGCGATCTCGGCGGCGAGCTTGTTCAACTCCTCGGAAATTTCCTCGCGGCCAAGCGCGGTGAGGCGCTGCAGGCGCAGATCGAGGATCGCCCTCGCCTGCTCCAGCGACAGCCGCGCGGTGCCGTCCTCAGAGACACGATGGCGTGGATCGTCGATCAGCATGATCATGGTCGCCATATCCTTGGCCGGCCAGTCGCGCGCCATCAGGGTTTCGCGCGCGGTGTTCGGATCGGGCGAGGTGCGGATGACGCGGATCACTTCGTCGATATTGGCGACGGCGATGGCGAGGCCGACGAGGATATGGGCGCGGTCGCGCGCCTTGCCGAGCAGGAACTTGGTTCGCCGCGACACCACGGTCTCGCGGAACGCAACGAACACCGTCAGCAAGTCCTTGAGGTTCATCACCTGCGGACGGCCGCCGTCGAGCGCCACCATGTTGGCGCCGAAATTGGTCTGCAGCGGCGTGAACTTGTAGAGCTGGTTCAGCACCACCTCGGGCACCACGTCGCGCTTGAGCTCGACGACCACGCGGTAGCCGTCGCGGTCGGATTCGTCGCGCAGGTCGCTGATGCCCTCGATCTTCTTGTCG
This sequence comes from Bradyrhizobiaceae bacterium, assembly GCA_020544565.1. GTDB lineage: Bacteria > Pseudomonadota > Alphaproteobacteria > Rhizobiales > Xanthobacteraceae > Afipia. The sequence continues at coordinate 1,255,144 of CP078014.1, forward strand.
CGCACCAGCTCGGCGATGCGCTCGACCATGCTGGCCTTGTTCACCTGATAGGGAATCTCGGAGACGACAATCGCCTCGCGATCCTTGCGCACGGTCTCGATCGCCACCTTGCCGCGCATCACGATGGAGCCGCGGCCGAGATGATAGGCCGAGCGGATGCCCTGCCGGCCGAGAATGATGCCGCCGGTGGGGAAATCCGGCCCCGGCACGATGTTGATGAGATCGTCGATGCCGAGACCGGGATCGTCGATCAGCGCGATGCAGGCGTCGATCACCTCGCCGAGGTTGTGCGGCGGGATGTTGGTGGCCATGCCGACGGCGATGCCGCCCGCGCCGTTGACCAGCAGGTTCGGGAATTTCGCCGGCAGCACGCGCGGCTCGCGTTCGCTGCTGTCGTAGTTCGGCTGGAAATCGACGGTGTCCTTGTCGATGTCGTCGAGCAGCGAATGCGCCACCTTCTGCAGGCGCGCTTCGGTGTAGCGCATCGCCGCCGCCATATCGCCGTCGACCGAGCCGAAATTGCCCTGCCCGTCGATCAGCGGCACGCGCATGGAGAAATCCTGCGCCATGCGCACCATCGCGTCGTAGACCGACTGGTCGCCGTGCGGATGATACTTACCGATGACGTCGCCGACGGTGCGCGCCGACTTGCGATACGGCTTGTTCCACTCGAAGCCGTTCTCGTACATCGCATAGAGGATGCGACGGTGAACCGGCTTGAGGCCGTCGCGCGCATCCGGCAGCGCGCGCGCCACGATCACGCTCATGGCGTAATCGAGATACGAGCGCTTCATCTCATCGGTGATCGAAACGGGGCGAATATCGGCCGTCTCGGGCGGGTTGGACGGCGGATTGTCTTGGTCGGCCAACGTGCGAATCCTGCGTGAAAAACGTCCCGTTGATATAGGCGAATTCGGCCGCCAGCGCCAATCGCATTCAGGCGCGGAACAGCAACGAAATCGGGTTTATTTCCAATGATTTACAAGGAGCGGAAAATCCTATTCCGTGCCTTGATTCCGCCGCACCGGAAATCGCGCGGCAAGCCGCCCGCGGCCTGATTCCCGGCGCAGGAACGATGCCGGAAAAATGCCCCAAACGCGCACGTCCGGACGCCGATTTTCCGACATCCGGACAAATGCGGTCCATAAACAGAATCTCGCCGTTCGATCAGAACGGGATGTCGTCATTCATATCGTCGTTGCGGCCGCCGGCAGCAACGCGGCGCGGCGGCGCGGAGCGCGACGGCCCGGACGAGCCGAAATCGCCGCCGCTATCGTCTGCGCCGAACGATCCGCCGCTGCTCTTGCCGTCGAGCATGGTCAGCGCCGAATTGAAGTTCTGCAGCACCACCTCGGTGGTGTAGCGATCCTTGCCGTCCTTGTCCTGCCACTTGCGCGTCTGCAACTGGCCTTCGAGATACACCTTCGCGCCCTTCTTCAGGTACTGCTCGGCGATCCGGCACAATCCCTCATTAAAGATGACGACGCGATGCCACTCCGTCTTCTCCTTGCGCTCGCCGGTGTTCTTGTCGCGCCAGGTGTCCGAGGTCGCGACGCTCAGATTCGCGATCGGCCGCCCGTCTTGCGTGCGTTTGATTTCCGGATCGGCACCGAGATTTCCGACCAGGATGACTTTATTGACGCTTCCCGCCATGACCACTCTCCACTCTCGCGCATGATGATGCGCCTGAACCTCTGTTTCCGGGGGCCGTCCATCCGATCCGGCGGCCCGATCTCACGGCGACCCTATACGTTCTCGCCCCGTCGCAGACGGCGGCGGCACGGTTATCCACCGCCATCCGGCCAGCGGCCCCAAAGGGATCAACACAATACGTTCTCTTTTTGTTCAAAAACAAGGCGGAGTCAGCGGAACCGGCGTTGATTATTTGAAGGTTTTCAACGCCAGGTGGCAAAATGTGGCTGAAAAGAGTCGGCAGCGTGATGCTCCCGGTTCCAAAAACTCCAAACAAATCCTTACCTTGGAAGAAAACACTTCGCCGCCGAGTGTTGCTTTTGGGAGACGGCATTTTCCGAAGAACCCGGTATAGTCCGGCCATGGAATCGAAATCCCATTGCGTTCGCGCCTTGGATCAAACCGTTCCGGACAACCGGAATGGACTAAAACTGGAGAAGATCATGAAGAAGTTTTTGCTCGGCACCGTGGCGCTGGTCGCTCTCGGCACCGCTTCGGCGGTTGCGGCTGACCTGCCGGCCCGCACCTACACCAAGGCGCCGGTTTACGCCCCCGCCCCCGTGTTCAACTGGACCGGCTTCTACGCCGGTGTGCACCTCGGCGGCGCGTTCGCCGGCGGTGACAACATCAATGACCTCTACGGCAACGGCTACCGTGCTTCGACCTCGGGCGGCTTCCTCGGCGGCGGCCAGATCGGCTACAACTGGCAGTTCGCCCCGAACTGGGTGCTCGGCCTCGAAGGCGACATCAGCGGCCTCGACTACAAGCGCTCCGTCACCGTCGCCGGTGATTATCTCCAGCAGAAGACCGACTGGCTGGCCTCGATCACCGGCCGCCTCGGCTACACCTGGGGCCCGGGCATGATCTACGCCAAGGGCGGCGTTGCCTTCCGCGACAACGGCGGTTTCAGCACCACCAATGTGGACTACGCGGTTGACAACAAGACCACCGGCTACACCGTCGGCGGCGGCCTCGAGTACATGTTCGCTCCGGCCTGGTCGGCCAAGGTCGAGTACCAGTACTACAACTTCGACAAGAGCACCCTGTACTACCAGGGTGTCGCGGATGCTCGCTACGACAGCGACATTCACACTGTGAAGGTCGGCGTGAACTATCACTTCAACTGGGGTGGCCCGGTCGTCGCGAAGTACTGAGCTTCGCTGACCGAGTCTCTCGGACCTACGGAAAGGCCGGCTCTTTGAGCCGGCCTTTTTGTTTGCCGGAACCGCTACCAATGCCTACTTTATCACTTGCCCAATGAGCGGTTGATAGCGCACAGGCGGGGCTGGAAATAGCTCCGTGTTCTTGCTATGTTCTAAAGGCCGCGCCGGCTGTCGCCAACGACATTGATTCTTTCGCCTCGCGTTGTCGGAGACGACGCTTTTTCTGCGCCCTCGACGCGCCCGGAATACGTCTTATGGATGAAGTCCTCAAAGCGACCCGCAGCAAGCCCTCGGCGGGGTCCAGCCTGCGCGCCATCACCATTCGCGGTGCGCGCGAGCACAATCTCAAGAACGTCGATCTGGAGATCCCGCGCGACCGGCTGGTGGTGTTTACCGGTCTGTCCGGTTCCGGCAAATCCTCGCTGGCGTTCGATACGATCTATGCCGAAGGCCAGCGCCGCTATGTCGAATCGCTGTCGGCCTATGCCCGCCAGTTTCTGGAGATGATGCAGAAACCGGACGTCGACCAGATCGACGGCCTGTCGCCCGCCATCTCGATTGAGCAGAAGACCACCTCGAAGAACCCGCGCTCCACCGTCGGGACCGTGACGGAAATCTACGACTACATGCGCCTGTTGTGGGCGCGGGTCGGCGTGCCCTACTCGCCGGCCACCGGCCTGCCGATCGAAAGCCAGACCGTGTCGCAGATGGTGGATCGCGTGTTGGCGCTGCCGGAAGGCACGCGCCTTTATCTGCTTGCGCCGGTGGTTCAGGGCCGCAAGGGCGAGTACCGCAAGGAATTCGCCGAATACCTGAAAAAGGGCTTCCAGCGCGTCAAGGTGGACGGCAAGTTCTATGAGCTTGCGGAAGCGCCCGTGCTCGACAAGAAGTTCCCGCACGACATCGACGTGGTGGTGGATCGTATCGTCGTCCGCCCCGACATGGCGCAGCGCCTGGCCGAATCCTTCGAGACCGCGCTGAAGCTCGCCGAGGGACTGGCGGTGATCGAGTTCGCCGATGCGCCCGCGAAAAGCATCCCCCACCCCAACCCTCCCCCGCATGCGGGGGAGGGAGACGCGCGCAGCGCGGCGGGAGGGGGCAAGCCCGAAAAAAAGACCGCCAAGATCCACGACAAGAGCAGACCCGAGCGGATTCTGTTCTCGGAAAAATTCGCCTGCCCGGTGTCTGGCTTCACCATTCCGGAAATCGAGCCGCGGCTGTTCTCCTTCAACAACCCCTATGGCGCGTGCCCGAAATGCGGCGGCCTCGGCGTGGAGCAGCACATCGACGCCGACCTTGTGATTCCGGACAAGGACGCGACGCTGCGCAAGGGTGCGATCGCGCCATGGGCCAAGTCGTCGTCGCCCTATTATCTGCAAACGCTGCAGGCGCTGGCCAAGTTCTACAAGTTCACCCTCGACACCAAATGGAAGGACCTGCCGAAGAAAACGCAGAACGCCATCCTGTTCGGCTCCGGCGACGACGAGATCAAGTTCTCCTACGAGGACGGCGTCCGCTCCTACGACACCAAGAAACCGTTCGAAGGCGTCGTCACCAATATCGAGCGGCGCTTCCATGAAACCGAGAGCGAATGGGCGCGCGAGGAACTCGGCAAGTATTTCGCCGATGTTCCCTGCGAGGCGTGCCAAGGCTATCGGCTGAAGCCGGAAGCGCTGTGCGTCAAGATCGGCGGCAAGCATATCGGCGAAATCTCCGAACTGTCGGTGCTGCGCGCCGGCGAGTGGTTCGACACGGTGCCGGACACGCTGACCAAGCAGCAGAACGAGATCGCCACGCGGATTCTCAAGGAGATCCGCGAGCGGCTGTCGTTCCTAATCGATGTCGGCCTCAACTACCTGACGCTGTCGCGCTCGTCGGGTACCCTGTCCGGCGGCGAAAGCCAGCGCATCCGCCTCGCCTCGCAGATCGGCTCGGGCCTGACCGGCGTGCTGTATGTGCTGGACGAGCCGTCCATAGGACTTCACCAGCGCGACAATGCGCGGTTGCTGGAGACGCTGCGGCGGCTGCGCAATCTCGGCAACACCGTGATCGTGGTCGAGCACGACGAGGACGCCATCGAGACCGCCGACCATGTGGTCGATGTCGGCCCAGGCGCCGGCGTCAACGGCGGCCACATCGTCGCTCAGGGCACGCCGGAGCAGATCAAGAAGAATCCGAAATCGCTGACCGGAAAATACCTCACCGGCGAGCTGTTCGTTCCGATCCACGAGCGGCGGCCGCCCAACCATCGCCGCACCCTCAAGGTGATCAACGCACGCGGCAACAACCTCAAGAACGTGTCTGCGGAAATCCCGCTCGGCCTGTTCACCTGCGTCACCGGCGTTTCCGGCGGCGGCAAGTCGACGCTGCTGATTGATACGCTGTACAAGGCGATCGCGCGCAAGCTCAACAATGCCTCGGATGCGCCCGCTCCGCACGACCGCATCGAGGGGCTGGAGCACATCGACAAGATCATCGACATCGACCAGTCGCCGATCGGCCGCACCCCGCGCTCCAATCCTGCGACTTACACCGGCGCATTCACGCCGATCCGCGAATGGTTCGCCGGCCTGCCCGAGTCCAAGGCGCGCGGCTACGAGCCCGGCCGCTTCTCGTTCAACGTCAAGGGCGGTCGCTGCGAAGCCTGTCAGGGCGACGGTCTGATCAAGATCGAGATGCACTTCCTGCCGGACGTCTACGTCACCTGCGACACCTGCAAGGGCAAGCGCTACAACCGCGAAACCCTGGACGTGCTGTTCAAGGGCAAGTCGATCGCCGACGTGTTGGACATGACGGTGGACGAGGCTGTCGAGTTCTTCAAGGCAGTGCCGCGCGTGCGCGAAACCTTCCGCACCCTGCAGCGCGTCGGCCTCGGCTACATCCATGTCGGCCAGCAGGCCACCACCCTGTCCGGCGGCGAGGCCCAGCGCGTCAAGCTGGCCAAGGAACTGAGCAAGCGCGCCACCGGACGCACGCTCTACATCCTCGACGAGCCGACGACAGGATTGCATTTCCACGATGTCGCCAAGCTGCTCGAAGTGCTCCACGAACTGGTGGCGCAGGGCAACAGCGTCGTCGTCATCGAGCACAATCTCGAAGTCATCAAGACCGCCGACTGGGTGATCGATCTCGGTCCCGAAGGCGGCGACGGCGGCGGCGAGATCGTCGCGTGGGGGCCGCCGGAAGATATCGTCAAGGCGCCGCGCAGCTACACTGGAAAATTCCTTGCCCCGGTGCTCAAGAAAAGCCGCGTCGCGAAGCGCAGCAACGCCGACGAAGCAGCCGAATGACCCGTCGAGGACCGGAACCAATTTGAGGTGCGCGCCATGACCGAGGTGACCCACAATCCCGCGCTGAAACGCTATGAGCTGACGATGGAAGGTCATCTCGCCACAGCCTGTTACGAGATCGCAAACGGCGTCGTCACCTTCGAGCACACCGAAGTGCCGCCGGAGCTGGGCGGCAAGGGCGTCGGGTCGAAGCTCATCAAGGGCGCGCTGGCGCAGGTCCGCGCCGATGGCCTCAAGGTGGCCGCGGAATGCCCGTTTGTTCGGGCCTATCTCGACAAACATGTCGAATATGCCGACCTGTTGAAATAATCCGCCCCCTCACCGCAACGAGACACGCGCAATGGCCCAGACCGCGCCGCCAGCCGGCGTCCGCAACAACACCGCTTTCCGCCGTTATGAACTCGATGCCGACGGCGTGACGGCCTTTGCCGACTATCGGCTGATCCCGGGCACGGTGATCATCACCCACACCGAAACGCCGGCGGCGCTGCGCGGCCGGGGCATCGCATCGCGGCTGGTGCACGGGGCGCTGGAGCATATCCGCGCCGACGGATTGAAAGTGGTGGCGGGCTGCAGCTTCGTCGCCGACTATCTCGACCGGCATCCGGAGTTCGCCGATCTGGTGGCGTGAATTTTAGAGCAGGTTTTATTTAGACGGAATCAACAACTCGTCATGCCCGGCTTTATGCCGGGCATCCACATCTTCGAAAGTCTCAACAAAATAAGACATGGATGGCCGGGATAAAAGGGCGTTCACGCCCGTCTTTGACGGAATTCATGTTTCCGTCAAAACACCAACTACTCCAGCTGCGGCGGGCGCTGGAGCAGGTTTGGCTCAGATGGAATCGTCATGCGCGAGCTTGACCCGCGCATCCATCAAAAAGAAGACTCACTTCAAGAAGACGGATTGCCGCGTTTCGTTTTTATCAAAAGCGAAACGGCTCCAGGAAAATGATGTCATCCGCGTTCAACCCGACGGCTCGCAGCAATCCGGAATCCGTATCCACCCGCCGCACTGTGCAACGAAAAAGGCCCGCCAAAGGCGGGCCTTTCGACGATATGCGTCACGTCCGTACTCAGTTCTTCAGATCGTCCGGCAGCTTGCCGCCATTGGCGGCGAGCTTGGTCATCACCTGCTTGTGCAGCCAGATGTTCATCTTGGCGGAGTCGTTGGTGTCGCCGTCATACTTCAGTTCCTTGGCCAGTTCCTTGCGCGCGGCAAGGCTGGAATCGATATCCAGGGCCTTCATCAGATCGACGATCGACGTCCGCCACTCGAGCTTTTCGCCCTTTGCCGCAACGGCCTTATCAAGAATCGGCGCGACATCAACCATCGGCACGCTGGCACCCGCGCCGCCGGCAGCGTCGGTCCCCGCCGCAGACCCGGCTCCGCCTGCAGGTTCGGCAGCATCGGCCTTGGTGCCGAAAATCGCGCCCATGATCTTTCCAAAAATGCTCATTCATAAACTCCAGTAGCCCGCGAATGGGTTGATCGACCCGGTCGACGCATCGTGCTGTCCCCGGCTGCGCCCCTCCGGTCACGAAAGAGTGTAGACGGCTCACCATCGCTTGCCAATGCGCAGTTGCCCTTACAGGGCCTTTCACGCGGCGGGGCGCGCCAAAATGACGCCACAATGACACCGGGCGTTTTGCTCAACCGATTCAACGGTATCCGCTGCGCCCCGGGGTGACGGCTGTTGCTCCCAGCACCACCGGGCCCGCGCGCCGGATAGCCTGCTAGATAAATTGTGAAGTGATGACCGCGGTGCGGCAACCCGCGGGCGTGATAGGCTTTCTATTCGTGCAGGCGTCCCTCTCAGCATTTGCAGCGTCCGCTTTCGCTGCGCGACAAGGAGACTGTCACCATGAACAACCCCACTTCTGCGAATATGAAATCGCTCTCGCCGCCGGCGGACGCAGCGACGTATCAGGTCCGCACCATCACGCTGGCGGATTTGACCGACGCCCTTCGCGCGGGTTGGGACGACTTCAAGGCCGTTCCCACCCACGCTGTTCTTCTCGCCTTGATCTATCCCGTGCTCGGAATTCTGTTGGCGCGGATTCTTCTCGGATACACGATCCTGCCGCTGCTGTTCCCGCTCGCCGCCGGATTTGCGTTGCTGGGGCCGTTCACCGCCCTCGCCTTCTACGATCTCAGCCGGCGTCGCGAACAGGGCGAAACGCCGACGGCCTGGCACGCGCTCGGCGTGCTGCAATCGCCGTCCATCGGCGCCATGCTGGCGTTCGGCGTCCTTCTGCTCGTGCTGTTTCTGGTCTGGCTCACCGTCGCGCAGTCAATCTATGACTCGACCTTCGGTTACGTCCCCGCGGCCGACATCCCGGATTTTGTCCAGCGCGTTCTGACGACGCGCGAAGGCCACATGCTGATCGCCGTCGGGTGCGGTGTCGGCTTTCTGTTCGCGCTGGTGGCGCTGTGCATCAGCGTCGTGTCGTTTCCGCTGATGCTGGATCGTCATGCGAGCGCCACCGACGCGATGGCGGTGTCGGTGCGCGCCGTCATCCGAAATCCGGTGCCGATGGCGGTCTGGGGTGCCATCGTCGCGGCGCTGCTGGTCGCCGGAACGATCCCGTTCTTCCTGGGCCTGACCATCGTCATCCCGGTGCTCGGTCACGCCACGTGGCATCTCTATCGCAAGATCGTGGCGCCCGCGGCCGTCCCCTATCAGGCTCCGCCGAAGGCGCCGCGAGAACGCCGTTACGCCGCGGAGTTTCCGTCAAGCCTGTTCTCATGGGGACGGCATCCCCGCTGAGATGACGACGGGTCGATGGCGCGGCAACGAACGGGCCGCGCCATCGCTGTCGGGCCGTTCAATGCTGGTGGCTTGCTCCCCCGGTCGCGCCGAGCGCATTGACCTTGAAGGTCACATCGAGTTTGCCGGCTTTCTCGAACGTCAGCGTCGCCTTCAGCGTCTCGCCCGCCTTGAGCGGCTGTTTGATGTCCATGAACATCATGTGATAGCCGCCGGGCTTCAATTCGACCGTCTCGCCGGGCTTGAGGACGAGGCCATCGGCCAGAGGACGCATCTTCATCACGCCGTTGGTCATCGACATTTCATGAACCTCGACACGGTCGGCGCCCGGCGATGTCGCCCCGACGAGACGATCCGGTGACTTTCCGTTGTTGGTGATCCTGAGATAGCCGCCCGCAACCTTCGCCCCGCCCGGGGTGGCGCGCGTCCACGGCGCGGCGACGACAACATCGCCGGCCTTGAAGATGTCGCTCCCCGCCATGGCGGCCGCATCTGTTTTCCCCATGCTGCTATGGTCCATGCCCGCCTGCGCAACGGTGGTCTCGGAGATGATCCGCAGCATGGGCGCTGGCGATTTCAGATCGTGCGGATTTTGTCCGTTCGCCGCGATCTGATCCCAGCGCGCCTCGCCGTTGGCGCAATTTTGCACGACGGGAAAGAACACCGCCTGCCCCGGACTGAAATCGGTGACGAAGCTGGTGAAAACGAACTCGTCGTAGTTGTCGTCAGACAGCGATCCGCCCGACCAGACGATCTCCTTCGGACCTTCGGCGACAGCCTTGCCGTGGCTTTGATAGGATTTGGCGTAAGCGCCCCGGGCGATAGCAAGCGTCCAGCCCGGCTTGGGCATCGGCTTGACGCCGATCACGCCCTCCGGGATCCGGACATGGATCGCCTGCGTGGCGGCGCCGTCACAGCCGTGCGGCACCTGAAACACCGCCTTGTAATACGCATTCGGCCGTGCCTCGGCGGTGGCCAGCGTGATGTGCGCGAGCGCACTGGTCTGCGATGCGGCGACCGCCAGCGCGGCGAAGCCGACGCCGACGATCAGCCGTCGGGGGCTGCTGAAGAGAATGGTCATGTTGTCCTCGAATGATGCTGAGTGGGAATTCGGAAGTGAACAGCCTCAAATCAGCACCGGCGGCGCTCGGGCGAGGAACCCGTGCACCCCGGACAACGATGGTGGCGTCGCCTCGGATGGTCTCGCAGGTTGAAGGGAGATCGCAACCCGGCGCGAAAATTCAACGCGCACGACCGCGCCCGCCGCATGCCCGGCGACGCACGCACTCAGGCAATCGTGATGCGAGGGCTGTACCGGCCCCGGCCCGCCTCCCGCGCCGTGGCTCTCCGCCGCATCTGCTGCGGAACAGATCGCGCCGACGTCCGCGCCCGTGAGGGCCAGTGCGCCGCTCAAGGCCAGCAACAGCCCCTGAACCACCAGGGCCTGCGACAACAGCAGGGCGACGAGGAACCGGCGAAGGGCATGGCGGTGACGCATCTAGCGGCTATGCCACGGGTGCGCGGGCACGTCCATGATTCGAACAGCGGCGTGGATTGGCCTCCCCACGTTCGGGACATGCCAGCCGGAAAACCCTCGGCCGGTAGATCGATCAGCTATGAAATGAATTGTAATTCTTCGTTAGAATGGCGTTTTCCCGACCACCCTGTCAAAAAATGAATGATGCACAAACTTCGATCCAAAAAGCATAGCTCGGGAAGGATCAAGTCAGCTTCTGAATTTTTTGAAAACCACCCTTTCGAGAACCTCTGGTAACAAATTAAGCAGAACTACGGCGAAATTGGATAGATATAGTCTAGTTCTCGTCGAGAGCCTGCTGGGTAATCCCGACATGTCGAACTGAAATATTAATCACTTCTTATCTTAGTCATGCGTTATTGTATTAGCTGCATCGCAACATTTGCCGTATTGCACCGCAGAATCCTCCCCTATATTCCCTCTCGTTGATGAGGCTCCTGCAAGAGCTGAATCGGGAATACGAAGGAGACGAGCCATGCTGCTTTCATTCATCCGCGCCATCCAGGCGTTCCGCGACTATCAGCGCAATGTTGCTGAGCTGTCGCAGCTGAGCGACCGGGAACTGGCTGATATCGGACTTGATCGTGCCGATATCCAGCGGGTTGCAGCCGGCGCCTATAACGGCTAATCGGCGCAGCCCTCATCGTGAACGATTACGCCCGCTTTCAGCGGGCGTTGTCGTTTGTGGGGCATGACGGCGCGGCGGCAGGTCCGGCCGCAGCGGATGGACAACACGGTGAAAGCCCGTATGTAGTCATGCGCCATGACTCATTCCTCGCATGATACTGCCCCGCCCGTTGTTCACGTCATCGGGGGCGGGCTCGCCGGCTCGGAGGCCGCGTGGCAGATCGCCAACGCCGGCATCGGCGTGGTGCTGCACGAGATGCGGCCACTGCGCACCACGGATGCGCACCGCACCGATAGCCTCGCCGAGCTGGTCTGCTCCAATTCCTTCCGCTCCGACGACGCCGCCAACAACGCGGTCGGCCTGCTGCACGCCGAACTGCGCAGGCTGAATTCGCTGATCATGCGCAGCGCCGACGCCAACCAGGTGCCCGCCGGCGGCGCGCTGGCGGTGGACCGCGATGGCTTTTCGGCGGCGGTGAGCGCGGCGCTGGCCGCGCATCCCAACATCGACATCCGCCGCGAGGAAATCGCCGGGCTGCCGCCGGACGACTGGCGCAACGTGATCGTGGCGACGGGGCCGCTGACATCGCCGGCGCTGGCGGAGGCGATCCGCGGCCTGTCCGGCGAGGACGCCCTCGCCTTCTTCGACGCCATCGCGCCCATCGTTCATCGCGAGTCCATCAACATGGAGATCGCGTGGTTCCAGTCGCGCTACGACAAGGTCGGCCCGGGCGGAACGGGCGCGGACTACATCAACTGCCCGATGACGCGCGAGCAGTACGAGGCGTTTGTGGATGCGCTGCTCGCCGGCGAGACGGCCGACTTCAAGGCGTGGGAGCAGAGCACGCCCTATTTCGACGGCTGCCTGCCGATCGAGGTGATGGCGGCGCGCGGCCGCGAGACGCTGCGTCATGGACCGATGAAGCCGGTGGGCCTCACCAATCCGCGCGATCCCGAGGTCAAGCCCTACGCCATCGTGCAACTGCGGCAGGACAACAAGCTCGGCACCCTCTACAACATCGTCGGATTCCAGACCAAGCTGAAATACGGCCCGCAGACGCAGGTGCTGCGCATGATCCCCGGCCTCGAAAACGCGGAGTTCGCGCGGCTGGGTGGCCTGCACCGCAACACCTTCCTCAATTCGCCGAAGCTGCTCGATCCGCAGTTACGGCTGAAGGCGGAGCCGCGCCTGCGCTTCGCCGGACAGATGACCGGCTGCGAGGGCTATGTGGAATCCGCCGGCATCGGCTTGCTGGCCGGGCTGTTCGCCGCCGCCGACGCACGCGGCGCCGCCCTTGCGCCGCCGCCGCCGACTACGGCGCTCGGCGCGCTGCTCGGCCACATCACCGGCGGCCACATCGAAACCGTCGATGCCGGGCCGCGCTCGTTCCAGCCGATGAACATCAACTTCGGACTGTTTCCGCCGCTGGCGCAAGCCCCCACCAAAAAAGCCGACGGCTCGCGCCTGCGCGGCAACGAGAAGACCATCGCCAAGAAACAGGCGATGAGCGCCCGCGCGCTGGCCGATCTCGACCGCTGGATCGCCAGCCGTCCGCAGTCGGCCGACGCGGCCTGACGGACGCCCCGACATCGCTGAACAAGGACAATCGCCATGACCACCTCCGCGGCTACGCCCGATCTACGCACGCAAATCCCGCGCGCCGACTTCGGCCGCGTGTCGGTGTTCTTCGGCAACAAGAACGGCAAATATCCCGACGGCAATCAGGTGATCGTGCGCGGCTCGGACACCCGCGTGGCGTTCGATACGCCGATCGTGTCGAACTATATCGGCCCGGAATTCGACACCGCTGAGCTGGTGGTGATGGGCCATGTCCACGAAGACCATATGGCCGGCCTGCACCGCCTTCCCAACGCGCCCGTGCATGTGCACGAAGCCGATGTCGCGGCCGCGCGGAGCTGGGACGGACTGGTCGCGGCCTTCGGCGTCACCGATCAGGCGCGCATTTCGGAAATGCTGAACAGATTCCAGCGCGATCTGTTTTACGCGCCGCGCCCGGACGCACAGAGCTACGCGGACGGCGCGTCGTGGGATCTCGGGCAGGTGCGGGTTCGCGCCTTCCACATGCCGGGCCACACCGCCGGCCACTGCGTTCTCCTGGTCGAGCCGGAGGGCGTGGCGTTCATCGGCGATATCGACCTCACCGGCTTCGGTCCCTATTACGGCGACGCCTCCTCCAGCCTGAGCGACTTCCGCCGCAGCCTCAAGCGGCTCCCGGAGATTCCGGCCAAGGTGTGGATCACGTCGCATCATCGCGGCGTCTACACCGACCGCGACCAGCTTCTGCGCGATCTCGCCGCTTACGACGCCAAGCTCGACGAGCGCGACCAGCGCCTGCTCGCCATGCTGGGCGAAGCGCCGCAGACGCTGGAGCAGCTGGTCGAGCGGCGGCTGCTGTATCCGGTGGGCTACGACGCGCCGTGGATCACGGACGCCGAGCGGCGGACGATCTCGCAGCATCTGGACGAACTCGTCGCCGACGGGCGGGTGCTGGTGGATGAAGAAGGCGTCTACCGGCCGGGATGATCGCGGCCGCCGCGGGCAAAAGGCCGAACGGTGACGGACCTCGGCGCAAAAGGCGGAAACGCGGCGCAATTGCAACGACGCGCCGGATCGGGATTCAGTCAGCGAGACACGCCGGAATTCACTTGACTTGGATCGTTTGAATTTCGGTTCAACGCATCGGAGCGAAGCAATCCAGACTCGCGTTCGCGGCATGCACTGAGCGGATTGCTTCGGCGCGATGCGCCTCGCAATGACGGCGGAATGCAGCATCGATATAAGGTCGTCTCACCGCGCGGCGAAACCCGAGACCGCCGACACCACCTGTCCGTCGATGCCGTTGAAGCCGTGATGGGACCTCGCCTCGCACGGATTGCCGACGCTGACGCCGCCGTCGAGCCATGTCACCCGCGCCTTGCCGCCGGCCCACGCGACGAACGGCGCGACGCCGGCGGGGCTGGTCTTGAAACATTCGTCGTGGCGGTGCTGCACGATCAGCGTCTGCGGCAGCGCGGCCGGCGTGCCGAGCATGTTCATGACGTTTGCCGGATCGCCGGACTCGTTGCTGAGAAAACCTGAGGTCAGCACCAGCCGGTCCGGCCGCGCGCCCGCGGCGATACCCCGGCCCGCGCGCTGGGTGCCGCGGCTGGTGCCGACCAGCGTCACCTTTCCGAAGCTGCGCATGTATTGCACCGCGGCCGCAACATCGACGCAGCAGTCGGGCACCAGCACCGCGAAGCCCTGTGCCGCATAGGCGGCGCGCGTACGCACGAGCTGATTGCCCTGACGCGCGATGGCGCCATCGGGGCCGACACCGATCCGGCCGTCGCCGCCCGCAAGCAGGATGATTGCCCCACGCGGTTTCGCGGGCTTCAGCAGCGCCGCCTGGACGCCGCCGACCGACACCGTGCTTTGCTCGAACGGCGCGGCGCGCGCCGCGTCACCGCTAAAAGCCATAACGGCCAGCGCGAGACACGCGGCCCAACCGACGATCCTCATGGTCCATCCCCCCGAACGATTGCCTTGCCGATCCTCTGCCCGGTGAGATCGGCCGGCAAGTCCGCAACAGCGCGCTCAAAAACAAGTGATCGGAGATTCCACCCGGGGCGCGCCGCGCACGAAGGCAAGTTTCGTTGGGACGGAATCCACAACTCGTCATGCCCGGCTTTATGCCGGGCATCCACGTCTTGGGAGTGTCAACAAAGGAAGACGTGGATGGCCGGGACGAGCCCGGCCATGACGGATTGTAAAGGCGTTTACGCCTGTCTTTGACGGGCTATGGGGAGAGAGGGCGTATCGCGCATGTCGCGGGTTGCGGCGCATCACGCCCTGAACGGCGGCGCGCTCGCCGCGCGCCAGGTGGTCCACAGCGTGGCGAGGCGCGACGCCTGCGGCGGCGCGAACGGATCGGCGCCCTCAAGTTGCGCCAGCGTCCGGCGCGTCATGGCCAGCGGCAGGAAAGCGGCGCGCGCCGGCGGCGGCAGGCCGGGGAGCATCGCCAGCGCCGCGTCCATCTGCGTGCGCGCCTCGCCGCGCAGATGCGCCAGCACCGCCTGCAGTGGCGCGTCCGCCTCGCGACTGAAAATGTTTTCGGCCGCGGCACCATGCACGCTGATCAGATCACCGGGCAGATAAAGCTGGCGGCGCACGGCATGGCGTGGCAGCGCCAGCATCACGTCGACGAGGCCATCGGCGATGCCGGCATGCTCGGCGGCGCGCGCCGCGTCGTCCGACCACACGCCCGCGATCCGCGCCCGCAGCGCATAAAGCGCGGCGGCGGTGTCGCGGCAATGGGCCTCCAGCGCCGCCATGTCCGGCATCGGATCGTCATAGACGTCGAACACATGGGCATCGATCAGCCGCACCAGCGTGTCGACGGGAAGATCATGCGTCGCCACCGCGCGCAGCAGCTCGGCGGCGACGAGGCTGCCTTCCGCATCACCTCGCCTCTCGCCGCTCAGCAGATCGCGCCACCATTGCAGCCGGATCTCCCCCGGCAGCGGCTGGCTGATGTGATCGCGCACATGGGCGACCTCGGCATTGAAGGCGGCGACGGCGAGCCAGCCGCGCCGCACCGGAGCCGGCACGAACAGGCTTGCGGCGTAGGTCGTGAAATCCCGCGCGCGCACGAGATCGGCGCAGAAGGACTGATTGTCCGGCGCGCTCATGGCACCGCAATCAGCGCAGCCGCCACCCGCCGCCGCTCGCCGATCATCACGTTGTAGATGCGGATCGCCGGACCGGTCTGCATCACGTCGAGCACGATGCGCACCTCGCGCAGCGCGTTGCGCAGCGCCAACGGCGGTAGCCAGACGGTGGCGCCGGTGCCGATCAGCAGCGTGTCGATGGCGTCGGCGCGTTCGAACACGCGGGCCAGCGCGGTCGCGTCGATCTGGTCCGGATCGGTGACCGGCCACGCCCACATCGAATCCGGCAGGCACAGCAGCGAGCCGCGATGCGACATCTCGTCGAAGCGGAAGCCGCCGTTGCCATAGGCTTCGATCGGCGCGGACCGCGGAAGGTGCAGTCCTTCGCCCGCGCCGCTCACTTGTCCTCTAGCTTCGCCGGCTTGTCGTCCTGCTTCGACGACTTGTCCTCGCCGCCACGGTTCTCGCCGACGCCGAGATAGATCAGGATCGGCGCCGCAATGAAGATCGAGGTGTAGGTGCCGACCAGCACCACGCCGAACATCATGGTGGCGGTGAAGCTGTGGATCGCCTTGCCGCCGAACAGCAGCAGCGCCAGCAGCGCCAGCGTCACGGTGACGTGGGTGATGATCGAGCGTGACAGCGTCGAGTTGATCGAGGCGTTGAGCAGATCGGTCATCGGCATCTTCTTGTAGCGCCGCAGCATTTCGCGGATGCGATCGTAGATGACGACGGTGTCGTTCAGCGAATAGCCGAGAATGGTGAGGAGCGCCGCGATGCTGGTGAGATCGAATTCGATCTGGGTCACCGACATGAAGCCGAGCGTCAGCACGATATCGTGGACGTTGGCGATCATCGCGCCGAGGGCGAACTGCCACTCGAACCGGAACCAGAGATAGATCAGGATGCCGAGGATGGCGAGCATCAGGCCCACGGTGCCGTAGGCCAGAAGCTCGCTCGACACGCGCGGGCCGACCACCTCGACGCGGCGGTATTCAACCGTGTCGCCGAGCAACTGGCGCACCTTCTGCACCGCCGCCTGCTGCGCCTGGTCGCCGCCCGGCTGCTCCGCGATGCGGATCAGCACGTCGGACGGGCCGCCGAACTGCTGGAGCTGGACGTCGCCGAAATTCAGCGTCGTCAATTGCGTACGCAGTTGCGCGATGTCGGCGGGGCCGGACTTGACCTGGATTTCCAAGAGCGTGCCGCCCTTGAAGTCGATGCCGAAGTTCAGCCCGTGCACGAAATAAAGCGAGATGGCGAGGATCGACAGCATCGCCGAGATCGGGAAGCTGATACGGCGGAACCGCATGAAATCGAACTTGGTATCGTCGGGGACGATCCGAAGCGCGGGGATCACGCCGTAGATGCTCAGCACCGTCAGGACGACGATGAAGACGGCAAGCGCGATGATGATGGTGTGAGTCACGGTCTAGTGGTCCGCTTCTGACATTCGCATCCCATTTCAGCAGCCCCTTTTGCGAATGTCAGAAGCAAAGGACCACTAGCGATTTTAAATTACGGTGGAGTTCTGGATTTGACATTCGCCGATCACGCTTTCCGCAACCTCCGGGCGAATGTCAAATCCCCTCCACCGTCTCAATCCTCAAATCGGCACGGTCTTCGGCCGCTTCCATCGCACCCAGGTGGCGACGATGAGGCGGGTGACGGTGAACGCCGTGAACACCGTGGTGATGATGCCGATGCCGAGCGTCACGGCGAAGCCGCGCACCGGGCCGGTACCGATGTAGAACAGCACGGCGGCGGCGATGAAGGTGGTGATGTTGGAGTCCAGAATGGTGGCGAGCGCGCGGCTGAAGCCCGCGTCGATGGCGTTGATCGCGCTGCGCCCAGCCCGCACCTCCTCGCGTATGCGCTCGTAGATCAGCACGTTGGAGTCCACCGCGATGCCGACAGTGAGCACGATGCCGGCGATGCCCGGCAGCGTCAGCGTGGCGTTGAGCAGCGACAGCACGCCGAAGATCATGGCGACGTTGATGGCCACCGCGATGTTGGCGAAGAAGCCGAACAGCCGGTAGGTCAGCGTCATGAACACGATGACCAGCACCGAGCCGACATAGGAGGCGAGTTCGCCGGCCGCGATCGAGTCCTGACCGAGGCCGGGGCCGACGGTGCGCTCCTCGATGATGGTCAGCGGCGCGGGCAGCGCGCCGGCGCGCAGCAGGATGGCGAGGTCGTTGGCGCCCTGCACGGTGAAGTTGCCGGAAATCTGTCCCGAGCCGCCGGTGATCGGCTCGCGGATGACCGGCGCGGAGATCACTTCGTTGTCGAGCACGATGGCGAACGGCTGGCCGACGTTCTCGACAGTCGCCTGCGCGAACTTGCGCGCGCCGGACGAATTGAAGCGGAAGGTGACGATGGGCTCGCCGGTGCGCTGGTCGAAGCCCGGCTGCGCGTCGGTGAGATCGGCGCCGGACACCAGCACCTGCTTGCGGATGACGTAAGGCGTCCGCGGCTGCGTCGAGCTCATCAGGATTTCGGAATCCGGCGGCACCCGGCCCTGCGCCGCCTGTTCCGGCGAGATGGTGGTGTCCACCATGCGGAAATCGAGCTTCGCGGTCTTGCCGAGCAGTTCCTTCAGGCGGGTCGGGTCCTGCAGGCCCGGCACCTGCACCAGAATGCGGTCCACGCCCTGGCGCTGGATCAGCGGCTCCACGGTGCCGAGCTCGTTGATGCGCCGCTCCACGATCTGGATCGACTGCTCCACCGACTGGCGCACGCGTTCGGTGATGGCGGCGGGCGGCACGGTCAGACGGATCACGCTGTTGCCGGCGTCGGCGACCTCGACGCTGCGCTGGCCGCTCGATCCGAGGATGCCACTGAGCGGCTGCGACAGTTCACGCAGCTTCGCCAGCGCGTTGGGGAAGTCGGCCGCGTTGGTGATGCGGACCTCGACGCCCTCGCCGCGCACTGCGAGGCCGGTATAGGGAATCCGCGCATCGCGCAGCACGCGCCGCGTGTCGTCACGAACCTGGTCGAGCTTGTCCTTCTTGACCGAGTTGGAATCGACCTCCAGCAGGATGTGCGATCCGCCCTGCAGGTCGAGGCCGAGCACGATGTGCCGCTGCGCCCATTTCGGCCAGGTCTTGACCACATGCTCGGGGAAGAAATTCGGAACCGCGAAAAGGCAAACGATAAAAGCGGTCAGAACGACCGCCAGTGCCTTCCACCGCGTGAAATACAGCATCGGGATGATCCGTCAGATTCGGCGCTTGAGCCGCATGCAGCTATCGGAAAGAAAAACGTCATTGCGAGCGAAGCGAAGCAATCCATGGCTACAGAAAAGAACTGGATTGCTTCGTCGCAAGTGCTCCTCGCAATGACGGAACTGGAAAATCCGCACGGTCAGCTCGCGGCGCTCTCGTCCTTGGATTCCTTCGAATCCTTCGCAGGCTCGCCCTTGGTGCGCACGCCGGTGATCATCTGGCGCATCTGGCGGATCTTGACGCCGTCGGCGATCTCCACCTCGATCTGGTCGTCGTCCACCACCTTGGTGACCTTGCCGACGAGGCCGCCATTGGTGATGACGGTGTCGCCGCGGCGGACGTTCTTCACCAGGGCCTGATGGTCCTTCAGCTTCTTCTGCTGCGGCTTGAGGATCAGGAAGTACATGATGACGAAGATCAGCGCGAACGGCAAAAGCGACATCAGCATGCTGTTGGTGTCGGCGGCGCCGGCGGCCTGGGCGAAGGCGGGAGTAATCAACATTCGAAAATATCCTCGGGAAGGCGCACGCCAACGGGCGAAACGCGGTCGGATCGGGCCGTTTCGGCCGAATTTGCGCGGACTATAACGGCCGGCGGCTCAATTGCAACGGCACCGGGGAAATCGATTTCGCCGGAAAATTTGCCATGCATTCGTAGCGGTTGCGGGGGCCCGTCGCCCCCGCTAAGGGTGCCGGCCGAGGAGCCGAATTCATGCCCAAAAAGCCCAATAAAAAGCCTTCCAACGCCCCGGTCCGCGCCCGTCCGCGCAAGGCCGCGAACAAGGTGCTGAAATCCGCGACAAAACGCCCTGCGACGCCGGCGCGCGAGGATATGGGCGCGCGGATCGCCGCAGCGCTGGAGAGCATCGCCGCAAGCCTGAACGCCTCGGCCGTGCGCCCCTCCACCCCCGATTCCCTGAAAGCGGCGGACGCCTTCGTCTGGCAGCCGAACGGCCACCTGGTGCCGGTTCCCCGGGTCAGCCGCGTCGAGCTTGGCCTGCTGCGCGGGGTCGATCGCATGCGTGACATCCTGATCGAGAACACCGAGCGGTTCGCCCGGGGGCTGCCCGCCAACAACGCGCTGCTATGGGGCGCGCGCGGCATGGGCAAGTCGTCGCTGGTCAAGGCCGCGCACGCCACCGTCAACGCCCTGCCCGAGGTCAACGGCCGGCTCAAGCTGATCGAGATCCACCGCGAGGACATCGAGAGCCTGCCGCTGCTGATGAGCCTGCTGCGCGAGTCCGATTTTCATTTCATCGTGTTTTGCGACGACCTGTCGTTCGACGGCAACGACGCCTCCTACAAGTCGCTCAAGGCGGTGTTGGAGGGCGGCATCGAGGGCCGGCCCGAGAACGTCATTCTCTACGCCACCTCCAACCGCCGCCACCTCCTGTCGCGCGACATGATCGAGAACGAGCGCTCGACCGCGATCAACCCGTCCGAGGCGGTGGAGGAAAAGGTGTCGCTGTCGGACCGCTTCGGCCTGTGGCTCGGCTTCCACAAATGCAGCCAGGACGAATATCTGGAGATGGTGCGTGGCTATGCGCGCCACTTCGGCTTCACCCTTGCGGACGCCGATCTCGAACGCGAGGCGCTGGAATGGGCCACCACCCGTGGCTCGCGCTCCGGCCGCGTCGCCTGGCAGTTCACCCAGGAAATCGCCGGGCGCGAAGGCGTGCGGATGACGGGGAAGTAGCGGGCGATGCCTTCACAACGCATCATGGCCGGGTATAGCCCGTCAAAGACAGGCGTGAACGCCTGCTTGGGCCTGCCGTCCACATCTTAACCATTCTTCGTCATTGCGAGCGAAGCGAAGCAATCCACTCTTAAAAAGCTGGATTGCTTCGTCGCAAGCGCTCCTCGCAATGACGAGTTGGATAGCCAGGGGCCCAGGCGAGCGGAAGCAACGCCCGGCCATGACAAATTTCGTTTCTGTTGAAAGCGCCCCTGTCCCGGGCGCAATGCAGCGCGCAGCGCTGCTGCGCAGAACCGGGACCGCTTCAGGCGAGATTTGCACCGCGTCCGGATGCGAAGCGGCACCGTATACGGAATGGCCCCGGCTCAGCGGCGCGGCACTTCGCGCCGCACCGCGTCCGGGGCAAGAGGGCTTCGTGGTCTTCCGGTTCGTCCGTGCTTGCGCCGACCTCACGCCCCGTTCAGGAATTGAAGCGGGTCGACGGCTGAAGATCCCTTGCGGATCTCGAAGTGGAGCTGCGGCGACCCCACCTCGCCCGTCTGACCCGATTTGGCAATCACCTGGCCACGCTTGATCGTATCCCCGCGCTTCACCATCAGTTCACTCGCGTGGGCATACGCGGTGACATAACCGTTGGAGTGCCGAACCAGGATGAGATTGCCATACCCCTTCAATTCGCTACCGGAATAAGCCACCACGCCGTCCTCGGCCGCCTTCACCGGCGTGCCCTCCGGCACCGCGACGTTGATGCCGTCGTTCTGCTTGCCGTTGGTCTTGGCGCCGTAACCGGTGATGACGCGGCCGCGCACCGGCCAGCGGAAGGTCGGCAATGCGTTGGTGGCATCGGCCGCCTTCACCGGCGACTGGGCTTCCGGAATGTCCTTGGCCTCGGTGGCGATGCGCGCCTTCTGCACCGGCTCGACCTGCGCCACCGTCACCGGCTTGGCCACGATGGGAGCAGCCGCGACCGCTGCCGGCTTCGCCGCCGGCGCGGCGGGCTGCGGCGCGGGCACGGCCGATGCCACGACGCCCTTGCCGCCGGGAATGTTGATCTTGTCGCCGATCTTCAGTTGCGCGGTCACCGGCAGACGGTTGGCCGCAGCGAGTTGCCCGACCGGGATATGGTGACGGCGCGACAGGTTCATCAGCGTGTCGCCGGGAGCGACGACGTGGACGCCCGACGGCAGCGCGGCGGCGGTCTTGGTGGCGGGCGCGGCCGACAGCGCTGGCGGGTGGGCCTGCGCCATGGCGCGGCGCGGAATGACGAGCTGCTGGCCGGGCTGCAGCACGCGCGGGCCGCTGTAGCCGTTGGCCTTCATGATCTCCGCCGCCGGCACGTTGTAGCGGCGGGAGATGATATCCAGCGTATCGGCGGTGCCAACGATGATGGGAGTACCGCCCTCGCGGGTCCAGCCGGAGGTCGCGGCGACCGAGCGCGGCGCGGTCGAGCCGGTCGCCTCGATCGCGGGCTGCTGCGGCGGCGTATAGGAGGCCATGCCGCGGCCGCCGCCCGAGGTGGGCACGGAGGACACCGGCGCGGCCAGCGGCGCGGAGACGATCGGCTGCGTGCGCGGCCGGGCATACTGCGGCAGTTCGCGGGGCTGCTGCTGGTACTGATAGTTGTTCTGATAGCCGTTGCCGCGGGCGACCGAGCCGGTCGTCTCCGCGCCGCTGTTCGAGGCGAACGGGTTACTGAACGTGGTGTCGGAGAACCGGGTCGATGTATCGGCGCTGCATCCGCCGAACCCGATGGAGACGAGCGCCAGGACCGCGAAATGCGGCGCGTGACGCGAGCTGATCAACTCGACGAAGCGGGACATGGTTACTCACTCGAACGCAACTGGCACGGGGCCGAGTAAACACAGTTCGAGTAAATAACTATTTAAGGCTGCAAATCCCCATTAACCGAGACGGCGGAAACCGCTCACAATTCGCGCGCCACGCCGTGCAGCGCCGGCACGAAGCGCACCGCCAGCAATTCCTCGCGCGCGAAGCCGCCGGCGCCGCGCACGATGCGCACCAGAGTCTGCCGGCCGTCTTGCGGGCCGACCGGCGCGATCAACATGCCGCCCGGCTCCAGCCGCTCCAGCAGCGCGGGCGGTAGCTCTTCCATCGCCGCCGTCACCATGATGCGGTCGAAGGTGCCGAGCGTCTCCGGAATGTCGAAGCCGTCGCCGAGGAGGACCTCGACATTGGTGCAGCCGAGCTCGGCGAGCGCGAGCCGCGCGCGATCGGCCAGCGTGCGATAGCGCTCCAGCGACACCACCTCCCGACACAGCCGCGACAGGATCGCGGCCTGATAGCCGGAGCCGGTGCCGATCTCCAGCACGCGATGGATCGGCTGCACGTCGAGCTGCTCGGTCATGTAGGCCACGACGAAGGGCTGGCTGATGGTTTGGCCGCAGGCGATTCCGAGCGGGGTATCGCGGTAGGCATGGCCGCGATCCAGCGACGCCACGAACATCTCGCGCGGCACGTCGCCCATTGCCTTCAGCACCGCCTGATCGCTGATGCCGCGCTGGCGCAGGCCGAGCTGGAATTTCATCTTTTCGTGAGGCAAAGGCTGCGGCGGCAAGGTCATGCGGAAAAACCGTGGGTTCAAGCAAAAGCGGCGCGATATCAAAGCCCAAACAAATGGCATCCAGCCGCCGGCGGCTGGGTGTGTTCCATTTGACGGAACACTATCGATTGAGGCACGTTATTTCCCGAATAATTATGATATTTTGGGAGCACAGCGTCCAGCTTGCCCTTTGAGGGACCAATGCCCGGCACATTGAAGGCGGCGCCGCGACGCGCGGTTCTGCTGGTTGAAGACGAAGTCATGATCCGCATGATGGTAGCGGACATGCTGGAGGAGCTTGGCTACGCCATCGCCGGCGAAGCCGGCGATATCGACGAGGCGGTGCGGCTGGTGCAGGCCACCGATTTCGACATCGCCATTCTCGACGTCAACGTCAACGGCAAGGTGATTTCGCCGGTGGCCGAAGCAGTCGAACTGCGTGGCCTCCCGTTCGTGTTCGCCACCGGTTACGGCGCGCAGGGCCTGCCGGAAAAATTCCGCGACCGCCCCGCCATCCAGAAGCCATTCCAGATGGAAACCCTCGCCCGCACCATCGAGACGATCCTCAAGAGCGTCGCGGCATAGGCAGCGGCTCCACCTCGCAGCTTGTCCCGGGACGCGATGGACAGCCGTCATTGCGAGGAGCATTGCTCCGAAGCAATCCACCCTTCGTTGATGGCAACCCTCGATGGATTGCTTCGCGGAGCCTGTCATCGAACGGCGCTTTGTGCCGACCCGTTGGCTCGCAATGACGGGAAATCACAGCTTCCATGCCCCGGCTTAGCATCGCATCACACGAGTGCCGCACCGCGTCCGAGGCACGGCGTCGGGCGGCAGCGGCCTACTTCCAGATCGCCTTGAGCTTGTCCGAGAACGCATCGTCGGTGCGGTCGAGCCGCAGCGGCGTCACCGACACGTAATTGGCGGCGAGCGCGGCAAGATCGGTCCCCTCCGCCGGAGCGTCGACCACCGACAGGCGCTCGAAGCCTATCCAGTAATAGGGATTGCCGCGGCCGTCGCGGCGCTCGTCGACGCGCAGGAAGCCCTGATTGCGCTTGCCCTGCCGCGTCACCACCACGCCCTTGACCTGATCCGGCATGCAGGCGGGGAAGTTGACGTTGATCACCGTGTCGCGTGGCACCCCGAGCTTGATCACGCTGCGGATCACATCCGGCCCGAACGCCAGCGCGGTGTCCCACAGCGGCTTCTGCCGCGTCTCCAGGGTGAATTCCTGCGACAGCGCGAACGACGGCAGGCCCAGAATCGTCCCTTCCAGCGCGCCGGCGATGGTGCCGGAATAGACCACGTCCTCGGCGACGTTGCGGCCCTTGTTGACGCCGGACAGCACCAGACCGGGCTTGGTGTCGCCGAGCACATGGCGCGAGCCCATGATGACGCAATCGGTCGGCGTGCCGCGCACCGCGAAATGGCGCGGACCCACCTCGCGCAGCCGCATCGGATCGTTCAGCGAGAGCGAGTGCGACACGCCGGACTGATCCAGTTCCGGCGCGACGACCCAGACGTCGTCCGACAGCTTGCGGGCGATGTCCTCGATGATCTTGAGGCCCGGCGCGTGAATGCCGTCGTCGTTGGTGCAGAGAATGCGCATCGTACTGCCTTGTTGTCTGTCAGGGCCGGACGTGTGCCAGCCATCGACGTCTTCGTGTTCTGCTTCATCAAGACGTGGATGCCCGGCACACGGCCGGGCATGACGTCGTATTGGTGTCAGCGGTCTCGCTCAATCACTTTCAGACCGCCCATATAGGGTTGCAACACGTCGGGCACGGCGATGGAGCCGTCCTCCTGCTGATAGGTTTCCATCACCGCGATCAGCGCGCGGCCGACCGCGGTGCCCGAGCCGTTCAGCGTGTGCACAAAGCGCGGCTTGCCGTCCGGCCCGCGCGAGCGCGCGTCCATGCGCCGCGCCTGGAAATCGCCGCACACCGAGCACGACGAAATCTCGCGGTACATGCCGGGGTTATTGCTGTCCTGACCCTGCCCCGGCATCCACACCTCGATGTCGTAGGTCTTCTGCGAGGCGAAGCCCATGTCGCCGGTGCACAGCGTGATGACGCGGTAATGCAGGTCGAGGCGGCGCAGCACCTCTTCGGCGCAGGCCAGCATGCGCTCGTGCTCATTTTTGGATTCGTCCGGCGTGGTGATCGAGACCAGCTCCACCTTGTTGAACTGGTGCTGGCGGATCATGCCGCGGGTGTCGCGCCCCGCAGCCCCCGCCTCGGCGCGGAAGCACGGCGTCAGCGCCGTGAGCCGCATCGGCAACTCTTTCTCGTCGAGAATGCTTTCGCGCACCAGATTGGTCAGCGGCACCTCGGCGGTGGGGATGAGCCACATATCATTAGGGCTTTGGAGTTTGCGCAATTTTTTTTGATAGTGATTGATGAGCAAGCGATATGAGATAATTTCGTTTTGAAATTTGTCTCGCTCCTCATCGATAGCTCCGACGTCAAGAGCACTCTGCGCTTTCTCACGCTTTGCATTCAGTTCGACGATATGACGCAAGCAATCCTGTTGTCCGGAAATTGCTTCGCTTCCCAGCTCAACCGTATATGTAGCTAGAAACTGATCTTCTTCAAACTTCGGCAACTGCGCGGTGCCGAACATGGCGTCGTCGCGCACCAGGATCGGCGGATTGACCTCGGTGTAGCCGTGCTCTGCGGTGTGCACGTCGAGGAAGAACTGGCCGATGGCGCGCTCCAGCCGCGCCAGCCCCTTCTTGAGCACAACGAAGCGCGCGCCGGACAGTCTGGCGGCGGCCTCGAAGTCCATGAAGCCGAGTCCCTCGCCGAGTTCGACATGCTCCTTCGGCTTGAACGCATAGTCGCGCTTCGCGCCGAAGCGGTGACGCTCGACGTTGTCGTGCTCGTCCTTGCCCTCGGGCACCTCGTCCAGCGGCAGGTTGGGAATCTGAGCCAGCTCTTTCTTCAGCTCTTCCTCGGCCTGCTTCACGCTGGCCTCAAGCCCGGGTAGCCGGGCCTTGAGGTCGCCGACCTCGGCCATCAGCGCGTCGGCGCGGGCGTTGTCCTTGGCCTTCTTGGCCTCGCCGATCTCCTTCGAGGCGGCGTTGCGCCGCGCCTGCGCCTGCTCGGCCTCGTGAATGGCGGCGCGGCGCTTCTCATCCAGCGCGATCAGGGACCGCGACAGCGGCTCCAGCCCGCGGCGGCGCAAGGCCGCGTCGAAGGCATCGGGGTTGTCTCGAATCCAGCGAATATCGTGCATTTTCAATTCCTGCGTCATGGCCGGACAAAAGCGCGAAGCGCGTCTTTTTGCCTTTTCCGGCCATCCACGTCTTTTGGTCGAGCGCGTTAAAACAAGGCGTGGATGCCATCGCAAGCAAATCTATGCCGCTTGCACGACAAAAAAGCCAAGCCCGGGCATAACGAATCGGGCGCATAGCGGCCACCATACCTGAAGCTCGTATCCCGGACGCGGTGCAGCGTGCTTTACGCTGCTCCGCAGAGCCGGGACCGTTACGGACATCGCGTGCGCGGCGGTCCCGGATCAGCAGCGCACCACGTCGCAAGAGCGGCGCGCTGCGCAGCATTCGGGCCAAGTCCTCGAAGCAGCCTATTCCGCCGGCGTGGTGGCCGGCGGTGTCGGCGGCGCGTCGGCGGGAGGGGTCGCGTCAGGCGGCGTGGCGTCGGACGGCGACGTGCCGGCCGCCTTCCTGGCGGCCTTCTTCTCCACCATCGCCACGGCGAAGATCGAGCCCTCGTACAGCACCAACAGCGGGATCGCCAGCGACGCCTGGCTGATGACGTCCGGCGGCGTCAGCACCGCGGCGATGACGAAGGCGGCGACGATGAAATAACGCCGCTTGTCGCGCAACTGCTTGGAGGTGAGGATGCCGATCCGCCCGAGCAGCGTCAGGATCACCGGCAACTGGAAGGCGATGCCGAAGGCGAAGATCAGCGACATCATCAGCGAGAGATATTCGCCGACCTTGGGCAGGAGTGCGATCTGCGCGGTCTCCGCGCCGCCCGCCTGCTGCATGCCGAGCGAGAAGCGGATCAGCATCGGCAGCACAAGGAAATACACCAGCAGCGTGCCGAGCGCGAAGAACACCGGGGTCGCGATCAGGTACGGCAGGAACGCGCCGCGCTCGTGCTTGTAGAGCCCCGGCGCAACGAACATGTAGATCTGCGCCGCGATCACCGGAAACGAGATGAAGCCCGCCCCGAACATGGCGAGCTTCAACTGGGTGAGGAAATATTCCAGCAGCGCCGTGTAGATGAACTTGGAATTTTCCGGCCCGGCCACCCAGACGAACGGCCACACCAGCACGTTGTAGATCTGCTTGGCGAAGAAGAAGCAGAGCACGAAGGCGACGCCAAACGCCAGCAGCGCCTTGATCAGCCGCGAGCGCAGCTCGATCAGGTGCTCCATCAGCGGGGCCTTGGTGGCCTCGACGGCTGCGATATCGTCGTCGGTGGTCATGACGCTTTGGCGTCCGGCAAGTCAGGGGGCGAGACAACCGCTGGCGAGGCGGCGGCTGGCGGCGCAGTCTCTGCCACCGCGGTGTCCGCGGGCGCCGGCGCGGGCAGCGCCGTCTGCGCATGCGTCTCCGCCTCGACAAAGGTCTCGGGCGTCGGCGGCTCGGGGGTGGTCGGGGTCAGCGGGTCGGCGGGCTTGACGCTGTCGCCGTATTTCTCCAGCGATCCAAGCAGGTTGGTCGGCGACAAGTCGCGCGCGGCGGCGGTCGCGTCGTCGAACGTCTTCTTGATGTCCTCCATCTCGGCTTCGCGCATGGCTTCGTTGAACTGGCCCTGGAATTCGGCGGCCATCCGGCGCGCCTTGCCGATCCACTGGCCGACCATGCGCAGCACGCCGGGCAGCTCCTTCGGACCGATGGCGATCAGCGCCACCACGCCGATAACGACCAGTTCACTCCACCCGATGTCGAACATGAAAAATTCCGCTCACGGAGCCGGGCTCCGTCTCCCGCCACAACGCAACGCCCCCGAAGGGCCGCGCCGGGGGCCTGCCCCCGGCCGCCGCAAAGGTCAGACGGCCTTGCTGCCGACGTCGGTGCGCTGGGACGTCGCCTGCGGAGCGCTGTCGATGGTCTTGACCGGCTCGGCCGGCTTCGCCGCGGGCGTGGTGTCGTCGTCCGCCATGCCCTTTTTGAACGCCTTGATGCCCTGGGCAACATCGCCCATCAGGTCCGAAATCTTGCCGCGGCCAAACAGCAGCAGGACGACGCCGATGACGACGATCCAGTGCCAGATACTCAACGAACCCATCCTGTCATCCTCCAAACGCGCGGCCGGCTGTCGCGGCCAAATCTGATCGGAACGTAGGCTGCGCAGGTGTCAAAAACAAGGATTAACCCCGCGTCACGCCTGCGCAAACCAGCGCACCGGCGCGACGGTTAATGCCCGGCCATGCAGCCCGCCCCCGCGCGGCCTGAAACCTTGGGGTTGGAACAGAACTGTCATGGCCGGGCTTGTCCCGGCCGTCCACGCCTTGTTGCGTTGAAATTCCAAGACGTGGATGCCCGGCATAAAGCCGGGCATGACGAAGCTTGATTCCGCCACGACATGACGCACTCTAGAGGCTCAGCTTTCGCCGCTGTTTTCGGGTTCGGCTTCCATTTCGGCGGCGGTCTCGGCAACCCCTTCGGCTTCGGTTTCGGCCTCGGCGTCCAGGTCGGCGTCCATGTCAGCCTCGGCGGCTTCCGGTTCCGCAAACTCGGTTGCGGCGGCGTCCATCGCCGCGAGGTCCGCTTCGGTGACGTCCACCTCGGTGACGATGGCCTCGATAACGGCGACCTCGGCCCCCTCCGCCTCGACGATCTCCACCGCCACGGCCTCGGCGACGATCGCTTCCGGCGCGTCGGCATCGGCGGTCTCCGCCGCCGGTTCCTGATCCGGTTCCGGCTCGATCGGCGGCACCAGCGCCAGTTCGAGATCGCCGGCCTCGAGCGGCTCCTCGTCCTCACGCAACTGCGGATCGTCGGACGGCGACGGCATGCTGAAACCGGACGGCAGCCGGGTGTCGAGCAGCCCTGCCCCCTTCATTTCCTCGAGGCCGGGCAGATCGCCCAGCGCCTCGAGGGTGAACTGCGACAGGAACGATTCGGTGGTGCCGAAGGTCAGCGGCCGGCCGGGCGTCTTGCGCCGGCCGCGCGGCCGGATCCAGCCTGTCTCCAGCAGCACGTCGAGGGTGCCCTTGGAGGTGACCACGCCGCGGATTTCCTCGATCTCCGCTCGCGTCACCGGCTGGTGATAGGCGATGATCGCCAGCATCTCGATGGCCGCGCGCGACAGGCGGCGGTTCTCGACGCTCTCGCGCGTCATCAGCCAGGCGAGATCGCCGGCGGTGCGGAAGGTCCACTTGCCGGCGACCTTGACGAGGTTGACGCCGCGCATGGCGTAATCCGCCTGCAACTGGGCCAGCGCCGTCTTGATCACGACGCCGTCCGGCATGCGCTTGGCCAGCGACGCCTCGTCGAGCGGCTCGGTGGCGGCGAACAGCAGGGCTTCGAGCAGGCGCAGTTCTTCCGGGCGGACCCCGGCGGCCTCGTCGCCGGACGTGGCGGACTCCGCTTCGGACAGGCCGCGGGAGGTGTCCTGAGAGGACAACTCCTCCGGGGATTCCTGCGCGACCGCGGCGAAATGCATCGCCGCCACATTGCTTCTCGCGGGACTGGCCATGGTCCTGTCTCCTTCTTCCACCAGGACCCAGTCCAACAGCGCTGGATCAGGCCCGTCGTTTATCTTTTTGAGCATGATGTTTTTCCGAAAACCGGTTTCCCCTTTTCGGGATCATGCTCTAGTCGGCTGACGCTTCCGGCGCTGCATGAGCATCGGACGGCAAGTGCGCGGGGCGCTTACGATAATACAAGGGGGCGAACGGCTCTTTCTGATGCAGGTCGAAGGCCCCTTCGCGCACCAGTTCGAGCGCCGCGGCGAAGCTCGACGCGAACACCGTGGCCCGCTGCGACGGCTCCAGCACGTAGCGCATCAAATATTCGTCGAGGCTGATCCAGTCTTCGGTCTCGGTGGTGCCGATCAGCCGCTCCAGCGAGGCGCGCGCCTCCGCCAGCGACCACACCGTGCGCTTGGCCAGATGCACCGTGGCGAGCACGCGCTGCTGGCGCTGGGTGGCGTAGGCGCTCAGCAGGTCGTAGAGCGTCGCGGTCCATTGCGGATGCTTGATCAGCGCGATGGTCTCCGGCTGGCCGCGCGGGAAGATGTCGCGCCGCAGTTGCGGCCGCGTCATCAGCCGGTTGGCCGCCTCGCGGATCAGTTCCAGCCGGCGCAGCCGCGCCGCCAGCGCGTTGGCCATGTCCTCGGCGCTCGGCCCCTCGGCCTGCGGCGGCTCCGGCAGCAGCAGGCGCGACTTGAGATAGGCCAGCCACGCCGCCATCACGAGATAGTCGGCGGCGAGCTCAAGCCGCAGCTTGCGCGCTTCCTCGATAAACACGAGGTACTGATCCGCCAGCGCCAGAATGGAAATCTTGTGCAGGTCCACCTTCTGCTGGCGGGCGAGCGCGAGCAGAAGGTCGAGCGGGCCCTCATAGCCCTCGACGTCCACCATCAGCGCGGGTTCGTCCTCGGCGTGATCCGCAGGCAACCCGGTCTCGAACGACAGGATTTCGGCGGTCATGACGTGAGGCTCCCGGCGCGGCCGATCAGCCGGTCGAGTTCGGCCCGCGCCGCCACGCGATCGAGCGGCTGCGGCGGCCGGCGCGCTGCAAGGGCGCGGTCCGCCCGCGCCAGCGCCTCGCCGGCCAGGGGCGGTGCTTCGCTCGCCACCTGCTCCATCTCGTCGAGCCTGCCGTTGCAATGCAGAGCGACATCGCAGCCCGCCGCGAGGCTGGCGCGGGTGCGCTCGGCGATGGAGCCGCTCAGCGCGTTCATGGAAACGTCATCGCTCATCAGCAAGCCCTGGAACCCGATCGTTCCGCGAATCACTTGTGCAATGATTGTCGCAGAAGTCGTCGCCGGTTGGGCAGGATCGAGGCCGCTAAACACAACATGTGCGGTCATGGCCATGGGCAGGTCGGCCAGCGGTTGGAACGCCGCGAAGTCGGTGGCGGCGAGTTCCGCCAGCGGGGTGTCCACCGTGGGCAGGCGCAGATGGCTGTCGGCGGTGGCGCGGCCGTGGCCGGGAATATGCTTGAGCACCGGCAGGACGCCGCCCGCGGCCAGCCCGTCGGCGACCGCGCGGGCGATCGCCGCCACCTTGGCGGGGGTGGTGCCATAGGCGCGGTTGCCGATCACGGCGTCCGCGCCCTCGACCGGCACGTCCGCCAGCGGCAGGCAGTCCACGGTGATGCCGAGGTCGGCGAGATCGGCCGCGATCAGCCGGGCGGTGAGCCGCGCCGCCTCCAGCCCCTCGGCGGGATCGCGGTCGTACAGCGCGCTGAACACCGCCCCGGGCGGATAGACCGGCCAGTGCGGCGGCTGCAGCCGCTGCACCCGGCCACCCTCCTGATCGATCAGCACCGGAGCGTTGGCCCGACCGACCGTCGCGCGCAAATCCTCAACGAGGCTGGCGACTTGGGCCGGAGTCTCAACATTCCGCTTGAAGAGAATGAAGCCCCATGGCCGGCGCTCGCGCAGGAACGCCCGCTCGTCGTCGGTGAGGACGGTTCCGGAAACCCCGGTGATGAAAGCGCGTGCAGCCATATTCGCCGATTAGCCCGCGCCCGGCGACCCGGTCAAGGAAACCCGGCGTGCTCAGAGGGCGTTTGCGGGCGTCATCCACAGTCAAAAGCGGCCATTCATCCCGATGATTTTTCAGGGGATAATGTCCGGCCCCGGCTCAGCGGAGCGGCACAGCGCACCGCACCGTGTCCGGGGCAAGAGGAATATCCCGCTGTCATCACACCCCTCCGAACGGGGCCTCAGTTCCGCTGCACCACGCACTGGCCGCCGGCCGATTTGAGGTTGAGACAGAACTGGGTGGCCTCGTCGGTGGAGGCGAACGGCCCCACCATGGCGCGATAGAACACACCCTTGTCGCCGAGATCGGCGCGGCGGATCGCCGCCGACCGTGAGCCGAGGATGCCGCCGTACTTGCTCTGCAGCGCCCGGAACGATGCCTGCGCGTCGGCCTCGGACCTCTGCGACGAGACCTGAACATAGGCGCCGCCGCCGGACGGCGACGTGGGATTGACCGACGCCACCCGGGAGCGGGCCTCGGGCGCGGCGGACTGCGGCGACAGCGACATCGGGGCTGCGGCGGGCGCAGCCGCGCGCGGCGCGGCCGATGGCTGGGCCGCCTTCGGTGCGGACGCTGCCTGCCCCGACGGTCCGGTGTCGGGCTGGTCGGGGCGGATCGACAGCGTGCGGATCCGGCGCGGCTCCTCACCGGTTGCCAGCGCGCCATTGCCCACCCCGGCCCCGGTCGGGCGGGCGGCGGGGGACGCGCTGCTCACGGTGGGAGGGCTGGCATTCGCGGTCAGCGGCGGAAACACCACGCGCGGGCTGGCCTTGGCGGTGACATCCACCGGCTGCTCCTCGCGCGGAACCAGACGCTCGGTGGCCTTGCCGTCGCCGACGCGGTCGTAGATCTGCTTGCCGGCGGTTTCCGAACCGGGCGGGATCACCTTGTTCGGTCCGGGATCGGCCTTGATGATCGGCGGTTCGCCGCTGCGATGGGAGGAGCCGACCAGGGTGCGGTAGGCGAAGGCTGCGCCGGTGCCGACCACGGCCAGCACCAGAACGGCGGCCACGGTCGCGGTGCCGCCGCGACGCCGCCGGGGTGGCGCGCCGGCCGCGGCCTCGTCCCACGACGCCTCGTCGGCATAGGGCGGATACTGCTGATCCTGCGGCGCGTAAGGCGCATCCGGGGTCTGGCCGTAATAGCCCTGCCCGTCGCCGGACTGGCCGTACAGCACGCCGTCGTAGCGGCTGTCCTGAACGCTCGCCCCGGTTCCGTAGACCGCCCCCTCGGCGGCGGCATAGGCCCCGCGCCGCGGATCGTGCAGCGGGGCTACGTTCTCCGGATAGACGGCGTCCTGATGGCGGGCGGGCGACGCGGCGGCGAATGCGCGCGGTGACGGCGGATCGTAGCGGTCGCCGGCATCGGCATGGCGCGGAGCGGAATAACGCGGATCGGCATAGCCGTCATGGCCGCCGTAAGGCGCGGCCTCATACGACGGCTCCTGAGAGGAGGGTTCCTGCACGGGCAGCGGCTGCGGCGTCTGACGGCTGGTCCTGAGATTGCGCATCCAGGACGGACGGGCGGGCGGCGGCGCGGGCTCGGCCGGCTCCTCGTCATAGGCGGGCGCGGGTGCGGCCTCCTGCTGATAGGTCGCGTAATCATCATGGCGCGGCGCGTGCTGCTGCGGCTCATGCGGCGGCTGGCGCTGCTGCGCGTAGCTCGACAGCGGATCGGCCTGGCCGATCAGCCGCGCCAGTTCCGCGAGCGGATCGCCCTCGATCTGCTGGGAGGCGGCGTGGCGCGGATCGCGGGTGTCATCATGTTCCGCGGGAAACGGTCGGTCGCGATATCGGTCTGTCATTGCGATGTTGCATCCCCTTCGGGACAACAGCCTGCCCGTCATTCTTGACGTGACTGCCGTTCAGCGCCGACAGCCTTCTCCGGCAGCCGGCAAGATCCCCTGCTATCGCATCTCGTCTGGGGCGTGCACGCCGAGTACGGCAAGACCTGAGGCCAGAACCGAGACGACGCCCTGCACCAAGGCCAGTCGCGCGATCGTGATTTCTGCATCATTCTGGATAATGAAGCGTAAATGAGGCAGGTCGCGGCCCTTGGTCCACAGCGCATGAAACTCGCTGGCGAGATCATACAGATAAAAAGCGATTCGGTGCGGCTCATGCGCGAGCGCCGCCGCTTCGACAACCCGCGGATAGACCGCGAGCTGGCGGATCAGGCTCAGTTCGACCGGATCGGACAGGCGCTCGATGTTCGCACCGCGCAGAAAAGCGGCGCGCGCGGCCGCATCCTCCGGCAGTGACACCTCGCGCGCGTTCTTGAAGATCGAATGGCCGCGGGCGTGGCCGTACTGCACGTAGAACACCGCGTTGTCCTTCGACTGCTCGATGACCTTGGCGAGATCGAAATCGAGCACCGCGTCGTTCTTGCGGAACAGCATCATGAAGCGCGTGGCGTCGGAGCCGACCTCGTCCACCACCTCGCGCAGCGTGACGAAATCGCCGGAGCGCTTCGACATCTTCACCGGTTCGCCGTTGCGCAGCAGCTTGACGAGCTGCACGATCTTGACGTCGAGCGTGCCCTTGCCGCCGGTCACCGCCTTGATCGCCGCCTGCACCCGCTTGATGTAGCCGCCGTGATCGGCGCCCCACACGTCCACCATGGTGTGGAAGCCGCGATCGAACTTGGTCTTGTGATAGGCGATGTCGGAGGCGAAATAGGTGTAGGAGCCGTCGGACTTCTTCAGCGGGCGATCGACGTCGTCGCCGAAGGCGGTGGCGCGGAACAGGGTCTGCTCGCGGTCCTCATAATCCTCGACGGGCGCGCCCTTGGGCGGCGGCAGGCGGCCTTCGTAGACATCGCCCCTGGCGCGCAGTTCGTCGATGGTCGCGCCGACGCGGTCAGTTCCGCCCTCGATCAGCGAGCGCTCGGAGAAGAACACGTCGTGGCGGATGTTGAGCGCGACGAGATCGCCCTTGATCATGTCCATCATCATGGCGATGGCCGTGGCGCGCACCACCGGCAGCCATTCGGCCTCGGACTGCTTGAGCAGCGCGTCGCCGTATTCTTTCGCCAGCGCCTCGCCCACCGGTTTGAGATAATCGCCCGGATAAAGCCCCTCCGGAATCTCGCCGATGGTCTCGCCCAAAGCCTCGCGGTAGCGCAGGAACGCGGAGCGCGCCAGCACGTCAACCTGCGCGCCGGCGTCGTTGATGTAGTATTCCTTCGTCACGTCGTAGCCCGCAAACGCCAGCAGGCTCGCCAGCGCGTCGCCGAACACCGCGCCGCGGCAATGGCCGACATGCATCGGCCCGGTGGGATTGGCCGAGACGTATTCGACATTGACCTTCTCGCCCGCGCCGATGCGGCTGCGGCCATAGCCGTCGCCCTGGTCAAGCACGCTGCGCAGCGCGCCGAACCACGCCGAGGTTTTCAGGGTGAGGTTGATGAAGCCGGGACCGGCGACATCGACCTTCTCCACCAGCGGATCGGCGCGCAGATGCGCCGCGATCCGCTCGGCCAGTTCGCGCGGCTTGGCCTTGGCGTCCTTCGCCAGCACCATCGCGGCGTTGGTCGCCATGTCGCCATGGCTCGGATCGCGCGGCGGCTCCACCACCACGCGGGACAGGTCGAGCCCCGCCGGCAATGCGCCCTCGCCGGCCAGCGCGGCGCAGACGGCGTGCACGCGCGACAGCACGTCGGCGAACAGATGCGGGGGCTGGCTGGGAGCGGTCATGGAGAAATCCTGTATAGCGCACGAAATAAGCCGTTCAGACCGTCATTGCGAGCCAACGGGTCGGCGCAAAGCGCCGCCCGATGATAAACTCCGCGAAGCAATCCATCTTATCCGAGGAATGGATTGCTTCGTCGCTCCGCTCCTCGCAATGACGGTGAGCCCTCGGGTTTATGCATTTCCGGTCAGATTTTCAGGCCGCCGCCTAACGCAAATCCGGGGTCGAGTCAAAAAGCCGGCGGTGCTCGACGATGGCGTAGCGGTCGGTCATGCCGGCGATGAAATCGCCGATGCGGCGGGCCTGCGCGGCCGCGCCGCCCTCAACCGCATCCGCCGCCCAGCCGGGCGGCAGGTCCTCGGGCGCGGCCTGATAGCGGGCGAACAGGTCGCGCACCACCTGCTCGGCGTCGCGCATCACCGCCATCACCCGGTCGTGGCGATACATCCGATGCCACAGGAAGCGCTTGATCTCCGCCTCGGCGGCGACCGCATCCGGCGAGAACGCCACCAACGCCCCGGCGTGGTCGCGGATGGCCGCCCCCGATTGCGGCCGCGCCTCCGCGAGGCGCCGGCTCGTCTCCGAGAACACGTCCTCGATCAGATAGGAGATCAGCTCGCGCACCAGTTCCGCGCCGCGCCGCGCCTCGTCGAGCCGGGGATAGCGCGCGGTGATGACGGCGTTGATGTCGGCGATCAGGGTGATGGCGTTGAGATCGTCCACCGCAAACAGCCCGGCGCGCAGCCCGTCGTCGATGTCGTGGGCGTCGTAGGCGATGTCGTCGGCGATGGCGGCGACCTGCGCCTCCAGCGAGGCGTAGCTCCACAGTTCGAGATCGTGGAAGGCGACGTAGTCGGTGATGGCCGCCGGCACGCCGTGGTCGCGATAGCGGGCCACGGCCGCGCCGTCGCGGTCGATCAGCGGACCGTTGTGCTTGACGATGCCCTCAAGGGCCTCCCAAGTCAGGTTGAGGCCGTCGAATTGCGGATAGCGCCGCTCCAGCAGCGTCACCACGCGCAGGCTCTGGGCGTTGTGGTCGAAGCCGCCATGGTCGCGCAGGCACTCGTCCAGCGCCCGCTCCCCGGCATGGCCGAACGGCGGATGGCCGAGGTCATGGGCCAGCGCCAGCGTCTCGGTCAGGTCCTCGTCGAGGCCGAGCTGCCGCGCCAGCGCGCGGGCGATCTGCGCCACCTCCAGGGTGTGGGTCAGGCGGGTGCGGTAGTGGTCGCCCTCGTGGAACACGAACACCTGGGTCTTGTGCTTGAGGCGGCGGAACGCGGTGGAATGGATCACCCGGTCGCAGTCGCGGCGGAACGGGCTGCGGCGCAGGCTTGGCGGCTCGTCGAAGCGGCGGCCCCGGCTCAGGGCCGGGTCGCAGCTATAGGGGGCAAGGGGGGCAGCCATTCCGACCGACATGCGAATTATTCCGATTTCGGCGTTTGATTCCGCCCTCAGACGCACTTAACTATGGCGGACGACGACATTCAAACGATCGCTGCCAGACCGGGAACTGCCATGACCACCGCCCCCATCGTCAACGTCACCATCTCCGAGCGGGCGGCGAAGCGCATCGGCGACATCCTGAGGTCCGAGGGCGTCGGCGCGATGCTGCGCATCAGCGTCGAGGGCGGCGGCTGTTCGGGCTTCCAGTACAAATTCGACGTCGATCGCGCCCGCGCCGACGACGATCTGGTGATCGAGCGCGACAGCGCCGTGGTGCTGGTCGACCCGTCATCCGCGCCGTTCCTGGCCGGATCGGAGGTCGATTTCGTCGACGACCTGATCGGCGCCTCGTTCCGGGTCATCAACCCCAACGCCACCGCCTCCTGCGGCTGCGGCACCAGTTTTTCGATCTGATTCTTTGAATTGAGCACCTCCTCCGACGCGAGCGCGACCTGACGCTCTCTCCCATGGGGAGAGGGTTGGGGTGAGGGCGTCGAATCTATCGTGAGAGCGTACCCCCTCACCCGCCGCGCTTCGCGCGTCGACCTCTCCCCATGGGAGAGGTGAAAGAGGACCGAGCTAACTCCGAATTCATTGACCCGCGAACAGCCGCCGCGCATTGCCATGGGCGATCTTCGCGGCGGTCTCCGGCGGAAGCTGTTTCAGCCAGCCGCGATAGCCCGCGATGATATCGCCGTAGCTCGCCCAGCGCTCGGCGATCCACGTATCCGAGCCGAGCAGGAAGCGATCCGGATAGCGCGCGAACAGGTCGCGCCATTCCGGCGTCAGCCTGCCGCCTTCGCCGGTGATGCCGCTGCGATACGACAGTTCACCCCACAGCTGCGGATAGGTCGCGAGCATCTCGGCCACCCGCGCCGGCGCGAGGCCGAAGCCGGTGTGGGCCCAGATGATCCGCGCCCGCGGGTTGTGGCGCATGAGGATGTCGATGGCGACGTCGTCCGCATGGGCATGCAGGTAGAGATCGTGCTTCACGGCAAAATCGACGGTCTTCTTCACCCACGGGCTCGCGGCCGCCTGCCCCGACAGATGAAACTCGCCGATGCCGCGATAATAGCCGCGCCGGTATTCCTGCTCGATCAGATCGAAGATCGCGGGATCGTTGAACCAGGTCTGGATATCGGGCCGGACGCGATAGGGCCGCAGGAACGGCACCACCCACAGGCCCTCCGCCTTTGCCTCCACCAGCGCGTGGGTGCCGGTATTGGGCCGGCTGGTGGCGAGGATGCCGGTGACGCGGTTCTTTTTGAACAGCGCGAGCACCTCGTCGAGCGCGTAATACGGCTTCGGCTCCCAGTTGTAGTGCAGGTGGGCGTCAAAGATCTCGATCGGCTCCTCCGCCGCGCGTGCCGGAAGCAGCGCCGCGAGCAGGATAACTGCGCCGAGTGCCGCGCGCCGCCATCCTGTCCCGGCCGCCCCCGGCCTCATGCCGCTACTCGGCGGCGACGACGCGCGGCGGCGCGACGTCGGGAGTGTCCCGCAAGGTCGGATCGAGACGGCGCTTGAGGCGGCGGTCGATGCGGTCGAGATAGATGTAGATCACCGGCGTAATGAACAGCGTCAGCAGTTGCGACACCAAGAGGCCGCCGACCACCGCGACGCCGAGCGGCTGGCGCAGTTCGGCACCCGCCCCCGCGCCGAGCGCGATCGGCAGCGTGCCGAAGATCGCGGCGAAGGTCGTCATCATGATCGGGCGGAAGCGCAGCAGCGCCGCCTCGCGGATGGCGTGCTCGGCGCTGAGGCCGACGTTGCGGCGCTCGATGGCGAAGTCCACCATCATGATGGCGTTCTTCTTGACGATTCCGACCAGCATGACGATGCCGATCATGGCGATCACCGACAATTCCATGCCGAACAGCATCAAGGTGAGGATCGCGCCGATGCCGGCCGACGGCAGGCCCGAGATGATGGTGATCGGGTGGATGAAGCTCTCATAGAGGATGCCGAGGATCACGAACGCCGCGAACACCGCGGCGAGGATCAGCACGCCCTGCCCGCGCAGCGAATCCTGGAACACCTGCGCCGTACCGGAGAAGCCGGTGGCGATGGTGGCGGGCAGGTTCGACTCCTGCTCGATCCTGGTGATGCGATCCACCGCGTAGCCGAGCGAGGTGCCGGGCGCGAGGTTGAACGAGATCGTCACCGCCGGCTGCTGGCCCTGATGATTGATCTGCAACGGGCCGACCGACGGCACCAGCCGCGCCACCGCGTCGAGCGGAATGGTGCGGTTGTCCGCCGTCTTCACATACAGCTTGGACAGGTCGGTGGGGTCGACGCGGAACTTGGGCTGCACCTCCAGAATGATCTGGTAGTCGTTGGAGGGCATGTAGATCGTGCCGACCTGCCGCACGCCATAGGCATTGAACAACTGGTTGCGGATCTGGTCGGCGGTGACGCCGTAGACCGCCGCCTTCTCGCGGTCGATCTCCACCGTCAGTTGCGGGTTCTTGATGTAGAGGTCGGTGGTGACGTCCTGCAGGCCCGGAATCTGCGCGATCTTCTCGCGCATCTCGGGAGCGACGCGATAGAGCGATTCGGTATCGCCGCTTTGCAGCGTGTATTGATACAGGCTCTTGGACGGACGGCCGCCGATGTTGAGGTTCTGGATGCTCTGGAAGAACCCTTGCAGTCCCGGCACCTCCAGCGCCTTCTGCCGCAGCCGCGCCATCACCACCGGCGCGGGATCACGCTCGTTCTTGGGCTTGAGGCCGACGAACAGCCGCCCGTAATTCGCGGTGGGATTGGGACCGCCGGAACCGACGGTGCTGTTGACGAATTCCACCGCCGGATCGGCGCGCAACAGATCCGCCAGCAGCTTCTGGCGCTGGCTCATCGCCTCGAAGGAGGTATCGGTCGCGGCCTCGGTGACGCCGGACAGGAAGCCGGTGTCCTCCTGCGGGAAGAAGCCCTTGGGCACGATGACATAGAGCCAGATGGTGGCGCCGAGGGTGGCGAAGGTCACCAGCAGCATGAGGGACTTGTAGGCCAGCACCCGGTCCAGCGCCCATTCGTAGGCGCGCAGCCAGGAATTGAACATCGCCTCGAAGCCGCGCAGCACGAAGTTCGGGCGGTGGTTCGGATCGTGCGGTTTCAGCACCCGCGCGCACAGCATCGGCGTCAGCGTCAGCGACACGAAACCGGAGACGAGAATGGCGACCGAAATCGTCACCGCGAATTCGCGGAACACGCGGCCGACGATGCCGCCCATCAGCAGCACCGGGATGAACACCGCGATCAGCGAGAAGGTGATGGACAGAATGGTGAAGCCGATCTCGCGCGAGCCCTTCAGCGCCGCCTCGTAGGGGTTCATCCCCTCCTCGATGTGGCGCATGATGTTCTCGAGCATGACGATGGCGTCGTCCACCACGAAGCCGACCGACAGCGTCAGCGCCAGCAGCGTCATGTTGTTGATCGAATAATCGAGCACGTACATCACCGCGCAGGTGCCGAGCACCGAGATCGGCACCGCCAGCGCCGGAATGAAGGTGGCAGAGGCCGAGCGCAGGAACAGGAAGATCACGACGATGACGAGGCCGACCGCGATCAGCAGCGTCTCCTGCACGTCGGCGACGGATTCGCGGATCGACACCGAGCGGTCG
This sequence comes from Bradyrhizobiaceae bacterium, assembly GCA_020544565.1. GTDB lineage: Bacteria > Pseudomonadota > Alphaproteobacteria > Rhizobiales > Xanthobacteraceae > Afipia. Next base: position 1,295,814 of record CP078014.1, read on the forward strand.
AGCGTCACGTTCATGTTCACCGACGGCGGAATCTGGGCGCGCAGCATCGGCAGCTTGGCCTTCACCGCGTCCACCACCGCCACCGTATTGGCGTCCGGCTGCTTCTGGATCGCCAGCACGATCGAGCGCGTGCCGTTGAACCAGGTGGCGATCTTGTCGTTTTCGACGCTGTCGTAGATGCGGGCGACCTCGTCGAGCTTCACCGGCGAGCCGTTGCGCCACGCCACCACCACCTGCCGGTAGTCGGCCGCCTTGTCGAGCTGGCCGGACGCCTGCAACGCGATGTCCTGCTTGGGACCGCTGATCGTTCCCACCGGCGTCGAGGAGTTGGCGCGGGTCACCGCGGCGCGAATATCCTCCATCGACAGGCCGCGCGCCGCCGCCGCCTCGGGATCGGCCTGCACCCGCACGGCGAATTTCTGCGCGCCGTAGATCAGCACCTGCGCCACGCCCGGAATCTGCGACAACGTCTGCGCGATGGTGATGTCGCCGTATTCGTTGACGGCGGACAGCGGCAGCGTGTCCGAGCTGAGCGAAATGAACAGCACCGGGAAGTCCGCCGGGTTCACTTTGCGGAAGGTCGGCGGGATGATCATCTCCACCGGCAGGCGGCGCTGGGCGATGGTCAGCGCGGTCTGCACGTCGAGCGCGGCGCCGTCGATGTTGCGGTTGAGGTCGAACTGGATGGTGATGACGCTGGTGCCCATCGAGGACATCGACGACATCGATGAAATGCCGGCAATCGTCGACAGCTGGCGCTCGATCGGGCCCGCGACCGAGGCGGCCATGGTGTCGGCGCTCGCGCCCGGCAGGGTCGCCGTCACCGCGATGGTCGGGAAATCCACCTTCGGCAGCGCCGACACCGGCAGCAGGCGGAAGGCGAACACGCCGAATGCGATGATGGACGCCGTCATCAGCGTCGTCATCACCGGCCGGCGGATGCAAAGCTCCGACAGGGTCATCAATTAAGCTCCGGCCTTGCGAACGCGCGGTTCCACCGCCGTGCCATTGGAGAGCAGCAACTGGCCGTCCACCACGATATCTTCCCCGCCCTGAAGGCCGGTGTCGATCACCGACAGGCCCTGGAACGTGCGACTGATGGTAACGGGCTGGACATGGGCCTTGCCGTCGCGCACCACGAACACGAAGTTGCCGGTCTGGCTGCGCTGCACCCCCACGGACGGCACGATCACCGCCTCCTCGGTGCGGATGGTGAGGCGGGTGTTGACCAGAATGCCCGGCCACAGCAGTTCGCTGTCGTTACCCATCACGCCGCGCACGGTCACCATGCCGGTGGTGGGATCGACGGTGTTCTCCACCATGGCGATGGTGCCGGTTTCCGAGCGGCCGTTGCCGGGGATGGTCGCCTTCACCGACGGCTGACCGGTCTTCATGGCGTCGCGCAGATCGCTCAGCACCCGCTGGGGCACGGCGAAAGTGACGTAGACCGGGGCCATCTGATTGATGGTGGCGAGCGGCGTCAGGTCCGCCGGACGGACGAAATTGCCGACCTTCACCGACGCGGCGCTGATGCGGCCGCTGATCGGCGCGGTGATCCGGGTAAAGCTCCTCTGGACTTTCAGGTTGTCGCGCAACGCCTCGTCGGCTTGGATCGTCGCCGCCGCGTTGTCGGAGGCGGTTTGGGCGTTGTCGACGTTGACCTGCGTGGTGGCGCCCTTGCCGATCAGTTCGGTGTAGCGCTTGAGGTCCCGCTCGGCGGCGGCGAGCTGGGTGCGGTCGCGGGCCAGGTTGCTTTCGGCCTGCGCGATCTGCGCGTCGAGCTGGCGCGCGTCCAGTGTGAACAGCAGGTCGCCCTCCTTCACCCGCGCGCCGTCCTCGAAATGCACCCCGACGATGGTGGTTTCGAGCCGGGATTTCAGCGCAACGCTGGAGATCGGCGTCACCGTGCCGATGGAATCGACATCGAGCGGAACCGGCTTGCGCTCCGCCCGGGAAATTTCGACGGAGACCACGCGCGGCCGCGGCGGGGCCTTGGCCTGCGAATTGCCGCCGCTCCACATTCCCCGCGACGCATAGGCGGCCGCCGCCACGACGCAAAGCCCCACGATCACAACCGTGCGCGTTCCGAATACTTGTCTCGTCATACCTGTCTGCAGCGTGCCCCCGGCCCCGCCATGCTGCGAGCCCGGCCGCGTTCCGCCACCCCTTCGTTTGGCGCTGGTTTTCCAGCAGAATTTGCATCCGGCTTATCACAGCCGCGCCATTCGTGGTACGGCTGGCGGCTTAATTCTTGGCAATCTCCTAGTGTCCTGAATCCGAAGTTCGCCTCATTTTGCAGCGCGCTCCTTAGCGAACTTCGGATTCAAAAGGACACTAGAGACTATAATTCTAGTGTGGTTTTGGTTCGCAAGGCCGCAATTGGACGGGCTGAGAAAATGTTGCGGACTTGCGAACCACCACACTAATTTACCTTACGGAATTCGGCCATGCGCATCGCCACCTGGAACGTCAATTCCATCCGTCAGCGGCTCGACCACCTGCTGGCATGGCTGCAGGAACGTTCCCCCGACATCGTCTGCCTGCAGGAAATCAAGTGCATGGACGAGGCCTTCCCGCGCGAGCCGATCGAGGCGCTGGGCTACAACGTGGTGACCCACGGTCAGAAGACCTTCAACGGCGTGGCGCTGTTGTCCAAGTTCCGCTTCGACGAAACCACTCCCCGGCTCGCTGGCGATCCCGACGACCTCCATGCCCGCTTTCTCGAAGGCGTGGTGTCGTACAAAGGCGGGTCGCTGCGCGTCGCCTGCCTCTATCTGCCCAACGGCAACCCGCCCGACACCGAAAAATATCCCTATAAGATCAAGTGGATGGAAAGGCTCACCCGGTACGCGCGGGAGCGGCTGAAGGACGAGCAGCCGCTGGTGCTGGCGGGGGATTTCAACGTCATCCCGGCGGCCGAGGACGTCCACAACCCCGCCGCCTGGGCCGGCGACGCCCTGTTCCTGCCCAAGACCCGCGAGCGGTTCCGCGCCCTGCTCGATCTCGGCCTCACCGACGCCATCCGCGCGGTCACCGACGCGCCGGGCCAGTATACCTTCTGGGACTATCAGGGCGGCGCCTGGCCGAAGAACAACGGCATCCGGATCGACCACCTGCTGCTGTCGCCGCAGGCCGCCGACCGGCTGACCAACGCCGGGATCGACCGCCACGTCCGCGGCTGGGAAAAGGCGTCCGACCACGTGCCGGTGTGGATCGATCTGGATTTGAGTTGAGCACGGCGTCAACAATTGCTCCTGATCTCGGACCGCCGTCGCGCTCGATACCGTCATCGCGGGTTTTGATCATGGACATGCAGGAGTTCAGCAAATACGGCCATGTTTCCCGGCCTTCTCCCTTTCGGAAAAAGCAGGCTTTCTGGCTCAATAGCGATATTTTTCATTGGCGCGACGGCGATTCCAAAGGCCACGTCGCCCTTTCCGACCTCACCGGTCTCATCGTTTACGAAAGATTCGGAGGACGTATCTGTCGTCTGACAGACAAGGGGGGACGCCACCACGATATTTCTGAACGGCACTGGTTCGGATGGGAGGCCGGCGAAAGACGTCGCTTCGGCGCAAGCGAATTGCACAGCGCGACGTTTACATCGCTTGTCTCCGCCATTCAGCGGCGAATGAGGAAGCCCGCCTAGCCGCGATGGAACAACGCAGTGGCGCGAGACGCGTTACATCAATCCCGCCTGCCCTGAACCCAGCGCTCCAGCATCTGCAACGCCATGGCGCGGTCATCATCGGTGGCCTTGGCCAGCGCGGTCTTGTAGCTGTCCTTGATCCAGGTCTCGTCCGCCGTGGCGCTGTCCTGCGCCAGCGTCAGCCACATCAGGCCGCGGGCGGTCTGCCGCGGCAGGCGGTCGCCGCTGCACAGCATCTGCCCGAGCAGCGCCTGGGCCTGGTGCTGCCCCTTGCGGGCGGCGAGGCCGAGCCAGCGGATGCCGTATTTGGTGTCGCGCGGCATGCCGACGCCATCGAGATACATCCGGGCCAGATTGTACTGGGCCTCGGCATTGCCGAAATACGAGGCGGCGTAGGAGAACATCTCCCGCGCCCGCTCCGGATCGGCCTTCACGCGGGTATTGGGGATGCCCGAGACGTAATAGCGGCCGAGCGCCACGAAGGCGTTGGCGACGATCGAGGCCTGCGGCGCCGACGGGCTGTCCTCGGCGTGGGCATTGGCGATCCGGCTGAAGTAGTCGTAGGCGCGCAGGTCGTCCTGGGCGACGCCGTCGCCCTTGGCGTACATCCGCCCGAGCTTCCACTGGGCAACGGGATGGCCGCCCTCGGCGGCGTATTGCAAGGCCGTCAGCGACGCCGGCTGGGGAATGTCGGCCGGGGGCACCGGCTTCTTGATCACCGCCACCCCGGTGGGAGCGGCGACCACCGGCAGCGCGGCGTCCTGGCTGCCCGGAGTCGTGCCTTCGAAGGCAGCAGCCGGATGCGTTGCCAACACCGCAACACTCAGGGCCGCGACAATGCCGATGCGATCAAACGTCCGCATAACACTCTTTCTCACCCGCCACGCCCGCATGCGTGACCACGTCCCGACCCGCCCTTCCGCCCTGCCGGAGCGAACCGGCAGCCTCGCCTTGATGGTGGTCGTCGCGTCCATCATGAACCCTTGCCGTCGGCTACCGTGAAGCGGAAAACCCTTGCAAACAGGCGGGATCTTCCATGCCCTTCGCTGGCGCCGCAGCCATCGGCTTAACGAGATAAGAATTCATGGAGGGGTGTGGCTAAATCGCGGCGCGCGCAAGGGCGTCCTGAGGCGACGGTTAAATGTTCACGAAGTGTTGTAGGCACGCAACAATCGTTGCGCCGCGGCAACCATCCGCGACGTGGTCGCCCAAAACGCCAACGCCGATCGGGATGCGCCTGCGTGCTTCGCCTCGCCGCAGCCGGTCGCATCCAGCCGACTGATCTCGCTTCGGTCGGGGGCCTGGCGCCGGATTGGGAAAACGCGGGCCCCTTCCCGGCAAAGCATCCCCTCTGTCCGGCCGGCGACTACAGGCGTCAAATCTTCTCGGGCCGCCGTCCCCCCGGCTCGCGAAACCAGGACTTCGTGGAGTGGATAACGACAAGACCGCGACCCGAGGCAGCCTGCGCACCCACCATCCACGTCTTATTGCGTTGAAACTCGTAAGACGTGGATGCCCGGCACCAGGCCGGGCATGACGAAGGATGATTTCGTTTCAGCCAAAACCGCCCTAATCGGCTTTCCTGAGCGCCAGCCGCGCCATCAGCGAGGCGAGTTCGCTCTGGCGCGATACCCCGGTTTTCGCGAACACGCTTTTCAGCGCCTTGCGGACGGTGTCCTCGGCGACGCCGAGCTTCTCGGCCGCATCCCGCGGCGCGGCCCCGGAGCCGACCAGGGCTGCGACCTTCGATTCCGCCAGCGTCAGCCCCAGCAGATCGCGGATCAGCGCGGGGTCCGGCGGCGCCCCGGCGGGATCGATCAGCAGCACGATCGCGCGCGCATGCGACAGGAAATCGTGGGCCGGATTGGCGGACTGCGGCACGGGCAGAAGATAGGCCATCAGCGGCCGGCTCGTTCCCGGCCGCTGAATCTGGATCGGGCGCTGATGATGGGGCAGAAGCTCGATGAGCGATCCGCGGCCCGTTTTCGGCGCGACGTCATGGGGCAGCGCGAACCTCAGCTTCACGTCGCTGCCGATGTCGACGCCATTGCCCACGAATTTCTCGGCCGCGGCATTGGAAAATTTGACGCGTCCGAGCGCATCGAGAATGAAAACCCCGGCATCCAGCCGCGTCAGCGCATTGGCCAGCCCGTTCTTGGCCAATCCCTCGTCGAGCAGGCGAATGCTCAGGCGCAAGGCGCGTTCGACGTGCCTGCCGATGATCGCCAGCCGCGACAGCTCGTCGTCGGTGTAGGCGGGCTTGCCGGAGGCGCGCTGGACGCTCAGGGCCACCTCGGTATGCGCATCCGGCGACACCATCGCCGCGGCGAAGTATTTCAACCCGAACCCGGAGAGAAATTCCGTATAGTACGGATCGCTCGCCATCTCCTGCTCGGTGACGACATCGCGCTCTGTGATCACGTCGCGGCCGAAGAAATAGCCGCGTTCGCGGGCGTGGATGGCGCGGATGTCGCGCGAATTCCAGCCATCCGCCATGTAGGACGCAACCACCTGATCGAGCGATGGCGACTGGATCACGCCGTAGCTGCCGTCGTCGCGGCTGTAGAGCAGGATGCAGCCGACATCGCCGAAACAGTCGGCGACCTTCTGAAGCGTCAGCGGCCATTGCGAGGGCGCCATGGCGCACTCGTAAACCCGGTCGATCGCCGCATCCAGAAGCGGGTCCATGTCAGGCAGTTCCAACCCTCAGCCGCGGCGCGTGATAGCAGGCCGATCGTCCGAGCGAAATCGGGAAGGAGTGCCGCCGGCTCAATCTTTCGTCGATTGAAAACGCCGGCGAGCAATCTGCGACAACCCGCCGCACCCTCTGCGAGGTGCTGGCCGGCCGGGCTTTCCGGACGTTGCGCCGATCGGCGCAATCACATGTTGAGGACGCGGCCGTAGGCGTCGAGCACGGCCTCCTTCATCGTCTCCGAAATGGTCGGATGCGGGAAGATGGTGTGGAACAGCTCCTCCTCGGTGGTCTCGAGGTTCATCGCCACCACGAAGCCCTGAATGAGTTCGGTGACCTCGTGGCCGACCATATGCGCGCCGAGCAACTGGCCGGTCTTCTTGTCGAAGATCACCTTGACCAGACCCTGATCCTCGCCCTGGGCGATGGCCTTGCCGTTGCCGACGAAGGGGAAGCGGCCGACGCGGATGTCCCTGCCCGCCTCCTTCGCCTTGGCCTCGGTGAGACCGACGGATGCGATCTGCGGATGGCAATAGGTGCAGCCGGGAATGAGCGTCTTGTCCATCGGGTGCGGATGCAGGCCCTTGATGGCCTCGACGCAGATGATGCCCTCGTGCTCGGCCTTGTGCGCCAGCATGGGCGGACCGGCGACGTCGCCGATGGCGTAGATGCCCGGCACGTTGGTTTTGCCATAGGCGTCGATGACGATGCAGCCGCGATCGGTCTTCACCCCGAGCTTCTCCAACCCGAAGCCCTCGATGTTGCCGACCACGCCCACCGCCGAGATGACGCGCTCGACTTCCAGCGTGAACGGCTTCTTGCCGTCGTCGATGGTGGCGACCACGCTGTCGGCCTTCTTGTCGAGCTTGGTGACCTTGGTGCCGGACATCACCTTGATGCCCTGCTTCTCGAACTGCTTGCGCGCCAGCCCGGCGATCTCGGCGTCTTCCACCGGCAGGATCTGCGGCAGCACCTCGACCACCGTCACCTCGGCGCCGAGGGTGCGGTAGAACGAGGCGAACTCGATGCCGATGGCGCCGGAGCCGACCACCAGCAGCGACTTCGGAAACTTGTCCGGGTTCATCGCCTCGAAATAGGTCCAGACCAGCTTCTTGTCGCCCTCCAGTCCCGGCAGCGCGCGCGGCCGCGCGCCGGTGGCGACGATGATGTGCTTGGCGCTGTAGCTGCCCTCGCCCAGTGATCCCTTGGGCGCTTCGGCGGCGGACTTCTTCACCGTGAACTTGCCCGGCGCCTCCAGCGTCGCCTCGCCCCAGATGATCGAAATCTTGTTCTTCTTCATCAGGAATTCGACGCCGCCGTTGAGGCGCTTCACCACCGCGCGCGAGCGCGCGATCACGGCTTTCGGATCGAACGACACGTTGTCCGCCGACAGGCCGTAATCCTTGGCATGCGTCATGTAGTGATAGATTTCCGCCGAGCGCAGCAGCGCCTTGGTCGGGATGCAGCCCCAGTTGTTGCAGATGCCGCCGAGATACGCCTTCTCGACAATGGCGGTCTTGAAGCCGAGCTGCGCCGCGCGGATGGCGGTGACGTATCCGCCGGGACCGGAGCCGATGACGACGACGTCGAAGGAAGTATCAGCCATAAAGAACTCCATTCGCCCGAGGGCGCATTATTGTCGATAGTAGTCTTGCACGGTTGACCATGCGACGTCCTGCAGAAACGCCGCGGTCCGGTCGTCGAGGTCCGCGTGGTAGGGATTGCCCACCGGTGAGCGCCGATAGACCGAGGCCATCACCACGCAGGCCGCGAGATAAGTCCCCGCCAGACTGGGATGGCTTCTGTCCGGCATCTGGAGCGCCAGTTCGGGCCGGCGCTGACGCGCCCGCGCGAAGGCCAGTCCGGCCGGAATCACCAGCGCATCGCTGGCATTGCCCGCCGCCGTATAGGCCGCCTCCAGCTTCGCGGTCATCTCGGGTCTGTCGGCATAGGCCCAGGTCATGAACAGAATGGGCACCGCGCCATGCCTGCGGACGATGGCGCTGTTGTGCGCGACAACCGCGGCGAACGGCGGCTTTCGCTTCGGATCGACCGCGCACCAGCTGCAATCCGCCATGATCACGGCGTCGAACGGCTTGCCGCTGTCGCCCCCTTTTGCCGCCGGACCATGCCGCCGCTGCGCCGAAAGAAGCGCATCCACATTATGCTGGCTGAGCGAGGCATCGCTGATGGTCGCGGACGTCGCCGCATAGGAACCGGCGGGATCGGCAGCGCGCAGCAGATGAAGCAGGTGATCGTGCAGGCTGTTGTTGTAGTAGAAATAGCTGTTGCCGATAAACAGCACGGCCTTCGGCACGCTGGCCAGCCTGACCACGCGCGGCCTGATCTGCTGGGCCTGCGCGGTCACGGCGGCGGACAGCACGATCATCGCCGCGCCCGCCAGCACCGACTGGGTCCATCTCGTCCCGCCGGGCATCACACGTCATCAGCCGCGTTTGCGCCGAGGACTTTCGCACCAAGGATTCTCACGACGGTGCGCTTCGATGTCGCTACACGCAGGCGCATGCCCCCTCACCCGGCAAGTTGCAGCCGCCTCCCTCTCCCGCAAGGGGAGAGGGAAAAAATCACACCACCATCATCACGGGATTTTCGATCAGCTTCTTGAACGCCGTGATCAGTTCCGCGCCGAGTGCGCCGTCGATGGCGCGGTGATCGCAGGACAGCGTCACGCTCATCATCGACGCCGCGACGATCTGGCCATTGCGCACCACCGCCCGCTCCTCGCCGGTGCCGACCGCGAGGATCGAGGACTGCGGCGGATTGATCACCGCGGTGAAGTCCTTGATGCCGTACATGCCGAGGTTCGACACCGAGGACGAGCCGCCCTGATATTCGTTGGGCTTGAGCTTCTTGGCCTTGGCGCGCGCGGCGAGGTCCTTCATCTCGCTGGAGATCGCCGACAGCGTCTTGATCTCGGCCTGGCGGATGATCGGCGTGATCAGGCCGAACGGCAACGCCACAGCGACGCCGATGTCGGAGTGCTTGTGGCGCAGCATCGCCGCCTCGGTCCACGACACGTTGGCCTCGGGGATCTTCTGCAACGCCAGCGCCATCGCCTTGATGACGAAGTCGTTGACCGAGAGCTTGTAGAGCGGCTTGCCGTCCTTGTTCTTGCCGGCGGCAGCGTTGATCTCCTCGCGCGCCGCGTTGAGCTTGCCGAGGTCGCAGTCCACCGTCAGGTAGAACGTCGGCATCGAATTGGTCGCCGCCGTGAGGCGCTGCGCGATGGTCCGGCGCATGGAGTCGTGCGGCACGCTCTCGAAGGTGCCCTCCTCGTACAGCGCGAGGATCTGCGGGTCCGACATCGCCGGCGCGGCTCCCCCGCCTGCCGCCGGAGCGGCCGCAGCGGCGGCCGGCTTGAGGCCCTTGCCGGACTTCGCCGCCTCGACATCCTTGGCGACGATGCGGCCATGCGGGCCGCTGCCGGTGATGCGCGCCACATCGATGCCGGCGTCCTTGGCGAGACGGCGCGCCAGCGGCGAGGCGAACACGCGCGCGCCGTTGCTGGCGGGGCTTCGAGCCCCCTCACCCGGCTGCTGCGCAGCCGACCTCTCCCCCACGGGGAGAGGTGAAGACGGAGACGCCGCCGCCGATGCGCTCGATGCTCCCGCAGATGCAGGCGCCGCCCCCTCTCCCCTCGGGGGAGAGGGTTGGGGTGAGGGGGTGCCGGAGGCAGTCGAGGCCGGAGCCGCACCGCCGCCGGCGGCCGCCGCTTTCACGTCCTCGCCATCGGCGGCCAGCACCGCGATCATGGTGTTGACCGGCACGTCCTGCGTGCCTTCCGGCACCAGGATCTTGGCGATGGTGCCTTCGTCCACCGCCTCGACTTCCATGGTGGCCTTGTCGGTCTCGATCTCGGCGATGACATCGCCGGACTTGACCTGGTCGCCTTCCTTCTTGAGCCACTTGGCAAGGTTGCCCTTTTCCATCGTGGGCGACAGCGCGGGCATCAGAATATTGATCGGCATATCAGACCTCACCGCAAATGGCTGGTGTCCCGGGCGCTGCGCAGCACGACGTGATGCGCTGCAGACCCGGGATCGTTACATTCCGTGACGGTCCCGGCTCTGCGAAGCAGCGCTTGCGCGCCGCATCGCGTCCGGGACACCGAGTTGATTGCGTCGTCATTTGCCAGCTCAGCGATAACAAACGGCCTTGGCGGCGGCGACCACTTCGGCCACCGACGGCAGAGCGAGTTTTTCGAGGTTGGCGGCGTAGGGCATCGGCACGTCCTTGCCGGACACGCGCCCTACCGGCGCGTCGAGATAATCGAACGCCTGCTCCATGATCCGCGCCGCGATCTCGGCGCCGACGCCGGACTGCTGCCAGCCCTCTTCCACCGCCACCGCGCGCCCGGTCTTCTTCACCGAGGCGAGGATGGTTTCGGTGTCCATCGGGCGCAGGGTGCGCAGATCGATGACCTCGGCCTCGATGCCCTCCTTGGCAAGCTCCTCGGCCGCGCCGAGCGCGTAGGTCATGCCGTTCGACCACGCGATCAGGGTCACGTCCTTGCCCGGCCGCGCGATGCGCGCCTTGCCGATGGGAACGACGTAATCGTCGAGCTTCGGCACCTCGCCGGTGTGGCCGTAGAGGATTTCGTTCTCGAGGAAGATCACCGGATTGGGGTCGCGGATCGCGGCCTTGAGCAGGCCCTTGGCGTCGGCGGCGGAATACGGCGCAACCACCTTGAGGCCGGGGATCTGCGAATACCACGCCGAATAGTCCTGGCTGTGCTGGGCGGCGACGCGCGCCGCCGCACCGTTCGGCCCGCGGAACACGATGGAGCAGCCCATCTGTCCGCCGGACATATACAGCGTCTTGGCCGCGGAGTTGATGATCTGGTCGATCGCCTGCATGGCGAAGTTGAAGGTCATGAACTCGACGATCGGCTTCAGCCCGGCGAAGGCCGCGCCGATGCCGACGCCGGCAAAACCGTGCTCGGTGATCGGAGTGTCGATCACGCGCCGCGCGCCGAATTCCTGTAACAGGCCCTGGGTGATCTTGTAGGCGCCCTGATACTCGGCGACTTCCTCGCCCATGACGAACACGTCTTCGTCGCGGCGCATTTCCTCGGCCATGGCGTCGCGCAGCGCCTCGCGCACCGTCATCTTCACCATCTCGGTGCCGGGCGGAATCTCGGGATCGGCGGCAGCCTGCACCGCGGGCGCGGCCACGGACTCCGCAGCGGCGGCGGGCGCGGGAGCGCTCTCGGCGGCAGCCGGAGCGGCAGCGGCCTGCGGAGCGGGTGTGGCTGCCGGGGCCTTGGCGAGATCGGCGGCGGTCTCGCCATCGGCGAGGATGGTGGCGATCGGCGTGTTGACGGCGACGTCCGCCGTGCCTTCCGGGATCAGGATCTTGCCGAGGGTGCCCTCGTCGGTGGCCTCGACTTCCATGGTCGCCTTGTCGGTCTCGATCTCGGCGATGACGTCGCCGGACTTGATGGCGTCGCCCTCCTTCTTGAGCCACTTGGCGAGGTTGCCCTTCTCCATGGTCGGCGATAGCGCGGGCATGAGAATCTGGATCGGCATGGTCGCTCCGCGCTTATCGGTAAATGTCGGTGTAGAGTTCGGACACATCCGGCTCCGGCTCGCGCTGGGCGAAGTCGGCCGCCGCGTTGACGATCTCGCGGACATCCGCGTCGATCGCCTTGAGGTCCTGCTCGCTGACCTTGAGTTCGAGCAGGCGCAGCCGCACCTGTTCGATCGGGTCGCTGTCGTGGCGGACCTTGTCCACCTCCTCGCGGGTGCGGTACTTCGCCGGATCGGACATCGAGTGGCCGCGGTAACGGTAGGTCTGCATCTCCAGAATGTAGGGCCCGTTGCCCTCGCGGCACCACTGCACCGCCCGGTCGGCCGCGGCCTTGACGGCGCGGACGTCCATGCCGTCGACCTGTTCGCCCGGGATGTTGAACGACACGCCGCGCTTGGAGAAGTCGGTCTGCGCCGAGGAGCGGGTTACCGAGGTGCCCATGGCGTAGCGGTTGTTCTCGATGACGTAGATCACGGGAAGCTTCCACAGCTCCGCCATGTTAAAGCTCTCGTAGACCTGGCCCTGATTGGCGGCGCCGTCGCCGAAATACGCCACCGCGACATTCTTGTTGCCGCGATATTTGTTGGCGAAGGCGAGCCCCGTTCCCAGCGGCACCTGCGCGCCGACGATGCCGTGGCCGCCGTAGAAGGCCTTCTCCTTGCTGAACATGTGCATGGAGCCGCCCTTGCCCTTGGAATATCCCGCCTGGCGGCCGGTGAGCTCGGCCATCACGCCCTTGGCCTCCATGCCGGTGGCAAGCATATGGCCATGGTCACGGTAGCTGGTGATAATCTGGTCGCCCGGCTGGAGGGCCATCTGCACGCCCACCACGACCGCTTCCTGGCCGATGTAGAGATGGCAGAAACCGCCGATCGCGCCCATGCCGTAAAGCTGTCCCGCCTTTTCCTCGAAGCGGCGGATCAGCATCATGTCGTGAAATGCCTGAAGCTCCTGCTCCTTGGTGAAGGTGATGCTGTTGGGATGACCGGAGCCATTGCCCGCGGCCCGTGCCGCGTCTTTGGCGCCGCTTTTCTTCGCTGAGGCGGTTTCTTTTGAGGAAGCCATGTGGTGTCCGGATGAGAGAGCGGGTCTTTCTCTCTACTCTAACTCACATCGCCTTGAAAGGACCGCGTGCGCGGTCGCCACATCCAACTATGACGCAACGCAACACGCGAAATTTTAAGATCGAAAGCAGATGTTTTTTGAAACTTGAAACTCAGTTCGACGTGGTCATGCGCACGATGTCGCGCGGATGCACATAGTCGAGCTGATAGCGCGTCCGCTCGTCGAGCATGTCGGGGTCGAGCCGGTCGGAGCGCAGCGACGACACGCGATGCTCGGCCGCCGCCCGTTCGCTTTTCAGCCGGGCCAGTTCGGCAGTGAGCTGCACGATTTCCTGATCGAGCTCCTGACGCGCATTGAGGCCATACCGCCCGGTGTAGGCGTTGACGCCGAAATAGGCGATCAGCGCCGTCGCGATCGCATAGAGCGCGAGGCCGGTCATGACGGCTTTGAGTCGGGAGCGTGAAACCATGCCCCCACGATGCGACAGCCCGGTTAATCCAATGCTAACGCCGGGCCGCCCGCATCGCGTCGCCGGGACGTTACGCCTTGTGCTTGGCGACCCAGGCGGCGAAGGCGTCGATATACTGCTTCATCACCTTCTCCAGCGATTCCTTGACGAGGTTGCCCTTGTCATCGAAGGCATCGCCGACCTGCCCCAGGTAGATTTCCGGCTGCTGCATGATCGGGCCGCAATAGCCCGGCAGGATCTGCTTGAGGTTCATCGCCGCGCAGACGCCGCCGAGCGCGCCCGGCGAATTGCTGACGATGCCGATCGGCTTGTCCTTGAATGAGCTTTTGCCGGAGGGCCGCGAGCCCACGTCGATGGCGTTTTTCAGCACGCCGGAAATCGAGCGGTTGTATTCCGGCGTCACGAACAGCACCGCGTCGGACTGCTGGATCTTGTCGCGGAACGCCAGCCAGTCGGCGGGTGGCGTCGCCTCGAGGTCCTGGTTGAAGAACGACAGGCCGTGCAGCGTCACGATGTCGAGGGCGAGCGACGGCGGTGCGAGCTTGCCGAATGCCTGGGCAATCCTGAGCGAGAACGCCTCCTTGCGGAGGCTGCCGACGATGACGGCGACGCGATAGGCCATGGATGATCCTTATCAACGGTGGAGGGATGAATGCCGGACGACGTCCGGAAACGACCGGAGACCCGGTTAGTTTCCTCCGGAGAAAGATGCAAGTGCATTGATCCCGGCACTCCGCCCCCGGCGATCACATCCGCGTCATGGATACCGCGTCACGGCGCGACCCATCCGCTGACCCCGAGAATCTCGTCGTTGTGCTCGCCGAGCTTCGGTGCGCCCGAATGGGGATGCGGCCGCTGCCCGTCGAACGCGATCGGCAAGCCGATCACGCGCAGGCCGCTGCCCGGCAGCGCGCGCATCAGATCGGATGCCTTGAACTGTTCGGTCTGCTCCAGTTCGGCGATAGTGTTGACCGGGCTGCACGGCACGCCGACCGCCTGGAAGACGGCGATCCATTCCGCACGCGAGCGCGTCCGCACCACACCGGCGATCAGGCCGATCAGCACGTCGCGGTGCGCGACGCGGTCCCTGCCCAGCGCGAAGCGCGGATCGCTGGCCCATTCGGGAAAGCCGAGGGCTGCGGCAAGCTTGTGGAACAGGCGGTCGTAGCCGGCCGCGATCACCATCGGAAGGTCGGCAGTCTCGAACACCTGATACGGCACGATGGACGGCGTCGCGGTTCCGGTCCGCTGCGACAGCTCGCCAGTGACATGATAGGTCGCCAGCGCAGAATCCACCCACGCCGCCGCGGTGTCGAGCAGCGAGGTGTCGATGACGCAGCCCTTCCCGGTGACCTGGCGCTGCTGCAGCGCCGCCAGCGCGCCGATGACGCACCATTGCGCCGTCGCCTTGTCGTTGATGGGAGGCGCGCAGAACGTCGGCGGGTCTTCATGCCGTCCGGTCTGCATCATCACGCCGCCGAACGCCTGCAACAGCGGATCGAAGCCCGGCGCGCGCGACAGCGGGCCGCTCGGCCCGAACGCCCAGATCGAGCAATAGATCAGGCGCGGATTGACGGCCTGCATCTGCTCCGGGCCGACGCCGAGATCGGCGACCACGCCCGAGCGCAGATTCTGAATCAGGATATCGGCGTCGCGCACCAGCGCCTTCAGCTTCTCGATGTCGCCGGCATCCTTCATGTCCAGCGTCACCGACCGCTTGTTGCGGTTGGTGATGTGAAACATGATCGAGGCGTCCTCGATGAAGGGCGGTCCCCAGCCGCGCGCGTCGTCGCCGCCATCGGGCTTTTCGATCTTGATGACCGTGGCGCCCATGTCCGCCATAATCGCGCCGGCAAGCGGTCCCGCCAGCGCCTGTCCGATTTCGATCACCTTAATTCCAGCAAGCGGCCCGTGCATCATTGTATCCCGTTCCCGATTATTGATTTGGGTTTCGGGCGCATGTTGCCGGGCTCGCACCGGAACGCAAGTAAGCCGGATGCAGATCAGGTGCGATTGCGGACTTCGTTGAGAATGAAGTTACCGATTCGCTTGCCGCGATTGCGCAGGACCAGCAGCGGCCCCTTGTCGACGAAATAAGTCAACAGGATGCTGTCGCGCGTCTTGACGCGATCGTGCACCGGGTCGGCAGAATGCCAGCTATCGTCTCCCACCGCGAAGGCATAGCCGGAATTCGGCGCGAACCGCATCTGCGTCGCTTTCGGCATGCTGCCATCCGGCAGCACGTCGTGGAAAATGGTGCCGATGTCGGTGTTGGCCTCGTCGCGCGGCAGATAGAGCTGCACGGTGATGCCCTTCCAGTGGGTGTCGGTGTGCGGCGGAATACGGTAGCCGGGAATGTCGCGGGTGAGGATCGGGATCGGATACATCCCCACCGACATGAAGTCCTTGCCGAAACGCTTTTCCAGGCCGGGCGCGAGCATGCGGCGGAACGCCCCTTTCACCGGCTCGGAGCACAGCGCGCTGCCGACCAGCTTCCACAGTTCCAGCTTCCCCGGCGGCAGATGCCGGATGTATTCGGGGAACAGGTCGATCTTGACGCGGGTGTGGTTGCCGTCGGTCTGCTTGCTGCGGCCGCTCATCGGACGATAGTCCGATGCTTCCGGCATCGCATCGAGCATCGCGGCGTAGACATCCGCCGGGAAGATGTTGCTCAGCTTGATGTGGTGGAACGGCTTGGAACCGACCTCCGCCGCGCTGACCGCGGCGGCGATGTGGTCAACGAGCCGCGCGGAGTCCGTCGCGTAGTTTTGCCGATGAACGGATGCGACCTGATTCATTCTGCATCTCCACGATGAGGGGACTGGCCGAGTATGGGCGACGGGCGCGCAAGTGCAAGACCCATCGCCCGCGTTTGGAGCGGATTTACGACAGCGCCCGCAGCGCGCTGCGGCCGGCGTATTTCGCCTGGCTGCCGAGATCCTGCTCGATGCGCAGCAACTGGTTGTACTTCGCGGTGCGGTCGGCGCGGGCCAGCGAACCGGTCTTGATCTGCCCGCAATTGGTGGCCACCGCGAGATCGGCGATGGTGGAATCCTCGGTCTCGCCGGAACGATGCGACATCACCGCGGTGTAGCCGGCCTTGTGGGCCATCTCGACCGCGGCCAGCGTTTCCGTCAGCGAACCGATCTGATTGACCTTCACCAGGATCGAGTTGCCGAGGCCCTTCTTGATGCCGTCGGCGAGGCGCGCGACGTTGGTGACGAACAGGTCGTCACCAACGAGCTGGACCTTGCCGCCAATCAGATTGGTAAGTTCCTTCCAGCCGTCCATGTCGTCTTCCGCCATGCCGTCCTCGACGGACACGATCGGATAGCGCGAGACGAGGTCGGCCAGATACTTCGCCTGCTCCGAGCGCGACCGGGTTTTCTTCTCGCCCTCATAGACATAGGAGCCGTTCTTGAAGAATTCGGTGGCGGCGCAGTCGAGCGCCAGCATGACATCGCCGCCGGCCTTGTAACCGGCCTTGGCGATGGCGCTCATGACGAAGTCGAGCGCGGCGTCCGCCGACGGCAGGTTGGGCGCGAAGCCGCCCTCGTCGCCGACATTGGTGTTGTGGCCGGCCTTCTTCAGTTCGCTCTTGAGGGTGTGGAAAATCTCCGCGCCGGCGCGCAGGCCCTCGGCGAAGGTCGCAGCCCCCACCGGCATCACCATGATTTCCTGGAAATCGATGGGATTGTCGGCATGCACGCCGCCGTTAACGATGTTCATCATCGGCACCGGCAGCAGCCGCGCCGAGGTGCCGCCGACATAGCGATAGAGCGGCATGCCGAGAGATTCCGCCGCCGCCTTGGCCACCGCCAGCGAGACGCCGAGAATGGCGTTGGCGCCGAGGCGGCTCTTGTTCGGCGTGCCGTCAAGATCGATCATGGTCTGGTCGATCTGGACCTGCTGCTCGGCCTCCATGCCGCCGAGGGCATCGAAGATCTCGCCGTTGACGGCTTCCACCGCCTTCTGCACGCCCTTGCCGAGATAGCGGCCCTTGTCGCCGTCGCGCAACTCCACCGCCTCATGGGCGCCGGTGGACGCCCCCGACGGCACCGCGGCGCGGCCGAGGGTACCGTCTTCCAGCACCACATCGACTTCCACGGTCGGGTTGCCGCGGCTGTCGAGAATTTCGCGGCCGATGATGTCAACGATGGCTGTCATGAGATTTCCTTAAATACCTATTGGCAAGTTAATGTGCTTCTAGCCCATTGAAACTGTCACGAAAAGGCCAGAGGGGACTCAGATGTCAGTGAAGTCGCCCGAAAAATCGGAGCGTTTGATTGATAAAATTCGCCACCGATATGGGAATGCCAAACTCCTTCGAGTGTGGCCGGAGTGGTCTAGTCCTGCACTTTGGGCACCCCACTATATTGGCGCCACGCCTGTTGGCGCCTACATAGCACTGGATGAAATTGATATTTCTGAAGGCCTCAAGAATCGCTTGATTGCATGGCACGATCTGTATGACGCTCAACCCATCCCACAAATGATGAGTGAAATCGAGAAATGCGCTTTCGATGCTGAAGGTCTCAACATAGCTATTCAGCTTTCCTGCGAAGTGGATGGCGGATGCATTGTTGAATACGAGCTTGGGGACCAGAATCTTCTCATCGTTGGCGGTGCATGTGTCTGTATATTTCAGAGACCTCCACCACCAGCCAATCCGTGAAGGCCATGCCCTGTGATGAAGTCCAAAACACCCTCTCGCTCCCGTCTGCAGTCATCCTTGCAACTCGGCCAGCCGGTTAAAACCCCGACGTCGCCCGACCGGGCGACGCTCGACCGGGTGCCCAACCCGCATCCCGATGCCGACTACCTCGTCCGCTTCGCCGTTCCCGAGTTCACCAGCCTGTGCCCGATCACCGGCCAGCCGGATTTCGCGCATCTGGTGATCGACTACCTGCCCGGACAATGGCTCGTGGAATCCAAGGCTTTGAAGCTTTTCCTCACCAGCTTTCGCAACCATGGCGCGTTCCATGAGGACTGCACCGTGGCGATCGGCAAGCGGCTCATGAAGGAGATCAAGCCGCGCTGGCTGCGGATCGGCGGCTACTGGTATCCGCGTGGCGGCATCCCCATCGACGTGTTCTGGCAGACCGGCAAACTGCCGCGGGATCTGTGGGTGCCGGATCAGGGCGTCGCGCCCTATCGCGGCCGGGGCTGAAGTCGCTCACGCCCCTGCGGGCTTGCGGTTCAGCAGCGTCGCCGACACGATGCCAAGCGCGAGAATGATGGCCGCGCTGGCGAACAGCGTCGGCTGCGTGCCGAAATGCGTGAGCCCGAAACCGTAGACCACCGGCCCGGCCGCCTGCCCGAGGAAGAAGAAGAAGGCGTGCAGCGACACCGCCGAGGCCCGCGCCTCGGGAGCGAGTTCGCTGCTGAAAACCTGCAGCGATCCGTGCAGCGAATAGAACCCCCACCCCATCAGCAGGAAGCAGCCCGCCTGCACGCCCCACCACGGCCCGAACGAAATGACGATAAACTGGATGGCCATCATCGCCGCGCCGGCGATCATCAGCCTCTTGACGCCGATCAGCGGCAACAGCCGCGATATGCTCACGGTATAGAAAAACCCGCCGATGGCGAACATGCCGATGACGAGCCCCGGGATCGACGAGCGCGTTTCGCCGAGATCGAACAGCAGCGCGGCCACGAAGGGAAGGAAGCCGAGGATGCACAGCCCCTCGACGAACACCGACGTATAGCAGACGGCGGTGAGCGGATTGGACATGATGACGCGATAGCCGCGTCGCAGCGCCGCGATGTTCACCTCGCCGCGTGCGTCCGCGACGCCCGCGCGGCGGAAACCGACGATCACCGCCACCGCCGCGACGATCATCAGCACGCCGAGCGCCGCCGGCACGCCACGCCAGCCGAGCAGATCGCCGATCACGCCCGCCGACGACGATCCGAGCAGGTTGCCGGCCATGCCGCCCGCCAGGATGCGGCCGAGCGCCACCTGCCGCCGCTCCGGCGCGACAAGGTCGCCGACCAGCCCGATCGCGATCGGAAACGTTCCGCCCGAGGCGATGCCGCACAGGATGCGCGAGACGAACAGCAGATCGAACGAGGTTGCGAGCGCGCCGATGATGTTGGTGATGCCGAGCAGGACGAGACACACCACCATCAGCCGCGGCTTGCCGAACATGTCGGCGGCTGCGCCGAGAACCGGCTGCACCAGCGCGTAGGTCAGCGCCATCGCCGCCGACAGACTCGCCGCCACCGCCACGGTGACGCCGAAGTCATCGGCGATCAGCGGCAGCACAGGCTCCATCGAGCGCGCCGACAGGGCGGCCGCGAAGGTCGTGATGGCGATGATATTGAGGATTGGCGGCATCAGGACTTCATTCGTTCCCTTGGCGCCGCGCCGGCCGAAACAGCCTCAGCGCGGTGCGCTCCTTCCGCCATCTCCGACGCCGCCCTTGGCGAGCGCGTCGAAGGCCATGAGAGTTTTCACCAGCGCCTCGAACTCCTTCAGCGGCACCATGTTGGGGCCGTCGGACGGGGCGTGGTCGGGATCGGGATGGGTCTCGATGAACACGCCGGCGACGCCGACCGCCACCGCCGCCCGCGCCAGAACCGGCACGAATTCACGCTCGCCGCCGCTCGACGTTCCCTTGCCGCCGGGCTGCTGCACCGAATGGGTGGCATCGAAGATCACCGGCGCGCCGGTGGTCCGCGCCATAATCGGCAGCGCCCGCATGTCGGAGACCAGCGTGTTGTAGCCGAACGAGACGCCGCGCTCGGTCACCAGCACGTTGGCGTTACCGCCGCCGGTGATCTTGGCGACGACGTTCGCCATGTCCCACGGCGCGAGGAACTGGCCCTTCTTGACGTTGACGACCTTGCCGGTGGCCGCCGCCGCCAGCAGCAGATCGGTCTGGCGGCAGAGAAAGGCGGGAATCTGCAGCACGTCCACCGCCTCGGCGACGGCCGCGCACTGGCCGGCGTCGTGTACGTCGGTCAGCACCGGCAGGCCGAGGCTCGAGCGGATTTCGGCAAATATCGGAAGCGCCGCAGCGAGGCCGAGGCCGCGCGCGGCGGAGGCGCTGGTGCGGTTGGCCTTGTCGAACGAGGTCTTGTAGACGAGCCCGATCCCGAGGCGCGCCGCGATCTCCTTCAGCGCGGCCGCCACCTCCAGCCCGTGCGCCCGGCTCTCGAGCTGGCACGGCCCGGCAATCACCGCCAGCGGCAGCGCGTTGCCGAACCGGACCGAGCCCGCGGACACTACGGGTGCGGCTGCGGCGGTCGCGGCTGTGGTCTTGGCGTTCAAAACGAACCTCTCTGGTGCGAACCGGGCCGGACCATGCCGACCCGGACGCGAGCGATCAAGTGCGACCGGTCAATTCGCCGTCGCCTGCTCGAATATCAGGGTTGCGCCAAAAGCGGCCGAGGGCGGCACCACGAGGACGCCGGACCGACGCGTCGCTTCGATCCCGGCTCCGGCGAGGACGTCCGCCACGGCTTTGACGTCGGTGGCCGCGAGCCACAATCCCCTGATCGCCATCCCCTCGCCCACCGCAGCAGCCGCGACCCCGAACCGCGCGGTGAATTCCGCCGGCGTCATGATCGCGATCTCGCCGCGCGGCGTCGAGGCGGTGATGCAGGCCCCGTCGTCCCGCACGTCGCGCACCCCGGTCCACGCCGCGAGAAAGCCGCGATGGTCCGCCGGGTTCGCCGCGACGAGAACCGCGCCGCGCACGCCGGTCGCGCCGTTGGGGTGGAGCTGATAGTCCGGCTTCCAGAACGCCGCCGGATTATGCTGCCGGCAGGTGAAGAACGTCGTGCCCGGCGATTGCGCGTCTTTCACAAAGACCAGCGAAAATCCCACCGTCGTTGCGCGACCATCGGGCAGCACCGCCTCGCGCGAGAATGGCAGCGGCTGCGAGATGCCGATACCGCTGCGCGCGAAGTCGGCCGCATCGGCCTCGCTGTCGGTGCTTTCCAGCACCAGCATGGCGAGGCCGTCGCCGCGCTTGATCGCTTCGCGGCCGGGAATGCCGAAACGCTGCGACAGGCCGTCGTCGCCCAGCTTGTCCGGCTCCCCCACCGTCAGGATCTCGATGAAGAAGCCGGGAAACTGCACGACGTGATTATGCGTGCCCCACGGATGGCGGTTGCGCGCCCCGACCTGAAATCCCGCCCGGCGATAGAACTCCGCCGCCGCGTCGAGGTCGCGCACCGCGTGGACGATGTGGTCGAGACCGCGTGGCATGGCTGGTTGCCTCGCCTCACTTCACCGCGGAGAACGCGGTCGGGACCAGGAACTGGTTGGTGATGTTGGCGACGATCGGGCCGTCCTTCTCGGACTCGGCGCGGGCCGCGAGCCAGGCCGGATCGATCGAGAAAGCGGTCCATTTCGCGTCCCGCTCCGCCATCGACTCCCATTCCAGCAGATAGGTCAGTTCCTGGTTCGATTCCCCGACCAGCGTGGTGAAGAAGCCGGCCTGACGAATGCCGTGCTTGTCGAACAGCGACAGGGTGACATCGGTGAAGCGCTTGAGCAGGTGGGGCAGACGCCCGGGCAGACAGCGATAGACGCGTATCTCGTAAACCTTGGTCATGGGCCCTCGTCTTCTCCAAGAGGTGCAGGCGTGCGGCCGACCGGCCGTCGCAGCGTCACACCAGCCGGCTCTGCACCATCGCCGCCTGCACGAACGAGGCGAACAGCGGATGCGGCTCGAACGGCCGCGACTTCAGTTCGGGATGATACTGCACCCCGATGAACCAGGGATGGTTCTCGTATTCCACCGTCTCCGGCAGCACGCCGTCGGGCGACAGGCCGGCGAAGCGCAGGCCGTGCCGCTCGAGGCGGTCGCGATAGGCGGTGTTGACCTCGTAGCGGTGGCGATGGCGCTCAGAAATCTCCCGCGCGCCGCCATAGATCTGGGAAATGCGGCTGCCGGCAGCGAGCGTGGCCGGATAGGCGCCGAGCCGCATGGTGCCGCCGAGATCGCCCGCCTGCGTGCGCTTCTCAAGCTCGTTGCCGCGCAACCATTCGGTCATCAGGCCGACCAGCGGCTCCTTGGTCGGGCCGAACTCGGTGGAGTTGGCCTCAGGGATGCCGGCGAGATTGCGCGCGGCCTCGATCACCGCCATCTGCATGCCGAAACAGATGCCGAAATACGGCACGCGCCGCTCGCGCGCGAACCGCGCCGCGCGAATCTTGCCTTCCGCGCCGCGCTGGCCGAAGCCGCCCGGCACCAGAATGCCATTGACGTGTTCGAGGAACGGCGCGGGGTCCTCGTTCTCGAACACCTCGCTCTCGATCCAGTCGATATTGACCTTGACCTTGTTGGCGATGCCGCCATGGGACAGCGCCTCGATCAGCGATTTGTAGGCGTCCTTCATGCCGGTGTACTTGCCGACGATGGCGATGGTGACGTCGCCTTCCGGGTTGCGGACGCGCTCGTTGATCTCGTGCCAGCTTTCCAGCGCGGGCGGAGCCTTAGGCTCGATGCCGAACGCGGCCAGCACCTCGTCGTCGAGGCCGGCGGCGTGATAGGCCTCCGGCACGGCATAGATGTTGTCGACGTCGCGCGCCTCGATCACCGCGCTCTCGCGCACATTGCAGAACAGGCCGAGCTTGCGGCGCTCCTCCGCCGGAATCTCGCGGTCGGTGCGGCACAGCAGGATGTCCGGCTGGATGCCGATGGAGCGCAGCTCCTTGACCGAATGCTGGGTCGGCTTTGTCTTGAGTTCTCCGGCACTTGGGATGTAGGGCAGAAGCGTCAGGTGAACATAGATGACACTGCCGCGCGGCAGGTCGTTCTTGATCTGGCGGATCGCCTCGAAGAACGGCAGGCCCTCAATGTCGCCGACCGTGCCGCCGATCTCCACCAGCACGAAGTCATAGTCGTCGTTGCCGGTGAGGATGAACTGCTTGATGGCGTTGGTGACATGCGGGACCACCTGGATGGTGGCGCCGAGATAGTCGCCGCGCCGCTCCTTGGTCAGGATGTCCTGATAGATGCGGCCAGTGGTGATGTTGTCCTGCCGGGTCGCCGGCCGGCCGGTGAAGCGCTCGTAGTGACCGAGGTCGAGATCGGTCTCCGCGCCGTCATCGGTGACGAACACTTCGCCGTGCTGATACGGCGACATCGTTCCGGGGTCGAGATTGAGATAGGGATCGAGCTTACGAAGGCGGACCTTGTAGCCCCGCGACTGCAACAGCGCGCCGAGAGCCGCCGATGCCAGACCTTTGCCGAGCGAGGAGACCACGCCGCCGGTGATGAAAATATACCGCGCCATGGGACCCTACCTTTAACTCCGCCGCTGCGATTCGCAAAAACCAAACGGCTGCGTCCACAACTCATGCGGCGCGCCGGGGCAACTTCAAATTGTGAGGCCGGTCAGTGACTTGAGAGACCGTTCCGAGATTTGCAGGCAAGCGCTTGACGCATGCCTGCATATCCTTGGCCGACGATCGGCTATTTCGACTGTGGCGCCTGCGGGGCCGCCGGAGCCTGCGGAGCCGCGGGCGCGGCCGGCGCTTCCTGCTTCTTCAGCGAATCCAGAAGCCCGCCCGGAATGGCCGGAGGCGCGCCGGGCTGCGAGATCGGCGCGGGGCTGCCGGTGTTGAGGATCGACGCCGGCTTGCGCTGATAGGTGGCGAGCCACGACAGGAACAGGCTGGTGACGAAAAACGCCGCGGCCAGAATCGCCGTGGTGCGGGTCAGCAGGTTGGTGGTGCCGCGGCTCGACATGAAGCCGCCGCCTCCGCCGCCGATGCCGAGGCCGCCGCCTTCGGAGCGCTGCAGCAGCACGACCCCGATCAGGGCCGCGACGATCATGAGATGGATGACGATAATGACGGTTTGCATCGTAACCTTCCGTCACAGCCATCGGAGCCGGGAAGCCGGCCGCGCGGATGCCTGCGGGAGTTGAAGTTGCGCGGTCTCTACACGATTGCGAGGATGATTGCCACCCCCG
The DNA here is from genome assembly GCA_020544565.1 of Bradyrhizobiaceae bacterium. Taxonomy (GTDB): domain Bacteria; phylum Pseudomonadota; class Alphaproteobacteria; order Rhizobiales; family Xanthobacteraceae; genus Afipia. Next base: position 1,320,177 of record CP078014.1, read on the forward strand.
CAAACCGCTCATGGATCAAGGATTTAAGGACACCCCGCGGCGATCGCAAGGAAATCGGCGGCTTTCAGGCTGGCGCCGCCGACCAGCGCCCCGTCGACGTTGGCCACCGCCATCAGTTCCGCCGCGTTGGAGGGCTTCACCGAGCCGCCGTAGAGGATGCGGACCCGGTTCCCCTCCGCATTGAAGCGTTCCTTGAGCTTGTTGCGGATAAGGCCATGGACCTCCTCGACATCCTTCACCGTCGGGGTGCGACCAGTGCCGATCGCCCAGACCGGCTCGTAGGCCACCACGAGGTTGGCCGCGGTCGCCCCCTCCGGCAGCGATCCGGCCAGTTGCCGCCCGACCACGTCGAGGGTTTCGCCGGCATCGCGCTGGCCTTGCGTCTCGCCGACGCAGACGATGGCGACAAGCCCGGCCCGCCACGCCGCTTCGGCCTTGGCGCGGACCGCGGCGTCGGTCTCGCCGTGGTCGGCGCGGCGCTCGGAATGGCCGACGATGATCGCGGTCGCGCCCGCATCCGCCAGCATTTCCGCCGAGATATCGCCGGTATGGGCGCCCGAGGCGGCGGCATGGCAATCCTGCGCCCCGAGGGCGAGTTTCGAGCCCTTGGCGACGCCCACGGCCGCAAACAGCAGCGTGGCCGGCGGGCAGACCAGCAGGTCCGCCTTGCCGGCGACGTCGTCGGCGCCCTGGGCGATGGCCGCGAGCTCCACCAGCGAAGCCTTGAGGCCGTTCATCTTCCAGTTCCCGGCGATCAGCGGGCGGCGTGCGTCTGTCATCGACAATCTCGGCTGAAAATTGGATGGCCTGCGCTAGCAGATGAAACCGGTCCGCGCCAGCCCGCGCGCCTGTTTCGACGCGGCCAAATGTCCGCCGCGCTGAAGCGCCGCCCTCCAGCATGGTTGCGAGGGCCCCCCCGTCCCTTTATACGTCGGCGAAACAACGCGGTAACGCCTCGCGGCGGTCCGTTTCCCCTGTTCCTCAACATCAAGTTGGACCCATGCTCCGAGGAATGCGCAAAGCCTCATCGAACTGGCTCGGCAAAATCATCATGTCGCTCATGTTCGGCGTGCTGATCATCAGTTTCGCCGTCTGGGGCATCGCCGATATCTTCAAGGGATACGGCCAGTCGAGCCTCGCCACGATCGGCAGCACCGAGATTTCCGCCGAGCAGTTCCGCAATCTCTACACCGACCGGCTGCAGCAGATCGGCCGTCAGCTCGGCCGGCCACTGACGTCGGAGCAGGCGCGCCAGTTCGGGATCGACCGGCAGGTGCTGCAGCAGGTGGTGGCGGAATCGACCCTCGACGAGACCGCGCGCCGCATGGGCCTCGGCATCGCCGACGCAGAGATCGCGCATGCGATCTCCAACGACCCGAACTTCAAGGGCCTCGACGGCAAGTTCGACCACGACCGCTTCCTCCAGACCATCCGCCAGTTCGGCTACACCGAGGCGCGCTATGTCGCCGAGCAGCGCCGCATGGCGCTGCGCCGCCAGTTGACCGGCACCGTCGCCGGCGGCTTCATGCCCAGCAAGACCCAGCTCGAAGCCCTGACCCGCTTCCAGAGCGAGCAACGCTCCGCCGAGTTCGTCCGCCTCACCGCGGCGCAGGCCGGCACCATCGAGGCGCCGACGCCGGAAGCGCTGGCGACCTTCTTCGAGGACCACAAGGCGCTGTTCCGCGCCCCGGAATACCGCAAGATCGCCATTCTCAGCATCTCGCCGGACGACATCGCCAAATGGACTACCGTGTCCGACGAGGACGCGCGCAAGGTGTTCGAGCAGAACCGCGAGCGTCTCGTGACGCCGGAACGCCGTCAGGTGTTCCAGATCGCGTTCCCCACCCTCGACGAAGCCAAGGCGGCGCGCGAGCGCATCGCGGCCGGAGCCTCGTTCGAGGACATCGCCAAGGAGCGCAAGCTCACCGTGGCGGATACCGATCTCGGCATGGTCAGCAAGGCCTCGATGGGCGACCCCGTTCTCGCCGACGCCGCGTTCGCGCTCGCGCCCGATACGGTGAGCGAGCCGGTCAAGGGCGCGCTGATCACGGCGTTGCTCAAGGTCACCAAGATCGAGCCCGGCGCGTCGCCGACCTATGAAAGCCTCGCCGACAGGATCAAGCGCGAGATCGCGCTGGAGCGGGCGCGCACCCAGGTTCAGGATCTGCGCAACAAGATCGAGGACGAGCGCGGCGGCGGCGCGAATATCGCCGAAGCCGCCCAGAAGCTCGGCCTCAAGGCCGTCACCATCGAGGCGGTGGACCGCTCCGGCCGCGGGCCGGACGGCAAGCCCGTCGCCGGTCTGCCGCAGGGCGTCGATCTGGTGGCGCAGGCGTTCGCCAGCAACATCGGCGTCGAAAACGATCCGATCCAGGTCAACGGCGGCGACCTGTGGTTCGACGTGCTCGCGATCACCCCCTCGCGCGAGCGGCCGCTCGATGAGGTGAAGGACCAGGTCGAGGCGCGCTGGCGCGACCAGCAGATCGCCACCCGCCTGCGCACCAAGGCCACCGAGATGGTCGGCCGGCTCGACAAGGGCGCCAAGCTCGACGCCGAGGCGGCGGCGCTGGGCGTGAAGGTCGAGACCGCGAGCCTGTTCAAGCGCGACGCCGACCCCAAGGGCGTGCCGGAAGAACTGGTGGCGGCGGCGTTCCGCACCGCGAAGGACGGCTTCGGCCAGGTCGAAGGGGGCAAGGGAACGGAATGGCTCGTGTTCCGGGTCACCGACATCGTGGTGCCGCCGGTCGATCTCGAAGCCGAGGACGTCAAGAAGCTGAAGGACAACCTTCTGCGCGCCCAGGTCGAGGAACAGATCGCGGAATACGTGACGCATCTGGAATCCGAGATCGGCGTCACCATCAACCAGCAGGCGTTCGCGGTGGCGACCGGCGCGGCCTCCTCGCAATAACAGCGGCGATCAGCACCATGGACGACCTCAAGGCCATTATCGGAAAAGTCGCCACCGGCGCAGCCCTCTCGCGCCACGAGGCGGCCGTGGCGTTCGATCGCATGATGTCGGGCGAGGCGACGCCGTCGCAGATGGGCGGCCTGCTGATGGCGCTGCGCGTGCGCGGCGAAACCGTGGACGAGATCACCGGCGCGGTCACCACCATGCGCGCCAAGATGCTGCCGGTGACCGCCCCCGCCGACGCGGTGGACATCGTCGGCACCGGCGGCGACGGCTCGGGATCGGTCAACGTCTCCACCTGCGCCTCGTTCATCCTCGCCGGCGCCGGCGTGCCGGTGGCCAAGCACGGCAACCGCGCGCTGTCGTCGAAATCCGGCGCGGCCGACGCCCTCGCCGCCCTCGGCGTCAACATCAACATCACGCCCGAGCATGTCGGCCGCTGCATCGCCGAGGCCGGCATCGGCTTCATGTTCGCACCGACCCACCATCCGGCGATGAAGAACGTCGGCCCGACCCGCGTCGAGCTCGCGACCCGCACCATCTTCAACCTGCTCGGGCCGCTGTCCAATCCGGCCGGAGTGACACGGCAGATGGTCGGCGTGTTCTCGCGCCACTGGGTCGAGCCGCTGGCGCAGGTGCTGAAGAACCTCGGCGCGGAATCGGTGTGGGTGGTGCACGGCTCCGACGGCCTCGACGAGATCACCCTCACCGGCCCGACCGCCGTTGCGGCGCTGGAAGACGGCCGCATCCGCACCTTCGAAATCACCCCCGAGGACGCCGGGCTGCCGCGCGCCGGCGGCGACGAACTCAAGGGCGGCGACGCGCAGGCCAACGCCGACGCGCTGCGCGACGTGCTGGACGGCAAGCAGAACGCCTATCGCAACGTGGCGCTGTTCAACGCCGCCGCGGCGCTGGTGGTGGCGGGCAAGGCGAAGACCCTCAAGGAAGGCGTCGCGCTCGGCGCGCAGGCGCTCGACAGCGGGGCCGCGACCGACCGGCTGACCCGCCTCGTCGCTGTCTCCAATGCGTGAGGGGTAAGACGCCGGTGTCCGACATCCTTCAGAAGATCGAAGCCTACAAACGCGAGGAAATCGCCGCCGCCAAGCGCGCCGTGCCCCCGAGCGAGATCGAGGCCCGCGCCAAGGCCGCGCCCGCCCCGCGCGGCTTCGCCGACGCCATCCGCGCCAAACATGCCAAGGGCGCGTATGCGCTGATCGCCGAGGTCAAGAAGGCGTCGCCCTCCAAGGGGCTGATCCGCGCCGATTTCGATCCGCCGGCGCTGGCCAGAGCTTATGAAGCCGGCGGCGCGGCGTGCCTGTCGGTGCTGACCGACGCGCCCTCGTTCCAGGGTTCGCTGGCGTTCATGGTGGCGGCGCGGGCGGCGGTGACGCTGCCGGTGCTGCGCAAGGATTTCATCTACGACACCTATCAGGTGGCGGAAGCCCGCGCCCACGGTGCCGATTGTATCCTCATCATCATGGCCGCGCTCGACGACGCCGCTGCAAAGGACATCGAGGACGCCGCCTTCGCCCACGGCATGGACGTGCTGCTGGAAGTGCACGACCGCGCCGAACTGGACCGCGCCTTGCGGCTGCGCTCGCCGCTGCTCGGCGTGAACAACCGCAACCTGCGCACCTTCGAGACCTCGCTGGCCACCAGCGAGGAGCTTGCGCCGCTGATCCCGCCGGATCGCATCAGCGTCGGCGAAAGCGGCATCTTCACGCCCGCCGATCTCGCCCGCGTCGCCCGCGTCGGCATGAAGACGTTCCTCGTCGGCGAAAGCCTGATGCGGCAGGCCGACGTCACCGCCGCAACGCGCGCGCTGCTGGCGCGCGAGAATTCTCCACAAGTCGCCCCCGCGCAGGCGGGGGCCCATAACCACCGTTCTGTATGATGATGGCCGATCACCCCTGCAGATATTCAATTCAAAACTCAGGGGACATGGGTCCCCGCTTTCGCGGGGACGACATCTGAGATGGCAAAAAAATCATCACAACTCACCCATATCGACGCCAAGGGCGAGGCGCGGATGGTGGACGTCTCCGCCAAGCCGGACACCGAGCGCATGGCGGTGGCCGAGGGTCAGGTCGTCATGACCCGCAAGACCCTCGATCTCATCGCCAAGGGCAATGCGGCCAAGGGCGACGTGCTCGGCACCGCCCGCGTCGCCGGCATCATGGCGGCGAAACGCACCTCCGAACTTATTCCATTGTGCCACCCGCTGGCGCTGTCCAAGGTCACCCTCGACATCACACCCGACACCAAGCTGCCCGGCTGCCGCGTCCGCGCCACGGTGAAGGTGAAGGGCCCGACCGGCGTCGAGATGGAAGCGTTGACGGCCGTCTCCGTCGCCTGCCTTACCATCTATGACATGGTGAAGGCGGTGGAGCGCGGCATCCAGATCGAGGGCATCCGCCTCGTCGAGAAAAAGGGCGGAAAGTCCGGCCACTATCTCGCGGATTATTGAAAAATGCAGACGATCGGAGCAATGGAGCGCGAACCGTCATTGCGAGCCAACGGGTCCGGCTCCGCCGGCCCGATGACAGGCTCCGCGAAACAATCCATTCTCAGGAACATGCTGGATTGCTTCGTCGCTTGCGCTCCTCGCAATGACGTCGTTTGCACGTTTTCCTTCGGTCAAAACGGAAGGATGACCCCATGGCCCTGATGCCGGTCGCCGACGCCTACGCCGCCGTTCTCAAGGATACCGCGGCGCTGCCCGAGGAAACCGTCGCCCTCACTGAGGCCTATCACCGCACGCTGTCCCGCGACGTTCCCGCCCTGCGCACCCAGCCACCGGCCGCCATGTCCGCCATGGACGGCTACGCGGTGCGCGCCGCCGACGCGGTGGCGGGCGCGCGGCTGAAGGTGATCGGCGAAGTCGCCGCCGGCCGGCCGTTCGACGACGCCGTGGGCGCCGGACAGGCGGCGCGAATTTTCACCGGCGGCGTCATGCCCGACGGCGCCGATGCCGTAGTCATTCAGGAAGACACCACCCGCGACGGCGACAGCGTAACCATCAACCAGGCCGCGACGGTGGAGAAAAACGTCCGCCTCGCCGGGATCGATTTCCGCGAAGGCGACGTGCTGCTGCCGCGCGGCACCCTGCTGTCCGACCGCGCGGTGTCGCTCGCGGCCGGAATGAACCATCCGCAGCTGCCGGTGCATCGCCGCCCGCGCGTCGGCATCCTCGCCACCGGCGACGAACTGGTGGCGCCGGGCTCCACGCTGGGGCCGGGCCAGATCATTTCCAGCAACGTGTTCGCGCTGGTTGCGCTCGCGCGCAGCGAGGGCGCGGAGGCGATCGACCTTGGCATCGCCCGCGATACGCTCGACTCCACCACGGACGGCATCCGCCGCGCCCGCGATCTCGGCGTCGACGTGCTGGTCACCACCGGCGGCGCATCGGTGGGCGACCACGATCTGGTGCAGGTGGCGCTCAAGGCCGCGGGCGTCGAGATGGCGTTCTGGAAGATCGCGCTGCGCCCCGGCAAGCCGATGATGCACGGGCGGCTGGGGCCGCTGCGCGTGCTCGGCCTGCCCGGCAATCCGGTGTCGTCCTATATCTGCGCCTACCTGTTCCTGGTGCCGCTGATCCGCGCGCTGTCGGGACGCACGCAGGTGGACCACGTCTTCGAGCAGGGCGTGCTTGGGCGCGAACTGGCGGCCAACGACCTGCGGCAGGATTACCTGCGCGCGCGCCTGTCCCCCGGCGCGGACGGCCTGCCGGTCGCGACCTCCGTGGGCCTGCAGGACAGTTCGCTGGCGGCCAACCTCGCCGCCGCCGACGCCCTGATCGTACGCCCGCCCTTCGCGCCCAAAGCCCCGGCCGGCAGCCCCTGCACCCTGCTCCGGCTGCCGCGCTGAATCGCTTTCGCGGCGCTGGACCCTGACACATAATCAGGGGGTGCGAGGCGTGAAGGTGAACGGAATTGGCCAGCCAGCAATTCGAGATCGAATTAAAGCTTGAACTCGACCACCGGGACGCACCGAAGCTTCAAAGATACTGCCGAAAAGCCTTCAAGAGCGGACAGGCGCAGGTGCTGGAGTCGGTCTATTTCGATACGCCGGAGTGCCATCTCCAGCGTGCCGGTTTCACATTGCGCATCCGTCACATCGGCAAACGCCGCATCCAGACGCTGAAGGCCGCCGGCGAAGCGACAACGGGCCTTTCCGTCAGACCGGAATGGGAGCGCGACATCAAGGGCAACGCGCCTGCTCTCGATCGCGAATCCGATCTGCTTCGACCGTTCATCCCCCAACGCGCGCTGGCCGATCTGCGCCCCGTGTTCCGCACGGTCGTCCGCCGGCAATTGTTCGAGGCCGTCGTGCACGGCAGCCGCGTCGAGGTGGCGCTGGATCAGGGAGAGGTTCGCAGTGGCCGCCGCAAACGGGCACTGTGCGAAGTCGAACTCGAACTCAAAGGCGGCCAACCCTCGTCATTGTTCGAACTGGCGCGAACCATCGGCGCGATCGTTCCGGTGCGCCTCGGCGTCCAAAGCAAGGCCGAGCGCGGTTACGCTCTGGCGCGCGCGGCCAAATCGCAAGCAGTGAAGGCCGATCCCGTTCCCCTGACGATGGAAACGACGTCCGCGAAGGCGCTGCAAGCCATCGCGCACGCCTGTCTGCGCCATTTTCGTCTGAATGAAGCGATCCTCCTGACGCACGACGATGCCGTCGCGTTGCATCAAGCCCGCGTCGCGCTCCGGCGGCTCCGCTCGGCGCTGACGCTGTTCAAGCCGATGCTGGCCGACGAGCGCTATGACGCGCTGCGCGGTGAGATCAAGTCGATGGCCGTCACCCTCGGGGCGGCGCGAAATATCGACGTGTTGATGACAAATCTCGAACATCAACGCGCACCGCAAGTGGTGCGGACCGCGCGACGAGAGGCTTACGCACAGGTTCGCGCCGCCCTCGACAGCCCGAGGTGGCGCGCCGCGATGCTCGATATCGCTGACTGGCTGTCCAACGGCTCATGGCTGACCCAACTCAAACACCCGTCGCGATGCCATGAGCCGATTTCCGGCCGGGCCGTGCGGATCCTCGATCGCCGTTTCCGGCGGCTCAAGCGCCGTGGTCGAGGTCTCGCCCATCTCGATGACGCGACCCGCCACCGCATCCGCATCGAGGCGAAGAAGCTGCGCTATGCGGCCGAGTTCTTCGCTGCGCTGTTTCCGGACAAAGCCGCGAAACGCCGCAAGAAATTTGCCGCCATCATCGAAGCCATGCTGGACAGCCTCGGTGAGCTCAATGATCTGGCCACGGCCTCGACGCTGTCGGGTCAACTGGACCTGCCGGCATCAGCGCCGATACCGGCCCGCCATCGCAAACGCGTCCTAACCAAAGCGGAGCGGCACTACGAGGCGCTGCGCGAGGGCACCCCGTTCTGGCAATGACATCGACGGACTTGAAAACCGCGGTCTGCGGCTGCCGCGCTGGACCCTGTCGCGGGTGCCCTGGGTTCCATGCCGCTCATGCATCGTTCACCGGAAATTAACGGTTGCGGAACACATATGGAACAGATAGTGTTCGTTCATGATTTGTTTCGAGTGACTCGCGCCTTCTGACCCGGCCTTCGACCATCCGGCCCCGTCCCCGAAGCGCGACATCACCGGACGGGTCAGAGATTAGCCAGGGAATGGCGAGGAATTTCGCGGGGACGAGGCCAGATGCTGACGCGCAAACAATACGAGCTTTTGCAGTTCATCAACGAACGGCTGCGGGAAACCGGGGTGCCCCCCTCCTTCGACGAGATGAAGGACGCGCTCGATCTGCGCTCCAAGTCCGGCATCCATCGCCTCATCACCGCCCTTGAGGAGCGCGGCTTCATCCGCCGGCTGGCCAATCGCGCCCGCGCCATCGAGGTCATCAAGCTGCCGGAACTGGGACCCGGTCCCGGCGGCGCGCGGCGCGGCTTCACCCCGAGCGTGATCGAAGGCAACCTCGGCAAGGTCCGCACCGGCAGCGCGACCGCCGGCCCCGACGAGGATACCAACTTCCCGGTGTCGGTGCCGGTGATGGGCCGGATCGCCGCGGGCACGCCGATCGAGGCGCTGCAGACCCGCAGCCACACCATCACCGTGCCGCCGGACATGCTCGGCTCCGGCGAGCATTACGCCCTCGAAGTGCGCGGCGACTCCATGGTGGAGGCCGGCATCCTCGACGGCGACACCGTGCTGATCAAACGCAATGACACCGCCGACACCGGCGACATCGTGGTGGCGCTGATCGACGAGGAAGAGGCCACGCTGAAACGTTTCCGCCGCCGCGGCGCCTCCATCGCACTGGAGCCTGCCAACGCGGCCTACGAGGTCCGCATCCTGCCGCCTAACCGCGTGCGCATTCAGGGCAAGTTGGTGGGGCTGGTGCGGAAATACTGAGCGTGTTCCGTCGCGCGACGTAACCTCGGGCTCGCCCCGGGACCGGAGCAACCCGACGCGACAACGCCATCAGTCGTCCGGGCGAAGATCAGCGTCCGCCGGCGTGGCATCCACCGCCGGCGCCGGCCGGCCCGGCCGCACAGCCGCCGCTTGCGGTTCATCCTCCGCGACGGCTTGTGACCACGGGCGATCGACGCCACGCGGCCTGATCGCCGAGACCATGGCGTAGCCGTTTGTCCCCTTGCGCAGCGCCAGCGTGCCGCGCCGGTTCAGCATATCCCGATCGATCACCAGCGCGGCGCAGTCCGGCGGCGGCTGCTTCGCGGTGACGATCACCGCCGCCCGCGCGCAGTCGTCGGCGAAGGCTTCGGGTTTCAGCGTCAGCGCAATGAGCGATCCGTCGATGGCCCGGACCACGCATCCGGCGGCGTCGCATGACACCCCGTCCGCCAGCGACGGATCTGTCGCCACGCGCACATCGCCGTCGGCCGCGAGCCATTCTCGCGACAGGAACGCATCGCTGCCAGTCCGCATCAGTCGCAACCGGCCGTCGTGCCCGCGCACGCCGACGACATGGCCATCGGCCGCCACCAGAATGTCCGGCTGCGGCGCGGCCCACGCCCATGCCGCGCCCAACGCCACGAGGCCGGCCCCACACCAGCGCAGCCGTGTCCGCAGCAGGCCCATGACGACGAGGCCGGCGCTCATGACGGCGAGCGCGCCGGCCCCGAACGCCGACACCCGCCCGATGGCTCCCGGCAGCGCCGCCACCCATTGCGCCACCGCGATCATCCAGGCGATGCCGAAATCCATCACCCGCCAGAACACGCCATCGAAGCCGAACGGCATGGCGACGAGCCCGAGCAGGCCGGCCGGCATCACCAGTCCCGATACCACCGGCATCGCCACGAGATTGGCCAGTACGCCGTAAGGCGTGACGCGATGAAAAAGAAACGCGGCGTAAGGCGTGGTGGCGAGCCCCGCCACCAGCGACACCAGCGCGAGAAGAACGATCTCGCGACCACCCCACAGCGCCGCGCGGGCCGCGCGCGAATTGTCCGGCGCGGCGAACAGGTTCGGCATCCCGGCCTGCACCAGCGCCACCAGGCCGAGGGTGGCGGCGAACGACATCTGGAAACTCGGGTGCACCAGCGCCTCCGGCGCGACCGCGAGCACGAGCATCGCCGCCACCGCCAGGGTGCGGAAGGTGATGGCGCGGCGATCCACCATCACCGCGATCAGCACCACCGCGGTCATGAAGAACGAGCGCTGCGTCGCCACTTCCGCGCCGGACAGCGCCAGATAGAACGCGGCCGCGACCAGCGCCGCCGCCGCCGACCATTTCTTGATCGGCGCGGTGGCCGCCAGCGCCGGAAACAGCGCCAGCAGCGCGCGCACCGCAAAGAACACCGCGCCCGCCACCACCGCCATGTGATAGCCGGAGATCGACAGCACATGGCCCAGCCCGGAGATGAACATGGCGTCGTTCACCGGCGTCGAGATCGCGTCGCGCCGTCCGGTGAGCAGCGCCGTGGCGATGGCGCGGGCGTCGCCATCGACAACGGTGCTGATGCGGCGGTCGATGCCGTCGCGCATACCCTGCATCGCAGCCGCATAGGCGAGGCGCAGACCGCCATCGCGCGGCGGCGCCACCGTCGTGATCGCGCCCATGACGAAGCCGGACGCGCCGAGCCCGGCGAAATACATGTCGCGGCCGAAATCGTAACCGCCGGGACGCAGCGGCGACATCGGCGGCAGCAGCCGCGCCTTCAGTTCGACATAGCTGCCGACGGCGGGCGCGGTGCCCTTCTTCACCGAGAGCCGGACGCGCTCCAGCTTGGGGACGCCGCGCGGCGCGTCCATCTCCTCGACCCGCAGCACGAAGCGATCGGTGCGCTCGCGTGCCTCACGGGTTTCGACGAAGCCCTTGAGGGCGACGGAGAACAGCGGCCGCGCCAGCACGTGATGCGCCACCCGCGCGGTCTTGAGCGACGCGGCGGCGAAGCCCGCCAGCAGCGCCGCCAGTAACACCATCGTCGGGAAGACGCGATGCCGGCGCGCGACAAACGCCGCGACACAGGCTGCCACGGCAGCGGCGACGGCCACTGCCGCCACCGGCTCGCGCTCCGCGGCGAAATAGGCCGCGATGCCGCAACCAAAGGCAACCGGCACCCAGGGAAACAGCCGGCCCGCCCCGGCTTCGGCGGCGATCCAGCCGCGCAGCGTGGCGCGCGCCGTCTGCCATAGGGAGATCGCGTCCGGCGCGGCATCGGTGCGCGCCGCCGTGCGCGGCGGCCAGGTGATGGCCCTGCCCGCGCGCTCGCGTGGTTGCCGCTCGCCGCCCCCGCTCGCCATCGCGCCGCCCGTCTGCCGGGTGTCCCCGATGCGATGCTAGCGGAGGCGATCACGCCCCGACACGGGAACGGATCAAGAATCCGCGTTGTTGCGCGAGTGCCAGATGAAGAGGTGAAGCAGGCCTGCCACCCTATATTCAGTCGTCATCACCGGGCTTGTCCCGGTGATCCACGTCTCATTTCGTTGAAACTCTCAAGACGTGGATGCCCGGCACAATAGCATGTGCTCGGGCCGGCGAAGCCGGACCCGAGTGCCGGGCATGACAACGGAGAGATATCGCGCAATTCTCCTGCCCCGGACGCGGTGCGGCGTTCTTGACGCCGCTCCGCAGAGCCGGGGCCGTTCCAGGCGCGATGCGTTCACCGCTGGCGCCCCCTCCGCGACGGTCCCGGTTCAGCGACGCACCGCCATAGCGCGTCGAAGACGCGCGTAAACGCGCTTATGGCGCTGCATCGCGCCCGGGACAAGAGTGCGCGACAACGCTCACCCCTCCGCCGCGACCTTGGCGTAGCTGTCGCGCAGGCCGACGGTGCGGTTGAACACCAGTTTACCCGGCGTCGAGTCGCGATCGCGCACGAAATAGCCCTGCCGCTCGAACTGCACCGCGGCAGTCTCGTTGTCGCCCGCCAGCGCCGGCTCCACCATCGCCGCCACCGTTTCGAGCGACTGCGGATTGAGCTGCGCGGCGAAGTTCGCGGCCTCGGGCTGCGGCGGCGTGAACAGCAGGTTATAGAGCCGCACCTCCGCGGGTACGGCCTGCGCCGCGGCGACCCAGTGGATGGTGCCCTTGACCTTGCGGCCATCGGGGGCGTTGCCACCGCGCGTCTGCGGATCGTAGGTGCAGCGCAGTTCCACCACCTCGCCGGCTGCATTCTTCACGACGTCGCGGCAGGTGATGAAATAACCGTAGCGCAGCCGCACCTCGCGCCCCGGCGCGAGACGGAAGAACTTCTTCGGCGGCGCTTCCATGAAGTCGTCGTGCTCGATGTACAACTCGCGGCCGAACGGAATCGACCGGGTGCCGAGGTCCGGCACGTCGGGGTGGTTGACGGCGTCGAGCTGTTCGACCTGCCCTTCCGGATAATTTTCGATCACCACCTTGAGCGGACGCAGCACCGCCATGCGGCGCGGCGCGGTGCGATTCAGCGTCTCGCGCAGCACGAAATCGAACATGCCGATGTCCACGGTGCTGTTGGCCTTGGCGACGCCGATGCGTTTGACGAATTCGCGCAGCGCCTCGGCCGGCACGCCGCGCCGCTGCAGGCCGGCGAGCGTTGGCATGCGCGGGTCGTCCCAACCCGACACATGGCCGCCGCGCACGAGCTCGGTCAGCCCCCGCTTGGACAGCAGCGTGTGGGTGACGTTGAGGCGGGCGAATTCGTACTGATGCGGCTTCGACGGCACCGGCAGGTTGTCGATGAACCAGTCGTACAGCGGCCGGTGATCGGCGAATTCCAGCGTGCAGATCGAATGGGTGATGTGCTCGATGGCGTCGGACTGACCGTGGGCGAAATCGTAGCTCGGATAGATCTTCCAGGCGTCGCCGGTGCGCGGATGATGCGCATGCAGGATGCGGTACAGCACCGGATCGCGCAGGTTGATGTTGCCCGACGTCATGTCGATCTTCGCCCGCAGCACCCGCGCGCCGTTGGGGAATTCGCCGGCACGCATGCGCGCGAACAGGTCGATGTTCTCGTCCACGCTGCGGTTGCGGAACGGGCTGTCCTGCCCCGGCTCGGTCAGGGTGCCGCGCGTCAGCCGGATTTCCTCCTGGGTCTGGTCGTCCACATAGGCCTTGCCGGCGCGGATCAGGTGTTGCGCCCAGGCGTAGAGCTGCTCGAAATAATCCGAGGCGAAAAAGAGGTTCTGTCCCCAGTCGAAGCCGAGCCAGCGCACGTCGCGCTGGATGGCATCGATATATTCCTGCTCCTCCTTGGTCGGGTTGGTGTCGTCGAAGCGCAGGTGGCAGCGCCCGCCGAACTCCCCGGCGATGCCGAAATTGAGGCAGATCGACTTGGCGTGGCCGAGATGGAGATAGCCGTTCGGCTCCGGCGGAAAGCGCGTCACCACGCCGCTGTGCTTGCCGGAAGCGAGGTCCGCGGCGACGATGTCGCGGATGAAATCGCCGCCTGCGTCCGAGGCCGATTCGTCGGTCATGATGTCCCTTTCACGTTGCGCCCTATGTGCCAAATCCGCGCCGCCGCGCCAAGGGGCCGGCCCGCGTCAGGAACTCCGGAGATTTGCCCTCCCTCTCCCCGGCGGGGAGAGGTGAAGACTGCCGCGCGGCGTGCACTGGCCCCGATTTCGACGCAAGACGGTGGGACAGCCCGCCGCCGGTATGATACACGGCGCGCCCGGAAGCCTCGAAACCTCCGCCCGCCTAAAACCCCAAGAGCAGTTCCCGTCCGACATGAACAAACCCGTCGTCACCCGCTTCGCGCCCTCCCCAACCGGATTCCTCCATATCGGAGGCGCGCGCACGGCGCTGTTCAACTGGCTCTACGCGCGCGGGCGCGGCGGCAAAATGCTGCTGCGGATCGAGGACACCGACCGCGAGCGCTCGACCGACGCCGCCATCGCGGCGATCCTCGACGGGCTCAAATGGCTCGGCATCGACTGGGATGGCGACACCGTCTACCAGTTCAGCCGCGTCGGCCGCCACCGCGAGGTGGCCGAGCAGCTGCTGGCGGACGGCAAAGCCTATCGCTGCTACGCCAGCCCGCAGGAACTGGAGGAGATGCGGGCCCTCGCCCGGGCCGAAGGCCGCGCCATGCGCTATGACGGCCGCTGGCGCGACCGCGATCCCGCCGACGCCCCGCCCGGCGTCAAGCCGGTGATCCGCCTGCGCGCGCCCCAGACCGGCGAGACCGTGATCGAGGATCAGGTGCAGGGCCGCGTGGTGTGGCAGAACGAGAATTTCGACGACCTCGTGCTGCTGCGCTCGGACGGAACCCCGACCTACATGCTGGCCGTGGTGGTGGACGACCACGACATGGGCGTGACCCACATCATCCGCGGCGACGACCACCTCATCAACGCCGCTCGCCAGAAGCACATCTACGATGCGCTCGGCTGGGACGTGCCCAGCATGTCGCACATTCCGCTGATCCACGGGCCGGATGGATCGAAGCTGTCGAAGCGCCACGGCGCGCTCGGCGTCGATGCCTACCGCGCCATGGGTTACCTCCCGGAAGCGCTGCGCAACTATCTGGTGCGGCTGGGCTGGAGCCACGGCGACCAGGAGATTTTCTCCACCGAGGAAATGATCGCGGCGTTCGACCTGCCCGCCATCGGCCGCTCGGCGGCGCGATTCGATTTCGCCAAGCTGGAAAACCTCAACGGCCACTATATCCGCCACGCCGACGACAAGGCGCTGGTGCGCGCGTTCGAGGACGTGCTGCATTACGTGCCCAACGGCGACGCCATCCTGAAAAAGCTCAACGACACCACCCGCGCCCAGCTGCTTGCCGCCATGCCCGGGCTGAAGGAGCGCGCCAAGACGCTGGTCGAGCTGATCGACGGCGCGGGCTTCATCTTCGCCGACCGGCCGCTCGCCCTCGAGCCCAAGGCGGCGCAGGTTCTCACCCCGGAGACGCGCGCCTTGATCGGCCGGCTGCGTCAGGCGCTCGCCGCCGTGGAGCCGTGGAGTGCCCCGGCGGCGGAGGCCGCCATGCGCGCCTTTGCGGAGCAGAACGGCCTCAAGCTCGGCGCCATCGCCCAGCCGCTGCGGGTGGCGCTGACAGGCCGCACCACGTCGCCCGGTATTTTCGACGTCCTTGCCGTGCTGGGGCGGGAGACCTGCCTGGAACGCCTGCAAGATCAAGAGCTAACCACCTGACCGCCGGCGCATTGCAGCCCCCGCTTTGGTCGAAGACCGCCGATCTTGCAGCGCACACAGCAATAAGCTACCCATTCGGGCGCAACTTCTGGAACAAAGCTCTGCATCGCCATATGACGCTGTGAGCCTCGCTCGTCCTGCCCAACACGCACCGGGGACTTTACGATGGACTCAAAAACCAACACCAAAACAGCCACGCTGACGGTCAATGACAAGACTGTCGATTTCCCCGTCCTGGGCGGCACCGTGGGACCCGAGGTCGTCGACATCAGCAAGCTCTACGCCCAGACCGGGATGTTCACCTACGATCCGGGCTTCACCTCCACCGCGAGCTGCGAGTCCAAGATCACCTACATCGACGGCGATGAAGGCATCCTGCTCTATCGCGGCTATCCGATCGCACAGCTCGCGGAACAGGGCGACTTCCTCGAAACCTGCTACCTGCTGCTCTACGGCGAACTGCCGACCCCGGCCCAGAAGGCGGATTTCGACGACCGCATCACCCGCCACACCATGGTGCACGAGCAGATGGCCCGCTTCTTCCAGGGCTTCCGCCGCGACGCGCACCCGATGGCGGTGATGGTCGCTTCCGTCGGCGCGCTCGCCGCCTTCTACCACGACTCCACCGACATCAACGATCCGCACCAGCGCATGGTCGCCTCGATGCGGATGATCGCGAAGATCCCGACGCTGGCCGCGATGGCCTTCAAGTACAATGTCGGCCAACCCTTCGTGTATCCGAAGAATTCGCTGAGCTACGCCGCGAACTTCCTGCGCATGTGCTTCGCCGTGCCGTGCGACGAGTACAAGGTCAATCCGGTGATGGCGGAAGCGCTGGACAAGATCTTCATCCTGCACGCCGACCACGAACAGAACGCCTCGACCTCCACCGTGCGCATCGCGGGCTCGTCGGGCGCCAACCCGTTCGCCTGCATCGCCGCCGGCATCGCCTGCCTGTGGGGACCGGCACATGGCGGCGCCAACGAGGCCGCGCTGCAGATGCTGGCCGAGATCGGCTCCGTGGACAAGATTCCCGAGTTCATCGCCCAGGTGAAGGACAAGAACTCCACCGTGCGCCTGATGGGCTTCGGCCACCGGGTCTACAAGAACTACGACCCGCGCGCCAAGATCATGCAGAAGATGTGTCACAAGGTGCTGGCGGAAACCGGCCACCAGAACGACCCGCTGCTGCATGTCGCCATGGAACTGGAGAAGATCGCGCTCAGCGACGATTACTTCATCCAGCGCAAGCTCTATCCGAATATCGATTTCTATTCGGGCATCACGCTGAAGGCGATGGGCTTCCCGACCTCGATGTTCACCGTGCTGTTCGCGGTCGCCCGCACCGTGGGCTGGATCAGCCAGTGGAGCGAGATGATCCAGGATCCGCAGCAGAAGATCGGCCGCCCGCGCCAGCTCTATACCGGCGCGACCACCCGCGACTACGTTGCGATAGACAAGCGCAAGTAA
Organism: Bradyrhizobiaceae bacterium; assembly: GCA_020544565.1. Lineage (GTDB taxonomy): Bacteria > Pseudomonadota > Alphaproteobacteria > Rhizobiales > Xanthobacteraceae > Afipia. Next base: position 1,337,128 of record CP078014.1, read on the forward strand.
GCGGCGCGTGACGCTCTGTCAGAAAAAGGCCGGTGCCTCGCGCACCGGCCTTTTTTCATTGGGCCGGGTGCCGCCTCGCGCTGACCCGGCGGCTCTGCTCGGCCGTCGTTCCGGCTCAGCGGCGCAGCACCGCCACCACTTCGTCGGCGGCGAGCGTGCTCGGCGGCCGGCCATCGGTGGTCATGATGGTGTCGAGACGCTCGAACGCCGCGATCTGCCGCCGCCGCGCCGGCGTGTCCTCCAGCACGTCCCGTAATGCGGGTGCGAGATTGGCGGCGGTGAAATCATCCTGCAAGAATTCAGGCACCACGTTCTCGCCGAGAATGAGATTGACCAGAATGATCGACGAGGTGCGGATCACGCGCCGCGCGATAAACGCTTCCACCGCGGTCACCCGATAGGCGGTGACCATCGGCACCCCCGCCAGCGCCAGTTCGAGCGTGACCGTACCGGATTTGGCCAGCGCCGCGCGCGCCACGCGGAACGCGGCCCGCTTGCCGGCATCGTCGGTGAAGATCCGCGGCTGAACCGGCCACAGCGCCGCCGCCGCGCGCACCCGCGCCTCCAGCGCCGGCACCGTGGGCAGCACCGGCTCGAACGCCACGCCGCTCTCGCGCAACAGGCGCAGCGTATCGCCGAATAGCGCCATGTTGCGGCTGATCTCGCTGCCGCGGCTTCCCGGCAGCACCAGCACCACCGGCGGCGCGGCGGCGCGGCGGGCGCGCTCGGCCTCGTCCGGACGCAGCGCGCCGATATCGTCCAGCAGCGGATGGCCGACATAGACGCACGGCGGCCCGCCGAGGGCGCGGTGCACCTCCGGCTCGAACGGCAGCACCGCGAGCAGGCGGTCGACATAGGCGCGCATCTTCCGCGCGCGCCCGGAGCGCCACACCCACACCGTGGGCGAGACATAATCGACGATCGGAATCGACGGGTCGCGCGCCCGCACCCGCCGCGCCACGCGATGGGTGAAGTCCGGGCTGTCGATGATCACCAGCACATCCGGCTTGGCGGCGATCACCGCATCGGCCGCCTCGCGGATGCGGCGCAGGATCATCGGCAGCCGCCGCGGGATCGCGGCGAGGCCGATGATCGCCAGCTCCCCGGTCGGAAACAGCGAGGCCACTCCCTCCCCGGCCATGCGATGGCCACCGATGCCGACGAACCGGGCCGCGGGGCCGAGCCGGGCGCGCAGCGCTGCGATCAGGCCCGCGCCGAGGCGGTCGCCGGATTCCTCGGCGGCGATGACAAAGACCGTCGGTGCGCGCTGTTCCTGCTGGGTGTCGTTTACGGTCACGGCGGCAGTCCGGTGACGAAAACCTCCGCGCGATCCGCCTTCGCCATCATCGCGTCGGCGTCGGCGATCAGCGAATAGCCGGCGACGATGCCGATACCGGCGAGGCCAGCCGCGCAAATGCCGTCGACGGTGTTCGGCCCGAGCGTCGGCAGGTCGAAGCGCAGGTCCTGAGCGGTCTTTGGCATCTTCACCAGTACGCCGCGACCCGGCCTGGCGCGGATACGTTTGTCCGCGCGCAACTGCGCCACCCGCGCCAGCAGGCCGTCAGTGCCCTCGATGCCCTCGATGGCGACGACATGGCCGTCGATCACCACCGCGCCCTGGCCGATGTCGAACGGGCTGATGGCGCGCAGTACATCGCAGCCGCGCGCGATATCGGCAAGCGCCGCGGCATCCGGCGCGCGGCGCGTCAGCGTGCCCTCCGGCATCAGCAGTTCGGGCGCGACGTCCTTGACGCCGACGATGCGGAAGCCACGCGCCTCGAACATCCGGCTCACGCCGGACAGCAAGTGGTCGTCGCCGCCGCGCAACGCCTTCGCGAGCGCGGGAACGAGCTTCACCGTTCCCCAGTCGAGACGGATATCAGACAGCGCCGGCCGCACCAGCCCGCCGATGAACACGACATCGCGCGCACCCTCCGCCTGCATCAGCCGCGTCAGACGGCCGGCCTGGCCAAGCGCAACCCAGTGATGGGAAAACTGCGCCGCCTCGGCCGGATCACAAAATCCCCGGATGGCAAAGAGCACTGGCCGCCGGCCCTGCGCCTGCACCGAGCGGGCAACGGCGAACGGCAGCACGCCGCTTCCTGCGATGATGGCGACCGTTCCGGACAGAGCGGCCTGCGCGGTCATCAGGCGTCCGCCTCGGCCGATCCCGCCTTGGCGGCTCTGGGCGTCGCCATGCACAGCGAGCGCTTCTCGTTGCCGTCGATGAAGCTCAGGATCTCGGCGATGGCGGGATCCTCGCCCGTCAGCGGACGAACCGCTTCGAGACGGTCGGCGAACTGGCCGCCGCCATGAAACAGCTTCTCGTAGAACCGGCGCACGGTGCGCAGGCGCGTGGCGGTAAAGCCGCGACGGCGCATGCCGACGACGTTCAACCCTTCGAGATGGGCGAACTGCCCGGTGACGAAGCCATAGGGAATGACGTCCTGCCGCAGGCCGGAGACCCCGCCGATCATCGCCTGCGCCCCGATGCGCACGAACTGATGCGCCGCCGACAGCCCGCCGAAGAAAACGAAATCACCGACCTCGCAATGGCCGCCCAGCGTCGCGCTGTTGGCGAAGATCACGCCGTCACCGACGATGCAGTCGTGGCCGACATGGCTGTAGGCCATGAAATATCCGCCCTTGCCGACCTTTGTGACGCCGCCGCCGCCGACGGTGCCGGTGTTCATGGTCACGGATTCGCGGATGGTGCAGCCTTCGCCGATATCGAGCCGGGTCGGCTCGCCGCGATAGCCGGTGGACTGGGGCGCCGTGCCCAGCGACGCGAACGGATAGACCAGCGCCCCCGCGCCGATGGTGGTATGGCCGCTCACATTCACATGCGACATGAGCTTGCAGTCCGCGCCGATGGTGACGTTGGGGCCGATGATGCAATAGGGGCCGATGGTCGCCCCCTCGCCGATCACGGCTCCGTCTTCAATGCGCGCCGTCGCGTCGATCCTGCTCATGGGTCTCCCGTTGCTGTGCCATCGCCGGCCTGTTCCTTACGCGATCGGCGCGGAACACGGCGGTCATGAATTGTTACGCATCGTGACGCCGCCGGCGTCCGCGGCCGTCAGTCCGCCAGCATGGCGCCGACATCGGCCTCGGCGACGGTTTCGCCGTTGACCTTGGCGTCGCCGTGGAACCACCACATGTCACGCCGCCGCGTCACCAGCCGCAAGTGATAGTGGATGATGTCGCCGGGCCCGGTGGGCTTGCGGAACTTGCACTTGTCGATGGTGAGGAAATACACCGCCGTGGGCCGATCGGTCTCGGTCGAGAGCATGCCGATCACGCCAGCGGTCTGCGCCATGCCCTCGATCATCAGCACGCCGGGATAGATCGGCCGGTTGGGGAAATGGCCAAGAAACTGCGGCTCGTTGGCCGAGACGTTCTTGATGCCGATACCGCTGAAGTCGCTGCGGATGTCGATCACGCGGTCGATCAGCAGCATCGGGTAGCGATGCGGCAACGTCTTGAGGATCTGGGCCATATCGACGGCCGCGATGGTGATCGGCGCTTTCTCTTCCATTATCCCTGTCCCTCGTCGCGCGAACCTGACGCACTCGACCTCGATCTTGAACCACCTTCGCGCCCCAATCGTTCGACCTCGAACACTTCGCGAAAGAACTGTTTGATCGGCTTGGCAGGCGAGCCGCCCCAGCGCACGCCGGGCGGCACTTCGCCAATCACGCTGCTGCGCGCCGCGATCTGTGCACCATCGCCGATGGCGGCATGGTCGCTGACGCCGACACGTGCGCCAAGGACGACGCCGTCGCCAAGAACCGTGCTGCCGGCGATACCGCATTGGCTGACCAGGATGCAGTTGCGGCCGATGACGACGTTGTGACCGATCTGGACCAGATTGTCGATCTTGGTGCCCTCGCCGATCACCGTGTCGGCCAGCGCGCCGCGATCGATGGTGCAACCCGCGCCGATCTCGACGCCGTTCTGGATGATGACCCGCCCCGCCTGCGGCACCTTGAGATGGCCCTTCGCACCCATCAGGTAGCCGAAACCGTCCTGCCCGATCCGGCAGCCGGGATGGACGACGACGCCGTTGCCGATCAGCGCGCACAGCACCGTCGCCCCCGCGCCGATGCTGCAGTCACGGCCGATCCGCACGCCCGCACCGATCACCGCGCCGGAGCCGATCACCGTGCCCGATCCGATCTCGACATCGGGGCCGATTACCGCCAGCGGATCGACCACCACGTCGTCCTCCAAGTGCGCCGACGAGTGCACCGCTGCGCCGGGGGCGACGCCGCTGTTGTCGAACCAGGATGCCGGCCGCAGCGTGTCCGGATACATCCGGCGGATGGCGGCGACGAAGGCGCGGTAAGGCTCGGCCACGCGCAGCACCGGCACATGGGCCGGAACGCTGGGTTCGAGACGCTCGTTCACCAGCACCGCGCCGGCGTGGGTGCGTTCGAGCTGCGCCAGATATTTGCGGTTCTCGCAGAAGGTCAGATGCGCCGGACCCGCGCGGTCAAGGGAGGTGGCGCCGCTGACGACACGCCCGGCATCAGCGGGGTCCGCAAGCTGCGCCCCGGTGAGCGATGCCAGATCCGCCAGCGTCACCGGCGCAGGGCGCTTGAAGAATGAAGGCTCCGCCATTCCATCCGCCGCGGTCAGGACAAAGCACTTTCCCGCGTCTCGAACTCCGGCCCGCTGAGAGAAAATGCCTGCAATAAAACGATCCAACGGACACCGGCCGCGAGGCCGGCATCCGTTGGCGCAAATGATGAGCTCATTGCGAACTCAGAACGTCGTACCGCCGCCGAACCGGAATTCCTGCACGCGGTCATAGTGGTCCTTGCTCAGCGGCACCGCGTAGTCGAAGCGCAGCGGACCGAACGGCGACTGCCAGATCAGGCCGACACCAACCGAGGAGCGGATCTTGGCGCTGTTATCGGACATGGTCAGGCATTCGGCCGTCGCCGCCCAGCACTTCGGCCCCTCGTAACCCCAGAGCGAGCCGGCGTCGGCATAGACCGCACCCTTCATGCCCACTTCCTTCGGCAGGAACCAGAACGGCATCTGCAACTCAAGCGAAGCGCCCCAGTACTTGGTGCCGCCCAGCGCGTCGCCATAGCCGGTCATGAAGTAGGAGCTGATATCGCGCGGTCCGATGCCGGCCGGGGCAAAGCCGCGAACGAGGTTCGGCCCCATCTGGAAATGATCGAGCATGCGCAGATCGCCGCTGGTCTTGGCCAGCCAACCGCCCTGCAGATGCAGCACGCTGATGACATCAGACACGACCGGTGAATACAGTTTCACGTCGCCGCTGGTCTTGAGGTAGTTGACGTCGCCGCCGACGCCGGCGAAATCCTGGTTCAGCATCGCCAGCACGCCGGCGGTCGGGTTCTTGTTGTTGTCGAGGGTGTTGTAGGCCAGCGAGTAGCCCAGCGCCGAGGTCAACACCCGGCCGCTGGCCAGTTCCTTGCGGACCGCGAGCGAGGCTTCACCGTCGCTGTAGCAGTTGTTGTTCAAGGTAAACGGATTGGACGGATCGTTCGGATTGGCCACGGTGCCGCCATGGGCATTGATGTAAGCCGGCGTCGGGAAGAAACTTGGCACCGGATTGTTCTGACAGTTGCGCAGATACTCCGGCAGCGTGATTTCCATCTGCGAAATCGAGTAGCGCAGCTGCAGGTTCAGGTCCTCGCGAAGCTGGAAGCCGAGCCGCGGGCTGAAGCCAAGCGTCTTCGTGTTGTAGGACACATAGCTCGATGCGAGCTGCTCGCGCTGATAGAGATCGAGACCCAGCGCCACGCGATAGCCCAGCAGATAAGGCTCCACGAACGACAGCGCATAGCCGCGCGCGCGCTGGCCATAGGTCACCGACGCCTTGGCGAACAGACCGCGGCCCAGGAGGTTGCGCTCCGAGATGCTGACCTCGCCGAGGAAGCCGTCCGCCGTCGAATAGCCGCCGGACACCGAGAAGTCGCCGGTCGATTTTTCCTCGACATCGACGTTCAGCACCACGCGGTCGGTCGACGAGCCCGGCTCCGGCGTGATCTTCACCGACTTGAAGAAGTCGAGATTCTTCAGGCGGCGCTCGGCGCGATCAACCAGCGCGCGGTTGAAGGCGTCGCCTTCGGAGACGTCGAATTCGCGGCGGATGACGTAATCGCGGGTACGGGTGTTGCCGCGAACATTGATTCGCTCGATGTAGGTGCGAGGACCTTCATCGACGGCAAACACGATCGACACCGTGTGGGCATCGAAATTGCGGTCGCCGCGCGGCTTTACGGTCGCGAAGGCGTAACCGCGGCGCGACGCCTCGATCGACATTTCCTCGACCGACTTCTCCACCGCCTCGGCGTTGTAGACCGAGCCGACGCTGACGCGCGACAGGCTGCGCAGCGAATTGCCGTCGAACGACGGAATGCTGGACTGGAACTCCACCGAACCGACGCGGTACTGCTGGCCCTCGTCGATCTTGAAAGTCACGAGGAAGCCGCCACGAGCCGGATCGTATTCCGTCAGCGCAGCCAGAATCTGGACGTCGGCATAGCCATTCTTCAGGTAGAAGCGGCGCAGGACGTCGCGGTCGGCCTCGACACGGTCGGAATCATAGACGTCACCGGACCCCAGGAAGCTCAGCAGGTTGGTTTCACGAGTCCTGATGACGTCCTTGAGACGATAGGACGAGAACGCCTGATTGCCGATGAACTCGATCGCCTTGACGGTGGTTTTCTTGCCCTCGGTGATCTCGAATACCAGATCGACGCGATTGTTCGGCTGCTCGATGATCTTCGGCTCGACGCGGACGTCATAACGGCCGTTGTGGCGATAGATTTCGCTGATGCGCTGGGTGTCGGACTGCACCATCGCGCGGGACAGGGTGCCGCGCGGCTTGGACTGGACCTCGGCCAGCAGCTGCTCGTCCTTGACCTTCTTGTTGCCCTCGAAGGCGACGCGGCCGATGACCGGGTTTTCGACCACGACCACCGTCAGGCGGCCGCCGGAGCGATCGATTCGCACGTCCTGGAACAGACCGGTCTCGATCAGGGCCTTAAGGCCGTCGTCGATGCGGATATTGTCGAGGCGACCGTCCGGGCCCGGCTTGAAGTAGGAGCGGATCGTATCCGCCTCGATGCGCCTGTTACCCTGGACACCGATGGAAGCCGCCGTCTGGGCGACGGCCTGCGACGGCACGAGCGAAACCGTCGTCACCGTGGCCATCGGCAAAGCTACCATCATCAGGGCGGCGGCCAAGCCACCCCGTAGCACTCGCATTCCAACCATCATGCGCCAGGCGCCCTTGTCATTCCAAAGCCGGTCCGTCGCCGGACCGGGAGATTCCCCAATGTTGCACCGCTTGTAGCCAATTTTCACCACAGGGCAAACGCCCTTTCGCGAAGCAATTCCAATTTCCTAACAAGACGTTGCCGTTAGGCAACGCCTGCAAAAAACCGCAATCAGGACGCAGCCAGATGCAGGATGTCGTTATAGGTCGCAAACAGCATCAACATCAGCACCAGCGCCAGTCCGACCCGGAAGCCCAGTTCCTGCGAACGCTCCGACAGCGGCTTGCCGCGAATGGCCTCGATTGCATAGAACAAAAGGTGCCCGCCATCGAGCAGCGGCACCGGAAACAGGTTCAGCAGCCCGATCGAGACCGACAGCACAGCGGCAAGATGAATCAGCGCGGCCAAGCCGATGGTCGCCACCTGCCCCGAGATCTGAGCGATTCGAATCGGGCCGCCGACCTGATCGGCGCTCTCCCGGCCGGCGAAGATGCCGCCGATATAGGCGACGGTGCGATCCACCACGAACCAGGTTTCCTTCACTCCCAGCCAAACAGCGGTTGCCGGATTCACTGGTTGGGTGACGGTGTCGCCCGGATGGGTGGACCGGGTGATTCCCAAGACGCCGATGCGATGGACGTTGCCGAAGGCGTCCTTCATCTCGCGCAGTTGCGGCGTGCCGGTCAGGCTGACGACGGCGTCGCCCCGCTTCACGGTGAACACCAGCGGAACTCCCGCCTGGGTGCTCACGAAGCGCTGCATATCGGTGAAGCTGTCGATGGTGCTGCCATTGATGGCAGTGACGATGTCGCCGGGCTTGAAGCCGGCGGCGGCAGCGGCGCTGTTCTCCTGCACGCTGTCGACCCGAGCGGTCTGGCTCGGCTTGCCGAAGAAGGTGAACAGCGCGGCGAAAATCACGATCGCCAGAATGAAATTCGCGATCGGGCCGGCGGCCACAATCGCCGCGCGGGGACCGACCTTCTGGCCGTGGAAGGAGACCTTGCGCTCCGCCTCGGTCATGGTCTTGAGCGCATCCGCGGACGGCGTGCTGGCTTCCGATTCGTCGCCGAAGAACTTGACGTAGCCGCCGAGCGGGATCGCCGACACTTTCCATCGCGTGCCGTGGCGGTCGTTGAAGCCGAACAGCTCCGGTCCGAAGCCGAGCGAGAACGTCAGCACCTTCACGCCGGCCCAGCGCGCCACCAGGAAGTGCCCGAGCTCGTGGAAGAAGACGACGATGGTGAGAACGAACAGGAAGGGAATGACATAGCCCAGCAGGCCATGGCTCAACGCATTGAAACTATGAAGAAAACCGTCCACTCTCGAAACCCTCTCCCACGGGCTGCAAGAGCCCGCTCCCCTATCCTCTAGGATGCCTTTAAGGCAATTTGAGGCAAGAGGGTGGCCGCTGTATTTCGGGCATTATGGTCAATGGCCAGCACGTCCTCGACGCTGGCCGGCGCCCGCGCCGCGCCGTCGCGGACCATGGCGTTCATGGTCGCCTCGACGATGCCGGCGATGGCGCCGAAGCGGATCTTCTCGCCGATGAAGGCCGCCACCGCCACCTCGTTCGCGGCGTTGTAGATCGTGGTCGCGCCGTTGCCCGCGCGCAGGGCGTCGTAGGCGAGCCGCAGGCCGGGAAAGCGGGCGAAATCCGGCAGCTCGAAGGTCAGTTGACCGATCTTGGCGAGGTCCAGCGGCGCGGCGCGCCCGGGGATGCGCTCCGGCCAGCCGAGGCAATGGGCGATCGGCGTGCGCATGTCGGGCGTCCCGAGTTGCGCCATCACCGAATAATCGGCGAACTCCACCATGCCGTGGACGATCGACTGCGGATGCACCAGCACGTCGATCTCATCCGGCGACAGCGCGAACAGATACGACGCCTCGATCACCTCGAGCCCCTTGTTCATCATCGACGCCGAATCGATGGTGATCTTCTGTCCCATGCTCCAGTTCGGATGTTTCAGCGCCTGGGCCAGCGTCGCCTGCTCGATGTCGGCAGCGGCCCAGGTGCGGAACGGGCCGCCCGAGGCGGTGATGATGACGCGGGTCAATTCGCTGCGGTTGCCGGAGGCCAGCGCCTGAAACAGCGCGTTGTGTTCGGAATCCGCCGGCAGGATGCAGGCTTTCGCTGCCGCCGCGCGCTGCATGAACAGATCGCCGGCGGACACCAGACATTCCTTGTTGGCGAGCGCAATGGTCGCCCCGCGCTCCACCGCGGCCAGCGCGGGCTTGAGGCCGGCCGCCCCACTCACCGCCGCCATCACCCAGTCGGCCGAGCGCGCTGCGGCTTCCACCACCGCGCTCTCGCCCGCCCCGCTCTCGGTGTCGGTGCCGGCAAGCGCATCGCGCAGGTCGTCGAGCTTCGACGCGTCCGCCACCGCGACGAAGCAGGCGCGGAATTCCCGCGCGAGCTTGGCCAGCGCGGCGACGTTGGAATGCGCCGTCAGCGCCTCGACGCGGTAGCGCTCCGGCGACGCGCGCAGCAGGTCCATGGTGCTGTCGCCGATCGAGCCGGTGGCGCCGAGCACCGTGACGCTGCGCACGGACGATGCCGCAGCCTTGTCGTTACGCAATGGAACTGCGCTCATTCTGTCACCAAACCAGAAAGCCGCGGCCGACGCCATCGAGGCCGCCGCGCATGAAACCGATAATGGCGGCGAACACGATCGCCGCGACGAAGCCGTCGAGCCGGTCGAGCAGACCGCCGTGGCCGGGAATGATCTGGCTCGAATCCTTGACGCCGAAGCGCCGCTTCACGGCGGATTCGAACAGGTCGCCCAGTTGCGACACCGCCGACAGCACAGCGCCAAGCAGCAGCAACGGCAGCAGGCGACCGAATCCGGATACCGCGAAGCCCGCCGCCGCGACCAGACTGAACATCAGCCCGCCGAGCGCGCCGGACCAGGTCTTGTTCGGGCTGACGCGCGGCCACAGCTTGGGGCCGCCGAGACTGCGCCCGACGAAATAGCCGCCGATATCCGCGCCCCACACCACCAGCAGCACGAACATCAGCGCGACGAACCCGGCGTCCGCGTCCCTGCGCACCACAACGGCGGCGAACAGCGCCGCCGCCGCATAGGCAAATCCGGCCGCGACCCACGCCCTCTGCCCGCGCGCGGACACCCCCGCCGCGACGACAAGGCCCACGGCCGCGACGCCGAGCGCGGCCGCGGCGAGAGCCGGCATCAGCAGCACGCCCGCAATCACGAGCGCCGCGATTCCGGCCGCCGCAGCGATGCGATTGCCCGAGGCACCGACCACCATCAGCCATTCGAAATAAAGCAGCGCCGCCGCCGCCGTAACGAGGCACAGCCACGGCCAGCCACCAATCCAGGCGATGCCGATGGTCAGGGGCGCGAGCACCCCCGCGACCACGACGCGCACGACCAGATTGCTCGCCCCTTTGGCGGTCCCGGGCGTGGGGGATGTCTCCGGCGCCACGCCGCTCACGACCCGGTTTTCGCGACGGTCTTGGCAACGGTCCGGGCGGCGACCGTCTTGGCCCCGAGGCCGCCGAAGCGGCGTTCGCGGGTGGCGTATTCGGCGATGGCGCTTTCCAGCGCGGCCTTGTCGAAATCCGGCCAGTGCAGCGGCACGAACACCAGTTCGCTGTAGGCCGCCTGCCACATCAGGAAGTTGGACAGCCGCTGCTCGCCGCTGGTGCGGATGATGAGGTCCGGATCGGGAATGTCGGCGGTATCGAGATAACAGCCGATGGTCTCGGGCGTGATGCTGGCCGGGTCGCGCCGGCCCGAAGCGACCTCGCGGGCAAGGCGCTGCGCGGCGTTGGCGATCTCCTGCCGCGAGCCGTAGTTGAACGCGACCACCAGCGTCAGCCGCGTGTTGTTGCGGGTCAGCTCTTCGGCTTCGGTGAGCAGCGCGCAGATATCCGGCTCAAGGCCGTGGCGCTCGCCGATCACGCGCACCCGCACGCCGTCGGCATGCAGCGAGGCCAGATCGTTGCGGATAAAGCGGCGCAGCAGGCCGAACAGGTCACCGATCTCGCTCGCCGGCCGCGACCAGTTCTCCGAGCTGAACGAAAAGATCGTGAGATAGGAAATGCCGAGTTCGTGCGACGCCCGCACCACCTTGCGCAGCGCCTCGACGCCCCGGCGATGGCCTTCCGCGCGCGGCAGGCCCCGCGCCGCCGCCCAGCGCCCGTTGCCGTCCATGATGATCGCGACATGGCGCGGCGCGCCGGACACGTCCGATCCCTCTGGCTCTGGCATGACGCCGTTCGACATCTCGGTCTCTCAGACGGTGAGGATTTCTTTTTCCTTGGTCGCCAGCAGCTTGTCGACGTCGGCGATGGAGGCGTCGGTCGCCTTCTGCACGTCGTTGGCCAGCCGCTTCTCGTCGTCCTCGGAAATCTGGTGATCCTTCTCCAGTTTCTTCAGCACGTCGAGCCCGTCGCGGCGGACATGGCGCACGGCGACGCGCGCGGCTTCGGCGTATTTGTGCGCAACCTTGACGAGGTCCTTGCGGCGCTCCTCGTTGAGTTCGGGAATGCGCAGGCGGATGACCTGGCCCTCGGTGGCGGGGCTGAGGCCGAGATTGGAATTGACGATGGCGGTCTCCACCGCCTTCACCATCGACTTGTCCCAGACCTGCACCGACAACAGACGCGGCTCCGGCACGCTGACGGTCGCCACCTGATTGAGCGGCATGTGGCTGCCATAGGCTTCGACCTGCACCGGCTCGACCATGGAGATCGACGCGCGGCCGGTGCGCAACCCGCCCAGTTCGTGCTTGAGCGCATTGAGCGCGCCTTCCATGCGGCGCTTGAGGTCGTTGAGATCGAAATTCCCGGCAGCCATCTGATGCTACTCCCCTTGAAGTCCGGCGCGGCGCTGAGGGCCGCCCGCGTCGTATATCCTGTCGTCCCGGCGCGAACCGGACCGGTCCGCGCCGCCATGGCCGCTGTGCCGTCAGCCGGCGACCAGCGTGCCCCTGCCCTTGCCGCTCAGGATGGCGCCGATCGAGCCGGGCTCCGCGACCGAGAACACGATGATAGGCAACGCCGTTTCGCGGGCAAGCGCGAACGCGGTCGCATCCATCACCTTATAGCCGCCTTCGACCGCCTGCGAATGGGTCAGGCGCTCGAATCGGGTCGCGGCCGGCTCTTTCTTCGGGTCGGCGCTGTAGACGCCGTCCACGTTGGTGGCTTTCAGCACGGCCTGGGCGCCGATCTCGGCGGCGCGCAGCACGGCGGTGGTATCGGTGGTGAAATAGGGATTGCCGGTTCCGCCCGCGAGCAGGACGATGCGCCCCTCGGCGAGGTAGCGATGGGCGGCGGCGCGAGTGAACAATTCGCTGACCTGCGGCATCACGAACGCCGACAGCGTGCGCGCCGACTGCCCCCGGCGCTCCAGCGCGGCCTCCAGCGCCAGGCAGTTCATCACGGTGGCGAGCATGCCCATGGTGTCGCCGGTGGTGCGCGACACCCCGCGCGAGGATACCTCCACGCCGCGGAAGATGTTGCCGCCGCCGACCACAACGGCGATCTCGACGCCGAGTTCGCGCGCCTTGACGAGATCGCCAGCGATGCGATCGAGGGTGGGCTGATGAATGCCGAAAGCCTGGTCTCCGGCGAGGGATTCGCCGGACACCTTGATGACGACGCGCCTGTAAGCCGGCTCACTCATGCAATCGCCCCGTCTGTCGCCTTGAGCTCTGTCGCCTCGAGCGCATTCCAAAGCAGATTCCGGCAGCCGACGCCGCAGCGTCAGCCCTGACCGACTTGTCAGCCCTGACCGGCGGCTGCGGCGACTTCGGCGGCGAAATCGGAATCCTGCTTCTCGATTCCCTCGCCCAGAGCATAGCGCACAAATCCGGCAACCTTGATAGGCGCGCCGATCCGGCCTTCGGCATCCTTCACCGCCTGCGCGACGCTCTTGCCGCTGTCGTGGATGAAGGGCTGCTCCAGCAGGGTGACTTCCTTGTAGTAGGTCTTGAGGCCCGATTCGACGATCTTCTCGATCATCGCGTCCGGCTTGCCCTGCTGGCGGTACTTGTCGGCCATGACGTCCTTCTCGCGGCGCACGACCTCGGGATCGAGGCTCGCAGCGTCGAGCGCCTGCGGATTGGAAGCGGCGACATGCATGGCGATCTGGCGTCCGAGGATCGCGAGTTCGTCCTTCTTGCCGGTCGATTCGAGCGCCACCAGCACGCCCATCTTGCCGAGGCCGTCGATCACGGCGTTATGCACGTAGCTCGACACCACGCCCTCGCCGACCGAGAGCCCGGCAGCGCGGCGCAGCGTCATGTTCTCGCCGATGGTGGCGATGGCGTCGGCGATGGCCTGCTCCACCGTGGCCCCGCCCACCGGCGCAGCCTTGATCGCCTCGACGTCGGTGCCGGTCTTGATCGCGACCTGGGCAATCATCTTGACCAGACCCTGGAACTGCTCGTTGCGGGCGACGAAGTCGGTTTCCGAATTGACCTCGACCACCACCCCCTTGGTGCCCTCGGTCAGCGCCGCGATCAGGCCCTCGGCGGCGACGCGGCCGGACTTCTTGGCGGCCTTGGACAGGCCCTTCTTGCGCAGCCAGTCCACCGCGGCATCCATGTCGCCGTCGGTTTCGTTGAGCGCCTGCTTGCAGTCCATCATGCCCGCGCCGGTTTTCTCGCGCAGGTCCTTGACCAATGCTGCCGTGATCGTTGCCATGTTCGAAAATCCTTGTGCCTGTGCGGCCCGCGCGGCGCAGCGAGTGCTGCTGGTTCAGGGCATCAGCCGGATTCGACGCGCAGGATGTGGTCTTGAACGAAAAGCATCGCGGCCGGTTGCCCCGGCCGCGACAGAACTGAGACGAAGCGGCTTATTCCGCTTCGGCGACCAGCGCCTTCGACTGGGCGACCCAGCCGTCGGCGCGCGCCGGAAGACCGACTTCCTCGCCGATCTTGTGGGCGGTGTCGTGATCCAACTCGGCGATCTGCCAGTAGTGGAACACGCCGAGATCGTTGAGCTTCTTCTCGATGGCGCCGGAGACGCCCGAGAGCTTCTTGAGGTCGTCGGCGACGCCGCGCGGACCGGCGAGACCCTGGAAGCCTTCCGATGCCGCGGACACCGCTTCCGGCGTCGGGTTGGCCATCGCGCCAATGTCGATACCAGCGTCGCCCTGGGCGCGGGAAATGCCGTCGATGGCCGCGCGCGCGATCAGGTCGCAATACAGCGAGATGGCGCGGCCGGCGTCGTCATTGCCGGGGACCACGTAGGTGATGCCCTTCGGATCGCAGTTGGTGTCGACGATCGCCGCAACCGGGATGTTGAGGCGCTGGGCCTCCTGGATCGCGATGTCTTCCTTGTTGGTGTCGATCACGAAGATCAGGTCGGGCAGACCGCCCATGTCCTTGATGCCGCCGAGCGAGCGGTCGAGCTTGTCGCGCTCGCGCTGCAGCGTCAGCCGCTCCTTCTTGGTGTACTGGGCGCCCTCGCCCGAGGACAGCATGTCGTCGAGCTGGCGCAGGCGCTTGATCGAGCCGGACACCGTCTTCCAGTTGGTCAGCGTGCCGCCGAGCCAGCGCGAATTGACGAAATACTGCGCCGAGCGCTTGGCGGCTTCCGCCACGCCGTCCTGGGCCTGGCGCTTGGTGCCGACAAACAGGATGCGGCCGCCCTTGGCCACGGTGTCGCTCACCGCCTGCAGCGCGCGATGCAGCATCGGCACGGTCTGGGCGAGATCGATGATGTGGATGTTGTTGCGGGCGCCGAAGATATAATCGGCCATCTTCGGGTTCCAGCGGTGGGACTGGTGGCCGAAGTGAACGCCAGCCTCGAGCAGCTGACGCATCGTGAAATCGGGAAGCGACATGGTTTTATTCTCCGGTTGGTTCCTCCGGAAGCGTGTGAGCAGGACGAACCGGCAATTCATGCGCCTGAAAGGCGGACGATCGCGGCCCGGCTGCCACCGGACGGCTTTTGCGAGCCATGCTTCCGTGTGAGATGCGGCGGCTTATACCGGCGCGGCGGCGGTTAAGCAAGCCGTTCCGCTGGGGTTTTCGCTCATCCCCGCCCCCATCCCGCCGGGACTAGCGGCCGGCTGGCGGGCCGATGGAACCCGGCCGGGCAGGCGCAGCCGCGGCCGGCCGGGAGGCCGTGCGTCACACCGTCTGCACGTCGACGACGCCGGACACCGCCTTGAGCGCGCCGGCGATCTGCGGCGATACCGGAAAACGCCCGGGCAGCCGGATTTCCACCATGGTCTGCATGTCGAGGATCATTTCCAGCACGATCTCCCCGGACGCGGCGGCGCTCGGCGGCGGCGACGCCAGCCGGCGCTGGATCGATTCGATCGGCTTGTCGTCGCGCAAGGTGATCCGGAGGCTGGAGGTGGTCTTGGCGGCGGCGGCGTCGAGCGGCTCGGCATGGAGGATGCGCGCGCGCACGTCCTCGCCCTGAAGCTCGGCGCCGAGTTGCATGAGGACGGCGGAGCCGGGTTCGAGCACATCGCGGTATTGCGCCAGCCCCTCGGAAAACAGCACCGCCTCGAAATGGCCGGTGGGGTCCGACAGGCCGATGATGCCCATCTTGTTGCCGGTCTTGGTGCGGCGCTCCATGCGCGACACGATGGTGGCCGCGACCCGCCCCGCCGTCGCGCCGGTCTTCACCGCGCGGGAGAACTCGCTCCACGACTGCACGCGCAGCCGCTTCAGCGCGGTGGCGTAATCGTCGAGCGGATGGCCCGACAGGAAGAAACCGATGGCGTCATATTCGCGGCGCAGCCGCTCGGCCGGCAGCCACGGTTCGACATTGGGCAGCACGATGCTCGGCGCGTCCGCCATGCCGCCGAACATGTCGTTCTGACCGCTGGCCGCCGCCTCGTGGCTGCGCTGGCAGGCGGCGAGAATGGCGTCGGCGCCGGCGAAGACGCGGGCGCGGTTGGAATCGATGGTGTCGAACGCACCCGCCGCCGCGAGGCTTTCCAGCACCCGCTTGTTGATCGCGCGCGGCGACACCCGCGCGGCGAAATCCGCCAGCGAGGTAAACGCGCGGTCGCCGCGCGCTTCGACGATCATCTCCACCGCCTGCGCGCCGACGCCCTTCAGCGCCGCGAGCGCGTAGTAGATGGTGTTGTCGCCGACCTCGAAGGTCGCGCCGGAGCGGTTGATCGAGGGTGGCTCGACCTTGATGCCGAGCTTCTGCGCATCGGCGCGGAATTCCGACAGCTTGTCGGTGTTGTTCATGTCGAGCGTCATCGACGCCGCCAGGAACTCGACCGGATAATGCGCCTTCATGTAGGCGGTCTGGTACGACACCAGCGCATAGGCGGCGGCGTGGCTCTTGTTGAAGCCGTAATCGGCGAACTTGGCGAGCAGTTCGAAGATGGTCTCCGCCTGTCCCTTCGCCACGTCGTTCTTCGTCGCACCCTTGACGAAGATCTCGCGCTGCTTGTCCATCTCGGCGCGGATCTTCTTGCCCATGGCGCGGCGCAGCAGGTCGGCGTCGCCGAGCGAATAGCCGGCCATCACCTGCGCGATCTGCATCACCTGTTCCTGATAGATGATGACGCCGAAGGTCTCCTTGAGGATCGGCTCGAGCATCGGATGCATGTATTCCGGCTCTTCGTCGCCGTGCTTGCGGGCGCAATAGGTCGGGATGTTGGCCATCGGGCCCGGACGATAGAGCGCGACCAGCGCGATCAGGTCTTCGAGCCGGTCGGGGCGCATGTCCACCAGCGCGCGGCGCATGCCCTGGCTTTCAACCTGGAACACGCCGACCACCTCACCGCGCGACAGCATCTCGTAGCTGGTGCGATCGTCCAATGGCAGGGTGGCGAGATCGATCTCGATGCCGCGCTGCTTCAACAGCTTCACGGCGACATCAAGCACCGTCAGCGTCTTGAGGCCGAGGAAGTCGAACTTCACCAGCCCGGCGGGCTCCACCCATTTCATGTTGAACTGGGTGACCGGCATGTCCGATTTCGGATCGCGGTACATCGGCACCAGTTCGGACAGCGGGCGGTCACCGATGACGATGCCGGCGGCGTGGGTCGAGGCGTGGCGCGTCAAACCTTCGAGGCGCTGGGCGATGTCGAAGGCGCGGGCGATGACCGGGTCCTCGTCGCGGAACGCCTGCAATTTGGGCTCGCCCTCGATGGCCTTGGCCAGCGTCACCGGCGCGGCCGGATTCTGCGGCACGAGCTTGGTGAGGCGGTCCACCTGCCCGTAGGGCATCTGCAGCACGCGGCCGACGTCGCGCAGCACGCCGCGCGCCTGCAGGGTGCCGAAGGTGATGATCTGGCCGACCTGATCGCGGCCGTAGCGCTCCTGCACGTAGCGGATCACCTCGATGCGGCGGTCCTGACAGAAATCGATGTCGAAGTCCGGCATCGACACGCGCTCGGGATTGAGGAAGCGCTCGAACAGCAGGCCGAAGCGCAGCGGATCGAGGTCGGTGATGGTGAGTGCGTAGGCCACCAGCGAGCCCGCGCCGGAGCCGCGGCCCGGCCCGACCGGAATGCCGTGCGCCTTGGCCCATTTGATGAAGTCCGACACGATCAGGAAGTAGCCGGGATATTTCATGCGGACGATGACGTCGATCTCGAACGCCAGCCGCGCGCGATAGTCCTCCTCGGAGACACCTTGCGCGAAGCCATGGGTGGCGAGCCGCCGCATCAGCCCCTCCTCCGCCTGCCGGCGCAGTTCTTCCGCCTCCTCGCTCTCGGCGTCGGCGGCGACGCTGGCGCCCACGGTGAAGCGCGGCAGGATCGGCTTGCGGGTGCGCGGCCGGAAGGCGCAGCGCCGGGCGATCTCCACCGTCGAGGCCAGCGCCTCCGGCAGGTCGGCGAACAGCACCGCCATCTCGGCGCGGGTCTTGAAGCGGTGATCGGGGGTCAACTGCTCGCGGTCGGTGTCCGACACCAGCCGCCCGCCGGCGATACACAGCAGCGCGTCGTGGGATTCGTAATCGTCGGCGGTGGCGAAATAAGGCTCGTTGGTCGCGACCAGCGGCAGGCCCCTGGCATAGGCCATGTCGATGAGCACCGGCTCGCAGCGCCGTTCGCTGTCGAGGCCGTGGCGCTGCAATTCGATGTAGAGGCGATCGCCGAACAGCCGCATCAGCCTGTCGCAGCGCCCCTCCGCTAGCGCCGGAAGATCGGCGTTGATGGCCTGGGCCAGCGGCCCCTCCGGCCCCCCCGTCAGGGCGATAAGGCCGCCGCTTTCACCCTCCAGCCATTCGATCTTGATGTGCGGAGCCTGATGCACCGGCGTGTCCTGGAACGCGCGGGAGTTCAGCTTCATCAGGCTGCGATAGCCGTCCCCGTTGGTGGCGAGCAGGACGATCCGGGCCGGGGCGAGCGCGTTGCGCGCACTGGCGTCCTGATCACCGAAATCCACCGCCACCGCGCAGCCGGTGATGGGCTGGATGCCATAGCCGGCGAGCTTCTCGGAAAACTCCAGCGCGCCGAACATGTTGTCATTGTCGGTCAGCGCCAGTGCCGGCTGGCGGTCGGCCTTGGCGAGGTCCACCAGCTTGCCGACCGTGATCGACCCCCGCAGCAGCGAATAGGCCGAATGGACGTGCAGATGGACAAACCCCGGCTCCGGGGCGCCCGGCTTCGGCATGGTGGCTCTCGACATGGCAAACCTGGACATCTTGTCCGCAAGCCGCCGCACCTGAAGGTCAGGTCTGTGGCGGCGGGATCAGGCGACTCACGGGCCGATGGTGCGGCGTCGCGGCGGGCGAGTCCATGTGGAACCCGCGGCGGCGGTGCGGGCGCGGTGCGTCGTCACCGTTTTCCCCACCGGTTTCCATCGCCGGCTTGCCATGGGGCCTTGCCCGCCCCGTTGGCTCCAAGCGGCGGCCAAGGCCGCATCCCACGCCAGCATGCGGGCCGGTGAGCCATCCTAGAGCTGCTGGAACACCTGAGCCCACACCACGACCATGCCGACAAACAGCACCAGCGAGGTCAGCGCAGCCGCTTCTTCCACAAAGGTCTTGAGCATGGTTGGTCCCCTCTCGCTCGCTTGATGAGAACGTAATAAGAACATTGTTCCTTTTTTGTTCTCAAAGTCAAGCGTCCGCCGCGCCGCGTGAGAGGCCACGCAACCACGAAGGCTAATAAAGCGTTAGCTCACCGTCGGCCGGGATCATTCGCCGGTGGATGGGCGCGGGAACGTGAGTTGACGCGCGGTTCCAAAACCGGGCTTTGTCCTCCGGACGACGCAGCAACCAGTTCGACTGGCAGGAGATACTGATGCGCAAAGCGCTTTTCGCCCTCATCGCAACCGCCGGGCTCACGACTGTCGCCCTCACGGCCATGGGACCCGCGCCGGCACAGGCGTTTGAATTTCCCTACTGCCTGCGCAATTCCAGCAATGGCGACGAATGCAGGTTCCCAAGCTTTCAGGCGTGCCAGGCCACTGTGTCGGGCCTCGGGCTGACCTGTTTCCGCAACCCGGCCTACGCCTATGCCCAGCCCTATCCGGCCGAACCGTTGCCGCCGCGCCACCGCCCCCGCCCGCGTCGGGCTTACTGACCATTTCCTCGTCAGGCTGATTCCCGGTCGTTGATGGCCGCCGGCCTGCGATTTGCTCGCGGCGAGCCGGCCAGTGCTCAGTCCAGTTCGACCACGCGGCCGGCCTGGATCGACACCCGGCGATCCATCCGCGCCGCCAGATCCATGTTGTGTGTCGCGATCAGCATGGCAACGCGGGTGGCCCTCACGAGCTGGGTCAGCGCGCGGAAGACGTGGTCCGCCGTGTGCGGATCGAGATTGCCGGTGGGCTCGTCCGCGAACAGGACACGCGGCGCATTGGCCACCGCGCGCGCGATGGCGACGCGCTGCTGCTCGCCGCCGGACAATTCGGCGGGCCGGTGGGTGACGCGCTCGCCGAGGCCGAGATAGGCCAGAATCTCGCGCGAGCGCGCCACGGTTTCCTTGCGCGACAGGCCGCGGATCATCTGCGGCAGCATCACGTTCTCCAGCGCGGAGAATTCCGGCAGCAGCCGGTGCGACTGATAGACGAAACCGATATCGGTGCGCCGGATCTGGGTCCGCTCGGCGTCCGACAGGCCCGACGTCGCGGTGCCCGAGACATAGACCTCGCCGTCATCGGGATGCTCCAGCAGGCCGGCGATGTGCAGCAGTGTCGATTTGCCGGTGCCCGACGGCGCGATCAGCGCCACCGACTGGCCTTCCCACAGCGCCAGCGTGGCCCCGTCGAGAATGGTGAGAGTGGCCTCGCCCTGCCGGTAACGGCGGGAAATCTCGTGGAGATACACCACCGGAACGCTGTTTTCGCCCTGCTCCATCGTCACGCTCATTCGTACCGGAGGGCTTCGATGGGATCGAGGCGGGCCGCGCGCCACGACGGATACAGCGTCGCCAGAAACGACAGCGTCAACGCCATGATGACCACGGCGGCGGTCTCCCCGGCATCGACCTCGGCCGGCAGCTTGGACAGGAAATAAAGCTCCGGCGAGAACAGCTCGGTATTGGTCAGCCACGAGATGAACTGCCGGATGGTCTCGATGTTGAGGCAGACCACGAGGCCGAGCAGGAAGCCGACCAGCGTGCCGACCACGCCGATGGCCGCGCCGGTGATCAGGAACACCCGCATGATCGAGCCCTGGGTCGCACCCATGGTGCGCAGGATGGCGATGTCCTGCCCCTTGTCCTTCACCAGCATGATGAGGCCGGAGACGATGTTGAGCGCCGCCACCAGCACGATCAGGGTCAGAATCAGGAACATGACGTTGCGCTCGACCTGAAGCGCGTTGAAGAAGGTGGAATTGCGCTGCCGCCAGTCCACCAGGAAGATCGGCCGCTGCGCCGCCTCGGTGATGGGCTTGCGGAAGCTGTCGATCCGGTCGGGATTGGTGGTGTAGATCTCGATGGCGGTGACGTCGTTGGCGCGATTGAAATAGGCCTGCGCCTCCGCGAGCGGCATGAACACGAACGAGGAATCGTATTCGGACATGCCGATCTCGAACACGGCGGCGACCTTGTAGGGCTTGATGCGCGGCGTGGTGCCCATCGGGGTCACGGCCCCGCGCGGCGCCACCAGCGTGATGCTGTCGCCGGCGCGCAGCGACAACTGGTCGGCGAGGCGGCGGCCGATGGCGACGCCCTGCCCCTCGTCGAACCCTTCAAGGGTGCCCTGCTTGATGTTCTTGGCGATGGAGGTGACCTTGTCGAGGTCGGCGGCGCGCATGCCGCGCACCAGCACGCCGGACGCGTTGAACGGCGACGACGCCAGCGCCTGACCGTCGATCACCGGCGCGGCGAGACGGACACCGGCGACGCCGCTGATGCGCTCGGCCACCTCTTTCCAGTCGGTCAGTGGCGATTCCAGCGGCTGCACCACGATGTGGCCGTTGAGGCCGAGAATCTTGTCGAGCAGCTCCTTGCGGAAGCCGTTCATCACCGCCATCACGATGATCAGCGTCGCCACCCCGAGCATGATGCCGAGGAACGAAAAGCCGGCGATGACGGAAATGAAGCCTTCCTTGCGCCGCGCCCGCAGATAGCGGCTCGACAGCATCCACTCAAAGGGCGCGAAAGGCGCTGTCCGAACTGGCTCGCTCATATCTGTTCCATGGTCCGGATTTTCATACGAATCGGGCTAATTCTAGTCGGCGCCAGCACAGGGCGCGACCACGCGCGCGATAAATCCGTGTATGACTTTGCAGGTTGTTGATGAAAAACTCCGGTCATTCCGGGGCACGAGCCTTGGCGAGCGAACCCGGAATCCCGCACATCCCAGCCTGAACTCCTCGAGATTCCGGATCAGTCCGCTTGCTCGGCCTGTCCGGAATGACGGTCCGTGACTTTTTCAGCCTTCCGTTAGGAGGTGAAGCGGTTGAGCGCCTCGTCCAGGCTCATGAATTCCCGCGAACCGTCGCTGCGGCGCTTGATCTCCACTTTGCCCTCGGCCAGGCCCTTCGGCCCGATCAGCACCTGCCACGGAATGCCGATCAGATCGGCGGTGGCGAACTTGCCGCCCGGCCGCTGATCGGTGTCGTCGTAAAGGACGTCGACGCCCTTGGCCGACAGCGCCGCGTACAGCTTCTCGCAGGCGGCGCCCGTCTCCGCGCTGTCCTGCTTGAGATTGAGGATCGCGACGCGGAACGGCGCCACTTCCTCCGGCCACTTGATGCCGTTCTCGTCGTGGCAAGCCTCGATGATCGCGCCGACCAGACGCGACACGCCGACGCCATAGGAGCCGCCATGGATCGGCTTCTCCGCCCCGTCGGGGCCGGACACCAACGCCTTCATGGAGTCGGAATATTTGGTGCCGAAGTAAAAAATCTGCCCGACCTCGATGCCGCGGGTCTGCACCCGCTTGTCAGCCGGCACCTCGCGCTCGTAGCGGGCGGGATCGTGCACGTCCTCGGTGGCGGCGTAGAGATCGGTCCACTGCCGGATGATCGGGGTCAGGTCGCCGCCGTAATCGACGTCCGCGCCGGGCACCGGCAGATCGAGCACGTCCCTGTTGCAGAACACCCCCGACTCGCCGGTCTCCGCCAGCACGATGAATTCGTGGCTGAGGTCACCGCCGATCGGGCCGGTCTCCGCGCGCATCGGGATCGCCTTGAGGCCCATGCGGGCGAAGGTGCGCAGATAGGCGACGAACATCCGGTTGTAGGACAGCCGCGCCGCCGCCTCGTCGATGTCGAACGAATAGGCGTCCTTCATCAGGAATTCGCGGCCGCGCATCACGCCGAAGCGCGGGCGCTGCTCGTCGCGGAATTTCCACTGGATATGATAGAGGTTGAGCGGCAGGCTCCGGTAAGACTTCACGTAAGCCCGGAAGATTTCCGTGATCATTTCCTCGTTGGTCGGCCCGTACAGCAGTTCGCGCTTGTGGCGGTCGGCGATGCGCAGCATCTCCGGCCCGTAGGCGTCGTAGCGTCCGCTCTCACGCCACAAATCGGCGAGCTGCAAGGTCGGCATCAGCAGCTCAATCGCGCCGGCGCGATCCTGCTCCTCGCGCACGATCTGCTCGATCTTCTTCAGCACCCGGAAGCCGAGCGGCAGCCACGCATAGATACCCGCCGCCTCCTGCCGCAGCATGCCGGCGCGCAGCATCAGGCGATGGGAAACGATCTCGGCTTCCTTCGGTGTTTCCTTGAGGATGGGCAGAAAGAAGCGCGACAGTCGCATGGGAGCACTCGATTTTCCGGAATCGGAGGGGGATTGAAGGGCGCTAGAGCATTTCATGTTTTGACGGAAATCAGGACGATACGTCATGGCCGGGCTTGTCCCGGCCATCCACGCCTTATTTTGGTGAAACGCCCAAGACGTGGATGCCCGGCATAAAGCCGGGCATGACGAAGGTTGATTCCGTCTCAACCAAAGTTGGTCTAGTGAAAGCGGATCGGGCGGCAAAACACAAGCGAAAGCGCCTTGCCAAGCCACCTTGTCCCAGCGCCGCACCGGGTCGCCGCCGGGGCCTTTGCCGCCTCTTACAGCCATGGTAACAGGGCATGGGGGCTCAACCGTGCTGTTCACGTCGCGCATCAGGACAATTGGACGTTTCGCCGCGCTTGCAGCGGCTTACGCCCTTGTCTTCAACGTGATGCTGACCAGCGCGGTGCTGGCGACCGTCTCCCCGATCGAGGCCAATGCTCTCCACGAACTTTGCCTCAACGCCAGTTCCGCCGCGCCCGGTGCCAGCGGCCAGACCGATGACGGCAAGCCGATCATCCGGTGCCCACTGTGCACCGCCGGGGCCATCGCCATGGATGTGCCGCCGCCGTCCCCGGCGCTGGCGATCCGGATCGCGCTGCAGGTCACGTTCGAGCCGGCCCGGCACGGCGACGGTGCGCCGCTGTTTGCCGCCAGCGACCACCAGCCCCGCGGCCCGCCTTCCCTGAGCTGACGACCCGCGCTGACGCGCACCCGTTCGATCGTCGTTCTCTTTGGGGAAAGCTCACCCATGTTGTCCGTTTCAAGACGGATGCGCAGCGCGCTGCTGGCATCCGCGTCTCTCGCCGCCGTGCTGTGCCCGGCAGAACTCCGCGCGCAAGACGCGGCGGAAACCCTCCCCGCCGTCACCGTGGAAGCCGAACAGGAGGCGCCCGCGGCTTCCCCGCTCGGTGTCAGGACCGCCGACCAGGCGCGCCGCGATATCCAGCAGACCCCCGGCGGCGTCGCCGTGGTGGCAGCGGAAGACTACAAAACCACCTCGGTCGCGAGCACCGTGAAGGACATTCTCGGCTTCGTACCCGGCGTGTTCGCCCAGCCGAAATGGGGCGACGACACCCGCCTCTCCATTCGCGGCTCCAGCCTGTCGCGCAATTTCCATCTGCGCGGCGTCCAGCTTTTGATGGACGGCATCCCGATCAACACCGCCGACGGTTACGGCGACTTTCAGGAGATCGATCCAACCGCCTACAAATACGTCGAAATCTTCAAGGGCGCGAACGCGCTGCAGTTCGGTGCGAACTCGCTCGGCGGCGCGATCAACTTCGTTACCCCGACCGGCCGCGACGCCACTATCAACAGCGCTGCGTTCGACATGGGGGCGTTCGGCTATCGCCGCTTTCAGGGCAGCGTCGGCGGAGCCAACGGCCCGTGGGACGCTTTCTTCACGGCGTCGAACCAGCAGGCCGAAGGCTTCCGCGACCACAGCGATGGCCACGCCACCCGCGTCAGCGGCAACATCGGCTATCAGATCTCACCGGATGTCGAGACGCGGTTCTACATCAACGCCAACGACGTGCGGCAGCGCATTCCCGGCACCGTCACGCGCGACTCGGCGCTGACCTCGCCGCAGACCGCCGCGCCCGCCAATATCGCCCTCGACCAGCAGCGCAACATCGACACCGTCCGCATCGCCAACAAGACCACGCTCCGCTTTGACGCCACTACGGTGGAATTCGGCGCGTTCGCGGTGGACCGCCACCTGATGCATCCGATCTATCAATGGCTGGATTATCAGTACAACGACTATGGCGGCTTCGGAAAAGTCACGGACGAGCGCCTCATCGGCGGTTATCGCAACCGGCTGATCGCCGGCGTGAACCTGCTCAACGGCACCATCGACAACAAGCAGTACGCCAATATCGGCGGCGCCAAGGGCGCGCTGCTGTCATCGTCGCTCGACAGATCGACCAACATCTCGGCCTATATCGAGAATTCGTTTTACGTGCTGCCGGAGGTCGCCGTGATCGGCGGCACCCAGTTCCTTCATGCCACGCGAGACCGCGAGGCACACTTCGGCAGCACCTCCGGTTCGACCGAATTCAACCTGTGGAGTCCCAAGACAGGGCTGCTCTGGGACATCGATCCGGCGTGGCAGGCATTCGCCAACATCTCGCGTAGCGCCGAGGTGCCGAGCTTCGGCGAAAGCGCCACCGGCCCCGGCATTCCGACCATCCCCTTCACCAGCATCCGCCCGCAGCGCGCCACCACCTATGAGATCGGCACGCGCGGCAAGCGGCCGGACGTCACATGGGATCTCGCCGCCTATCGTGCCGAGATCAAGAACGAGCTGCTGTGCCTCTACAGCGCCTACGGCAACTGCAACGTCACCAATGCCGACAGGACGGTGCATCAGGGCATCGAGGCCCGGCTCGGCGTCGCCGTGCTCAAGAACCTGTTCACGCAGGATGCTAACGCGGACAAGCTGTGGCTCAACCTCGCCTACACCTACAACGACTTCCGCTTCGATCACGACGCGAGCTTCGGCAACAACCAGTTGCCCGGCGCGCCGCGCCACTTCCTGCGCGCCGAACTGCTCTACAAGAATCCGAACGGCTTCTATATCGGCCCCAATCTCGAATGGGTGCCGCAAGCCTATTACGCCGACAGCGCCAACACCCTCACCACGCAGGCTTACGCGATATGGGGACTCAAGGCCGGCGTCGATGACGGCACCTATTCGATGTATCTGGAGGCACGCAACATCGCCAACACCGCCTACATCGCCAGCGTGTCGATCATCGACCGCGCCACGGCTTCGTCGGCGCTGTTCGAGCCCGGCATCGGGCGCGCGGTCTATGCCGGCGTGCGCGTGCGATGGTAGCTCCACCCGCTCGATCGCGCGCTTTCACGCGGCTGCGGCTCACAGCGCGGCAACGGCCGGTTTTCAGCGCTGCAACGGGAAATTGTGCAACGCCACATAGGCCGACATTTAATATTTGAAAAGGTGACAAGGGGGAATCCTTCCGGTACAAACTTCCGGGTCAGAAGTGTGGCGATGAGCTTCACATTCTGGTGGTCCAAGTCTCGGGAGGAGCCCCTGACGCGCACAAGCAGCGTCGCCCCGTTCAATCAAGGTCAAATCCAACGTTTCGGGGAAAACAGGGTCGACACAATTTTTGAGCGGGGCTTGGCCCCGCTCTTTTTTTGTTCTGAAAATCTGTTCGGCTGAACATTTTCCCGCGTGCAGGAATCTCTGTGCAGGTATTTTCGCTATGCGGAACAGTTTGCGACAGCGGCGACGATCCGATGATGCAGCCAACGCGCGGCGCGCACTCAGAGCGGAATGCCCATCAGCTTGCTCAGGCGCTCGACAGTCAGGAAGCCCGACTTGGACGCCGCCATCCCGATGCCGAAGATCACCGCCGAGACGATGGTGGTCCAGATCAGCTTGCGGCCCATCTGCGGTTTGATCGGCGCGCCGGGATCGGTGCCCGACAGTTCGTCGTCGCTTTCGGCCTGGCTGCGAACGCCGAACGGCAGCACCGCGAACAGCACGAGCCACCACACCACGAAGTAGATCGCCAAGCCTGTCGAGAGCGAATAGACCATCGCGCGCCTCTTACGACTGCTCGATTTCGACCAGCGCGCCGGAGAAGTCCTTGGGGTGCAGGAACAGCACCGGCTTGCCGTGCGCGCCGATCTTCGGCGTGCCGTCACCGAGCACGCGCGCGCCTTCCGCGATCAGCTTGTCGCGCGCGGCGATGATCTCCGGCACCTCGTAGCAGACATGGTGGATGCCGCCGTCGGGGTTGCGCTCGACGAATTTGGCGATGGGCGAATCCGCACCGAGCGGCTGGATGAATTCGATCTTGGTGTTGGGCAGCGTCGCGAACACGGTGATGACGCCGTGCTCGGGTAGCGGCACCGCGTCGGAAATCTCCGCGCCGAATGCGGTTCCATAGATCTTCGCGGCCTTCTCGGCGTCCTTCACCGCGATGGCCACATGGTTCAGCCTGCCCAGCATGTTCGTCTCCGCAAGATGTCGATCGCGGCCATCAGACCACCAGCACGTGGACCGTGCAAAGTGTCTTCTTGCCCCATTGTTGGTTGATTTCCGCGCGCACCGCGCGCCGCACCGCCTCGGCGATGGCGTCCGGATCGCGGCGCTTGCCGCGCGGCAACCCCTCCACCGTGGACACCGCCACGTCGAACACCTCGTCCTCGATCAGGATGCCCTCGGCATTCTTCTCCGGAATGCCGATCAGCTCGACCTCGGGGTCGTCGGCGAGGTCGCCCTTCTCGGTCACGGCGATGGCGACGAAGGCGCAGCCGGCGAACGCCAGCCGCCGCCGCTCGACCACGGCCCGCGCCTTGTCGGACTCCAGCAGGTTGCCGTCCTTGTAGGTGCGCCCGGCCTGAACCTGGGCGATAATGGCGGCATCGCCGGGACCGAGCCGCACCACATCGCCGTTCTTGCACGTCAGCACCTGCGGCACGCCGCAGGCGCGCGCCAGTTTGGCGTGCTCCGACAGATGCAACGCCTCGCCATGGGCCGGGATCAGCACCTGCGGGCGCACCCACGAAATCATGTCGCGCAATTCGTCGCGGCGCGGATGGCCCGACACATGCACAAGGTGCGTGCGATCGGTGATGATCTCGATGCCCTGCCCCACCAGCGCGTTGATGATCGCCCCCACCGCTTTCTCATTGCCGGGAATGGTGCGCGAGGAGAAGATCACCGTGTCGCCCTTGTTCAGCGTCACCTGCGGATGATCGTCGTTGGCGATGCGCGCCAGCGCCGCGCGCGGCTCGCCCTGGCTGCCGGTGCACAGCGCCAGCACCTTGTCGGGCGGGAAATGGCCGTAATAGTCGGCGCTGCGAAACTCCCGCACGCCGTCGAGATAGCCGGTTTCGCGCGCCACCTGCACCACGCGCTCCATGGCGCGGCCGACCACCACCACTTCGCGCCCCGCTTCCTGCGCGGCTTCCGCCACCGCGCGCAGCCGCGCGACGTTGGAGGCGAAGGTGGTCACCGCCACCCGCCCGCGCGCGGCCTTGAGCAGTTCGGTGATGGTGCGCGCCACCTCCTGCTCCGAGGGTGAGCGGCCCTCGCGCACGGCGTTGGTGGAATCGCCGACCAGCGCCAGCACGCCCTCGTCGCCGATCGCGCGCAGCCGCGCCTCGTCGGTGGGCTTGCCGATGATCGGGGTGGGATCGATCTTCCAGTCGCCGGTGTGCAGCACCGTCCCCGCCACCGTCCTGATGGCAAGCGCGTGGGATTCCGGAATCGAATGCGCCACCGGAATGAACTCGACGCTGAACGGGCCGACATTGATGGTGCCGCCGGACGGAACGACGGTGACGGGAATCTTCGGCGGATTGCGCTCGGCGGCGCACTTGGCCTCGAACAGCGCCGCGCTGAACTGCGTCGCGTAGATCGGGCAGCGCAGTTGCGGCCACAGATCGATGATGGCGCCGAAATGATCCTCGTGGGCATGCGTGAGCACCAGCCCGACCAGGTTCTTGCGCTCCTTCACCAGAAAGCCGATGTCCGGCATCACCACGTCGATGCCGGGCAGATGTTCCTCGTTGCCGAACGACACGCCGAGATCGACCGCGAGCCAGCTTCGCTGGTGGCGGTTGCCGAGGCCGTAGATCGACAGGTTCATGCCGATCTCGCCGATGCCGCCGAGCGGAGCGAAGGTCAGTTCGTCGGGGCGTGTCCCCGTTTTCCGAAGTTCATCAGTCATTGCGGCACGTTCTCAAATGAACTTCGGAAACCGAAGAGGGACTGGCAAACTTAAAACCTCAGGACCGCCTTCGATCTGAAGTTCCTGAGGTCGAACTTGCATCGAATGGAGCAGGAGCTTCAGATCGGCGGGACTGGACATCAGGCTGCTCCGGACGATTTGGCCGATCCGAAATGGACGTCGCCGGCGGCGATCGGCGTCCGCCTGCCGTCCGGCCCGGCGACGATCAGGCATCCCGCCTCATCGATGGTCTCGAAGACGCCTTCGACCCGTGCCGCGTCGAACTGGATCGAGACAGGCTCGCCGAGTCCCGCCGCGCGTTCAAGCCACAGACGGCGGATGGCCGGGAATCCCCGGCCATTGTTCCATATCTCGCGAAATTCGGCCCATGAGTCAGACAGCGCCGTGAACAGATCGCCGGCAGTGGCCGGGATGCCGAGCGCCGCCAGCGACGTGGCGGGGTACGGCGTGCCGTCCGGCGCGGCGACGATATTGGTGCCCATGCCGACCGCGATTGCGAGGCCGCTCTCCGTGGTTTCCGCTTCGAGCAGGATTCCGGACAGCTTGCGGCCGTCCGCCAGCACGTCGTTGGGCCATTTGAGCAAGAATTGCGGAATCGACCCGCCACGCATCCGCTGCTCCGTGGTCACCGTCTGCAGCGCCGCCTCCAGCGCGAGGCCCGCGGCAAAGCCGAGCGTGACGGCGACGGAAGGCGGTACGTCCAGCGTCTCGAGTACGGTGGCGGCGAGGTTGCCGCGCGGCGCGACCCACGGCCGCTGACGACGGCCACGCCCGGCGGTCTGCTGGTCGGTCACCAGCCATAGCGGGCCGCGCTCCCCGGCCCTTGCCCGCGCCAGCGCCTCGCTGTTGGTCGATCCGATGCTGTCCAGCGCTTCGAGGCGGTAGTTGCGGGCCCTGGCCCGCGCACCAAGCGCGAACACTGTCAA
Organism: Bradyrhizobiaceae bacterium; assembly: GCA_020544565.1. Lineage (GTDB taxonomy): Bacteria > Pseudomonadota > Alphaproteobacteria > Rhizobiales > Xanthobacteraceae > Afipia. The sequence goes on from CP078014.1 coordinate 1,367,184, forward strand.
AACAGCGACCGGGCGGCAGCCGTGGCGGCGTCGATCAGCGGCGCGGGATAGACGAACAGCAGCAGGTTGAACACGCCGGTGACCGCCAGCACGAGGCGCAGCTCGCCGCGCATCGGCTCGACCGCGCCCTTCGGCTCGTCGAAATACATCACCTTGACGATAGCGAGATAGTAGAACGCGCCGACCACGCTGCTCAGCACGCCGATCACCGCCAGCACAAACAGGCCGGAGCGGATCGCGGCGAGGAACACGTAGAACTTGGCGAAGAAGCCCGCGAGCGGCGGAATGCCGGCCAGCGAGAACAGGAACATGGCGAAGAAAAACGCCAGCGCCGGATTGGTGCGCGACAGGCCGGCGAAATCGCTGATGGTCTCGACCGCGCGGCCATTCCGGCGCAGCGCGATGATGATGGCGAAGGTGCCGAGCGTCATCGCCACATAGACCGCCATATAGACCAGCACACCCTGCGCGCCCATCTGGTTGCCCGCAGCCAGGCCGACCAGCGCGAAACCCATGTGGCCGATGGACGAATAGCCCATCAGGCGCTTGATGTTCTTCTGGCCGATGGCCGCGAACGCGCCCAACACCATCGAGGCGATGGAGACGAACACCACGATCTGCTGCCACTGCGGAACCACGCCGGGGAACGCGGTCAGCACGACGCGGGTGAACACCGCCATGGCCGCGACCTTCGGCGCCGAGGCGAAAAAGGCGGTGACCGGGGTCGGCGCGCCTTCATAGACGTCCGGCGTCCACATATGGAACGGCACGGCGGAGATCTTGAAGCAGAGGCCGGCGAGCAGGAAGACGAGGCCGAACAGCAGGCCGGTGTTGGTGCCCTTCACTGCCGCCGCGATGCCGGCGAAGTTCACCGTGCCGGTGAAGCCGTAGATCATCGAGGCGCCATAGAGCAGCATGCCGGAGGACAGCGCACCGAGCACGAAATACTTCAGGCCCGCCTCAGTGGATTTGGCGTCGTCGCGATGGCTCGCCGCCACCACGTACAGCGCGAGGCTCATCAGCTCCAGGCCGAGATAGAGCATGATGAGATCGCCGGCCGAGATCAGCACCATCATGCCGACGGTCGAAAGCATGATCAGGATGGCGTATTCGAAGATCTTCGTCTGCTGCGTGAGATAGGTCCGCGACATCACCAGCGTCACGCCGGAGCCGATCAGCGCCAGCACCTTGAGGAAGCGCGCGAAGTCGTCGACGATGAAGCCGCCGCCGAAGGTTGCGAGCTTGCCCGCCGGCAGGCACAGCACCAGCGCGCCGACCACCGCCAGCAGGACGACGGCGATTACTGTCACTAGAGGCGTCGTCTGCTGTCCGCGGAACGCGCCCAGCATCAGGAGCGCCATGGCGCCCGCCGCCAGCACCAGCTCCGGCAGCACGGGAAGCAGCGAATATCCTGCGAAAGTCATAAGCCGATCCCGTTGTTATTGAACCAGCGCCGCCGCCTTCACGGCGGTGATGGCGGTGTTGTAATTGGTGACGAGCTGCTGCACCGAGGCCGCCGACATATCGAGCACCGGCTTCGGATACACGCCGAACAGAATGGTGAGGACCACCAGCGGCGCGAGGATCACCACCTCGCGCGCGGTGAGATCCTTGATGGAGGCCAGCGCCGGCTTGTCGAGCACGCCGAACACCACCTTGCGATACAGCCACAGCGCATAGGCCGCCGACAGGATGACGCCGAGCGAGGCGATCGTCGCGGTCGGAATGCTGACGCGGAAGGTGCCGAGCAGCGTCAGGAACTCGCCGACGAAGCCCGAGGTGCCCGGCAGGCCGACATTGGCCATGGTGAACACCATGAACACAAAGGCATAGAGCGGCATCCGGTTGACGAGGCCGCCATAGGCGGCGATCTCGCGGGTGTGGAGCCGGTCGTAGATCACGCCGACACACAGGAACAGCGCGCCGGAGACGATGCCGTGGGACACCATCTGGAACACGCCGCCGGCGACGCCCTGGGTGGTACCGGCGAAGATGCCCATGGTGACGAAGCCCATATGCGCGACTGACGAATAGGCAATCAGCTTCTTGATGTCTTCCTGCATCAGGGCGACCAGCGAGGTGTAGACGATCGCGATCGCCGACAGCGTCCACACCAGCGGCGCGAAATCCTGCGACGCCAGCGGGAACATCGGCAACGAGAAGCGCAGGAAGCCGTAGCCGCCCATCTTCAGCAGGATCGCCGCCAGCACCACGGAGCCCGCGGTCGGCGCCTCGACGTGGGCGTCCGGCAACCAGGTGTGCACTGGCCACATCGGCATCTTCACCGCGAAGGAGGCGAAGAAGGCGAGCCACGCCCAGGTCTGCAGGTTGCGCGGCACGGCGGTCTGCATCAGCGTCGGAATATCGGTGGTGCCGGCGTTGAGATACAGCGCCAGAATGGCGAGCAGCATCAGCACCGAACCGAGCAGCGTGTAGAGGAAGAACTTGAACGAGGCGTAGACCCGGCGCGGGCCGCCCCACACGCCGATGATGAGGAACATCGGGATGAGGCCGCCTTCGAAGAACAGATAGAACAGCACGAGATCGAGCGCTGAGAACGTGCCGACCATCAGCGTTTCCAGGAACAGGAACGCCATCATGTATTCGCGCACGCGCAGCGTGACCGACTTCCAGCTCGCCAGGATGCAGAACGGCATCAGCGCCGTGGTCAGGATCACGAACGGCAGCGAAATGCCGTCCACGCCCATGTGATAGGTGATGGTGATGGCGAGCCAGGGCAGCTTCTCGACGAACTGGAAGCCCGGCTGCGAGGGATCGAAGCGGATCACCAGAATGATCGACACCGCGAAGGTGACGATGGTGGTCCACAGCGCGATCCAGCGGGCATTGCGCCGCGCCGCCTCGTCGTCGCCGCGGGCGAAGAAGATCAGGATGGCGCCCACCACCGGCAGGAAGGTGACGACCGACAGAATGGGCCAGGTCATGACAGAATTCGTCATCATTGGCCCCCAAGACCGAAGATGAACCACGTGATGAGACCGGCCACGCCGATCAGCATCGCGAAGGCATAGTGGTAGAGATAGCCGGATTGCAGCCGCGCCATGCCGCGCGTCACGTCCAGCACACGCGCGGAGATGCCGTTCGGCCCGAGCCCGTCGATGATGAAGCCGTCGCCCTTCTTCCAGAGAAAGTGCCCGAGCCACTTCGTCGGCCGCACGAAGATGAAATCGTACAGCTCGTCGAAGTACCACTTGTTGAGCAGGAACCTGTAGAGCAGCGGTTGCTGGTTCGCCAGTTCCACCGGCAGGTACGGCTTGCGGATGTAGAACAGCCACGACACCAGGAAGCCGACCACCATCATCACGAATGGCAGCCAGCCGACCGTCGCCGGAATGTGGTGCATCTCGTCGAGAATGCCCGCCTTCATCTTCAGCGAACCGCGGAAAAACTCCTCGACGCCGTGATGGCCGACGAACACCTCCTTGAACGGGAAGCCCGCGAGGATCGAGCCCGCCGCCAGCGCGCCGAGCGGGATCAGCATCACATAGGGGCTCTCGCGCGCGGCCTCGTAGTGATGGCGGTCATGCGGCTCGCCGAAGAAGGTCTTGAAGATCAGACGCCACGAGTAGAACGAGGTCAGGCAGGCCGCGATCACCGTGGCGAGGAACGCATAGAGCGCGAACGGGTTATGCGCGACATAGGCGGCCTCGATGATCGCGTCCTTCGAGAAGTAGCCGGCGAACAGCGGGAAGCCGGTGAGCGCCAGGGTACCGATCACCATGGTGATGAAGGTGAAGGGGATGCGATCCTTCAACCCGCCCATGTTGCGGATGTCCTGCTCGTGGTGCATCGCGTGGATCACCGAGCCCGCGCCGAGGAACAGCAGCGCCTTGAAGAAGGCGTGGGTGAACAGGTGGAACATGCCCACCGAATAGGCCCCCGCCCCCATCGCCACGAACATGTAGCCGAGCTGCGAACAGGTCGAATAGGCGATGATGCGCTTGATGTCGTTCTGCACCAGGCCGACGGTGGCCGCGAACAGCGCGGTGGTGCCGCCGATCAGCATGACGAACGCCTGCGCGTTCGGAGCAAGTTCGAACAGCGGCGACAGCCGCGCCACCATGAACACGCCAGCGGTCACCATGGTGGCGGCGTGGATCAGCGCCGACACCGGGGTCGGGCCCTCCATCGCATCCGGCAACCAGGTGTGCAGCAGGAACTGGGCCGACTTGCCCATCGCGCCCATGAACAGGAACAGGCAGGTCAGCGTCAGCGCATCGATGTCCCAGCGGAAGAAGTGGATGGTCTTGCCGGTCAGGCCGGGCGCCGCGGCGAAGATGGTGTCGAAATCGACCGAGCCCACCAGCATGAAAATCGAGAAAATGCCGAGCAGGAAGCCGAAATCGCCGACACGGTTGACGACGAACGCCTTGATGGCGGCGGCGTTGGCGGACGGCTTCTGGAACCAGAACCCGATCAGCAGGTAGCTCGCGAGGCCGACGCCTTCCCAGCCGAAGAACATCTGCACCAGGTTGTCGGCGGTCACCAGCATCAGCATCATGAAGGTGAACAGCGACAGATAGGCCATGAACCGCGGCCGGTTCGGGTCTTCGTGCATGTAGCCGATGGAATAGAGGTGCACCAGCGACGACACCGACGTCACCACCACCAGCATCACGGCGGTCAGCGTGTCGACGCGCAGCGCCCAGTTCACGACGAGATCACCGGAGCCGATCCACGACAGAATCTGCACCCGCGCGTCGTGATGCATGAAGCCGACATCGACCAGCGTCACCCATGACAGCGCGGCGGACACCAGCAGCAGCGCCGTGGTGATGATCTCGGCCGCGCGCGAGCCCGCCGCCGGCGGCTCCACCGGACCATGATCGTCGTGGCCGTGATCGTCGTGCGCATGATCGCCATGGCCGTCGCCGGCGTGGTGATCGTGCGCGGCGCTGGCATGGGCGTGACCGGCATGCCCGTGGGCATGATCCATCTCGTCGCCGCATGGGTTGCGCCGATGCGCGCCGTAAAGCGTGATCGCGCCCGCGAGCAGCGCGCCGATCAGCGGCAGGAAAACGATGGCCTGAATCATTGTCCTGTCAGCCCTTCATCAGATTGATGTCCTCGACCGCGATCGACCCTCGATTGCGGAAGAACACCACCAGCACGGCGAGGCCGATCGCGGCCTCGGCGGCGGCGACCGTGAGCACCAGCAGCGCGAACACCTGCCCGACGATGTCGCCGAGGAACGACGAGAACGCTACGAGGTTGATGTTCACCGCCAGCAGAATGAGTTCGATCGACATCAGGATGACGATCACGTTCTTCCGGTTGAGGAAGATGCCGAGAATGCCCAGCGTGAACAGAATGGCGGCGACCGCGAGATAGTGTCCGAGACCGATCGTCATCGCACCCACTCCCCGGAATCCGCGTCCTGAAGCCCCTGCCCGGAGGCGACCTTGCGCACGCTCATCGCCGCATCCCTGCTCCGCGCGTTCTGCGCGCTGACGCTCTGCCGCTTCACGTGCGGCTTGTGGCGCAGCGTCAGCACGATGGCGCCGATCATGGCCACCAGCAGCACGAGGCCGGCGAGCTGAAAGTACGGCAGATAGCGCGTGTACAGCACGAGGCCGAGCGCCTCGGTGTTGCTGACGCCGCCCGGGATCGGCGCGGTGATCGCCCGCACCATGCTCGGATTGATCGCCCACCCGCCCAGCACCAGCAGCAGTTCGGCGAGGAACACCGCGCCGATCAGGAGGCCGAACGGCAGGTAATTCAAAAAGCCCTGACGCAGCTCGGTGAAGTCCACGTCCAGCATCATGATGACGAACAGGAACAGCACCGCCACCGCGCCGACATAGACCACGACCAGGATCATCGCCAGGAACTCGGCCCCGAGCAGCAGGAACAGTCCCGCCGCGTTGACGAAGGCGAGGATCAGGAACAGCACCGAATGCACCGGGTTGCGCGCGGTTACGACCATGACCGCGGACGCAACGCAGATGCCGGAGAACAGATAGAAGAAGAGCGCGGGACCGATCATGCTGTCACCTCACCGGTACGGCGCATCGAGTTCGATATTCTTCGCAATCTCGCGCTCCCAGCGGTCGCCGTTGGCGAGCAGTCTCGCCTTGTCATAGAAAAGCTCCTCGCGGGTTTCCGTCGCGAATTCGAAGTTCGGCCCCTCGACGATGGCCTCCACCGGGCACGCCTCCTGGCAGAACCCGCAATAGATGCACTTCACCATGTCGATGTCGTAGCGCACCGTGCGGCGGGTGCCGTCGTTGCGGCGCGGGCCGGCCTCGATGGTGATGGCCTGCGCCGGACAGATCGCCTCGCACAGCTTGCAGGCGATGCAGCGCTCCTCGCCGTTGGGATAACGGCGCAACGCGTGCTCGCCGCGGAAGCGCGGAGAGATCGGACCCTTCTCGAAGGGATAATTCAGCGTCGGCTTCGGCTTGAAAAAGTAGCGCATGGCGAGCGCGAACGCCGCGACGAACTCTTTCAGCAGAAGCGAATTGGCTGTGCTTGCTATGCCCATGACGATAACCTCATTTCGGAGCAAGCCCCCCGAATTGCAGAACACCGGCGACGATGACGACCATCGCCAGCGACAACGGCAGGAACACCTTCCAGCCGAGCCGCATCAACTGATCGTAGCGGTAGCGCGGCACGATCGCCTTCGCCATCGCGATCAGGAAGAACATGAAGAACAGCTTCAGCGCGAACCAGATCACGCCCGGCACCCAGGTGAACGGCGCGAACGGGATCGGCGACAGCCAGCCGCCGAGGAACAGGATCGTCGCCAGCGCGCACATGGTGCAGATCGCGACGTATTCGCCGAGCATGAACAGCAGATACGGCGTCGAGCCGTATTCGGTCATGAAGCCGGCGACCAGTTCGGATTCCGCTTCCACCAGATCGAACGGCGGACGGTTGGTCTCCGCCAGCGCCGACACGTAGAACACCACGAACATCGGGAACAGCGGCAGCCAGTACCAGCCGAGCAGACCGAGCTTGGTATCCTGCGCCGCGACGATGGCCGACAGGTTCAGCGAGCCGACGCACAAGAGCACGGTGATGATGACGAAGCCGATGGAGACTTCGTAGGACACCATCTGCGCCGCCGAACGCAGCGAGGCGAGGAACGGATATTTCGAGTTCGACGACCAGCCGGCCATGATGATGCCGTAGATCGACAGCGACGAGATCGCGAAGATGTAGAGAATGCCGACATTGATATCGGCGATCACCCAGTTGAGATTGACCGGGATCACCGCCCACGCCGCCAGCGCCAGCACGCACGACACCAGCGGTGCCAGCAGGAACACGCCCTTGTTGGAGCCGGCCGGGATCGTCGGCTCCTTGAGCACGAACTTCAGAAGGTCGGCGAAGGATTGCAGCAGACCCCACGGGCCGACCACGTTGGGGCCGCGCCGGATCTGCACCGCCGCCCAGATCTTGCGGTCGGCGAGCAGGATGAAGGCGATGGCGACCAGCAACACCACGAGCAGCAGCACGCTCTGCGCCGCCATGATGATGATCGGCCACAGATAGCCGGTCCAAAGCTCGCTTGCGAAAAACTCGGTCATCGGATCACTTTTACTCCGCTGCCGTCAGAATCTGCCCGGCCGCGAGCCGGGAACATTCGGCCATCACGGCCGACGCCCGGGCGATCGGGTTGGTCAGGTAGAAATCGGCGACCGGGCTCGCGAACGCGCCCTTCTCGACTGAACCGCCGCGCGCCGCAAGCGCCTTCACGCCGGCGGCGTCCGCCGCCTGGATCTGGTCGATGCGCATCAGGTGCGGCGTCGCCTTGAACATCGCCTGCCGCAATTGCGCCAGCGAGTCGTAAGGCAGCTTCTTGCCCACCGCAGCGGACAGCGCGCGGATGATGGCCCAGTCCTCGCGCGCGTCACCCGGCGGGAACGCGGCGCGGTTGGCCATCTGCACGCGGCCTTCGAGATTGACATAGAGACCGGACTTCTCGGTGTAGGCCGCGCCCGGCAGGATGACGTCGGCGCGATGGGCGCCACGGTCGCCATGGGTGCCGATATAGACCACGAAGGTGCCGTCGGCGGCAGCGATCTCGTCCGCGCCGAGCGAGAACAGCACGTCCAGCGCGCCGGGGTCCGCCATCTGCACGGCGGTCAGCCCGCCGGCGGCCGGCGCGAAGCCGATATCGAGCGCGCCGACCTGCGACGCCACCGAATGCAGCACGGCGAAGCCGTTCCAGCCGTCCTTGATCGCGCCGACATCGAGCGCAAGCTTGGCCACGGCAGCCAGCACCGCCGCGCCGTCGGCGCGCGCAGCCACGCCCGCCCCCACCAGCACGATCGGATTCTTCGCACCTTTAAGAACCTCGGCGAAGGAATGCTTGCCGGCGGCGAGATCGGCCAGCGTCTCCGCGCCCGCGCCGAGATGCTCGTATTGATAGGTCAGATCGGCCTTTTCGCCGATGACGCCGACCTTGAGCGCGCCGGAGCGCCAGCGCTTGCGGATGCGGGCATTGACGATGACCGCTTCCTTGCGCGGATTGGCGCCGACGATCAGCAGCGCGTCGGCCTGATCAATACCGGCGATGGTCGGGTTGAAGATGTAGGAGGCACGGCCCGCCTTCGGATCGAAGGCCGCGCCGCTCTGGGTGGCGACGTTGCTTGATCCGAACTGCGCCACCAGATCCTTGAGCGCGAACATGTCCTCCACCGCGGCAAGATCGCCGGCGATGGCGCCGATGCGCTTGCCGTCGACGCCCGCCACCCGCGCGGCGATGGCGGCGAACGCCTCCGGCCACGAGGCCGCGCGCAGCTTGCCGTTGTCGCGCACATAAGGACGGTCGAGGCGCTGGGTGCGCAGGCCATCGACGATGTGGCGCGTCTTGTCCGAAATCCACTCCTCGTTCACGTTCTCGTTGACGCGCGGCAGAATGCGCATCACCTCGCGGCCGCGGGTATCGACGCGGATGGCCGAGCCGACCGCGTCCATCACGTCGACGGACTGGGTCTTGCCCAGCTCCCACGGACGCGCGGCAAACGCATACGGCTTCGAGGTCAACGCGCCGACCGGGCAGATATCGACGAGGTTGCCCTGCAGTTCGGAGGTCAACGCGCTTTCGAGATAGGTGGTGATCTCGACGTCCTCGCCACGGCCGATCAGGCCCATCTCCGGCACGCCGCACACCTCGGTGGAGAAGCGCACACAGCGGGTGCACTGGATGCAGCGGGTCATTATGGTCTTGATGAGGACACCCATATACTTGTCCTCGACCGCGCGCTTGTTCTCGGCAAAGCGGGTGGTGTCGACGCCGTAGCCCATCGCCTGGTCCTGCAGGTCGCACTCGCCGCCCTGATCGCAGATCGGGCAATCGAGCGGATGGTTGATGAGCAGGAACTCCATCACGCCTTCGCGCGCCTTCTTCACCATCGGCGACTTGGTCTTCACCGACGGCAGTTCGCCGTTCGGGCCCGGGCGGCAGTCGCGCACGCCCCAGGCGCAGCTCGCCACCGGCTTCGGCGAGCCCGCGACTTCGACCAGACACATGCGGCAGTTGCCGGCGATGGACAGCCGCTCGTGATAGCAGAAGCGTGGAATCTCGGCGCCCGCCGCCTCGCACGCCTGCAGCAGCGTATACTCCGCCGGGACGTCGATCTCTTTGCCGTCGATGAGAATCTTGGTCATGACCCCTACTCCGCCGCGATCATGTGGGCCGGATCGAGGATGCCCTGATCATCCAGCGTGGCCTTGCGCGTGAAATCGTCGATGCGCCGCTCGATCTCCGGGCGGAACGCGCGGATCAGGCCCTGGATCGGCCATGCCGCCGCGTCGCCGAGCGCGCAGATGGTGTGGCCTTCGACCTGCTTGGTGACTTCCAGCAGCATGTCGATCTCGCGCTTGTGGGCGCGGCCCTCGACCATGCGCGACAGCACGCGCCACATCCAGCCGGTGCCCTCGCGGCACGGCGTGCACTGGCCGCAGCTCTCGTGCTTGAAGAAATATGAGATGCGCGCGATCGCGGCGATGACGTCGGTGGACTTGTCCATCACGATCATGCCCGCGGTGCCGAAGCTCGACTTCACCGCGCGGGTGCCGTCGAAATCCATGATGAGGTCCTGACAGTCCGCCGCCGGGATCAGCGGGCACGACGCGCCGCCGGGAATGATGGCCAGCAGATTGTCCCAGCCGCCGCGGATGCCGCCGCCGTGCCGTTCGATCAGTTCGCGGAACGAGGTGCTCATGGCGTCTTCGACGACGCAGGGCGTATTCACATGGCCGGAAATGCCGAACAGCTTGGTCCCGACATTGTTCTGGCGGCCGATCGAGGCGAACCACGCCGCGCCGCGGCGCAGGATGTCCGGCGCGACCGCGATGGATTCGACGTTGTTCACCGTCGTCGGGCAGCCGTACAGACCGACGTTGGCCGGGAACGGCGGCTTCAGCCGCGGTTGGCCCTTCTTGCCCTCGAGGCTCTCCAGCAGCGCGGTTTCCTCGCCGCAGATATAGGCGCCGGCGCCGTGATGGACGTAGAGGTCGAACGGGAAGCCGTGGACGTTGTCCTTGCCGATCAGCTTGGCCTCATAGGCCTGATCGATGGCCGCCTGCAGATGCTCGCGCTCGCGGATGAATTCGCCGCGCACATAGATGTAGCCGACATGCGCGCCCATTCCGCAGCCCGCGAGCAGGCAGCCCTCCACCAGCAGATGCGGATCATGGCGCATGATCTCGCGGTCCTTGCAGGTGCCGGGCTCGGACTCGTCGGCGTTGACCACGAGATAGCTCGGCCGGCCGTCGGCGTTGTCCTTCGGCATGAACGACCATTTCATGCCGGTCGGGAAGCCCGCGCCGCCGCGCCCGCGCAAGCCCGACGCCTTCATCTCGCTGACGATCCAGTCGCGGCCCTTGTCGATGATCGCCTTGGTGCCGTCCCATGCCCCGCGCCGGCGCGCGCCTTCGAGGCCCCAGTCATCGAGGCCGTAAAGGTTGCGGAAGATGCGGTCCTTGTCGTCGAGCATGATCGCTACCTTAAGACCCTGAACGCTTGGATTGCTGATAGGCGAGCCCCGCCGCCATCGCCCCGAAGCCGATGGCCCAGAACACGGCGGACTGAAGTTCGGTTTTCAGGATGTAATAGTTCAGCACAAAGATAAACGCCGCCGCCAAGACGCCGTGAAACGCCATGTGCTTGAGAAGCGCCGCGCTCATGAGGCACCTTTGGGCGGGTTCGTCGCGGTGGCGTCGCCCATCGGCGGCTTCGGCGCCGGACGTTCCTGCACGTTGGCGGCCTCGGTGGCCTTCTTCGGCTCGGCGTCCGTCAGCGCCGGCTGGGCGGGAGCGGACTTGCCCCCGTTGCCGTTTGTCGCGGAGGAATTCAGCGTGGTCGGGCCGGTGACGGGCGCGGCAAACTGGCGCGCGATCTGCGGGCCGGGCTTCGGCGGATTGCCGGAAGCGAAGCCGTCGAGCACCTTGTTGAGAAGCTCGGGCGTCAGATCCTCGTAAGTGTCCTTCCAGATCATCGCCATCGGCGCGTTCACGCAGGCGCCCAGGCACTCGACCTCTTCCCACGAGAAATTGCCGTCCTCGGACAAGTGGAACGGCTCGTGATGGATGCGATTCTTGCAGACGTCGATCAGGTCCTTGGCGCCGCGCAGCATGCACGGCGTGGTGCCGCACACCTGGACGTGGGCCTTCTTGCCCACCGGCTGCAACTGGAACATAGTGTAGAAGGTGGCGATCTCCAGCACGCGGATGTGGGGCATGCCGAGCAGATCGGCGACGGCGCGGATCGCGACTTCCGACACCCAGCCGTCATGCTGCTCCTGCACCCGCCACAGGATCGGGATCACCGCCGACTGCTGCCGCCCCGGCGGATACTTCTCCATCTGCGCCTTCGCCCAGGCGAGATTCTCCGCCGTGAACTCGAAGCTCGCGGGTTGCAGTTCTTTCGGGGCCAGTCGACGAACAGACATCGATCACGTCTTTCAGTTCATGGCGCGATGACGCGCGGCATCCGGGCGGGCAAGCGAAACAACCCTCATCGGTCCACCTCGCCGAACACGATGTCGAGCGATCCGAGGATCGCCGACACGTCCGCCAGCAGATGGCCCTTGCAGATGAAATCCATCGCCTGAAGGTGGGCGAAGCCCGGCGCGCGGATCTTGCACTTGTACGGCTTGTTGGTGCCGTCGGCGACGAGGAACACGCCGAACTCGCCCTTGGGCGCTTCGACCGCGGCGTAAACCTCGCCGGCAGGAACGTGCACGCCCTCGGTGTAAAGCTTGAAGTGGTGGATCAGCCCTTCCATCGAGCGCTTCATCTCGCCCCGGCGCGGCGGCGTGATCTTGTTGTCCTCGATCACGACAGGCCCCTGCCCTTCGGGCTCGCGGAGCTTGCGGATACACTGCTTCATGATGTGCACCGACTGGCGCATCTCTTCCATGCGGATGCAGTAGCGGTCGTAGCAGTCGCCGTTCTTGCCGATGGGAATGTCGAAATCCATCTCGTCGTAGCATTCGTAGGGCTGCGCCTTGCGCAGGTCCCACGCCGCGCCCGAGCCGCGCACCATCACGCCGGAGAAGCCCCACTTCCAGGCGTCCTCCAGCGACACCACGCCGATATCGACGTTGCGCTGCTTGAAAATGCGGTTGTCGGTGAGCAGGACTTCGAGATCGTCCACGACTTGCAGGAACGGATCGCACCATGCCTCGATGTCGTCGATCAGCTTGGGCGGCAGATCCTGATGGACGCCGCCGATGCGGAAGAACGCCGCATGCATGCGCGAGCCGGAGGCGCGCTCGTAAAACACCATCAGCTTCTCGCGTTCCTCGAAGCCCCACAGCGGCGGCGTCAGCGCGCCGACGTCCATGGCCTGCGTGGTGACGTTGAGGAGATGCGACAGGATGCGGCCGATCTCGCTGTAGAGCACGCGGATCAACTGGCCGCGGCGCGGCACCTCGATGCCGAGCAACCTCTCCGCCGCGAGACAGAACGCATGTTCCTGATTCATCGGCGCGACGTAATCGAGCCGGTCGAAATACGGGATCGCCTGCAGATAGGTCTTCTGCTCGATCAGCTTCTCGGTGCCGCGATGCAGCAGGCCGATATGCGGATCGACGCGCTCGACCACCTCGCCGTCCAGCTCCAGCACAAGGCGCAGCACGCCGTGCGCCGCCGGATGCTGCGGGCCGAAGTTGATGGTGAAATTGCGCATGCCGGGAACTTCACCGACCGCTCCGCTGCCAATGACGTCGGTCATCATGCACCTGTCTTTGCAGGAGGCGTGGGCACTGAGGGCGCCTCGCCGCTTCTCTTCTCATCGCCCGGCAGCGGATAGTCCGCGCCTTCCCACGGCGAGAGAAAATCGAACTTGCGGAATTCCTGGTTGAGCCGGACCGGCTCGTAGACCACGCGCTTTTCCTGATCGTCGTAGCGGACCTCGACGAATCCGGTGGTCGGGAAATCCTTGCGCAGCGGGTGGCCGTCGAAGCCGTAGTCGGTCAAGAGCCGCCGCATGTCAGGATGGCCGACGAAGATCACGCCGTAGAGATCGTAGGTCTCGCGCTCGAACCAGTCCGCGCCCGGAAACACCGAGATGATCGACGGCACCTGCGTGGTCTCGTTCGCTTCGCCGCACAGCCGCACGCGAGCGTTCAGCACCGGCGACAGGAAATGATAGATCACATCGAAGCGGTTCTCGCGGCCGGGATAATCCACCGCCGTGACATCGGTGATGTTGACGAAGCGGAAGCGCGGATCGTAGCGCAGCGTGCGCACGACCTCGACGATCCTGTCGATGTTTACCGTGACCGCGAGCTGGCCGAAGGCCACCGCGTGACCAAGCGCCGCCCCCGGCAGCGCAGCCACAATGGTCTCACCAAGGGCATTGAGTTTGGCGTCATCCATGGGCGTACCCGTTCGCAGCCTTACCGTTCGATGGTGCCGGTGCGCCGGATTTTCTTCTGCAGCAGCAGCACGCCGTAAAGCAGCGCTTCCGCCGTCGGAGGACAGCCCGGAACATAGATATCGACGGGCACGATGCGGTCGCAGCCGCGCACCACCGAATACGAATAGTGATAGTAGCCGCCGCCATTGGCGCACGACCCCATCGAGATCACATAGCGCGGCTCCGGCATCTGGTCATAGACTTTGCGCAAAGCCGGAGCCATTTTATTGGTCAGCGTGCCCGCGACGATCATGACGTCGGACTGGCGCGGCGAGGCGCGCGGTGCGAAGCCGAAGCGCTCGACGTCGTAGCGCGGCATCGACACCTGCATCATTTCGACCGCGCAACACGCCAGACCGAACGTCATCCACATCAGCGAGCCGGTGCGCGCCCAGGTGATGAGGTCATCGGCGGCGGCGACGAAAAAGCCCTTGTCGGACAGTTCGTTGTTGATTTCCAGAAAGTACCTGTCGTCCGCGCCGACCGGCTGGCCGGTGCGCGGATCGATGATCCCGGTCGCGGCCTGCGACACCGCAGGCTGGCGGACGGGGGCCGGAGTCGGGCTCAATCCCATTCGAGCGCTCCCTTTTTCCACTCATACGCAAAGCCGACCGTGAGCACGCCGAGAAACACCATCATCGACCAGAAACCGGCGAGGCCGAGCTTGCCGAACGCCACCGCCCACGGAAACAGGAAGGCCACTTCGAGGTCGAAGATGATGAAGAGGATGGCGACCAGATAGAATCGCACATCGAACTTCATGCGGGCGTCGTCGAAAGCGTTGAAGCCGCACTCGTAGGCGGACAGCTTTTCCGGATCGGGCTGCTGATAGGCCACGAGGAAGGGCGCTACCAGAAGCGCCAGGCCGATCACGGTGGCCACTCCTATGAATACCACAAGTGGCAGGTAATCCTGCAAAATTCCGCCCACGCCGAGCCTCATCCTGACCGATCCCGTCCCGCGGATTCGCGGAACCTTAGAATGGGTCGAAGGGATAGCGCAGCGCAGCAGAGAGGGCAAGACAAGCCGCCGCGGCGGGCCGCGAGACCTCCCAGCCCTGCATGGGAGACCACCCTTTGCGTGGCGGCGGCGGCGGCCGGCCGGTGCCCGCCCGCCCGGACCGTCTCTTACGACAGCAGCCGGGCGATCTCCTTGCCACACGCCACCGTGTCGGCCTTGCCACCAAGGTCGCGGGTCCGCAGCCGCTCGTCGGCCAGCACGGTCTCGATGGCCGTGACGATGGCCCGCCCGGCCTCGGGCTCCCCGAGATGATCCAGCATCATCGCCGCCGACCAGATCTGGCCGACCGGATTGGCGATCCCCTGCCCGGCGATATCCGGCGCGGAACCATGGACCGGCTCGAACAGCGAGGGAAACTTGCGTTCCGGATTGAGGCTGCCGGAAGGGGCGATACCGATGGTTCCGGTGCAGGCCGGGCCAAGGTCGGACAGGATGTCCCCGAACAAGTTCGAGCCCACCACCACGTCAAACCAGTCCGGATGCAGCACGAAATTCGCGGCTAGAATATCAATATGATATTTGTCCCACTTCACGCCGGGATAAGCCTTGGCCATCTCCTCCACCCGCTCGTCCCAATAGGGCATCGTGATCGAGATACCGTTGGACTTGGTGGCCGAGGTCAGGTGCTTCTTCGGCCGGCCCTGGGCGAGATCGAAGGCGAACTTCAGGATGCGGTCCACGCCGGTGCGCGACATGACGCTTTCCTGAACCACCACCTCGCGGTCGGTGCCCGGAAACATGCGGCCGCCGATGGACGAATACTCGCCCTCGGTGTTCTCGCGCACGACGAAAAAGTCGATATCGCCCGGCTTGCGGCCCGCCAGCGGCGACTTCACGCCGGGCATCAACCGCACCGGGCGCAGGTTCACATACTGGTCGAACTCCCGGCGGAACTGGATCAGCGATCCCCACAGCGAAATGTGGTCCGGCAGAATCGCAGGCATGCCGACCGCGCCGAAGAAAATCGCGTCATGGCCGCCGATCTGGGCCTTCCAGTCGTCCGGCATCATCTGACCGTGCTTCTGGTAATAGTCGCAGGAAGCGAAATCGAAGCTGTCGAGCGTCAGTTCGAAATTGAACTTTTTCGCCGCCGCTTCCAGCACCCGCAGCCCTTCCGGCACCACTTCCTTGCCGATGCCGTCGCCGGGAATCACCGCCAGCCTGTAGGTCCTGTTCGTTCCGGTTCGTGCGGCAGACATTCGGGGCGCTCCTCGGCTGGGTGGGACTGGAATAGAGCCGGGCGGCGCGGACGACGACCCGGCCGGCGGCTATTTTCTGTTCCTATATGAAGATCGGCGGATTCCGAAACGACGAAGACGCGGGAGGGTGCTTGGAACGGCTTGACTTGCCACTCCCCCCCCTTTAAGTCCCACCACCTGCGGATCGTGTTGCGGTCTTGCGGGAGTAGCTCAGTTGGTTAGAGCGCCGGCCTGTCACGCCGGAGGTCGCGGGTTCGAGCCCCGTCTCTCGCGCCAGATTTCCCCATAAAATCAAGCGCTTTTTTCACTCCTGCGGTCGCTTTCCGACTCCGCGCGGGCGCGCCGATCCGACTCCGCATTGCTGTCGTCAGCATCCGAATCCAGGGGCCGCGGGGCCCCGAAACACGCAGTTGCGAATCCCCCCGTGAAACGGCCGCTTTTCCTTTGTCGATTCAAAAAATAGGCTGTTTACAGGCAAAACAGCGTAGGCAGGGTGCGCCCGAATCAATTAAGCCCTGATGCATCGTTAGTTCTGCACTGCCCATCGCCCCAGAGGAGGACCAGACATGGCCAAGAAAGCAGCGACCCCCGCGACCGTTACCCTGAAGCATCTCGCCGCCGCGCTCGCCGAGGAGCACGAGCTGTCGAAGAAGCAGACCGAAGCGATCCTGACCGACATGGTCGCCCGCATCACCAAGCACCTGAAGAAGGGCGAGCGCATCCGCATCGTCGGCCTCGGCATCCTCCAGGTCCGCAAGCGCGCCGCCCGCATGGGCCGCAACCCGGCCACCGGCGAAGCGATCCACATCAAGGCCAGCAAGAAGGTTGCCTTCCGCGCCGCCAAGGAATTGAAGGAAGCCATCTGAACGACGGCATCCTGTCCCGAAAACGCCATCCCGCGTCCCGCGGGGTGGCGTTTTTCTTTTGAGCCTGCTTCATTGCAGGAGCCGCGCCGATTTTTCCGACCGTCATGGCCGGGCTCGACCCGGCCATCCATCCGCGGAACATGGATTGGGCGACGCGCGATGGCTAAGCGGCTCCCACCCGCGTCAGGCAACCGGAAACGGAGCAGCGCCTTGAAAGCAAACGTCTCCCATACCGTCCTCGACCGTTTCCTGCGCTATGTGCGCATCGACACCCAGTCGGACGCCTCGTCCCCCACCTGCCCCTCCACCGAGAAGCAGAAGGACCTCGGCCGCCTGCTGGCGCAGGAACTGCGCGACATGGGCCTGACCGACGCGCATATGGACGAGCACGGCTACGTCTACGCCACGATCCCGGCCAATACGGACAAGGCCGTGCCGGTGATCTGCTTCTGCGCCCACATGGACACCTCGCCGGACTGCACCGGCAAGGACGTGAAGCCGCAGATCGTGCGCAACTATCAGGGCGGTGACATCGTGCTGCCCGCCGATCCCACGCAGGTGATCCGCGCCGCCGACAATCCGGCGCTGGCGGATCAGATCGGCCACGATATCGTCACCACCGACGGCACCACGCTTCTCGGCGCCGACAACAAGGCCGGCGTCGCCGAGATCATGGACGCGGCGCAGGTGCTGCTGGCCAATCCGCAGATCCGGCATGGCACGATCAAAATCCTGTTCACGCCGGACGAGGAAATCGGCCGTGGCGCAGACAAGGTCGACCTGCAAAAGCTGGGCGCGGCGTTCGGCTACACCATCGACGGCGAGAGCGCCGGTCACCTCGAGGACGAGACCTTCTCGGCCGACGGCGTGACCATCATCATCCAAGGCGTCAGCATCCATCCCGGCTTCGCCAAGGGCCGGATGGAGCATGCTCTCAAGATCACCGCGCGCATCGTCGATCGCCTGCCGCAGGACCTCGCCCCGGAAACCACCGAGGGCCGCGAGGGCTTCCTGCATCCAGTCAGCCTCGACGGCGGGCTCGACAGCGCGACGCTGTCGCTGATCGTGCGCGACTTCACCGAGCAGGGCCTGAAGGACAAGGAGCTGCTACTCGAGGACATCGTGCGCGGCGTGCTGAAAGACTTTCCGCACTCGTCCTATACGTTCGAGGTCAGGCAGCAGTACCGCAACATGAAGGTCGTGCTCGACCGCCACCCCGAGGTGGTCGCCCACGCGCTGGAGGCGATCGCCCGCGCCGGCCTGACGCCGGTGCGCAGCAGCATCCGCGGCGGCACCGATGGATCGCGGCTGTCGTTCATGGGGCTGCCCTGCCCCAACATCTTCGCCGGCGAGCACGCCTTCCATTCGCGTCTCGAATGGGTCAGCTTGCAGGACATGGAAGCGGCGGTGCGCACCATCGTGCATCTCGCCGCGATCTGGGAGGAAAAGTCATGAGCCGGATCGTGAGCCGTCTTTGCGCGATGATTGTGCTGGCGCTTGTCGCTTCCTCCCTCGCGCAGGCGCAGGAGCCGCGTTTCGCCATCACGGTGACCGCCGACGCGACCAAGACCAACGGCAGTCCGTGGGACGGCGTGCCGGGGCTCGGCAATTCGAAGGTCAACCTCAACGCCGCGCCCGACATCGCCGTGTGCCTCGTGCGCGCCAACGCCAAGCCGGACTGCCTGTGGAAGCCGCAGGGGCGCCGCCTGCTCTCGTTGTGCCAGAACGCCTGGACCTGCAAGTTCGACAACGTCGCGCTCGGGCCGCTGCCGATAGGGCTGGTGTTCGTCGATATCGATGCCCGCAACCACGACATCATCGACGTCGCCATTCTCACCGGCGGCAACGACGCCAGGGCGAATGACGAGATTGCGGAATCACTGCGCGCCGCGATGAGCATACTGACGCCGCATCGCTCGGAAGACACCAAGGAGCATCTGGTGCGCGACGCCAAGGTGCTCGCGCTGTCCGACTGCGCCAGCGGAAAGCCGTGCCGCCTGACGCAATCGCAGTTCGTGCTGACGAAGAAATAGCTGAGCCGCCGACGTCGGGCGGCGCAATGGTGGTGGGCGGTGAGAGATTCGAACTCCCGACCCTCTCGGTGTAAACGAGATGCTCTAACCAGCTGAGCTAACCGCCCGTATCGCCCGTTCTTTAGCCTGCACCGACGGTTCGATCAATCCGCGATCTCACCGAACCATGATGTCAGATCGTGAGCCCATGGCGCGGCCGACGTCGTCCATATCTGCCGCTGCGGCGGAAGCTGGTCGCGCTGGCGGATACTGCCCCAGCGGATGCCCCATTGGCCCGAAGGATGATCGGCATGGGAATAAAACAGCGGTGAGCCGCATTCGCCGCAGAAGTGCTGGACGCTGCGGTTGCCATTATCCGCGGTCTTGATGAAGGTTTTCGGCGCGCCGCGCGTGAGGGTCAGCCCCCCGGCCGGAAGCAGCACCGTGACGCGATAGGCCGAGCCGGTGAACTGCTGACAATTCCTGCAATGACAGATCGAAACGTCGGCCGGGTCGATGTCCGCCTCGTACTGAATCGAGCCGCAATAACAGCCGCCATCGATCTTCATCGCCCCTCCCGACATAAAAAAACGGCGCCCGAAGGCGCCGTTTCGATTGACATGTGCACGGATAATCAGTGCGCCGTCAGACCGCCCGCGGCCTCGTCGGCCGCATCGGTTTTCGGAAGCACCTTGGTGTCCTCCTCCCACTCGATCGGCACCGGCTTGCGCACCAGCGCCTGGGCGATGACCTCGTCCATGCGCGAGACCGGGATGATGTCCAGCCCGCCCTTGATGGCGTCGGAAATCTCGGTCAGGTCCTTGGCGTTGTCCTCCGGGATGAAGACCGTCTTGATGCCGCCACGCGCGGCCGCAAGCAGCTTCTCCTTGAGGCCGCCGATCGGCAGCACCCTGCCCCGCAGCGTGATCTCGCCGGTCATGGCGACATCGTGCCGGATCGGGATGCCGGTCAGCACCGAGACGATCGCCGTCGTCATCGCGACGCCGGCCGACGGACCATCCTTTGGCGTCGCGCCTTCCGGCACGTGCACGTGGATATCGCGGCGGTCGAACAGCGGCGGCTCGATGCCGTAGTTGATCGCCCGCGAGCGGACGTAGGACGCGGCCGCCGAGATCGACTCCTTCATCACCTCGCGCAGGTTGCCCGTCACCGTCATGCGGCCCTTGCCGGGCATCATCACGCTTTCGATGGTGAGCAGTTCGCCGCCGACCTCGGTCCAGGCGAGACCGGTGACGACGCCGACCTGATCGTCGGTATCGATCGCGCCGAAGCGATACTTCGGCACGCCGAGGAACTCCTCGACCACCTCCGGCGTCACCTTCACCGTCTTCTTCTTCGACATCATGAGTTCCTTCACGCCCTTGCGGGCCAGTGTCGAAATCTCACGCTCGAGGTTGCGCACGCCCGCCTCGCGGGTGTAGCGGCGGATCAGGAACAACAGCGCCTCGTCGTCGATCGACCATTCCTTCGCCGTCAGGCCGTGCTTGCTGATCGCGTTCGGGATGAGATGCTTGCGGGCGATCTCGACCTTCTCGTTCTCGGTGTAGCCGGCGATGCGGATGATCTCCATGCGGTCCATCAGCGGCCCGGGAATATTGAGCGTATTCGCGGTGGTGATGAACATCACGTTCGACAGATCGTAGTCGACCTCCAGATAGTGGTCGTTGAACGTCGCGTTCTGCTCGGGGTCGAGCACCTCGAGCAGCGCCGATGACGGGTCGCCGCGGAAGTCCGCGCCCATCTTGTCGATCTCGTCGAGCAGGAACAGCGGGTTCGAGGTCTTCGCCTTGCGCATCGACTGGATGATCTTGCCGGGCATCGAGCCGATATAGGTGCGGCGGTGTCCGCGGATTTCCGCTTCGTCGCGCACGCCGCCGAGCGACACACGCACGAATTCGCGGCCGGTCGCCTTGGCGATCGACTTGCCGAGCGAGGTCTTGCCGACGCCCGGAGGGCCGACGAGGCACAGGATCGGTCCGGTCAGCTTGTTGGCGCGCGACTGCACGGCGAGATATTCGACGATGCGGTCCTTGACCTTCTCAAGCCCATAGTGATCGCTGTCGAGCACCTCCTGCGCGACATTGAGGTCCTTCTTGACCTTGGACTTCTTGCCCCACGGAATCGACAGCAGCCAGTCGAGATAGTTGCGCACCACCGTAGCCTCGGCGGACATCGGAGACATCTGCCGCAGCTTCTTCAGTTCGTGCGTGGCCTTCTCGCGCGCCTCCTTCGACAGCTTGGTCTTGGCGATCTTCTCCTCCAGATCGGCCAGTTCGTCGCGACCTTCGTCGTCGCCGAGCTCCTTCTGGATCGCCTTCATCTGCTCGTTGAGGTAATACTCACGCTGGGTCTTCTCCATCTGGCGCTTGACGCGCGAGCGGATCTTCTTCTCGACCTGCAGCACCGAGATCTCGCTCTCCATCAGGCCCATCACCTTCTCGAGGCGCTGGGACACGGACAGCGTTTCCAGGATGGCCTGGCGGTCGGAAATCTTGACGGCGAGATGCGAGGCCACGGTATCCGCGAGCTTGGCGAAATCCGTGATCTGCTGAACGACGCCCACCACCTCGGCAGAAATCTTCTTGTTCAGCTTCACATAGCTTTCGAAGTCGGACACCACCGAGCGCGCCAGCGCTTCCGCCTCGACGCTCTTGGCATCGAGATCGGCCAGAGCCACGGCTTCGGCCTCGTAGAAATCGGCGCGATCGGAATACTTGCCGGCCCGGGCGCGCTCCAAGCCTTCCACCAACACCTTGACGGTGCCGTCGGGAAGCTTGAGGAGCTGCAACACACTGGCCAGCGTGCCGATCTCGTAGATGGAATCCGGCGACGGATCGTCATCGGACGCATTCTTCTGCGTCGCGAGGAAGATCAGCGCATCGTTCTTCATCACCTCTTCGAGCGCCTTGATCGACTTCTCGCGGCCGACGAACAGCGGCACGATCATGTGCGGGAAGACGACGATGTCGCGAAGCGGCAACACCGGATAGGAATGGCTTTCGCCATGAACGATGGTGGGACGGGGCTTCGAGGCAGTCATGCCCATATTCCTTATGTTGCGCCCCCTTGCACGCGGTCCGTCATCCTGACGCAACCACCACAAGGTGCCTTGTGTGCCGGACCGGCAAGAACTCTCTTGAGCCAGCGGCCGCGATGCGGCCCCTCACCTGCCCGGGTCGAATGCCACGAATCTCAGTGGGTCCTCGTTTCGCAGCACACCATTAGGTGGCTATGGCGCGGGGGGGTGTCAAGAGAGCGAAAAGCCCCACGAACAGCGGCTTACTCCGCGATCGCGCGTAACGCGAACAAGGCTGCCGACAGGGATCGGCAGCCTCGCCCAACCGGATATCGCGGCTGATCCCGGTTCCGGATTCAAGCGCTGGCGCTGGTCTCGGCCGGCCGGTCGGAGCGGTCGGCGTAGATGTAGAGCGGACGCGCCGTCGCCTCCACCACCTCGCGCGAGATCACCACTTCCTCGACGCCTTCGAGGCCGGGAAGATCGAACATGGTCTCGAGCAGGATGCTTTCGAGGATCGAGCGCAGCCCGCGCGCGCCGGTCTTGCGCTCGATGGCCTTGCGGGCCACCGCGCCAAGCGCCTCGTCGGCGAAGGTCAGCTCGATGTTCTCCATCTCGAACAGCCGCTGGTACTGTTTCACCAGCGCATTCTTCGGCTCGACCAGGATCTTCTTCAGCGAGGTCTCGTCGAGGTCCTCCAGCGTGGCGACCACTGGCAGGCGGCCGACGAATTCGGGGATCAGACCGTATTTGAGCAGGTCTTCCGGCTCGACCTCGCGGAAAATCTCGCCGGTGCGGCGATCTTCCGGCGCAAGCACCTGCGCGGCGAAGCCGATCGAGGTGGTGCGCCCGCGCCCGGAGATGATCTTCTCCAAGCCGGAGAACGCGCCACCGCAGATGAACAGGATGTTGGTGGTGTCCACCTGCAGGAACTCCTGCTGCGGATGCTTTCTTCCGCCCTGCGGAGGAACGCTCGCAACCGTGCCTTCCATGATCTTGAGCAGCGCCTGCTGCACGCCCTCGCCCGAGACATCGCGGGTGATCGAGGGATTGTCGGACTTGCGCGAGATCTTGTCGATCTCGTCGATATAGACGATGCCGCGCTGGGCGCGCTCGACGTTGTAGTCGGCCGCCTGCAGCAGCTTGAGGATGATGTTCTCGACGTCCTCGCCGACATAGCCGGCTTCCGTCAGCGTGGTCGCGTCCGCCATGGTGAACGGCACATCGAGAATGCGCGCCAGCGTCTGCGCCAGCAGCGTCTTGCCCGAGCCGGTGGGACCGATCAGCAGAATGTTCGACTTCGCCAGTTCGACGTCGTTATGCTTGGTCTGATGGTTGAGGCGCTTGTAGTGGTTGTGGACCGCCACCGACAGCACCTTCTTGGCATGGTTCTGGCCGATGACGTAATCATCGAGAACCTTGCAGATTTCCTTCGGCGTCGGGATGCCGTCGCGCGACTTCACCAGCGACGACTTGTTCTCCTCGCGGATGATGTCCATGCACAGTTCGACGCATTCATCGCAGATGAACACGGTCGGACCCGCAATCAGCTTGCGGACCTCGTGCTGGCTTTTTCCGCAGAACGAGCAATAGAGAGTGTTCTTCGAATCGCTGCTGCCGACCTTGCTCATTCCTGTCTCCGTCCGCCGTCCGGTCTCATGTTGGAATCATACTCCATCCCGGCACATCAATGCACCGCATGTAGATAGGAGCAAAATCCATACCAAAAAGACCCGGGTCTCCACTTCTCTGCGCGAATCACGGGCTGTCGAATCCCGCCAATCATAGCTCACATGTCTTAGCCAAGCATGCTGCCATTGGACTATCAAGAATTCGCTAACCTCCGAACCGGCCAACTCTGTGATCCTGACGTGTTTTTTCCGGTTTTTGCGAGCCGAAACCGCGAAATTCATTGCAGCGTTGCGCCAATGACACGTGAACGAGGCTGGTGGAACCCGCCCGGCGGCCCGGACCGGCGGGTCAGGAGCCGATTATACCTTTCAGCCCGGCATAGATCGAACCGGCGGCCGTCGACACCAGCCCGAACACCGGGCCGATCGTGCGCGACAGATCCTGGATGATCCGAGCCCGGCGGCGCAGCTGGTCTTCGCCGACATAGGGGCCCAGCATCCGTGCAACGGTATAGGCGGCCGGGTTCGGTCCCCCGCCGCCCTGCCCCATGGTGCCCAGCAGCACCTGGAAGATCAGCAGGCCGAGAATGTTGCCGGTGACGAACGCCAGCGCGATGCTCACCGCATATTCGATCACTTCCCGCCACTCCATTCCCGACTGCGGCAGGATCGGCACCTGATCGTTGATGCCGGTCACGGTCAGCATGCACAGCACGCTGAGTGCGGCGGTGACGATGCCGACCACCGCGGCCCCGCGCACGCCGATTTTCTGAATCGCGAAGATCGCGACGCCGAACGGCAGCGGAATGATCACCGAGGCGAGGCGCAGAAACAGCGGCGACACGTTTAACACGATGGTGACGATGATATGGGCGGCAACCAGCAGGATCGTCGGGATCAGCACATAGGCGACGCTGTGCACGGCGAGGTGCCGCCACGGGTGCTTGCGGCGATAGATGCGGGCGTTGACGCGATCGAGTTCGCGCCCGAGCTTGTCGAGGTCGGCGACGAGCTTCTGGACTTCGAGCACCACCGGCCGCACGATGCGCAAATCGCGCCCGCAATGCTTGCAGACCAGCGCCTCGTCCTTGGTGTCTTCAGTGCAGAACGGACATTCCATCAGGTCGCCCACGCGGCTTGCATGCGCATCTCATTTTTGCCGGGGACGAAAGCGCAGGCGCCCGCGCAGCAGGTCCAGCTCCGCCTTGGCGTTCACCAGTTCCTCCCGCGCCCTGGCGCGCTTGCGGATCAGGTCGTCGCGCTCGGCGATCAGCGACGCCGGGATGGCGATGTCGCGCGAGCACGAGCGGCAGACGAGCGCCTGCGGGGCGTTCGGCTGCGCACAGTAAGGACACCCAGGCTCGGCTGACATGCCCCCGGCTCAGGGCGCGATCTTGAGGGTGAAGCTCGTGGTCGCGGTGCGGCCGTCGGAATCCTTGACGTCGACGCGGATGAGGTGATCGCCGGCGGGCAATTCCGCATCGGGAATGTCGATGCCGTCCGGCTTGACGAACGCTTTCAGGCGCGGCGTCAGATCAACCGCCGGGTTCTTGAGATAGGTCACCTTCAGGGAGTCGGTGTCGATCTTGGCGCCGCCGAAGGATTCGAACTTCAGATGCAGGTGCATCGGCGACTGCGCCTCGGCCTTGCCGACCAGCGCGACCTTCGGCCCGCGGGTGATGCCGCGGCTGGACACCGCCACCGCGCCCTTGGGCGGCGGAAGCTTGGCCTCGTCGGCGGAAATGAGCAGCGTGCCCGCACCCGCTTCCGCAGTAGTCAGAAATGCCGCAACGGCCGCCGTGCAGCCGAGATACATCCACAAACGCCGCATCGGAAAATCTCCTTAACGCAATGCCGCGACTCTACAGCACGGCGCGGCTTTGCGGAAGGCGGTCGCCGTGAGTGGCGGCGTCAGCGCCCGCCGCCATCCCCGATGATGGTGTAAGGCGCCCAGAACAGCGGGTGGGCGTAGGCGAATTCGGTCTTGCCGCCGGCGACATAGCCCGGCCCGTCGGCGAGCGCCATCATCGCCTGCCGCAGCGCCTCGCCGCGCGTCAGCCTGGGATCGTCCGCCTGCCGCTTGAACAGGTCGGTCACCAGTTCGCGCGCCGACTGCGAATGCACCGACCAGTTGGTGACCAGCAGTGCCCGCGTGCCCGCATAGAAGAAGGCGCGGCCGAGACCTGAGGCCGCCTCCGCGCCCGCGCCCGCTCCGGCCCCGGTGTTACAGGCCGACAGCACCACCCAGTCGGCATCGAGCTTGAGCGACAGGATTTCCTCCATGGTCAGGAGGCCGTCGCCGCCCTGCCCGGTGACGTCCGGCGACGACAGCGCCAGCGCCGGTTGGGTGAGACCATCGAGCTCGCCCGGGACCAGACCGTGGGTGGCGAAGGCCAGCACCTTGAACCCGGACAGGTCCATGGTCTTGACCACCTTCTCGTTGGCGTCCTTGCCGAGATTGAGGACCTTCGACGGATCCGCCTGCAACGCCAGCGCGATGGATTTCAACTCGTCCGCCGTATCCGGCAGTCGCGGCAGCATCGCCAGTTCAGCGCTGTCGACGCCGTCGAGCTTGGGACTGTTGCGGCGCTTGAGCGGCATGCCGCGCGTCACGTTCGCGCCGGAGGTGTCGGCGACCTTGACCGGCTCGCCGTCGCTCGCGGCCTCGGCCGCTTCCGCCTTGCTGAAGATCGGATCGCCGAAGGCGATGAGTTCGCCGCGGTTGGGTTTGCCCGGCGGCAACTGCCGCAAGGTGCGCAGCGCCGCCGCCGAGGGTACCGTGGTCACCGCATGGGTGCGGGCCAGCCATGGCACGGCGCGATAGCTCGCAAACAGCGGGTCGTCGTCGGTCTTCACCTCTGCGGGTGCTATCGGCAGCAGCGACAGTGGCAGCAGGCCGAGCGCGCCGTTGGTGACGACGATCAGGCTTTTGGCGGACTTCCAGCCGCTTTCCACTGGCTTGAGCAGCAGCGAATAGAGGTCATAGCCGAGTTGCACGTCGAACGGCGGAATGTCGGAGATCATCGCCGCCTGCGGCTCCAGCGCCTCGCGCAGCTTGCGCACCCTGGTCTCGATATCGCCGCTGGTGGCCTTCACCTCCGCGAACGCCACCGGCCCGTTTTTGGGCACGGCCCAGACGAAGCTGCCGTCGCGGCCGAAATAGAACGACAGCATCGCCTCGCCGTCGGCGAGCACGGCCTTGATGTCCTGCACCGAAGGCGGCTTTGGCGACACCAGGTCGGCATAGGCCGGGAATTTCTGGTTGATCTCCTGCCGCGCCTTGTTGCGCGCCGCGCGCAGCTCGTTGATCGAGGCGTTGATCGCCAGCACGCCCTTCTCGTCGCGCTGGCCGGACGGCAGCGACAGCACGTTGTTCAACGTGCCGAGCTGGGCGTTCACCTGCTTGGTGAGGTCCTGCTCCTTGCGCACAAGCGCCGCCAGCGCGGGGTCCTTCACCGTGCTGCGGGCGCTCGACGCCGCCAGCGCCTGCTGCACCGAATGACCGCGGATGGCGTCTGCGAGACCGAACGTCTCCATGCCGATATCGCCGGCAGCGCCCTTGTCCTTATCCCTCGCCAGCATGCCGAAATAGGCTTCCACCGTGGACTGCAGGCGCTGGCTGCGCGCGGCGACCACCGTGGTGTCGTCATCGTCGGCATTCTCGCGGGACGACGCCATCATCACCGGGATCGCCGCCCTAAATTCGCGGATCGCCTCGTCGTCCTGCCCGGCCCGCGCCAGGCCGACGGCCAGCAGGCCGCGGGCGGAAGCGGTGTCGAAATGCTGCTCGCCCGAACGCGTCGCGGCGCGCCTCACCAGTTCCCGGGCCGCCGCGATGCCGGCATCAAGCTGGTTCGCGGCATAGAGCGAGGTGATGCGCGAGCCGTTGATCTCGAACGCCTGCCGCCGCTGCGGCTCCCAGCCGGCGATGGCCTTGTCGATCTCGGCGTAGACGGCGATCGCATCCTTGTACTTGCGCTGGAAGTTGAGGATGTTGCCGAGCTGCGCCAGCAACTGCACCGACGGATAGGCCGTCGGCGCGACGCCGATGGTGCGGTTGATGTCGATGGCGACGCGCACGAGCTTCTCGGCGTCGGCGTAGCGGCCCTGCTCGACCATGATGTCGGCAAGGCCCATCACGAAGCGCGGGGTCGCGACATTGTATTTGCCATTGTCCTTGAGGCGCGCCAGCAGCGCGCGGCGCGCATCGACCTCGGCTTCCGCCAGACGCCCCTGCCGCGCCTTCATGCGCGCCTGACCGAGAACGGAATAATCGGCGGCCAGCAGCAGCGAGCTTTCCGAAGGCGGGTTCTCGGCCTCGTTGAGCATCGACTGGATGCTGGCGCGCTTGCGCTGTTCGGAAAGCCTGTAGGCTTTCTCCGCCGCGGGGAATTGGCCACGCGCCTCGAAAATCATGGCGTTGCCGTTCTCGATGGTGCTTTCCCAGCTCTGCCCATAGATCGCATAGGACTGACGCCAGCCCGGCAGGCCGCTGGTGCGCGCCTCGCGGATGAACGCCTCATTGCGGCGGACATAGGCTTCCGCCTGCCGGATATCGCCCATCTGCAGCATGATCTGCGCGATCTGGAGATTGGCGCCGAGTGCGTAGCCTTTCGCCCCCCTGACGCCGGCGGAGGCCAATTGCCGCTGCGACAGCTCCAGCGCCTTCTTCGGATCGCCGGCGGCGGAATACTGGTGCACGAGGAACTGCACCAGCCGCCCCATCATATTGGGGCTGACGCCGCCCCTGCCGACCTCGACGGCCTTGTTGCCGTCGGCGATCGCGTCAGCGAGCCGGCCAAGCTCGGCGCGCGCGTTGCCGCGATCGAAGTAGAATTGCGCCAGATCCTCGCGGGATTCCTTGCCCGTGGGTTCGGCGTCGGCGTCAGCCTTGGTCTCCTCGATCTTCTTCAGATCAGGCTTCTCGTTGTCGAGGATGGTGGTGATGTCGGCAATGGAACGCGGCGGCGCAACGAACCCTGCCGGCAGTGCATCGGCGGCCGAGACCTTCGGCGCGGCTTCCGTGGGAATGGCAACCGCGACATTGGCGCGGCCATTGGCCGCGTTCAGCGCCGCCTGAACACAGGCGCGAACCTTCGGCGTGGCCTGCGCGCGGCATTGCTCGATCGCACCGCGGCCGCCGGCCGCCCGCATGCACGCCTGCACGATCGGTTTGCCGACACTCATGCGGCAGTTTTCGATGGCCGCTTCCTTGCTGAGGGCGAAGGCCGGCCCCGCACTCACAATGAGAGACAGGCCTGCTGCCAGCGCAGGGCCGATTAGGACGACCATCCGAGCGTTGGCCATAAGTCTGCCTCCCGTGCGCCGGTTCTCGCTATCGCCGGAGGTCGGACGTCAAATGATCTGGCCCGCAGGCTGCAAATAAACAAACGGGTCCAACTGCCCCGGATCAATCCCTCAATTAGCGGCAAACCATACCTTCCGGTCAAGAAGCGGATAGCGCCGGCCACGCAAAAATATGGTCAGCCCGGCTGCCCGATCGAAACTGGTCTCAAGAAAAAGCGGACGCCCCGGGGGAGCGTCCGCTGACATCAGTGCCGGTCATGAAGGTCGGGGTTACGACGCCTTGGCCGCCGCGGTGTCCTCGGGGCGCTTGTCGATCACCTTGTCGACCAGACCGAACTCCCGGGCCATCTCGGCGGTGAGGAACTTGTCGCGCTCCAGCGCGTCCTCGATGGCCTGATAGGGCTGGCCGGTGTGCCGGACATAGATTTCGTTGAGCCGCTTCTTGAGGTTCAGGATTTCCTGGGCGTGCAGCATGATGTCGGTGGCCTGACCCTGGAAGCCGCCGGACGGCTGATGGACCATGATGCGCGC
This sequence comes from Bradyrhizobiaceae bacterium, assembly GCA_020544565.1. Taxonomy (GTDB): domain Bacteria; phylum Pseudomonadota; class Alphaproteobacteria; order Rhizobiales; family Xanthobacteraceae; genus Afipia. Next base: position 1,396,687 of record CP078014.1, read on the forward strand.
GTTCGGCAGCGAGAAGCGCATGTCCTTCTCGCCCGCCGCCAGCAGCAGCGAGCCCATCGACGCCGCCTGCCCGGTGCACAGCGTGGACACCGGAGGACGGATGAACTGCATGGTGTCGTAGATGGCAAGGCCCGACGTCACCACCCCGCCCGGCGAGTTGATGTACATCGAGATTTCCTTCTTGGGATTCTCGGCTTCCAGGAACAGGAGCTGGGCCACGACCAGCGTCGACATGCCGTCCTCGACCGGGCCGGTGACGAAGATGATGCGCTCCTTCAGAAGGCGCGAGAAGATATCGTAGGCCCTCTCGCCGCGGTTGGTCTGCTCGACCACCATCGGGACAAGGTTCATGTAGGTTTCAACGGGATCGCGCATTCATCACCTGAAGGGTTGGCGGAGACCTGACGGCCCCTTGGACGGCTACTTGCTCAGCTAGCCCAATGTTACATCCGATGCGATGTCAAGACAGGACCGGACGGAGACTTAGCAAGGCAAAGGTTGGACACTTTGGGCACTACAGATATGGGCCGCGGCCACGGCCACAAGGGCGCGGATGGATCCGGCACCGGCCGAAGCCCCCGAAGTTGAAGCCGATTCGCCGGCAGGCGCAAAGCCGTTCCGCCTCGCCGCCGGGGCGGACCGGCGTCTATCGTTAACGCGCAGCGGATGTATATAAAGTCATGAACCCGCATATGACGGCTCCGCGCGCCCGAAACCGGCTTGCCGCTGTCACGGAGAACCGCCCGCCATGCTGTATGCAGAAGACCTGACCGTCGGCCAGAGATTCCCGTTCGGCTCCTACACGATGGAGGAGGCCGAGATCGTCGAATTCGCCAGCCGCTTTGATCCGCTCTACATCCATATCGACCGGGAGGCCGCGGCCAAGGGGCCGTTCGGCGGGCTGATCGCAAGCGGCGTGCACACCATGGCGGTGTATGAGCGGCTGGCCGCGGAGACGGTATGGTCGCAGGTGGCCGGTATCGCCGGCAAGCGGTTCGAGATCGACCTGTTGAGGCCGGTGCGGCCCGGCGCGGTGCTCACCGGCTACGCCGAGGTCGCAAACGTCGCACGGCGCGAGGGGCGGAACGATGCGATCCTGACCCTGCGCAGCGAGATCATCGATGGCGACAAGACCGTGCTGGCGCTACGGATCGAGTCGCTCATCCACTACGCCCGGGCGGCCTGATCGCGGACCCGCCGCCCGTTTGCGTCGCGCGTCGGCCGCGCTTACGCGGCCGACTTGTCCTCGTCGTCCTCCTTGAGCAGGTCTTCACGCGAGACCTTCTTCTCGGTCACGGTGGCGAGCGCAAGGATGAAATCGACCACCTTGTCCTCGTAGATCGGCGCGCGGAGCTGGGCCAGCGCGTTCGGGTTGTTGCGGTAGAAGTCCCACACTTCCTTCTCGCGGCCCGGCGTCTGGCGGGCGCGCTCGATCAGGGCGCGGCTGACTTCGTCGTCGGTCACGGTGATCTTGTTCTTCTCGCCGATCTCCGAGAGCACGAGACCGAGGCGGACGCGGCGGTCGGCGATCTTGCGGTATTCTTCCTTCGCTTCGTCCTCGGTGGTGTTTTCGTCGGCGAAGGTGCGACCGCTCGACTCCATCTCCGCCTTGATCGAATTCCACATCAGCGTGAATTCCTCCTCCACCAGCGACGGCGGCGGACCGAAGCGGTGGGCCTCGTCGAGCTTGTCGAGCAGCGAGCGCTTCACGCGCTGGCGCGACGCACCGGAGAATTCGGCTGTGATGCGTTCGCGCATCGCCTCTTTCAGCTTGTCGAGAGATTCGAGGCCGAAATTCTTGGCGAACTCGTCATCGATCTTGGCGTCCTGCGGCGCCTCGATCAGGCTCGCGGTGGTCTCGAACTCGGCGTCCTGACCGGCGAGACTGGCGACGCCGTAGTTCTTCGGGAACGACGACTTGATGGTCCGGGTTTCGCCGACGCCGATGCCGATCAGCTGATCCTCGAAGCCGGGAATGAAGGTCCTCGAACCGATCACGACCTGAATGCCCTCGCCGGTGCCGCCATCGAACGCCTTGCCGTCGATGGTGCCCTTGAACGCGACGGTGACGCGGTCACCGGCCTCGGCCTTCGCGCCTTCCTCGCGCGCGGCGTAGGGACGGCTCTGCTCGGCGATGCGCTTCAACGCCTCATCCACGTCGGCGTCGGTAACGTCGGCCACCGGCTTCTCGACACTGAAGGTCTTGAAGTCGGCGAGTTCGATCTGCGGCACCACCTCGATGGCGACCGAATAGGTCAGGTCCGCCTTGCCGGCGAGGATCGATTCGATCTCCTTCTCGTCGGTCGGCATGGTGATCTTCGGCTCGCTCGCCACGCGGAAGCCGCGCTCGGTGAAAATCTGGGTGTTGGTGTCGCGGATCAGTTGATCCACGGTCTCGGCGGCGGCCGAGCGGCCATAGATCTTCTTCAGATGGGCAACAGGCACCTTGCCGGGACGAAATCCATTGAGGCGAACCTTGTCCTTCATGTCGGCAAGCTTCGCGTCCACCTTGGCGTCGATCTCCGCCGCCGGGACGTTGATCTGGAATTCGTGCTTCAATCCCTCGGCGAGGGTTTCTGTAACCTGCATGACGTCAATCTTCTTCCAAGCTTGGCCCGGCGCATACCGGGCGTTTCGTTCAATCCTTCAGGACGCGAGCCACCCGGCGGCGAGGCCGTTCGGCATGCGTCGGCGGCGTCGGCAGAGGCTTTTCCGGCGGAAACGCCTCTATCCAGAAACAGTTGCGCAAACGAAGATCGCGCTGTGGTGCGGGCGGAGGGACTCGAACCCCCACAACTTTCGTCACTGGAACCTAAATCCAGCGCGTCTACCAGTTCCGCCACGCCCGCGCAGCGCGCATCGTCCGGCGGCACAGCCGCGAGCGGCGGGCTTATAACACGGGGCGACCGCTTCGCGAGCCAAAAAAAATGGCTTTCGCGCCGCAGTGTTAGGGCCGCGGCGGGCGCTGGACATTGCGGGCGGAAAATGGTCCCCATGAGCCATGACAAATCAGGATTTTTCGGCGTCACGGCGGCGGGTGCTGGGTGTTCTCGGCGGTCTCGCGCTGGCCGGCGGCCTGCGGCGGCCTGCCGCGGCCCAGACCCGGCAGGGCCTCTCCCTGCGCCTGCGGGAGGGCACGGTGACCCCGAACGCGGGCGGATTCGCTCCCGCGGTGTGGCGGCTGGATACGGATTCGCCCGGTGAGACGCCCCGCTTGCGGCCGGGCGGCGACCTCGCGGTGGAGCTGGCCAACGAGTTGCCGCGCCCCGCCATGGTCAACTGGCTCGGCATGGACGGCATCGCCGCCGCCGAGGCCCTCACCGGCCAGGGTCCGGTGGCGTCCGGCGGCAATGCGGCCTTCGCCCTGCCGTTGCGCCAGTCCGGCACCTTCCTGCTCAGCGCGCAGTTGATGGGGGACGGCGCCGAGCGCCCCTTCGCTCCCCGCGCTTTGATTGTCGAGGACAGCGAGCCGGCAGCGGTGGACCGCGACGAGGTGCTGCTGATCGCGGAATGGCGGCTGACGGCGGACGGACGGGCGATCGCTCCCGGCACCGATCCGCAGGGGACGACCGCGGCCTACACCGTCAACGAGCGGCCGGGCATCGACCTCACCGCGCGCCTCAACGAGCGGCTGCGGCTGCGCATCGTCAACGGCGGCGCGCGCTCGCCGGTGGGGCTGCGGATCGCCAATCACGACGTGCGGGTGATGGCCATCGACAGCCAGCCGGCCGAACCGTTCATGGCGCGCGACGGGCAACTGGTGCTGCCGCCCGGATCGCGCATCGACGTCTTCATCGATGCTACCCGCGCCGCCGGCACGGTGTCGCCGATCGTGCTGCACGACGGCACGACGCCGCGCACCATCGGCCGCCTCATCACGTCGTCGGAGCCGCCGCTCCGTCCCGCGCCGCTGCCGCCCGCCCCGGCGCTGCCACTGAGCGGCCTACCGTTGCGGCTCGATCTGCAGACCGCGGTGCGTGCCGATCTCTCGCTCGATCCCAAGGCGCAATGGATTACGCCCGCTGCCTTCAGCGCCACCTCGGTGCCGGCGTTTTCGGCCCGGCGCGGACGGACGGTGGTGGTGACGATCACCAATCCCGGCGCGGGGCCGACGGTATTCCGCCTGCACGGTCATCATTTCCGCCTGCTCGACCGGCTCGACGACGGCTGGAAGCCGTTCTGGCTCGACACGTTGATGCTGGACCGCGGCCAGACCCAGCGCATCGCCTTCGCCGCCGAACATGCCGGGCGCTGGCTGATGGAAGCCACCGCGCTGGGCTGGGCCGCGCCCAAGCTGGTGCGCTGCTACGCGGTGGAGTGATCCGCGCGCCTCAATAGGCGATCCCGAGTTCGTCGTAGAGATTGCGCAAGACCGCGGGCAGTTGCTCCGGCAGGTCCTCCGCGATCAGGCCGGGGCCGAATTGATGCCCGGCTTCGCCGTGCATCCACGCCGCGATGCAGGCGGCGTCGAACGCCGCGACGCCCTGCGCCAGCAGCCCGCAGATGATGCCGGCGAGCACGTCGCCGGAGCCGGCGGTGGCGAGCCACGGCGGCGCATTGGCGGTGATCGCCGCACGGCCGTCCGGCGCGGCGATCACGGTGTCCGCACCTTTCAGCAGCACCACCGCGCCGGAGCGCGCCGCCGCCTGCCGCGCCCGCTCCACCTTCGACGGCGCAGCGTGGGCGATGTCGCCGAACAGGCGCGCGAACTCGCCGTCATGCGGCGTCAGCACGATGTGCGGCCGCTCCTGCGCCGCGATGGCGGCGAACAGCGCATCCGGATCGGTGGCGAAGGACGTCAACGCATCGGCGTCGAGCACGAGGCGGCACCGCGCCGCCAGCGCCACGCCGACGAAGCCGCGGGTACGCTCGCCGACGCCGGCGCCGGGCCCAATCACGCAGGCGTTGAGGCGCTTGTCCGCCAGCATCACGGCGAACTGGTCGGGGTCCGCCACTTCGCGCAGCATCACCGCCGTCAGTGCCGGCGCGTTGACCGCCAGCGCATCCGGCGGCGACGCCAGCGTGACCAGCCCCGCCCCCGCGCGCAGCGCCGCCCGCGCCGACAGCCGCGCCGCGCCGGTGGACGTCATGTGACCGGAGATCACCACCGCATGGCCGCGGGCATATTTATGGCCGTCGATCTGCGGCTCGGGAAAGGTGTCGGCCCACAGCTCCGGCACGTTCTCGAAAATGCGCGGGGCGATGGCCTCCAGCACGTCGTCCGCGATGCCGATATCGGCGACGTCGGTGTCGCCGCAATAAAGCCGCCCGGGCAGCAGCAGGTGCCCCGGCTTGCGGCGAAAGAACGTCACCGTCGCCGCCGCCTGTACGGCCACGCCCATCACTGCGCCGGTGTCGCCGCTGATGCCGCTCGGCAGGTCGACGCTGAGGATCGGAACGCCGCTAGCATTCATTGCTGCAATCATCGCGGCGGCCGTGCCGGTCACCGGACGGTCGAGGCCGGCTCCAAACAGCGCGTCGATGATCAGTACCGGCTGGCCGATGGCGGCGGGATCGCATGGCAAGAGCGGCCCGGTCCACTCGCTGGCGGCGAGCGCGGCGTCGCCCTTCAGCGCGGCGCGGTCACCCACCAGCATCACCGCAACCTCGCGGCCGCGCGCGGCGAGGTCAGCGGCCGCAACAAAGCCGTCGCCGCCGTTGTTGCCGCCGCCCGCCACCACCAGCACCGGTCCCCGCGGCGCCATCACCTCCGCGGCCTCGGCCACCGCCCGGCCGGCCCGGCGCATCAGGGCGAAGCCGGGCGTGCCGGCACTGATGGTCGTTTCATCGGCCCGCTTCATTTCGGAGACTGTGAGAATGTCCATGTCGATCGCCTGTCCGCTTCGCCTTATCCTGAGGCAGTCCGGCCGGCGGGTGCCTCGCTTCTACTGCCTATATTTTCATCATCTGCCTATTCGGCAGGCTTGATGGCTTTGACCTGCATTAAGGCCTGTCTCCGGAATTCGCCCCAACATTTTGGCACATCACGATAATCTTCCGCTCTGACGAATTGGCACGGGCCATGCTTTAAGGGCGGCAGTGGCGACGGCCGTTCCACCCTGTGTCCCGGCCGGAGGCAAGTCTGCTGCGCGGCAGCCGCGCGGCGAATTCGCTTCCGGGACCACAAGGTGATACGCGATCGGCCTCGACCGGACGAGTCGCGCAGCAATGCGCAAACGGAAGCAACAGCACGGCCAGCCCGACCGGTCGGGCCGGCGGTGCCGGGGAGACGTTCAGTGAAAAAGATCGAGGCCATCATCAAGCCTTTCAAGCTCGACGAGGTGAAGGAAGCTCTCCAGGAGATCGGGATTCAGGGCATCACCGTCACCGAGGCCAAGGGTTTCGGACGCCAGAAAGGCCACGCGGAGCTTTATCGCGGTGCGGAATATATCGTCGACTTTCTGCCCAAGGTGAAAGTCGAGATCGTGATCGGCGACGACCTTGTCGAAAAGGCCATCGAGGCGATCAGGCGCGCGGCTCAGACCGGCCGCATCGGCGACGGCAAGATCTTCGTCTCCAACATCGAGGAAGCCATTCGCATCAGAACGGGAGAATCCGGCCTCGACGCCATCTGAACCCACGCCCGGTCATCCGACCACCGCCTCACCCGCCGATGCCCCTGCCCTGACGACAACTTTCCGGACAGCCGGCCACGGCCCCACCGCTTCACCAGTCTACTCACGCAAGACCTGAAATTTAAGGGGTATCCATGAAGACCGCCAAAGACGTCCTGAAGGAAATCAAGGACAACGACGTCAAGTATGTCGACCTGCGTTTCACCGATCCGCGCGGCAAGTGGCAGCACGTCACCTTCGACATCTCGATGATCGACGAGGACATCTTCGCCGAGGGCACGATGTTCGACGGCTCCTCGATCGCGGGCTGGAAGGCGATCAATGAATCCGACATGTGCCTGATGCCGGACCCGGTGACCGCGACGATCGACCCGTTCTTCGCCGAGACCACCATGGTCATCACCTGCGACATCCTCGAGCCGACCACCGGCGAACCCTACAACCGCGATCCGCGCGGCATCGCCAAGAAGGCCGAGGCCCAGGTCAAGGCTCTGGGCGTGGGCGACACCGTGTTCGTCGGCCCCGAAGCCGAGTTCTTCGTGTTCGACGACGTGCGCTACAGCGCCACCCCCTACAACACCGGCTTCCGTCTCGACGCCGCCGAACTGCCGACCAATTCGAACACCGAATATGAGGGCAGCAACCTCGGCCATCGCATCGCCACCAAGGGCGGCTACTTCCCCGTTCCGCCGCAGGACTCGCTGCAGGACATGCGCTCGGAAATGCTCGGCGCCATGGCCCGCATGGGCGTCAAGGTCGAGAAGCACCACCACGAGGTCGCCTCGGCCCAGCACGAACTCGGCATGAAGTTCGACACGCTGGTGCATACGGCCGACCAGATGCAGGTCTACAAATACTGCATCCATCAGGTCGCCCACATCTACGGCAAGACCGCCACCTTCATGCCGAAGCCGGTCTATGGCGACAACGGCTCGGGCATGCACGTCCACCAGTCGATCTGGAAGGACGGCAAGCCGACCTTCGCCGGCAACAAGTACGCCGACCTGTCGGAGAACTGCCTCTATTACATCGGCGGCATCATCAAGCACGCCAAGGCCATCAACGCCTTCACCAACCCGTCCACCAACTCCTACAAGCGTCTGGTGCCGGGCTATGAAGCGCCGGTGCTGCTCGCCTATTCGGCGCGCAACCGCTCGGCCTCGTGCCGCATCCCCTACACCACCAACCCAAAGGCCAAGCGCGTCGAAGTGCGCTTCCCCGATCCGACGGCGAACCCCTACCTCGCCTTCGCCGCGATGCTGATGGCCGGTCTCGACGGCATCAAGAACAAGATCGATCCGGGTCCGGCCATGGACAAGGACCTCTACGATCTGCCGAAGGAAGAACTGAAGCAGATCCCGACCGTGTGCGGCAGCTTGCGCGAGGCGCTGGAAAGCCTCGACAAGGACCGCGCCTTCCTCAAGGCCGGCGGCGTGTTCGACGACGACTTCATCGACAGCTTCATCGAGCTGAAGATGACCGAGGTCGCCCGCTTCGAAATGACCCCGCATCCGGTCGAGTTCGACATGTACTACTCGCTGTAAGCATCGGCTCACGGCCAAACGGAAAAGCCGCTCCGCAAGGGGCGGCTTTTTTGTCGGGACGCCACGCCCGCCCTGCGCTGGATTCCGGGAAAGATCGCACTGGCGCGGAACCTGACGGCCGCGAAGGAATTTAACGGCATCGCTCCCACACCATCAGCATCCTCCTTGATCCGGCCCCGCCTTTCAGGAAAGAGTGCAGCGAACCCCGCGGAGGACCGGACGTGCTAAATCCCATCGAGCCCAGGTTTCAGACGCGCGGCGACCTCGCATGGTCGATCACGGTCGGCGGCATCGGGACCGTCGCCTTCGCGGTGCTGGTGGCCTTCTCCTGGTATTATGCCGCGACCTTGTTCCTGCTGTTCGCGGGCGCGCTGCTCGGCGTGGCGCTCAACGCCATGACCCATGTGCTGCAGAAGGTGATCGGTGGCCCCCACGCGCTGCGGCTGATGCTGGTGTGTCTGGTGCTGGCGGGCCTGCTGTCCGGTATCGTGTTTCTCGGCGGCTCCACCATCGCCCATCAGGCCACCGCGCTTAGCAATACGCTGAAGTCGCAGCTCGTCACCGTAAAGACGTTCCTCGAACAGCACGGCGTCGACACCAGCTATCTCGAGCTGGGCGGCATCACCACCCCCTCCTCTCCGGAGGCGGACAATATTCCGGCGCAGCTGCCGAAAAACCTGCCGAGCGCCGGGGTCATCGCCTCCGGCGGCGGGGCCATCGTCACCCAGACCCTGAAGCTGCTGCTCGGCACGGTGAGCGCCGTCGGCAACCTGTTCATCGTGCTGTTTCTCGGCCTCGCCTTCGCGGCGCAGCCCAGCGTCTACCGCAAGGGGTTGCTGCACATGGCACCCGCGAAATATCGCGCCCACGTCACTGTCGTGGTGGACCGGATCAGCGAGACGCTGGAGCGCTGGCTGATCGCCCAGATGGTGACCATGGCGGCGGTGTTCCTGGTGACGTGGATCGGCCTGTTGCTGATCGGGATCGACAGCGCCTTCATCCTCGGCATCCAGGCGGGATTGCTCGCCTTCATCCCCACCGTCGGGGCGCTGGTGGCGGGCGTGATCGTCACGCTGGCGAGCCTCGCCTCCGGATGGGTGGCGGGCGCCAGCGCACTGGTGCTGTTCCTCGGCGTCCACGCCATGGAGAGCTACGTGCTGACCCCGATCATCCAGCGCCAGGCGCTCGACATCCCGCCGGCGACGCTGTTCGGCTTCCAGATCCTGCTCGGGGTGGTGTTCGGGGTGTGGGGACTGGCGCTGGCGCTGCCGCTGATGGCCATCGCCAAGGTCATCATCGACTATCTGCGCGAGGATGACCCGGAAGAACGGCCCGCCGAATTCCAGGTGGCATGACCGCAAAACACGTGACCGCAAACAAAAGGCGCCGCTGCCGGCGCCTTTTCGTGTTTCCGGCCGTGGCGTTCTAGAAAGTCGCGACCGTGTTGGTGTGCTCCACCTCCGGCGGCGCGGCGAAGAACGGACCGACCAGCCCCCGCCATTCGGTGAAGTTGTCGGACTCGCGGAAATCGACGGTGTGGTTTTCCAGCGTCTCCCACTTGATCAGGAGCCGGTAGCGCGACGGCTTCTCGATCGAGCGGTGCAGCTCGAAGCTTTTCCAGCCCTTGCAGCGCTTGAAAATGGTCTGCGCCATCCCGACGGCGGTCTCGAAGTCCTTCTCCTGCCCCGGCTTCACCTCGATCTGCGCGATTTCCGTGATCATCGTCGTTCCTTTCCTGAAGCTCGACTGGCTGTAGCGGAAAAAGCCATCCGGGAAAAGACAAAGGGCGCCGCGCGGCGCCCTGCCGACCGGCTGCGGTGACGGAGCTTCTAGAAAGCGATCAGAAACACGCCCAGCAGGACGCAGGCGACGCCTCCGAGCAGCATCGGCTGCCAGTCGAACCACGAGCCATAGCGGCCCTCGGCGCGGCGGGCGGTGATCAGCGCCGTCTCGTATTCGTCGGAGGTGGAAAACATGCAGGCGAAGCCCGCGCGCGCCGACGTCACGGCTGCTTCGAGCGCCGCCAGTTCGGATCTGGAATCGTGCGTGCGGTCAATGGACATGCCCCATCATAGCGCGCGGTCGGTAAACAGCCGGTTAGGATGAGACCGCCTCGCGGCGTCAGATACGGATATCCAGCGCCGCGTCGGCCGGCATGATTGCCGCGTCCGCCGGCTGCGTCCCCGCGCCGGAGGCGAGCGCGCGGCGCGCCTTCTGCAGCGACAGCGGCTGTTCGATGGCGATTTCCACGCGGTTGCGACCGCCGCGCTTGGCCTGATAGAGCGCGGTATCCGCCGACGCCATCAGCACTTCGAGTTCGGTGTTGGCCGGGCCGCCGGCGACGCCGATGCTGACCGTGGTCTCCAGCGGAACGTCGTCGATCCGCACGCCCGATGCCGCGAACGCCTCGCGCACGCGCTCGGCGGCGAGCTGAGCCTCCTCAGTCGTGCACGGCAGCAGCGCGGCGAATTCCTCGCCACCGACCCGGCCGACGAGATCGGTGACGCGCAGCGAACTGGCGACGATATCGGCGAAAACCGTCAGCACGTCATCGCCTGCGGCATGGCCGAAGCGGTCGTTGACCGACTTGAAATGATCGATGTCAAAAATCATCACCGTGATCGGCCGTCCGGCCTTGGCTTCGCGCTCGATCATGCGCGCGGTCGCTTCCCCGAAGCCGCGACGGTTGAGCAGGCCGGTCAGCGGATCGAGCGACGCCGCGGTCTTGTGCGCCGTCACGGTGCGTTCCGACACCAGCATGAAGATAACGAAGACGGTGCCGGCCGCGTAGAGAACCAGCTCGGCCGCGAACGCGGCGATCCAGACGCCGGCGACGCCGCCGGTGCGGCTCTGGAGCATGTCGCCGAGCAGGATCGGCAGCATCAGGACGCCGCCATGGAGCAGTGGCACGATCAGCGCGGGCCAGCGCGCGCGCAGTTTCCTGCGCCGCTCGCGACCCAGCTCGGCCGCCGTCAGCGCGGCATAGAACGCCACGATGCCGGCTCCGATCATCATCCGCGTCTGCACGGCCGACGGATCGAGCATGACGTCCGCCACGATCCATAAAAGCGGCCCCGCGGCCACCATGCTCCAGTTCGCCGCGCGGCCGTGAAACACCCGCGCCGCATCCCACACCAGGCCGCAGGCGATGAAGCCGACGACATTGACCGCCAGCGACAGCGTGAACCCGAGTTCGGGACCGCCGACCGTCCACAGCGCGACCGAGGCCGCGCCAAGAAGATAGGCCGCGCCCCACCAGCCCAGCGCCGCGATCTCTTCCTTGTGCCAGAAAAACAGCAGCAACGCGCCGAGCAGCGCCGCAACCAGCGTCGCCACCAGATAAAGCGTCGAAAGATCGAGCGATAAATGCGTGCCAGCGGACATCTTCACTGCAGCGCTTCAAAACGGCGGAGCCGGAATGACTCCCCCAGCCGCTTTCACGCTAGCAACCGGGTCTTGGCGTTTCGTTTGCGCAAGCAGGACAATTTTAACGAAAGCCGCCGCTTCGCATCGCCATCCACAGCCACGAAAAAAGGGCGCCCGGAGGCGCCCTTTTGGACTCTGGCCCACCCGCGGTTGCGGACGGCCTGAATAAAACGATCAGCGCTTCGAGAACTGGAAGGACCGGCGGGCCTTGGCCTTGCCGTACTTCTTGCGTTCGACGACGCGCGAGTCGCGGGTCAGGAAGCCGCCCTTCTTCAGCACGGTGCGCAGATCCGGCTCGAAGTGGGTCAATGCCTTGGAGATGCCGTGACGCACCGCGCCGGCCTGACCCGACAGGCCGCCGCCGGCAACCGTGCAGACCACGTCATACTGGCCCTGACGGGCGGCAGCGACGATCGGCTGCTGGATCATCATGCGCAGCACCGGACGCGCGAAGTAGGTTTCGACCTCGCGGGTGTTGACCACGATCTTGCCCGAGCCGGGCTTGATCCAGACGCGGGCGACCGCGTCCTTGCGCTTGCCGGTGGCATAAGCGCGGCCGTGCTTGTCGACCTTCTTCACGTGCTTCGGAGCTTCCGCCTCGGCGGGCTTCAGCGACGACAACTGGTCCAGGGACTGGATGGTATCCGACATTAAGCGGCCCTCGTGTTCTTGCGATTCAACGCCGCGACGTCCACGACCTCGGGCTGCTGCGCTTCATGCGGATGTTCGGCGCCCGGATAGACGCGGAGGTTGCCGAGTTGCATGCGTCCCAGCGGGCCGCGCGGAATCATGCGTTCGACGGCCTTCTCGACGACACGCTCCGGGAAGCGGCCTTCGAGGATCGACTTCGCCGAGCGTTCCTTGATGCCGCCGATGAAGCCGGTGTGGTTGTAATAGACCTTGTTGTCACGCTTGCGTCCGGTGAGGACGACGTGCGCCGCGTTGATGATGATGACGTTGTCACCGCAATCGACGTGGGGCGTGTAGGTCGGGAGATGCTTGCCGCGCAAACGGTTGGCGACCAGGGACGCGAGGCGACCGACCACCAGACCCTTGGCGTCGATCAGCACCCACTTCTTGGTGACCTCGGCGGGCTTTGCCGAAAACGTCTTCATTGTGAGTTGTCCGTGAAATGGCACGTTCGGCGCGACCGCCAAACTGGCGCGGTTCTAGAGAACCGGACCGCGCGCGTCAATGCCGCATCGTTTAAAATAACACCATAAAAACAATGGGTTGGAAATATGGTGTTATATTACCGTCAAAATCACGAAACAGTCGGAATGGAATAGGTCGCGGTCACGTGCGCAATGGGATCGGGCGAGGTCCCCGACAGCAGAAGCACTTCTCCCACCGCCAGCCGCTTGCCGATCTTCATCAGCTTGGCCGCCGCCAGCACATCCTGGCCCGGCTGCCCCTTGCGCAGGAAATTGATGTTGAGATTGGTGGTCATCGCCAGCTCGATCGGGCCGATGGCGGAGAGCAGCACCACATACATGGCGAAATCGGCCAGCGCCATCAGCGTCGGTCCGGACACAGTTCCACCCGGACGCAGCATCCGCTCGCTGTAAGGCTGGCGCAGCAGGCTGGTGGCGCCGTCGGCGGCCTCGATCAGGATTTCGCCGCTGGCGAAAGCCTGAGGAAACTCCTTGTGGAGAAATTTCTCCAGCTCCGCCACGGTCATTTTAGCTTTGTTCATGGAACGTATGCCCTGCCTGCTCTCGCGTGTGACGGGTTTGTATCTTAGGGTGCACGGGATGGCGAGCCCGGCCCCCGCGCGAAGGGCACGACGAAAGTCTCAGGGGGAGCCTTCAAGACGCGACGCTGTTCCGGCCGAGGAATTGACATGACGACGCAACCGTCCCGCTCCGCTTCCCCGCAGGTGCCCTCGCCTGTCTCGCGCGAGACCGTGGACGGCGTCGCCGTGCTGACGCTGGATTCGCCGGCCTCGCGCAATGCGCTGTCGGAGGCGATGATCCGGACGCTGCATGAGGCGCTCGCCGCCATCCGCGACGACAGCGCCGTCCGCGCCGTGGTGATCACCGCCAACGGCCCGGCCTTCTCGTCCGGCCACGATCTGAAAGAACTGACCGCGCGGCGCACCGATCCCGACCGTGGCCGCGCCTTTTTCGCGCACCTGATGACATCCTGCGCCGACATGATGCAGGCGATCGTGCATCTGCCGAAGCCAGTCGTCGCCGCCGTCCAGGGCGTCGCCACCGCCGCCGGCTGCCAGCTCGTCGCCACCTGCGATCTCGCCGTGGCCTCCGACAAGGCGACATTCGCCACCCCGGGCATCGACATCGGCCTGTTCTGTTCCACGCCCATGGTGGCACTGTCGCGCAACGTGCCGCGCAAGCATGCGATGCACATGCTGCTGACCGGCGAGCCGGTGTCGGCGGAGCGCGCCCGGGAGATGGGCCTCGTCAACACCGTGGTGTCCGCGGGGATGGAGCGCAATGCCGCCATCGACCTCGCCCGCAAGATTTCGCGCAAATCCGCCTATACGCTCAAGGTCGGCAAGGAAGCCTTCTACCGGCAGGCGGAAATGAGCCTTGCCGACGCTTATCGCTACACCGCGCAGGTGATGACCGAGAACATGATGGCGCGCGACGCCGAGGAAGGCATCGGCGCCTTCATCGACAAGCGTGCGCCCAAATGGGAAGACCGCTGAACACGCTGCGGCCTCCGCACCGACGACACGCAACACCATGAACCACGATCACTACGACGACACCTTCATTCGCGGCATTCTCACCAGCGTGAAGACCATCGCCATGGTCGGCGCGTCGCCGGTCAATGTGCGGCCGAGCTATTTCGCGTTCAAATATCTGGTCGCGCGCGGCTACGACATGATTCCGGTCAATCCCGGGCAGGTCGGCAACAGCCTGATCGGCAAGCCCTTCGTCGCCGCACTAAAGGACATCGACCGCCCCGTCGATATGGTGGATATCTTCCGCAGTTCGGACCGCGTCATGGCCGTGGTGGACGAGGCTTTGGCGCTGCCGACGCGGCCGAAAGTGATCTGGATGCAGCTCGGCGTGCGCAACGACGCGGCCGCGGCGAAAGCCGAAGCCGCCGGCATCACGGTGGTGATGAACCGCTGCCCGAAAATCGAATATGCCCGCCTCACCTCCGAGATCCAGTGGGTGGGCGTCAACTCGCGCACGCTCAGTTCGAAACGCGCGCCGGTGCCGGCCGCCAACATGCGGCTGTCATTGAATCGCAGCAGCGTCTCCGGCGGCGCAACCAAGGCCGCCGATCTCGCCGCCCGGGACAAGAATGGTCTGCCCTGAATCCGGCCTGCGGCAGAACGATCGTTCGCCGGCGCCAAAAAACGCGACAGGGCTGTTGCCTGTTGGCCGCATCGCGTGTTGATACCTTGACGGGGGCGGCGCTCATCCGCAGCATGCCGCCATCTTCCTGCCCATCGCCCGCTCGCGGCCCGCACAAGGATCATCCCATGACGGAAACACAACCCGGATTCTCGACGCTCTCCATCCACGCCGGCGCGCAGCCGGACCCGACCACGGGCGCGCGCACCACGCCGATCTACCAAACGACCTCCTTCGTCTTCAACGACGCCGACCACGCCGCCTCGCTGTTCGGGCTGCAGGCGTTCGGCAACATCTACACCCGCATCACCAACCCGACGACGGCCGTGCTCGAAGAGCGCGTCGCCGCGCTGGAAGGCGGCACCGCCGCGCTCGCCGTCGCTTCCGGCCATGCCGCGCAACTGGTGACGTTCCACGCTTTGCTCCAGCCCGGCGACGAATTCATCGCGGCGCGCCGGCTCTATGGCGGCACGATCAACCAGTTCAGCCACTCCTTCAAGGCGTTCGGCTGGAACGTGGTGTGGGCGGACACCGACGACGTGGCAAGCTTCGAGCGCGCGCTGTCGCCGAAGACCAAGGCGATCTTCATCGAGTCCATCGCCAATCCCGGCGGCACCGTCACCGACATCGAGGCCATCGCCGCGATCGCGCGCAAGGCAGGCGTGCCGCTGATCGTCGACAACACGCTGGCGTCGCCCTATCTCATCAAGCCGATCGATCACGGCGCCGATATCGTGCTGCACTCGCTGACCAAGTTTCTCGGCGGCCATGGCAACTCGATCGGCGGCATCATCGTCGACGCCGGCACGTTCGACTGGTCGCGCGACGACCGCTATCCCGTGCTGAGCCAGCCGCGTCCGGAATACCACGGCCTCAAGCTGCACGAGACCTTCGGCAATTTCGCCTTCGCCATCGCCGCGCGGGTGATCGGCCTGCGCGACCTCGGCCCGGCGCTGTCGCCGTTCAACGCCTTCCTGATCCTCACCGGCATCGAAACACTGAGCCTGCGGGTTCAGCGCCATTCCGACAACGCCAAGGCGGTCGCCGAATGGCTGTCGGCGAATCCCGCCGTGGCGTGGGTGAGCTATGCGGGACTGCCGGGCGACCGCTATCATAACCTGGCGCGCAAATATTCGCCGAAGGGCGCCGGCGCGGTGTTCACCTTCGGCCTCAAGGGCGGCTACGACGCGGGCGTCAACCTCGTCTCCAACGTCAAGCTGTTCTCGCATCTGGCCAATGTCGGCGATACGCGCTCGCTCATCATCCATCCGGCGTCCACCACCCACAGCCAGCTCAACGACGAACAGAAGGCGCTGGCCGGCGCCGGCGTCGATGTGGTGCGGCTGTCGGTGGGCATCGAGGACAAGGAAGACCTGATCGCCGACCTCGATCAGGCGCTGAAGGCGTAAGCGCCCTTACCTGCTCTCACAAACGAAACGCGGCGCCGGGCATGGCGCCGCGTTATCGTTTTGGAGGGCCGTGACGGTCAGCACACGGATGAAAACCTGAAATTTTCTACCGCGACGCAAACCCGGATGAAAGCGTGGGCGACCGCACAACTTCGTGAGCCGGGCCGCGACGGCGCGTGGAGCCCGAAAATCGGGCCTTTCCTGACTTGATAGCGATTTTAGAATAGCTCAGCGCGCCCGGTCGGATGCGAGATCCAGCGCGGGGGACTTGAGTTCCGGCACTCCCCGCCCCAGCCGCTCGGCCTGGAACAGCGCCAGCACCAGCACCACGATCGCCACCGCCTGATGGGTCAGCCCGAGATCGATGGGAACCTGATTGAGCAGCGTCAGGATGCCGACGACGACCTGCGCCAGCAGCGCGGCCAAGAGCCACAGCGCGCCGGAGACCACTGAGGCATGCGCCCGCGCGCGCACTGCATCGATGGCGTGAACCACCGCCACGACCAGCAGCGCATAGGCGATCATGCGATGGCTGAACTGCACGGTGAGCGTGTTGTCGAAGAAGTTCCGCCACCACGGCTGCTCGAAGAACAGGCGCTCGGCGGTAGGGATAAGCGCGCCGTCGATCTGCGGCCAGGTGTTGAATACCTTTCCGGCCCGCAGGCCGGCGACCAGCGCGCCGAAATAGAGCTGCAGGAACACCAGCGCCAGCAGCAGGCGGCTTCCGGTCTTCAATCGCGGCGAGGCGACCAGCGCCGGCGCCTCGCGCAGCCGCCGCAGGGTCCAGACGATGGCGGAGAAGATCACCAGCGCCAGCACGAAATGCACCGCCAGACGATATTGCGACACCGAGACCCGCACGGTGAGGCCCGAACTCACCATCCACCAGCCGACCGCGCCCTGCAGCCCGCCGAGCGCGAAGATCACCCACAGCCGTCGCTTGAGGTCGGCGGACAACATGCCGCGCCAGAGAAACCAGAGAAACGGCAACAGGAACACCGCGCCGATCAGCCGCCCCAAAAGCCGATGGGCCCACTCCCACCAGAAGATGGTCTTGAACTCGGACAGGCTCATGCCGAGGTTCATCTCGCGGTATTGCGGGATGGTCTTGTACGCCTCGAACTGCGCGTCCCACTCCGCCGCCGTCAGCGGTGGAATGGTGCCGGTGACCGGCTTCCACTCCACGATGGACAGGCCGGATTCCGTCAGCCGCGTCGCGCCGCCCACCATCAGCGTGCACACGACCATCGCCGCGACCACGACAAGCCACACGCGGACGGCGCGCAGGGCTGCGGGCGGGGTCGGTCGGGCTGCGGCGGCGGATACCATCTGCGCGGATACCATTTGCAAAGGCGGCCTTGTATCAATTCGCGCGGTCCTTATAGTCGCCGCAATCCGCCGCGCAAGCCCCGTCTGGCGGCAGCCATCCGCGCCATCCTGTCATGAAAATCCGCACCCGCAAGCTCATCGGAACATTCGGCCTGCTCGTCCTCGTCGTGGTGTGGTCGCTGCTCGGCATGGCCATCGCGCAGGTCCCCGTGCTGGCGCAATCGCGGCTGGCGCAGGTGATCTTCTACGTGGTCGCCGGGCTCGGCTGGGTGCTGCCGGCCATGCCGCTGATCGCCTGGATGTCGCGGCCAGACCCGCTGTCGTAATTCTCCGCAAGGCGCGACAAACCGACTGGTCGGTGGCGCGCGCCCGGTCGCGGCCGTCATTACCTGTTTGTTGACGTTTGTTTGAATATGGTCGGCCTCATCCGCCCAGAACAGGATGCCCACGACACGGGTCCGATGATGACCATGGCCGCAGCGTTGCAAGTTCCCCCCACACCCGTCGGACCCGGCCGCATCGCCCGCGTCGATGTGGTGCGCAGCATGGCCGCAGCGGAGCCCATCTGGCGCGCGATGGACAATGCGGACTTTCTCGCCACGCCCTATCAGCGATTCGAACTGCTCGACGCCTGGCAAACGCATGTCGGCGCGCACGAGGGAGCCACCCCCTTCATCGTCATCGCCTATGACGAGGCCGGCCGGCCGCTGCTGCTGTTGCCGCTCGCCACGATGCGTGAAAACGGCTCGACAGTCGCCCGCTTCATGGGCGGCAAGCATGCGACATTCAACATGGGGCTGTGGCGTCGCGATTTCGCCGAGACCGCAATAAAGGCTGACCTCGATGCGCTGTGCGCGGCCCTTCGCGGGCACAACGACGGCGCCGATCTGCTGGCATTCACACAACAGCCGCAGCAATGGCGCGGCATCGCCAATCCGCTCGCCTTGTTTGCGGGTCAGCCCTCGACCAATCCCTGCCCGCTCCTCACCATGACGCCGGGCTGCAAGCCGGAACAGCGCATCAGCGCGTCCACGCGGCGGCGGCTGCGCAACAAGGAGCGCAAGCTCCTGAGCGTGCCGGGCTATCGCTATGTCGTCGCCGAGACCGACGCCGACATCAACCGCCTGCTCGATGCGTTTTTCATCATCAAGCCGCAGCGGATGGCGCTGTCGAAATTGCCCGACGTGTTTTCCGATCCTGCGACCAAGGCATTCGTCCGCGCCGCCTGTCTCGCGCGGCTGCCGGACGGCGGGCGTGCCATCGTGCTTCATGCGCTGGAGTGCGACGACGAACTGATCTCGATCTTCAGTTGCGTCGCCGACGGCCAGCGCTTCTCGACGCTGTTCAACACCTACACCATCTCCGAGAACGCACGCTACAGCCCCGGGCTGATCCTGCTGCGCGACATGATCGATTATTATGCCGAGCGCGGCTACACCTCGGTCGATTTCGGCATCGGCTCCGACGAATACAAGCGGACCTTCTGCAAGGACGACGAGCCGGTGTTCGACAGCTTCATTCCGCTGACCGCGCGCGGCAGGCTCACCGCATTCGGCCTGTCGTCGCTGACCCACGCCAAGCGGCTGGTGAAGCAGAACCCCGCTTTGATGCACATGGCGCAGCTTCTGCGCAACGCCGTCTCGCGCTGAGGCGCGCGGCGCTCACGCCGCCGCGATCCGCTCGGCCGAGACGCGCTCGTCGTCAGCTGAGGCGGACGCGGTCAGGACGGTGACCGCCGCGAAGCCCGACGCCAGCAACTGATCACGCAACGTCTCGCGGGCGCGCTCGGTGATCTCTGCGCTCGGCACGACCACGGCATGCGCCTGCGACGCGATGACGTGCGACGGCAGGTCTGCGCCGGAACCGGCATCCAGCACGATGTAATCGTAGGTCCGCGTCAGCGCATCGATGGCCAGCGCCACGCGCGGCAATTGCAACAGCGCCCGCTGCGACGGATCGCGCCCCGCCCCCACAAGATGCAGCCGCGACCGCCGGTCCCGGGTGATGATCTGGCCGAACGAGGCCGTGCCCTGCATCAGCTCGGTCAGCCCCGGCGCGACGGGATCGGCCGACGCGGCCGCCAGCGCCGGCGACGCCGCGACAAGATCGACCAGCACCACCTTCGCCGTCCGCGACAGAAGCCGCGCCAGCGCGAGCGCCGTCACCGTGACGCTTTCGTCCTGGGGCGCGCCGATCACCGTGACCTTCCGCAACGCGCCGTCCTCGCGCAGCGCCTGCGCCACGCGCGCGATCTCGGACGGTTCCGCCGGCTCCTCCGCCGACGCCGCGCGCGCAGGCTCGGCAGCCGCAACCGCGGCGGGCACGGACACGGCCTCGGGCCGCGGCGCGGTCATGCGCAACAGCTCGCCGGTGGCGATCGAACCGGCGGTGAGCAGGAACGTCGCCAGCGTCGCCAGCAGCACGATCGGCATCTTCTTCGGATAGGCCGGCGTGTTGGAGACGATGGCCCGGGAGATGATGCGGCCATCGGTGGGAACCACGTCGATGCTCTCGCGGGTGGTCGCCTCGCGATAGCGCGCCAGATAGGCTTCCAGCAGGTCGCGCTGCGCCCTCGCCTCGCGCTCCAGCGCCCGCAACTGAACATCCTGCTCGTTGTTGGAACCCGCCTGCCGCTTCAACTGGTTGAGGCTCGCGGTCAATCCGTCCACCCGCGCGCTGGCGATGCGGGCATCGTTCTCAAGCGAGCGGGAAATCTTGTTGGCCTCCTCGCGGATCTGGCGGTCGATATCCTGGATCTGCGCCCTCAGTTCCTTCATGCGGGGATGGCCGTCCAGCAGCGTCGAGGACTGCTCGGCAAGCTGAGCCCGCAACGTCACCCGCTGCTCGGACAGCCGCCGCACCAGTTCGGAATTGAGCACTTCGGACGCCTCGATCGGCCTGCCGCTCTGGAGCATCTCCCGGATCAGCCGCGACTTGGATTCCGCGTCGGACTTGAGCGCGCGGGCATTGTTGAGCTGGCTGTTCAACTCGCCGAGCTGCTGGTTCGACAGCGTGGTGTTGTTGGTTCCGACAAACAGGCCGGATTTGGAACGGAACTCCTCGACGCGCGCTTCCGCGTCCGCGACCTTCTTGCGCAGGGTCTCGATTTCCGCCAGCAGCCACTGCGACGCGGTCCGCGCCTGCTTCTGCCGCGCCGCCTGCTGCAGCACCAGATAATTGTCCGCGATGGAATTGGCGACGCGCGCCGCCAGCTCCGGATCGCGCGACTGAAACTCGATCACCATGACGCGGGATTTGTCGACCGCATAGGCGGTCAGCCGGTCGAAATAGGCTTCGAGCACGCGCTCCTCGGGCGTCATCCGGAGCGGATCGCGAACGACGCCGACCATCGCGAGCAGCGTCCGCAGCGGCGAGACGCCGCGCAACACCGGATCGAATTCCGGCAGTTCGGTCAACCCGTTTTCCTTGATCACCGTCAGCGCGAGATCGCGCGACAGCAGCAACTGCACCTGGCTGGTGACCGCCTCGGCATCGAGGCTGCCGCGCTCCTCGGTGCGCTCCCCGGTGGGACGCAGGAAAATGTTCTCGCGACCGTCGATCAGGATGCGCGCCTCGGACTTGAAGCGCGGCGTGATCATGTTGACGGCGACCATGGCCAGCACGAAGGCCAGTGCGGTGGGGACGATCACCCACATCCGCTTGCGCACCAGCGCTTGCCAGATGGCGCGCAGATCGAGATCTCCGAGTTCGGGCAACGGCGTGGGCGTTTTGACCACGGGAAGCGGCGAGACGACCGGCGCAACCACCGCGGGCCGGGCGAACGGCAGCCGCTTGCCGAACGACAGCGCCGGCATCCGGGGCATTTTGGGCGTCCAGTCACGCCAGAACGAGACACGCATCGATCACTCTCCACCGGACGCCGCGACACGCAACGAAAAAGCCATCGCCAATACCATTGCAAAGGCTCGGCGAGCCTGCGCGATTACACTCCATTAAGGTTGCTGCCGGGTTAACCGGCGAAAAAGCATCCTGCTTTCAAAGGGCGCTCCCGATCGGCTTACCCTTTCTTAACCATGAAAGCCGTTAATCAGGCTCACTCTTGCCCGTGGATTCTCTGATGCTGCGCAGCCGCGCGCCCCTCGTCTGTCTGCTGCTTGCGCTCGCTCTGGCGGGATGCATGCGCACGACCGCGCCGGTGGCGACGATGGACGGCAGCCTCGACGCCATCGCCTATGGTCAGGTCGAGGCCGAGGTGCAGCCGATCCGCGCGATGCGCGTGCCCGCCGCTCCGGTGGCCGCGGCCTATGCCCCGCTCGACGAGCCCTATCGGCTCGATTCCGGCGACCGGCTGCGCATCGTGGTCTACGGTCAGGAAGGTCTCACCAATACCTATGCCGTCGATGCCGGCGGCGCCATCACCATGCCGCTGATCGGCTCGGTCCACGCCCGCGGGCTGACGCCGCCGCAACTCGCGGCCACCATCACCGCGCGGCTGCGCAAGGGCTTTCTGCGCGAGCCCCATGTCGCGGTGGAGGTGGAGACCTATCGCCCGTTCTTCATTCTCGGCGAGGTCGCCGCGCCCGGCCAATATCCGTTCGTGCCCAACATGACCGCTGAAAGCGCGGTAGCCATCGCCGGCGGCTTCACTCCCCGCGCCGACCGCAGCGGCATCAAACTGCGGCGCATGGGCGAAGGCGGCACAGCCCAGGCGATCGTTCCCCCCGGCACGCTACTGCGGCCCGGCGACACCGTCGTCGTCGGCGAACGGTGGTTCTGACCATGCCCGCCATTACGGAACGCCCGCTGCGCATCCTTCACGCCGTCCGCGCCCCGGTCGGCGGCATCATCCGCCATATCCTCGATCTCGCCCACGGACAGGCGGAGCGCGGACACGAGGTCGGCATCGTCGCCGACAGCCTCACCGGCGGCGAGCGCGCCGACGCCGCGTTCAAGGAGATCGCGCCGCGGCTCAAGCTCGGCGTGCATCGCCTGCCCATCCGCCGCGAGCCGCACCCGGCCGACCTCAACGCCGCGCGGCGCTTCCTGCGGCTGGCGCGTTCGCTCAAGCTCGACGTATTGCACGGCCACGGCGCCAAGGCCGGCGCCTATGTCCGCCTCATGGGAAAATCGCCGTCCACCATCCGCGTCTACACGCCCCATGGCGGCTCCCTGCACTATTCGCCAAGCACCGCGAAGGGCGCGCTCTATGCCCGCCTCGAACGCGCGCTGATGAACCGGACCGAGCTGTTCCTGTTCGAAAGCGCCTTCGCCCGCGACACCTATGAGCGCGTCATCGGCAAGCCCGCGGGCCTGGTGCGCTGCGTCTTCAACGGCGTGGCGGCGTCCGAATTCGATCCGGTAGCAGTAGCGGCGGACGCAACCGATGTCGTCTATGTCGGCGAATTCCGCCACATCAAGGGCGCCGACCTGCTGATCCAGGCCGTGGCGCGGCTGCGCGCCGACGGCAAGCCGGTGACTCTGACCCTCGCCGGCGACGGCGAGGAAACCGAAACCCTGAAAGCCCTGATCGCGAGCCTGAACCTCGGCGACGCCGTTCGCTTCATCGGCCACGTCAAGGCGCGCTACGGCTTCTCGAAGGGCAAACTGCTGGTGGTTCCCTCGCGCGGCGATTCCATGCCCTATGTGGTGATCGAGGCCGCCGCTGCCGCGGTGCCGCTAATCGCCGCGCATGTCGGCGGCATTCCGGAAATTCTCGGCCCCCACAAGGATGCGCTGTTCGTGGCCGACAGCGTGGGCGCCATGGCGGACGCGGTCGAAGCCGCCCTCGCCGATCCGGCGATCGCGCTTGAACGCGCCAACGCGCTGCGCGAGCGCATCCTGATCCACTTCTCGCAAAAAGCGATGGTCGAAGGCGTCCTTGCCGGATACCGCGATGCGTTCAGCGCGCGTTAACCACGCCTGACCGGGCTAACCAATTCTTCCGATTTGTTGATTAGGCATGACGCCTGGGAGCTTCCGTTCCCGTTGGCCCGTCGCCACATGACGGCGCAGCAACGGAATCAGACTTGTGGAACCGATCGATCTTCATACGAGGATGAACGCCGCGGCAGCTACCGCCGATGGCGCGGGTGCGAGCGTACCACGGCAGGAGCGCCGCAAGCGCCTGTCCCCTGCCGCCCTCGCCGTGACCAACCAGAAAGTGGAAGGCGCTTATTCGGGCGTGGTCATCGCCGGCATCGTGCGCCTCATCGATTTCGTACTGCTGAGCGCGGTCGGCACCGCGCTCTATCTGGGATACGTGAGGCCCCTCAGCGGCTTCAGCTGGCAATACGTCTGGTCCATCGCGGCGGTCGCCGGCAGCGCGGTGGTCGCGTTCCAGGCCGCCGAGATCTACGACATTCAAATTTTCCGCGGCAAGCTTCGCCAGATGACACGCATGGCGTCGTCATGGTCGTTCGTGTTCCTGCTGTTCATCGGCATATCGTTCTTCGCCAAGACCGGCGGGGCGATCTCGCGGGTGTGGCTGTCCGGGTTCTTCGTCGCCGGCCTTGCCGCCCTGTTCGCGAGCCGCCTGGTGTTGCGGACGCTGGTGCGCCGCTGGGCTCGCGAGGGACGGCTCGATCGTCGCACCATCATCGTCGGCTCCGACGAGAACGGCGAGAACCTCGTCCGCGCCCTCCATGCGCAGGAGGATTCCGACATTCACGTGCTGGGCGTGTTCGACGACCGCAACGACGAGCGTGCGCTGGACACCTGCGCCGGCGTTCCCAAACTCGGCAAGGTCGACGACATCCCCGAATTCGCCCGCCGCACCCGCGTCGATCTGGTGCTGTTCGCGCTGCCGATCACGGCGGAAAGCCGCATCCTCACCATGCTGAAAAAGCTGTGGGTGCTGCCGGTAGACATCCGGCTGTCGGCCCACACCAACAAGCTGCATTTCCGGCCGCGCTCCTATTCCTACATCGGCGACGTGCCGACGCTGGACGTGTTCGAGCAGCCCATCACCGACTGGGACATGGTGATGAAGACGCTGTTCGACCGCGTCGTCGGCGGCGTCATGCTGATCCTGCTCGCACCGGTGATGGCGCTGGTCGCACTGGCGATCAAGCTCGACAGCCCCGGCCCCGTGCTGTTCCTGCAGAAGCGCTACGGCTTCAACAACGAGCGCATCGACGTCTTCAAGTTCCGCTCGCTGTTTCACGATCAGGCCGATCCGCTGGCCTCGAAGGTGGTCACGAAGAACGACAAGCGCGTGACGCGCGTCGGACGCTTCATCCGCAAGACCAGCCTCGACGAACTGCCCCAGCTTTTCAACGTCGTCTTCAAGGGTAACCTCTCCCTCGTCGGCCCGCGCCCGCATGCGGTGCAGGGCAAGCTGCAAAGCCAGTTGTTCGACGAAGCGGTGGACGGCTATTTCGCGCGCCACCGCGTCAAGCCCGGCATCACCGGCTGGGCGCAGATCAACGGCTGGCGCGGCGAGGTGGACAGTGAGGAAAAAATCCAGAAGCGCGTCGAATTCGATCTCTACTACATCGAGAACTGGTCGGCGCTGTTCGATCTCTACATCCTGTTCAAGACCCCGTTCGCCCTGATCAAGGGCGAAAACGCTTACTAGTGTGGCAGGTCGCATGGCCTCGTTGACGGCGGCGCACGACACCTACTCCGCGACGGCGACGCCACCGAACGTCGTCGCGATCCAGCGCGGCCTGATGTGGCTGGTCGGCGCCAGCGGCGCCATCGTGTTTGTCGAGCCGAGCCCCTATGAACTGATGACGCTGATCGCAGTGGTGTTCTTCTTCGCCACCGGGCTGCGCATGCGGCCGGCCTTCATTCCGCTGCTGCTGCTGCTGTTCCTGACCAACGCCGGCTACACCATCTGCTCGGTGTCGCTGTTCCACAAGCCGGAGATCGTGAACTGGGTGCTGACGTCGTGGTACATGGCGATCACGGTGATGTTCTTCGCCATGGCGCTTGCGGACGACACCGAAGCCCGCCTCGACTATCTGCGACGCGGCCTGATCGTCGGCGCGCTGATCGCCGCCCTCGCCGGCGTGCTCGGCTATTTCCGGCTGGTGCCCGGCGGCTACGACCTGCTCACGCTCTACAACCGCGCCCGCGGCACCTTCAAGGACCCGAACGTGCTCGGCGCATTCCTGATCCTGCCGGCGCTGTTCTGCCTCCAGGTGGTGGTGACGCAGTCGCTGCGAAAATCCTTCCGCAGCATTCTCGCGCTCGGCATCATCAGCCTCGCGGTGTTGCTGGCGTTTTCCCGCGCCTCATGGGGCCAGCTCGTCGGCTGCTCGGCCTTCATGCTGATCCTGATGTATGTCACGAGCCCGTCGAAGACAGAGCGGACCCGCATCGTCGGCACCGCCATCGCCGCCGCCGTTCTCGCGGTGGTGCTGATGGCGATCCTGCTCTCGATCGATTCCGTCGGCCAGTTGTTCCAGGAGCGCGCCAGCCTGCACCAGAGCTACGACAGCGGCCGCTTCGGCCGCTTCGGCCGCCACATTCTCGGCTTTCAGATGGCGCTGGACCTGCCGCTGGGGATCGGCCCGCGCCAGTTCATCCGCTTCTTCCCGGAGGACACGCACAATTCGTTCCTCAACGCCTTCATGTCGGGCGGATGGATTTCCGGCATCTGCTTTCCGGCCCTGATCTTCATCACCGTCTTCATGGGATTCAAGCTGATCTTCGTGCGCGTGCCGTGGCAGCGGACCTATCTGGCGCTGTTCAGCGCCTTCGTCGGCACCGTCTGCGAAGCCTTCATCATCGACGTCGATCACTGGCGGCACTTCTGGATGATGCTCGGCGCAATGTGGGCGATGTTCGCCGCCGCCCACGCCTATCGCCGCCGCATCAAAGCCGGGCTCACGTCGCCCGCAGCGATTCAGCGAGCTTGTGCTTGAGGATCTTGCCGCTCGACGTCGCCGGCAGGGCATCGAGCACGATCACCTGCGACGGCCGCTTGTAGGACGTGAGCTGCGGGGCGATATAGGCCATGATCTCCGAGGGCGTGACCTTCGCGCCCTGAACGAGCTGCACGAAAGCAACGACGTCTTCGTTGCCGTCGACAGCGCGGCCGACCACCGCCGACTGGACCACGGCATCGTGCGAATTGAGCACCGCTTCGATTTCGGCCGGATAGACGTTGAAGCCGGAGCGGATGATCATTTCCTTGGTGCGGCCGACGATGAACAGGCAATCGCCTTTGAAATGCGCGAGGTCGCCGGTGTTGAACCAGCCCTCGCCGTCGATCGCCTGCGCGGTGAGGTCCGGCGCACGATAGTAGCCGCGCATGACGTTGCGACCGCGCACGTGAAGCTCGCCGACGCCGCCGTCGGTGACGACCACGCCATCGCGGCCGACGATGCGGGCCTCGACCCCGGGCAACAGGGTGCCGACGCCGTGGTCGTCGCGCGGGGCATCGCTCCGCACGCCGGAAATTCCCGGCGCGCATTCGGTGATGCCGTAGCCGTTGAGCAGCGACAGCCCCAGTTCGCGCTCGGTGCGGGTCTTGAGATCGAGATCGAGCGGCGCGCCGGCCACGCCGATCATGCGCAACGCCCCGGTGTCGAGCCGCGGCAGGCCCTGCACCGCCTTGTATTCCAGCAGCCGCTGATAGGTGGCCGGCACGCCGTTGAGAATGGTGACGCCGTCCCCGGCCAGCGCTGTCGCCAGCGCCGCCGGATCGTACTTGCTGACAAGCCGGGCCGTGCAACCGCTCAACAATGTCTGCGTCAGTAGCGACACGCCGACGATGTGGGAGATCGGCAGCACCAGATAGAGTCTGTCCCGGTTGGTCATGTTGCGGATATTGGCGATGACCTGCGCGCTGAACAGCATGTTCTCATGGGTCAGCATCACGCCCTTAGGCGTGCCGGTAGTGCCCGACGTGTAGATGAGAATGGCGACCTGCTTCGCCCGGTCGGCCTCCACCGGCTCGGGCACGGCGGATTCGTTCAGGGGACCGACGCCGATATTCTCCAGCGGGCCGACGCGGCCGACCGTGGCACCGAGTCGCGTGGCGTGGCTGGCGGCTTCCGCCGACACCGCCGTGGTGAAAAACATCCGCCGCGCGCCGGAGTGCTCGCGGATCTGGTCGAGTTCGCGCGGCGACAGCCGCGGATTGACGACGATGGCCCAGGCGTCGAGGCGGCTAGCCGCGAGCAGCAGCCCCGCCAGCGCGATGGAATTTTCGCTGACGATCATGATCCGGTCGCCGCCCCGGACGCCGAGCGATCGCAAGGCCGACGCGATCTCTTCAACATTTTGCGCAAGCTCGCGGTACGACCATGTCACCGCCCCCTCCACCAGCGCAGGCCGATCGGGCGTGGCGGCGACGGCGCGCGCCATGGCCTCGTGCAGGCGGTCCGGAAGGGCATGAAGAATCTCGGTGATGTCCCCCGCCTGCGCTGCGCTTGCCAATTCGGCCTCCCCGATCCTGATCCGCCGCGCCAGAGGCGGCTTGCGATGGGCCGCAAGCTATCGTTCTTTTTTGGAACTAGTCAACCATCCCGTGACCGTGGCGATGGCTGCGCGATGCGGCATCCGCAATGACCGCCCTGTGCTTGCCCGATGGCGCGGGGATACCATTTACATGCCTCTCAAGGCCGGGTATCAATATAAGTACCAAATAAGAACTAATTACGGGAGGCAGGTTTGGCACAGAACGGCGTGGTGGTGCTGGTGGGCGCAGGCGATGCCATCGGCGCAGCGGTGGCGCGGCGGTTCGCCCGGGGCGGCTACACGGTCTGCATCGCACGGCGGGACGCCGCGAAGTCGCAGCGCCTTGTCGACGAGATGACGGCGGAAGGCTGCAAGGTGCACGCCTTCAGCGTCGATGCGCGCCAGGAGGCCGAGGTGCAGGCCCTGTTCGATCGCATTGAGGCGGAGATCGGCCCCGTCGAGGTCTGCCTCTACAATGCGGGCTCCAACGTCAACAAGCCGCTGCTCGACACCACCGCGAAGCTGTTCTTCAAGGCGTGGGAACTCGCCTGTTATGGCGGGTTTCTGGTCGGGCGCGAAGCGGCCCGGGTGATGCTGCCACGCGGGCGCGGCACCATCCTGTTCACCGGCGCGACGGCCAGCGTGCGCGGCGGCAGCGGCTTCGCTGCCTTCGCCTCGGCGAAGTTCGGCCTGCGCGGGGTCGCGCAAGCGATGGCGCGCGAGCTCGGCCCGAAGAACATCCACGTCGTGCATCTCCTGATCGACGCCGCGGTGGACAGCGACGCCATTCATCAGCGCATGAAGGCGGCAAAGGGCATCGACGCCAGCGACATTCCCGCCGACAGCCTGACCAAGACCTCCTCCATCGCGGAGGTCTACTGGTTCGCCCATCACCAGCCTCGCGACGGCTGGACCCACGAACTCGATCTGCGGCCCTCGGTGGAGAAGTGGTGATGACGGACGCACCTGATCTCGTGCTGTGGGGCGTCGGCACCAGCCGCACCGTGCGCGCGCACTGGGCGCTGGCCGAGCTCGGCCTGCCCTACGAGACCCGTGCCATCGGCCCGCGCACCGGCGAAACCAAGACGGACGAATACACGAAGCTGAATCCGCGCCAGAAGGTGCCGCTTCTGCAGGACAGCGATTTCTGCATCGGCGAAAGCGCTGCCATCGTCGCCTATCTTTCGCGCACCTATTCCAGCCCGGAGCGGTCGCTGATCCCGGAGGAGCGCCAGCCTTACGCCAAATGGCTGGAATGGTGTTTCTTCATCGTCACCGAACTCGATTCCACCAGCCTGTATGTCATGCGCCGCCATGGCGCGAACGGATTGGGACACATCTACGGCGTCGCGCCGGAGGTAACGGCCAAGGCGGGGGAATATTTTCGCGAGCAGTTGCGCCATGTCGAAGTCGCATTGGAGGACGGGCGCACCTTCCTGATGGGCGAGCAGTTCACCAGCGCGGATATTCTGCTGACGACGTGCCTCGACTGGGCCATCGCCTACGATGTCGGCATCTGCGACAACGCCCGCCCCTATCTGGAGCGTATCCGAGAGCGGCCCGGCTACCGGCAGGGCAAGACCGCCAACCAGCCGCCTGCGCCGGGCGAGCCGATCATCCGGCGACCCGCATGGTGAGTTCTGCTTGTCCCGGGCGCGATGCGGCGCGCAGCGCTGCGGCGCAGACCCGGGACCGTTTCAGGCGGGATGCACGTTGCGTGCGGGGACGGAGAGCCGCACCATATCCGCAACGGCCCCGGCTCGGCAGCGCAACGTTGCACGCTGCGCTGCGTCCGGGGCAAATGCATCGCGCCCGGCTCTCTGGAAAAGTTCGCGCTCGCCCTCAGAGCACTCGCGCCACCCGCACCGCCTTGTCAGCCACCATGCGGTCGATCTCGGCGTCGCTGTAGCCGAGTTCGCGCAACACCGGGCGGGAATGCTCGCCGACGCGCGGCGCGGGGCCGCCGATTTCCGCCTTGTTGACCGCGAAGATCGCGGCCGGCTTCGGCTGCCGCACGCGGCCCACCGTCGGCTGGTCGAACTCCGCAATCAGATCGCGCGCCACCACCTGCTCGTTGGCGATGATCTCGTTGCGCCGCAGGATCGGCGCGCACGGCACGTCGGCGGCGTCGAGGCGCTCCAGCCATTCCGCCGTGGTGCGCCGGGCGATGTACTCCTGCATCCGGTTGATGCGCGCGGTGGCGTTCTGGTTGCGCTTGGTCGGCGTAGCGAAACGCTCGTCCTGCGCCAGTTCCGGATCGCCCGTCGCCCGACAGAAACCCTGCCATTCGGAATCGGAAATCGTGCCGCAGGTGATGTAGCCGTCCAGCGTCTTGAACACGAGATCGGGCCGGTCGTTGGGATCGGCCGCCGTGGCCTCGGCGCCGACCACGGTGTACTGCATCATGCCTTCCGGCCACAGATACGAGATCATCGTATCCAGCATCGCGACCTGGATGTGATCGCCCTGCCCGGTCTTCTCGCGGGCATAGAGCGCCGACGACACCGCCTGCGCGGTGAACACCGCCGTGGTCTTGTCGCAGACGATGGTGCGGATCATCTGCGGACGATTGGTCACCGGCTGCGACTGGATGTCCGCGAAGCCCGACAATCCCTGGATGATCGGATCGTAGACCCGCTTCTTCACATACGGCCCGCTGTCGCCGACGCCGCTGATCGAGACATAGATCAGGCGCGGATGGCGCTTGCGTAACTCATCAGCACCGAGGCCAAGCCGCTCCGTGGTGCCGGGGCGGAAGTTCTGCACCAGCACATCCGCCTGCGCCACCAGCCGCGCCATCACCTCGCGCCCGGCGTCGCTCTTGACGTCGATGGCGAGCGAGCGCTTGCCGCGGTTGGATGAAATGAACAGCGCCGAGAACTCGCCCGCCTCATCGATGATGGCACGGCTGCGGCGGGTGATGTCACCGCCGATCGGCTCGATCTTCAGCACATCCGCGCCCTGATCGGCCAGAAACATCGTCGCGTAAGGCCCGGACACCACGCCGGTCAGATCCAGCACGCGCACGCCGTTCAGAGGACCAGGCATCGGCATCTCCCTATGTTGTCAGCGAACCGCCCGCCGGTCGGGGCCGACGACTCATCCGCTCATCCGCTCATCCGCGATCAGGCGAACCTGGTCCCGGTCGCGGCCAGTTGGTCGACGATCGATTCTTCCACGTCGCGGATCTGGTCCTTGCCGAAGAACATCTCGGTGCCGACAAAGAAGGTCGGCGAGCCGAACGCACCGCGATTGACGGCGTCCGTGGTCACGTCAATCAGCTTCTTCTTCACATCGTCCTGCTGCGCGCGGGCGATCAGGCGGTCGATGTCGATGCCGGACGACAGGAACGCATTCCGGAACACCTCCGGATCATCCATCTTCTTCGGCTCTTCCCACATGTGATGGTAGGCGGCGCGGAAATAAGGCTCGAACATGTTCTCGAACTTGGCCGCCGTGGCGCCGCGCATCAGCATCAGCGTATTGACGGGGAAGAACGGGTTTGGCCTGAACTTGGTGATGTTGTGGCGGCGCAGGAAACGCTGCGTCTCCAGCGCCTGATATTCGGGCTTGTTCTTGATGCCGCGCAGCGATTCGAACGGCGACATGTTGTTGGTGGCCTTGAAGACGCCACCGAGCAGCACCGGCACGTACTCGAACTTGACGCCGGTGCGCTGTTCGATGCCGGGGATGGCGTATTCCGCCAGATATGCATTCGGACTGCCGAAATCGAACTGAAACTCGACCTTCAGGGGACTTGCCACCGGACTTCTCCTCGGACGCTCAATGGTGTCGGGGGCTTTTAGCATGATAAATCCCGCGCCCCGCCTGCACCGGATCATTGCAATTCATAAAGTTCTATAATTGAACTGTCAATTCCGGAGGCGATTCCCGGCCCCCCGCCAACCCGGTTGCTGGCGGTTGGGACTTTCTTCCGGATCAGTACCTATTTAGAATGGGGCGCCGGGCGCGACTCTCGGCCGTCCGAACGGAGCGTCCCCTGCCGGGAGCGCCCCCTGACTGGAGCCTGTGCATGAGATGGGATGAACTGGAAGAAGAACCGTGCTCGATGGCCCGCACCATCTCCGTCATCGGCGACCGGTGGACCCTTCTGATCCTGCGCGAATGCTTCCTGCGGACCCGCCGGTTCGAGGCGTTCCAGTCGTCGCTCGGAATCACCCGCCATCTGCTGGCCGAGCGGCTGAAGAAGCTGGTGCGCGTCGGCGTACTGCGCCGGATCCCCTATCAGGACTCGCCGAAGCGCCATGAGTACATCCTCACCCAGAAGGGCCTCGATCTCTATCCGATCATGATGGCCATCGTGCACTGGGGCGACACCCACATGCTGGACGAACGCGGCCGCCCGCTGCTGCACCAGCACCAGACCTGCGGCAAGTTCTTCGATCCGGTCATGGTGTGCTCGGAATGCGGCGAGCCGCTGCTGGCGAAGGAAGTCCATGTTCATCCCGGCCCGGGCGCGCGCCCGAAAACCGGCGACGGAGCGAAGTCCGACAAGATCGCGAAGCCCCGCACGGCGCGGGCCAAAGCAGGCCGCGCCGCATAAGGCCGGCGCGGGTCCATCTCAACCGGCCCGCAACGCCGTCACGCGGCTGAACAGGCGCCGGCCGAACTCCGCGATCCCCACCGGAAAATCCAGCACGACCCCGCGCAGGATCATCACCAGACTGAGCGCGGACACCACCAGCAGCAGCAGGTACTGGATCAGGATGCCCGTCGGAAACGACACCGACACCGTGGACAGGCCGAAGCCGGCGATGCGGACGGCGAGAATGGCGAGCAGCAGCACGCCGATGGCGTAGTTGCGGTTCTGCCGCGTGGTGCGCGGCGCGCCGAGCGCGGCGAACGCCATCAGGATGAACACCACCGGATAGAGCGGCGCGAACAACCGGTCGTGAAATTCCGAACGGAATTCGCCGGGGTTCTTCTTGAAGATCGGATCGTTGACCGGCGGCGAGATCAACTCGCCGAACGTGCGCTCCCGCGCGCCATAGGCGATGATCGGATTGACGTTGGAGAACTGGGACAGATCGAACGCGTAGCTCTTGAACGCCACCAGCGCGGGATCGCGCTTGCCGGCTTCGAACCGCTGCAGATTGCCGTCCTCGAGCACGAGGAAGGAGCCGCGCTCGTTCTTCTGCACCCGGCCGCGCTCGGCGAGGATATTGATCCGCTCCGCCGGGTTGCGCTGGTCGTCGATGAAGATTCCGACCAGCAGTCCGCCCGGCTGCCGGCCCTGAATGCGGATGGTCAGCGCGCCGAGCCGGCTGAATTCACCGGGCCGCAGGATATTGGTCAGAACATCAGCGCCGATCTGCGCCTGCCAGCGCCGCAGCGCGCGCAGGCATTCGGGCCCGAGATAGATCGACAGCGTCGCCACGAAGATGCTGACCACCGCCGTCGCGATCAGAAACGGCCGCAGGAATCGCCGGGGCGAGATTCCCGCCGCATTGAGCACGATGATTTCCGAATCCGTCGCCAGCCGATTGAGCGAATGCATCGCCGAGATCAGCAGCGCAATCGGCGCGATGATCATGGCCAGCACCGGAATGGCGAGGCCGGTGATACCGAGAAACACCAGGATCGATTGCCCCTGCCCGGTCATCAGGTCGATGCCACGCAGCGCCTGCGTCATCCAGATGATGCCGGTCAGCGCCACGAGGATGACGAGGAACGCCCAAAGCACCGTTCGGGAGATGTATCGGTCGATGACGCTCATGGGTTCCGGTCGCGTGCGGACCTTGCGGCCGCGAACTATTGCTTTGATTTATAAGATATTTCGTGACCGGGACACAAGCCGCGCGCGTCAGACGCGCGACAGCGTGATATTGGCGCCCTTGAATTCGCTACCCTCGGAGCGGATCGCCACGGCTTGCGAATTGCCGCGCGTGGTGAGGACCAGGTCGGCCTTGAACGTTCCGGCGCTAACCACTACCTGGAACCGGCCGCCGGACGTGGTGCCCTGCACCTCGCCGTTGACGCCGCGTGTCGCCTCGCTCCACGTTCCGGACAACCGGCCATTGGCCGCGACCACATTGCTGCTCAGCTCGAACTTGTAGCTGTCGCTGGCGCAGCGCAGCGTCTGCTGCAGGGCGTTGCCGTCGCTGCGCACCGCATAGGTCGCCCGGCACTTGATCGCCTCGCGGCCGCCGTCGGCAAGCGTGATCGTCCCACGCCCGGACCACACGCCCGACATGCCCGCGAATGGCGAGGTCGGCGCAGCCGACGCGCCGCAGCCCAATAGCGCGACTACCGTTGCCGACACCACGGTTTTTGCAATCGATGCCGCCAACGACATAGTCCAAACTCCCGAGCTCGCGCCCAACCGAAGACCGGTGGCAACCTTGAAGGCGGGCGAAAGTTCCGGCAACTTCGACCCGGCATGAAGGCGGATTTGGGACCGGACCACGAAGATGTCCGATGTTCCCGCACGGAACGGAGACGTCCCTTGACCACAACGCTGGCGGCGAAGATCGCGCGCGACTACGGAACCCCGGCGCTGGTGATCGACATGGATCGCGTCGAGCGCAACATCGCGCGGGTGCAACGCCTGTGCGATGCCGCGGGCGTCGCCAACCGGCCGCACATCAAGACCCACAAGAGCCCGGTCCTTGCCCAGCTTCAGATTGCGGCCGGCGCGCGCGGCATCACCTGCCAGAAGCTGGGCGAAGCCGAGATCATGGCCGCCGCCGGCCTCGACGATATCCTCATCAGCTACAACCTGATCGGCGAGGAGAAGATCGCGCGCCTCGGCGCTCTGCTCGCGAGTACCAAGGTCACGGTGGCGGCGGACAATCCGGTCGTGATCGACAACCTCGCACCCGCCGCGGCCAGAGCCGGACGGCCACTCGGCGTGGTGGTCGAATGCGACACCGGCCGCAAGCGCGCTGGCGTCGAAACACCGGCCGAGGCCATCGCCCTGGCGCGGCAAATCGCGGCGACGCCGGGCCTGACCTTCGCCGGCTTCCTGCTCTATCCCACCGAGGACGGCTGGCCGCAGGCGCAGCGGTTCTACGACGAGGCGCTGGCCGGCGTGCGCCAAGCGGGGCTCGAGGCGGCCATCGTCTCCACCGGCGGCTCGCCCAATCTCAAGCATGTCGGCGAACTCAAGGGCGCGACCGAGCATCGCCCCGGCACCTATGTCTACAACGACCGCATGCAGGTCGCGGCGGGTGTGGCGACGTGGGACGATTGCGCGCTGCACGTCTACACCACGGTGGTGAGCCGCGCCGCGCCGGACCGCGGCATCATCGACGCCGGCTCCAAGACGCTGACCGCCGACACCGGCGGACTCGACGGCTTCGGCCTCATCCTCGACCATCCGCAGGCGCGCATCGCCCGCTTCGCCGAGGAGCACGGCTTTCTCGATCTGTCGAAAAGCAATACCCGGCCGGAGGTCGGCGACGTGCTCCGCGTCGTGCCCAATCATGTCTGCGTGGTGGTGAACATGGCCGACGAGGTCGTGATGGTGCGCGGCGACGACATTATCGGCACCCTGCCGGTGGCGGCGCGCGGCCGGCTGCGCTGAGCCGGTCCGCCGTCAGCGCCGGCTGTAGCCGGGGGCCACCATGTTCTTGAGATGCACCAACAGGGTGAAGATCCAGGCCAGCGTATAGAGCCCGGCGAGCCCCAGCGCGGTGCGGCGGTCGATCACGGACAGGCTGGTCCAGAACCACACGCGGTACAGCCACAGCCCGGTGGTGGCGACCCCGGTCAGGCAGATCAGCAGCTTGATCCCCTGGGAGTGGGCCACCCCCGCCGCCGCGAACAGCAGCGTGGCGGGGATCAGGAACATCTGGCAGAGGGAAATCAGGTTTTCGTTCATGGGCGCTCCGGACGAATCGCCGCGATTTTAGCCCATTGCCGCGCCTGCCACCCGTGACGGAAGTCGCCGCGCGAGCCTTTGCGGCCACCTGGCATCCGCGGCGTAGCAGCCTATCGTAGCCATTCCCCGGCTTGCGTAGCGGCGGGAACGGGGTTAAGCATCCCTGCCTTTGGCACGGTTCGGAGCGTAGCGCAGCCCGGTTAGCGCACTAGTCTGGGGGACTAGGGGTCGGAGGTTCGAATCCTCTCGCTCCGACCATTCAAATCAAAGGCTTACACCAAAGACTGAAAGTGTTTTCGCGGCACCGGAAACGGCCCGGATCGGGCCATGACCGAGGCTGGCTGTTCGCGCACGACGATGGCCGGAGACCGAGGGTGGCGCGACGCGGCGCCAGCCCGCCGATCACGCCCTGTTCTTGATCGCGCCGACGATCGCCGTGAGGATCGCCCCACCGGCGCCGCCCCCGATCGCCTGTGCAACGATCGAGCCGATATCGAAATTGCCGCCTTGAAGGGACGCGGCGATCGCGGGCCACATCAGGGTGATGATCTGACCGAGAACCCCGCCCCCGACCAGGCCGGCGATGGTGTTGCCCAGCGTGCCGAGGTCGAATGTCGGCGACGATTTGCCGACGGCGTTTCCACCCACTGCACCCGCAATGAGATTGATGAGAATTTGCTCCATCTGCCCCCTCCCTTTAAGCTTGTCTTTGCTGATTGGCTAAAAGCGCGGGGGCTGTCAATTTGATGAGCTCCAAACAACCGCAAATCCAACGCGAGGGACGTTCCATGGCAACCTGCATCGTCATCGTTCAGTTCGATCTTCCCAAACGAACCGAGGAACAAGCCATCGCGGGAGGAACGGGCTCCGCTCCGACCTATCGGGCGCTCGCCACCAGGGGGCTGATCCGCAAGGATTACCTGAATGGAGAGACCGGCACCGGCGGCGTCTATCTGTGGGAGAACCGCGCGGCGGCCGAAGCATGGTTCACCGACGCCAAGCTGGCGGAATTGACGGAGCGCTTCGGCGCGAAGCCTCGCCTGACCTGGTACGACACCCACGTCACCGTCGATAACGTCAACGGCGAGACGCGCGTCAACCGGTTATCCGTGCCAACGGCTGCGGAATGAGCGATGCGGCGGGAAGGGAAATCCCCGCCGCCGAATATCTCCACGCACGCTTCGGCCGCGGCGCGATGATGCGATTGTCACGGTCGTCATAGCCCGCGTGATCTTTCCTCGGGTCGTCCCCGCCAACGGGTCCGGCTTCGCCGGCCCGATGACAGGCTCCGGCGGGGACCCAGACTCCCTGCGTCACCGATGTTGTCGCGAGTGCATGACAACGCCTTCCGTCGTCACCCCAAAGCCAAGTGGCGATGGGTCCCCGCCTGCGCGGGGATGACATCGTGGGTTAGTGCGCCGTCATTGCGAGGAGCGCAAGCGACGAAGCAATCCACCCTTTGCGGGTTGCAGTCAGCGATGGATTACTCTGCGGAGCTTGACATCGGGCGGCGCTTCACGCCGACCCGTTGGCGGGGACGACATCGGATGTGGGGCCCGCTTCACGCCGCTATCCACGCCCGGAGCAAGAGAAATCCCGGCTCCGTAACGGCCCCGGATCAGCCGCGCACCGCTGCGCGCTGCGCAGCATCCGCGGCAAGGGACATTGCGTCCGGGGCAAGAGGGATCGCGCTCTTGTCGCGGCCTTCAACGTCGCGACACGCACGCTGCCGGCGTCAATCGTCCCTGAGGACCTTGTCGATCAGCGCCCGCGCCCCGATCAGATCGTCGAGCACGGCCTGCAATTTGCCGCGGTCGGCGGACCGGGCGCTGTTGCGGACACTGGGCGGAGCGTAGGCTTCCGCGCCGGACGGTCCATGCGGCGCGACGGCGACAAGCGGCTTCTGCACCACCGGCTTCGGCGGCGGCGATGGCCTGGGACCCGGGTTGGGGAGAAGCGGCCCCGGATCGCGCAGCGACAGCGGCGAGGTCATGTCGACATCGACATCTACATCACCATCGGTGTCCGCATCCACGTCTTCGTCGGCCGCGAAATCCTCATCGGTATCGGCGTCGATCTCGGCGGGGCCGGTGTCGGCGTGGCGCGAGTCCCGATCCCGGCGCGCCCCGCGCGCCGCATCGAGGGACGGCGCCTCAAACAGCGGAACATGATCGGTTCCCGCCTCCGGCAGGGCCTGCACCGCCTTGACGCCGTGCTCGCGCAGAATGCGCTGTACGCCGCGAATGGTGTAGCCCTCACCATAGAGCAGGCGGCGGATGCCGCGCAGCAGATTGACGTCGTCGGGTCGGTAATAGCGCCGCCCGCCGCTGCGCTTCATCGGCTTGATCTGGGCAAACCGCGTTTCCCAGAACCGCAGCACATGCTGCGGCACGTCGAGATCGTCAGCGACCTCGCTGATCGTCCGAAATGCATCCGGCGCCTTGTCCAAATGCACACTCCTCGTTGCGGTCGATCGTTTCTAACTCGTTCAGTTCGCCTTGCGCACTCACTCTGCCTTGGCAGCCGCGCCGCTCGCGCCGGCGTGACCGCCATTGATACGCTGCTTCAGGATCGCCGACGGCTTGAACACCATCACCCGCCGCGGCGAGATCGGCACTTCGGTTCCGGTCTTCGGATTGCGGCCGATGCGCTCGCCCTTCTTGCGCACCATGAAGGAGCCGAACGACGACAGCTTCACCGTTTCGCCGCGCTCGAGGCAGTCGGTGATTTCCTTCAGCACCAGTTCAACGAAAGCGGACGACTCCGTGCGCGACAGCCCCACCTTCTGGTAGACGGCTTCGCACAGATCCACTCGCGTGACTGTTTTCCCGGTTCCGGTCATCGCCTGCCCCACTCACGGCGAACAAATTTTTCGTTCTGAAATTATGAGCTTAGCGACCGAGGGTCAACCTTGCTCATCAATGCAAACGCATCAACTGATTTCCAACTTGAACGCATTTTGATGCAATTTCTACCAGCGTAGAAGCGCCGAACCCCAGGTGAAGCCGCCGCCCATGGCTTCGAGCATCAGCAGATCGCCCTTCTTGATACGACCGTCCCCCACCGCCGCCGCGAGCGCCAGCGGAATCGACGCGGCCGAGGTGTTGCCGTGCCGGTCCACCGTCATCACCACCTTCTGCGGCGCAATATGCAGCTTCTTGGCCGAGGCGTCGATGATGCGCTTGTTGGCCTGATGCGGCACCAGCCAGTCGATGTCGTCGGCGCTGGTGCCGGTGGCCTCGAAGGCGTCCACGATGACGTCGGTGATCATGCCGACGGCGTGCTTGAACACCTCGCGGCCTTCCATGCGCAGGTGGCCGACCGTCCCCGTCGAGGACGGGCCGCCGTCCACGAACAGCTTGTCCTTGTGGCGGCCGTCCGAGCGCAGATGCGTGGTCAGGATGCCGCGATCGGCCGACGTGCCCGGCTGCGGCTGGGCTTCCAGCACCACCGCTCCCGCGCCGTCCCCGAACAGCACGCAGGTGCCGCGGTCGTTCCAGTCCAGAATGCGGGAGAAGGTTTCCGCACCGATCACCAGCGCGCGCTTGAACGCACCGGTCTTGAGGAAGTTGTCCGCCGTCGCCAGCGCAAAGATGAAGCCGGAGCACACCGCCTGCACGTCGAACGCCGCGCCGTGGTTGATGCCGAGGCCGTTCTGGATCGCCACCGCGGTGGCGGGAAAGGTGTTGTCCGGGGTCGAGGTGGCGAGCACGATCAGGTCGATCGACTGGGTGTCGATGCCGGCGTCGGCGATCGCCGCCTGCGCCGCCTTGAGCCCGAGATGCGAGGTGAACTCGCCCTCGGCGGCGATATGGCGCTGCCTGATGCCGGTGCGCTGGACGATCCATTCGTCCGAGGTATCGACCATCCTGGCCAGTTCGTCATTGGTCAGGACGCGCTCCGGCAGATAGGCGCCGTGGCCGAGAACAACCGAACGCATCACAGTCACGAGAGAGCCTCCTGCGCGGCCGGCTCCAGTGACAGGGCCTGGCCTTCGCGGTTGAGTGTTTGATTGATCTTGGGCAGGAGATCGTATCGCACCATGTCATAGCCAACATCGATGGCGGAGGCAAAGCCCTCCGCATCGGTGCCGCCGTGGCTTTTGATGACGACTCCGTTGAGGCCGAGGAAGACCGCGCCGTTGACCTTGCGCGGGTCGGTCTGCTCGCGCAGCGCACTGAACGCGCCGCGCGCGAGGATGTAGCCGAGTTTCGAGCGCCAGGTGCGGCTCATGGCGCTGCGCAGATATTCGGCGAACTGGCGCGCGGTGCCCTCGGCGGTCTTGAGGGCGATGTTGCCGCTGAAGCCCTCGGTGACGATGACGTCGGCGGCGCCCTTGCCGATGCCGTCGCCCTCGACGAAACCGATGAATTCAAACTGCGGGGGGTTCATGGCGCGCAGCAGCTCGGCCGCTTCCCGCACCTCCTCGACGCCCTTCACTTCCTCGACGCCGATATTGAGCAGCCCCACGGTCGGCCGTTCGAGGCCGAACAGCACCCGCGCCATGGCGCTGCCCATGACCGCGAGCAGCACCAGATGGCGGGCGTCGGCGCCGATCGAGGCACCGACGTCCAGCACCACGGACCGGCCGCGCAAGGTCGGCCACGCCGCCGCCAGCGCCGGCCGGTCGATGCCCGCCAGCATGCGCAGATTGAGTCGCGCCATCGCCATCAGCGCGCCGGTGTTGCCGGCCGAGATCGCGACGTCCGCCTCGCCCTTCCGGACGGCGTCGATGGCGAGCCACATCGACGACGACTTGCGCCCGCGCCGCAGCGCCTGGCTCGGCTTCTCGTCCATACTGATGGCGATATCGGCATGGCACACCCGCGTCACCGCTTTCAGCGCCGGATGGGCCTCCAGCTGCGCTGCGATCAGCGCGCTGTCGCCGAACATCAGGAACTCGACATCGGGATGGTGCGACAACGTCCGGGCCGCTCCGGGGACCACCACGGGTGCACCGAAATCGCCGCCCATGGCGTCAAGCGCGATTCGAACCTTTTGAGCCATGGGCGTTCCGGCAACCTGATCCTTGGAGCCGCGGGATTACTGGCGAACCGACGCCATGGTTCCGGCGGCAAGAGGCTGGGGCGGCGCACGATGGCGCACGTCCCAACCGCGGAGCGACAATAACGTTTTCGTGGTGCGACACAACGGCTTGACCGGAACCGCCGCCCTCGTCAAGCGCTCCGCCGCCGGGGTCATGTCTCGCCCCCGGAACCGCCGTTTTGCTCCTTGAGCGCCTTGAGGGCGGCGAACGGATGGTCCTCGGGGTCGGGGGCCTCCGCGGGCGCGGCGAACATCGCACCCGGCTTGCGCGGATAGGGGTCTACTCCCAGCATCAGAAACTCGGCGGCGAGATGGCCGAGATCGATGACACCGTTGACGATCGGCTCCGGCGGATCGGGAATCTCGGCGTCCTCACCCTCCTCCTTCTGCACCGGCCGCACGCTGACGGGAATCTGCTCGGGCGGGGCGAACACCACCGCGATGGCCTCGTCGATGTCACTCTCCATCGGATCGAGGCTGGCGACGCAGGTCTGGCCGACCCGGGCGTGCACCCGGCCGCTGACATCGATGCGCGATCCGAAAGCCGGGGCCAGATCGAACGACGCCTTCGCCAGCAGAACGGCGTTGAGGCCGGCCACCGCCGCAAGCTGGGCGCGCTCGGCCGCCGACGCCTCGAACTCCACATGCAGGCCGGTCTCGGGCAGGCGGCTGACGGTGACGGGGAAGCTCCAGGGCAGCGGTTCGGGCTGTCTGTTGTCCGGCATCTGATTCACCCTGTTCGCGATGCGGCCGGCGCGGGAAAAGCCCATGCGCCGGCAAGGAAGGCGGCATCGTCCAGTTTCGACAAGTCGGCGGCGACGGCCTGCACATAGGCCGCCAGCGCCCTGGCGCTCTCGGGATAGCCGCCATCGAGGATGTTGCGCGCCAGCGCCTGCGCCATTTCGCCCTCCCCGCCGGCGAAGGCCAGATCGTAGGCGGCGGTCCGGCCATAGAAAGCTTCGCCGAACGCCTGCATGCGCTTGGGCACGGTGAGGTCGCCGACGCCCATTTCGCGCAGATTGTCGTCCATGTCGGCGCAGAACCGGTCGAACAGCGCCTGCGCGAACGGGGTTGCCCCGGCCACGGCCTGAAGCCGGCGCAGCACCAGCCACAGGTGCAGGACCAGCATGTCGAAGCGGCCCTGGACCGTATCGCGGACGTCGAGGTCGGCGTAAAACGACGGTTCTCGCGCTTGCGCCACGATCATGCCATAGATGGCTTCAATGGTGCCGCGCGACGGGGCGCCGGGATTCCTGAAACGATTGAACGGCCAGAGCATTTTCGGTTCCGCAGCGAAGCCGGCGACGATCCTTCCGGAGTGATCCCTGACGGATCGCCCGAACCGTCTCCGCCTGTTGAAATCGGAAGTCCTGCCCGGTACGTCAACGCTTCCGCCGATGCAAGAGGCAAGACGTCAAGAGGAAGGTCACTGCGGATAATGACTGTTTTCAGACATGCTGTTTCCGGACATTCCGGCCCGCGGACCGGCACCGGCCGCGGCCTTGGCGGACGACTGCGGGCCGCCGCCGCCCTCGTCCTCGTCTGCGCCGTCCTCGGCGCCTGCACCGGCGAGCAGTTCCAGAAGGGCTACATCCTGCCCGAGGGCGCGCTGGAGCAGATTCCGATCGGGGCCAGCCAGGACCAGGTGCTGATCGTGATGGGAACGCCCTCCACCGTCGCGACGCTGAACGGCGAGGTCTTCTACTACATCTCCCAGCGCTCGGAGCGCAAAGTCGCGTTCATGCACCAGCAGGTGGTCGATCAGCGGGTGATCGCGATCTATTTCGACAAGAACCGGACCGTCCAGCGCATCGCCAATTACGGATTGAAGGACGGCAAGATCTTCGACTTCGTCAGCCGCACGACGCCCACCGGCGGCCAGGAAATGAGCTACCTGACGCCGCTGTTCAAGCTGCTCGCGGCGCGCTGATCGCCCCGCGCCCCTCCCGAAAGCCCGCGCGCCACCCGGCCCGCGGGCTTTTTGTTGCACGCAAGACGCCGCGCCGCATCACGGGACGATCGGCTTGCCGGCCGCAAACGGCCCCGCTACGCTTCCCTCAATTAAAAATCTCGCCAACGAGATGCAGAGGGAGGATTCACCGATGACACGTCCGTTGTCTCGCCGCACCGTGCTGTCCGCAGCAGCCGCACTTTCGACCA
This sequence comes from Bradyrhizobiaceae bacterium, assembly GCA_020544565.1. Classification (GTDB taxonomy): domain Bacteria; phylum Pseudomonadota; class Alphaproteobacteria; order Rhizobiales; family Xanthobacteraceae; genus Afipia. The sequence goes on from CP078014.1 coordinate 1,439,722, forward strand.
GCCCGCTGTGGCCACGTCCCGCAAGCGCCGCCGCGGAATGGCGCCCCACCGAAACCATCCGCATCGTCGTGCCGGCCGCACCCGGCGGCAGCACCGACGTGATCGGGCGCTATCTCGCCCAGCACCTCCAGGCAGCCTGGGGCCAAAGCGCCGTGGTCGAAAACAAATCGGGCGGCGGCGGCACCATCGGCACCGCCTATTTCGTGCAGCAGAAACCCGACGGACATACCATTCTGGTCGGCAATCCCGGTCCGAACGCGGTCGCCTTCAGCATCTTCCGCTCGCTGTCCTACAAGCCGGAGCAGCTTCAGCCGGTCAGCAATGCGATCCGCATCCCCAACATCGTGTCGGCGCATCCGTCCACCGGCATCAAGTCGATCCCGGAACTGATCGCCTATCTCAAGGCCAATCCCGACAAGCTGAACTACGGCTCCTCGGGCGTCGGACAGAGCCCGCATCTCACCGCAGTGTGGTTTCTCCAGCTCACCGGCCTGAAGATGACGCACATCCCGTTCCGCGGCGCCGGACCGGCCCTCACCGGTGCGCTCGGCGGCGACGTGTCGATCCTATTCGACAATCTCTACCCGTCGCTGCCGCAGACCGAGGCCGGCAAGCTGGTCGCGCTGGCCGTGACCACGCCCGAGCGCAGCTTCAAGGCGCCCAACGTACCCACCATGCGCGAGAGCGCGCCGGAACTGGCCAATTTCGACGTGTCGTCGTGGTTCGGCATGTTCCTGCAAGCCGGCGTGCCGCGCCCGATCCTCGATGCCTACAACGCCGAGATCAAGAAGATGCTGGCGCGCGACGACATCAAGAAAAACATCGCGGCGATGGGCGCCGTGCCGGACTACGGCACACCCGAACAGTTCACGGCCTTCATCAACAGCGAGATCAGGAAATTCGCCGGCATCATCGAGAAGGAAGGCTTGAAGATGGACGTCAACTGACGGCCCATTCACGCCCTCGCCACGGAAACGGCCGCCCCGCGCATCCCGCCGGGCGGCCGCATGTCGCATGAGCCTCGCCGAGGATCAGACCGCGGTCAGACCTTCCTCGATGAAGCGGTAGCCCGCCTCCCAGCGGCGATGCGGCTCGGTATTCTCCGGATACGGATTCCGGCGCGGCTCGCCGTTCAGGCGCGCGAGCTTCCCCTGCTCGAACGGGTCTTCGGTTGTTGCAGTCATCGTGTCGCCTCCCATGATGAACATGGGACAACGCGGGGAACACCGACACGGTTTCCCTCCCCTTAAAAATCATTGCCGGGGATAAGATTCAAAACGTCATCAAATCGCGGCAATCCTGCGGGGATTTCTCGGCCGCACGTTCCTCCGTGTTTGGCCAATGGCAAAAACCGCGGAAAAGCGAAAAGCGGTATTCCGGTGTGTAATCACGACAGACAGGACATCGCGGAAAATCGCTTTTATAAGAGAGCCTTGAAGACCGACGTTTTCCTTCGCCCCTCCCGCAACAAAGATCGAGCGTAGACAATATGATGATGAAGAAACTGGCTGCCGTTTCCCTGTTCGCCCTGGCGCTTGCCGGGTGCGATGCCCATTCGCAATCGGACCGGACCCTCGGCGGCGCGGCGCTCGGCGCGGGCAGCGGCGCGCTGATCGGAGCCGCCGCCGGCGGCGGACGCGGCGCCGCCATCGGAGCCATCGCGGGCGGCGCGACCGGCGCCCTGGTCGGACGTGCGACCACGCCGAACAGCTGTATCTTCCGCGATGCCTACGGCCGCGAGTTCACCGGCCCCTGCCCGTAAGAGCAGGTTTCGTTGAGGCGGAATTAGCAACTCGTCATGCCCGGCTTTATGCCGGGCATCCACGTCTTGGGGCTTTCAACGAAATAAGGCGTGGATGGCCGGGACGATAGGCGAGCGGAAGCGACGCCGTTCTTCGAACGGCTATGGCCCGGCCATGACGGTCTATTATGATTTCCTCAAAATGTAGACTGCTCTAACCGCGCAATGGGATCGGCTCCGGCCTGATCGATCATCGCCACGCAAACGAAAACCCCGCGGCTCGCGCCGCGGGGTTTTGTTATTGAGCGTTATGCGACGATCAGTGCGCCAGGATCGCAAGCAGCAGCAGCGCCACGATGTTGGTGATCTTGATCATCGGGTTCACGGCCGGACCCGCGGTGTCCTTGTAGGGATCGCCGACGGTATCGCCAGTCACCGCCGCCTTGTGGGCGTCGGAGCCCTTACCGCCGAAGTGACCGTCCTCGATGTACTTCTTGGCGTTGTCCCACGCGCCGCCGCCCGAGGTCATCGAGATCGCGACGAACAGGCCGGTGACGATGACGCCGAGCAGCATCGCGCCGACCGCCGAGAACGCCGCCGACTTGCCGGCGGCTCCGCCGCCCGCGATGGCGTAGATCACGAAGTAGACGAAGATCGGCGACAGCACCGGCAGCAGCGACGGAATGATCATTTCCTTGATCGCGGCCTTGGTCAGCAGGTCGACCGCCCGGCCGTAGTCCGGCTTGTCGGTGCCCTTCATGATGCCGGGCTTCTCGCGGAACTGGCGGCGCACTTCCTCGACGATCGCGCCGGCGGCGCGGCCGACGGCGGTCATGCCCATCGCGCCGAACAGGTACGGCAGCAGGCCGCCGAACAGCAGGCCGACCACGACGTAGGGGTTGTTCAGCGAGAAGTCCGGAGCGACGCCGACGAAGTACGGGTTCTTCGAGGCGATGAAGAACTTGAGGTCTTCATTGTAGGCCGCGAACAGCACCAGCGCGCCGAGACCGGCCGAGCCGATGGCGTAGCCCTTGGTCACCGCCTTGGTGGTGTTGCCCACCGCGTCGAGCGCGTCGGTGGACTTGCGCACTTCCTTCGGCAGGCCGGCCATTTCCGCGATGCCGCCGGCGTTGTCCGTAACCGGGCCGAAGGCGTCGAGCGCCACGATCATGCCGGCCAGCGCCAGCATGGTGGTGGTCGCGATCGCGATGCCGAAGAGGCCGGCGAGGCTGTAGGTGACGAGGATGCCCGCGATGATGACGATGGCCGGAAGCGCGGTCGACTCCATCGAGATGGCGAGGCCCTGGATCACGTTGGTGCCGTGGCCGGTGACCGAAGCCTGGGCGATCGACTTCACCGGGCGATAGTCGGTGCCGGTGTAGTATTCGGTAATCCAGATGATGAGACCCGTCACCACGAGGCCGACGAGACCGCACTGGAACAGCGCCATGCCGGTATAGCTCACGCCCGCAAGCGCGCCGAAGCCGACCAGATAGTGGATGGCGATGGCGACGCCGAAGACCGAGAGCAGGCCGGTGGCGATCAGGCCCTTGTACAGCGCGCCCATGATCGACTGGCTGGACCCGAGCTTGACGAAGAAGGTGCCGACGATCGAGGTGATGATGCAGATGCCGCCGATGGCGAGCGGCAGCGTCATCACATTGGCCAGCAGCGGCGAGTTGGCGAAGAAGATCGCCGCCAGCACCATGGTGGCGACCGCGGTCACCGCATAGGTCTCGAACAGGTCGGCAGCCATGCCGGCGCAGTCGCCAACGTTGTCGCCGACGTTGTCCGCGATGGTGGCGGGGTTGCGCGGATCGTCTTCCGGGATGCCCGCTTCCACCTTGCCGACGAGGTCGCCGCCGACGTCCGCACCCTTGGTGAAGATGCCGCCGCCGAGACGCGCGAAGATCGAGATCAGCGACGCGCCGAAGCCGAGCGCCACCAGCGCATCGACCACGATGCGGCTGTTGGGGGCGAGACCCGCGAAGTGGGTGAGATAGATGAAGTACAGCGTCACGCCGAGCAGCGCGAGGCCGGCCACCAGCAGGCCGGTGATCGCGCCGGCCTTGAAGGCCAGTTCGAGGCCGCCGGCGAGCGACTTGGTCGCCGCCTGCGCGGTGCGGACGTTGGCGCGCACCGACACGTTCATGCCGATGAAGCCGGCCGCACCCGACAGGATCGCGCCGATGGCGAAGCCGACCGCCACCAGGACGCCGAGGAAGTAGGCGAGCAGCGCGAAGATCACGATGCCGACCAGGCCGATGGTGGTGTACTGGCGACGCAAATAGGCCTGCGCGCCTTCGCGCACCGCGGCGGCGATTTCCTGCATGCGGGCGTTGCCCGCGTCCGCGCCGAGTACCGACGAGGTTGCCCACGCGGCATAGACGATGGAAAGCGCTCCTGCGAGCACGATCAACCATAAAGCTGTCATTGAATTTGCCTCAGATCCTGACTGATTTCCCCAAACCGCCCGGCGGCCGTTTCAGGCGCGGCCCCAGCGTAAAAAGATGGCATACCCCTTCAAAAGGCGTGCTCCTGCCCCAATTCGGCGCGGACAATGCCAAAATCACACCCTTGACGCAACGCCACACAGGGCGAAACCGCTGTTTTTCGGGCGATTCAACGCACACTGCGGCAGTTTCAACGCACCGCGCAAAGCCGGCCACGCGAAAAACGCCGGGGAAGCGGGAAAAAGCCTCAGAAATGACTGTAGGACAGCCGTTCGAGCTTAACCGGTCGCCCCGAAGAATCGAGGAACCGGGGCGGCGCCGCGCCCGCCTCGACCCGGCCGATGGCGGCCACCGGCACCCCGGCCCGATGCGCCGCGGCCGCAAACGAATCCCACCGATTCTCCGGAATGGTGCAGAGGATCTCGTAATCGTCGCCGCCGGATAGCACCTCGCGTTCGAAGCCGTAGTACTGGTCGAGCAGCAGCGCGACCGTGCCGGAGAGAGGAACGGCCCTCACCTCGATGGTTGCAGAAACACCCGACGCCGCGCACAGCTTGGCGAGATCGCCGGCGAGGCCATCGGACACATCCATCGCCGCGCTGGCGTGCTCGCGGATCGCCGTGGCGAGCGCATTGCGCGGCTGCGGCACGCGATAGCGCTCGATGAGCAGATCGCGCGACGGCGCATCGATCACCTGGTCCTCGATCTGGCCCTTGAGCATGCGCAAGCCCAGCGCCGCGTCGCCGATGGTGCCGGTGACCGCGATCCGGTCGCCCGGCTTCGCGCCATGGCGGTGGACCATCCGGCCCGGCGGCACCCGGCCGAAGGCGGTGACGGAGATCATCAGCGGCCCCGGCGTCGACACCGTGTCGCCACCGAGCAGCGGGCAGCGGAATGCCGCCGTGTCCTCGCCGAGCGCGCGGGCGAATGGCGCCAGCCACGCCTCCCTCGCCTCGCGCAGCGCCAGCGTCAGCACGAACCCGGCCGGCTCCGCGCCCTTGGCGGCGAGGTCCGACAGGTTGACCCGCAGCGCCTTGCGGGCGAGCGTGTCGGGCGGATCGTCGGGCAGGAAATGGACGCCCTCGACGATGGCGTCGGTGGTAACCACGATGTCATGGCCGGACGGCGTCAGCAGCGCGGCGTCGTCGGTCAGACCGAGCGCGCCGGGATCGGTGGCGAGTGGCCGGAAATAGCGCGCGATCAGATCGTCTTCACCGGAGGCCATGGGTTCGGTCCTCGTCATTGCTGTGCAGGTTGATCAATTCGCTATCTGATCAGGCAACGATATCCCCTTCACCTCTCCCCGGCGGGGAGAGGTCGAATTGCCATAAGCGCGTTTACGCGCGTCTTCGACGCGCTATGGCAATCCGGGTGAGGAGGTTCGGATGTCACATCGTCCATCCAGCGCCCCTCACCCCAACCCTCTCCCCACTGGGGAGAGGGAGCGCATCGCAAACCCGGGGGACGATATCAGCCCCGCGCGAATTCGCCGCCGCGGAACTGGCGCGCGATCTGGTCGAGCACGGCATTGACCATGCCGGTCTCGTCCCGGTCGACGAAGGCGTGGGCGACATCGACATATTCGGACACGACGACGCGCGCCGGAATATCCTTGCGGTGCTCGAGTTCGTAGGCCCCCGCCCGCAGCGTCGCGCGCAGGATGGCGTCGATACGTTTCAGCGGCCAGCCGCTTTCCAGCGCCCGGTCGATCAGCGGATCGAGCTTGGCCTGGTCGCGCACCACCCCGGACACGATATCGCGGAAGAACGCGGCCTCGGCCGGCAGATAGGTGTCACCCTCGACCTCGTTGCCGAGCCAGTGGCTCTCGAACTCGGCGAAAATATCGTTGATGCCCGCGCCGGCGATATCCATCTGGTACAGCGCCTGCACGGCGGCGAGCCGCGCCGCGCCGCGCCGATTGGCCTTCTTGTCGCCCGCGCCTTTGCCGGCGGCCTTCGCCTTGTCGTTCATAGCGGTTTCGCCAGACGCTTCTTGATCCGCATCATGGTCAGCGCGGCGCGCGCCGCGTCGCCGCCCTTGTTCAGCCGGTCGGCGCGGGCGCGCTCCCACGCCTGCTCCGTGGTGTTGACGGTAATGATGCCGTTGCCGAGCGGCAGGCCGCGCGCCACCGCCAGATCCATCAGCGCACGGGACGACTCCATCGACACGATCTCGAAATGGATGGTGTCGCCGCGCACCACACAGCCGAGCGCGATGGCGCCATCGTAAGGGCGGCCATTCTTCTTCGAGGCGTCCATGGCGATGGCGATGGCGGCGGGAATTTCCAGCGCGCCGGGCACGCTGATGACGTCGTAGCCGACGCCGGCGGCCTCGAGCTCGGTCACCGCGCCGTTGAGCAGCGCCTCCTGAATGTCGTCGTAGAAGCGCGCCTCGATGATGACGACGCGGGAGCCGCCGATATCGGTGTCGTCCCTCAGCACGGCGCGGCGCGGTTCGGCCATTGTTCTTCGATCCAGTCGGTTACGGGTTGTCGTGTCGCGCGGTTGTAGTCGCTGGCCATGGCAAAGCCAAGCGCCCCCATGCCGTTTCAGGGCAGGAATGCAGCCTGAGAAATAAGGCGAACTTCGGATTCAGGACGCCGGGACCAGCCTCAATTCGCCCGCATCTCGGTCAGCCGCGCCGCGTAGCGCGCCATCAGATCGACCTCGATATTGATCTCGCTGCCCGCGCGCCAGCCGTTCAGGGTCGTCACCTGCAACGTATGCGGGATGATCAGCACCGAGAAGCGGTCGTCCTCGGCGGTATTGACCGTGAGCGACACGCCGTCGAGGGTGATCGAACCCTTGGCGGCGATGAACTTCGCCAGATCGCGCGGCGCGCGCAATTCGAACTTCGCCATGTCGGGCAGGTCGTCCCGCGCCACGACGGTGGCGATGCCATCGACGTGCCCGGAGACGATATGGCCGCCGAGTTCGTCGCCGATCTTGAGCGCGCGTTCGAGGTTGAGGCGCGTGCCCACGCCCCAGCCCTTCGCCGTGGTCAGGCGCAGCGTCTCGGCGGCGGCATCGACCTCGAACCATGTCCGGCCGCCCTCGACGCCGGAGCGCACCACCGTCAGGCATACGCCGTTGCAGGCGATCGACGCGCCGTCGGCGATGGTGGTCTGATCGTAGCCGCAGGCGATGCGCAGCCGGTGCAACTGGCCCTGCGCGGTCGGCGCGAGGCCGGTGATTTCGCCGAGGTCGGTGATGATGCCGGTGAACATTTATGCGCGCTCGTAAATCGTGAGAGTGTCCTGATCCAGAGCCTCGGTAGCACGCTCGCGCCAGCGAGGCGACCGGGTGATGACGGACAGCGGCCGGGCGTCGAGCGCCGCGATGCCGTCCGCGCCGATGGCCTGCGGCCCGCGCAGCAGCCAGACCTCGTCGACGAGGGCGGCGCTCAGGAACGACGACGCCACCCGCGCGCCGCCCTCCACCATCAGCCGGGTGATGCCCTGCCCCGACAGCGCATGCAGCACGGCCGCCGGATCAAGCCCCGGCCGATCATCGTCCGCCGGGAGGTGAAACACGCGGGCGCCGGCGGCCCCGAGCCTGGCCGCGGCCGCGGCTTCCGCCGTCTCGGAGGCCATCAGCCACAGCGGCGTCTGCCGCGCCGAATGCACCAGCCGGCTCGCGCCCGGGATGCGCAGCGCGCGGTCCAGCACCACCCGCACCGGTGACCGCGCCGCCATGCCCGGCAGGCGGCAGGTCAACAGCGGATCGTCCGCCAGCGCGGTGCCGATGCCGATCAGGATCGCGTCGCTCTGCGCGCGCAGCAGGTGGACGCGCATCCGCGCCGCCTCTCCGGTGATGGCGACGGGACGGTGGCCCGCCGCGGCGATCCTGTCGTCCGCCGAGACGGCCAGCTTGAGGATCACGAACGGACGCTGCTCGCGCACGCGCAGGAAATGCCCGGCATGGTCGCGCGCGGCCTCCTCTCCGCAGAGACCGACCTCGACCGCGATGCCCGCCGCCCGCAGCCGGGCGTGGCCCTGCCCGCCGACCTCGGGATTGGGGTCCGCGATGGCCGACACCACCCGCGCGATCCCCGCCGCGACGATGGCGTCGGCGCAAGGCGGCGATTTGCCGAAATGCGAGCACGGCTCCAGCGTCACATACAGCGTCGCGCCGCGCGCCGCCGCGCCTGCACGCCTCAGCGCTTCCGGCTCGGCATGGGGCCGCCCGCCGGGCTGGGTCCAGCCGCGCCCGACGATGACGCCGTCCCTGACGACGACCGCGCCGACGGCGGGATTGGGCCACGTCCGCCCCTGCCCGCGCCGACCGAGCGCCAGCGCCAGCTGCATGTAGCGGAGATCGTGGGGGTTCGATTGAGAAGAAGGCACGATTGTCAATGACTTCCGTGAAGCCCCTCCAGAGTCATGGCCGGACTTGTTCCGGCCATCCACGTCTTTCCTGAAAGAGACATCCTAAAGACGTGGATGCCCGGCATAAAGCCGGGCATGACGATTGAGAGAAACGTTGACCAATCTCCGAGTCGGAGAGCAGCGCGTGCAACTCACTTCCGCAAAACCACCGGCCGCGGCGGCTCGTCCTCGCCGGACAGTTCGCCGAGCACGGCCTCGAAATCCTTGGCCTCGCGGAAATTGCGGTAGACCGAGGCGAAGCGGACATAGGCGACGTCATCGAGCTGGCGCAGATGCTCCATCACGGTCTCGCCGATCACCTCCGAGGAAATCTCCGACTCGCCGCCGCTTTCAAGTTCGCGCACGATCGCCGACACCATCTTCTCGACGCGCTCCGGATCGACCGGGCGCTTGCGCAGGCTGATCTGCAGCGAGCGCACCAGCTTGTCGCGGTCGAACGGCACGCGGCGGCCATTGCGCTTGATAACGGTGAGTTCGCGCAACTGCACCCGCTCGAATGTCGTGAAACGGAAGTTGCACGACATGCAGACGCGGCGGCGGCGGATCACCGACGAATCCTCCGTCGGCCGCGAATCCTTCACCTGCGTATCGAGGCTGTTGCAGCTTGGGCAGCGCATTCCGCTTGCTCTCGGAAACTATCGAATTGTGCAACTATACTCGTCATGGCCGGGCTTGTCCCGGCCATCCACGTCTTTGGTGCCGCGAAAGAAGACGTGGATGCCCGCGACAAGCGCGGGCATGACGGCGAAAGAACCGGCCCCGCGACCCCTTACTGATAGATCGGGAAGCGGTCGGTCAGCGCCTTGACCTTCTCCTTCACCGCCGCCTCGACGCCCGGCGCCTTGCCGTCTTCCGACTGGGCCACGGCGTTGAGCACTTCGGCGATCATGTTGCCGACCTGCTTGAACTCCGCAACACCGAAGCCGCGCGTCGTGGTCGCCGGCGTGCCGAGACGCAGGCCGGAGGTGACGAACGGCTTCTCGGGGTCGAACGGAATGCCGTTCTTGTTGCAGGTCAGGCCGGCGCGGACCAGCGCCTTCTCGGAGATGTTGCCCTTGAGGCCCTTGGGCCGCAGATCGACCAGCATCAGATGGTTGTCGGTGCCGCCGGACACGATCTCGAAGCCGCTGGCGCGCAGCGTCTCCGCCAGCGCCTTGGCGTTCTCGACCACGTTCTTGGCGTAGATCTTGAAGTCCGGCTGCAGCGCTTCCTTGAGCGCCACCGCCTTGGCGGCGATCACATGCATCAGCGGGCCGCCCTGCAAGCCGGGGAAGATCGCCGAGTTGAGCTTCTTGGCGATCGCCTCGTCGTTGCACAGGATCAGGCCGCCGCGCGGACCGCGCAGCGACTTGTGGGTGGTGGTGGTGGTGACGTGCGCATACGGCACCGGGTTGGCATGGACGCCGCCGGCGACGAGACCGGCGAAATGCGCCATGTCCACCAGCAGATAGGCGCCGACGCTGTCGGCGATCTCGCGGAAGCGCTTGAAATCCCAGGAGCGCGAATAGGCCGAGGCGCCGGCGATGATCAGCTTCGGCCGGATCGCCTCGGCCTTCTTCGCCACCTCGTCCATGTCGATGATCTGGTCGTCGCGGCGCACGGTGTAGTGCTCCGGCTTGAACCACTTGCCGGACATGTTGACCGGCGCACCGTGGGTGAGATGGCCGCCCGCGGCGAGATCAAGGCCCATGAAGGTGTCGCCCGGCTGCAGCAGCGCCAGGAACACGGCCTGATTCATCTGGCTGCCGGAGTTCGGCTGCACGTTGGCGAAACTGGCGCCGAACAGTTTCTTGGCGCGCTCGATGGCGAGGTTCTCGGCGACATCGACCCACTCGCAGCCGCCGTAATAGCGCGCGCCCGGATAGCCTTCCGCGTATTTGTTGGTCATCACCGAGCCCTGCGCCTCGAGCACGGCGCGGCTGACGATGTTCTCCGAGGCGATCAGTTCGATCTCGTGCTGCTGACGACCCAGTTCGCCCTTGATCGCGGCGGCGATTTCCGGATCGGCCTCGGCGAGCGAAGCCGTGAAAAACGAGTCGGGGGCGGACGCGATTTTGGCAGATGAGCTCATGGCTGAAATGTCTCCACCGCCGCGGCCTCTCACTAGCAAGGCGCGGACGGTTACGGGTGGCATCAAGGGCGGCAGCCGCGACATACCATATCTGGCGGCGCGGTCCAAGTTCCTCAAGCCGGTGGGCCAGATTTAGCCACGGCGGCCCACCCTCGCCGGCCGCCGGACGATTGGGCAGGGCCGCCTTCCCGGCCGACATCCGAAAAGCCCCGGAACCGGTTCCGGTCTGCCGGTCACAGCCGCGGCAGCAGGCAGGCCAGGTTCAGCGCGCACGCCGCGAGAAGCATGAGTGCCAGCGCAACCTGAACCCGGTCGCCGGTGAATTTCAGAATCAGCCTCATGGAAGGAATGATGGAAAGAGTCGCGACGAGAGTCCCGGAGTATATTTTTGGCGGCGCAGGCGGCGGATTCAGGACTCGTTTACCGGTCGAGTCCGCCCCGGTGAGTCGCCCCGCAACGCAAAAGGCGCCCCGGAGGGCGCCTCGGGTGCTTCCTCCCGAACAAAGAAAGCCAAGCTCTATTTTTCCCTGCTTGATATAATCTCAAAAACGGCTGACTTTTATATGCAATCGTAGGAGGAAACGTGAAAGTCTTTCTTCTTCAAGTGGTCATAGTATTAGTCGCGATTGAATCAGCGTACGCACTCGACCTCCGGCCGAAATCTATCCCCGCAATAGATTGGAATTGCTACCAAGCATTCACGACAGGCAGCGCATACCCGGAAGACCCCCACTTCGACATCGCCGTAGACGGCGACAATTTTGACACCCCTCACGTTCGGTACAGGCTGCTCACTGTCGACGGCAACGTCCTTAAGTTAATTGCTGATCCCAATCGCTCCCAGTTCCGAACCGAAAAAGGTATCTCCATATACCACATGACTCGCGACTTCACGAACAAACACCGTATCGTGGGCTGGCGGGAGTTGGAGGCCGGCAACGCCACACAATACACCTTGGATTTCGACAACAGGATTTTATCGATCCTCAGGCTTCCCTCTCGGACTTCTCTCATCCGGCTGGTTATCGTTGATGTGCTGAAGTGCTCGCCCGCGAGATAGCGCGCCGGCGCGCGATGCTACTATTCATAGGCCATCCGCTTCCATATCTATGGCTCACCTCCGTGAACAAAAAAGCAGCCCCAAAGGGCTGCTTCAATTTGCCTCCTCCCGCACCAGGGGAAACTCGTGCGGAAGTCCGGCCGGTACGTCTTGCGCGCACTTCGGCGAGCGTCAGGGCATTGACGTAAGCATGAAGGAGGGTCGGAACAGGCCGCCGGTCTTGTCGAGCGGCGCGATCTTCGATCGCGCCTCGCCGGCTTGGCCCGTCGGGACGATGCTCAGAGGCGATACAGGATCTGGTCGGTCCAGAACCGCTCGAGGCGATGCAGCGACTTGTTCAGCGTGGCGAACTCGGCGTTCGAGATGCCGCCCACCTGCTCCACCGTCTTGACGTGCTTCTGGTACAGCGCGTCGACGATGTGGCGGATTTCCTGGCCCTGCGCGGTCAGGCGGATACGGACCGAACGGCGATCGACGCGCGAGCGCTGGTGATCGAGGAAGCCCATCTCCACAAGCTTCTTCAGATTGTAGGAGACGTTGGAGCCGAGATAGTAGCCGCGGGTGCGCAGTTCGCCGGCGGTCAATTCCTTGTCGCCGATGTTGTAGAGCAGCAGCGCCTGCACCGAGTTGATGTCGGAACGGCCGCGACGATCGAACTCGTCCTTGATGACGTCGAGCAGGCGGCGATGCAGGCGTTCAACCAGCGTGAGCGCTTCGAGATAAAGCGGCTGCACCGGAGCAGCAGCGTTGTCGCGGGCGGGTTCGATAGCCGTGGCGGCAGCTTTGATCATGACACTTCCCCTGTTGTCGTTTTTACGACTTATTCGACGAAACTTGTGTCCCGTCTGATAGGCACAAACTAAGGGAGGCGTTTGAACATCCGCTTAAACAACACCATAAAGATAAGGTTTATTTGAAACGGTGAATCATACATTACGCCCGTGAAATAAGGGCTTTTTATCATCTTTGATTCACCGAAACGGCGCGATGTTCACGCTTCGTCGCACCATCTGTCGCATTCCTGAACAGGGATCGTTCAAGTTTTAAAGATTCCGTCAAGCATCAGGCTCCGCGCAGCGCGCCAAGCGTTCAAAACATTTATGGCGGCCGCTCCCGCGCGGCGAGCCACGCCAGCACGAGATAGGCCGCGAGCAGGATCAGCGCGACGACCACGACGTAGATGTTGCCGCCGTAGATCGCGGGAAACATCAGTTCGATCACCGCGGTCGAGACGAGCGTGGTGAGCCACACCACCGCGCCCCACGGCGTCGCGAGCCACAGCCCCACGGCGGCGACGAGATCGATCACCGCGAAATACACCGTCGCGGTCTGCCACTGCATCGGCTGCACTTCGAACGCGGTGTCCTCGGTGCCGATGAAGCCGGTGATCTGCGCCCAGTGATAGAGCCCCTTGATCATCGACAGCACGGCCATCACGCGCAGGAACAGCACGAGCCGCGCCGTCCATGTCGTCTCGCCGGTCTCGGCGTCGGCCGGGGTCATGGCCGTGGTCATGCTCACCGGATCGCGCGGCTTGGCGTCGTGCGCCGGCCGCGGCATCCGCGGGGCGAGAAAGTGGCGGCGGTCCTTGTTCATGGTGCCTGTTTGATACAGGAACGCGGCATTCCGCAAGCCCGCATGTCGCCCGGATCCCGCAGTTCCGGTGCGAATCCATGGCTCCCATGAGCCTTCTGCGCGGTGACGGCGGCCCCGGCGGATGCTACAGGTGGCGCTCTGATCCAGCGGGAGTGGTGTTGACATGGCGATCAAGTTTGGACGTCCGATCGAGTTGCGCGACGGGCCGCGGCATGAGACGGCGAGCGCCGCCCCGTCCCTCGATCTGACCACGCGCATGCGCCGCAACCGCAAGGCCGAATGGTCGCGACGGCTGGTGCGCGAGAACGTGCTCACCACCGACGACCTGATCTGGCCGCTGTTCGTGGTCGACGGCCGCAACGTGCGCGCGCCGGTGGCGTCGATGCCGGGCGTGGACCGGCTCAGCGTCGATCAATGCGTGCGCGAGGCCGAACGCGCGATGAAGCTCGACATTCCCTGCATCGCGCTGTTCCCCTACACCGAGCCGTCGCTGCGCGACGAAACCGGCTCCGAGGCGCTCAACGCCGACAATCTCGTGTGCCAGTCGGTGCGCGCGATCAAACAGGAATTCCCCGACCTCGGCGTGCTGTGCGACGTCGCGCTCGATCCGTTCACCAGCCACGGCCATGACGGCCTGATCGAAGACGGCCGCATTCTCAACGACGAGACCGTCGCCGTTCTGGTGCGGCAGGCGCTGGTGCAGGCGGAAGCCGGCTGCGACATCATCGCGCCGTCGGACATGATGGACGGCCGCGTCGGCGCGATCCGCGATGGCCTCGACCGCGCCGGCTTCGGCGACGTGCAGATCATGGCCTATGCGGCGAAATACGCCTCCGCCTTCTACGGCCCATTCCGCGACGCGATCGGCTCGGCCAAGACCCTGACCGGCGACAAGCGCACCTACCAGATGGACTCGGCGAATTCCGACGAGGCGCTGCGCGAGGTCGAGCTCGACATCGCCGAGGGCGCGGACATGGTGATGGTGAAGCCCGGCCTGCCCTATCTCGATATCGTGCGGCGGGTGAAGGATACCTTCGCGATGCCGACCTTCGCCTATCAGGTCTCCGGCGAATACGCGATGATCGCGGGCGCCGCCAACAACGGCTGGATCGACGGCGAGCGCGCCATGATGGAGAGCCTGGTCGCGTTCAAGCGCGCCGGCGCCGACGGCGTGCTGACCTATTTCGCCCCCGCCGCCGCGGAAAAGCTGAGGGCGGAGAGATAGTCTTTCTTGCCCCGGACGCTGCGCGGCGCAAAGTGCCGCGCTGCTGAGCCGGGGCCGTTACGACCACAGCACCTTTTGCGGTCCCGGTTCAGCAGCGCATCACAAGCGTGCTGCGCTGCGCCCGGGACACACCGGAACATGACGCCCGCCGGATAACTTTTTCTCCATGCGGCCCCAAGCCGTCTTGCAGGGGCGGCACGGCGGGGCCATGTGCGCTCAAGCGGCCGGAGGAACCAGCACCGGCCGGATGGAGGAAAGTTTTCATGTCCGACACCCGAGGCTCCGGCGACACCATCTGGCGCAACGATCCGTCGGCCAGCGCGCGGGCGCAGGAGGCGTTCGATCCGTGGGAGCAGCCGGAGCTGTTTCGCGGCGTGCTCACCAAGCGCTTCTTCGCCTTCCTGATCGATCTGGTGATCCTGGCGATTCCGATCGTGCTCGGGGTGATCTTCATCGCCCTGTTCGGCGTCGTCACGCTGGGGCTGGGCTGGTTCCTGTTCTGGCTGGTGTCGCCGCTGTCGGTGATCTGGGCGCTGATCTACTACGGCACCTCCCTCGGCGGCCCGCACGGCGCGACGGTGGGCATGCGGCTGATGGACATCGAGATGCGCACCTGGACCGGCGAGCGGCCCTACTTCGTGCTCGGGGCGGTTCATGCCGTGCTGTACTGGGTGTCGGTCTCGTTCCTGACGCCGCTGGTGCTGCTGGTCGGGCTGTTCAACGGCCGTCGCCGCCTGCTGCACGACATCGTGCTCGGCACGGTGCTCGTCAACAGCACCGCGCTGGCCTATGCCGCGCCGGCATCGCGCCCCTGAGCGCGGCCGCCGCGACGCACCACCATGAGGCGTGACGCCCGGAACCGGGCCCCGGTTTCCGGCGTCAGGCTGCAATTTCGTTGACCGCCCGCCGTGGCGGCGCGATGCTGGGGCGTGGAATCACACGGACCGGAGCCACGCCGAGCTTGGAGATGATCGGCCCCTCGTGACGCAGCATTCGCGCAATACGCCGCAATTCTACCTGACGGCGCCCTCACCCTGCCCCTATCTGGAGGGCAAGCAGGAGCGCAAGGTGTTTACGCATCTGGTCGGCGACAAGGCCGCCGAGCTGAACGACCTGCTCACCCATGGCGGCTTCCGCCGCAGCCAGTCCATCGCCTATCGGCCCGCCTGCGACCAGTGCCGCGCCTGCGTCTCGGTGCGGGTGATCGCCAACGAGTTTCGCCCCTCGCGCAACTTCCGCAAGATGATGGCGCGCAACGAGGACCTGATCGGCGAGTCGCGGTCGCCGGTGCCGACCTCCGAGCAATATTCCGTGTTCCGCGCCTATCTCGACCAGCGCCATCACGACGGCGGCATGGCGGACATGACGGTGCTCGACTACGCCATGATGGTGGAGGACAGCCACGTCGCCACCCGCATCATCGAATACCGCCGCCGCACCCCCGATAGCGGCATCACCGGCAAGGCCGGCGATCTGGTCGCGGTGGCGCTGACCGATATCCTCAGCGACGGCCTGTCGATGGTCTATTCGTTCTACGAGCCCGACGAGGACAGCCGCTCGCTCGGCAGCTTCATGATCCTCGACCACATCTCCCGCGCCCGCCGCATGGGCCTGCCCTATGTCTATCTCGGCTACTGGATCGAGGGCTCGCGCAAGATGGGCTACAAGGCCCGCTTCCTGCCGCAGCAGCGCCTGTCGCCGAGCGGTTGGACCCGCGTCGACGCCACCGGCACCTCCGCGCCCGAGCCACAGGACTGACATCTCGCGGCGGTCTTTCCCCCGCGCGTCACGACAGGATCGGACGCACGCTCCTTGTCATTGCGAGCGTCAGCGAAGCAATCCAATCGATGGCTGTAACCGGCAAAGATGGATTGCTTCGTCGGCTTCGCCGCCTCGCAATGACGCGGGACATCGCGCGATACGCGCCACACCCACGATGTCGTCCCCGCGAAGGCGGGGAGGTGGATTCACATTCGAAGTGCAACATTTGGGCGAAGGCCTCGGCTGGCGTGCTGAAGTCGAGGCACTTGCGCGGAGTATTGTTATAGGCGGCGACGAGCTTGCGGAAGCGGGCGTTTGAGAGTGTGGCGAGGTCGGTCTTTCGGGGAATGAAGCGGCGCATCCGGCCGATCGCGTTCTCGATGCCGCCCTTCTGCCAGGGCGCGTAGGGATCGCAGAAGAAGGTCTCGATCTGAAGATCGTGCAGCGCCAGATGGCGGGCAAACTCGGTGCCGTTGTCGAAGGTGACGGTCCGGCGGAGCGGTTGCGGGATCGCGCCGAACAGGTCGACCAGATGGCTGGCGACGCCGTTGGCCGCCTTGCTGGCGAGCCTGGTGGCCAGCAACAGGCGGGACTTGCGGTCATGCACGGTGAGGATGGCCTGGCCGTATTTGGCGAACATCATCAGGTCGGCTTCCCAATGACCGCAGGTCTTGCGGTCATTGGCCTCGGGCGGCCGTTTTGCCACGGAAACACGGCCTTCAATGAAGCTCGCGGGGCTGCCGCCCCTCCTGCCGCGACAGCCGCGCCGGCTCTTGCCGCGCGGCAGGTAGCGCCGCCAGCGGTAGTCCCTGGTGCGGGCGAGCTGGGCGTAGATGAAGCGGTAGATGGTCTCATGGCAGATCACCTTGCGGCCCTGGTCGCGCGCCAGACGGCCGGCGATCTGCTCGGGCGACCATCCGCTGGCGAGCCGCTCGAGCACGGCGGCCCGCAAGCGCTCATCGCGCTCCAGCCGCATGCCCTTCCAGCGTCGGGCACGGCTCTGCTGGTTGGCGTAACTGGAGCGGTATCCGACCTGCGCGCCACTATTGCGCTTCAGCTCCCGAGAAATCGTTGATGGCGAGCGATCCAGAGCTGCCGCGATTTGCCGGATCGAGCTGCCATTGGCCGAAAGACGGGAAATCTCGCAGCGATCGTCCAGGGAAAGCTGATCGTAACTCCGCCCCATGGCAACACCTCCAAAAGAAAGTGTTGCACTTCGTTTGTGAACTCAGGGGACCCATCACCACCGCGCATTGTGGTGATGGCAAGACACTTGCCCAGCCTCCTTCTCCAATCGCAAGATTGAGGAGTCTGGATCCCGGCCTTCGCCGGGATGACTGTGGAGAGCCGGGATGACCTGTGAGAGGGGGCGCAGAAATCGCGCGGCTCCGTCACCCCGCCACGAAATCGACCAGCAGCTTGACGTTGAGCGCGATCACCACCGCGGCGATGGCCGCCGCGAGCATCGACAGCCAGCGCGGCGCGACAAACGCGCCCATCTTCGCCCTGCTGGCGGTGAACATCACCAGCGGCACGATGGCGAACGGCAGTTGCAGGCTCAGCACCACCTGGCTGAGAATGAGCAACTGACCCGCGCCCTTCTCGCCGTACAGGATGGTGACCGCCGCCGCCGGCAGCACCGCGATCATGCGCGTGATCAGGCGGCGCAGCCACGGCGCGACCCGAATGTTGATGAATCCTTCCATCACGATCTGGCCGGACAGGGTCGCCGTCACCGTCGAATTCAGGCCGCAGCACAACAGCGCGATGCCGAACAGTGTCGGCGCCAGCGTCGAGCCGAGCAGCGGCGCGAGGAAGGCGTGGGCCTGATCGAGCTCCGCCACGTCGGTGCGACCCGCCTTGTGAAAGGTCGCGGCGGCAAGGATGAGGATGGAGCCGTTGATCAACAGCGCGAGGCATAGCGCGAAGGTGGAATCGATGGTGGCGAGCTTGATCGCCTCCTTCCTTTCCGGAACGCTGTCGCCATAGCCGCGGGTCTGCACCAGCCCTGAATGCAGGTAGAGATTGTGCGGCATCACCGTCGCGCCGAGAATGCCGAGCGCGAGGTAGAGCATGTCGCGGTCGCGCAGAATCTGGACGGTCGGCGCGAAGCCGCGGATCACCGCGCCCCAGTCAGGATCGGCCATCGCGATCTGGATGGCGAAGCACGCGGCGATGACGCCGAGCAGCGCCACCACGAAGGCTTCGATCCAGCGGAAGCCGAGTGCCTGCAGCGCGAGAATGAGAAAGACATCGAGGGTGGTGATCACCACCCCGAGTTCGAGCGGGATCGCGAATAGCAGGTTGAGGCCGATGGCGGTGCCGATGATCTCGGCCAGGTCGGTGGCGCCGATGGCGATTTCGGCGAACAGCCACAGCGGCCATGACACCCACGCCGGATAGGCGTCGCGGCAGGCCTGCGCCAGATCGCGCCCCGAACCGATGCCGAGCCGGGCGCACAGCGCCTGCAGCACCACCGCCATGATGTTCGAGATCAGTGCGACGCTGAGCAGCGCGTAGCCGAATTTGGAGCCGCCCGCGAGCGAGGTCGCCCAGTTGCCGGGGTCCATGTAGCCGACCGCGACCAGATATCCCGGGCCGAGAAAGGCGACCAGCTTGCGCCAGAACGAGCCGTTCCGCGCCACCCGGATCGAGCCGAACATATCCGCCAGCGACGGCTCACCTCGCGGCAAGCGCCAGCCGCCCGCCTCGGGCGGTGCCTCGGCCGCGCCCGGCGGCGGTAACGGAGGGCGTGCATCCATACTGGATATATGTCCACAAGTTCCACTTAGTTGCAAGTGATTTGCAAAAGCAGAACCATAGCCATGGCCTACCCGCCGGTTTCAAAATCGCCCGGCTGCGGCGGCGCAATCGGGGTGAACTCGCAGCGGTTCGGCTTGAGATCGAGCAGCGGTGTGCCGTCGAGGCAATCGAGCCCCTGCACCAGCACGCTGGTGCCCTCGATGCCGACCAGCTTTGCCACCGAGGTGCCGAGCGGATTGGGTCGCACCGGAGAGCGCAGCGCGAAGGTGCCGCGCGTCGTGCCGTCATTGGCCGGGCTCTGGCGGACGAGATCGCGCCGCGACTGGTGCAGCCAGTAGATCACCTCCACCTGGGTGAATTTCTCCAGCCCCGCGAGCGCCGCTACCCACGGCTCGAAAATCTCGATCCGGCACACCGGGCCATCGTGCCGGCCCTGACGCGGGGTCATCAGGCGGTCGGTCCACGGCGTATGGATGCGGCCGATGAACACCAGCCCGGCGTCGGTGGGCGACGGCGGATCAACCGCGACCTCGCCTTCGCGAATTTCATTGTAACGCACCATTTCCGGCCGGCTCCGCTCCGCGTTGATCGCGGATGACTGTAGCTTGGCCGCAGCCGTCTGCAAACGCGTTCACGAAGGCGTCGATTGACAGGCGAGCCATGGCCGGACAGGTCTGATATGTAGCAGAATATCATACCGCCCTTTCCGCCGATCGCGACTCAAGAACAACAGAAACGCCGTCAATGCCGTCCACCGCGACCGGGACCCTGCTCCGTCACCAGCCGTTCCAGTTCTATCTCGGCGCCCGCGGCCTGTCCCGGCTGTGCAGCCAGATCGCCGCCGTGGCGGTGGGCTGGCAGATCTACGACAAGACCGGCAGCGCGCTCGATCTCGGATTGGTGGGGCTGGTCCAGTTCCTGCCCACCGCGATCCTGGTGTTCGCCGCCGGCCACGCCGTCGACCGCTACGACCGCAAGCGCGTCATGCAGCTGTGCCAGATCGCCGAAGCGCTGACGGCGGCGGTCCTGGCATGGGGCAGCTTCGCCGGCTGGCTGACGGTGCCGCAAATATTTCTGGCGATGGCGATGCTCGGTATCGTCACCGCGTTCGAAAACCCCGCCTCGTCGGCGCTGCTGCCCGCCGTTGCGCCGCACGGCATGCTGCAGCGGGCGACCGCGGTGTCCACCGGCTTCGGCCAGATCGCGATGGTCACCGGCCCCGCCGTGGGCGGCCTGACCTACGCGCTGTCGCCGGCCGCGCCCTACACCATCATGGCCGTGCTCTGGCTGGTGGGCGCGGTGCTGAGCGGGGCGATCGGGGTCGCGCGCGCGGAGATATCCCGGGAGCCGCCGACCTTCGCCGACCTGTTCGCCGGCGTCGGCTTCGTGCGGCGCAATCCGGCGATCCTCGGCACCATCTCGCTCGATCTGTTCGCAGTGCTGCTCGGCGGCGCCACCGCGCTGCTGCCGATCTACGCCCGCGACATCCTGCACACCGGCCCGCTCGGCCTCGGCCTGCTGCGCTCAGCGCCGGCGGTGGGCGCGCTCTTGATGACGGCGGTGCTGGCCCGCTATTCCATCAACCGGCGCGTCGGCATGCGGATGTTTCAATCGGTGATCGTGTTCGGCCTCGCCACCATGGTGTTCGCGCTGTCCACCTGGCTGTGGCTGTCGGTGATCGCGCTGGTGGTGATGGGCGCGGCCGATACCGTGAGCGTGGTGATCCGCCTGTCGCTGGTGCAGCTCGCGACGCCCGACGACATGCGCGGCCGCGTCGGCGCGGTGAACTTCCTGTTTATCAACGCCTCCAACCAGCTCGGCCAGTTCGAAAGCGGCGTCACCGCGGCGCTGCTGGGGGCGATGCCGGCCGCCGTTCTCGGCGGCATCGGCACCGTCCTCATCGCCCTGCTGTGGATGAAGCTGTTCCCGACGCTGCGCAACGTCGAGCGGCTGGAATAGCGCGAGGCCGCGCTATGCGATGCCCTTGCCGAACTTGTTCGACTTCGGCAGGCCGTGGGCGAGACGGCCGGCATCGGCGCGGTTGCCGCGCCAGTCGGCCAGTTCCTTCCACGTCATGCTCTGCTCGCGGCCGGCGGAATCCCGCCACGTCATGCCGTCCTTGGCGGTGAAGGTGGTGACGTCCGACAGCGCGCCGCCGCTGTACTTCTGCAGCCGCACGCCGCGCCCGCGCGTCATCTCCGGCACCTGGTCGAGCGGAAACACCACCATCTTGTGGTTGCTGCCGATCACCGCGACGGTATCACCGCTCACCGTGGCGATGGCGACGGCGCGGTTCGGCGCGGCGACGTTCAGCACCTGCTTGCCCTTGCGGGTGTTGGCGACGCAATCGTCCTCGTTGACGACGAAGCCCTGGCCGTCGCGGCCGGCGACCAGAAACTTGCGGCCGCCCTTCTGCACGAACAGCGCGACGATGTCAGCGTCGCCCTCCATGTCGATCATCATCCGGATCGGATCGCCATGGCCGCGCCCGCCCGGAAGCTTCTGGGCATCGAGAGTATAGAAACGCCCGTTGGAAGCAAACAGCGTCAGCTTCGAGGTGCTTTCGGCGAAGAACGAGAAGCCGAGGCTGTCATCGGTCTTGAAGGCGAGATTGGACACATCCTCGACGTGTCCCTTCAAAGTGCGGACCCAGCCCTTCTCCGAGACCACCACCGTGATCGGCTCGCGCTCCACCAGCGCCTCCTCGATGGCGGCGAGATCGTGCTCCGGCGCATCCGCGAACTGGGTGCGGCGCTTGCCGAGCGGCGTCTTCGGGCCGAACAGGTCGCGGACCCGCTTGACCTGCTCGCCGACCTTCTTCCACTGCTCCTCCTCCGAGGCCAGCACGCGGTTGAGGCCCTTCAGCTCGTTGCGAAGGTCCTTGTCCTCGCCGCGGATCTCCATTTCCTCGAGCTTGCGCAGATTGCGCAGCCGCATGTTGAGGATGGAATCGGCCTGCAGGTCGGTGAGTTTGAAGGTCCGGATCAGAACCGGCTTGGGCTCGTCCTCGGTGCGGATGATCTTGATCACCTTGTCGAGGTTCAGATAGGCGATCAGATAGCCGCCCAGCACCTCGAGCCGATGCTCGATCTGGTTCTTGCGATAGTTGGCGCGGCGAACGAGCACGTCGCGCAGATGATCCAGCCACTCGCGCAGGCACTCGGCGAGGCCCAGCACCTTGGGGATGCGGCCCTTCACCAGCACGTTGAGATTGAGCGAGATCCGGCTTTCAAGCTCGGTCTGCTTGAACAGCGTCTCCATCAATACTTCGGGATCGACGTTCTTTGACTTCGGCTCGATGACGATGCGCACGTCCTCGGCCGACTCGTCGCGGATGTCGCCGACCAGCAGCAGCTTCTTCTCGTTGAGCAGTTCAGCGATACGCTCGATCAGCCGCGACTTCTGCACCAGCCACGGAATCTCGGTAACGACGATATTCCAGGTACCGCGCGCGCCGTCTTCCTGATGCCACTTCGCGCGCACGCGGAACGAGCCGCGGCCGGTGGCGTAGGCTTCCGCGATGCTTTCCTTGGAATCGACCACGATGCCGCCGGTCGGAAAATCCGGACCCTTGACGTAACGCAGCAGGCCGCTCGATTTGGTGTTGGGCTTGTCGATCAGATGCAGCGCGGCATCGCACAGCTCGGCGGCGTTGTGCGGCGGGATCGAGGTCGCCATGCCGACCGCGATGCCCTGCGCACCGTTGGCGAGCAGGTTCGGGAACGCGCCGGGCAGAACCACCGGCTCCTTCGACTGGCCGTCGTAATTGGCGCGAAACTCGACCGCGTCCTCGTCGATGCCTTCCAGCAGAAGCCGGCCGACCTCGGTCATGCGCGCTTCGGTGTAGCGGTAGGCCGCCGGATTGTCGCCGTCGATGTTGCCGAAATTGCCCTGCCCGTCCACCAGCGGATAGCGCGAGGCGAAATCCTGCGCGAGACGCACCAGCGCATCGTAGATCGACTGGTCGCCATGCGGATGAAACGAGCCCATCACGTCGCCGACGATCTTGGCCGACTTCTTGAACGGCGTGCCGGGATCAAGCCGCAACAGGCGCATGCCGTAAAGGATGCGGCGATGCACCGGCTTGAGGCCGTCGCGCGCGTCCGGCAGCGCACGGTGCATGATGGTGGACAGCGCGTAAGCGAGATAGCGCTCCTCGAGAGCCTCGCGCAACGCGACTTCCTGGACGTCCATCGGCTCGGGCGGAATCAGTCTTTTTCCCATAAACAGGGGGTTAACCCTTGCCGGCCGAATGAACAATACATGAATTGTCTGGACATCGTTGGTCCAGAATGGTTCCGCCATATTTCCCATGGTTGCGACGGCCGGCGGTCTCGAAACGGGTGGCGGCGCCGCAACCAAACGGTCGGCCAATCGTTGGTCAACACTGTCTGATATTTAAGGAGAAAGAATCATGCGTCGTTCGATACTCGCAGCCGTCGCCGCTGTGTCGCTGGCCGGAGCCGGATCGCTCGCCGCCGTGCGCGCCGAAGCCATGCCGCTGGTTCCCGCTCCCGCCGGGATTGCGGGACAGGCGACCAACGTCAGGCTGGTGTGCGAACGGGTCTGGAACGGGTTTTCTTGGACCCGTCGCTGCTACGAAACCCGGCCGCGCTATTACGCCCCGCCGCGCTACTACGGCCCGCGGCCGTATCATCCGCGCCCGCGCTATTATTACTGATCCGCGCGGGTCGGAGAATTGCGGATTTTCGCGTCACGCGGGCCGGATGATTCCGGCCCGCTTTTCGTGCGACGGCTTCATTCGGCGGCCGTCCGCACCCGGGGACGCGTCACGGCGGCGATGAATCCCTCCCGCGCATCGGAATGGCCCTGCCCGCGCGGCTCCAGCACATTGCGCAACAGGAACAGCCCGGTCAGCCGGAAGCCATCGGCGATGTCCTGTCCCGACCAGCCGTTGCGGCCGTCATCGCTCTCGCGCAGAAACGGAGGCAACGGCAACAGCCGCTCGCGCCACGGCTCGCCGGCCTGACGCGACACTGCCGTGCCCGATTTCGGCGAGACATAGATCAGATCGTGCGCCGTGCCGGTGGCCGCGCAGGCGGACAGATCAAGGCCGAAACCAAGTTCGGCCAGCATCGCCAGTTCAAACCGCACCAGATGCGCCCCCGCTCCGCTCGCATCGTCGAAATCATCGAGGATGGCGACGAGCATCGCATAGATATCCTCGTGCGGATCGCGCTCCGGCAACAGCCGCACCAGCGACGCCAGATGGGTGACGCCATAGACCGCGTGCGACGACGCGAACATGGTGGCCGCGCGCAATCGCGTGCCTTCCAGCGCGTAATATCCCAGATGCTCGTCGAGGCGCGCGCGCCACACCGCCGTGACGCTGTTGCCGGGCTGAAGCAGCGGACGCATCCGCGATCCCGCGCCGCCGCGCACGAGGCCGAGATGGCGGCCATGGTCGCGCGTCATCAGTTCGACGATGGCGCTGGATTCTCCGTGCCGCCGCGTGCCGAGGATGATGCCTTCGTCGCTCCATTCCATGGGCTGTAGCCTACAGGATTCTGCGGGGCGCCGCAGCCCGGCGCATCATGGTCACGACGACTGGAACCAGTCCTGCGCATCGCCGGTGAACGACAGCCACAGGCCCCAGGCGGTGAGCGCCGTCGACACCACGTCCACCACGGTGCTGACCTGCAGGCCAGCCTGCCCGACACTCGCCACGATGGACAGCACCGACAGCACCAGCGCGGCGAGGAGCACCATCCGCGCCCAGTTGCGGCGGCCCTCGGCCGCGAGCCCGACCAGTTGCACCAGCGCGAGCATCATCGCCACCGCGATGAAATTGACCGCCAGCGCCTCCTGATCGGTCATGCCCGCCGGCGCGCGATCGACAAACGCCGCCGACAGCGCATCGATCAGGAGCGACAGATACAGCAGCACCTGGAAATAAAAGACGTTCTTCGGAACCTTGACGTCGGGACCGGTCATTCCGTCATCAGCCCTTCATCAGTGCTTCATCAATCCTTGGGGAATTCCAGGCCCATCTCGCGATAGCGCTCGGGGTCGTCACCCCAGCCGTCGCGGACTTTCACGAACAGGAACAGATGCACCGGCTGACCGACGATGTCCGCGATCTCCTTGCGGGCGTCGGCGCCGATCGCCTTGATGGTGGCCCCGCCCTTGCCGAGCACGATCTTGCGCTGGCTGTCGCGCTCGACAAAGATCGTCTGCTCGATCCGCACCGAGCCGTCCTTGCGGTCGCTCCACGAGTCGGTCTCGACCGTGGACTGATACGGCAGTTCCTGATGCAGGTGGCGATAGATCTTCTCGCGGGTGATTTCGGCTGCGAGGTGGCGCAGCGGCGCATCCGACATCTGGTCTTCGGGATAGTGGAACGGCCCCGGCGGCACCGCCTGCGCCAGCGCGCGGCGCAGATCGCCGACGCCGTCGCCGGACAGCGCCGCAACCATGAAGGTCTGCTCGAATTTGAGCCGCTCGTTGGCCTTCATGGCCAGCGCCAGCAGCTTCTCGCGCGGCACCAGATCGATCTTGTTCAGCACCAGGATTTTCGGGTGCCGCACGTCCGCCAGCTTGGCGAGGATGGCGTCGGCCTCCTCGTTGATCCCGGCGCGGGCGTCGATCAGCACGCAGACAACATCGGCGTCGTGCGCGCCGCTCCATGCGGTGGACACCATGGCGCGATCGAGGCGGCGCTTCGGCGCGAAGATGCCGGGCGTATCGACGAGGATGATCTGCGCGTGGCCCTCGACGACGATGCCGCGGATCAGGGCGCGCGTGGTCTGCACCTTCTTGGAGACGATGGTGACCTTGGAGCCGACCAGCGCATTGACCAGCGTGGACTTGCCGACATTCGGCGCCCCGATCAGGGCGACGAAGCCGCAGCGCGTCTCGCCGGCAGTCGTGTCTTGAATTGTCTCAGGCATCGTTGCCGCCCGTCACGCCTTCCCGTTTCAGCAGCGCCGTCGCCGCCAGTTTCTCGGCGGCGCGCTTGCTGCCGCCGACGCCTTCCGCCGGCGCCATGCCGGGCAATTCCACCGCGACGCGAAACTGGGGATCGTGGTGCGGGCCGGTGCGCTCCACCTCGCGATAGACCGGCGTCGGCAGTCCCTTGCCCTGCGCCCACTCCTGCAGCACGGTTTTCGGATCGCGCAGCGGGCGCACCGGCTTGCGCATCCGCTCGGTCCAGTTGCGCTCCACGAACGCCGCCGCCGCCGCATAGCCGCCATCGAGAAACACCGCGCCGATCACCGCCTCGCAGATGTCGCCGAGCACCGAATGGCGCAGGCGCGCCCCCGCCCCCGCGCCGACCGAGCCGAGCTTGATCGCCTCGTCGAGGCCGAGCGACTTGGCGACGTCCGCGCAGGCTTCGCGGCGCACGAGGTCGGCGAGGCGCTTCGACAATTCGCCCTCGTCCGCCTTGGGAAAGGCGCGGTAGAGCATGTCGGAGACGATCAGCCCGAGCACATGGTCGCCGAGAAATTCCAGCCGCTGATAGCTGTCGGCGCGGCTGCGCGCCGATTTCAGCGCCGAGACGTGGGTGAAGGCGGTCGCCAGCAACGCGGGATCGGCGAAGGAGTGGCCGATGCGCTGTTCGATGATCTTGGCCGCGGCCTTGGCGCTCGGCCGCCGCGCGACTTTCTTCTTCGCAGGCTTGGTCGCAGACGTGGCGTCACCGCCGTCGATGCTCGCGACGGCGGCGGGGTCCGGCGTGGGGCTGGCGGGCGCGGGGTCGCCGCTCATCGCACGATGGAGAAGATACGGTTCCAGCGCACGGCCACCGGCCAGCGCCAGAACTGCCAGGCCGGTTCGCCCTCGGCAATGGAGAAGAAGATCATCTGCGCCCGGCCGATCAGGTTCTCGGACGGCACATAGCCCACCGCCGACAGCACCCGGCTGTCGGTGGAGTTGTCGCGGTTGTCGCCCATCATGAAGAAGTGGCCGGGCGGCACGGTGTAGACGTTGGTGTTGTCGTAGAAGCCGTTGTCGACGCAATCGAGCGTCTTGTAGGTGACGCCGTTCGGCAGCGTCTCCTGCCACTGCTTCACCCGCGCCGTGGCGTCGGAGCCGCAGGGATCCTCGCCGACGAAATCGGCCAGCCGCTCGCGCTGCACCGGCTTGTCGTTAATGTAGAGCAGCCCCTCTTTCATCTGGATGCGGTCGCCCGGCAGTCCGATCACGCGCTTGATGTAGTCGGTGGAGGTGTCCTTGGGCAGGCGGAACACGACGATGTCGCCGCGCGCCGGGTCCGATCCGAAAATCCGCCCCGAGAAGATCGGCGGCGACAGCGGGAACGAGAAATGGCTGTAGCCATAGGAATATTTCGAGACGAACAGATAGTCGCCGACCAGCAACGTCGCCTTCATCGATCCCGACGGGATATTGAACGGCTGAAACAGGAAGGTGCGGATGACCAGCGCGATGATGAGCGCATGAATGACGACGCGGACGGTTTCGCCGACGCCGCCTTCGGATTTGGCCGGTGTTGACACGCTCATTGCTCTTTCAAAATCCTGTTGCAACGCTCCCCGGGATCGAATCCCCGGGACGCCGACGCCGCCCAAATCACCCGCGCGGGTTTTAGACCGTTGTCGCAAGGGGCGCAATCAACCGGGCCCTTAAAACTTGCTAATCCCATGATTCGCCAGTCAATTTTAGGCTACACCGGGTCCGGCGCGGGCCCCGGCGGCGGTCACGGCGTGGCCGCCGGCACCGCCGAAATGACCACGAACGCCTGCGCCAGCGGCCAGTCGTCGGTGATGCTGAGGTCGATCCGCGCCTCGTGGCCGGGCGGGGTCAGCGCCTCGAGCCGCGCCAGCGCGCCACCGGTCAGCTTCATGGTCGGCCGCCCGCCGGGCATGTTGACCACCCCCATGTCGCGCCACCACACCCCGCGCCGGATACCGGTGCCGAGCGCCTTGGAGCACGCCTCCTTGGCGGCGAAGCGCTTGGCGTAGGTCGCCCAGATCATCTTCGGCATCCTGGACCGGCGCTCCGCCTTGGCCCGCTCGGTTGCGGTGAAGATACGGTCGATGAAGCGGTCGCCATGGCGGGCGATGACCTTCTCGATCCGCGTGATGTCGATGATGTCGGAGCCGATACCGATGATCATAGGTAGTGCCGCAACGTCTTGCGGCCACGGTCCATCGCCGCGCGCATGTCGCGAATGGTCTGCGCCAGGCCGGTGAAAATCGCCTCGCCCATCATGAAGTGCCCGATGTTCAGCTCGACCACCTGCGGCAGCGCCGCGATGATCTCCGCCGTCGCATAGTCGAGGCCGTGGCCGGCATGGACTTCGAGGCCGGCGGACTGCGCGAGTTTCGCGCCGGCGACGATGCGCTGCCACTCCACCTCGGCCTTCGCCTTGTGGCCCTCGATCACGGCGTCACACCACGCGCCGGTGTGAATCTCAATCACGGGCGCTTTCAGTTTCGCCGCCATCTCGATCTGCGCGGGATCGGCGGCGATGAACAGCGACACCCGGATGCCGGCGTCGTTGAGCCGGGCGATGAACGGCCCCAGCGCGTCCTGCTGGCCGATCACGTCGAGCCCGCCTTCGGTGGTGACCTCGGTTCGCCGTTCCGGCACGAGGCAGGCGGCGTGCGGCTGCGTCGCCAGCGCGATCTGCAGCATCTCGGCGGTCGCCGCCATCTCGAAGTTCAGCGGCTTGGATATTTCGGCCTTGAGCCGCTTCATGTCGTCGTCGCGAATGTGGCGGCGGTCCTCGCGCAGATGCGCGGTGATGCCGTCGGCGCCGGCCTCGATCGCCAGATGCGCGGCGCGCACCGGATCGGGCGCGCGGCCGCCGCGCGCGTTGCGCAGCGTGGCGACGTGATCGATGTTGACCCCGAGGCGCAGCGGCGGAATGACGGACATGGGAATCCCTGGGAAGCTGACGACGAAAGCTAGCCGTTGATGCGGTCGACGCTGGCGACCACCGCCTTGGCCCGCAGTTGCGCGATGATACCGTTCAAATGCTTGAGGTCATAGACCTCGAGATCGATGATCAGCTCCGTGAAATCCGGTGAGCGGCGGCTCATGCTGATGTTGTCGATGTTGCCGTCGTGCTCGGCGATCACGCCCGCGATCTGGGCGAGACTGCCCGGCTCGTTGACATTCTGGACATGCAGGCGTGCCGGAAAACGCCGTGGCGCGGCCTCGTCGGTGTCCCAGCGCACGTCGAGCCAGCGCTCCGGCTCCTCCTCGAAATCGCGCAGCGCCGGCGACTGGATCGGATAGATCGTGATCCCCTCGCCCGGCGTCACGATGCCGACGATGCGGTCGCCCGGCACCGCGCCGCCGTTCGGCGCGAACTTCACCGGCAGATCGCTGTTGATGCCGCGGATCGGGATCGCGGTCGCGGCCTTGGCGTCGGGGGACGGCTTCGGCCGCGGACCCGCGGCTTTCTTGCCGCCGAGCCGCGCCTCCTCCTTGTAGTCCGGATACATCGCCCGCGCGACATCGGACGCCTTCATCTCGCCGCGCCCGACGGCCGCCATCACATCCTCGATCGAGGCCCGCGCCAGCCGCGGCAGCGCGCCCTTGAGCTTGTCGTCGGCGTAGACGATCTTGGCGCGCAGGAACAGGCGCTCGACGATCCGCCGCCCCAATCCGGCATACTGGTCGCGCACCGCGGTGCGGGTGGCGCGCCGGATCGCGGCCCGCGCCTTGCCGGTGATGGCCAGCGATTCCCACGCGCTCGGCGGCGCCGACTGCGCCTGCGACGTCAGCACCTCGACCTCGTCGCCATTCTGCAATTCCGACGACAGCGGCGCGAACTTGCCGTTGATCTTGCAGCCCACCGCGCTGTTGCCGACATCGGTGTGCACGGCATAGGCGAAGTCGATGACATTGGCGTGGCGCGGCAGCGCGATCAGCTTGCCCTTCGGCGTGAAGCAGAACACCTGATCGTGGAACAGCTCCATCTTGGTGTGTTCGAGGAATTCCTCCGGATTGGCGCTTTCCGACAGCACCTCCACCGTGTGCCGCAGCCAGGCGAAGGCGTTGGACTCCTTCTCCATGCGCTCGGTGGCCGAACCGCCGCCGTCCTTGTAGATCGCGTGCGCAGCGATGCCGTATTCGTTGACGCTATCCATTTCCTCGGTGCGGATCTGCAGTTCGACGCGCTGCTTGCCGGGTCCGATCACCGTGGTGTGGATCGAACGATAGTCGTTCTGCTTCGGCGTCGAGATGTAATCCTTGAAGCGCCCGGGCACGACCGGCCACGTGGTGTGGACGATGCCGACGGTGCGATAAACCTCCGCCACGCTGTTGACGATGATGCGGAAGCCGAAGATGTCGGACAGTTGCTCGAAGCCGACCGACTTGCGCTCCATCTTCATCCAGATCGAGAACGGCTGCTTGCGGCGTCCCCTGACATGGGCGTTGATGCCGTTCTTGGCGAGCTTGGCCGCGAGCTGGGATTCGATCTCGCCGATCAGGTTGCGGTCGCGCGCCTCGAGCGCATCGAGGCGCTGGACCACGACGGCATAGGCATCCGGGTCGATGATCCGGAACGACAGGTCCTCGAGCTCCTCGCGCATCTCCTGCATGCCCATGCGCCCTGCAAGCGGCGCATAGATGTCGAGGGTCTCCTCCGCGATGCGGCGACGTGATGCCGGCGGCATGAACTCCATCGTGCGCATATTATGCAACCGATCCGCGAGCTTGACGAGCAGCACACGCACATCGTCGGCAATGGCCAGCAGCAGCTTGCGCAGATTCTCGGCCTGCTTGGCCTCGCGGGAGACCAGTTCGAGGCGCTTGAGCTTGGTCAGCCCGTCCACCAGCGCGCCGATCTCGTGACCGAAAATCTGGTCGATCTCGGCCCGGGTCGATTCGGTATCCTCGATGGTGTCGTGAAGCAGCGCCGCGACAATGGTGGCGTCGTCCAGCTTCAGGTTGGTCAGGATCGCGGCGACTTCCAGCGGGTGGGAAAAGTAAGGGTCCCCCGACGCCCGCTTCTGCTCGCCATGGGCCATCATGGCGTAGACATAGGCGCGATTGAGCAGGTCCTCGTCGGTGTTCGGATTGTAGGCCCGGACCCGGTCGACCAGGTCGTACTGCCGCATCATCTGCGTCCGCGGCGCTTTTTTCACCGGGGCAACCGCCGGCACCGCCACAGGCGCAGGCGGAACCGGCGGCGCGGCATCGGCCGCGGCCTGCATCTGGGGCTGATATTGGCGCAAATTCGCCATGGGATCCTGTCGCTTTGCTCCGAATTCCGAACGGGAACCGGAATTCATAATATTGCCGGCTTCCCGCACAACCGCAAGAATGACCCAGAAAATGTCAATAAATGCAAAGGCCCGGACAAATTGTCCGGGCCTTTGCTCAAATTCATTCGATTGGCGGTCGGAACAACCGCCGCAGGCCGGACTATTCGTCTTCCTCGGGCTGCTCCTCGGGCGGAGCAAGACCTTCAAGACCCTTGAGAAGCTCTTCCTCGGTCATGCGCTCGACCGCCACCTCGGTGTCGTCGGCATCCACCGACGCCCCGGCGGAACCGATCAGCGGCACCGTATCCGGTTCCGGCTCGTCCACCTCAACGAACTTCTGCAGCGAATGGACCAGTTCCTCGCGCAAATCCTCGGGAGAAATGGTGGTTTCGGCGATTTCGCGCAGGGACACGACCGGATTCTTGTCGTTGTCCCGATCGACCGTCAGCGGCGAGCCCGACGAAATCATGCGGGCGCGATGGGCCGCCAGAAGAACGAGATCGAAACGATTGTCGACCTTATCGATACAATCTTCAACAGTGACGCGCGCCATCGGCTGTGGCTCCCGGTCTGGATCGGAAAATCATGTGGCTATGCGCGGTAGGTATAGCGACAACGATCATTTCGCAAGCGGCATTTTAAAAATGATCAATAAAATAGGCGTGTTCGGCATCCCATGACAGAACGTCCCCGATGCCGGCGCCCATTTTGCCCGATGGACAAGAAATCGCTTCATTGCGCTATCAAAATGGCTCGCGGCGCAAACTGGGATTGACTGACGCCGAGCTGACGATCGACGATCGCTCACCCGCTCTGCATTTTCGCCGCCTATCAAAGTCAAATAGGGAATAAAATTAGCAATGCGCGATATCGGATCGCGCCAAAAAGTACACCATAACAAATGTGAGCAATGACTGATGGTTCCCGCGACGAACAAGATTGCGCTGTTTATCGACGGTGCAAACCTTTATGCGACAGCGAAGACACTTGGTTTCGATATCGATTACAAGCGGCTGCTGCTTGAATTCCAGAACCGCGGCACGCTGGTGCGGGCTTTCTATTACACCGCCATCATCGAAGATCAGGAATATTCCTCGATTCGTCCGCTGATCGACTGGCTCGATTACAACGGCTACACCGTTGTGACCAAGGCCACGAAGGAATTCATCGACGCCAGCGGCCGGCGCAAGGTGAAGGGCAACATGGACATCGAACTCGCGGTCGATGCCATGGAGTTGGCCGAGCATATCGACCAGATGGTGCTGTTCTCCGGCGACGGCGATTTCCGCTCGCTGGTCGAGGCCGTGCAGCGCCGCGGCGTGCGCGTGACCGTGGTGTCCACCATTGCCAGCCAGCCGCCGATGATCGCCGACGAGTTGCGCCGCCAGGCGGATGTCTTTACCGATCTGATTCAGCTACAATCCAAACTTGGTCGCGATCCGAGCGAACGTCCCGCTCCTCGCGAACCTCGTCAGCACACGCCGCAATTCCTGCAGCGGAGCACGAGCACCATTGCAGCGCGAGGCGATGTCGACGAATTCGACGACTGATTCAGCAAAACGGCGGAGCGGCCCGCGGGCCGGCTCCGCCTTTCCTCGCTCCCAGCCCGATCACGATTGCCCGCTGTGCCCGCGGCTCGCGGCGTTTCGCGATGCCAACCGCGCGCGCGAGCCGAAATGGTTCAACGGTCCGGTCCCCTCCTTCGGCGGCAGCGACGCCTCGCTCCTGATCGTGGGTCTCGCGCCGGGCCTGCAGGGCGCCAACCGCACCGGCCGCCCCTTCACCGGCGACTATGCCGGCGACCTGCTCTACGCGACGCTGCTGGAGTTCGGCTTCGCCACCGGCGTCTATGACGAGCGGCCGGACGACGGGCTGACGCTGGTGAATTGCCGCATCACCAACGCGGTGCGCTGCGTGCCGCCGCAGAACAAGCCGCTGCCGGCCGAGATCAACACCTGCCGCAGCTTCTTCACGGCGACGATGGCGGAGATGCCGCGCCTGCGCGCCATCGTCATGCTCGGCCGCGTCGCCCACGACACCACGCTGAAAACCCTCGGCATCCGCGCGGTGCACGCCCCGTTCGGTCACGGCGCGGAGCACCAGGCGGGAAACTTGCGGCTGTTCGACAGCTACCACTGCTCCCGCTACAACACCAACACAGGCGTGCTCACGCCGAAAATGTTCCGGGCCGTGTTCACACGGGTGCGGGATTATCTCGCCGACGGGAGCGGATTGGCCTGAAGCCACGCCAGCACATCGCCCGCGTTACGGTCCGGCGGAAATACCGGATAGAACACGTGGGTGATCACCGCGTCGTCGATGATCAGCGCCAGACGCTTGATCAGGGTCATGCCGGCGATCGTCATCGTCGGCAGGCCGAGCGCGCGCGTCAGAGCCAGCCCGTCGTCGGACAGCACCTGAAACGGCACATGCAGACGCTCGACCATCTCGCGCTGGTAGGCGCTGTCCTGCGTCGACAGGCCGAACACGTGCTGCGCCCCGGCCTGTTTCAGGTCCTTGAACAGGTCGCGAAACGCGCAGGTCTGCGGCGTGCAGCCGCGCGCGCCGGGGATCATGTCCCAGCCATCCACCGGGCTGATCTTGCCCGGCTCCCCGGTTCGCGGATAGCCGAACAGCACCGTCCGCCCCGCGAGACCGGCGAGCGTGACCGATGCGCCGTCGGTAGCCTGCAAGGCAACCGGCGGAATGCGGGCGCCGACGAGATGGCGCGCCGCGCCGTCGTCCTCCGGCGCCGGAATCCTGCTCCAGTCCACGCCCATCAGGTTCGGCTGGTTCATGGTTTGGCCTTCCTTCGACTCCGGTTGCGGGACGGCGGCAGTCCGGCGGGAGCAAGATGCACGCCGCGTCTCAGACGGCGCGCCGCGCCTCAGCCGCGCGCGCGTAGCAGGCGGCCCTTCTCGCGCGACCAGTCGCGTTTCTTCTCGGTCTCGCGCTTGTCGTGCAGCTTCTTGCCCTTGGCGAGCGCGAGCTGGAGCTTCACCTTGCCGTGCTCGTTGAAATACATCTTGAGCGGCACCAGCGTCATGCCCTCGCGCTCGATGGCGCCGATCAGCTTGTTGATCTGCTTCTTGTGCAGCAACAGCTTGCGCGGCCGCCGCGGCTCGTGGTTGAAGCGGTTGGCCTGCAGGTATTCGGGAATATTGGCGTTGACCAGCCAGATCTCGCCGCCCTTGGAGTCGGCATAGGATTCCGCGATGGTGGTCTTGCCGTTGCGCGCCGACTTGACCTCGGTGCCGGTCAGCACGATGCCCGCCTCCACCGTGTCCTCCACGGCGTAGTTGAACCGCGCCTTGCGGTTCTCCGCGACGACCTTGATCGGACGCAATTTCTTCTCGGTCATCGGATGCCTCAACCGCACGCGCCCTGCGAACCGGCCGCAGGGACGCACGATGCTGCGAAATGCTACCGAACCCGCCGGGTGCGGGTCCGCCGCTGCAACAGATAGGATGTTATTTCGATTTCAGAAGATCGCGGATCTCGACCAGCAATTCCTGATCCTTGGTCAGCGGCGCCGGGCCGGGATCGGCCTCCTCCTTGGCCTTGAGCTGGTTCATCAGCCGGATGACGATGAACAGCACGAACGCCACGATGATGAAATTCAGCGTCAGGGTGAGGAAATTGCCCCAGGCCAGCACCGCGCCCTGCTTCTTGGCGTCGGCGAGGTTGGTCGCCGTCACCGACTTCGCCAGCGGCGTGTAGTAGTTGGAGAAGTCGAGGCCGCCGGTGATCGCACCGATCAGCGGCATGATCACGTCGCCCACCAGCGAATTGACGATGGCGCCGAAGGCCGCACCGATGATGACGCCGACCGCAAGATCGACGACATTGCCGCGCAGGGCGAATTTCTTGAACTCCTCAAGCATCGGTCAGCTCCGTTTCAGGCCATATCAAGGGGATCGGTCAGTTGAGCAATCCGGCGTGGACCATCGCATCGCGGATGACCTGGCCGGTGGGCGGCGTCACCGGCACCAGCGGCAGGCGGACTTCCTCGTCAAGCCGGCCGAGCAGCTTGAGGCCGTGCTTGGCTCCCGCGACACCCGGCTCCTTGAACACGGCGTCGTGCAGCGGCGCGAGCCTGTCCTGAATTTTCAGGCCGGTCGCGTAATCGCCCTTGAGCACGGCGGACATCAATTCGGCGCACAGCTTGGGCGCGATGTTGGCGGTGACCGAGATGCAGCCATGGCCGCCGGCGGCCATGTAGGCCAGCGCCGTCATGTCCTCGCCGGACATCTGCAGGAAATCCGGCCCCATGGCGTGGCGCTGCTGCGACACGCGGGCGAGATTGGCGGTGGCGTCCTTCACGCCGGCTATGTTCTTCAGTTCGAACAGCCGCGTCATGGTTTCGACCGACAGGTCCACCACCGAGCGCGGCGGGATGTTGTAGATGATGATCGGAATGCCGATGGCGTCGTTCACCGCCTTGAAGTGGTGATACATCCCCTCTTGCGTCGGCTTGTTGTAATACGGCGTCACCACCAGCACCGCGTCGGCGCCGGCCTTCTCGGCATGCTTCGCCAGCGCCACCGCCTCGCGGGTGGAGTTGGAGCCCGCCCCGGCGATCACCGGAACGCGGCCCTTGGCCTCCTGCACGCACCATTCGGTGATCTTGTTGTGCTCGTCGTGGCTCAGCGTCGGGCTCTCGCCGGTGGTGCCGACCGGAACCAGGCCGTTCGAGCCTTCGGCGATCTGCCAGTTCACCAGGTCGCGAAAGCCGGCTTCGTCCAACGCGCCATTTTTGAACGGCGTCACCAAGGCGGTATAGGACCCCCGGAAATTCGTCTTGGCTGCCATGGTCAGTCTCCGAACGCTTTCGCACCGTGATGTTTTTCAGGGCGACTGATAGCGGGTCCGGTCTTTCGATGAAAGCCCGGCCGGTGGTTGCCGACAATCCCGTTGAGGCCCCGGAGCGCGCCGAATCCCTCGTATCAGCCGCTATTTTGCCGTGGTGTTGCGGCAATAAGGTTATTCTAACACATTTGATGTTTTGTCCACATAATCAATGAACTACGCCTGAGGCGAGGCAATTTGGATGATTCGCCGCCGAGGTTGCCCGTGAAATCCTTCATCCTCCTGTCCGAACGCACCCCTTCCTGTGCGCGGCCGATGCGGCTGCGGCGCTGGCGCGCCGTGCTGCTCGGCGCCGCATCGCTGGCGCTGGTCTCCCACACCGCCTTCGGCGTACCGCTGCCGAAGCCGCGACCGACCCCGCGCAGCACCGCCGCCGCGAGCGCGCCCGCGACAACTCCGCCGGCGCACACCGGTTCCGCGGCCCGAGCCGCCCCCGTCCCGGCGGCAAAAACGCCCCAGCAGGCGGCGCTGCGGCCCACGCCGCGCAGGTTCGCCGCCCCGCTCGCCATGGCGGGGACCTCGTCCACCTCGAAGGCGGACATGGAAACGCTCGAACAGGTGATCGAGGCGATCCGCGGCAAGAAGCCCGCCGACGCCACGCAGCTGGAGGCGTCGCTGAACGATCCGGTGGCGCGCAAGCTCGCCGAATGGCTCATCCTGCGCAGCGATAACAACGGCGCATCGGCGGAGCGCTACCGCGCCTTCCTGACCGAGAACCCGAGTTGGCCGAGCCAGATCTTCCTGCGCCGTCGCGGCGAGGCCGCGCTGTGGGACGACCGCCGCGACGACAACGCCGTGCTCGCCTTCTTCGGCGGCGAACAGCCCCTGTCCGCCAAGGGGCGCTTCGTGCTGGCGCGGGCGCTGCTCGCGCGCGGCGATCGCCGCAGCGCCGAGCATCTGGTCAAGGAAGCCTGGCGCAACGATCCGTTCTCCGGCGACGTCGAGAACGCTGCGCTCGAACAATTCGGCGCGTTTCTCACCGCCGGCGATTTCAAGGCGCGGATGGACATGCTGCTCTATGGCAACGACACCGCGGAGGCCGCGTTGCGCTCGGCCAAGCGGCTCGGCAGCGGCTATGTCGCCCTCGCCAAGGCGCGGATCGGACTCGACAAGAAAGCCTCCAATGCGAAGGCGCTGCTCGAAGCGGTGCCGCGGGAGCTGCATGGCGATCCGCTCTACCTCATCAGCAAGGCGCAGTGGCTGCGGCGCGAGGAGCATTTCGCCGAGGCCGCCCGCGTGATGCAGAGCGCGCCGCGCGATCCCGCCCGCCTCGTCAACGCCGACGAATGGTGGATCGAGCGCCGCCTGCTGGCGCGCAAGCTGCTCGACAGCAACGAGCCGCGTTCGGCCTATGCGGTCGCGCGCGATGCAGCGCTGCCGGCCCGCGACATCTACAAGACCGAGCGCGAATTCACCGCCGGCTGGATCGCGCTGCGCTTCCTCGGCGATCCCAACCTCGCGGCCCAGCACTTCGCGCGGATCGGCGTCGACAGCGTCAACCCGACGGCGCTGGCGCGGGCGGGCTACTGGCAGGGCCGCGCCGCCGAGGCCGCCGGTCGCGCGCAGGAGGCCCGCGCCGCCTATGAATCGGCCGCCCGGCAATCCACCAGCTATTACGGGCAACTGGCGCGGGCGAAACTGCGGCTACCGCAGATCGCCATCAACGACGTGCCCGGCCGCTCGCGCAGCGGCAGCCGGCTCGAGGTGGTGCGCGCGGTGGAGCTTCTCTACGCTCTCGACGAGCGCGACATCGCCATCCCGATCCTCGCCGACATGGGCGAGCGCGCCGACATGGACGCCCTGCTCGCCTTGTGCGAATTGACCCAGCGCCACAATGATGCGCGCGCGATGCTGATGGTGGGCAAGGCCGCGCTCAATCGCGGCATGCCGTTCGATCACTATGCCTATCCGGTATCCGGCATTCCGCCCTACAAGGATTTCGGCCCCGAGGTGGAAAAGGCCATCGTGTTCGCCATCGCGCGGCAGGAGAGCGCCTTCAATCCCGCCGTGGTGTCGCCCGCCAAGGCGTATGGCCTGATGCAGGTGACGGCGGGCGCCGGCAAATATGTCGCCAAGAAATACGGCACCTCGTTCGACCTCAACCGGCTGAGGACCGACCCGGCCTACAACGCCGCGTTCGGCGCGGCCGAGCTCGGCGGCCTGATCGACGACTACCGCGGCTCCTACATCATGACCTTCGCCGGCTACAATGCCGGGCGCGGCAGCGTGCGCAAATGGATCGAGCGCTATGGCGACCCGCGCGATCCGAACGTCGATGCGGTGGACTGGGTCGAGCAGATTCCGTTCGCCGAAACCCGCAACTACGTCCAGCGCATCATGGAGAACCTGCAAGTCTATCGCGCGCGCTTCGGCGGCGGCAACCGGCTCTTGATCGAGGCGGACTTGCGCCGCGGCGCGACGATGCAATAGCGTGCCGCATGGTTTGTGGGCGACAACACCTCATGCCATTCGCTTGAATCTGTCTCCGAGCCATCCCGGCGAATGCCGGGGTCCATAACCATCAGACCTTGTGGTGATGATGGAAGGCGTTGTCACGCACACGCGACAACATCGATGGCTCAGGGAGTCCGGATCCCGGCGCGTGCGCCGGGATGACTCCGTAGAGAGATTGCGCACGAATCTCACTTTCGTCATTGCGAGCGTCAGCGAAGCAATCCATCGGTGGCTGCAACCCGCAAAGATGGATTGCTTCGGAGCTTACGCTCCCCGCAATGACGGCAGGACATCACGCGATGCGCGCAACACCCGCGATGTCGTCCCGGC
This sequence comes from Bradyrhizobiaceae bacterium, assembly GCA_020544565.1. GTDB lineage: Bacteria > Pseudomonadota > Alphaproteobacteria > Rhizobiales > Xanthobacteraceae > Afipia. The sequence continues at coordinate 1,478,635 of CP078014.1, forward strand.
GCAGGCCAGGAGGTGGATTCCTTCCCTACCGGTGTTTTTGAAACAGCACGCTCCACGCTTCGGTTGAGAGGCCGATGGTGATGGCTCGCGGCTGGCGCTTCGCTTGCGGGGACGACACAGGATTCAAGTCTGCCCTCTTCTCCATCCAGTCGTCGCGGCGAACGTCGGGACCCAGACTCCCTGTCGGAGTCGTGGATGCAAGATGGCTCCGCCGGCAATCGATCGATAATTCGGTGATGATGGCTCGCGGCTGGCGCTTCGCCTGCCGGGACGACACAAGATTTGAGCCCCGCCCGCGACGATCGCGGAAAACCGGTGCCCTGATCCGAATGTTTCCATCGAAAGCCAATCCGCTCTAAACTGGCGGCGTTTCTCCCGCCGCATCCAACTTCCGAGCCGCTCTCAATGCCCGATCAATTCCGCGACGTGTTCTGCCAGTCCGCCGACGGCCTGAAGCTCCATGCCAAGACCATCGGCCCCGAAACCGGCGGCGCGCTGCCGGTGCTGTGCCTGCCCGGCCTGACCCGCACCGCCGACGACTTCGATGTCATCGCTCGCGCGCTGGCGAACGCCCCCGCCGCGCCGCGCCGCGTGGTGGCGATCGACTATCGCGGCCGCGGCCTGTCGGACTATGACCCCGACCCGGCCAAATACACCGCTCCCATGGAGATGGGCGACGTGCTCGCCGTCGCGGCGTCGCTCGGCATCACGCGCGCAATCCTGCTCGGCACCTCGCGCGGCGGCCTGATCTCCATGGGACTGGCGGCGGCACAGCCGCAACTGCTAGCCGGCGTGGTCCTCAACGACGTCGGCCCGGCGCTGGAGATCGGTGGCCTGATCAAGATCAAGGGCTACATCGCCGATCCGCCGCAGCGGGCGACGTGGGACGACGCCGAGCGCGGGCTGCGCGAGCTGTTCGGCAGCGTCTTTCCGAATCTCGACGCCGCCGGCTGGGCAGCATGGACCCGGCGCGCATTTCGCGAGAAACCCGGCGGCGGGCTCGAGCGGACCTATGACGTGCGGCTGGCCAAGACGCTGGAAAGCTTCACCCCCGAGACGCCGCTGCCGGAAATCTGGGAGCTGTTCGACAAGTTCGCGGGCCTGCCCCTGATGCTGGTGCATGGCGGGCTGTCCGACCTGCTGTCACCGCGAATCATCGAGGCCATGGTCGCGCGTCGCCCCGACATGGAGGTGGTGGAGGTGCCGGACGAAGGCCATGCCCCGCTGCTCGCGGATGCTCCGACCGTGACGCGTATCGTCGCCTTCTGCGCCCGTTGCGACGCGGCGTAAGCATCGCGCCCGCTTGCGGGAGCAGTTGCGTGCGCGGATATTTGCCTGGCTCAAGCATTTCATATTTTGACAGAAACACGTGATCCGCCATGGCGCCGGGCCCATAACCATTCAAAGACGGGCGTGGACGCTCCTATCGCTGTTCGAAGAACGGCCTCGCTTCCGCTTGCCCATATCCCGGCTATTCACATCTTAATTTGTTGAAACGCCAAAACGTCGATGCCCGGCATCAAGCCGGGCATGCCGTAAATCGATTCCATCTCAACCAAAACTGCTCCGGGCTGTTCAACGGCACCGGATAACCACGTCACCCACGCTGTCATCACCGGCTTGCCCCGGTGATCCATCTTCCCTTTCGTCTCACCCGGAAAGAAAGACGTGAAAGGCCGGGACAAGTCCGGCCATGACAACTGTGAACGTGGCGAGCGGCGGGGCCCACGTCCCGCGTCGTGGCAATATTACAAGCCTCCGTACTCGGGGCGCTGATCGCTGTTACGCGGCGCCTCGTCAACTTGCGCCGCCAAAGCAAAAACCCCGGCAGTTGCCTGCCGGGGTTTCGTGCATTTCAGATAGTCATGCCGTGAGGCGATGACGATCAGAAGCTGCGCAGCACGCGGAGACCGCCGCTGTAGAGGTTGATGTCGCCCAGGTTGTAGAGGCCGGCGCGAACGTTGCCGGGAACCGCGCCCGGACCAGCGCTGGTCAGGCTGGTGTCGACATGAGCCCAGGTGAACTCGCCCGAGAACGTCAGATCCTTAACCGGCTGCCACGAGGTGGTGGTGCCGACCTGCGAGATCATGAAGTTCGCGTTGCCGCCGATGCAGCCCGCAGCCATACCACCGCCGGTGCAGAAGTTGCGGCCGTTCACGCCGTTGTTGATCGCAGCCAGCATGAGCGGGCCGGAGTCACCGTTGTAGCGCTGCCAGGCGAAGCCGCCCCAGACCGAGCTGCGGAGCTGCGGGGTCCAGTAGTGCTCGTAGAAGGCGCGGACGCCGTACGAGGTGCTCAGAGCAATGCTGGTTCCACCACCGATACCACCGGGGTTCGACGCGAACACGCCGTCGACAGAGCCGGCCAGAGCCAGGTTGTTGCCGTCGATGGAGCCGACGCGACCGGTAGAGATCGTGTCGAAGGTGCCGCCGAAGACATACTTCGCCGCGCCGTGAGCGTAGGTGGCGTCGATCTTCAGGCTGTCGCCCGCGCCGGTCGGCAGATCCTTGAACTCAAGCGCGCCGCTGATGGCGTAACCGATCTTGGAGTCCGGATTGCCGTAGCGTTCAGCCGCGATAGTGTCCGTGGCCCCATTGCCGTTGCTGTAGTAGGTGGCATTCACATGGTGAATGGCGCCGGCGAGGTGGAACGAGCCCCAACCCTGCTGGAAGCGGATGTTACCGACGACGTCGGGCATCCAGTTGCCGCCTTCGGTGTTACCCGCGATGCTGCTCACCGCGCCGTAAGCCGGGGCCGCAGCGCCGAGCCGAACGCCAGTCGCATCGAGAATGCCGGCCTTGCGGTAGGGGCGCGCATCTTCAAGACCCAGCGACGCCGAGACGCCGTTGCCGAACTGAGCGGTGTAGGAGATCTGGGTGATGCCGGTCTTGTTGTCCGAACCGCCGATCACGAACGAGTTGATGGTCGGCATGGACAGGATCCACGGAGCATCGAAGTTCGAGACTGCCTTACCGAAGGTGAAGCCGGCGAACTGGATGAAGCCGTAGTCGACCTCGATGTAGCCGCCCGCGGTGTTTTCACGCGCGTCGTTGAATTCCCACTTCACGTCCCAGTAGGTGCGGAGCACGCCATACTCGGTCGCGGTGCGGGTGTCGGTGTTGAAGCCGATACGCATGCGGCTCTGGTAGTAGTCACGGCTGCGAGTCTGCAGGCCGGTGCCGCCGCCCTGCCAGGCCGGCGTGTCGAAGGTGGTGGCGACGTTGAAGCCCAAGTCCAAACGGACGTGGCCGCCGATCTTGATGCAGGTGTCGGTGCCCGGGATGTAGTAGAAACCGGCGCCATACAGCGAGCAGATCTTCACGTACTGAACGGCCTTGGCCTTCACCGGAAGATCAGCCGCCTGTGCCCCAGCAACGGCGAAGAGACCCGCCGCCGAACCCAGGATAAGGCTCTTAATCTTGCTCATAAAACCTCCAAAAGTTTTGCTCTGTTAGGGGAGGTTCCGGCCCCGCGGCGTCGTCACCGCAGAATTTGGTCCCTTGCTTCCCCGTTCACCGCCCGATCGCCTCGCGTCTTTGGACACTCCCGCCTCAACGCGAGCGACTTAAGCGAAACCACCTAACGGAACGACCTCGGGATGCCCCCCTCCGTCGCTTCGATGACCATACCGATCGGTTATGAACGTGCAACAAAGGACCGCCTTGAAATGGCGCGGTTCCGGCCGTTTTTGGGGAGGTGTTGCACAAAGAGCACGGGAACATTTTGACAGAAAACGATCAAGCCATTGTAATATATGGATTTTCAGAAAGCTCCCCGTTTCCTGTCGGCACGACTGCCACACTGCCCCGAACCACGCCGGCGGAGAACCGTGGCGACTTTTCGAATCAAAGCGACAAAAGCGAATCCGGCGGACGTGCGCCCCGCTATAATCATGTGCACACCGGCATGATCATGTTCCCGGCAGGAGAATGCGACTTGCGAGGCGTCCCCGCGTGGGGCATATCGGGCGCGTGGAGACGTGGCCGAGCGGCTGAAGGCACTCGTTTGCTAAATGAGCATACCTTGAAAAGGGTATCGAGGGTTCGAATCCCTCCGTCTCCGCCATCCTTTCGGACTGGGTGACCGGCCATTTCATAGCCGACCCAACCGTCACAGCCGACCCGACCGCACGCGACATTCCAAGGTAACAAGCCGGCATGAGTCGCCCGCCCCCTCCCGGTCACCGCCCTGCCCAGCCGGATCTCCAGGCCATTTTTAATCAGGCCATGGCCGCCCATCGCGCCGGTCAACTGGATATGGCGGCCACCCTCTACCGTCAGGTGCTGTCCTTCAGCAAAAAGCAGTTCGCGCCGCTGCACATGCTGGGTGTGATCGAGGGCCAGCGCGGCAATCTCGCCGAAGGCATCCGGCAGATCGGCAAGGCGCTCAAGGTCAATCCCGATTCGTCGGACGCCTGGCTCAACATCGGGCGGATGCAAGCCGAGCTCGGCGATCTCGCGGCAGCGGAGAAAAGCTTGCGCCGGGCGGTCCATCTCGATCCGGCGAATGCGCTGGCGCATAACAACCTCGCGGCCGTCTTCGACCGTCAGGGTAACCTTGAAGAAGCGTTGAACAGCATCGATCGGGCACTGACGCTGGCCCCGAGCGATCCGCTCGCCCTCGGCAACCGCGCCGGCTTTCTGTCCCGCCTCAACCGCCATGCCGAAGCACAGGTGATTTATCGCGGCCTGATCGCCACCGACGAGCACAACGCGGAGGCGTGGCTCGGCCTCGGCAAGTGCTGTGCACGTAAGGCAGAGTTCTTCGAGGCGCAACAGGCTCTGGACAAAGCAAGGGCCCTGTCCCCGGCGCTCCCCGAGCTATGGACCACCATGGGCGGGATTCTGGCCGAACAGGATCGCCACGACGAGGCGCTTGCGGCCTATGATCGCGAATTGTCGATCAATCCACATTCGGAGGAAGCCTGGTATCAGCGCGGCGCGATCCTCAGAACGCTGCAGCGTCACGCCGACGCCGCCGTGTCTTTCGACAAAGCCCGCCAATGCCCTCCCCATACGACGCGGTCATTGACCACGCACTTCAGCGCAAGGCTCATGTTCTGCGACTGGTCCACGTTCGACACGGATCAATCGGAGATCATCAAGCGGGCGCGCGACGACAATTTCTCGGCTCTCCCGCTGGAGCTTCTCAGGCTCCCTCTCACATCGGGGCAACTGCACAAGGCTGCCCGCCACACGGCTGCGCGGACTTTTGCCGGGATCGTCCCGCAGCCGGTCGCCGCCACCCGATCCGATCGCATCCGGCTCGCCTATGTCTCCGCCGACTTCGGCGATCATCCCGTCGCCGAACTGATCGCGGGCGTGTTCGAGCACCATGACAGGTCGCGCTTCGATCTCACCGCGCTGTCACTGATGAAGCGCGACGGCCCGATGCGCGAGCGTCTGGCGACGGCATTCGACCGCTTCATCGACGCCAGCGAACTCAGCGACGGCAAATCCGTCCAGACCCTGCGCGACCTCGGCATCGACATCGCCATCGATCTCAACGGCCACACGCGAGGCGGCCGGATGCAGATCTTCGCCCATCGCGCGGCGCCGGTTCAGGTCGGCTATCTCGGCTATCCCGGCACCTCCGGCGCCGATTTCATGGACTACCTGATCGCCGACCGCACCGTGATCCCGCCGGAGGACGAGCGCTGCTATTCCGAAGCGATCGCGATCCTGCCGGACTCCTTCATGCCCGCCGATTCACGCCGGGAGATCAGCCCCGACACCATGACGCGGCGCGAGGCCGGCCTGCCAGACGACGGTTTCGTGTTTTGCGATTTCAACGACAGCACCAAACTGACCCCGGCGGTTTTCGACGTCTGGATGTCGCTGCTGCGGCAGGTCGAAGGCTCCGTGCTGTGGCTGCGCGCCCATAACCCGACCGCGGTCGCGAACCTCAGGCGCGAGGCCGAGCAGCGCGGCGTCGCCCCCGGGCGGCTGGTGTTCGCGCCGTCGACGCCATTGATCGCGGACCATCTGGCCCGCCAGCGCCTCGCCGACCTGTTTCTCGACACCCTGCCCTACAACGCCCACGCCACCGCCAGCGACGCGCTGTGGGCGGGACTGCCGATCGTGACCTGTCTTGGCAAAACATTCGCAGGCCGGGTGGCAGCGAGCCAGATCAAAGCCGCCGGGCTGCCCGAACTCGTCACCCATTCGCTACCGGAGTACGAAGCGCTGGCGCTGAAGGTCGCGCGCGACCCCGATCTGCTGAAAGCCCTGAAAGCGCGGCTGACCGCCGACCCGGCGGCGCTGCCGCTGTTCGATACCGCGCGCTTCACCCGGCACCTCGAAGCCGCCTACACGACGATGTGGGAACGTGCCTGCGCCGGGTTGCCGCCCGCGCCCTTCGCGGTGGCGCCGCTTCCGCGCTGAGGAAAGCGGTATGAACGGGGCCGCGCCGAGCGCGGCTCCCGTCCGTATCCGTCTGACGTCTCATCTTGAGACCCGCGCCGTTTGCCGGCTTGTCGGGGCTCATCCTGTTGCGATCATCATCGCCGGCAAATTTGAACGGCGGTTTAAGCGACGCGATGAATCGAAGGTGAAGGCAATGCGCCCGCCTCTGCGGTGAAATCACGAAAGCCGATTGTTTTCAGGCAATTGGCGGCATCCGCCGGAATCGATTCACCTTCGGATTTGGCGAAGCGATAACCATCCCCGCAAGCGGCCGCCGGCGACGAGGCCCGTTCCTCGTCATCAGCGCGCAGGCGTCAGGGCGCTGCACGATGGATCCAGCAATGGATTGAAAACGGAAGCGCCTTGTCGGCGCACGACGGCCAGACAGGCAACTTCAAAAAAAAACGAGGGCGTCGGTGAACACGTCAGGACCGAGATCTCAGGGACAGCCTGCCGCAGCATCTGTCCCGGAAACTGCAGGGTCATCCCCCGCAACGAACGAAGAGTTCTCGAACTCTTCTGCCGGACCCGCTCGCGTCAGGAGCAAACATTGCGGCCTGCTCTCCGAGGAACCGCGATCCGACCGTCTCGCCTGATGTCTCGCCGACACCCTCCTTATCGTCGCCCGATCCCGCCGGCTCTCGCATCATTCCTGAGAACGAACGCCCAGGCGGCTCTTGCGACGATGCCGGCATGAAGGCCGGCAATATTCATAAGGCGAAGCCTTACTTCTTCTTCTTGGCGACCTTGCGGGTCTTCTTGGCAGTCTTCTTCACCGCGGACTTCGCGGTCTTGGCGGTCTTCGCCTTCTTGGCGGTCTTGGCGGTCTTCGCCTTCTTAGCGGTCTTCGCTTTCTTGGCCATGTTGCCCTCCTGAAGTTAGTGAGATGGCTTAGTCGCTCCGTGCACTCGGGAATCGAAATGCACTTCATTTGGATTACACCAACACGGTCAAAAAAACAGCGTCCCGCTTAAGGAAGTGTTTACGCAGCACGCTCGGCGCGCAACACGCGCGCGCCATGTGAACGATGCGACGCGCGAGTCGCGTCTTCCGCTACGCACCTGAAATACGCACGCGACGCAACGCGTACCTTCAAAGAAACCATTGCGCCGCAGCCGTTTCTTTCATCGCTCACGAACGCGCCTCATAACCCCTGTAAATACGGGCACTTTATCGCGACACACAAAAACATCGCCGCGCTGAATCTGAGTCGAAAAGTTTGGCAACAAAAATATTTTCGTGGATTTTTGCTTTTGCCGCGATTGTCGCGCGTCGCGACGCCGGTTTCGCGCCGTTTGCGGCAAACCGATTCGCACCCCGATCACGGCGCGCGACGTGCCGCGACGACCATGACCGCGATCACGTTCGTTCATCTTCGCATCGAAAAAGGGATGTCGGGCGGTGCGGACACACGCCGCGCGGACACGCGTCGCGCGCGGCGGCGGCGCCGTTCAGACGCCGAGCTTGCTCTTGAGCAGGTCGTTCACCGCCTGCGGGTTCACCTTGCCGCCGGACGACTTCATCACCTGGCCGACGAACCAGCCGAGCATCGCCGGCTTGTCCTTCACCTGCGCGGCCTTGTCGGGATTGGCGGCGATGATGCCGTCCACCACCTGCGCGATCGCGCCGAGATCGGTGACCTGCTTCATGCCGAGGCTGTCGACCAGCGCGCGCGGATCGCCGCCCTTGGTCCAGACGATCTCGAACAGATCCTTGGCGATCTTGCCCGAGATGGTTCCCTCGCCGATCAGATCGACAATCGCCGCAAGCTGTTCCGCCGACACCGGAGACGCGGAAATGTCCTGCCCCTCCTTGTTGAGCCGGCCGAACAGTTCGTTGATGACCCAGTTGGCCGCGAGCTTGCCATCGCGCGCCTTGTCCGCGAGCTTCGCCAGCACCGCCTCGTAGAAATCCGCGCTCTCGCGCTCGGCCACCAGAACGCTGGCATCGTAGGGCGTGAGGCCGAAACCGGCCATGAAGCGCTCGCGCTTGGCGTCCGGCAGTTCCGGCAGCTTCGCTTTCAGGTCCTCGACATAGGCTGCGGTCAGTTCCAGCGGCAGCAGGTCGGGATCGGGGAAGTAGCGATAGTCATGCGCCTCTTCCTTGGAGCGCATCGAGCGGGTCTCGCCCCGGTTCGGATCGTACAGCCGGGTTTCCTGCTCGATCGCGCCGCCGTCTTCGAGGATACCGATCTGGCGGCGGGCCTCGAACTCGATCGCCTGCCCGATGAAGCGGATCGAATTGACGTTCTTGATCTCGCAGCGGGTGCCGAAAGGCTCGCCCGGCCGGCGCACCGAGACGTTGACGTCGGCGCGCAGGTTGCCCTTCTCCATGTCGCCGTCGCAGGTGCCGAGATAACGCAGGATGGTGCGCAATTTGCTGACATAGGCCTGCGCCTGGGCGGAGGTGCGCATGTCCGGCCTGGAGACGATCTCCATCAGCGCCACGCCGGAGCGGTTGAGGTCGACGAACGACATGGTCGGGTGCTGGTCGTGCAGCAGCTTGCCGGCGTCCTGCTCCAGATGCAGGCGCTCGATGCCGACCGCGATGCTGTCGCCGTCGGGCAATTCGACGCTCACCACGCCCTCGCCGACCACCGGCGACTTGAACTGGCTGATCTGGTAGCCCTGCGGCAGGTCGGGATAGAAGTAGTTCTTCCGGTCGAAGGTCGATTTCAGGTTGATCGTCGCATTGAGGCCGAGGCCGGTGCGCACCGCCTGCGCCACGCACTCCTCGTTGATGACGGGCAGCATGCCGGGCATGGCCGCATCCACCAGCGAGACGTGATCGTTCGGCGCGCCGCCGAACGCGGTGGAGGCGCCGGAGAACAGCTTGGCGTTGGACGTCACCTGGGCATGCACTTCAAGCCCGATGACCATTTCCCAGTCGCCGGTAGCGCCCTTGATGAGCTTCGATGGTTTCACAGGTGCGTTCATGAGGCGGCTTTTACCCCCGTCCTGCCGGCTAGAAAACCCCGAATTGCGAGCCGGCCACGATCTTGTCGTTTCTGCAGAATCCGCATGTACGCGACCGCAACCACCGCAAAACGCGCAGGCGCAGCCCCTATCAGGGGAGCCTCACCAATATCGTATACCCGTCATTGCGAATCGGTTGAGCCCTTTCCGCCACTGCCTGCAAATCTCGGGCATACGCCAAGCCCCGAGCCGCGAGATAGGTTTCCCGGCGTCCCGGTCCTTTCATTTGCCCGACATAGTCGCTCGGTTGGCGCACACCAAAGCCGCGATATTGCCAAAGGACATATTTCACGGATGGGGTCTTGGACCACGGATTGGGGATACCGCCGATATCAACGTCCACAATCGGATTGCGGGTGAAGTCCAGAAGAAAAGGCGCTGAATGCCACACCAAAATCGGCTCTCTTTCCGGAACATGCTGCTGCCACTCAGTCAATTGACGAGCTACCGACCCATCAAGGAGACTCTTGCTCGCAGCAAGAAGACCCTCCCTCGATTGTGCAGGCCAATTTCGCAAATAGCTCAACATCGCGCCCGAGCGCAGCAAGAAGTCGTATCGTATCCATGCAGCCGGCGCAAAGAAGGCGATTAGCAGCACCGCAAGAGCGAGGGGAACGGTATCCCAGCCCCCAAGCGATCGATGGGGCTGCCCGGTGATTTCTCCGCTCATGACGAGAATTACAGGCAATGTTCCGATCATGATCGGAAGGAAGTGGCGCAGGGCCGTATCCACCCCGGCCAGCAGCGGCGCCGCCACAAGCAGCATCACCACATAGGCAAACGGCACGGCGATACATATGCCGATAAAGCGCGCAACGGCCGGTCCGTATGAGGTCGCTCGCGCCCAAACCATGCCGCCGCAAACTAGAAAGGTCGCCGCCGCGAACGTATAGAGGGCATACGAGCCGCCATAAAACAGCGCCTTTGTCGAAATGAAATCGACGGCTTCCTGCATCGGCACGGGCGGCACCAAATCGGGCGGCACCTGCGGGTGGATGAAGGCCGCCCAATAAAGCGGGCTATAGATCAGCACCCAGGGCAGAACGAATATCGCGCTCCACATCACCACCGCGCCGGCCCGCCGGACACACGCTCCCAAAGCGCGCGTGCTGTACACCTCGGCCAGGAAACAAAAGAGAAAGTGTGCGGCGATGAACAGACCAAACGTCGGCTTGAGCGCCATCAACGCCGCATAAAGCAACCCGATGACGGCTGAAGGAGGCGCGTCCGAGCCACTTACCGCATACTCTCGCTGATCGATGCTGAGAACGACGACGGCAGACATGAGAGCCGCCGCCGAATAGAGTGCCGTGACGCTGGCGTATTGCGGCTCGAACAACCAAACCACGACCATCGACAGAATGGCGATGAGCGCAAGCCGGGGGCGCCCCGACGTCAGACCTCCGATCAGCAGGACAAGCATGCCGAAGCAAAATACGGCATCCGCGATATTGATACCCGCAAACGAGAACAGCGCCACGAAGGGCGCTTGAAGAAAAGCCTGCCCGCCGAATGTCTCCGAGCCTAACGTATTCAGGGGGCTTCCGGACGGCGATCCTGTTTGGAGCATCCGCGCAACATGCGCGAAGTATTTTTGATAGTCGTCATGGTGATTGAAGGCGGTGGGGAGCGATTGAGTGAGAACCGTGAAGCCGATGATCAGCGAAGCCGGAACCAGCCAGACAGTTTCATAAATACGCTGCCGGCGGGATGCGAACGGCGGTTCGTATGCCCCACTCCCGGCAATAAGATATCTGAGAGCGAAAATACAACCCGCCGCAAGGCAGAGATAGATCGTGACGGGAATAGGATATCCGCAGAAGATTGAGCACGCCGCCCAGCACGATCCAGCCTGCGAGCCCGATCGCCATGGTCATCGGCCACGAACCGGCGGGGAGCTTGAGCCTCGTTCGCGTGACCCGGCCAAATCCATACAAGGACAATGCAAAAGCAAAAAGAAAAACAATAATGCCGACGAAGATCATTTTTCCCCGCGGTTTTACAAGTTCGAGGCAAAACTCCGGAACGTGGGGTTCGCGCGCAGCGCGTCGCGTCCGGCGGCGATCACGCTGTCGACCTGCTCGGGCGGAAGCTGGAAGCGCGTCGGCACGCGCTCCAGTTCGGCGGCGCGCTCGCGCGGGAGCTGGTCGAAACCGACCCGCCCGATGAAGAACTTCACGTCGCGGCAATTCCAGTTCGCCGGCGCGCCGTAGCGCGCGCGCTCCGCTGCCGACAGTCCGCAGCGCCACCGGATCAGCGAACCGAGCCAGTCCGTCATGGTGGCGTTGAACGCCGTGAAGCTGCCCGCCACGCTGGCGTCGATGGCGGTATCGGCGGCCGCGCGCACGAGATCGACTCCGCGCGGCCCTTCCACGGTATGGATCCAGTCGGCGCCGCCGCCCCCCGCCGCCGCATCGACGACCAGGAACATCAACCGGCGCACCTTGACGGCCTGCGCCGGGCTGAACGGTCCATAGGGCGTGTCGGACGTCAGGCGTGCGATGGTGAAGCCGGACACGCCGAAATTGTCGACGAGGCCGCCGTCAAGCAGCTTGATGAAAGGCATCGAGCCGTCGTGATAGCGCGTCAGGGCGCGGGCAAACCGGCTCAGCAACGGCGGCGCGTTGGGATTGTCGCTCGCCCGCGCCACCCAGGGCGGCAGCGGATCCTGGCATTTGCCGGGGAACGTCTGGATCACCACCGGCGCAAACGCCACCGGCACCGCGGCCGACGCGGCGACGGCATTGGACAGGGGATATTGCGACAGGTCGCTGCACATCGCCCGGAAGGTCACGGGGCTGAACACGAACGGCGTACGGCTGTAAATGTCGGAGGCGTTGATCCAGACCTGCGGCCGACCGTCGGGCCGGAGCTGGCCGAACGTCGCGCCGTCGAACAGATTGGCGTCGAGCCAGCGCGGGAATCCGGTCGAGTCGTTGATGCCGCCCGCCAGCGCGCGGGAGAACGTCCCCAGCGACAGCGAGGTCTGCAACCCCTCCTCCGCATTGCGCATCAGGAACTTCTCGCGGAAGTCCGCGAGCGCGGCCCGGCGCTTGAGGCCGTAATAGGCCGCGGTGACCGAGCCGCCCGACACGCCGGAGATGAAATCGATCTTGTCGATCATCGGCTCCTGGGCGCCGCGCACCGGAATGCGCTCCAGCTCCTGAAGCACGCCGAAGGAGAACGCCGCCGCGCGGGTGCCGCCGCCGGAGAACGACAGTCCGACGATGACATCGTCCTTGCCGCCGCGGTTCGCGAAGGAGAGCGGCAGCCGCTCGGCCAGAATTTCAGATGAACCGGGAAGATTGACAGGGGCGTTCTGGATCGAGGCGCAGCCGAGAAGCACGCCCGATACCACCGCAAGACCGACGAGAGGCCGCACCCAACGCATCATCACCATCACCCGACGATCTTTATCACTGCGGAACGTTAATGAACACATACTGAAACATCAGCGCGCAGCACCCGACCGCGCAAAGGCCGCGCGGGCGCGGCTCACGCCCACCACTTCGCCGGCGTGAAGGTCCCGGCGGCCTGCTCCACCACCTCGCCGAGCGCGAACAGCGTTTCCTCGTCGAACGGACGGCCGATCAGTTGCAGGCCGAGCGGCAATCCCTGCCCGTCCTTGCCCGCCGGCACGGCGATGCCCGGCAGGCCGGCCATGTTCACCGTCACCGTGAAGATGTCGTTGAGATACATCTCGACCGGATCGGCCTGGCCCTTTTCGCCGATGCCGAACGCGGCCGACGGCGTCGCCGGGGTGAGAATGGCGTGGACGCCCTGGGCGAAAACGTCCTCGAAATCCTTCTTGATCAGCGTGCGCACCTTCTGCGCGCGCAGGTAATAGGCGTCGTAATAGCCGGCGGACAGCACATAGGTGCCGATCATGATGCGGCGGCGGACTTCGGGGCCGAACCCTTCCGCGCGGGTGTTCTCGTACATCTCGGCGATGTTGCGCCCGTTGACCCGCGCGCCGTAGCGCACGCCGTCATAGCGCGCGAGATTGGAGGATGCCTCCGCCGGCGCAACCACGTAATAAGCCGGCAGCGCGTATTTCGTATGCGGCAGCGATACCTCGACCAGTTCGGCGCCGGCCGCGCGCAGCCAATCCGCGCCCTCCGCCCACAGCGCCTCGATCCGCTCGGACATGCCGTCGAGCCGGTATTCCTTCGGAATGCCGATCTTCATGCCCTTCACCGACCGCCCCACGGCGGCCTCAAAGTCCGGCACCGGCAGGTCCACCGAGGTGGTGTCCTTGGGATCGTGCCCAGCCATCGCGCGCATCAGGATCGCGCTATCGCGCACCGTGCGCGCGAACGGTCCGGCCTGATCCAGCGACGAGGCGAAGGCGACGATGCCCCAGCGCGAGCAGCGGCCATAGGTCGGCTTGACGCCGACGATGCCGGTGAAGGCTGCGGGCTGGCGGATCGAGCCGCCGGTGTCGGTGCCGGTCGCGCCGAGGCAGAGATTGGCCGCCACCGCCGACGCCGAGCCGCCGGACGAGCCGCCGGGCACCAGATCGGCCTCCGAGCCCTCGCGCCGCCACGGATTGATCACCGGCCCGAACGCCGAGGTCTCGTTGGACGAGCCCATGGCGAATTCGTCGTTGTTGAGCTTGCCCAGCATCACCGCGCCGTCGCGCCAGAGCTGCGAGGTGACGGTGGATTCGTAAGGCGGCGTGAAATCGCCGAGAATTTTCGAGCACGCGGTGGTGCGCACGCCCTGGGTGGCGAACAGATCCTTGACGCCGAGCGGAATGCCGGCGAGCGGCCCGGCCTCGCCGCGGGCGATGGCCCCGTCGGCGGCGCGCGCCTGCGCCCGCGCCCGGTCGGGCGTCTCCAGCACATAGGCGTTGAGCACGCGCGCCCTCTCCATCGCCGCCAGATACGCGTCGGTCAGCTCAAGCGCGGTGAAGGATTTCTGCGTCAGGCCCTCGCGGGCGTCGGCGAGCGTCAACGATGTGAGGTCAGTCATTCTCGATCGGATCACAGATGAAAGGCGATTTGGCTTTGAAACGTTCGGCGTCGGCCTTCTGGAGTTCGTCCAGCAGCATGTCCATCGCCTTGTCGGGATCGGCGACCTGCCCCGCCCGCTCCATCGCGTCGAGATAGGCCATATAGGCGGCGTAGGTCTTTTCGTCGTTACACAGCAGGCACATGGCAGCCTCCGAAACTATTCGACGACCTTCGGCACGAGGAAAAAATGATCCTGCGTCGCCGGCGCATTGGCGAGCACCTTATCGGGACTGCCGCCGTCGGTGACCACATCGCGACGCTTCTTCATGGCCATGGGCGTCACCGACGTCATCGGCTCGACGCCGTCGATATCGACTTCCGACAACTGCTCGACAAAGGCCAGCATCGCATTCAGCTCGTCCTGCAGATGGGAGATTTCGTCGTCTTTCACGGCGATGCGCGCAAGGTGCGCGATCCGGCGAACGGTGGCGGCATCGACTGACATGGACGGAAGCTCCGGGGCGGCAGATTCAGCCGTCCTCTTAGAACATTCGGCGCGGATCGCCAACCCAATTGCGGCTGCGGGACGCGCCAACCGCCAGAATTAATGAAATACCATCAATGGCTTGATGGAATTCCGTAAGCGCGCCTCCCTTATCCGCCAATCTGCCGCAGCCGCTCCAGCCCCTCGGTGGCGAGCGCACGGGTCAGGTCCGCCGCGCCGGCCTGCCGCCGCAGCGCCACCGCCTGCCCGGCCCACAGATTGCTGAAATCCACCCGGCCGAGCTTTTCGGCGGCAGTTTTCAGCGGGCCGAACGCCGCGGACGCATGGGGAAACGCGGGCGCATCCGGCGACGCCGGCCCGACCTCGCGCATCACGCGATTGACCACGCCGCGGGCCGGACGCCCGGTCATGACATTGGTAATGACGGTGGAGTCGTCGCCCGCCGAGGCCAGCGCGGCGCGGCCGAGGGCAGAGATCTTGGATTCCGGGGTGTGAAGATAGGCCGTGCCAATCTGTACCCCCGCGGCCCCGAGCGCGAAGGCAGCGGCGATGCCCCGCCCGTCGGCGATGCCGCCGGCTGCGATCACCGGCACCTTCACGGCATCCACCACCTGCGGCACCAGCGCGAAGGTGCCCGGCTGCGCGGCGATGTTCTCGGTCAGAAACATGCCGCGATGGCCGCCGGCCTCTGCGCCCTGCGCGATGATGGCGTCGGCGCCGCGCTGCTCCAGCCACACCGCTTCCTTGACCACGGTGGCGCAGCCGATCACCCGCGCGCCCGTCGCCTTGACCCGCTTCAGCAGCGCCTCGTCCGGCAGGCCGAAATGGAAGCTGACCGCCTCCGGCTTCAATTCCTCCACCAGCTCACACATCTCCGCGCTGAAAGGAGCACGGGCGGCGGCCGGCAGCGGCGCGTCGGGATCCAGCCCGAGCTCCTTATAATAAGCCTGAAGCCGCTTGCGCCATCCGGCCTCGCGCGCCGGATCGAGCGCCACCGCCGTGTGGCAGAAGAAGTTCATGCTCAGCGGCGCGCTGATGCGCTGGCGAAAGATGCCGACCTGCTCGCGGGCCTTCTCCGCCGCGATCATGGCGCAGGGCAGCGAGGCGAGCGCGCCGCCTTCCGCCGCGCCAATCATCACGTCCACGTCCTGAGCGCCCGCCATCGGCGCCTGCACGATGGGAACGTCGATTCCGAAAAGGTCGAGAAGTCTGCGGTCAGGCCACATGGTCGCTCGCTTGCTGTTTTAGGGGGATTGCTGCGGGCGCCGTTGCCTGAGCCGGCGCAGGCTAGCACATCGCCGCGCACGGCCGCCATATGCCTGCCTGTTGCAAGGCCCCCACCGCGGGATAGCGGACATGCAACGGCCCCCGGCCTTGCCGCTTTGCAAGATTTGCATCCCGCATGATAAGCGAGGCCATGCCCGCATTTGTCCTGCCGCTGACCGAAGCCGCCGCGCACTGGCCCGCACGAGGCGCCCTGATCGGGCTCGACCTCGGCACCAAGACCATCGGCGTCGCCGTGTCCGACCCCGACCGCAAGCTCGCAACCGGAGTGGAAACGATCCAGCGCAAGACCTTCACCGCGGATGCCGCGCGGCTTCTGTCCATCGCCGCCGAGCGCGGCGTCACCGGCTTCGTGCTCGGCCTGCCGATCAACATGGACGGCAGCGAAGGCCCCCGCGCCCAATCGACCCGCGCGTTCGCGCGGAATTTCGCGAAGCACACGGACCTCGCCATCGGCCTGTGGGACGAGCGGCTGTCCACCGCCGCCGTGGAGCGCGAGCTGATCGACCTCGACATGAGCCGCGCCAGGCGTGCAAAAGTGATCGACGAACACGCCGCCATCTTCATTCTTCAGGGCGCACTGGACCGGCTGGCCGTGCTGCGGCGATCCGGAGCGGACTGATCATGCCGGTGGTTCTCACGGCGCTGCTGCCGGTTTTCCTGCTGATCGCGCTGGGCTTCGGCCTGAAGCGCACGCTGCTGCCCCACGAGGCGCAATGGCACGGCCTCGAACAGATCGTCTATTACATCCTGTTCCCGGCGCTGATGATCCAGACGCTGGCCCGCGCCGACCTCGCCAGCGTCCCGGTGGCCGGGGTCGGAGCGGCGCTGATGCTCGCGGTCCTGACGATGACCGCGATCTGCCTCCTGCTCCGCCCGTTTCTCGCCCGCCAGTTGAATATCGGCGGCGCGGCCTTCACCTCGATCTTTCAGGGAGCCACGCGCTGGCAGACCTATGTCGCGCTCGCGGTTGCGGCCAATCTCTACGGCGCAATCGGACTGACGCTGGCCTCCGTCGCCATGGTGGCGATGACCCCGCTCCTCAATATCATCTGCGTCTGGGTGCTGGCGCATTATGCCACGCCGCAGCGGCTGTCATGGGGCGCGATCCTGCGGACCATCGGCAAGAACCCCTTCATCTGGGCCTGCGCCTTCGGAATCGTGCTCAACCTGCTGCACGTTCCCTTCACCGGCGTGGTGTACGACTTCACCGACGCGCTCAGCCGCTCGGCGCTGGCCATCGGCCTGCTGTGCGTCGGCGCGGGATTGCGTCTTCAAGGCGTCGTCCGCGCCGGCGCGCCGGCCTGGATCGCGGTGACGCTCAAGCTCATGGTGCTGCCGGCCATCGCGGTCGCGCTCGGCTATGCCTTCGGCCTCAGCGGATCGAGCCTCGTCGTCGTCGCCTGCTGCGCGTCGGTGCCGACCTCGTCGAGCTCCTACGTGCTGGCGCGGCAGATGGGCGGCGACGCGCCGCTGGTCGCCGAAATCCTCACCCTGCAAACCGTGCTGGCCGCCATCACCATGCCGACCGTGATCGCGCTGGTGGCCTGATCCGGCTCACGACTGGCTGGCGAGCCAGATGGTCTGCAAGGTCGCCAGCAGATTGTTGAGGCCGTGAACCGCCACCGTCAGCCACGTCGAGTTGAAGCGATAGCGCAGATAGCCGAGCAACAGCCCGATCGAGAACACCTGGCCGAGGAAGAACCAGTTGTACTGCAGATGCATCGCCGTCCATACCGCGGACGACAGCACGATGGCGCCAAAGGGCCGCAGGAACGTCTCCGACCAGCCGCGATAGAGGAAACCGCGGGCGAAGAATTCCTCCGTCACCGGCGCGGCGACGCAGAAGGCGAACACCAGCAGCCACAACGCGCCGTCCGCCTGCGCCGACCTGAGAACGTCCACCATGAAGCCGGGCGACGCCTCGCGCCCGATCACGCGCGACAGCATATCCCAGCCGGTGATCAGCACGAGAAGCGCGGCCGCGCCGAAAGCCACGGTCAGCCATGACGGCACGCGCAGCGCGAGATAGTCGGCGAACGGCATGCGCGCCGCGCGGGTCGCGATCCACAGCGCGCCCAGCACCGCCGGCAGCCCCATGACCACCGACAGCGAGATCGTCAGTCCGCTCGACAGCAGCGCCTTGAACGTCTCGACATCGAGCGCGGCGCGGTCGCGCACGAGGATATAAGCCACCACCACGAACTGACCGGCGAACATGGCGGCGAAGGCGAACAGGCCCCACAGGCAGGTGCCGAAGAACTTCCACACCCGCGGTGGCCGCCCGGCCGGCGGCGGCTCAGGCAAAGCCGGGCTCGCGGAGCTTTCCATCGTCATTGCGGGAGGTCTCGTCTTTTGCGTGGGTCAGGCCGCCGGCAGCACGCGATCGAGCAGGTCGCGGGTGTCGTCGGTATCGAGATCGACAGCGCCATAAAGACTGCCGTGATCCGATGCAAGCCGCGTCGCCGCGAACAGTTCGGCCTGCCTCGGCGCAAATGCGTTGAGCGCGGCTGCGGCGGCGACCAGCGCCAGCCTTTCGACGGCCAGCCGCGCGAGGCGCTCGGCATCGGGTTGGTGGAAGGATTTCACGATGAAGCCCACCGCCTCGGCGAAGCCGGGCAAACCATCGCCCTCCATGGCAAGACCGCGCAGCACCTCCGCCGCCGCGTCCGCTTCCCGCGACAGCGCCCGCAGCACGTCCAGGCACATCACGTTGCCCGATCCCTCCCAGATGGCATTGACCGGCGCTTCGCGATAATGCCGCGCCAGAATGCCTTCCTCGACATAGCCGTTGCCGCCGAGGCACTCCATCGCCTCATAGACGAAGCCCGGCGAACTCTTGCAGGTCCAGTATTTCACCACCGGCGTCAGCAGCCGCATATACGCGGCTTCCGCCTTGTCCATCGGCGCGCGATCGAACGCCCGGCACAGCCGCATCACCAGCGCCGTGGATGCCTCCACATGCAGCGCCATGTCGGCGAGCACGCTGCGCATCAGCGGCTGGTCGGCGAGATGCCGCTGGAACACGCTGCGATGGCGGGTGTGGTTGAGCGCGTGGGCGAGCCCGGAGCGCATCAGGCCGACCGAGGCCAGCGCGCAATCCTGCCGCGTCAGCGATACCATTTGAATAATGGTCGGCACGCCGCGCCCTTCCTCGCCGAGCCGCAGCGCATAGGCGTTGTCGAACACCACTTCGGACGACGCATTGGAGCGGTTGCCGAGCTTGTCCTTGAGGCGCTGGAAGCGCAGACCGTTGACGTGGCCGTCCGGAGTGAAGCGCGGCATGAAAAAGCAGGTCAGCCCGCCCTCGGCCTGCGCCAGCACGAGGAAAGCATCGCACATCGGCGCGGACATGAACCATTTGTGCCCGGTGATGCGATAGGCGTCGCCGTCGCGCACCGCGCGGGTGATATTGGCGCGCACGTCGGTGCCGCCCTGCTTCTCGGTCATGCCCATGCCCATGGTCATGCCGCGCTTGGTCCACCATGGCGCGAACGTCGGATCGTAGGAGCGCGTGCCGAGCACCGGCATCACCTTCGCGCGCAAGGCAGTGTCGACCGACAGCGCGCCGACCGCCGCGCGGGTCATGGTGATCGGGCACAGATGACCGGTCTCGACCTGCGACGCCATGAAGAACTTCGCGCCGCGCACCACCTCCGAGGCGCCGCCCGCGGCCTCGCCCTTCTCGCTCCATGTCGAATTGTGCAGGCCGCCATGGGCGCTGTGCGCCATCAGTTCGTGATAGGCGGGGTGGAATTCGACTTCGTCACGGCGAAAGCCGCGCGCGTCGTAGGTCTTGAGCTTCGGCGTGTACTCGTTGGCGAGACGGCCGCGCTGCGCCATGGCGGCCGAGCCCCAGTGCTTACCGAACTCCGCCAGTTCGGCCCGCGCCGCCTCGCCGCCATTGGCCGCCACGGCCAGCATCAGCGGCCGGTCGAGGGTGAACAGGTTGACGTCCTCGAACGGCGGCGACTGGTTGAAGACCTCGGTGGTGGCGGCAAGGATGTCTGACATGGCTGCGTCCTGGACAGGCGATGGCGTGGCGGCGCGACCGAGATCGAATGTCCGATCACGGCCGCCGCGCCACCGGGAAATCATAGACCGTATCACCCGGCCCCGGCAGGGAGAAATGCCACCATTCGAGGCGATAGTTGACGAAGCCCTGCTTCGCCATGGCGGACACCAGCGTGTCGCGCCATTTGCGCTGGCTGGCGGTGATCGCCGTCGACCCGGTATGGGCCTTGGCGTGCGAGCAGTCGTAACCCGTTCCCATGTCGACGCTGGTGTCGGGGGCGCGCAGATTTGCCGGCGCGGTGCAATCGCCATAGTCCAGCTTCGGATCGAACGGCGGCACCGCCGCCACCGGCAGGCGCACCAGCGTCAGATCCACCGCCTTGCCGGTGGAATGCCCGGAGCGCCGCGCGATATAGCCGCGGCGGAACAGGTCGGCCTTGCTCATGCCCGGATTGTAGCGGTGCTGCGCCGCCGTCTCGCGGCCGTCCTGCGCCCAGGCGTACATGTCGTCCACCGCGCGCTGCGGCCGGTAGCAGTCATACATCTTCAGCGACAGGCCATGCGGCGCGAGATCGCGCTGCACCCGCTTCAGCGCCGCGCCCACCGCACGGGTGACGATGCACTCCCCGGCTTCATACCCATCAAGCACGTGGCCGACGAAATTGTTCGTCGTGGCGTAGCGCATGTCCTGCATGATGGTCGGATCGATATCGCGCAGATAGACGAAGCCACCGGGCAGTTGCGCGGCCGCGGCAACGCCGCCGCCCAACATCAGCCATCCCAGTCCCGCAACGAGCGCTGTTTTCATCCCCGACACCATCCCGGTTCCGCCCTGCTCCTGCCCGGTTTGCCCGGTCCGGACATCTGCGGGGGAAAACTCCGGGCGGGCCGAATCCGCCTTGCTCCGCCCGGCAAGTCTCCCTATAGCTCTTGCTTTAATGACAAGCGCATCAAAATCGAGTTTCGTCCTCGGACACCGGCATCTGCTGGGCATCGAGGGCCTTTCCGTGGCCGAGATCAGCGGCCTTCTGGACCTTGCCGAAGAATATGTCGAACTGAACCGCCAGGTCGACAAGAAGCGCGGCAACCTGCGCGGGCGCACCCAGGTCAACCTGTTCTTCGAGGCCTCCACCCGCACCCAGTCGTCATTCGAGATCGCCGGCAAACGCCTCGGGGCCGACGTCATGAACATGTCGGTGGCGTCGTCCTCAATCCGCAAGGGCGAGACCCTGATCGACACCGCGGTGACGCTCAACGCCATGCATCCGGACATTCTGGTGGTGCGCCATCACGCCTCCGGCGCGGTGGAACTGCTGGCGCAGAAGGTGGACGGCTCCGTCATCAACGCCGGCGACGGCGCCCACGAGCATCCGACCCAGGCGCTGCTCGACGCCCTCACCATCCGCCGCAACAAGGGCCGCATCGAGGGCCTGCTGGTGGCCATCTGCGGCGATGTGCTGCATTCGCGCGTCGCCCGCTCCAACATCATCCTGCTCAACGCCATGGGCGCGCGGGTGCGGGTGGTGGCGCCCTCCACCCTGCTGCCGCCCGGCATCGAACGCATGGGCGTCGAGGTCGCGCGCGACATGCGCGAGGGGCTTCACGGCGCGGATATCGTGATGATGCTGCGGCTGCAGCGCGAGCGCATGAACGGATCGTTCGTGCCGTCCAGCTCCGAATACTTCCATTATTTCGGTCTCGACCAGAAGAAGCTCGGCTATGCCAAACCGGACGCGCTGGTGATGCATCCCGGCCCCATGAACCGCGGCGTCGAGATCGACTCCATCGTGGCGGACGGCGCGCAATCGCTGATCCGCGAACAGGTCGAAATGGGCGTGGCGGTGCGGATGGCGGTGCTGGAAGCGCTCGCCCGCAACCTGCCCAATGCATGACGGGCGCACGACAATGCTGAAAGACCGCCGCCCCATCCTGCTCGCCAACGCCCGCCTGATCGATCCCTCGCGCGATCTCGACGGCTCCGGCGACGTGCTGATCGCCGACGGCACGATCCGCGACGCGCGGCGCGGCATCGGCGCCGCCGGCGTGCCCGAGGGCACAGACATTATTAATTGCGCCGGCAAGGTGGTGGCCCCCGGCCTGATCGACATGCGCGCCTTCGTCGGGGAACCCGGCGCGGGCCATCGCGAGACCTTCGCCTCGGCGAGCCTCGCGGCGGCGGCGGGCGGCATCACCACCATCGTCTGCCAGCCCGACACCAACCCGGTGATCGACAATTCCGCGACGGTCGACTTCATCCTGCGCCGCGCCCGCGACACCGCCATCGTCAACATTCATCCCATGGCCGCACTGACCAAGGGCATGAAGGGTGAGGAGATGACCGAGATCGGCCTGCTCAAGGCGGCCGGCGCGGTGGCCTTCACCGATGGCGACCGCAGCGTGATGAACGCGCAGGTGATGCGCCGCGCTCTCGCCTATGGCCGCGATTTCGATGCGCTGATCGTGCATCACACCGAGGACCCCGACCTCATCGGCGAAGGCGTGATGAACGAAGGCGAATTCGCCTCGCGGATCGGCTTGATGGGCATTCCCAACGCCGCCGAGGCGGTGGTGCTGGAGCGCGACATGCGCCTCGTGGCGCTGACCGGCGGGCGCTATCACGCCGCCTCCCTCACCTGCGTCGACTCGCTCGACGTGCTGCGACGCGCGCGCGAGGCCGGCCTGAACGTCAGCGCCTCGGCGTCGATCAACCATCTGACGCTGAACGAGAACGACATCGGCCCCTACCGCACCTTCCTCAAGCTGTCGCCGCCGCTGCGCACCGAGGACGATCGCTCGGCGCTGGTCGCGGCGGTGGCGTCGGGGCTGATCGACGTCATCATGTCGGATCACAATCCGCAGGACGTGGAAGTGAAGCGCCTGCCCTTCGCCGAGGCCGCCCACGGCGCCATCGGACTGGAGACGATGTTGCCGGCGGGACTGCGCCTCGTGCACTCCGGTCAGGTCGACCTCAAGACGCTGATCCGCGCGATGTCCACTCGCCCCGCCGAACTGCTCGGCCTGCCTGGCGGCTCGCTGCGGCCGGGCGCGCCCGCGGATATCATCGTGATCGACCTTGATACGCCCTGGGTGGTCGATCCGACCGACCTCAAATCGCAATGCAAGAACACGCCGTTCGACGAGGCGCGGTTCTCCGGGCGCGTCGCCCGCACCATCGTGGGCGGCCGCACCGTCTACGAACATGTGTGAGGCCCCATGACCGGCTTGAATGTGCTCGCGATCGTGCTCGGCTACGCTCTCGGCTCGATTCCGTTCGGCCTGATCCTCACCAGGCTCGCCGGCACGGCCGATCTGCGCACCATCGGCTCCGGCAATATCGGCGCGACCAACGTCCTGCGCACCGGCAACAAGGGCCTCGCCGCGGCGACGCTGCTGCTCGATATGCTCAAGGGCACGGCCGCGGTCATCGTCGCCGGTGCATTCGGAGGCCCCACCGCCGCGATGCTGGCGGCGTTCGGCGCGTTTCTCGGCCATCTTTTTCCGGTATGGCTGAAGTTCAAGGGCGGCAAGGGCGTCGCCACCTATATCGGCGTGCTGCTGGGGCTGTACTGGCCGGCGGCGGCAGCGTTCGCCGTGGTCTGGCTCGGCGTCGCCATCGTGTCGCGCTATTCGTCCCTCGCCGCGCTAGTGGCGAGCGCGCTGATCCCGCCGCTGCTATTGTGGTCGCAGCATCTCGAACTGGCGCTTCTGTTCGCGATCCTCTCGGCCCTGCTGTGGATCAAGCACCGCGCCAACATCCGGCGGCTGATGAACGGCAGCGAAGGCAGGATCGGCGCGAAGGGATAGGCCGCCGCGATCCCGATTGTCCATCGCCTCGACTTGGGCGACACTCCCCGCTGACCGGGGGGCCGCGTGGACACCACACCTTCAGCCGCAACTCGACTGACCGACGCCCAGCGGATCGACTGGCTGCGGCTGATCCGCAGCGACAATGTCGGCCCGCGGACGTTCCGTTCGCTGGTCAATCATTTCGGCAGCGCGCGGGCGGCGCTCGAACGCCTGCCGGATCTCGCGCGCCGCGGTGGCGCGGCAAGGCCCGGCCGCATCTGCACCGAGGCGGATGCCGAGCGGGAGATCTCGGCCAGCGCGCGGATCGGCGTCGCCCTGCTGGCCCCCGGCGAATACGGCTATCCGCCGCGGCTGGCGCTGATCGACGACGCTCCGCCGCTGCTCGGGGTGCGCGGCGTGCTCAATGTGCAGACCCAGCCGATGATCGGCATCGTCGGTTCGCGCAATGCCTCCGGCGCCGGTCTGAAATTCACCCAGACCATCGCCCGCGATCTCGGCAACGCCGGCTTTGCCATCGTCTCGGGCCTGGCGCGCGGCATCGATCAAGCCGCCCATCGCGCCACGCTGCAGACCGGCACCATCGCGGTTCTCGCCGGCGGCCACGACCGCATCTATCCGTCCGAGCACGAAAGCCTGCTCGACGCGATCCTCGGCGAGGGCGGCGGTGCTATCTCCGAAATGCCGCTCGGCCACGTCCCCCGCGCGCGCGACTTCCCCCGCCGCAATCGCCTGATCTCAGGATGCGCGCTCGGCGTCGTCATCGTCGAGGCGGCGCACCGCTCGGGCTCGCTGATCACCGCACGCTTTGCCAACGAGCAGGGCCGCGAGGTGTTCGCCGTGCCGGGCTCGCCGCTCGATCCGCGCGCCGCCGGCACCAACGATCTCATCAAGCAGGGCGCGATGCTGACGACGAGCGCCGTCGACGTCATCGACGCGGTCCAGCCGGTGATGGGACGTCCCGTCGAATTGCCCGTGAGCGAGCCGGCGGCGCATTCCCCGGACGACGACGAACCGCACGCCGACGAACGCGCACGGGTCGTTCGCCTGCTCGGCCCCTCGCCCATCGGCATCGACGACCTGATCCGGCTTGCCGGCGTCCCGGCCGCGGTGGCGCGCACCGTGCTGTTCGAACTCGAACTGGCGGGGCGGCTGGAGCGTCATGGCGGCGGGATGGTGTCGCTGCTGTAGAGCCCGATTCCCGCCCCCCTCCGTTCTAGAATCGTCCCGACCGGGCCTGCTTGCGGACGAAATCGTCGGCTTCGAGCCGGGCCATATTCAGGAGGTGCGCCAGCATATGCAGCCTGTGCCGGCGCGCCAGCAGGGCGAGGTCCGCCACCGTCTCGGCAATGAAACTCGCCGCCTCGACCGGGCTGCCATCCGCGACCGGAGAGTCGGTGCGCGAGACGTCGTCGGGATTTTTGCCGCACGGGGCCATTCCGCGAACTTTCCGAGGCTGGAATCGATCCTAAAAGGAGCGTTTTATTATTACACACGTATAAAGTGCACAATCAATAGTATGTTCATATACAACTTATGGTGGAATTGACTCGCCAAAACGGATCGCATCACCAGCCCGCGATTTGACAGCGGACCCCCTTTTACCCATGTATCGGGCGAGCCTGCCTGGCGGATTGCCCCGATTCAGGCTCGCCTGTCTCCATTAAGTCATTGGAATCTTGATGAATCTCGTCATTGTCGAGTCGCCCGCCAAGGCCAAGACGATCAACAAGTATTTGGGCTCCTCCTACGAGGTTCTGGCCTCCTACGGCCATGTCCGCGACCTGCCGGCCAAGAACGGCTCGGTCGATCCGGACTCCAATTTCCAGATGATCTGGGAGACCGACCCGAAGGCGGCCGGCCGCCTCAACGACATCGCCAAGGCGCTCAAGAACGCCGACAAGCTGATCCTGGCGACCGACCCCGATCGCGAGGGCGAAGCCATCTCCTGGCATGTGCTGGAGGTGATGAAGCAGAAGCGCGCGCTGAAGGATCAGAAGATCGAGCGCGTGGTCTTCAACGCCATCACCAAGCAGGCCGTCACCGAGGCCATGCAGCACCCGCGCGAGATCGACGGCGCGCTGGTGGACGCCTATATGGCGCGCCGCGCGCTGGACTATCTGGTCGGCTTCACCCTCTCCCCGGTGCTGTGGCGCAAATTGCCCGGCGCGCGCTCCGCCGGGCGGGTGCAGTCGGTCGCGCTGCGCCTCGTCTGCGACCGCGAACTCGAAATCGAGAAATTCGTCCCGAAGGAATACTGGTCGCTGCTGGCGACGCTGGCGACGCCGCGCGGCGACACCTTCGAGGCGCGCCTCGTCGGCGCCGACGGCAAGAAAATCCAGCGGCTCGACATCGGCAACGGCGCGGACGCCGCGGACTTCAAAAAGGCGCTGGAGGCGGCGACCTACACCGTCGCCACGGTGGAAGCCAAGCCGGCGCGCCGCAATCCGCAGGCCCCGTTCACCACCTCGACGCTGCAGCAGGAAGCCAGCCGCAAGCTCGGCTTCGCGCCCGCGCACACCATGCGGATCGCCCAGCGCCTTTATGAAGGCATCGACATCGGCGGCGAGACCACCGGCCTCATCACCTATATGCGAACCGACGGCGTCTCCATCGCGCCCGAGGCGGTGACGCAGGCGCGCAAGGTGATCGGCGAGGACTACGGCAAGGATTATGTGCCGGGTGCGCCGCGCCAGTATTCGTCGAAGGCGAAGAACGCGCAGGAGGCCCACGAGGCCATCCGCCCCACCGACCTCTCGCGCCGGCCGGCGAAGCTGAAGGCGCGGCTCGATAACGACCAGTATCGCCTTTACGAACTGATCTGGATGCGCACCATCGCCAGCCAGATGGAATCGGCCGAGCTGGAGCGCACCACCGTCGACATCACCGCCAAGGCGGGCGGGCGCACGCTGGACATGCGCGCCACCGGTCAGGTCGTCAAATTCGAAGGCTTCCTCGCGGTCTATCAGGAAGGCCGCGACGACGATCCCGAGGACGAGGACAGCAAGCGCCTGCCCGTCATCCATCAGGGCGAAAACCTCAAGCGCGAGAGCCTCAGCGTCACCCAGCACTTCACCGAGCCGCCGCCGCGCTTCTCGGAAGCCTCGCTGGTGAAGCGCATGGAAGAGCTCGGCATCGGCCGCCCCTCGACCTACGCCTCGATCCTGCAGGTGCTGAAGGACCGCGGCTATGTGAAACTGGAGAAGAAGCGCCTCTATGGCGAGGACAAGGGCCGCGTCGTGGTGGCGTTCCTCGAGAAGTTCTTCGCGCGCTACGTCGAGTTCGACTTCACCGCCGACCTCGAGGAACAGCTCGACCGGATTTCCAACAACGAGATCGCCTGGAAGCAGGTGCTGGCCGATTTCTGGCGCGACTTCATCGGCGCGGTGGACGAGATCAAGGACGTCAAGGTCAGCGAGGTGCTCGACGTGCTCGACGCCATGCTGGGCGAGCACATCTACGAGCCGCGCGCCGATGGCGGCGATCCGCGCCAGTGCCCGAGCTGCGGCACCGGCCGGCTCAATCTCAAGGCCGGCAAGTTCGGCGCCTTCGTCGGCTGCTCGAACTATCCGGAATGCCGCTACACCCGCCCGCTCGCATCCAGCAGCGCCTCGGAGGACCGCAGCCTCGGCCAGGATCCCGTGAGCGGCCTGAACGTCGCCGTCAAGGCCGGCCGCTTCGGCCCCTATATCCAGCTCGGCGAGCAGAAGGACTATCCCGACGACGAGAAACCGAAACGCGCGGGCATTCCCAAGAACATGTCGCCCGCCGATGTCGAGCTGCCACTGGCGCTGAAGCTCTTGGCGCTGCCGCGCGATATTGGACCGCACCCCGAGGACGGCGAGATGATCACGGCCGGTATCGGCCGGTTCGGCCCGTTCGTGCGCCATGGCAAGACCTATGCGAGCCTCGAGGCCGGTGACGACGTTTATAATGTCGGCCTCAACCGCGCGGTGACGCTGATCGCCGAGAAGATCGCCAAGGGGCCCGGCCGCCGTTTCGGCGCCGATCCCGGCAAGGAAGTCGGCGACTA
Source organism: Bradyrhizobiaceae bacterium (assembly GCA_020544565.1). Lineage (GTDB taxonomy): Bacteria > Pseudomonadota > Alphaproteobacteria > Rhizobiales > Xanthobacteraceae > Afipia. Next base: position 1,506,609 of record CP078014.1, read on the forward strand.
TCCGGCGCGCGGCGGCAAGATCATGCTCAAGAAAGGCCGCTACGGCGCTTACGTCACCATCGACGGCATCAACGCCACCATTCCCGACAGCATCGAACCGGACAAGCTCACGCTTGAGGAAGCCATCGCGCTGATCGAGGAGCGCGCCGCCAAGGGCGGCAAGGCCAAGGGCGCCAGAAAGACGGCGACGAAAAAAACGGCCGCCAGGAAACCTGCGGCCAAGAAAGCTGCGGCCAAGAAAACCGCCGCGAAAAAGGCTGCGCCCAGGAAACAGGCCGCGGAGCCGGTATCGCTGCAGGACGCCAAGGCCCGGAAGGCCGCTGCCGCCAAGGCCACCAAAGTGGCGGAAAAGAAGAGCGCCGGTAAAGCGCACGGATAATGAAAAAGAAAAGCAACGCGACCGCCGCTTTTCCCGACAGAGAAAGCATCGTCGCGTTCGTCACGGCGCATCCCGGCGAGGCCGGCACCCGCGAGCTGGCACGTCATTTCGGCCTCAAGAACGAGGCGCGCGCGGCGCTGCGCCGGATCCTGGCCGAACTCGCCGACGAGGGCGTCATCGCACGCGAAGGCCGCAAGGTGCGCGAAGCGAAATCGCTGCCGCCCACCCTGGTCGCCGACATCACCGGCCGTGACACCGACGGCGAACTGGTCGCATCTCCCGCCGAATGGCTGGAGGAGGTCGACGGCCCCGCTCCGGTCATTCACATCCACACGCCGCGCAAGCCGAAGCCCGGCACTGTCGCGGGCGTGGGCGACCGCGCCCTGCTGCGGATCGAGACGGGCGACGGCAAGCACGCGCGCGGCACTTACAGCGGCCGCATCATCAAGCTGCTCGACAAGGCCGCCCATCGCGTGCTCGGGATTTTCCGCAGCCTGCCGAATGGCGACGGCCGCCTGATCCCGATCGACAAGAAGCAGGCCGGGCGCGAACTCGCCATCGCCGCGGCTTTCTCAGGCGGCGCGCAGGACGGCGACCTGATCAGCGTCGAACTGATGCGCGGGCGCGGCTACGGGCCGCCGTCCGGCAAGGTGAAGGAGCGGCTTGGCTCGCTGAAGACCGAGAAGGCCGTCAGCCTGATCGCCATTCATGCCCACGACATTCCGCAGGAGTTTCCGCCCGACGCGCTCCGCGAGGCGGAGAATGCGAAACCGGCCACGCTCAAGGGGCGCGAGGACTGGCGCGACGTGCCGCTGGTCACCATCGATCCGCCGGACGCGAAAGACCATGACGACGCGGTTCACGCCGAACCCGACAGCGATCCGCACAACAAGGGCGGCTTCATCGTCCATGTCGCCATCGCCGATGTCGCCTTCTATGTGCGCCCGGACTCCCCGCTCGACCGCGAGGCATTGCGGCGCGGCAACTCGGTCTATTTCCCCGACCGCGTCGTGCCGATGCTGCCCGAGCGCATCTCCAACGACCTGTGTTCGCTGAAACCGGGCGAGGCCCGCGGCGCGCTCGCCGTGCGCATGGTGATCGACAGGACCGGGCGCAAGCGCGCGCATACGTTCCATCGCGTGCTGATGCGCTCGGCCGCGAAACTGAGTTACGCGCAGGCGCAGGCCGCCATCGACGGGCGGCCCGACGACATCACCGCCCCCCTGCTCGATCCGATCCTCAAGCCGCTGTGGACGGCCTATCATCTGGTGAAGCGCGCGCGCGACGAGCGCGATCCGCTTGAGCTTGAACTGCCCGAGCGCAAGATCCTGCTCAAACCCGACGGCACGGTGGATCGCGTGGTGACGCCGGAGCGCCTCGACGCCCACCGGCTGATCGAGGAATGCATGATCCTCGCCAACGTCGCCGCCGCCGAGACGCTGGAGAAGCAGGCGCTGCCGCTGATCTACCGCGTGCACGACGAGCCGACGGTGGAGAAGGTCCACAACCTGCGCGAATTCCTCAGGACGCTCGACATGCCGTTCTCCGCGACCGGCGCGCTGCGCCCCGCGGTCTTCAACCGTATTCTCGCCCAGGTGAAGGGCCGCGACGCGGAATCGCTGGTCAACGAGGTGGTGCTGCGCTCGCAGGCGCAGGCGGAATATTCGGCCGAGAACTACGGCCACTTCGGCCTCAACCTGCGCCGTTACGCCCATTTCACCTCGCCGATCCGGCGCTATGCGGACCTGATCGTCCACCGCGCCCTGATCCGCGCGCTCGGTCTCGGCGAAGGCGCGCTGCCCGACACCGAGACTCTTGAAACATTGAACGAAGTGGCTGCGGCAATTTCGCTCACCGAGCGCCGCGCGATGAAGGCGGAGCGCGAAACCGCCGACCGCCTGATCGCGCATTTTCTCGCCGACCGCATCGGCGCGATTTTCGAAGGCCGGATTTCCGGCGTCACCCGCGCCGGACTGTTCGTGAAACTGGCTGGAACCGGCGCCGATGGCTTCATTCCGATCCGCACGCTGGGCAGCGAGTACTACAATTACGACGAAGCCCGCCACGCCCTGATCGGCTCACGCAGCGGTGCCATGCATCGGCTGGGTGACGTGGTGCAGGTTCGTCTGGTAGAAGCTGCCCCGGTGGCCGGTGCGCTACGTTTCGAACTCCTGTCCGAGGGTGCGACCGCCCCACGCGGCGGTCGCCCGCGCGACGGCCGCAAGCGCGTGCCGCCCACAGGCCAGACCCGGCCCGGACGCGACAAGACGGCCAGCAACACCAAGGCGCGCAAGCCGTCCCGCAAGGCGCGTAAATCGAGGAAGGGATAAGACCCTTCAAAGGAGAGAGCGATGGAAAGCCCGGCCGCCGAGCCAACGACGACCTGGACCCAGTCTTCCGTTGCGTTGCCAAAGCGCGACGTGTGGCAGGCCATGGCGCGCGGGCTGCGCTGCCGCTGTCCGAACTGCGGCGAAGGCAAGATCTTCCGCGCCTTCCTCAAGGTGGCGGACAACTGCCCGGCCTGCGGCGAGAACCTGAGCCATCATCGCGCCGACGACCTTCCGGCCTATCTGGTGATCGTCATCGTCGGACACATCGTGGTGCCGGCCGCGTTGTGGATCGAGACCGGTTACGCGCCATCCGTGGCGCTGCAACTCGCGATCTACCTGCCATTCACCCTGATCGCCTCGCTGCTGCTGCTGCAACCGATCAAGGGCGCCGTGGTCGGCCTGCAATGGGCTTTCCGCATGCACGGCTTCGATGAAAGCCGCCCCGAAGGGGCCGAGGAAGGCACTCTGATCAAAGCGAAGGCAGCCGATTCCGCATGATCAAACCGGAAAGAGAAGAAAAGGAAGATAGCAGCCACGCCTATCTCCGCCCCAGGGATGCGGCGACCCTCATGCTGATCGATCGCAGCGCGGGGGTACCGAAGGTTCTCGTCGGCAAGCGCCACGACAAGGTCGTGTTCCAGCCCGGCAAATTCGTCTTTCCGGGCGGCCGCGTCGACGCGACCGACAATCGCATTCCCGTGGCCGCTGAAATTCCGAAGGCGCTGGAGGACAAGCTCGTCTGCGGCAGCCCGAAGATCACGGCGGCGCGCGCCCGCGCGCTGGCGGTGGCGGCTATTCGCGAAGCCTGCGAGGAGACCGGCCTGTGCCTCGGCCGGCCGATGGGCTCGGCGGGCAGCGCGGCCTCCCGGCTCACCGGCGAATGGAAGCCGTTCGCCGACGCCGGCCTGCTGCCCGATCCGTCCGGGCTGTTCTTCATCGCCCGCGCCATCACCCCACCCGGCCGCGTACGCCGGTTCGACACCCGGTTTTTCACCGCCGATGTCTCGGCCATCGCCCACCGGGTCGAGGGTGTGGTTCACGCCGATGCGGAACTGGTGGAACTGGTGTGGGTCGAACTCGGCTCGTCATCGCTGGACGGGCTGCACTCGATGACCAAGAACGTGCTGCGCGAACTGGCCCATCGTCTGGCCCAGGGGCCGCTGTCCCATGCCTCCGACGTGCCGTTTTACCATCATCACAATGGCGACTGGCGGCGCGACATGATCTGATCCGCCCGCTATGCTGGGAGCCAAGCCTGCGGCAGACGCCGGCGAGATCAACGCCCCTGAAGTTGTTCAATGCGTACCGGCGCCGCCATCTCCGTCCTCGTTCACATCGCAGTGGTGACGGCGTGGCTCGTGCTCGCGAGCGTTCGTCCGTTCGATCCGACGGTGGCCGAAGCGGTGACCGTGGACCTCGTCACACCCGACGAGGTGCCGGCACCGCCGCAAGAACCGGACAAGGAACTGGACAAAAAGCCGGAAACTCCCCAACTGCCGGATCTCAGCGCGCTCGATAAACCGGTGCCACCGGCGCAACCGGCCGCGGCGGAACCGCCCCCTTCGCCGCCACCGGCCCCGGCTTCGTCGCCGCCACCCGCAAGCCGGCAAACAGCCGCGCTCGCACCCGCATCGCCAGCGCAACCACCCCCGCCGCCGGCCGAAGTGCCCGTGGCTCAGCCGGACATCACCGAACAATACGGCACCATGTTCAGCCTGCCCGACCCGAAACCGTCCGAGGGTTTCGACGCCGTCGCCTCCACCGCCGCCGATCTCAAGCGGGAAGATGTCGCGGCGCTGCGCGCGCATCTGCGAACCTGTTCGACATTGCCCGCCTCGGTTTCCCCGTCGGACAAGGTCAAGGTCACCCTGCGCGTGGCGCTGCGGCGGGACGGCCGGCTCGCCGCTGAGCCGATGCTGATCGAAGCCAGCGCCTCGAAATCGGGCCCGCTCCTGATGCGAAGTGCGATGGAGGCGCTGGAGAAATGCCAGCCCTATACGATGCTGCCGCCCGACCGCTACAAGGAGTGGAAAGTGCTCGATCTCCGCTTCACGCCCCGGGATTTCAAGGGCGGATAGGAGCGTCCGGCCCCGCGAGCGCGAATCGCCGGGGAGCCGCCGGAACCGGTTTCAGGGGGCCAAATGAGCCGGATTTCCGCGGCAAAAACCTTGACTTTGGGCCGTTCGAAGCTAGGTTGCGCGCCAAATGCAGCTCGATCTGTCGGGCCTGCTCCGATTCCTGACATTCGAGGTTCAGAACATGGCCAAGGCGGTCACCATCAAGGTCAAGCTCGTTTCCAGCGCGGACACCGGCTTCTACTACGTCACCAAGAAGAACTCGCGCACGATGACCGACAAGCTCGTGAAGAAGAAGTACGACCCGGTCGCGAAGAAGCACGTCGAGTTCCGCGAAGCCAAGATCAAGTAACGAATTCAACGCGTTACTGAATAAAACGGAGCCGCTCGGCTCCGTTTTGCGTTTCCGGACCACGTCAGGGCGACCGGGCTGGCCCACCTTCCGCAGCCGCGCTTCGCCCCGCTGGCCCCGACCGCCTCAGTGCGACAGCAGCACCCAGCCCGGCGGATTGGTCAGAATCGAGCGCGTCGCCCCGCCGAGGATGAATTCCCGAAATCTGGAATGGCCATAGGCGCCCATCACCAGCAGGTCGATCTGGCGGGACGCCACATAGGCTTCCATGAAGCTGCCGATGGAATGGCTGTCGGTCTTCCTGACGTCCTCGTGCACGGCATTGACGCCGAGCCCGGCCAGATGCGCGATGAACTGCTGGCTCTGGGCCGATGACAGCGGCTTGTCGTCGGTGGCGGTGAAGACCCGCACCGATTTGGCCTGACGCAGGAAAGGCATCGCATCCGACACCGCACGGGTGGCGGGCCGGCTCGCGTCCCACGCGATGGCGATGTGGTCGAAGGACGTCGCCAACCGCCGCCCCGGCGTCTGCGGGAACACCAGAACCGGCCGCCCCGATTCAAAGATCACGCCTTCGACGCCGTCGAACTGATCCTCGTCGTCCCGGCGCAGCGGCAGCACCGTGAGGTGATGCAGCCGCGCCGCCTCGATCAACTTTCCGCGAACCTGGTAGAACGTCCCGCGCTCAAGGCTGCAGCGATGCAGCACGGCGTGGCGGGAGACCGCCGCCTCGAACCAGCCGACAAGCTGCTGCGCGTTGGCGGCGCTCTTCTTGGCTTGCGACGCCAGGAATTCACCGGCATGCGCGCCTTCGAAATACAGGCCGGATTCGATCTCGATCTCGTAGACGAGCGCCGACAGCCGCGTCTTCACCGCAGCCCCCTCGCCGTCGCGGACGAGACCGGCGCACAGGGCGACGACGGCCTCGATCGCGGCCTCCGTGACCGGCCTCGGATAGCTCACGAGAGGAAGCAAGAAATCCCGGATCGCCATTGCACCCTCCTTGACTGCCAGAGCCTATCGCGACAGCCTGCGCGCGGGTCTTGAGTTGCATCAAAGCCTGCAGCGGACGGGCGTCGGACACTCGTACAGGCCGGCGCACGGAATCGGTCCGCAGCCACCCGGCCTATCAATATCGAGATTGCCCCATGCAAGCGCATCATATCATGACTCGCAAGGTCATCACCGTCACGCCTGACACAGCGGTCGCCGACGTCGCCCGGCTGATGCTGGAGCACCATATCAGCGGCCTGCCCGTCGTCGATGCGAACGGGGCGCTGGTCGGCATGGTGACCGAACGCGACCTTCTGCGCCGCGAGGAAATCGGCACCCAGCGCAAGCGGCCGCGCTGGCTGGAGCTGATCCTCGGCCCCGGCCGCGAGGCCCAAGAGTACGTCCACGTCGCCGGCCGCAAGGTGCGTGACGTCATGACGCCGGACGTGCGCACCGTGAACGAGGACACGCCGCTCTCCGACGTGGTCGCGACCATGGAAAAACACCAGATCAAGCGCTTGCCGGTGATGAAGGGCGACAGGCTGGTCGGCATCATCAGCCGCCAGAATTTCGTGCGCACCCTCGCCGGCCTCGCCCGGGAGATGCCCGAGCCCAGCGCCGACGACGACCAGATTCGCGACCGCATCCTTGCCGAACTCGACAAACGGGCATGGTCCACCACCGGCATCGAGGTGTTCGTGCGCGAGGGCGTGGTCGATCTCTGCGGCGTCATCACCGACGACCGCATCCGCCAGGCCATCGTCGTGGCGGCGGAAAACGTCGCCGGGGTCAAGCAGGTCCACGATCACCTGTGCTGGATCGACCCGATGTCGGGCATGTATTTCGAATCCGAGGAAGACACCGCCAAAGCCAACGCAAACAAGGCCGACGCCGCAAAAAAGGCTTAGCCTAATTTAAGCCGCAGCCGCGACGACCCGGTTGCGGCCGTCGTGCTTGGCGCGGTAGAGCGCCAGATCCGCGCGCTTGAGAACGTCTGCGATGGCCTCGCCCTTGGCATCGAGGCTGGCGATGCCGATCGAGATCGTCACGTCCAGCCGCTTGCCGTTCTTGCCCACCGCGAACGGCTCGCCGGCAACGGCGCGGCGCAGGCGCTCGGCCACCATGCCCGCCACGTGCAGGTCGGTCTCGGGCATGACGATGACGAACTCCTCGCCGCCATAGCGACAGGCCAGATCGATGCCGCGGATGGACTTGCGAATCCGCAACGCGAACTCGCGCAGCACGTCGTCGCCCGCATCGTGACCATAGGTATCGTTGATCGATTTGAAATAGTCGATGTCGAGCATCATCAGCGTCAGCGGCCGCGCGCGCTGGGCCGCCTGCTCCGCGAGCGTCGCCAGATGGGTTTCCATGTAGCGGCGGTTGTGCAGGGCGGTCAGCGGATCGGTCACCGCCATCTCGATGGACGCCTGCACGTTGTCGCGCAGGTGATCGGTGTAGCGGCGCCTGCGGACCTGGGTGCGCGCCCGCGCCAAAAGCTCGTTCTTGTCCACCGGCCGCAGCAGGTAGTCGTTGACGCCGATTTCCAGCCCGCGCAGCAATTGCGCGTTGTTGTCGGCATCGGCGATGGCCAGAATCGGCACGCTGCGGGTCCGCTCCAGCGAACGGGCCTGGCTGCACAGCCGCAGCCCGTCGAAATTTTCGAGGCCCAGCGAGACGATCAGCAGATCGTAGTTGCCGTCGGCGGCGTGAAACAGCGCCTCGGCGGGATTGGACTCGACGTCCACGGTGTGCTCGGTGGCGAGCACCGGCGCCAGCCGCTCGTAGGACGATGGCCGGTCGTCCACCAGCAGGATGCGACCGCCCTTTCCGGTGTTGGCGATGGCACTGCGCTCCGGCGCGCTCGCGCCGATCTCCAGCGAGGTCAGCGCGCGCATGCGCAACTCGTCCGTCATCATCTTGAGCCGCGTCAACGAGCGCACGCGCGCGATCATGACCACGTCGGACACCGGCTTGGTAAGAAAATCGTCCGCGCCGGCCTCGAGGCCGCGCACCCGATCCGCCGGGCTGTCGAGCGCCGTCACCATCACCACCGGAATGAAATGCGTCCGCGGATCGGACTTCAGCCGGCGGCAGACCTCGAAGCCGTCGATATCCGGCATCATCACGTCGAGCAGCACGATGTCGCATTCCGCCCGCGCGCAGACCTCCAGCGCCTGCATGCCGCAATTGGCGGTGATCACGTCGAAATACTCGGCCGACAGGCGCGCTTCCAGCAGCTTCACATTGGCGGGCACATCATCGACGACCAGAACACGCGCGGACATCAGTTACTCCTAGCCGACGAAGCGCCGGACCGTCTCGATGAACTTGCCCACCGAAATCGGCTTGGACAGATACGCCTCGCAGCCGCCCTCGCGGATGCGCTCCTCATCGCCCTTCATCGCGAACGCCGTCACCGCGACGACGGGAATGGCGCGCAGCTCCGCGTCGTCCTTGATCCAGCGGGTGACGTCGAGGCCGGACACTTCGGGCAACTGGATATCCATCAGGATCAGGTCAGGCCGATGCGTGCGCGCGAGATCGAGCGCCTCGACCCCGTTGCGCGTTCCGACGACGCGATAGCCGTGGGCTTCCAGCAGATCGCGGAAGAGTTTCATATTGAGTTCGTTGTCTTCGACGATCAGGACGGTTTTCGCCATCCCGCCCCTCCCATGTCCGCGGCGCGTCTGCTGGTGCCCAAAGCCCCGCCGATGTCCAAAGCAATGAAGTCGCCATGCCGTGGTGACTCGGGCATGGTGGCTCAAAGTAGAGATGATAAGTTACGGAAAGGCAAACGACGGCCATGGCAAAAAGCCCCTCCGATCCTCGGGAAGTCGCTGAATTTGTTGCGATTCAGGCGCTTTCCTTTCTCGCCTCCGAGCCCGAGCGGCTGGGGTCGTTCCTGACCGAGAGCGGTATCGGACCACAGACCTTGCGGGCATCCGCGGCGGACCCGAAATTTCTCGCCGGGGTGCTGGATTTCGTCCTGCGCGACGACGCCACGGTCACCGCCTTCGCCCGGTCGTCGCAATTGACGCCGGAAGCGGTCGCCAATGCCCGCGAAGTGCTGGACCCGCGCTGGGAGTAGTCTCCGTTGAGCGATCGCCCGGCCGTCGCCCTGACCGCCTTCTGCCGCGACTGCCTGTCGGACGCGGCCGAAAGGGCCGTGCGCTGCGCCGCCTGCGGTTCGCCCCGCCTGATCCGCCATCGCGCGCTTGGGACGCTGGCGCTGGCTCATATCGACTGCGATGCGTTCTACGCCACCATCGAGAAGCGCGACAATCCCGCCATTGCCGACAAGCCGGTGATCGTCGGCGGCGGCCGCCGCGGCGTGGTGTCGGCGGCGTGCTACATCGCGCGGACCTATGGCGTGCGCTCGGCAATGCCGATGTTCAAGGCGCGCGAACTGTGCCCCGCGGCCGTGGTGGTGCCTCCGGACATGGCCAAATACGTCCGCGTCGGCCGCGAGGTCCGCCACGCGATGCTGGCGCTGACGCCGCTGGTGGAGCCGCTGTCCATCGACGAGGCGTTCCTCGATCTCAGCGGCACCACCCTGCTCCACGGCATGGTGCCGGCCAAGGTGCTGGCGCGGTTCGCCGCGCAGGTGGAGCGGGAGATCGGCATCACCGTCTCGGTCGGCCTGTCGGCGAACAAGTTTCTCGCCAAGATCGCCTCCGACCTCGACAAGCCGCGCGGCTTCGCCGTGCTCGATCAGGACGAGGCCCGCGCCATGCTGGCTCAGCGGCCGGTGGGCTTCATCTACGGCGTCGGACCCGCCTCGCAGGACAAGCTGGCCCAGCGCGGCTTCCGCATCATCGCCGATTTGCAGCGGGCGGACGAGACCGACCTGATGAAGCAGTTCGGCCCCGAAGGGCGGCGGCTGTGGCGGCTGGCGCGCGGCATCGACGACCGCAAGGTGGTGCCGGATCGCGGCGCCAAGACCATCTCGACCGAAACCACGCTGGACACCGACGTGCGCGATTTCACGACGCTGGAGAAGATCCTGTGGCGGCTGTGCGAGAAGGTGTCGTTCCGCCTCAAGGCCGGCAACCTCGCCGGCTCCACCATCACCCTGAAGCTCAAGACCGCCGATTTCAGGCAGCGCACCCGCTCGCAGTCGATCGCCGTGCCGACGCAACTGGCGACGCGCATCTTCGCCACCGTGCGCGAGATGCTCAGCCGCGAGATCGACGGCACTGCTTTCCGGCTGATCGGCGCCGGCGTCAGCGCGTTGCGGCCGGGCCATGAGGCGGACGATCACGATCTGCTGGACCGGCGCTCCGCCCACGCCGAGCGCGCCATGGACGACGTCCGCCGCAAGTTCGGCGACGCTGCCGTCATGCGCGGCATCGCCTATGGCGGACCGGCGAAGACGGAGTGAGATGCCGTAACATCGTCAGGGCCAGGCTCGTCCCGGCCGTCCACGCCTTGCTTACTTTGTTCAAAAGACGTGGATGCCCGGCACAAGGCCGGGCATGACGACGAATTGAAAGGTTGCAAGCAGTTGGCACGCTCTACTTACACGGCTTGGCATCCTTGACGTCGATCTTCTCCATCGCGCCGGCGATGACGAAATCGTTGTAGTCGAGCACCAGAGCGCGCGACACGCCGTCCTCGAACAGCTCGAACGACATCGCATAGACCGGCGTCTGCTCGCCCGACTTCGACTGCGTCGCCTTGTCGTAATAGCTGACGGTCACCGGCCAGCGCGTCAGCGCCTTGAACCTGTCGTTCTTGGTGGTGGCGTCCGGGGTCGCGGGCGCTTTGGTGCCGGGGATCGGCTGGCCGATCACGGTCAGCGTGTTGTAGACCTTCTCGCCGTCGTCCGAGCCGTCATAGACGGTCAGCTCCAGCAGCGACTTGCCCTCGCGCGCGGCCTCGATGATGCGCTTGATCTGCTCGGTCGGAAACACGGCATTGTCGATGGTGAAGGTCTTCGCAGCCGGCTGCTTCAGCTTGACCTTGATGGTCGAGCCGTCGCGCTCGGCGATGCCATCGACAAAGGTCGGGGCCGCCTCGTTCATGCGGGTTTCGACCTTGAAGCGATAGGTCTTGCCGTCGGCATCCTCCCAGCTCGTCGAGCGCAGGTCGCTGGTGATGGTCCTGTCCTCGCCGGTGTCGATCTGCGACACCTGCCGGAATTCGGTGGTGTAGCCCTCGCAGACGCTGCCGGTGAAATTGTACAGGATGCGGCCGCGCGCGCTGTTGACATTGACATTGCCGCGCGAGGTCTTGAGGCTCAGATCGTAGACCGCCTGATGCGGAAGGAAGGAGACTGACGGCGCGGGCGCGGCAACGGCCGCTCCGGCAAATGCCGCCGACAGCGCCAGCGGCAGAACGAGCAATCGAATATCGAAAATCCGGCGAGAAATCGGGCGGGCGTGACGCATAGCGTCTCCTTGGAATGCAACGAATCGAACGATAATAGCCGCCGGATTGCGCCGCAACCGGGGCAAATGCCGAGGGAAGCCGCGGTTTTCCGGTCAAAAGCGCGGCATCGGCCGGCTTGCATGGATGTGCGCGATGGGCATCATAGCATGCGCCGGGACGCGGCCGGCACGACAGCGCCGGGCGCAATCCCCGGACACATCCATCTGACATGCGAGGGAGCGTCATGGCGGGAACGGTCGAGCAGAAACTGAACGCGCTGGGCATCACGCTGGACGAGCCCAATCCTCCGAGCGCCAACTATGTCGGCTTCGTGCGCACCGGAAACCTGCTGTTCGTCTCCGGACAGGTGTGTCGCACCTCCGACGGCAAGCTCATCGCCAAGGGCAAGCTCGGCTCCGGCGTCACCCTCGAGCAGGGCATGGCCGCGGCGCGCGGCTGCGCGATCAACCTGCTGGCGCAGGTCCGGATGGCGCTCGGCGATCTCGACAAGGTGACGCGAGTGGTGCGCCTCGGCGGTTTCGTCAATTCGATGCCGGATTTTCTCGAAGGACCGAAGGTGCTGAACGGCGCGTCGGACCTGATGGTGGCGGCGTTCGGCGACAAGGGACGCCACGCCCGCACCACCGTCGGCGTGGCCGCCCTGCCCGGCGATGCCGCCGTGGAGGTCGAAGGCGTGTTCGAGGTGGCGTGAGGCAATGGCGCGCGCGCCCGCCTGGTTGACCGCAAGGCCGATCGCCCATCGCGGGCTGCACGACCGCGCCCGCGGCATCGTCGAGAACATGCCCTCGGCCATCGAGGCCGCGGTGGCGGGCCGCTTCGCCATCGAAGTGGACTTGCAACTGAGCGCCGACGACGAAGCCATGGTGCATCACGACGATGTGCTCGGCCGCCTGACCGAAGGCCGCGGCGATCTGCGGACGATGACGGCGGCGGACCTCAAGCGTGTGCCGTTCAAGGACACGACCGAGCGCATGATGACGCTCGGCGACCTCTGCGCCCGTGTCGATGGCCGGACTCCGCTTGTGCTGGAGGTGAAAAGCCGCTTCGACGGCGACCGCCGGCTGGTGGCGCGGATGGCCGAAGTGCTGCGCGCCTATCGCGGGCCGGTGGCGGGGATGTCGTTCGATCCCGATCAGGTCGATACGCTCCGCGTGCTGATTCCGCACCTGCCGCGCGGCATCGTCGCCGAGCGCCACTACAGCGATGCCGAATGGAAGCAGCTACCGCCCGAAAAAATTCACGAGATGGTCGCTTTGCGCCACGCCTTCCGCACCCGGCCACATTTCGTCAGCTACCGCGTCGACGATCTGCCGGCGCCCGCGCCGTGGATCGCACGGAACATCTTCGGCTGCGCGCTCATCACCTGGACGGTGCGGACGCCGGAACAGCGCGCGCGCAGCGCGCGCCATGCCGACCAGATGACGTTCGAGGGTTTCGTTCCCGAATAGGCCGCAAGGCCGATCCCGGAGACTTGAAGTCTGCGGCGCGACGCCCGATCTGTTATTCATACCGGACTCGGCTTGTCAGAATACGGTGCCCTGCTCCTTGACGGATTCCCACGCCATTGCCCTGGAAGCGGTGTCCTCGGCCGGCCAGATCGCGGCCGACGACTGGAACGCCTGCGCCAATCCGGACGGGGATTACAACCCGTTCGTCGCGCATGCGTTCTTCACCGCCCTCGAAGCCTCCGGCTCGGCCGCTCCTCGCACCGGCTGGGCGCCGCGCCATCTGGTGGCGCGCTGCGGCGGCAAGATCGTCGGAATCGTGCCGTGCTATCTGAAAAATCATTCGCAGGGCGAATACGTGTTCGACCATGGCTGGGCCGAAGCCTATCACCGCGCCGGCGGCAGCTATTACCCGAAGCTGCAGGCCAGCGTGCCATTCACGCCCGCCACCGGTCCGCGCCTGCTGGTGCGAGGGGATGCCGATATCGCGCGTGTGCGCGACCATCTGGCGGCCGGATTGATCGCGCTGGGCAACGCCACCCATGCCTCGTCGGTGCACGTCACCTTCGCCCGCGAGGACGAATGGACGTTCCTCGCCGGGCACGGCTTCCTGCAGCGCACCGACCAGCAATTCCACTGGCACAATCAAGGCTATGCCACCTTCGAGGATTTCCTCGCCACCCTCGCCTCGCGCCACCGCAAGGCGATCCGCCGCGAACGCCGCGACGCGCTCGCGAATGGCATCACCATCCATCCGCTGACCGGGAGCGACATCACGCCTGATGCGTGGGACGCCTTCTTCGAGTTCTACATGGAGACCGGATCGCGCAAGTGGGGCCGCCCCTATTTGACTCGCGACTTCTATCGCCGCATCGCCGCAACCATGGCGGACGACGTGCTGCTGGTGATGGCGCGGCGCGACGGCCGCTGGATCGCCGGCGCCATCAACTTCATCGGCACCGACACCCTGTTCGGCCGGCACTGGGGCGCGATCGAGCATCACCCGTTCCTGCATTTCGAGGTGTGCTATTATCAGGCCATCGACTTCGCCATCCGGCGCGGGCTGAAGCGTGTCGAGGCCGGCGCGCAGGGCGAGCACAAGATCGCCCGCGGCTACCTGCCGCAGACCACCTACTCGGCGCATTACATCGCCGATCCTGCGTTGCGCCGCGCGGTGCGCGACTATCTCAGGCACGAACGCGGTTATGTGCAGGAGACCGTCCGCGAACTGACCGAGGCCGGCCCGTTCCGCAAGACCGACGACAACGGCTGAAGCGCAAAACCGTTGTCGCCGCGTGGCCGTCGCCCTAGCTTGATCAATCCGGCCCGAAAGTAATCTGTCAGGACACGCCTTGACCTCGATCGTAGCCCGCACCCGCGACTTCTGGACGCGCCGGATACCTGAGCTGCGCCAGACCCTGCGCGTCACCGTGGCCGCGGCCGTCGCCTTCGCCGCCTACAAGGCGTTCGGTCTCGAACAGGGATACTGGGCGATCTTCACCGTCCTGATCGTGATGCAGGGCTCCATCGGCGGCACCCTCAGCGCGGCGACGGAACGCATGATCGGCACTTTCGCCGGGGCGCTGCTCGGCGGCGTGGCCGCAGCCCTCCATCCGCCGACAACGCTCGGCCTCGGCCTCGCCATCGTGCTGGTCACCGCGCTCGGCGTGCTCGGCGCCAGCATCCGCCCGCCACTGCGGGTCGCGCCGATCACGGCGGTGATCATGCTGCTGACCACGCCGCCCGGCATGCCGGTGACGCATTTCGTGCTCGACCGCATCGTCGAGATCGGCATGGGCGGCGTCATCGGCGTGCTGGCGACGGTGCTGGTATTTCCCGCGCGCTCCCATGCGGTGGTGGTGGCGCGCTCCGTCGCGGTTCTGGAGCGCATCGAGCGGCTGTTGCTCTCCGAGGCGCAGGCGCTGGAGCGCGGCGAGGCGCTCGCGCCCTCGTCCGAACATCCGGCCCTGCGGCAGGCGCTGACCGCGGTCGAACAGGCCATGACCGATGCGGAGCGCGAACGCGCCTCGCGGCTGGCCGATCACCGCATTCCGCCGGCGATCCCCCGCACGCTGTGGCGGGTGCGCAACGACCTCGTCGCCATCGGCGGCGTGCTGCGCGAGCCGGTGCCCGCCCAGGTCGCCGCAACGCTCGCGCCGGCGGCGGCGCAACTGCTGCGGGCCGAGGCGGAACTGGCCCGGCGCTGCGCGGCCGCGCTCAGTGCCGCCATGCCGGTGGAGCGCAACGACGCGGCGGCAGCGCTCGTCGCCTTCACCGAAACATTCGGCGATCTGCGCCAGTCCGGCGTGATGCGGGCGCTGGATTTCAACACCGTCGGCCGCATCTTCGGCCTCGCGTTCAATCTCGACGGCCTGCACCGGGACCTGAACGACCTCGCCGACCGGATCGATGAAATCGCCGGCGGCGTGCCGGACCGGACCACTGTCCCCTGACCGGCCCCATTCCCTCGTGCTTGACCGCGCGCGTCGTGGCGGCGATGGTACGGCCCTTCAATCCCGGAACAGATCATGACCGCTTACGACACCAACAACATTTTCGCCAAGATCCTGCGCGGCGAGCTTCCCTGCCACAAGGTCTACGAGGACGAGCACACGCTGGCGTTTCTCGACATCATGCCGCGCTCGCCCGGCCACACGCTGGTGATCCCCAAGGCGCCCGCGCGCAACATCCTGGATATCGCGCCCGACGATCTCGCCCATGTGATGCGCACCGCGAAGATCATCGCCATCGCCGGCAAGAAGGCGTTCAACGCCGACGGCATCACCCTGCAGCAATTCAGCGAGGCCGCCGGCGGACAGGTGGTGTTTCACCTGCATGTGCACATCATGCCGCGCATCGACGGCGTGCCGCTGCTTCCGCCCGCCACCCGCAAGGAGGATGTCGCCGTGCTGGAAGACCATGCCACGCGGCTGATCGCGGCGCTGCGAGGGTAAGCCGGGTTCAGCCCAGCGCCCAGGTGCCGGCGAGGATGACGGCCTCACCGGTGAGCACGCCCGCGAACACCGATTTGCGCGCCAGCAGATACACCACGAAGCCGGCCACCGCCGCGCCATAGCGCACCACGTCCGGCACCGTCGCCAGCGCACCGGGCGGCGTGATCAGGATTTGCGCGATGATGCCGGCCAGGATGGCGGCGGCGACCGCCCGCACCCAGACCAGAAGGTCGGAGCCTTCGTCGATCCCGCGGCCGATCGCGAGGCCGAGCATCCGCCACACCTCGTTGGAGAGAAAGCCCGCGACCAACAGCAGCGCGATGGCGTGGGCGTTGCCGAACAGCGCGGTCATGTCGCCCTCCGCCAGCGGTGAACGGCGAAGGCGATAGTCCCTGCGGCAACGCCGCTGATCAGGATATCGACGCCGGTTTGCAACATCTGCACCAGCGGATACAGCGCGAGGCCGAGCGCCAGCGCCAGCTTGTCCACCAGGCGACGCGCGTTTCGCGCCGTGGACAGCAGGAAGGTCAGCGGCGTCAGCGCCAGAATGGCGGCCGCCAGCAGCGGCGGCAGGTTGGCGGCAAGGCCATAGCCGATCGCGGTTGCGATGCTGCTCAACGCCACCAGCGTGCCGCCGAGCCCGTTGATGAAGGCGATGCGCCAGCGCGGCGGCACATGCGGCAGCAGGCGGAAACTCTCGACCCAGACGGTGACCGCGGTGAAATGCGCGGGCAACGCGAGATGGCGCATGCGGGTCTGCGGCGTGCGCAGCATCGGCAGCACGGCGACGACCATCGGCAGCAGCCGGATGGCGCTGAGCGTCACCGCCAGCGCCGATTCCAGCACGGTCGCGCCCGCATGCGAGCTCGAGATCAGGATCACCTGCGCCGGACCGGCCCACACCAGCACGGTGGCGGCCACGGCCCAGCCGAAGGTGAAACCGGCATCGTGCGCCAGCGCGCCGATGCCGATGAAGGTGGCGAACAGCACCAGTGTCAGGATCGACGTCAGCGCCGACCTGACGCCGAACGCGAAAGCGGCGGGAGCGCTATGCCATTTCGGAGAATCGAGCGGAGGAAGGGCCAAGGGATGATCGTGCCGGAGGAATCGCCTCAGCCATCACGCGGATGAAACGATCCGCCGTCAAGGCGCGCTCCCCGGCATTGGCGGGATGCAGCAGCGCGAAAGATGCATTTCGCGCCCGGACGCGCGGAGTCGGCCGCGCGCCACGCGATGCCTCAGACCAGCGGCTCGCGCACCGACGACGACGACAGTGAGCCGAGAATGAACAGGGCTGCGAACGCAATGCCGACAACCGCAAAAACCAGCATGACAACCTCCTGGCAACGACGACGCCGCAACTCCCGGGCGCGAAGCCAGATGATTGGAAAACGGTTTCGCAAAACTTAATCGAAAATCATCGCAACCGCGTTAGCACTTCGTTGAGCATAACAGCCCTCGCGATGATTGAAATAATGCCCGTATCTATTGGATTTCTTTCATCGTCATCGACGCCGCCGCGTTAACCGTAGCGACAGTTTCCCGAAACGCCGCACTCACCCCCGCCCGGTCGCGTTCTTGAGCACGATGCACGCCTGCCCCACGCGCCGGATACGGCCGCACAGATCGTCAGCCTCGGTGCGGGTCTCCGCACCAACCCGCACCTGATAGAACGGCCGGGTGCCGCGGCTGCGGAAGATCGAACTCAACAGGCTCGGATCGCGATCGCCAATCACCGCACCCAGGCGCTGTAGGGCGCGGGCATACATCGCCAGCGCCCGATCGCGCGAAAATCCGGCGGCGAGTTGTACGCCCCACGGCTTCGCCGCGCCGAGCCGCACCCGCTCCGCCAGCTCCGTGACGAACGGGTTGGGCGCGCGCTGCAACAGCGCCATCAGCTCGCGGCACCCCGCAGGCGACGCGCGATCCTTGATCGCGCCGCCCTTGTCGGCGGCGGCCCAGTCGTCCACCGACGTCCCGGTGATGGCGTAGACGTAGGTGCGGGTTTCGGACGGCATCGCCCCGCTGCCGGCGAGCCAGTCCCGCACGCGACGCGGCCCGGCATTATAAGCCGCCGCGGCAAGGCCGAGATTGCCGAACTGGACGCGCAACTCGCTGAGGAATTCCGCCGATTTCGGCAGCGCCTGCACCGGATCGAACGGATCCAGCAGGCGACGCTCGCTCGCCGTGCCGGGCATGAACTGGGCGACGCCCTGCGCGCGCTGGCCGCTGCGCGTCATCGGCCCCACCGCGTCGGGCTGGAACCGGCTCTCCTGCCAGATCACGCGGGCGAAAAACTCCAGCGGCAGGTCGTTGGCGGACGCCGCGGATTCGATCATCAGGCACATCGCCTCGCGGGTGTCGCCCGCAGCGACGGCGGGCGCGGCCGCCTGCGACGCGGGTGCGCGCTCGGGCTGTGGTGCATCCGTCTGCGCCAGCGCGACCTGGGCCGCGCATGCCAGCGCTGCGCCCGCGACCCAGCCGATCGCCCCTGGTGGTGACATGCAACGCATCGATTCCGACCGCGCCCTGCGACTTCGCCCAATCTTGCCCCGCATGCGGGCCGAAAGTGGGCGCGGCCGTCCCGCCTGCCGCCGCCCGCGCACAAAAAAGCCCGGCGCGAGGGCCGGGCTTTTGTCTGACGCCTTTCGTCTGACGTCTTTGTCTGTCGTCACGCGGAAAGGATCACGCTTTCAGCGACTCCTTGGCGGCCTTGTTCGCAGCCTTGTTGGCGATCTTGGGCTTGCGCTTGCGTGCGCCCGGCAATTTTTCCGGCTTCGGCGTCACCGGCCCTTCGACATAGTCGAAGCCGATCTTGTCCGCGCCCGCCTCGTCCTTGACCAGAACGACCCGGACGTGCCCGCCGCCCTTGAGCTTGCCGAACAGAACCTCGTCGGCCAACGGCTTCTTGACGTATTCCTGGATCACCCGGGCCATCGGCCGCGCGCCCATCTGTTCGTCATAGCCGTGCTCGATCAGCCAGCCCTTGGCGGGTTCCGACAGTTCGATGGTGACGTCGCGGTCCGCAAGCTGGGCTTCCAGTTGCAGCACGAACTTCTCCACCACCATGCCAATGACATCGACATTGAGATGCGCAAACGACACGATAGCGTCGAGGCGGTTGCGGAATTCCGGCGCGAACTGCCGGTTGATCGCTTCGTGGTCGTCGCCTTCGCGCTTGCTGCGGGTGAAACCGAACGCCGCCTTGGCCATGTCAGCCGCGCCGGCATTGGTCGTCATGATCAGGATGATGTTGCGGAAGTTGACCTGCTTGCCGTTATGGTCGGTCAGCTTGCCGTGATCCATGATCTGCAACAGCACGTTGTAGAGATCGGGGTGCGCCTTCTCGATTTCGTCGAGCAGCACCACGCAATGCGGATGCTGATCCACGCCATCGGTCAGGAGGCCCGCCCTGATCGAAGCCGACATAGCCCGGAGGCGCGCCGATCAGGCGCGACACGGTGTGCCGCTCCATGTATTCCGACATGTCGAAGCGCAACAGTTCGACGCCGAGCGACTGTGCGAGCTGCTTGGCCACCTCGGTCTTGCCGACGCCGGTGGGACCCGAGAACAGATAGCAGCCGATCGGCTTCTCCGGCTCGCGCAGGCCGGCGCGGGCGAGCTTGATCGACGCCGAAAGCGACTCGATGGCCTTGTCCTGCCCGAACACCGTGCGCTTCAGGGTCGATTCCAGATGCTTGAGCACCTCGGCATCGTCCTTGGACACGCTCTTGGGCGGAATCCGTGCCATCGTCGCGATGGTCGATTCGATTTCCTTGATGCCGATGGTCTTCTTGCGCTTGTTCTCCGGCACCAGCATCTGCGCCGCGCCCGACTCGTCGATGACGTCGATCGCCTTGTCCGGCAGCTTGCGGTCGTGAATGTAACGCGCCGAAAGGTTCACCGCCGCCTCGATGGCGTCGTTGGTGTATTTCAGCTTGTGGTAGTCCTCGAAATACGGCTTCAGCCCCTTGAGGATGCCGATGGCGTCCTCCACCGACGGCTCGTTGACATCGATCTTCTGGAACCGGCGCACCAACGCGCGGTCCTTCTCGAAGTGCTGGCGGTATTCCTTGTAGGTGGTCGAACCCATGCAGCGGATGCCGCCCGAGGCCAGCGCCGGCTTCAACAGGTTCGACGCATCCATGGCGCCGCCGGAGGTCGCCCCCGCGCCGATCACCGTATGGATCTCGTCGATAAACAGGATCGCATTGGGATGCGCTTCCAGTTCCTTAATGACCTGCTTCAGCCGCTCCTCGAAATCACCGCGATAGCGGGTGCCCGCGAGCAGCGTGCCCATGTCGAGCGAGAAAACCGTGGCGGCTTCCAGCACCTCGGGCACGTCGCCATCGACGATGCGCTTGGCGAGGCCCTCGGCGATGGCGGTCTTGCCGACGCCGGCTTCGCCGACGAACAGCGGATTGTTCTTCTGGCGGCGGCACAGCACCTGAATGGCGCGGTTGATCTCGGCGTTGCGGCCGATCACCGGATCGATCTTGCCGTCGCGCGCCTTCTTGTTGAGGTTGACGCAATAGGTTTCGAGCGCCTCGCCCTTCTTCTTGGCGTCGTCGCCGCTCTTGGTATCGGCCTCCTCGTCGACGCCGCGCACCGGCCGCGCCTCGGAAACGCCGGGGCGCTTGGCAATGCCGTGGCTGATGTAGTTCACCGCGTCGTAGCGCGTCATATCCTGCTCCTGCAGGAAATACGCGGCATGGCTCTCGCGCTCGGCGAAGATCGCGATCAGCACGTTGGCGCCGGTGACCTCCTCGCGACCTGACGACTGCACGTGAATCACCGCGCGCTGCACCACGCGCTGGAACCCGGCGGTCGGCTTGGCGTCCTCGCCGCCCTCCGCCACCAGATTCTCGAATTCGGTCTCAAGATAGTTGACGAGGCTGCCGCGCAGCTTGTCGAGATCGACACTGCACGCGCGCATCACGGCGGCGGCATCGGAATCGTCGATCAGCGACAGCAGCAGATGCTCCAGCGTCGCGTACTGGTGATGCCGCTCATTTGCGATGGCAAGTGCGCGGTGGAGGGATTGCTCAAGGCTCTGAGAAAAAGTCGGCATTCGCGTCCCTTATGGCCCCCGCCACATCATTCGATCATCGATGGCTACCGGTTGTGATGGATCACTACGATGGATCACTCCGGCCTGCCTGTCATCCGCGCCGCCCGTCTCCTCCCGGCCGGCGCGCATGCTACTTCTTTTCCATTACGCATTGCAGAGGATGCTGGTGTTTTCGCGCAAAGTCCATCACCTGCGTCACCTTTGTTTCGGCCACCTCATACGTAAAAACGCCACACTCTCCGATGCCGTGATGATGAACATGCAACATGATCTTCGTCGCCGCTTCAACATCCTTCTGGAAGAATTTCTCCAGAACGAGAACGACGAACTCCATCGGCGTGTAGTCGTCGTTGAGAATCAGCACGCGATAGAGGTTCGGGCGCTTGGCCTTGGGCTTGACCTTGGTGATGACCGCGGTGCCCGGTGCGCCGCGTCCGGTTTTGCCATCGTCCTCCCCGGCCATGCGGGGAGCGGCGGTGGCAACAGTCTCGCCGGCAAGAATCTCTCCGACAAGAGTCTCGCCGGATATCCCGGATGTCCTGGCCGGTTCCAGGTGTAAGCGCGCGTGCAGCATGGCGTGAAAGTTCAAAATCCCCAAAACAGCGTCCCGAGACTCGCCGTCCGGCAAGACGGCGTTAACAATATGGGTCGTCGGCCGCCGCCCCGCAAGCAGGTCTCGGCCCGGCCGAATGACCGCCGGACTCCTCCCGTCCGGTGGCGGAAGCCGTCGCCTGATAGCTTCGGGAATCGATAAAATTCGAAGCAAGCCGGCAACCGGCTGTTAGCGATATCTTCGCAACGCCCCGCTTGGGAAGGGCCTGGCGCCGGTTGGGCGCGTTATTCCTCGTAACATTTTACTACCTCTTCACGCCTGAAGCTTATTCCGCCTCCCAGCAACTCTTTATTTTGGGTGACGTCATGAGCAGCAGCGTGTCGATGTTCGGGCGGGTCCGCCGGTCCGCCCCCCGGTTCCGCCGGGCAGAAGGCGGCAACGTGGCGGTGATGTTCGCGATCGCGATCGTCCCCATCCTCGCATTCGTGGGCGCGGCCATCGACTATGCCCGCGCCAACAGTGCCCGCACCGCCATGCAGGCGGCGCTCGATTCCGCCGCCCTGATGCTGTCCCGAGACGCGGCGACGACGAGTTCGGCAAATCTCACCCAAAAGGCGCAGAACTATTTCAACGCCCTTTACACCAATCGCGACGCGCAAAACGTGCTGGTGTCCGCGACCTACACGACCAGCACCACGGCCGGCTCGCAGCTCGTCATGACGGCCTCCGGCAAGCTGACCACCGACTTCATGAAGATCGCGGGCTATCCCACCCTCAACTTCGGCGCGAGCACGACCACGGTCTGGGGCAACACCCGCCTGCGCGTGGCGCTGGTGCTCGACAACACCGGCTCGATGTCCAGTTCGGGCAAAATGGACGCCCTGAAGACCGCGGCCAAGAACCTGATCGACCAGTTGAGCGCATCGGCGAAAAATGCCGGCGACGTCTATGTGTCGATCATCCCGTTCGCCAAGGACGTCAACATCAGCAGCGTCGCGACGGCCTCCTCGCCGTGGCTGCGATGGGACCTGTGGGAGGACGCGTGGCAGAGCGCGAACGGCACCTGCAACAAGAAAGACAGCAAGAACAGGACCATCACCAATGAGGCCGACTGCGTGGCCAGGAAGGTCGGCGGCACCTGGACTCCCTCGCCGCTCCCGGCCTACAGCACCTGGAATGGCTGCGTCACCGACCGCGACAAGGACTACGACGTGAAGAGCACCGCGCCTTACGCCGTCATGGCCACGGCCGCCGCGTCCGCCAGCCTTGCAACCCAGTTCCCGACGGAGCAGTACAGCGCCTGTCCTCAGGCGATCACGCCGCTGAGCTACGACTGGGCGACGCTCAAGACCAAGATCGATGCGATGCAGCCCAGCGGCAATACCAACCAGGGCATCGGCCTGGCCTGGGGCTGGCTGTCGCTGTTGCAGCAATCCCCTCTCAATGCCCCTGCCGAGGACTCCAACTATAAGTACTCGAAGGTCATCATCCTGCTGTCGGACGGCGACAATACGGAAAACCGCTTCTCGACCAGCACGAGCACGATCGATGCCCGCCAGAAACTGATCTGCGACAACGCCAAGGCCGCCAGCGTCATCATCTACACGATCCAGGTCAACACCAACAACGACAACACGTCGACCGTCATGTCCTACTGCGCCAGCAGCAGCGACAACTTCTTCTCGACCACGAGCGCCAGCGGCATCGGCACGGCGTTCAGCTCGATCGGCAACGCGCTGTCGAAGCTGCGCCTCGCGCGGTAATCGAGACACCCCTCGCCGCAACAAAAAAGCCCGGCCTTGCGGCCGGGCTTTTCTTTCGCGAAAGATGCGAGAAAATTAGTGGGCGGTCGGGGTGGCCTTCGCCACCAGCGTCTCGAACGGCTTGTAAGCCTGCTTGGCGAGGTCGCCATAGAGACCGCCGATCTTCTGCGACTCGGCGACGAAGGTCTCGTAAGCCGACTTCGCGAACTCGGTCTGAATCTCGACAGCCTTCTCGAACGACTTGGCGGCGGTCAGCTTCTCAAACAAAACCTTGGTGTCTTCAAAAGACTTCTTGGCATAGTCGCCATAGGCAGTCGCGATCGCCTGAAAACCGTTCGAGAACGTGTTGGCAGACGCCACGGCGGCGTCGAGCTGCTCTTTGCCGTAGTTCTGGATGTCTTCCACTTTGTTGGCCATATCGGTGTCCTTTCCCAGACTGAAAAAATTTCATGCCGGGAAGTACCCGGCTTCCAAACGCACACTAAAGATATCGCACCGCACAAAATTGTCAAGACTTTTTGTGCGCCGCACAAGTTAGATTCATCCAAAGCAAATCCTGCGCTTCTCGGAAACGCTTGCTTAACCCTTTTGAAACCACGGCGACCTACCCTGATTCCCTGCGCCGCGAGCATTTCGCGGAACACGTGAAAGCGTTGTTCTTCCAAAGCTTTAGCCGGACATACCGATCTGGTTGACAAGCCGGGAGCCAACGCGTGAGGCCGCGGCGCATCCGGACGATCCGGCGGCGGTGCGGACCAAATTTGGCCTCAGAACGGGGCGATGAGACTGGGACTGGACGGGGAAATTCATGATCGGTGTCAAAACAGCGTCTTCGCGCACGCTCCGCCTTTGCCTTCTTGGCGTCGCCACCGTTTCGATCGCCGTGGCGTTCACGACCGACACGGCGGATGCGCGCCGCCGCTCCCGGCACCATCGTCACCACGCGCCCGCAGCTTCGAGCTATAGCCCGCAATTCGCGTCGATCATCGTCGACGCCAATTCCGGCAGCACGCTGCAGGCGACCAACCCGGACGCGATCCGGCATCCGGCGTCGCTGACCAAGATCATGACGCTCTACATGCTGTTCGAGCGCCTCGAGAGCGGCCGGATGCGGCTCGACACCCCGATGGAGGTGTCGCAGCACGCCTCGGTGCAGGCTCCCACCAAACTCGGGCTGCGACCGGGCCAGACCATCCGCGTCGAGGACGCGATCAAGGGCCTCGTCACCCGTTCCGCCAACGACGCCGCCGTGGTCATCGCCGAAGCGATCGGCGGCAGCGAGGAGGATTTCGCCAAGGCGATGACGCGCAAGGCACGCGCGCTCGGCATGAGCAAGACCACCTATGTCAACGCCTCGGGCCTGCCCGACAACGACCAGATCACCACCGCGCGCGATCAGGCCACTCTCGGCCGCGCCATCCAGGACCGCTTCCCGCGGTATTATCGCTATTTCGCCACCGAAGCCTTCAATTATCGCGGCCGCGTCATCCGCAACCACAACCGCCTGCTCGGCCAGGTCGAAGGCGTCGACGGCATCAAGACCGGCTACACCCGCTCCTCCGGCTTCAATCTCGTCACCTCGATGAAGCGCGGCAACCGCTATCTGGTCGGCGTGGTCCTCGGCGGCCGCAGCGGCAGCTCGCGTGACGCGATCATGCGCAACCTGCTCGCCGAACATCTCAACGAAGGCGCGACCCGCCGCACCGTCGCCGCCATCACCGAGCGCAACGGCGGCGACACCCGCATGGCCGCCGCGGCGGTCAACGACGACGACGATGATGCCGGAAGCGACAACAAGAGCGGCCGCGCCGCGCCGATGGTGCAGGCGCAAGGCGCCATCACCGTCGCCTCCGCCGCCGCGAAGCCCGTGCCGCTGCCCGCTCCGCGCGCGCCAGCTACCGCCCCGGCCGCGACGGCCCGGTCCCACACCAACACCACGCCCGCGCCGATGACCAGCGGCGTGATCGCGTCGCAGAGCTTCGCGGCGATGCCGGGATCGGCCGAGCCGATGATGCCGGTGCGGGTCAAGACGGTTCAGGTCCGCATGGGCCAGACCAAGGTGGCCTCGGCCGCCCCGCATGCGCCGGTGGCGACCAGCGCCATTCCTCCGGCCCGCAAGGCCGAGCCGGTCGAGGCGACGGAGAGCCGCGCCTCAGCCGCCGCCGTTCAAGCCCGCAACGATTTCCCGGCTCCGCTTCCCATCGCTCCGCCGACCACCAACAACGGCATCGGGCAGGTGGTGATCGGAGCCGCCCCGGTCGCCGCCGCCAACGCCCAGGCGATGGCCTCGATGGATCCCGGTCGCGGCGCGCCTCCGACCACGCTCGGCGCGCAGGCCGCGGCGCTGCAGGCGCCTTCGGCCCCGACGCCCGCGCCGCAGCCGGTTCAGCAGGCGGCGCTGCAGCCGACCCAGACGATCCAGCACAACGGCGCGATCAAGGCGACCGCCCGCTCCGGATGGATCATCCAGGTCGGCGCGCTTGAAAGCGAAAGCGAAGCCCGCTCGCGCCTCAACGCCGCCCGCGGCAGCGCCAGCCGGCTGCTCAGCGACGCCGATCCATTCACCGAGCCGGTGTCGAAGGGCAACAAGACGCTCTATCGCGCCCGCTTCGCCGGCCTCAACCAGAACTCCGCCGAAGCCGCCTGCCGCGCGCTGAAGCGCTCCGACATTTCCTGCATCGCCATCCGCAACTGATCGCGCCGCGCGCAGTCGCCGGCGAAACCAAAAAAGCCCGCGCATCCGCCGCGGGCTTTTTCTTTGCGCGATGGCTCCGCGAGAAGTTTTCGCGGACGCCTTCGCCGCGACAACCATTTTTCAAGGTTTGGTCTCTAAAACCTTAACCCGACGGATCGATCACGCCGGTCAACGGTGGGCGTCCGCGGGGGCATTCGGGACAGAGGGACAAGCTGCTCGCAGTCTGTGGCGTGATGTTGCGTGCTGGAGTCAGCGATGATTGCGAAGAAGAGTATCCTTGGCCTCGTTCACGCGGGCGGCGAGGTACGTCGAGCCCCCCTGGTCGGGATGCAGTTTCTTCATGAGCCCGCGATGCGCCCGGCTGATGTCTTCGCGCCCCGCGCCCGGCTTCAGGCCAAGGATCTGATAAGCCTCCTCCGCCGTCATTTTGCCGCTCGCCGCCGCGCCGCGATCGTGGCCGCTACCCCGGCCTGCCCCCTCGCCCTGCGCGTGCTCGCGCCAGGCGGGAAACCTGCGGTCCAGATAGCTTTCCAGAAGGGCCCAGCTCTCGGCGTCGAACCCGCGAGCCAGAACGATCAGCTGATCGAGCGTGAAATCCTCGAGACCACGCCCCGCTTCGGCTCCGGCAACAATGCGTCCGTCAAGCGCTCCGGTGTCGTGGTCGAGCGTCATCTCTATAAACTGGGATCGTACCTGCGACTTCTGCCCCTTTGATTTTCCGCCCGGCCAGCCGAAG
The DNA here is from genome assembly GCA_020544565.1 of Bradyrhizobiaceae bacterium. Lineage (GTDB taxonomy): Bacteria > Pseudomonadota > Alphaproteobacteria > Rhizobiales > Xanthobacteraceae > Afipia. Next base: position 1,533,349 of record CP078014.1, read on the forward strand.
GGGCCGGACCACGCCGAACCGAGCTTCGCGCCAAACGGCGACCAGCCGAGCAGGCCCGCGCCGAAAACGCCGAGCGGAATCGCGACCGCGAGTTCGCCTTTCGCGCCGACGAACAGCGCCGCGGCGAGCGTCACCACGCCGCCGCCGGCGCGGATAACCTTCGCCAGCCACTTCGGGTCCGCGCCCTTGACGATATTCAGGGCGGCGTAAACCAGAGCGACGGCGACGATGCCTGCGATGAGGGTCGGCATGGGATCGAATTGTCCTTGCAGGTAACGGGCGGCGGACGGTCCGCGCCGGGCCGCCTGCTCCCATGGTGATAGACGGATTTTCCCGGCCGACCTATGGCGAATAACGCCGCGCCGTCGGGACCGGATTACGTCATCTGCCCGAGCAGCGCGGCCGCGCCCGACGTAGTCCGGGCGAGCCGCGTCAACGCCTCGCGGCCGCCCGCCGCATAGGCCGCCGCCGCGCGCAACAGGTCGCGCAACTGCGCCGCCGACCCGGCGTCGAAACGGCACCACGCGCCGCCGCTCAGCCGAGCGACCTCGCGGAACGCGGCCTCCGCCGCCGGATCATGCCCCTCCTGGAACATGAAGCACGGCACCTTGAGCAGGCCGAGTTCGCCGGCGGTCGCGCACAGCGCATCGACGTCTTCCTCCATGGCGTCGCCGACGAAGACGATGGCGCGCACGCCCGACGCGATCGCCTCGCGCCGCGCATCGGACAGCACCCGCCCGATCTGGGTCTGCCCGCCCTCGCAGGTGATCCGACTCATCAGGCGGGCGATCTGCGCAGTGTCCGACAGCCACGGACTGGCGCGGCATTCGCTCAAGCCGCGATAATAGACGAGACGCACCGTCAGACCGCCGACGGCGCCCGCCTCGCGAAACATCTCCGCCTGGAGCCGGCACGCCATGTCCCAGGTCGGCTGGCGGCTGAGCGTGGCGTCGAGGGCGAAAATCAGCCGGCCGCTGCCGGCTTTGCCCGGTGTCATCGCGCGCGCCTTGGCGACGAACGCGGCGATATCCGCCGAACTGGACGGCGTCTCGGGCACCGTGTGTCCGCCGCGCGCAACAGGCCGCGTGGTGGATGTGGGATGGGTCGGATCGCGCGTCATACCGGCTCGCCTCGTGAACGAGCCTTATGTGGAGCCTCGATCTGCGATGGTCAATCCGCGCCGGCGCGGCCTCACTCGATCGGCACCGCGAGACGGCCGATCAGTTCGGCGACTTCCTGCAGCCTGTGGTCGTCGTGCTCGGCCACCGCGCGGGCAAGGCGTGCGACGCATTCGTCGTCGCTGACGGCAACGAGCGGCGGCCGGCCCATCGGCGGCATGCGGGTCAGAGGCTGGGGGGAGTTGATCGTGACCATGGCTATCACCTCATTCGCGATCCGGACGAACTCAACGAAGCAGAAGTCATGCCATCGGATTCATAGGCCGGATCGGAAACGCAGGCTCGCCAAAAGCGAGCCGCCCCGATGCATTTCACGCAAACGTGCGAACGACGACCGAGCTTCGCCGGCCCGGCGTCCCAGTCTGCAGATGTCGTTTAGCGCTTGGCGGGCGCGGCCTGCGCCACCGATCCGGGCTCCGGCACCACGATCTTGTTGGTGTCGACCGGTGCGAGCTTGCTGTCATCGGCCAGGAATTTGTCGAGTACGCCCTGAATCGAGGTCTTCACCTTGTCGGGTCCGCGATCGCTCATGTCGGTGTGCTGGAAATCGGTATTCACCACCGTGATGCCGGACTCCTCGCAGGTTGCGGTATCCGGCACGACGCCGGGATCCGTCTTGAAGACGGGATCGGCGGAGCGGAACGACAGGATCTTGAACTTGCCCTGGGTGAGGAACGGCACGCGCAGATTGTCGAGCGTGACCACCTTCTTCACGGCATCAGGATGGGTCTTGGCGAAATACATCGAGATGTCGCCGCCATTGGAATGCCCGACCAGCGTCAGATGATGATAGTTGGCGTTCGGCTCGATCTTCTTCATCTGTGCGATGGCGAACTCGATGTTCGCCACGCCGCGCTCATAGACCGGCAGGCGGCCGACATACAGTTCGCCGACCTTGGTCACCAGCGGCGGATCGGTGTCCAGATCGTGCTGGATGCTGATCGTCAGATAGCCGCGCGCGGCAAGCACGTTGGCGAGGAACGAATATTCGGTGAACTTCACGGTATTGCCGTGATTGACGATGGCCACCGGCAGATCGCCCATGCCGGCATCGGCGCGCATCTCCCGGTCGCGCCGCACGGCGACGGCAACCTGGACCGGGCGATTGCGCGCGACATCGTAGAACGTCAGCGTCTCGTGACGAATAGCCCACTTGCTGGCGGTCAGATACCCGACCACCACAATGACCAACAGACCAAGCAGGACGAAAATTCCGCGCTTCATCGTGTCCTCGATCACCGGAAACCGGTCCGCATGCGTCACACGCAGACGCAACCAACCCGGCCGTTCAGAAACTCGTAAAAACTCTCATCCTTGTCCAGCCGGATCGCGACAGCCTGACGACAGGGCAATGACAGCGCCTTCAATCAGCCCGTCCCCGTTCCGCCATTTTGTGCGATGCATCAAACATGCCAGTTTTTCTTCCACCATTTATGTGGTGAGGCAAACGGGCGAATCCACGGCGGAGAAGCCCCCTATCGCAAATAAACCATCATCGGGAACGGCGCTCCGGCCGCACCCATGCCCGAAAATCCGGATTTTCCGGTCGTGCCGATATCAGCGCGCACGGCCGCGATGCCGTTGGCGGCGCGCGGCGTTGTTGGTAGTGTCGCGCCCCCGCCCGTTTCAAGTTCCAGACAACGCCACCCATGACCCAGCCCCTGATCGCACGCACGCTTCAGTCCCTTCATCGCGCCCGCGCCGAACTCGGCAAACGCAACGCCACCGTGGCGCTGGTGCCGACCATGGGCGCGCTCCATGACGGCCATATCTCGCTGGTCCGCCTCGCCCGGCGGCGCGCGAAGAAGGTCGTGGTCTCGATCTTCGTCAACCCGACCCAGTTCGCCGCCCACGAGGATCTCGGTTCCTATCCGCGCACCTGGAAGGCCGATCTGGCCAAGCTGGCGGCCGAAGGCGTCGACCTGATCTGGCATCCCGATGCCAAAACCATGTATCCGGACGGGTTCGCGACCCGTGTCGCACCCGAAGGCCCCGCCCTCGCCGGATTGGAAGACCGCTTCCGCCCGCACTTCTTCGGCGGCGTCGCCACCGTGGTCACCAAGCTGTTCACCCAGGTGCGGCCGGACATGGCGCTGTTCGGCGAGAAGGACTTCCAGCAGCTCAAGGTGGTGACGCGGATGGCGCGCGACCTCGACCTCGGGGTGAAGGTGATCGGCGGCGCCATCGTGCGCGAGCGCGACGGTCTCGCGATGTCGTCGCGCAACGTCTATCTCTCGCCGGAAGAACGCAGCACCGCGCCGGTGCTGTTCCGCACGCTCAAGGAGACGGCGAAGCGGCTGCGCGGCGGCGACCGCTTCAACGCCGCCCTCGCCGACGGCGCGGAAGCCATCGGCCGCACCGGCTTCGTGGTCGATTATCTCGAAGCGCGCCACGCCGAAACCCTCGCTCCGGTCGCCTCGGTCAAGGAAGGTCCGGTGCGGCTTCTGGTGGCGGCGAAACTCGGCACCACCCGCCTGATCGACAACATCCGGGTCTAAGCGCGAGGTTTACAGCAGCCCGAGTTCGCGCAGCTCGCGGCGCATCGGCTCCGGCATGGCGGCGACGCTTTCCGCCGCCTTGCCAAGGTCCGGCGGCGCGCTTTTCGGATCGAAATAGCGCCAGCCCTGAAACGGCCGCATCGGGCGCGGCGACACCGGGATCAGCTTCGGCTCCATGATAAGCCGGCAGCGGCCGATGCCGTCCTTGTCGCGAAACGGCTCGATGCCGCACAGCTTCTCCCGCGCGGCGATCTCACCCTTGATGACCCAGTAGATCGATCCGCCGTCGAGCAGTTCGTCGACGCGCTTCGGCACCATCCGGGTGATGTGGATATGGCGCGGCGGCTGCCCCTTGGCCTTGTGCTGGCGCACGCGCTCGGCGATCCAGCCCTTCAGGTCCTTGACCGAGGTCGCGCCGACACTGAGCTTGATGAGATGAAGCGGCATGGTCCGACGGCTACGCAAGCGCGATCATAACACCGCACGCGGCATCGCGCGCGCGGCGATCAGTTATCATCGCTCTCCGCGGGAGGTGCAAGCTGCACCGGCGCTTGTGCACGCGATTTCTGCGGCGCGGGTTTTTGCGCCGCAGGTTTCTTCGGCGCGGCCGGCGCAGGCGCAGCGTTGCTGGCGGCGGCCGCCGCCGGCGACGGACGCACGGGGGCCGGCTCCGCCGCGCGGTGAGCGGCCTGAGAGCCCTGCGCCGACGGCTCGGGCGTCATGATGTTGACCGGCGGGATCGAGGCCGCGCTGGGGAAATCGCCGGACATCGGCCGCCCCGTCGGCATTGACGGAGCCAGCGCCGCGGCCGGGACCGATGCGTTTTCAGCTGCGACAGGCGGTACGGATGCCACGCCCCATGCCGGCGCATACCGCGCCACCAGACTGTCGTAGCGATGATCATCCATGTTCGACGAGATCTGCGCCGAATTGGTGAGGTATTGGAAGAACGGGCACGGCGACGCCAGGGTACAGCCGTCGCGGGTGGTCAGGACCTGCGCCACCAGACCATAGCGGTCGCGCTCGATGGTCCGGCGCAAGGCATTGAGTTCCGGGGGCACGGCCTCGTGCGCCGCCGCAGCGCTCCCGAACGAGGCCAGCCGGGACATCTGGGCCGCGGCATAGGACACCCCCGCCGCCAGCGAATCGGCCGACGCGAACAGCGATTTCTCGCAGGCGTTTTCAACGGTATCTCCAGCGAGCCCGTCGAGGCACGCCAGCGCCGGCAACGACGCGGAGGCGTGCGCACCCGGCGACGTTCCGGCGGCCGGCAGCGCACCGCCCCCCGATGCCCGCATCATGGTGGCGACCGCAATGCCGATAGCCAGGAGGGTGATGACCGTGAGCGCCCCGTTCGCGACCGATCGCTCGGCACGGAACAGCGTCACCATCAGCACGATGGCAAAGACGCCGGCCGCCAGAAGCGTCAACCACATCGGCAGGCTCTGAGATTGCCAGAAATTCTCGATAGAGGTCGCCAATGCCCGGTTCATGCGCGATCCTTATGGGTGCGAACCAGACCAAGCGCCGCAACCGCGGCGAAATTCCGTCAGGCCGGAGACGTCAGGCCGTGACGAGCTGGCTTTCCTTCGCGACGCGCTCGAAGGCTTCCGTCGAACTCTTGATGCGGTACTGGCAGTCGTCACCATCGGTCGGCAGCAGGCGGATGACCTCGTAGGTTCCGCTCGCGGCTGGCCGCGCCACGTTGCTGGCAGTGAAATAGACAGTCTCTCCGACGACGTATTTGTGCTTCAACACCCTGCTCCATCACGCTTACGCGCATTCGCGGGCCTGCCGTTTTCCCGGTTTGGCCAGTTTGACGCCCGCAGGCGTATAACACAGGGAGGCCCTCTTTGGCCAGATAAACCGGGACCCGCGGTTAAGCGATATAATAAAGTAATATCAAATAATTAGGCGGGTTCCAGGGGCATTGCACGCAGGTCAGGGCAGGGATCGGCTAATGCAACGCCGCAATTTCGCCTCGCATTAGCGAAACAGCCATTTTCCCGGAAATGACAGGGCGTTAGCCCGATTCCGCTCACGCCGCAGGGGGCAGCGCACCATCGGGGCTGGCCTTGTCGACGGCATCCGGCAGAACCTGAGCCAGAACCGCGGACAACTGATCCGCCGGAATGCCGAAACGAACGGCAAGCTGGCGCACCGTATCGCTGCCCAGCACCTCCTGAAGCTGGTGCGCGCTGATCGGCAGGTTCTGGCCGGTTCCAATCCACGACTTGACCTGATCGCCGAGCCCGGCCTGCTCCAGCTTGGCCACGATGGCGGCAAGGCCGCCCTGCCCGCCATTGCCCAGGACCTCGCCCAGCACCGCCGGAACGACGCCCGCTTCGAGCTCGCCGGCGGCCCTCGACGCCATCACGCTCGTCAGCATATCCAGAATTCCCATGGTCACATCCTCATTGACCGCTGTTCGCCAGAGCCAAGCGCCGATCCTGCGGCAGCGTCAAGCACTGGCGCGGGCACATTTTCGCGAGCGTTTCAATCGATCTCGAAGCGGTCGATGAGCAGCGTTTCCGCCAGCGCCGCTTCGGTCCATTCCCGGAACGCCGCATTCGCCTGCATCGTCTCCATATAGGCGCGCACCGGCGGCGTCACCGCGATGTCATAGAGCCGGAAGCGATGGACCACCGGCGCGAACATCGCGTCCGCCCCGGTGAAGGCGCCGAACAGATACGGGCCGTCCTTGCCGTAGCGCTCCCGGCACTCGGTCCAGATCTGCTGGATGCGGGCGACATTGGCCTGCGCCTCGCCGGAGATCTGCCTGGCACGGACCGGGCGGTGGATGTTCATGCCGCACTCCGTGCGCAGCGGCACGAAGCCGGAATGCATTTCGGCCGAGACCGAGCGTGCATGGGCGCGGGCAGCCATGTCCTTCGGCCACAGCCCCGCCTGCGGGAACCGGTCGTTGGCATATTCGATGATCGCCAGCGAATCCCACACCGTGAGATCGCCATCGATCAAGGCCGGGACCTTGCCGGAACGGGTCACGCCGAGAATGCGATTCTTGTCCGCCTCGCCGGTATAAAGCGGGATCAGGATTTCCTCGAAGGCGATGCCCGCGCCGCGCAGCGCCACCCACGGCCGCATCGACCACGACGAATAGTTCTTGTTGCCGATCACGAGCGTCAAAGCCATCGCCGGATTCTCCTGTGTCGCGCGGTTTTGCCATGGCCGGAGCGGCGCAGGCAACCCGCGCCCAGGTTGCCAAAGCGCTTCGCGCGGGACTATGGCTTGCGTTATCGTGGCGCGATCATCCGGAAGGCATGCAACCGTGGGCCCGCTGACCACCATCGACGCCGTGGCGATCGCGCTATTCGTGTCCGCGTGGGGCATCTACGCCATCACGCTGGAACGCACCCGCCATGGCCGCAACAGCCTGAGCGCGCGGATGAACATCTATCGCGAGGTATGGATGCGCCGCGTTCTCGACCGCGAGGCGCGCATGGTCGATCTCCAAATCATGGCCTCGCTGCAGAACGGCACGGCGTTCTTCGCCTCCACGACGCTGCTGGCGATCGGCGGCGGCCTGACGCTGCTGCGCTCGACCAGCGAGGCGATGTCGGTGCTTTCGACCCTGCCATTCAGCATTTCGAACTCGCCCGCGCTGTGGGAAGTGAAATGCGTCGGGCTGGTGGTGATTTTCGTCTACGCGTTTTTCAAATTCGCCTGGGCCTATCGCCTGTTCAACTATGTGGCGATCCTGCTCGGGGCGATGCCGTTCGCGGACAAGCGCGACACGCCGGAAGCGCAGGCGCACGTCATGCGCACGACGCGGCTGTTCCAGTCCGCCGGCCGCCACTTCAATCGCGGGCAGCGCGCCTTCCTGTTCGCTCTCGGCTATCTCGGCTGGTTCATCAGTCCATGGCTGCTGATCGCCACCACCATCGCCGTGGTCGTGGTGATCTGGCGTCGCCAGTTCGATTCCGACGCGTGGCGCGCGATGGTCAAATGAAGCGGCCGCTTGCCGCGCGGCCGCGGATGGGTCATGGCATGGGCATGACCCAATCCGATTCGAAAGCCCTCGCCGGCGGCGCGCTCGACGACGCCATTCTCGCCCTGCTGGCGAAGACCGGCGGCAAGACCCTGAGCGCGCCGGAGATCGCCCACGCCATCACCGACGGCGCGGACTGGCACGGCCTGCTGGTGCCGATCCGCAGGTCCGCGGTGGCGCTGGCGCAGGCCGGCCGCCTCGTGATCTACCGCAAGGGCAAGCCTGCCGATCCGAACGACTTCCGCGGCGTCTATCGCCTCGGCCTGCCCCGGCACGATTAGCTGGCCCGGCGCGGCCCCGGAAACAGTTCGCTGCTGCGCCCTGTCAGCCAATAGGCGATCAGGCCGATCCATTCGTGAACGGCGACGTCGCTGCGCGCGAGCCCGGCGCTGGCGGAACCGAATGGCGTCCACGCGTCGCTCCAGCCGCGGGTGCGCCAGTCCACCGGATAGGCTTCGACCTCAAAACCGACCTTGCGGAACGCGCCGACGGCCCGCGGCATGTGAAAGGCCGAGGTCACCAGGAGCCAGCGCTCGCCCGGTTTCGGCGCCACCAGTTCGCGCGTGAACGCGGCATTCTCCGCCGTGGTGCGGGATTCGCTCTCGAGCACGATACGGTTGCGGGCGGTGCCAAAATCCTCCAGCAGATCGCCGGCGATCGGCGCCTCGGGTACGGACTCCCCGATCAGGTTGTTGCTGCCACCGCTGAACACGATCCGCGCCGCCGGAAAGCGCCGCGCCAGTTGCAGCATCGCCACGATCCGCTCGGCCGACGCGTCCATCTCCAGCGATCCCCGCGCCTGGCTGCGCTCGGAATCGATCGCGCCGCCCAGCACGATGATGCCGTCCGGCGCGCGGCCCTGCGCCTGCCACGCCGGAAACCGCTCGCTCAGTGGCAACAGCAGCCAGTTGCCGAGCGGTGAATAGGCCAGCACCAGCAGCGCCAGCACACCGGCGATCAGGATACGCGTTCCGGCGTCATGAAACCGCGTGGCCAGCAGCAGCACGCCGAGCGCGCACAGCATCGCTACCGCGTTTGACGGCACGACGAAAAAGCCGAGAAGTCTGGACAGGCCGAAAAACATGATCCCCTGAATGGCCGGTCAGCGGCGCAAGATCAATCCCACTGCGGTGCGAAGGCACCGTTGACGAGGCGGCCGGCGCGCGACCCCATGGCGAAGATCTCGCTCATCTCCGCGTCGGTGAGGGTGAAATCGAACACATCGATATTCTCCGACAGGCGCTCGACCTTCGACGTGCGCGGGATCGCCACGACATCCTGTTGCACCAGCCAGCGCAGGCAGACCTGCGCCGCCGTCTTGCCATGGTGCGCGCCGATCCGCTTCAGCGCCTCGGATTCCTTGAAGCGACCCTTGGCCACCGGACTATAGGCCACCACCGCCAGCCCATCGGCGCGGCAGGCCGCCAGCACCTTGGCCTGGTCGAGAAAGGGATGATACTCGACCTGATTGCACACCAGCGGCGCCGGCGACTTGGCCACCGCCTCCTCGATCAGCGCCACGGTGAAATTGGACACGCCGACGTGGCGGGTGAGGCCGAGTTGTTGAGCCTGCGCCAGCGCGCCCAGCGTCTCCTCCAGCGGCACCTGCGGATTGGGCCAGTGCAGCAGCAGCAGATCGACCTCGGTCAGGCGCAACCGCGCCAGGCTCTCCTTGGCCGAGCGCAACAGATCGTTGGGCGCGAAATGAGTGGACCACACCTTCGTCGTCAGGAAGATATCGGCGCGCCGCACACCCGAGGCGCGCACGCCATCGCCGACCTCACGCTCGTTCTCGTAGATCTGTGCGGTGTCGACATGGCGATAACCGAGGCGGAGCGCCTGCTCGACGATGCGCGCGCAGGCCGACCCCTGCAATTCCCACGTCCCGAGGCCGATGGCCGGAATGTTCGCGCCGTTCGCCGCAACGCTGTGCATGTCATGTCCGTTCTGCTGAAGCGGGTCCCGCCCGCATCATGGGCCGCCGGGGCCCGGGTTGTGAAGCCCCCATGATCGCCTGCAAAAAGGCGGAATTTCCGTCTTGAACCCTCGCGGGGAACAGGACGACAAAACCCGGCGGATTTGCGTGCACGCGTGGGAATCGACAGCGCAAAACGCGATGCTAGAAGTGCGCGGCCGTTGAGCCCGTGTGAGGATCGTTGATGATCGTATTGAGAGCCGCGCTGATCGCGCTGGCCGCAATCATTCCAGTCGCCGCCGCCGGCGCTGCCGATTGCCCGCGCGGGGATGTGCTCGGCACCGCGCGCGTCATGACGGTGGACCCCGCCACTTACCCTCGCGTCGGCCTGAAAAGCTTTCCCCAGACCCTGCCGCTGGCAGACAAGGAAGTGGTGCTGACATTCGACGACGGCCCCTATCCGCCGACCACCACCAAGGTGCTGGCGGCACTGGCCGACGAATGCGTGCGGGCGACGTTCTTCCTGATCGGCCGCAACGCCGAGGCCAACCCGGCCCTCGTCCGCAGGATCGCGGCGGCCGGCCACACCGTCGGCCATCACACCTGGTCGCACCGCCTGCTCGACCGGATCGGCCAGCCGAGCGCCAATGAGGAAATCGACCGCGGCATCGCCGCCGACGAACGGGCGCTGCACGGCGCGGCGACATCCACGCCCTCGACGCCGTTTTTCCGCTTTCCGGGCTTTGCCTCCACGCCCGCGCTGCTGGCCAGCCTGCAGTCGCGCGGCATCGCCGTGTTCGGGGCGGATTTGTGGGCCAGCGACTGGAATCCGATGACGCCGGAACAACAGCTCGCTCTCCTGACCTCGCGGCTCGAACAGGCGGGCAAGGGCATCATCCTGCTGCACGACACCAAGGCGCAGACGGCGAAGATGCTGCCGGCCCTGCTGCGCTATCTGCACCGCAACGGCTACCGGGTGGTCCACCTCGTTCCCGGCCGCGCTATCAAGAGTTCGTAGCATGCCCGCCATGTGTCACGGCCATTCCCGGATTAAGTCGCTGTTCATGACCCGGGCGTTAACTATGAGCCCCTCGCGCCCAGCCAACGGTGGTCCCATGCGCCGCTCCCGAGCCGGATATGCTCCGGCGATCCTGACCGCCCTCGGCCTCTCCCTGGCAGCCGGTGCCGCCCACGCCGCCGGATGCCCCGGCAACCCCGATGCGCTCGGCACCTCGCGCACCATCGTGGTCGACCCAAAGGAGCATCCGCGCATCGGCACCATGCAGTACCGCGAGACGCTGCCGCTCGAAGACCACGAGGTGGTCCTGACATTCGACGACGGCCCGCTGCCGGCACACACCAACCCGATCCTCGACACGCTGGCCGCCGAATGCGTCAAGGCGACGTTCTTCATGGTCGGCCGCATGGCGAAGGTCTACCCGCAGGACGTGCGCCGCGTGCACGACGCCGGACATACCGTCGCCACCCACAGCGAGAACCACCCGCTCCATTTCGGCAAGCTGCCGCCGGAGCGGATGGCCGCGGAAATCGACGACGGCATCGCTCACGTGACCGCCGCGCTCGGCGATCCGGCGAAGCTCGCGCCGTTCTTCCGCATTCCCGGCCTGCGTCGCGCTGACAACGTCGAGGCCGAACTGGCGCAGCGCGGGATCATGACATGGAGCGCCGATTTCCCCGCCGACGACTGGCGGCATATCTCGTCGGCACAGGTGGTGCAGTATGCGCTGTCGCGGCTCGAGGCCAAGGGCAAGGGCGTGCTGCTGCTGCACGACATCCAACCGCGGACGCAGGCTGCGCTTCCCGTCATCCTCCAGCAACTGAAGGCCCGTGGCTATCGCATCGTCCATGTCGTCCCGGCGACGCCGGAGCGGCCGAAGACCGCGACGGTTCCCTCGCAATGGGTGCCGTCCTGGATTCATAATTCGAACGTGTCGGCGAAAAAGCGTCCGGACGGTTTCGCCTTCGGCGCGGCGGCGGCCTCACCGCGTCATGCGCCGCGGTCGGTCCGCTCGGTCTGGCTGGCGTCGCAGCCGGCCCGGATGCGGACCTCCCTCGCCGTGCTGCACCAGCCGGCCGATACGCGCTTCCGCATTGCCGCCAAGCCGCTCCACGCCAGTTTCTCCGCCGCGAAGAAACAGCCGGGCGTTACGCGCAAGCCTGCCACGTCGCCGGTGCGGGTGGATGGCGGCGCATCCCGGCCAGCCGCCAGGCCGGTCAAGACTGGCAGCGGGACCAACGCCCGGACCATTTAGACGGCCCGACTACTCCGCGCGCGCGTCGCCGCCGCCCGTGCGATGCATCGCCAGCGTGGTTTCCGCCACGTAGCGGGCGAGAGCCGCCTGCGTGTGCTCCGCGCGAACCCAATCCCCCGCCGCCTGCGCCATCCGCGACAGGCGGGCGCGGTCGGCCAGCGCCGCCTCCATGACGCGGGTGAGATCGCCCTCCTCCACGTCGTAGTAGAAGCAGTGCTCGCCTTCCCGCAGCGGCTTGTAACGATGGATAGTCGGGCGATTGAGGACCGGCACCGAACCGCAGATCGCGGCCTCGTAGGTGCGGAAACAATCGTAGCCATAGCCTTCCGGCGACCACGTCACCCACGCCCGCGCGCAGCGGGCGAGATAGTCGCCGAGCGAGAGATTGTTGTCGGGAATATCGACCCGATACCCTTTCTCCTTCAGCTTCATGACCTCGGCCAGCCCCTGCTGGCGCACGGTCGAGGAATCCGCGACGCGGCCGGTGAAAAAGATGTCGGCGATCTTGTCGCTGTCGGCCACCGGATGCGCGGTGGCGAGGTCCTCCCGGTTGAGCGGCAGGCCGAGGGAGATCGGGCGGATCTTCGCGATCCGCCGCCGGTTTCTGGAAACGGCGCGGAAGCGCGGCGTCGGCACCCGCCGGTGCAGCGTGCCGACGAACAGCCGCCAGTAGTCCGGCGGCAGTTCCCGCTTGAAATACAGCGTGGCCGCATCGAGCAGAAATACATTGTGCCGGTCGATGACGGCAGGATCGTCCCAGTCCCACACCGCGATCGGGGCCGTCACCCGCCCGCGGATCATCTCCTGCCCGAAGCTGCGGAAATACGGGATGTCGCCGCGCAGCGCGCTGCGCCGGAACAGGGACCGCGACAGCGCCTGCAACTGCCACGGGCTGAACGAGCCCGGATGCACCACCACGAGATCGTAATCGGCGCTCGCCAGCGCGCGCGACAGCGCCGGCAGCGACGCCAGCGTCACCGGCCGCTGGTGCTCGCGCGACGGCTTAAAGCCCGGCAGGGTAGACCAATGATGCGTTGTGTCGGGATAGGCCGCATGCATCAGCGCCATCCCGCCAATTTCCAGAATCCGCAGATCGGACTGCATGAGGTCAGACTTCTCAAAACGGGTCATGACGGTCCTCTGCGGTGACCGTCACAGCGGCAGCCAGAATCCCGCAGGATGGTGGCTTGGTACTAGAGCGCTTTTTGACCAGACCGCAACGTCATTGCAAGCCAGCGGGTCCGGCTTCGCCACTCCGGGTCGTCGAATTTTATCGTGCCCGATTGCTTCATCGTCACCGCGACTCGCAACGACACTCCGACCGGAAGACACGAAACCGGACGAAATCCATGATGATTTTGCGGGGTGGTGCGCTCGGAGGAAGTGGACTACCTCAAGAAAATCAACGCCGGTTCCCCGCACAATGGCCTTTTCGGCTCATTGATCCAAAAAAGGAATTTTGAGCCTTCCCCGCACCTTTCCCACCTCCCCCGTTCACGTTCATGGGGGTGGGGACGATGAGCGGCGGGAAGCATACGGCAGGACCGTGGATGGCCGCCGCCAGTCCATCTAGCGTTGTCGGCTGGCCGGTCGCTGGACCGATTGGCCGCAGCATCTGTAACGTGTCGTGGATGCCCAAGAAGGCATATCCCGACGTGTCGGAGGCCGACTACGCGGCGTTCAATGCGGAGTGCGGGGCCAATGCCCGGCTCATCGCGGCTGCGCCCGATCTGTTGGCAGAGTTGAAGCGGCTGAGCCTCGCATATGTCGGGCTTTTGGAATCTGGCCGCGACCGGATCATTTTCCTCGGCGGCCAGTGCGATCCCGTTGACGTGATGGAGGCAGGCGATCCGTCGCTGAAATCGGCCAAAGCCGCCATCGCCAAAGCCGAAGGACGCGCCCCATGACCACCTGGCAGGATATCGGGACGGAGGGGCGCTGGTGCGCCCATCGCTGGGGTCGTGATCCAGATATCGACGAGATTGTTTCGCGGCGGTTTGGTAGCCGATTCGACAGCCCGTGCAACAACCCGAACATGCTGGAATGCGCCATGGTTGAATGCCAAACGGCGAACAGGTGCGTGCGATACCCCTCCCCGCCCTCCAAGGAGGGGGAGTGAGCCATGGCAGCACGTCAGGGTGAATTGCTGGCGAAGCCGCCGCGTAGGATGCGCGGACAACTGATGCACGTCTGCGATGCTGGCCCCGGCGAGGGGCCGCGCTGTGTTGTGCAGATGCGGTGCCGCCGCTGCGGGTACGTCTCGGACTGGCTTCAATTCGACACCGTGACAGAGGCAAAGCGCGGCTTGCCGTGCCAGAAATGCAAGAATGATCATCCTGACACCCCCACCTATCCGGGCTAGGATGGAGAGAGTGGCCCTGCACTTCGTCCGGTTTCCTGACAACCACGGGCGGCAGTTTCAGAACGCCGTTCGCGTGTTTGGGCCGCCCGACTTCCTGCACCGTTTATGGGACCGCAGAGCGCGGCGCGAGATAGCCGAAGGCGATGTGATAGTGTTTGCCAAGGGCGATCAGGATCAGCCAGTATCGCCAGTGAATGGCGATGATGAGCACTACCAATGATCCCCTCTCAAAACTCCTCGGGATCGTCCGGTGAAGAAAGGAACGAAGGAAATGACCACCAGGCTTGCTAATGGGCTTCCCGGAATCATCTGCACGACTTGCAACGGCTGCGGACAGGAGCGTTACAAAGCCTCGACATTGCCGCCACAGTTCAACGCCAGCAATGGCCGTTATGAAGGCGATCTGTTTATTCGCAAGTGCATCAAGTGCGATGGACTTGGTGCTATCGAAGACGCCAACAAAATGCGTGGCGTTTCCCATCATGTCGAGTTGAGGGGCATGCAGGCGGCGACGCCCCTCGAAAGTATAGCAGGAGGCATCTTTTCACGTTTAGGCTGGTGAAGAAGCGGAGGAAGCGCGATGGTCAATGACCCAACCCAATTCCGCCCTCGCCGCACCAAATCCCGCCACGCCGACGACAAGGCCGTCGATGACTTCACGCGGGTGGTGGAGCAGACCGGAATCCTCAAAGGGCCATCCGCTTTCGACGTCGCGATGAATGAAACTCGGCGGGACGACGTGGAATCATGGGCGCGACTGGAGCGGGATATGAAGCCGTGACCGACGACGACCCGAACGAAGCCTATGAGGTCGAACCGATTCCAGAAGGCCAGTTAATGGCCTCGCTTGGGTGGTGGCGATGCACGCAGAACGGCATTCCACAATGGTATGGACCGGAATGGCGGATGCGTGAGCTTGCGTCAGACCCGACAGCCCGCGCTGAAGCACGGCGAAGCAAGATGCATCACGACAGGAAGCCGGCCTAACGCTTCTTCGGCTTCTCTTTCTCCCGACGAGTGAGCTCGCGCTCGACAGCCTCCCGAATAAACCCGGCCATCCCACTGTCACCTACAAGCGCCCTAATCCGCTCCCGGACCTCCTCCGAGAGACGAACCATCGTCGGCTTGATTCCCAGTGACGGCCTGCCCATGCGGGCGGGCGTAACCGATATCGGAATTTCTGTCAAAATCTGCTCCAAAAGCGATATCGCTTATTGACGCCATAAACGGTATCGCTTATATAAACGATATCGGATACGGGAGCAATAGGAGACGCAAATGCCCCGCTTTATTTCTCAAGTTCTGATCATCGTTGAAGCTGACAACGTTGCCGACGCCTGCGACGCAATGTCGGGCTGTCTGTCGGAAACTTTGAAATACGACGGCCATATTGTTGATTGGTCGTATGTGAAGCGGTCCGGCTACCGAACCGGAGTTGATGGCCACGACCTTCCAAAACTTGTCGCTGAACCGCATCAGTCCATGCCGGATATCGAGGATGAAGATTTCGATGCGATGAATGCAGCATCGACCCGCGATGAGGTCGCGGCTTGAAAGTCATTCCATGCGAATGCGGCGATCACTGCTTTCGCGCATTGAACAGAGGTTACGTGACAATATTCGATCCTGAGGACGCCCACTTAGCGTCCAAGGGCAGCTTTTGGGTGCGCGTCGTGAATAAGCATACAGTGTATGCTATTCATCAGCGGCATGTCGGGATCGGACAGACAAAGAATTTCCGCTTCCATCGAGAGATCATGAACGCCTCCTCTGAGGTTGAGATCGACCACCGATCAGGGAACGGATTGGATAACCGAAAGCGAAACTTGCGCGAGGCGACGCGCTCACAGAACCAGCGCAATAAGCACCCGCGCGAAAATTGCTCGTCGAAATATATGGGAGTATCTTGGAGTAAAAGCCGCCAAAGGTGGCAGGCCATCATTCAATCTGAAAAGAAGGTCACTCACATAGGGCGGTTCAATTCAGAGATCGAAGCCGCAATGGCATACGACCGATGTGCCGTCGACTTGCATGGGGAATTTGCCAGATTGAACTTCCCGAATAAAAAAGCCGCTGCCTCCGGTTAGGGAGGCAGCGGCTAGGTAGGGAGGGCCAGGCGTAACCTGGCCTGCGCGGGACCCGTCTAACGCCCGTCTAACGCCCGTCTAACGTCCGCCTAACATCGCAGCGGCAATCAGCACCGCCACCACGGCAAAAGGGACAATCCAGCCACGCAACGGGATCATCGTTGACGTTCAAATACCATCCATGCAATCAGGCCGATAAGAACCAGCGTGACGACGGCATTGACGATGGATTGTGGGAAAATCATATGACAGCCCCACTTGGATCCACGACAGTGAACCCGGCCAGCGACCTGACATGCAGGCGCGTCTTGCGGCCACCCGAGTTTGCATCGAAGGCCAGCACCCTCCCTCCCCCGAGAACCTGCCTGATCACGAACACATGGCCTCGCCTTGCAGCGACCATACCTGGCGCCGGTGCGGTGCGCGGGTAGCGCAGCCAGTTAGCCGCAAGCCAGAGAGAGCGGACGGGACGGCCGAACACCTCGACGGCGGCACCGCAGCCGCAGAAGGCCCGGGCGGGACAGCCCGCAGGATGGGGCAGGATCGCCGTCCCGTGGCGCAGGAACGACTTCTGCGTCTCCGGCGGATACATCGGGCTGCCGAAATCCACATTGCGGAAGCGCTCCGCACGGGCGATGCGAGCCCGATCCTGTTTCGAAGGGTATAATCCCGCGCGTTCGGATTTTACTTTTCCGCCGCTTGGTACAGTGCATGGCCAAAGAACGTTGCACATCGGATGCATAGCAGTAGTCCGCGCGTTGCGGGCGTGAGCCGGAGAATCGAGGAAAAGGCAAGCGAGCGCGAGCGCGGCCACGGCCAAGCCGAGCCCCGCCGCGATGGCGCGGATCATTTGAACCTCATGATTTGTTGACGGGATTAATCCTGTGGCTCTAGCCACAACAGCCACCACGCCATCCACAGATCAAATGGCGTTAACGGCAATACCGGCATGTCAGCCAGCCTTGAACCAAGCGAGGAATTTGCCGATTGATTCGGCAAACATGACGACGCCGGACACGATGCCTAGCACGCCGATAATAACCCACTTGATGAATACGCCGACCGTCTTGATAGACCCGACCAATTGGATTCCATCATTGAGGGTGTCCACCTCGTCCTCGCGCAAGTTGCTCAGAAAGAGCTTGGTCTTTTCAGGAAGGTCATCGAACTTTTTGACATCGCTCATTTCGTCGCGCCCCACCCGCATAGAGCTTTCCCCGCAGCGTTGTTTTCCTTGATCTGCGCAACGGTTTGCGCGGTATCCGCTTTCGACCAATAGACCGGCTTGAACGACGCGCAGGCCACCAGCGCGGGATCAATCGCGCCGGAACCCGTCGTCTGACAGGACGCTGTCAGGGTTGCGAGCAAGATCAGCCCGCACAAGGTCACGGGCCGCTGTAGCCCTCGCGATGGCATCGTTCGCATCTGTAAGTCCTTTCGCGATGGCTTGCGCCGTCCCGGCGTCCATCCACTTCCGGCTGACCGCGTACTCCGCGATCAGCCGAATGATGGACAGCAGCGCCGAGACGACGCCGATGATGGCGGAGGCGGTCACTTACGTGGTGGTCCGGCCGCGCTGCCAGATCGCCCACCACGCCACCGAGCCGATGGACAGCAGGCCGCCGATCAGCGTGGTGCTCATTTCCTCGGTGAGGTAGCCCTTGCCGATCAGCACGCCGCCGGCCGCATTGAGCACGATGCGAAGCACCTGCTGGATGGAATCCCAGGTCATAGTCATCTCCATTGATGTGAGGATGCCGGGTGACCGCCCGGCGCGGATTACGCTTCGTTGGTCGAGAGCTTGCCGCTCGAGGCCAGCGTCACCTTGCGGACGTTGTCGGGCTGGATGGTGTAGAGCGGCCGGCGCGAGCGATAGAGCCGCGACTTGGCGATGCGGGTGATGCACACGCTGTCCGACTGATTGCCGCCGAGACAGTGAAATGCCGTCGCGTCCTCGCCGACATAGAGCGCGACATGTCCGCCGCCGTTGCGCTTGAAGGTCAGCACGTCTCCCAGCATCGGCTGGTGCACCGGCTTACCGAAATCCGCCCACGACAACGCCCACAGCGGGCTGTCCACCACCGGCTTGCCAGCGCGCTTCGCCACCACGGCCATGAACAGGCCGCACCACGGAATGGAGTCGTGGCTGTAGCTCTTGCCGAGTCCCGCCTCGCGCGCCCAGGCGAGGATGACGGGATTGTCCTTCGCGCCCGGCGCTTCCAGCGTGCCGTAGAGCGCAAGCGCTTCTTTCAGCATCTTCGGCCCCGGCTCTTTGTTGAGCCAGGCATAACGAGCGGGCAGCGCCGAGCGCGCCGCCGGAAGGGCTGCGGGGGACATGGGATTCTCCAGTTTGAAAAGATCGAATAGGCCGCGACGACAAAAGGCCCCGGTCTCCCGAGGCCTTGGTCAAAGAAAGACCCCGGCGTGAACCTGGGTTGATGAATTTCGCGACCCTGATGAAACGACCCGGCCTTCATTCCCGCGGTCGTCCTACGCTCTGAGCTTTCTCGATTTTACGGCTCAGAGGGAGCAGGGCCTCAGTGAAGGATAGAATCGGCCGACCTTTCCCGCAAGCAGAAGTCCGAGCAACCCGAGATTCTCAATCGCCTGAAGGACCGGTAGACTCGTCCGGATTAATCACGGTCTCACCGTTGAATTGCCCGCCCTGAAAGAACGGCCCGGTATATTCGATGATCTTCACAACACCTGCGTCGGCTGTGATGTAATTGATGGCTTTGTCGTCACTATCGAGCAGCAGATAATTGGGCATGTCAGACCTCAACTGAACCATGTGATTTCAAGGACACCGGGTTGTCCGGGTGCTCCTGCGATGTTTGTGCCTGTCGAATACGAGTTACCGGCGGAAGCCCCATAACCAGAGCCGGAAATACCTGTTCCCACTGATGTCCTCACCGATCCGCCTATTCCAAAACCACCGGGAGGACTGTTGCCCGGAACAAAAATCGAGATAGTAGAACCAGGATCCATGCTAGGAAAGAAAGATACTCCCGGCAGATTGATGCTCCCACCGGTCGGGTTAGATGTACTGGAAGCTATTTTTGAAGAATTGTTCGGACCCCCAATACCTCCGGGACATGTAAGAGTCGAAATTGTCTCTGTTCCTGATGCGAGCGTGCTCGCGCCTGCATTTCCCCCAGCGTTGTTGCCAGCCGATCCCCCGGAGCCTACAGCGCCTCGCGTGTAGACCAGAGTATTGCCGACAGTGAGCCCGGTTAGGAGCGCCTCCATGTAGCTTCCGCATGTTCCAACATTTGAAGTTACTGTTATGGTTCCTGCACTGCCACCTGCCGACGAAACCATGCGAACATAGGCTTTCGTCCCCAAAATCGTGATCGTCTGCGATGAGGTGTAGAGTGTCGGCGGATTTCCGCCGCCGCCGCCGCCAGATGCATTCACGATAGGGTTTTTCGGGTCGGTATTATCGACGGTGACATTCGTTCCAGCGACAACGGATTGAACCGCTGTATCCGCCTTAGCGCCCTGCGCCGCAGTGGCGTAATCGGTCGATGCGGTCGCCGCCGCCGTGCCCAACGTCGGCTTGCCGGATAGATCGCTGTAAGCCCCCGTCGTCGCGACTGTTGCGAGAGAGGGTTTGTTCAAAATCTGCGCATCACCGGATGACGCATTCCAGTCAGCGTTGACGTTGACCTCCGCACCAGCCGCAATCCCAGACAGCTTCGTCGCCTCGGCCGAGGTGTACGCCTGATAGCCGGATGCCCACGTTACAGACAACGTGCCGCTTGTAGTCACCGGGCTCCCTGATATCGAAAGCCCGGTCGGAACACTTGCGCCCACCGAGGTGACCGTGCCGGTATTCGCCGTCGCGCCGGATGCGACGCCATCGAGTTTCGTCTTGTCGGCTGCGGACATCAGCCCGGCAGTTGACGTGGTTGCATTGCCTGGATTGACCTGCGCGCCGGATGCAATCCCGGCTAGCTTTGTCTTTTCCGTCGCGGTGTAATTCTTGTTGGTCGTTCCATCGACCATATTATCTTGGCTGAAAGCGTCGGTCGCCTTGCCATTAGGATCATACGTGGCGGCAAGCATATCGCCCGTTCCTGATCCGCTGTCCCCCTTGTCGCCCTTGTCTCCCTTGTCACCCTTTGGTCCGGTCGCTCCGGTGTCTCCCTTTGGCCCGGTGTCGCCGGTATCTCCCTTGTCACCCTTTGGTCCGGTCGCGCCAGTCGGGCCATCCGGCCCTGTGTCGCCCTTGTCGCCGGTATCTCCCTTTGGCCCAGTCGGTCCGGTCGCGCCGGTGTCTCCCGTGTCACCCTTCGGCCCAGCCGGTCCCGTGCTGCCCGTCGGACCAACCGGGCCAATTTCCCCCTTGTCCCCGCGCGGGATCGTGAATTTCAGCCTCGCGTTTCCGGGCGTTCCGACATTCTCGACAGCCGCATTCGATCCCGACGCGCCCGTGGTGACGGAATCAACGGACACCTGAGCCGGGATTTGCAACAGCGCCTTTACCTGTACGACCGGCTTCGGCAGCAGCTTGATTTTGAGGCTCGGCGGCGTAGTGAGTACCGAAATTCGGACAACAGGCGGTGCACTCATATGCGGGCCACCCCGTCAATGATGACCAGTTGTCCGGTGAACAGAGATACTGTTGCTCCGTTAAGCTGATAAACGGCGCCCATATTGTAGGAGCCCGGGCACAGCCCATTCATGACAGTGGCGGGGAATAGCCACTCGATTACTCCGGCGTCGGGCAACGTCACGCGACCGTCAGCAACTGAGCCCTCAAGCTTTCGGCAGCCGTTCGCGTCTTTCACCTCGATCTCAATGGTGGCACCGGTGAAATCGATAGGCGCGCCACTGTCAGCATCCGTGACATGGATTTGCATGTTCCAGTCAGCGTTGTTCGTGGCCGTTGCGTTTAATGAAATGCCCATTATGCGACCCCTGTGCTGGCGAAGTCGCCATGAAGTATTTTCCGCATCTCGTGCGTGATGGGATCATAAGAAAACAACTCGCGAAGCCGCGATACATCCAAGTATCTGATTTTTCTCATGATTTTCTACAGTTTTATGTAGATGGTCATCAGAATGGTTGGCTGCGCCACCTTGACAGGCGCCGATGTCCCGCCCTGTGCCGTGCCGGTGAATGAGCTTGTTGCCGTTGACGCTGAGAAGTAGCTGTTGCCGAAAGTGGTAGGAGAGCCGCTGGACCATTCGGTTGCCGGATGCGCCGGGTCGCCGCCGCCCGTTGCAATACCCGGCCCTTTCCATGGAAACGTGGCCGAGATGGACAAAGCGGTCATCACGCCACCTGACGGCGTGTACGGCGGCAGGTTCTCCGTCGCGAGCGTCACCGTCCCCGCGAGAACCGATCCGAGCGTTACGCCGTTCCCTTTCGAAAAAGACAACCCTGTGAATAGTCCGGCGTCACTGTTTCCCATGTCGCCAAGACCAGCGAATACACGGTTGCGCGCGTCAGGTAGCGTCAGCGTCTTGTTCGCGAGCCAATCGGCATTCGCGGAAACTCCCCTGCCACCCGATACGGTAAGAGACGAATCCGTGTTCCACAGATATTCAAAGAGCTGTTGCGCATCCGAGTTCGCGCGTTCCGTCGCGCCGGAAGTCGCAGATCCAATGGTTCGCCCGTTGAGCCGCACATAGCCGCTTCTGGTGCCGGTCCCGTAATAGGCTTGCACCGACCCAGTTTGAATGATGGTCGTGGGATCGACCGAGCCGCCTCCGCCACCTCCACCAGATGAAGGGCCGATGACAAGCAGGTTGTCCTGAACGAATATCTGCGTCCCAGTCGAAGTCGTCAGTCGGACCTTGATCAGCCCGTCCGCAAGGAAGAATTGCGGCAAACGCGCAGAGGCATCGCAGGAAATCGGGTTCGGCATCAGGATGGACAGATTGCTATCCTGATAGGAGTTCTGCGGCGTGGAGGTCGTACCGGCCTGAATGGTATAAAGAAGGCACCCGGGGGCAGGCTTGCCGTTCTGGTCGAACTGCGGCGTCAGGGAAAACCCGGGGAGCGTTCCGGCGGCTTGGACAGGCAGGGTTAGACCAGCTAGAATTACTAGCCAGATGAGCGATCGTTTAAGCATCGATATACCCTCAAAAGAAAAAAGCCGCCTGTCTAGGCGGCTTGCTTGGGCGTGTATGCTTGCCTTTGCGTGGCTAGCGATAGATTACCCTTTTGGATTCTGGATTTTCGTCATCGGCGCGTCCATTCATCGGTCCCTGCAGCGCACCAATAAAATTCTCCACGGAGACACCGTCTAGCTTCGCAGTATTAATGAGATTACGCGAGGCTATCTGATATGCCGATATCGTCGAGGGGCTAGGACGGGAAACAGCCGCAAAATATGATCGTGACCATTTCGCTGCACTAGACGCGCTGGCAGGAGCAGCAAGAATGCGAGCTGCAGCCGCGCCACCAACAGCTGCACCTAATGTTGTAACTGGCGAAGCGATCAAGCCTGCGACAAGACCAAATGAGTTCACATTCTGCGCAGTTCCAGAAGGATTTCCAAACCTCTGACCTATCGACTTGACGCGCTGTGATACACTCATGATGTCATCAAGCGCTTGACGGTGCGCGCCAGCATTTCCAAACAAGATTGTCTTTGCCTGCGGCGTATATGACTGCCATTGCGATACAAAGACATCCGGAGAGAATTGTCCTGTTCGAGGAGAAATGCCAATATTTCTGATAATCGAACCGGCCAGGTCCCCGCGCGTTTCCTGCGGGAGTGCCCTCAGCAACCTAGCAAGCGTATTGATATCACCACGCCCGCCTGATTTCGCGTAGGCGTTTATAGCAGAGAAAAGCGCCTCGTCCGTCTTTCCGTTCTTTCCAAGAACCGTATTGGCGAGCTCTTGCATCGGACCAATCCCGGCATCCATCGCTTGTGGTTTCGTATTTCTCACAACATCCGCAGCGGCGCTTCTTGCCGCGTGACCCGACCTTAGTGTGTCAGCATACGCGGTCATAATTCCGCGCTGCTCGCCCGAAAACAGACGATTTGCGACATCACGACCCGAGCCATTTAGAAATTCACTGATCCCATCAGCGACTTTTCCAAATGACTTAGGAGCGACTCCTTCTGGAGTCTGTGACAACTTATTCCAGATGCCGCCACGGATGGCGTCCATAAGAGCGGTGTCGCCTCCTGTCACCTCATTCAGGCGAGTAAGGAGACGAGATGAAACGCCATTGGCGCCGATCTGGCCAGCGCCAATTATCCAGTTAGAGACCTCCTGCGGAGTTACTTCACCAGAAACAACTCGGTTGATGATCCTGTCTGCGTCATCTCTATTATTGAAAAATGCCTGACGCCAATTGCGATTTGCATCGCGCGCTCGGCGATAAGCATTGAGCGCAGATTCACTTCCCGAAAAAAGCGCATTATCGAATGCGCTAGATTCCCAATTATCAAATTCGCGCATAATAACGCGGGCTGATGCGCGGTCCGCGTCATTTGTAGCCGCACGTGACATCGCATAGAGGCGCTTGCGCGTCTGCTCGATGCCCCTGACGCTAACAGCTGCTCGCGCGACCTGATCCGCCTCGGAAACGACTGCACCAGCACCGACTGCCCTATTCTCAATATTCAGATTTGAGAAGCGCCCAAGCTCATCAAGCATCCGCGACGAAGCTGGCGTTAGAACGCCATCAATAACGCGCCCCTCATTTTCCAACGATTGAGCCACGGTTGATCGAACCGCCCCAACAGCATCTGAGTTGATCGCGGCATCCGTATTACCGGCTACACGATAGAGATTATCCTTATTCGCCCGCGCCGCCTGCTCACCTGCGCGAACACGACCAATAATTTCATGCCCCATATCCTGCGGCGACATATCACCAACAACGCGCCTTGTATTGGCAAGCGCATCCGCCTCTCGTGCCGCGATATGGCCATTCGCGTTCTCGCCCCAGCGCTGCCAATCAGCAAGGAGCGCGTCGTCTGATCGCTGCGCCAATCCACGCGCCGCTGCCGTTTCAGCTTCTGCGGAATCAGCAATCGCGCGGCCGACGCGGTTGGCAACATTTGGCCCACTTCCGGCACCGTACTTATCAGCCA
This sequence comes from Bradyrhizobiaceae bacterium, assembly GCA_020544565.1. Classification (GTDB taxonomy): domain Bacteria; phylum Pseudomonadota; class Alphaproteobacteria; order Rhizobiales; family Xanthobacteraceae; genus Afipia. The sequence goes on from CP078014.1 coordinate 1,557,736, forward strand.
CGGATACTACGGCGTTGCCGAGATCGTCCACAAGCCTAGCCGTTGCCTGTGGGATAGCATCGCCAACAACAGGAACATTTCGAAGGCTCTGGCCCACACGCTGTTCTGCCACGCTGTCAGTTGAGATGGCACGCGGAACGTTGATCGGAATCCCGGCATCATTGAGCCGAGACGCAGCTTGCGCGACCTGCTGTCCTTCCTGCGGAATTACGGTTTTCGGAATAACAGGAACCCCGGCCGACGCTCTATAAGTCGGAGCGCCTGTTGCCAGTCCAGTACCAAGGATACGTCCGGAAGCGGATAAAACACCCTCGTCTGTGTCATCCGTACGAGAGAATATCTTGATCTTGTTATCGCTGGGATCACGCAACGCGATCTGCTTGTTCTGATCTGTGGGAACTAACTTCCCCGACACTGGATCGCGATATAGAATTTCTCCAGCGTCATTTTCATGAACATCATCTGAAACAAGATTCTTCATATGAGCCGAGATATTCGGGGTCGTCCTTTGACCTGCGGCTGATCCTTGGTTGAGAAAGTCAGTCGCCATCTGAGAGCCGGCAGGCTGCGCTGGCGCTTCTGCCGTCTTTGCAAGCGGAGCGGCATCCCACCAATTGCCGGCCGCGGCTGGCGTCTTGGCTGGTTCCGCTAATGGCGCACCTTCCCACCAATTTGCCATATCTGAATCCTTTCTTTCATCCGCGCCAAGAGCCAGCGCAGCACCGCCCGCAGCGGCGGCTCTTTCTCGCCATGTCGGGTCATAAGGGCGAAGTTCCTCAGTCAAGGCTTAACCCTGCGAGTTCCGTCCGGCGCGACAAAGACCGAACCTGATGGCAGAGACTCATATTGCTGCTGAGTGATCCCCCTTTGCTTGGTGTCGGTAGAATTGTTCTGACCGGATGGAGTCGGCTCCCCATAGGTCACGACGCGCCCCTTCTCGTCGAAAGCATATTTCGGACGATATGACGGTCCGGATTCTCGGCCCATCGCAGATATCGCTGCACGACGGTTCGCGGTTTTCTGCGCAATGACTTCTGCGCTATCGCCTGGGGAAGGAAAGTATTGCTTGTGTGCACTATCGAACTCGCTAGGAGAGATGGCCGCCCCGGATTCTCGGCGCAACTGAGCATTGATAAAGTCTCTCCGCGCCTGCTCGTACTTCTGTCGATCTCCGCTTATCAGGTAGTTTCCAACACCAGGGATAGCACCAACGCCGGTCTGGATGGCGCTCGCGCCCTGACCCTGAACACCATTGCCGCCATCGACGCCACTCAGGATACCCTCTGACAGCAACATGCGATCTGTGAACCCAGCGGCCTTACCCTGTCCCTCGTTGAACTTGCCCCCAGCGCTGAACGGATTTCCGACAGGAGGTGAACCAGCTACGGGCGCTCCACCAGTCGGAGACAGAAGCGCTGATTGTCCTGTCCGCGGATTGACCCGCACGAGGGATGTCGTTCCGTCTGGATTATCGACCTTTGAGATTGTCCACTTGTCTTCATTGGCCCTCGCATTTGCCTGTGCTTGCAGTCCGTAAGACCGATCTGCATTGCGCTGCGCGCGCTCCGATTCCTCACGCCGCCAAGCATCATTCTTTTCGTCGCGGCCTTGCTGATAAAGCGTGTTGGCGCGCTGCGTTCCAAGATTCGCCAGCGTCATCCCGGTTGACGGATCGATTCCATATGCCTGTGTAGCGAGCGCCTGTAGCGACTGCGGATTGTTAAAATCAGCATTCGACATCAGATCGCCAAGAGCAGCCTTGTCGCGCTGCGTCTTGATCGTCTTCCCAAGCTGATCGAGCGGTGCCCAATCGATATCACGCGAGGCCTGATAACCGGGAAGCTGTAAAGGTGCGACTGCCATCACTCACCCCTCATTTCTTGAACAAGCTGCTATTGCCAAACCCGCCAATTCCGCTTGCGGTCAGGCCCATGTTCGCGAGTGACAGCGCGCCTCCCAGAAGATTCTTCGCGCCCTGAGATTCACCCTGCGCCTGCAAGTTGTTCGCTGCGATATTCCCCGACGCGACGTTGCCATAGAGACCGATGCGGTTCGTGGCATCGTTCTGGTAGAGATCAGCTAGCCCGCCCTGTGATCCGGCGTAACCGGATGCCGCCGACATTTCAGGGCTGACAAGACCGCCAAGGTTGGAGAGCCAGCCGTTCCACTGCTGGTTCTGCGCGTTCTGCGCGAACGTCATCGCGTCCAGATCGGCATTACCGCTATCAAGCATCCCGGCCCCGGCGCGGCGACGATTGATGGCCGAAAGACCTGCATCGATGCCTGCATCATATCCGGGAGACGTCGTGAACGAGGATTGCGCAGCCTTCGCCGCGTCCGGCCCATTGACGCCAAGCGCGTCAAGATAGAGCTTCGTCCCGGCGCCGTACTTGTCCTGCAACCCGGAATAGATCGAACCAGCGTTGTCGAGGTAGCCCTTCGACGATGTAAGGCCGCTATCGAGCGCGCCAAGCCCTTGTGTCTGGTAAGTCCCAAGCGCGGCGCGGTTCTTGTCCGCAGCCTCCTTTTCATACCCACCACCAAATAACCCGCTCAGAAATGATGCCATCTCACCACCTATTGAAATCTGTACCGAATAATCACGACACCGGAGCCGCCCGCACCGCCGGGCAGATAGGCGGCACCGGATGGACCGGCTCCACCGCCGCCGCCACCGCCGGTGTTTGCGACACCGCCTCCCGCGCCGACGACACCAATTGATCCGCCACCACCGGCGCTTGCCCCACCGGCCGCGCCGGGTGTCCCGCTCGCATATGCAGCGCCGCCGCCGCCCGCTGCGTAGTTCACCATGGACCCCGTAATCGAGCTGTCGAAGCCTGCCCCACCGGTGCCGCCGGTACCGGACGATCCGTTACCACCAACGCTGCCAGCGCCACCGCCGCCGCCCTGCCCATTGCCTGACGCTGTTCCACCCGCGTGGCCCTGCCCCGCTGTGCCAGCGCCACCAGAGCCACTCCCGATAGCACCACCGCCAGAGCCTCCGGATTTACCGGTAGCCGTGCCTCCGCCAGCGCCACCGCCACCACCAAGGGCCGTCAAACCATTGAATGACGAGTTGCTCCCCGTATTGCCGGGCGTTCCGCCCATATCCGATGCCGCGGCGCCACCGCCTCCGACAACGATCGGATAGCTCGCTGTGGAAATTGGCATCGTCCCTGACAGGAGCCCGCCGCCACCTCCGCCGCCACCTCCGCTATTGCTCCCGCTTCCGGTATAGGCCCCGCCACCTCCTGAACCGCCGCCGGCGACAATCAGATATTCAACCGTCGCACTGCTAGGCGCGTCCGTGATGACGAACGTGCCACCCCCCGTAAAGGTATGGATTCTGTACTTGCCGTCTGTCGTGACGGTGCCGCCCGTCGCAGTGATGAACTTCCTCACCTGCGACGCTGCACCAAAGCTAAAATGCGTCATGTATCGAGAGAGCCGAACAAGACCCACTCATCCGTCGCGATCTTCAGCAAGGTCGCCGCTCCGTATCGCGCAGATATCGCCTTGTTGGAATCGATCGAATGGATAGTCACTCCGGAGCCCTGAGCGAATGTGACCTTGCCCGCGCCGATCTGAACGGCGTCGATCTGCGTGCCGATATCGAAGGCAACAGAGGAATTTGGCGGGACGGTTACGGTTGTCGCCGCCGCATTGTTGAAGGTGCACGCATTTCCAGAATCTGACTTCGCAAACGTGTAGCTCGTTCCGGTCTGCGCGTTGACGGTGCGAACAACGTTTGATTTCGTCGCGAAAGGAAGATCGGAAAGCGGCTGTAGCGTTTCCAGAAACTTGAGAACTAAATACCAATTTGGATTGATCGTCCCATCCGGCATGAGAAACTGCTCTGCCGCGGATGGAATCGTAATCGTTCTGGCCATCAGCGCAGCACGTCCGCTTGCATGTCGGCCCCCATGAAGCCAAACGGAACATTGCTGGATTGGTCGAACCGCCAGCGGACGCCCTTCACGTCAGCCTGTCCCCAAATAGATGACCTTACGCGACCACCCGTCAGCGATTGACGCCCGACTTTCAAGACGCGAGGATCTACCCATGTTTTCCCGCTGTCGCGCGACATTGAAATTTCAACATCAGGATCGGTCTGGACAGGATCATTGCCCGTCGCGATACCGACACCGGTCGTCAGATAAAGCTCAATGCCATTGATCCGAAGCACGCTCGGGAATCCACCAATGGGACCAGTCTCGATCCGCATGCGCAGCGGTGTTCCGACCTCATCTTGAGCGGTGCCGGAAATCTCAAGAAGACTGCTGGATAAGGCGTCGCCACAAATCCATTTATCGAACGCCTTGACCGGAAATAGTCCGCGCCATTTTTTCTGGCCGTAGCTCTGCCGCTCATGCCAGCTTTCGAGCGTCGTATCAAACTCCCAGCACCAGTCTGTTCCGCTGACCACGACAAAGCCGTGCCCCTGCGCGACATACACACACACTTGAATGGCTGATTTATCGGCCTCGCGCTCGATGCAAAGATCAAGCTCCGCAGGAGACACGGCAACAGGCGTATAACCGTCAAGGCGCGAGACGCGGAAATCGTCTCCCACGAAATAAATCCCCTTGCCCCAGCCATCATCATGACCTGCGATGGCATATGGGCCAACAATTCCGCGCGCAATGGTCGCGATATAGCTAAACAGGTAACCGGTATCGTTGACCTGTCCGCCCCACACCTCAATTGAAGATGTGCCACAAAGCAACAGTTGACCGTTTCCGAGAGGTATCGGCCTGTAAAGCGCATCAGGCTTACTCTCCGCCGCCGCGACGCTCAATGTGTTGATGCTAAGCGAGTTGGTATCCGAATTTCGGACCTTTCCATCGCCATAGGTGAAGTGAAACGCTCCGCGCAGATAGGCGACAGCGTTAGGTTGGCCTACATCAATGTCAGGGTAATCCGCGACGGCGGTCCCTGATATGATAACAGCGCCATCTCCGGGAGAGACGATCACGATGTTCGGCGTTGCCGCATTATCTCGCGCCATGATAACAGGCGCGGCCCCCGGAACGGTTCCGGTAAGCTGCGTGCCTTCCCCGCCTGTCGCCAGATAGCTGAATGCCTTATCACCGAATACAGCGTAAAGCGTGTTACCGACCACAAGTGATCCGCGATAGTCGCCGGATGCAGCGGTCCCGAACCCGACCAACCCGGCGCATCGCCAATAGGCGTATGGTTGACCGGCAGTCCCGCTTAATTTCTCGGGATAGCAGTTAATCAGCCGTCCGCCCGACGCCTGCGGATGTTTTCCGGGCGATGACAGGAGGGGGAACGGGACGGCAGTCATCCGCGATATCCGCCATAATAGTTACGGCGATACGGGCTTAGACCCGGATCAATCGCCAGCGTTTTTCGAGTTCGCTCTGGCGCGACAAGGTATCGAAGCCTGTTTTCGAGAACCTCAATCGACGCGGGGTCCGGCTTCTGCTGACTGAATTTAGCCGCCGCGAACGACGCCACAATATCGGAAACCGCGCTAAACAGCCGATCAGGAATATCGTTTTTATCGAGGTAGACGATATTGCTGATTGTTGCGATGGTATTGTCAACCTCTGCGCTGATCGTCTGGTATTCGACATTGCCTAGGGACTCCCCGGCAACGTTTTTCCCAAGAATAGATGCCGCTTCATAGATCAGGTCATCAGCGGTTTTTGACATAGCGCGCCCTCATAGATAGGCAGCGGCCCGTAGGCCGCCGCCGTTGGCAAGATGAGGATCAGGCCGAGCCGTTGATGCGCGTGGCAAGACGCGGATCGATGGCAGTGCCGCCGAACAGGATATCCAGACGCCACTTGGATACGTCGTTCGTGCCGTCATAGACCGGGATAACGCGGACGCTGGTGCCCTTGTAGGACTGGCGGGACACGTCAACCGCGCCCGGCGGCTTGACAAGCGGGACCATCACCAGAGCGAAGGCGTTCTTGTGGAACACCAGGTTCTGACGGTCCTGGGCGCCCGCTGCGGAGAACCAGGTTACCACCTTGTCATTGAGATCGGTGACGCCCGACGTAACCGCCACGTTCTGGAATGCACCGGTCCAGATCAGGGCCGGATACACGACGACATCCGCGTCGCCAGTCGTCACCGCGTCAGAGGAAACATCCGACACGACAACGAACTGTTTCAGGAACGGGAGCGGCGCTTTGGTCACCGGATTGACGGCGTACACGTCGGCGATGGTGAACACGTCACCCTTCTTGACGGTCTTGGTCGTGCCCAGACCATCCATATGAATGGTCTGGGTCATCGTATCCTTGACGGTCGCATAGCTGACAGTCGCCGTCGTCAGCGACTGGTCAATCAGAGCGTTCGTGCGAGTGCCGGCGGTATGCGTCAACACGTTCTGAGACATGAGCGTATCAACGCCGCCGATCTCGCCAAGCGATCCCTTGCGATAAGCGCCCTTCGCAGCATCCTGAATGTAGAGACTGGTCTGGGAGCCGAGCAAAGCCCAATGATCCGACGGAGACAGGATGGCAGAACGGGTGTCCTGCGGGACGGCCAATTCGTCAAGACGCTCCGGAGCCTTGGCGAAGTCGGCATAAGAGCCGATTTTCTTCGTCGAGGTGCCAACCCAATTCGGAACGCTGGCATACATTCCAGACAGGAACGTATCGACAGAGTTCGCAAGCTGGATCATGGCGGGCTTGATGACACGCTCGCCAAGCTCGCCAATCTTCAGAGTGAGGTCCTGCGAGGTGAACTCGAAGTCAACGCCGCGCCGCTGGTTCACGGTGAGTGCCACCTTACCTTCGGTCACGTCCTGCGTTGCCATGGTCGCGTTGGTGCGGACGGTGAAGTCGGTCGGACGACGAATGCTGATCGTCTCCCCGACCTCGTATCCGTTTACCTTTTTGGAGAACTCGTTTTCATACCCGCGATAAACCTGCTTCGCGAACACGAGGTTGTTATCGAGGTGCATCAGCGCCTCGCGAGCGATGATGTCCGCAGTCAGAGTGGTGTTGGTAGCCATTTTTAAAGGTCCTTCTGGCGGGGCGCATCACTGCGTGCCGCACGGGGAATGCGCGTCATCACGACGGGCAAACGGGTTGAGTTAAGGCCCCTATCCTCTCCAGCCTGAAGTCCGCTTCGCGATGTAATCTTCCATCGACGAATGCGACGGATCGAATGCAGGCGAAGCGCCACCTCTCAGCGGCTGGATTGGTGATGGGGCGTTGGTCTTCTGGTTCGAGGCTGGCATCCGAACGGAGCCTTCGAGCCGGCCGATCTCGCGGGCCAGCTCTCTCCCGGTCATTCCGTTGAGGCGTTCCAGTTTCTCGGGGTTCCTGGCGAGGTAGTAGGAAAGCAACGCGCTCTTGTCCGACGCGATCAATTCCCGACCGACTTCCGGACTAACCGGCGTCTTTGCGGACGCCAGCACCTTGTCGTAATCGGGGATACTCTCGCGCGCGTCCTCGACGCGGTCCTGATGAGCAACAACGGCTTCCCGCCATGTGTCGTGTTGCTCTGCTGACTGCCGGCGCTCCTGTGCCAGCATGGTTTCCTCGCGGATGATCTTCCGCGTGTTGTAGGCGTTGACGGCCCGCTCATAGGCGAAGATGTCGCCGTTAAAGTCCGCTTCCTGCGGTTCCTTGTCGGCGGTTTCCGTTTTAGATGACTGCGCCCGCTCAAGCTGCTCAATGCGTTGCATCAGCGCCGCATTGTCTCGCCGGAGCGCCTCGCTGCGAAGCTTCTCCCGGCGCGAGCCTGAAAGCTTCTTTGGCTTGTCGTCATCGGCGCTGGCATCATCACCGGCATTGTCGCCAGCGCTTTCCGCCTTTTCCGATTCCGTATCGTCAGGCTTTGTTTCAACCCCCGTCGAGGCTTCTTCCGCCTGATCGAGATTCACGATTTCATCGCCCGGCGGTGCCGCCAGCGTGGTTTCGTCAGCCATTGGTTTTCCCATAAAAAAAGCCGCCCTAAGGCGGCGCTCTCATCGCGTCCGGCGCGTCATGCGCCAGCCATCGGATGACCTATTCGGCAGGCTCTAACTCGCGTTCCTGCTCCTGCACATGACGCTCAGCGTCGTGATACATCTGTGTTTCGTGACGCTCGCGCGAATGCATAACGCCAGCCCGCTTTGCATCAAGCTCAACCATCTTGATTTCAAGCTCGACCGCAGCCATGCGCTGCTTTTGCTCAAGTTCGATCTGCTTTGCCTGATATTCAAGCTCAGCCATGCGCGCGTCGTTCTCTGCCTTCGCTATCTCGGCATGAGCCTTGATCGCGGCGGTATGATCGGCCGCCCCGCGGGGATTTTGAACCTCCTGCGCCTTGGCGGCAATATCGACCTTCTTCTGCTGGTTATCAAGCTCCTTGCCTTCAAGCTCGATCATAACTGCGCGTTGCTTGATCTCAGCCTCCTGCGCGGCCTGCTGCTCATCCGGCGACGGCGGCTCCGGAGGCGCATTTGGATCGCGCTCACGCTCTTTAAGCCGCGCCTTGATGGCAGGCGGCAACAGCGTTTCTAACCGCTCGCCTATTTCCTCAGCGTCCGGCCAGTCCTGCATCTTGGCATAGATATCGCCCAATACCGGAGCGGCTGGCGGGTACGCCTGCAAGAACGCGGTAATACCGTCGCTGGCTTCCTCGCGGCGCGAAGCGTAGCTCGGGCCGGCGACAATCACCACGTCATACGATCCGACAGTCACATCATTCTCAACGATCTCATGTCCGTCGCGCATCGTAGGTTTATTGATATCCGTCGTTTCCTGTTTGCCGTCGAACCCAACAATCCGAACCGTGCGCTGCGCATCGTAAATATGCGGGATAAGATCAACGATGATCTGCCCGGTACGCTGGATGCCCAGAGAAAAGTTCGCGTGGTAAACAAACGTACCCGTGTCAGCCTGAGCATCGCGCCGGCGAATGGCAATCCCGCTGGTCTCATTCGACCGCGCACCAAGAGAGGCGTCATAGATACCAATCACAGCCCGGATGCTGTCGGCGGCCTGCTGGCGTCCTAGCTGAATGGCCTGCGACGCGACAGGAGGTTGCACACGCTGCGGTCCGCCCGGCGCGGATGCGTCCGGCGTGTATTCCAGGAACGGATGATTTTCCGTATTCGCCGTTTCCCAGATATCATAGTTCTTCTCAAAATGCTTTCGCGTTCCGATCCACGGCGCCTTCGGCTGTAGCGCAATCACTTCTGTTTCTGCGGAGGCATAGTAATTCAACATGCGCTGCGGCTCTTTGGCGTAGCGCACCATGCCGTGCCGATAGACGTTGCGGCCGATGCAAACTTCTTCGCCAAGAATAGGCACAATCGGGATATGAAGCCCAGGCCACTCGTTTTCTTCAAGAATCTCCGCGCAGGTGATCTTGTATTGGACCACCTTGAAGCTGTCGCGCCACTCGATCCGAACGCCATTCTGCTGCGCCTGCGCAATCGATGCCGCAATCACATCCTTGCTCTGGCCTTTGATATCGTCCGTCAGATCGACAACAGCGCCATCCGGTGACATCGCAAGAAGACGCTTGATCGGCTTCTTGATCCAATATTCCGCGACACGAATAAAATCGTCGCCATGCCAGTCATAAAACGGCTGGCCTTCTTTGATCTCGAATCCCTCGTAGCGCGCGTTCGGCCATTGCTGCTTGAACTTGGCGCGTGACATATCGACCGGCACAAAACAGTGCATTGCATCTTCGCGCGTCGGAAGAATGGCGTCCGCGTCCCAGATCACAGCGACGCCGTCGCCGATCGACGCAATCCGTATTTCCTGATTGAATGTCGTCGAACTGGCGTATTCCGTCGTGACGCGCCAGTGACCGACGCCGCACGTCACCTGACTGTCGGCGGCCTGCGTATAGACGCTCTGCGCGTAAGACCTGTTTTCAATGTAGCGCACCATCCCAGCGAGAACGTCAGCCGTCTTTGGGTCTGCGACGCTATCGACCGGAATAACCTTGATCCCCGGCTTTGCCTGCCGCATGTCGCCCGTCACCTGACGGACAAACTGCGGGATTTCGTTGATAACGTGCGTCGGCCTGCCAACACGCGCCTTTAACGCCTGCGGGTCCCACTGGTCCTCAACCTCACCGCGACGGAACGCAAGATCGGAATAGGCCATCTCAATGTTATGCCGATCATGTTCGTAGTCGCGAGCATATTCTTCCATTGCCTGCGCGTGGACGGCTTCCCAGTCAGATTTAGACGCGACTTTGCTCTCGCCGGCGTCATCAACGTCAGCGGCGGTCATGTCGTCATCGATCATTGATTATGCGCTCATCCATCCCGACGCGCGGCGATGCCGGCGAACGGTATCTTCAACCGGCGCTTCATACGCCACGCACATGAGGCCGAATGCATCAGCCCCGTGCGATGAAAAGTCATGCTCGGGACCGAGCCCGATGTTGCGGGTTTCGTCGCGGCGCTCATGATACCAGCCCAGCGCGTCGACACCGCCGACGGTCGTTTCCTCGTTAAACCATATCGAGGGAAACAGCCGGCGCGCCGCCTCAATGCGCATCATCGCCGCGCCCTTGCCCTGGTTAGGAATGACAAGCGTCTCGAAACCGGCCTGTTGCAGCGCGCTCTCATAAGACACATCGTAGACCTTATCCTGCGTCGTGCCATCGTGCGGCAGGACACACAGGGCGTTGCCGTATCCCGTCGACCGTAACCAGTTCACATGCGTTGCGAGCGGCTGCCCGACTGCCTCATAATAATCGAGCACCCTGATTTCGCGCCCGACAAACTGCGCAATCCATATCGCCACGGCATCGGCCTTAGCGCCGGTCCCGCCGATGTCAAAGAACGCCCGATACGTCATCAGCGGGTCGGCGGACACATTGCCAATGCGGCCCTTTGCCTTCGCCTCTGTCAGGCACGCGGCATAATAGGCCCCGCTGATAACGCCAGCGTAATCGCCTTCCCAGATGTGTTGGTATTGGTCAGGCTGATCGCGCTTGCAATCAAGCCGTTCGTTATCGAGCACTTTCGGGAACCATGGGTTGTCGGACCAATTGGCGCGGATCACGGTCGCGTCTGTCGGCATCACATCGCCACGCAACATCATGTCAACCGGATCGTTCTTGCGGCGCGGGTTCCAGCTAAACCATATTTCCGATTCATCGGCCCGGATCGTCGGGCGCAGCAAAGACAGCGACCGCGAGCTGAGCGTCTGGGCCTCTTCGCACCACGCCCGCTTGAAGCCCTCAAGAGATTTGATGCTTTCCGCCGTGTGATCCTGCATGCCCTGAAAGATGATGATGCCGCCCCCCGGCGTCTCGATCACCTCGCGGTAGACCCTGAACCCGTCCGCCTCGCCCAGCCCATGAACGACAAGCTTGTCCTCAATCAGGCGCTTGGCGGATTCCTTCAGGCTTTTCTGTACCTCGCGAATACAGACAGAGCGCAAGCCTCGCTCGTAAAGGCTATCCTCGATCATGAGGTCGGCGAAGAACTGCGACTTCCCGCTGCCGCGTCCGCCCCATGCCGCCTTGTACCGCGCCGGCTTAAGAAGCGGGCGAAACGCCTTCGCCGTCTGTATCCTCAATGTCCGCATCGACAATTACCCGCTCAATGCGGCTGACAACGCGCACCGGGTTGTCGTCGTCATCCCCACCGATGATCCCCTGCGCCACCTTGCCGTCAAGACGGTCGGCAACCTCCTTGATCGCCTGCACATCGCCGTCCTGCGCCTTCGACAGCAGCGCCAGCGCTACGGATTTGAGCGCCTCGCCGTCCTTGCCGGCGGACGCCACGGCCTTGCGCAGCGCATCCTTGAACGGGCGCGTCTTTGGCCTTCCGGCTGGGTTTCCCGATTGTCCGGGGAGAAATGGGCGTCCGACTACCATGTTGATAACATGCTGTTGTCAGCATCCTTTTTTGCCAAAAATAAACGCCCGAAAGGCAATCAAGCCAATGGGCGCAATTCGTCATCCTGAATTAATGACAGTAATTCCGCTTCGCGACTTCCTGTCAAGCTTTAGATGGGGGTCAATCCCGAAATGGTGGATAAGTCTATCCAGCCCGGCACGAAGGCCGTCGCGCATTTCGAAGCTATCAACCTTCCGATCCAGTACGGCGCAGTTCTTGACCGCCATCTGGGATTTACGCCCGGCGTCCGCGCAAGTGTCAAAAGCCCTGTTGTAACGCCTCTTGATTTCTACCGCTTTCTCGGGCGGCATTTCCCGGCCCAGAGAGACTCCCACGCGCGTTAAATCCATGGCGTGCGGGTGAGGACTCGGGATGTCGTAAACCGCACAGAAAGCCACCGAGAGTCCGGCAAACAGCATCCCTGCTTCGTACTGTGCCGGCGTGATGATTTTCCGCAGCATCATGCGCCCGAACTCCGATCCGGCTTCCGGCCACTCGCGGTATTCGCGCGCCACGCCGACACGGTGCGGCTGGGATGCGGCCTGCGCCTTCGGGTTCTGGTACGCCCGCTGGATACGCCCGTTCTGTTCGCGCCGTCCGCTTTTTCTCGGTCGCCCCACCATGATCTGAATCGTCCCTCGTTTGTGGCTTCGAACGGTTTCACGGGTCCAGCGAAGGCAGATCATGCCTTACCCCAAATCCGGTATTTCATCGTTGAGACCTTCGCCGTCACGAAGCCCATGCATCACGTTGTCGACCGACCTGCGCACCGCGGTCACGGTCGCCCCTGGAAAGGTCAGCTTCGCCTTGGCGACGCTCGGATACAGCGCCAGGAACCGGCCAATTTCCTCCAGCGTGTAAACCACAACCTTGCGCCCTTCCGCGATGACGTGGTGCGCCGATGCATCGTCCGGCACGATGGCGACCACGTAAGCCGCGCGTTCCGGCGTGTCGGTCAGCTCGGGATCGACAACGGGCACCTCCCACACCTGCGGGTGCAGCGGTTGCTTGCCGGCGGCGGTCGCCGCCTTGTCGAGGGCCTGCCATGCCGTGATCATCCGCCCGGCCTCGCGGCGGACCTGCTCGAGTTCACCATGCCAGATTGCCTGGTTCAGCAGGTATCGCTGTCGGTCGAACTTCTCGCGAAGTTCAGGGTCGACCAACAGCCTCAGTCGGTCGGCTCCCCACTTCGCTTCCATCTCGACCGCGGCCTGGTCGGCGCCGTCGAGGTAGGCACGGCCTGAGATATACGTGCCATTCGTTCGCGCCCATGAGCGCTCGTCCGACATTGGACGGACGACGCTCTCACCGGCGATCAGTTGTTTCATTCTTGCCATTGGTGCCGCCATAGGTTGCAAGCAAATCGTCAAAATCCATCGTGTTAGGTTCAAGCCTTTTGCCGACCAGAGCCCATGTAAGCGCACGGCACATCGGGTAGCTCTGGCGACCAAGAGCTTTGAACTCGTCGACCTTTGAAAGCTCGCCAAGGATAACCTTCAGGTCGAAGCCATTCGTCGCTAGATCAATCACCGTTTCAAGCATGAGCTGCACGCGCTGCGCCGTGCTCATGCTGCGCCATTCCGCGTAGTGAGCCCCTATCGGGTCAGACCAGCCAATACCATGAGGCTCACGCCGCTCCGCATGCTCGATTGCCACCACCCGCTTGTCAGCGTCGTCGACCCACAACACCAAGTCATTCGCTTTGATCATCACCATTCCTTTCACGCCTGCTCTATCCAACGGACCACGTCGATCTGTTGTCCGGTAGGGAGTTCGCGCTGTAGCGCGAACCTTCCCTATAGGGGGGCAACGCTCCCGATCTTAAGTTATTCATTTTGCTGGCCTTTCAGATTTCAAAGCTCCATCGCTCCCGTTCGGAGCGCTCCCGATGATTTTATTAGCCATATCAACAGCTTGACGGGTGCTTTGGTGGTGCAAAATTGTGGCGGGAGCGTTGGTATGCTGTTCGGGAGCGTTTCCGGGTGCGTTGATAATCGGCATTATCACACCTCTTCGCCGCTAACTTTGCAGGCCCACCCGCGCATGCCGTGTGAATTTTTTTGATAGATCGAGCCCGACTCTTTGACACTCTTAAGAGCTTCAACAATCGTTTCGACGGCTACACCGCGATGTCGGAACGCTTCAACCATCGAACCGTCAAGAAATTTCGGGTGGCCTTTCTTAGCGGTGTATGGCCGCTTCGCGTCCCATGCTGACGCCACCATCTGCACAATTTGATTCTCGATACTACGGACGGCGATGTCGTTTGAACGCTTATGCATTCCCTTAAGCGCGCCGTTATCCCACAACAGATCAATCTTCACGTCGTCACCCGACGACGAATAGTTTGACTTCTTTCGTGTTAAAACACGCTGGTCGGCAATCCCATCTTCCGGTCTGGTTAGATAAAGCCGAGCACGAACCGCGTTATTCCAAGCCGTCGACCCGCTCTCACCAGTCCCGCTATTTCGTCCTGCCTGGGATGGGTGCGACAGCAACAAAACAGACAAAGTGAAACCTGCGGCCTTCGCGTTCTTGATGAAAGCACCGCAAACTGATTTTACGAAGAAGTTGACTTGGGCACGAATAATTTCGTTGCCGCCAAAAAGATCAGCCACGTTATCCAACACCAGCAGCTCGATCTTATGATTGAGCACATGCTTGTTGATGGCTTCGAAGAATGGTGAAAATGACGGTTTGTTGTCCTTGTCGAAGGTTACAAGAAGATTGTCGCTACCGACGCGCGGCCAAATCCAGACACCATCGAATGGATTGCCAATACTGTGCCCCATGGACTTCTTGATGGCATCGTGCCGCCGGTGCAGTTCATCAATGTCGTCTTCGCAGAAGACGCCAAGTCCACGCATTTTCTGAATAGGCAATGACAACCAATCGCTGCCAGTGCCAGCGGCGTATAGAAGCTGCTGTGCCAGCAACGTCTTCCCCATGCCGCCATCGCCTGACAACCCGGTGATGACGCCCTTCGGGATCCAGTTTTCGGCAACCCATTCCCGCGGTGCAGGCTCACCGATAAGGTCTGGGACATGGATCGGCTGGTCATCAGATGATATGTCCGGAGCAATATATGTTGATCCCGACGTCTGCGATTCCTTCCACCCCACAGCCTCAGGCCTGACGCCGATCTGCTCGCACAGCCAAAACGCCGCCGCTTTCGCATCAGGTGCGCCGCCATACTCGATGATGATGTCGACCGGCGTCCGCTTACCCTGGCGGGCATCGCCCATGTCGTGAACACCGAAGTCGACGATTCCGGTCGGAGCGATGGATAAGTCTTCTTCAAGGTTGCGGCCAAGATTCTTGGATGAAATGCGCCAAGCACCGGTGCCCGTCTGGAAGTGAGCAGCGCTGCCGAATACGGCAGGCACCCATGCCCCGGTGTTGCGCAGCGCCAAATCGTTGGCTTGACGAAAGAATGTCGAGCGGTCAGCAGCGGGCTTTGCGGCGTTCAGCGATGCCGCGAGTTTTGGGGCGGCTGACGCCACAGGCGCTGGCGCTGATGCGGGTTGCGCCGGGAAAGCGGCAGATAGACTCTCGAGTGAATACCGACTCTCTCCGGGCTCCCTGAGCGGCACAATGCCGGTTTGCTCGATGGTGCGGCCGGGCTTGACCGGCCACGCAACTGAGCCTGCGAGACGCATCACCCGCGACGGGTTGGTTACGCTCGGATCGGCGCTCATCGCGACCGCCATGGATTTCAGAAGCGTCGGCCACTGCGCAGGATCAGTGCACGGCTGATCTAGCCGCCACCATAGCTGAGCGCGGGTATGAGGCGCGCGGCCGGTCACGACGACCAGCGTCGGCTTGTTGGCTCCGTAGATGTTCTTGGCGGCGCTCGCGGCGCCCGGGTCGTCAAGGTCGACATAGGCGCAGGTCAGCGCCATTGCGTCGGCGTCCTTGGCTCGCCCGAACGGCGCCGTATCCGGTTGGCGCAGGGCTGCACCGATATAGACGTTGCACATCGGCGTCGCGTTCAGCCGCGCCGCCTCCGCAACCAGATCTGAGAGTTTGTCGACGCTGAAAAGCTGGGCATGGCGAAGCCGGTATCGCCCGGAGTCGTCTGGCGTGGTGTCGGTCCATGACAGTTCGATCATGCCGTCGGGCGCGCCGGCGAATAGATGCTCGACATGGCGCATCATCGCTTCGATGTCCGGCTGGAACATCGGCATTACGGTCGCTGTAGCTGGTTGCCCCACTGTATCCACTATCCGGCTATCTGTTCCTTGCCTCTACTCGTTACGCGATGATCTGATAGAGTGACCGGGCCGCAGCGGGTCCGGTCACGTTGTCGGAGCGATGATGAGGACTAGCCAAAATCGCCTGCGTCAGCCAGTTGGGCCTGCTGCGGCGCCTGCTGTTGGGTCGGCGCCGATACCTGCGTGGACCCGGTCGCGGGCGCCGATTGGCTTGGCTGCGTCTGCGGAGCAGCGCCGGCCAGTGATTGCGGCCTATCGATCCAGTTCACAATTGCGAAGTTTGGCTTGTAGTTTGTGGACTGGCCGGATTTCACCGGCGATACGCCGCTGATTTTGACGACCGGTAACTTGCCCACCTTGCTTTCGGACGCCCCGGTGAAGGCGTCATGCAGAGCGTCCATCGCTTCGATAACGCAGCCAGCCGCAGAGCCGAGAACGCGAACAGGACCACCTCCGCTATTCTTGTCGAGCAGAAGTTCAACTTCGAACCCTTGCTTGAAAGCTGGTTTGCCATCGGTGTTTTTGTCCTCAGGACGCGCCGGAATGGCTTCCTGACCGAGCACCACCAGCTTACGGATAGGACCCTGGGAGGTGTAGTTAATCCAGCCGACACGGATGTTGGCGAGGTCCATCACCATCTGAGCGGTGTTGGTGATCTCGTGAGATTCTGATGAGAATGTCCCATCGCTGTGCTGAACGCGGTCCATCCGAAACAGACGACCGGCCTTCGCATCATACTTTATATACGGCTTGATATCGCCGCCGCTTCCACCAGTAGATAAACCGAGAGCCATGTGGCTTCTCCTTCTTCAACAAAAGCACCTATGAGGCCAGGTGCGTTGCCAATCCCTTTCGGGAATTTCAGATGCCCCAATGATCGAAGGCCAACTGGCGGTTAGGGCCATTCCAATAAAATGACTCCAAGTCTGGAACGATGATCGACTTGAAGAACTCAGGATCGTCGGACAGCGACAATAGCTTTTCGACGCGCAACGCGATCTGGTGCAGCGCGTGGCGATGCTCGCGGATATTCTCGACACGATAGGTCGCAACCTTCTTCGGCGTGCAGTAGGTTAGCCGACCGTCCATGTTATCGGTCGAGGCGTACAATGCGACCTGCCGCGCGTGCGGCACCTTGTTTTGCGATGGCAATTTCTCTGTCGTCTTGAGGTCTACAATGACGCCGTGGTCGGCCCACTCATAATCGAAGTATCCGACGACCGGCAGGCTTAAGCCTTCCGGCTTCCATTCGACGAAGCCTTGCGTCCGGCTGGGGACGCCATAGGGACGCAATTCCTTAAGCGCGTGCTCGACCATGGCCGGGATGGTTTCGCGGTAGTCCTGACGGCGAGCATCGCCAGACAGCGCCGAAACCGTGTCATACTTCTTGAACGCGGCTTCGATGCAGTCTCGCAGCGGCGCGTCTGGATTAAGAAGCCCGAGCGTAACGCCTTCTTCAACTCCGGTACCGCGATGCGCCGGCGCGCCTACCTGCTGACGGACGCCGATGATCTTTTCGAGCACCCACATTGCCGGGCTGGCGCAGTAGAGATTCAGCGACGATGGGCTATGGTGCCGATAATTAAATTTCATGCTGCACTCCATGGAAAAAGCTCTTCTGCGCCATACTTCGCGATCAGCGCGGCTTCGGCCCGTCCATGATCCTTCTTGCGTGCAAAGCTGGTTGCGCAGGCCGGGAATAGTCTAAGCGCCATGGCTCGCGCTTCTTCCTTGTCGGCGGACAGCGCAAACCGCCGCTTCCACTTCGAGGCGGTCACGAAGTGCAATGGGATGTTGAGTGCGCCACCAACGCCGATGACCTGACCGAATGCCTTGCCGAAGTTGAAGGTCGACGATACGCCCCTGCTTCGGCATGGCATTGACATGCTCGATGACGGCATAGGACGGCGCATACTTCTTGATGGTCTGCGCCAGAATTGGTGCGCTAACATTCCCGTCGACGACCGGCATATCCTCGACAGCCACCCGATGTGGATCGCGTGTGAACAGAAACGCGATAGCGCCTGAAAGACCGGGATCGATACCCATAACGCAGCGGTCATCCGACATGACGGACCTCCATCATGTTGCGCATGAACTTGGCACCATCGGAAACGATGTTGGAAAGCTGCCCTTTGGTCAGGATTGCCGTTTCTTCTCCGGTCTCAGACCGGAGCGTAAGAAGGACCCGCCCCGGCTCTTTCTCAACCAGGTACGCTAGCCGCGCGGGGAGAATGACGGATGATGTCATTGTGCCAACCTCGCCTTGATGTCATCGAAGCGGTTTCGAACAGCCTCCTGGGCCAAAAACTTTTTCGCCTGATCGCGGGAATTCATAATCGTGGTGTGATCGCGACCGCCGAGATGACGGCCAATCGCCGGAAGGGACATTGATGTCGTTTCGATCAGGAGAGCGACGGCGAAAAACCGTGCGACGCAGATATCGTGCTTGCGGCTATCGCTGATAAGAAGATCAGTCGTGATGCCGAATTCATCTGCGATTGCGCGAAGTGCGCGCCGGACCTTTGGAATATATAGGATGGACTTCTCAGTATTCTCGTATTCGCGGCGTAACCGAACTTGCGTTGGTTGATGCGTCGCAAAATCCGCCTTCGCCTTGGCGTTCCACCGTGCGCGATCAGCGGCCATCGCAATGCGACGATGGATCGCCTTGTGCCGCTCGTGAAAAACTGCCTGTGACGGTGTCATATCTTACCCCTTCAACTCAGGAGCGATCCACAGAGCCAAGCTGGCGAACGAGGCGCTCAAGCCGATCAATCTGCGGGCCAAAGAAACTCTCATCGACTTCACGCATTCCTCCGATGGTGGCGCGGAACTGAGCCGCAAGGGCGGCCGTCTCTTTGCGCGCGGCGGCGAGTTCTGCGGCGCGGCGGACGGCGACGATTGCCCGGTGATTGTGATCCTGAATTTCGCCCCGCCAGAGCGCGCGAGCGGTGCGCTTTGAAATGTTTGCGGCATTGGCAACCTTCTCAAACCATCTCGGCTGCTCGCCATATCCGGGCTTGCCAACCAGTTCGATCATCGCTTCACGCACACTCATTTTGGCCAACTTCGTCCACACTTGGATTCTCCTTCATGGTTTCGTTGCGACATGAAGAAGAGTCCGACCAAACACACACACTCGACTTTTCATTCGCTCGGCGTTGCAGCGCAGAGCGTCGTGACCTTACTCGAACAGACGAATTGCAATGATGCCGATGACCGGGATCAGGAGCCAAACACAAATGAACAAACTCCAGACCACCAGCGAGACGGTGTCGGGATCGTAGGATGTGGTGCTACCTGCCGTGGCTGGTGCTGGCTCTGATTGCGGCGCGGAAGATTTGGCGCGAGATCGAGCACCTGAGAATGGAATAAGGATCGCGCTGGCCCCGAGCGCGGACGACGGCGCGCGGCCTTGCACTTCCCCCGGTGTGAGGTCGCGCGTTGTCATTGCGGCCACCATGCACGCCTAGTCGATAGATTCATGCTAGAATTGGCGCTAGGAGAATCGATAATGGACACAAAAGAAAGCATCGCGCGCCTGATGGCTGCGGCCGAAAAACTATTGATGGAGACAAGTCGACTTGGTCGCGATGTGCAAACGCTGAACGGGCGCATCCAAAAGTTTGATGACGAATTTCCACCGTACAAAGTCACCGCCACACCAAGGAAATCGTTCAATGTTGTGGACGCCTTGAACATGATCAATGAAGCGCGCGCGCACATCATTAACTGCGAGTACGAATTGACAATTATCCGAGGCAGAATGGATGCCATCGAAAGCAACGCGGTTTCCCGTGAAGAAATGAAGCCGTACATCAAATGAGCCTCCCATTCGGAGAGGCATCATCGAACACAAGGTCTTTCAATTCGTCGGGTATTGGTTCTGACGCGAGGCGATATTCAATCCGCCTCAATAGCTTGATCACTTCGTCGAGACGAAGCACAAGACACTCATCGATGAATTGTTTATGGAGCCCCCTCATCGCCCCGGCTCCGGCTGTGCGCCGGTCGGCCATGGTAGGTCAGGACGAAGCTCGGCGGCGGTCACCAAGCCATCGGTGGCCTTTTCGATCGCCATCGCGAGTTCAGCCGAACAGCGGCCTGTTTCCTTGGCCTGCCAAATCGATGACTGTTTGATGCCGCAAGCCTCCGCCAGTCGCTGCTGCGACCCGAGATGCGAAATAGCTCTTTCAAGGAGTGCTTTGACCATGAAAGGAAGATAACAGGCAAAACTATATATGCAACAGTTTTTTCGTTCGCGCCTATCAAAAGGTTTTCCTGTATATTTCTTTCATGGATTCCAAAGAGATAGGCCAGATCGTCAAAGCCGCCCGCGAAGCTCGCGGCCTTTCGCAGGCCCAGCTCGGAGCGCTTATTGGCGTCAAACAGGCGTCGATTTTCTCAATTGAGGCTGGCGACACAAAGCGAAGCAAGTTCCTTCCGGAGATCATCAAGGAGCTTGAGATACCGCCCGAGCACGTCGGGCTGCCAAAGGACCGGCCCGCCCCTGCTCCGACGACCCTTCCACCGGTGGGTGATCCTTACGGTGCTCGGGATTTCGCCATCTATAGCGCGGCCGAAGGTGGCCCCGGCGAGGTGATCCGCTCGGAAGAGCCGGTAGACTGGTGGCCGCGGCCGATCGAGGTGGCCCAAGTGAAAGGCGCCTACGGGATGTATATCGTGGGCGAATCGATGGAGCCGGAGTTCGAGCCGGGCCAAGTCGCCGTGATAAACCCGAATTTGCCGCTTATCGCCGGGAAATCCTACATTTTCTATGCGGAAACCGACGCTGGCGTGGTCCGGGCAACCGTAAAACGCCTTCGAAAGCAAACTGAGGATGCCTGGCACGTTAAGCAGCACAACCCGCCGGCGGGCATGAAGAACGATTTTACGCTGTCGCGGAAACTTTGGCGGGTCGCGCATCGCATTGTTGGCAGGCAGGATCCCTCATGAAAACCCGCACTAAAGTGATCGCTGCTGGCGCGTTATGGACCATCATTGCAGCCGGCTATGAAAGCGTTGCTGCGGTGTTTGTCGCAATAGCTTGGACGAGCGTCACCATTCATTTGCACAACGTCGAACTGAAGGTGAACAAGCTTCTTGATCACTACGGCCTAACGCCTGACCTTGACTAAGTGGTTAGGTATATTCGACTTTCACCCGCCCCTCTTGGCGGGTTTTTGCTGCCTATAAAATTTAATAGTTTTTCCTGTTTTGCCTATTGACCTAATAGTTTTGCCTGTTATACTCTCCCCACGATCAAATCCGATCCGGGGGAGAAGCACGTGGCAAAGACCAAGCAGAAGGCGGAAGTTCAGGCTGAGGTTGCTCCCCTTCCCATCATCCAGGCGATCAAGGGATTTGACCATCGGCTGCAATGCCGGGGATTTCAGTTTGAGATCGGAAAGACCTATTCCGCATCAGGCCCGATCGAGGCTTGCAAAAATGGCTTTCACGCCTGTCCGGGCCATCCCTTCGATGTGTGGGAATATTATCCACTGACGAACGATGCCGGAGTGCTTAACCGGTATGCCGTTGTTGAACAGTCCGGAGAGATGAGACGTGATGGCAATAAGGTCGCGTCGGCATCGATTACGATAAAGGCAGAACTGTCGCTGTCAGAGTTTATCAAGCGCGGCGTGGATTACATCATCGCCCATGTGAACTGGAAGGACGCGAAGGAATACAACACCGGCGACCAGAGCGCAGCCACCAACACCGGCGACTGGAGCGCAGCCACCAACACCGGCAACCGGAGCGCAGCCACCAACACCGGCGAC
>CP078014.1:1579873-1861915 GCA_020544565.1 Bradyrhizobiaceae bacterium
CAACCGGAGCGCAGCCACCAACACCGGCGACCAGAGCGCAGCCACCAACACCGGCAACCAGAGCGCAGCCAGTGTGTCTGGAAAGCATTCTGTTGCCATCAGCACCGGCATCGAGAGTCGCGCAAGGGCCGATGAAACTGGAGCGATCGTTCTTGTGTATCGCGATCCGGACAACGAGTGGGCCATTAAGCACATCTTTGCCGCCAAAGTTGGGGAGAGCGGCATAAAGGCCGACACCTGGTATTCGCTGAATGCTGATGGCGAGCCTTTCGAATGCGAGGTGGCGTGATGTTAACCACTGATCGAACGCTTTACCTCGTGATCGTCGGCCACAAGAGTGGCGATTACACTCCGGAGCAAGATGTCAGCGACATGAACCGAGAGACGGTCATCCGCGACATTGCGGGAGGTCAATATGATGACCTGCGCCAGGTGATCGCGTTCAACCCCTTTGAGCGTATCTGCGATGATGTGACCGACGATATTTGCGACGAAGTTTGCGAGGTTTGGGCGAGGCGAGGTGATCCGCTATCGCGATGGCAGTATGATTTCGTCGAGATGACGCGCGGTATCGTCGGCGCTCGCGCATTCGCGAGGGCAGCGTGATGCTTCCCTTCGCCATCCGTCTCGCCGCAGAGGCGCTTTCCCTCGCCGCGTTCATTTCGACGATTGCCGTTCTGGCAGTTCTTTTCACGGAGAAACTGTGATGCCGGACCTGAAGAACTACACCGCGCATCTGATCGCGCATCAGGTGTCCGAGGAATTTCTGATCTGTCACGCGCGGGAAGAGGTCGGCAGCGATTGGGCTCCGTTCTCGCATAGCCGCGCCATGGACAAGGTTAGGGAGTTGGCCGCGTACCTCGGCTATCGGTTGGAGCCGGTTACTCAGGAAATCGCACCCACGGCCAAATCTGAGCCGTCAAACGTGGTGCAGATCGGTGATCACCCGTCTGAATACGTCCAGACGCTCGATACCGTCGCCAGCATCGTTGGCGCGCCGCAGTTCGATGGGGCTGCGTGATGGAGGCGCAATACAAAATCGAGCATGGCATAACGATGCCTGAGCCTCGAGGCCGTTACCCCAAATACCCACTCGCTGAAATGCAGGTCGGAGATTCATTTGCGATCAGCGAGGGCGACGTCGCCAAGCTGCGCGCCGCTGTAAGCCATTTCGGCATCCGCAAAGGTCGGAAGTACTCCATCCGTTGCATTGATCCGGTGAAGCACGAATACCGCTGCTGGAGGATCGCATGACCGCCATCCTCTCCGCCGTTGCCGATTGGCGCGCGACCAAGGCTTGCACCGCGTATCTGTCAGGCGAACTGGACGCTTACTGCCGTCACATTCTGATTTGCGACGCACTTCGCAGAGGTATCTCCGCATGACCTCCCAGGACCGAGCCAACCACCTCCTGTCCCTCGATCAGCAAGCGCGCCGGATGAAACTGTCCGACGCCGCGCGAGAGGAAATCCTTGCCGGTGCGGATCTATCGGCGGCGCGGCCGATCACCAAGCGCAACACCGTCCAGGAGACAGTTTAATGCCGGCAAAAATCATGAAGCTTACATCAGATCAGATCAAGTGCTTTGACCCGTTCGCGGAGCAAGCCCGGCGTGTGGCGGATTGAGGCCACCCATGACTGAGAGCAAGGAGCGCGCCCATGTCTGACGCACGCAAGATCGACACCCAGCGCGCATTCGCAGCCTGTAAGGCGATCATAGACGGACGCGATATATTCACTGACAGCGCCTCGATCCTGGTCACGACAGAACATGCCGTGGCGACCATTCTGCTCATGCTTATGGGCCAAGACCCGCGCAAGGCTGCGGCCATGCTCAACGAGGGCCTTGTTCAAGGCATTGAACATCGGCTGGCGCTCTTTGCCTCCAAGACCGGAGGGCCTGAGCATGGCTGAGAGCACACCGCTTCCTTGGCACATCAGCTTGCCAGACGAAACTTTGATACTCGGACCGGACCGCCAGATTGTCGCTACGACATTGCAAGACGATGACGATTATCAGGCCAATTGTGACCGGCGATCGGCTGATGCCGAATTGATCGTGCAATGCGTGAACACGCACCCGGCCGCTATGGCTGCGCTGCGGGAATCCTACGTTGCGCTCGCCTTTGCCTTCAATCGCCTGCACAGCAGCGGGCGCTCGCGCGATGGCGAGCTTTGCTCTGACTTCGGCAAGGTGAGAGGCCGCATCGAGGCCGTGTTCAAGTCTACCGGAGAAAAACTGTGATGGCTGAGAGTGGGATGCCTGCGAGGATTTGGGCGCATTCTTCTGGCGGCAAGTGCATCGTTAGTTTCGCCACGCCATCCCTCGACTACAGCGTGGGTTACATCCGCGCCGATCTCGTCGAGCCTCTGGTAGAGGCGCTGCGGGCCTCTCAAGCCGCTTTGACGATGATGACAGCGCCAAAATCGATCATGGCAACATCCACCGCTCAGGCATACGCCAACGCCTATGCAGCCGAATGTAAGGCCCGCGCCGCCCTCTCATCCTGGGAGGCCGCGCAATGACCGATCTTTCCTCACGTATCGTCTGCGAACCGGCTGAATGCTGGGCGGGATGCGCGGACCCTGAATGCCACTATACGCATTTAGATACATGGCGGCTGCCGGATGGTTCATCGCATTTTACTAGACGAGACGCAGAAGCCGCCATCCTCCGCGCCCGACAGGCTGCCGATACGGAGGGGGCGAAGTGAATGGACGCGCCTATTACAACGAGATTGACCCCTTCGCCGCTCAGTGGCTGCGAAACCTCATTGCAGCCGGACACATCGCGCCGGGCGACGTTGACGAGCGATCAATCGTCGATGTCCGCGCCGACGATCTGCGAGGCTATACCCAGTGTCATTTCTTCGCCGGGCTTGGTGGATGGCCGTTCGCATTCCGGCTCGCTGGATGGCCTGACAGTCGCCCAGGGTGGACCGGCAGCTGCCCCTGTCAGCCCGGTAGCGTCGCCGGCCGTCAACGTGGGTTCGCGGACGAGCGACACCTATGGCCGTTTTGGCGAAAACTTGTCGCCGAGCGACGCCCTGCAACAATCTTTGGAGAACAGGTTGCGGCTTGGTCTGCATGGCTCGCCCTTTTGCGCGGTGATCTGGAAGCCATGGATTACGCCATGGGGGCAATCCCGATGGAAGCCGCGAGCGCGGGTGGTCACCAACTCAGAGATCGCTATTTCTTTGTGGCCCGCAGCAACGACGCCAAGTGGCGGTCAGAAGAATCCGCCGGGCACAACAATGCAGGGCCGGCGCCCGGACGGATCGAAAGCAACGGTGACGTTGCAGAACGTCGTTCTAGCGGTGTGGTCTGCGCTCCGAGCTTCGGATGGGGCAAAGGGTGGACCGAACATGAGCTTCGGAGCCGGGGGTTGTCCGCTGCCGTCGCAAGTATCGGCGATCGCCAGATCCTCGAATGTCCCGACGGAAAATGGCGGCCCCTCCCTCCACCCCGAGTTCGCTGGGTGGGAAATGCGATACCCGCCCGAGTGGATAAATTGCGCGCCCTTGGAAACGCGATCGACCCTCATGCGGCAGCGCAATTCATCCTCGCGGCGCAAGAAGCAATCGGAGACGTGACATGACCAAGAGAGACGAACTGATTGCACTCGACCCGGCTGGCCTTGAGGCTGCGGTTCGCGAATGCGCCCGGATCACAGCGCCTGAAATCTCGGATGTCGAATACGAGAGGATCAAGGCCGATAACTCGCCGCGATACCAGAACACCCGCGCGGAAATGGAGCGCACCTTACGCGCCTATTTGAACGCGGCCCGCTCTCAACCGAACGTACAGCCCGCCCTTGAAGCGCCTGCGGCCGGGTCCAATTTTGACGGCTACGACGTGCGCTTCCATGAGAATGTTCTAGGTCAGCTTGGCGCGACGACGAAATCTGACGGCGACGAGCCGTCATCACGAACGGCGGGCGGCTTTCCGGTTGCTGCAGCACCGTATCATGCGGAGGAAACCGGCGTAATCCAGCCTACACGAGAACGGGCTGGCATCGAACGCGGGATGGATCAAGGCGTGACGGGTGGAGAGAGTGCCACAACCAATTCGAGCCCGTCAGAGCCTAAGAACTACTTCTTCGAAAACGAGGAAGATGCGGCTGAGGCCGCTGACAACGGGAGAAACACGGGAGGCAAATCCTACTACCGCCCGTCAGACCCTTCATCCACCCGCAGCGAGGTGACGGCAGAGCTTCGAACAGGTGTGCTGTCTGCGATCAGAAGCATCTACGGCATCGGCTTCGGCACATTCGCCGGCGTATATCAGAACGACAGCATTGAGTGCGCCGTAGACAAGATCGTCGCGCTGCTTGACCAATTCGAGATCAGGAGAAGGAAGTGATGGGCGACGAAGCGGACGCCATGTGGGATCGGGAAATGATCGAAGAGGGCCTTGAGTTCAGCAACGAGTGCTTGAGCCAGTGCGATCGATGGCCGTCATGTGCCTGCGGATACGACATGCGCAAGCGGCCCTACGATCCGTGCGGCCGAAAACGACGAACGAGGATACGCCCATGACCACACCGATAGATGCGCTGGAACGTATCCGGGATTTTCCGCATGGCAATTCGCCTTCTGAACAGGCGATGTCGCAATTGGCCCGTCAAGCCCTCGCGAGTCTTGAAGGCGATGCGGTCGAGAGGGTGGCGCTGCGGCGCACCGTTCTCGATATACTCAATAGCGTTGCTCCTGCGGTTGAGAACCTTGCCTGCAACCAAGAGCAGGCGGACGCCGATGGTTGCATGGTGAAGGTTTCCCGGCAGGCCGTGGACGAGGTGTTGGCAGCGGTGAACGAGGTCGCAATACAGGCGGCCACCGCAACGGGCCTTGTGGCGGGTGAAGCGGCGATCCGCGCCGCCGAGCGGGAGAAGTGCGAGCATCGCGTCGAAGAACTAGACTGCTTATACATCAACGATGAGCGATGCCCGTTCGGTGGCATTCCCGCCGATCCTGAAACCTCGATCCGACGCGAAGCCATCAAAGAGTGCCTCGCCGCCATTCGGTCGGGAGGCGCGAAGTGAAGCTGAGTAAAGCGCAGCGCGTTACGCTCCAGATCGCCCGCGACCTCGGCGGGAGCATCAAAGTCTATCCCGACCAGCTTCGGGTAGTGTCTTCCTTGGCGGCTCTCGGCCTATTGGAGATAAACGATAAATACTTCCACCGTCGAGCATCTATCACCCCCGCCGGCCGCGCCGCGCTTGAGCAGGAGCCGCACCAATGATCGATGATCTGGTGAAAAGGCTCTATCAGCACCACGAAGCGATGCGCGGTCCAGACTACTATCAGGCCGCTACCGCGCTCTCGAAGGCCATCGCCGAGATCGAGAGGCTGCGGAAGGTGGCTTGCGATTGCGCAACGGCGATTGGCAACGGCGCGGCGCTATCATCGGAATCGTCGCTCGATTTTATCGAACTGCTTCCGGGTGAAATCGCAAAGCATACGGACAAGCTACGGCGCTTCCTGAAATGCGCGCGCGATGAAGGCACCGAGGCATTAGACCGGGCAACCGCCGCAAAATCCGAACTCTCCACCCTCCGCGCCCGTGTCCGGGAAGTCGTGGGGCCGTTTGCGGAAGTCGCAGGGAGTGAGGCATTCCAGTTTCAGACACGAGAATGGCGTGACCTCGTCATCGCCAAGCCATCAGGGACACGCTTGGCCTTCATCCAAACGGACTCGTTCCGCGCCGCCCGCCAGCTGATGGAGGAAGTGAAGTGACGGATTTTGAAACGTTGCGCAGCAATAAGGCCATAGTCGCGCACCGCCAAATCAATTGCGACACGGGGGGCGCTACCGTTCAATGCGTCGTTCTGGCTGATGGCTTCATCGTGGAATGCGGGTCTGATGGATACGCGCAGGAGCGCGCTGCCCATCTTGCGGACGCAATTAACGCTTTCGGGGCAGAGCGCTTCGCATTCACGCGGAGGCAGCCATGACCCAACTTTCCCCCACTGCGCTGGAAGAAGCGGCGAAGGCGATGCACGGCGCTGAACCGTGGTCATCTTTTTGGTCAACTGACGATGCACGGCTACTCGCCACCGCCGCGATCACGGCCTACCTCGCACAGGCCGAAAAAGAAGGTTGGGTGATGGTGCCGCGCACACTGTCCAATGCCGAGGTGAACTTGGCACTTGGTCGCGACGCCGACGCATACCTTACTCCGATGCATTCGATGTTCCGCGATTTTCACAACAACGTAGTGCGAGCCGCAGCAGCGCAGAACGGGGGGGGGTGAGTGATGGCGAAATGCACTTGCCTTGAGGTCTTTGGCGAAGACCATGATTGCCAGCAACATGGCGTCAACGCAGTCATAGGGCGTCTTCGTGACCTTGCCGCAGCAAAGCATGATGATCTATCTGTTGCTGATGAGGCGGCGGACCTTCTTGAGTGGTTTATGGATATGAGGCTGAGCCGATGCAAGTAACTGACGCGCGCTGGCTCATCACCTCCACCGGCCGCGCCGCGCTCGAACAGTCCAGGGAGGGGGGATAGTGAGTCGCCGTCCTGCGATCGTAACGCAAGCTGACATCAATCGTGCAATTCGCGCGGCGAAGCAGGCCGGCGCGGGTACGGTGGAAGTGCTGAAAGACGGTACAATCCGCATCAGTTTATCGCCGCTATCCACAGCGGCGCCGAACAATGACGATCCATTGGGGGTTGAATCGGCGCCAGTGGTTGTTCTGTGATGGCCGACATGCCCCGCCCTCGCCCCCAATATCTCCAAAGCGAACGGACCCGCCACGGCAAGCAGGTCTGGTACGTCCGCGTCGGTGCTGGGCCGCGCATTCGAATTAAGGGCGAATACGGCTCCCCGGAGTTCACCGAAGCCTACCATGCTGCGCTTGTTGGCGAGCGCCCGACGCCTAAAGAGCCGGCGACGCGCGGAACGCTCGAGTGGCTTTGGTTGCTCTACCGGCAATCGTCGGCCTGGACCGACCTATCCATGGCGACCCGGCGCCAACGCGAGAACATCATGAAGCATGTTCTCGCGAGCGCCGGGCAACAGCCGCTATCGCGCATCACTCGAGCGACCATCGTTGCCGGCCGCGACCGGAGATCAAAGACGCCTTCGCAAGCGAAAAACTTCATCAGCACCATGCGCGGGATGTTTGGCTGGGCACTTGACGCGAATCTTGTGAGCGTCGATCCGACCGCCGGGGTGAAGCGGCCAAAACGGAAGCGGTCTGAAGGCTTCCCGGTATGGACCGACGACGACATTGCGAAGTTTCAAAAGCGATGGAAGCGCGGGACGCGAGAGCGGGTCATGTTTGATCTGTTTCTCTACACCGGCTTACGACGGGGGGACGCCGCGCTGGTCGGCAAGCAGCACGTCAAAGACGGCGCCATATCGATCGACACGGAAAAGACCGGGATGCGCGTCACAATTCCAATCGATCCAGAGCTGCAAAAGACGCTCGAGGCCGGACCGACCGGACCGCTGGCATTCATTGCCACGCCGGACGGGCAACCGCTGGCGAAAGAATATCTGGGGAATCTGTTTCGGGAGGCGTGCCGAGCGGCGGGCATAAGGAAGTCGGCGCATGGCCTGCGAAAGGCGGCGGCGACCAACGCGGCGAATCGCGGCGCGACCGTGGCCGAACTCGAGGCCATATTCGGATGGGCTGGCGGCCAGATGGCGTCACTTTACACGCGCTCGGCCAACCGAGAGGCGCTGTCGAAAGGCGCGGCAGCCAAGCTGGCGAGGAACGAAACGGAAAATCCTATCCCCGCACCTGCGGATGCTATCCCCCGCACCTCAAAAAAGGTGTAAACTTCTCAACTGCTTATAAAGGAGAAAATTTAGGATGGTGCGCTCGGAGGGACTCGAACCCCCACGATGTTACTCACTGCCACCTCAAGGCAGCGCGTCTACCAATTCCGCCACGAGCGCTGAACGCCGGTCCGGGATTCGCTCCGGACGCCGGTTTGATGGCGCCCATGTAACAAATCGGAATGGGGGGGACAAGGCCCGCCTGCCCTTTCCGCCCACCGTTTTCGAACTACCTGCGGTCGGGGGTCCGCGGCAGCATCTGCTTGACTTCGACGCCGATCCGGTTGCGGTTGACGACCACCACGCCGCTGGCGATCGGCAGGTTGTTGGCCAGCACCTTGACCTCGTCCTGCTCGGTCGCGTCGAGTTCGATGATGGCCCCGCGACTGAGGCGCATCACCTGATGAACGGGCATCGAGGTGGTTCCCAAGACCACCATCAGATCCACGGAGACTTTATCGAGGGTTGGCACTTCCCGCTTCCGCATCCAACATGACAGATGCTCCGAGATCACCACGATTATGGTTAGCCAATGGTTAATGCCTTGCAGGAACCCCGCGAAGACCTTGCCCTGACGTCGTTTTTCGCGAAAACCGAGGGTGACGTGGAATGGCGGATCGCAGCCGCCCCGGTCGGCTACGAGGCCGCCGTCGCGGAAATGGAGACGCGGGCGGCGGCGATCGCGGCCGGCCAAGCCGGCGAGCTGGTGTGGCTGCTGGAGCATCCCCCGCTCTACACCTCGGGCACCAGCGCCCGGCCCGCCGACTTGCTGGACGCACGATTTCCGGTGTTCGCCACCGGGCGCGGCGGCCAGTTCACCTATCACGGCCCTGGCCAGCGCGTGGTCTATCTGATGCTCGACCTCAAGCGCCGCCGGCCGGACGTCCGCGCCTATGTCGCGAGCCTCGAACAGCTCATCATCGCCACTCTCGCCGCCTTCAACGTGCGCGGCGAGCGGCGCGAGGATCGCGTCGGCGTCTGGGTGGCGCGGCCCGACAAAGGCCCGGCCCACGAGGACAAGATCGCCGCCATCGGCGTGCGGCTGAAGCGTTGGGTGTCGATGCACGGCATCGCCATCAACGTCGAGCCGGACCTCACTCATTTTTCCGGCATCGTGCCCTGCGGGGTCGGCGATCCGCGCCACGGCGTCACCAGCCTGGTCGATCTCGGCCTGCCGGTGACCATGACCGACGTGGACATCGCGCTGAAACGGGCGTTCGAGGAGATATTCGGGCCCGTGAAAGTCCAATCCGCCAAAACCTGATCACCGGCTATGCCGGGAATCAGACCGTCGGCAGAACGGAGAACCGTTCGCCCCGGGCGCGCAGGCCGAGCATGTCCGCGCCGGCTTCCGACTGCTCCACCGCATCGACGCGCGCCAGACCGGGGCCGTACTGGCATTTCGCGATCAGGGCCGCGACCGCCTCCTCCGGCCCCGCCAGCACCGCTTCCACCGTGCCGTCGCGGCGATTGCGCGCCCATCCGGCGAGCTTGCGCGCCTCCGCCTCGCCGGTCACCCAGGCGCGGTAGCCGACGCCCTGCACCTTCCCTCGCACGACGATATGGCGGATGACGTCGGCCATGCGCTAGGTCTTCACGCCGAGAAAATCGGCGATGCGGGCTCTCACCGCGGCATCGCGGGTCACGCGGCCGGTCAGGCCGGCGTCCGGCAGCCCCGGGAGATCTTTCGGCGCGACGCCGTCGCGCAGCGCCTTCTGGGTGGCGTAGACGGCCTGAATCGCGGCAGCGATCGGGTGATGGCCCTGATTGGCGACGCGCACGCGCTGGCTGGCGAGAAACGCCATGTCAGCCAGTTCGCCATCAGCGCTGCCCATGATGATCGGCAGCGTCGTCGCCGCCGCGATGGCCTCAAGTTCGGCGCGGGTTTTCAGGCCGGTGAAGAACAGCGCATCGACGCCGGCGGCCTCATAGGCTTTAGCGCGAGCCACGGTGTCGTCGATGCCGGTGATCGAAGCCGCACCGGTGCGGCCCACGATCACCAGCGCGGGATCGGCGCGGGCCTCGAGCGCCGCCTTCATCTTGCCGACGCCCTCGGCGATGGCAACCACCTGCGGCCGCGCCGCACCGAACGCCTGCGGCAATAGCGTGTCCTCGATGGTGAGGCTGGCCGCGCCCGCGGCTTCCAGTTCCTGCACGGTACGGCGGACGTTGAGCGCGTTGCCGTAGCCGTGGTCGGCATCGACCAGCACCGGCAGATCGGCGGCGCGGCAGATGCGGCGGACCTGTTCGGCCAGTTCCGACAGCGTGATCAGCACCACGTCCGGATCGCCGAGGATGGCCAGCGACGCCGCCGAGCCGCCGAGCAACCCCAGCTCGAAGCCGACCTCCTGCGCGATCCGCGCCGAGATAGGGTCATAGACCGAGCCCGGGCGGATAAGGCGCGGCCCCGCAAGAATGGCCCGAAACGCCGCGCGCTTGTCCTGCGGAAGCACGGCGCGCCCTCAGGCGAATTCGAGGATCAGTGCATCGACAGCGAGCGTCGCGCCGGGGGTGGCGGCAATCGTCTTGACGGTGCCGTCGCGTTCGGCGCGCAGCACGTTCTGCATCTTCATCGCCTCGATCACGGCCAGCGTCTCGCCGGCCTTGACCTCCTGCCCCTCGGCGACCGCGATCGACACCACCAGTCCCGGCATCGGGCACAACACCTTCTTGCCGGTATCGGTGGCGGACACGACCGGCATCAGCCGCGCCGCTGCCGCCTCGGTTTCGGTGTAGACCTGAACGGGCACCTCGTGGCCCTGATAAGCCAGCCGGAAGCCGTTCGGCATCGGCCGCACCTGAACGGCCACCGGGTGACCGCCGATACTGCCATGCCAGACCGGATCGCCCGGCTTCCAGTTCGAGAGCAGTTGCACCGGCTGGCCCGGCTTGCCGTCGGCGCCGACCAGCCGCACGACGATGCCCTCGCCCTCGCGTCCGACCTCGAGCTGAATCTCGTCGCGGCCGAGCCAGACCGAACGGCGGCGCTCGCGAAACACGGCGCGACCCTGCATCTGGCCGGAAATCCGGCGCTTGCGCTCGCCGAGAACGTGATCGACCGCCGCGCCCACCGCGGCGATACGCACCGCGACGTCGCCCTCCGGCGCGCGCGGGGCGAAGCCCTTGGGAAATTCCTCGGCGATGAAGCCGGTGGACAGGTTGCCCTCGCGCCAGCGCGGATGGTTCATCAGCGCCGACAGGAACGGAATGTTGTGGCGGATGCCATCGACATAGAACGCGTCGAGCGCGTTCGACTGCGCCTCGATGGCGGCGGCGCGCGACGGCGCATGGGTCACGAGCTTGGCGATCATCGGATCGTAATAGATCGAGATTTCGCCGCCCTCCTGCACGCCGGTATCGTTGCGCACGGTGATGTCGCCGCTCCTGCTCTCCGCAGGCGGGCGATATTTCACGAGGCGACCGATGGACGGCAGGAAGTTGCGGAACGGGTCTTCGGCATAGACGCGCGATTCCACCGCCCAGCCCGAGAGCGTGATGTCGTTCTGCGCCAGCGTCAGCTTCTCGCCGGCGGCAACGCGGATCATCTGCTCGACGAGGTCGATGCCGGTCACCAGTTCGGTCACCGGATGCTCGACCTGCAGGCGCGTGTTCATTTCGAGGAAGTAGAAGCTCTTGTCCTGTCCGGCGACAAATTCCACCGTGCCGGCGGAATCGTAGTTGACGGCCTTGGCCAGCGCGACCGCCTGCTCGCCCATCTTGCGGCGGGTCGCCTCATCGAGCAGCGGGCTCGGGGCCTCCTCGATGACCTTCTGGTTGCGGCGCTGGATCGAGCATTCGCGCTCGCCGAGATAGATGACGTTGCCGTGCTTGTCGCCCAGCACCTGAATCTCGATGTGGCGCGGGTCGACGATGAATTTCTCGATGAAGACGCGGTCGTCGCCGAACGACGCCTTCGCCTCTGCCTTGGCGAGGTTGAAGCCCTCGGCGACCTCGGCCGTCGAATGGGCGATGCGCATGCCCTTGCCGCCGCCGCCGGCCGACGCCTTGATCATCACCGGGTAGCCGATCTCGTCGGCGATCTTCACGGCATGCTTGTCGTCCTCGATCACGCCGAGGAAGCCGGGCACGGTGGAGACCTTGGCCTTGGCAGCCGCCTTCTTCGATTCGATCTTGTCGCCCATCGCGGCGATGGCGTCAGGATTGGGCCCGATGAACACGACGCCGGCTGCCGCCAGCGCCCGCGGAAACGCCTCGCGCTCGGAGAGAAAACCGTAGCCCGGATGCACCGCCTCCGCCCCCGTCTGGCGGCAGGCTTCGACGATCTTGTCCATCACCAGATAGCTCTCGGCCGCCTGCGGCGGACCGATAAAAACCGCCTCGTCGGCCATCTCGACATGCAGCGCGTCGCGATCGGCCTCGGAATAGACCGCGACGGTCTTGATGCCCATGCGCCGCGCCGTCTTGATGACCCGGCAGGCGATTTCACCGCGATTGGCGATCAGAATCTTTTTGAACATGCTGGTTTTCTTGATCAGGTCTCGTGTCGAAGGCGGGAAGCAGCCGGGCTGCCGGGGCGGAGGCAATGTGGCACGGCCGGCAGCCTGGAACAATTCTGTCGCAGACAAAACCCGGCCGGGCAGCCGGCCCCCACGGCTGGCTTTCGCCCAAAACCGCCCGCCCCGCAACCTGATTCTGGGCGTGCTGGACAGCCTGCGGACGGCGCTGCCGTCCGGGCGTGCGCCGGAGCGGCGCGATATCGATGATGTGGGATGTCCGGGGCGGGCCGTCGGCCATCGGCCCCGGTGAAGGACGGCAGGCGCGAGATGGCGCCCGCCGGACCGGCGTCACACGCTGAGGTCGAAGAAGGTCGGCAGCGTCTGCACGACCGGCAGGGTCGCGGCTCCGACCAGGGTCGCGACCAGCGCCCGGAGGGCGAGGTTGCTGCGGCGCTTGCCGCGCATCTGCCCGGCGATCCATTCCAGCACTTCGGTGTTGACCCCGACGGCGGTGGTGGGCGCCCAGCTCTCGATCGCGGTGTCCGGCGACAGCGCCACCGCGCGCGACGGCACCGGCAGGCCGGAGGCCGCGGCCGCATGATGCACGATCGCCTTGGCGAACAGATCGTCGAACAGACCGTCGTCGGCGCGCTCGGAGGCGGCGTCGTTGATCTCGAAAAGGGTCTCGGCCTCCGCCCGGCTGACGGGCTCGTTGGCATTGGCGGCGGCGGTGAGGATGCGCGCGCACCAGGCCGCGTCGGTGGCATCCAGCACCCGCGAGAAGTGAATGCGACCCGCCGTGGTCGGCCCCTCGCCGGTGATGACGCCATCGCGCACGAAAGCCAGCGCGTGGGCGGAAACATCACGATCCGCGGTGAGGTCGGTTTCGATTTTCCGGATCAATTCGGAAAGCGACAAGGAGGAGTCGATCGAGGCGGCAGTCATGTTACTAATCTCTTGTTGCATCGCACAGCATTTCCATGCCGGTCTAAACGAAGCGTTAATTCAGCGGCTCCGCTCACCGGTTCGTGTCCCTATGGTTGCGGATTCGTCGCCGTCGCCGCGCCAGAGGTTCAAACCACAATTGGCAGCGCGACCCGGCGCCCGTGCGGCGCATCGGCGTCAAATTCGAGGCATTGCGCAAACGTGATTAACGCCGCGGTCCGCGGGGCATGCCCGTCTCCCGGCGCTCCGGAAAACAGAATGAAATTTTGGCAAGCATTCCCGACGGGGAAAATATTGGCCTTTTTTCCCAGCCGGTTTCGCTTCACCAGCCGCAGGGCTATATCGCGGATATCCGTTTCGTTTTCAAAATAAGAGATGAGGCCCGCGATGACTCTCCAGATTGGCGCAACGGCGCCGGATTTCGATGCCGACACCACCGAAGGACACATCCGTTTCCATGACTGGATCGGCAACAACTGGGCCCTGCTGTTCTCGCATCCGAAGGACTTCACCCCGGTCTGCACCACCGAACTCGGCAGGCTGGCGCGGCTGAAGGGCGAATTCGACAAGCGCGGCGTCAAGCTGCTCGGCCTCAGCGTCGATCCGACCGACAGGCATCATCTGTGGAGCAAGGACATCGAGGAGACGCAGGGCGTCGCGCCGAACTATCCGCTGATCGGCGACACCGACCTCAAGGTCTCCAAGCTCTACAACATGCTGCCCGCCGACACCGCGGGCGGCGCCGACGGCCGAACCGCCACGGACAACGCCACGGTGCGCACCGTTTTCATCATCGGGCCGGACAAGAAGATCAAACTGATCCTGATTTACCCGATGTCCACGGGGCGCAACTTCGATGAAATTCTCCGCGTCATCGACTCGCTGCAACTGACCGCGAAGCATCGCGTCTCCACCCCCGCCGACTGGAAGCAGGGCGAGGACGTGATCATCGGCGGCTCGGTCTCCGACGACGAAGCCAGGACGATCTATCCCGGCGGCTGGAAGGCGCCGAAGCCCTACATCCGGATCGTGCCGCAGCCGCAGTGATCGCCGCGAG
Organism: Bradyrhizobiaceae bacterium; assembly: GCA_020544565.1. GTDB lineage: Bacteria > Pseudomonadota > Alphaproteobacteria > Rhizobiales > Xanthobacteraceae > Afipia. Next base: position 1,594,121 of record CP078014.1, read on the forward strand.
CGCTGCGCGGAATCAAAAGGGGACGCCGCGCGTCCCCTTTTTCGCGTGTGCAGATCGCGGGATTGCGGAGATCGGCGGATTCCATGATTGTAGCCGCCGATGCCACGATCCTCCTCCAAGCCCGTCATCGTCTGGTTTCGTGACGACCTGAGATTGTCCGACCATCCGGCCCTGCACGCTGCCGCGCGGAGCGGCCAGCCTGTAGTCTGCCTATATGTGCTGGAAGACGAAAACCTCCTGCTTCGGCCTCTGGGCGGGCGGAGTTTAGGCAGGGCATCGCAATGGTGGCTGGCCCAATCGCTGCGCAGTCTCGATACGAGTCTCAAGGCACGGGGTGCATCACTGGTCCTGCGCCGGGGCGATGCGGCGACTGTCATTGCCGATCTCGCGCAGCAGATGGAAGCCTCGGCCGTTCACTGGATCGAGAGCGACCTTCCCGCGCCCGCCGCAGTCGAGCCCGATGTCGCGCGAGCGCTCGACACCATCGGCGTTTCCGCGCGGGGCTTTCCAGGTGACCTGCTGGTCAAACCAACGCGGCTGCGCACCAAGGAAGGCCGCGGCCTCCGCGTGTTCACACCCTTCTGGAAGCGCGTGCTCGGCCTCGGCGATCCGCCGCGCCCCTTGCCCGCACCGAAAGCCCTGAAGCCCGGTCCTGTGGTTGCCGGTGACGACCTCGCGTCGTGGAACCTCGAACCGAAGCATCCCGACTGGGCTGGCGGATTGCGCGAGACATGGACACCGGGAGAACACGCCGCACAGCAGCGGCTTCATGATTTCCTCGATCACACGATCGAGGGATATGCGTCGCTGCGGGACCGGCCAGATCGCGACGGAACATCGCGCCTCTCCCCGCACCTGCGATTCGGCGAACTCAGCCCGCGGCAGGTGTGGCATGCGGCTCATTTTGCAGCGGCGCAGAGGCCGGCCCTCACCGGCGACGTTGGAAAATTCCTGAGCGAACTTGGCTGGCGCGAATTCTCGCGGCACCTGCTGTTCGATCAGCCCGACCTCGCCCGGAAAAATCTGCAACCGTCATTCGACGCATTCCCGTGGCGACGCGACGCCAGGGCCCTGCGCGCCTGGCAGCGCGGACGGACCGGATATCCCATCGTCGATGCCGGCATGCGCGAACTCTGGCACACCGGCGTCATGCACAATCGCGTGCGCATGGTGGTGGCATCGTTCCTCGTCAAGCATCTGCTGATCGACTGGCGCGAGGGCGAAGCATGGTTCTGGGATACGCTGGTCGATGCCGACCCGGGCAGCAACCCGGCAAGCTGGCAGTGGGTGGCCGGCTCGGGCGCGGATGCCGCTCCCTACTTCCGCGTTTTCAATCCCGTTTTGCAGGGTGAGAAATTCGATCCCGATGGCGCTTATGTATCGAGGTGGGTGCCGGAACTGGCGCGGCTTCCCGCGAAGCTGATTCATCGCCCCTGGGACGCGACGCCCATGGAATTGGCCGCGGCCGGCGTGACACCGGGAAAGACCTATCCTGAACCGATCGTCGAGCATAAGGCTGCGCACGAGCGCGCGCTGGCGGCATACGCACTGACAAGGACCGGCTAGGTTTTCTGCGCAGGCATCGCGTTTCTGTTCACCAGCAGCACCGCGGTGGCGCAGATCGCCATCCCGACAAGGGCGATGAGATCGAGCCGTTCGTCGAACAGCACATAGGCCATCAGCGCAGTGGTGGCGGGCACGAGATAGAACAGGCTCGCCACCTGCGTCGCCGCTGAGCGGCGGATCAGCCAGTACAGCAGCCCGATCGAGCCCACCGACAGCACGATGACGAGCCAGGCGAGCCCGAGCACGAATTCGCGATTCCAGTCGATCACGCGGGTCTCGAACAGCCACGCCCCGACGGCAAACAGCAGGCCCGCCGACGTGAACTGAATCAAATTACCGGTACGCCAGTCGATCCTGCTGCAATAGCGCTTCTGGTAGAGAGTGCCGAGCGTGATGCCGACGAGGGCGACGCCCGAGGCAAGCCAGCCCCATCCCGCCTCCCCAGACATGGAGCGGCCGTGCAGGACCGCAAGCGTCCCCGCCAGCCCAAGCAACAGCCCGGTCCATTGCCGCGGGGTGACGTGCTCGCCGAGCCAGCGGTTGGCCAGCGTCGAGGTCAGGATCGGCTGCAATCCCGGAATCAGCGCCGACAGCCCGGCCGGGACCGAATGGAAGATCGCGATCGAGGTGCCGCCAAGGTAGAACCCGTGCACCAGCAGGCCCGCCACCGCACTATGAAACGCACCACGGCGATCTGGCCATGCCGGCCGCCAGATCGCGACGATCAGGCCCATCAGCGCCGCCACGCAGGTCACGCGCAGCACCAGATAGGTCAGCGGCTCGGCCCCCATCAGCACGTATTTGGTACCGACGAAGCCGGTGCTCCACAGCACCACGAACAGCGCCGGCGCGGCGCGCGCGGCGAGGGATTCGAACGGGGTATTTTGGGAATCCGGCGGCATTTGCGCAATTGCTTGCCCGATCCTATGGTGCGCGGCAATCGTCAATTGCGCCGGGCAATATGCGCGAAAACGCAGACCGGGCGCCGAGAGAGACAAGGGCCAAAAGGATTCGTCATGGATGTTCGCGCCGCCGTCGCCACCGCCGCCGGAAAACCGCTTGAGATCACCACCGTCCAGCTCGAAGGCCCGCGCGAGGGCGAAGTCATGGTTGAGATCAAGGCGACCGGCGTCTGCCACACTGACGAGTTCACGCTGTCGGGCGCCGACCCTGAGGGTCTCTTTCCCGCCATTCTCGGCCACGAGGGTGCGGGCGTGGTGGTCGATGTCGGCCGCGGCGTCACCAGCGTCAAGAAGGGCGATCACGTCATCCCGCTCTACACGCCGGAATGCCGCCAGTGCCCCTCCTGCCTGTCGCGCAAGACCAACCTCTGCACCGCGATCCGCACCACACAGGGTCAGGGCCTGATGCCGGACGGCACCTCGCGCTTCTCCATCGGCGGCAAGCCGATCCACCACTACATGGGCACCTCCACCTTCGCCAACTACACCGTGCTGCCGGAGATTGCGGTGGCGAAAATCCGCGAGGACGCGCCGTTCGACAAGGTCTGCTACATCGGCTGCGGCGTCACCACCGGCATCGGCGCGGTCATCAACACCGCCAAGGTCGAGCAAGGCGCCAAGGCCATCGTGTTCGGCCTCGGCGGCATCGGCCTCAACGTGCTGCAGGGCCTGCGCCTCGCCGGCGCGGACATGATCATCGGCGTCGATATCAACAACGACCGCAAGGCATGGGGCGAACGCTTCGGCATGACCCACTTCGTCAACCCGAAGGAGGTCGGCAAGGACCTCGTGCCCTATCTCGTCGACATGACCAAATCCGGCGCGGACCAGATCGGCGGCGCGGACTATACGTTCGACTGCACCGGCAACGTCACAGTGATGCGCCAGGCGCTGGAAGCCTGCCATCGCGGCTGGGGCCAGTCGATCGTGATCGGCGTCGCCCCCGCGGGCGCAGAGATCGCGACCCGGCCGTTCCAGCTCGTCACCGGGCGGGTATGGAAAGGCACGGCGTTTGGCGGCGCGCGCGGCCGCACCGACGTGCCGAAGATCGTGGACTGGTACATGCAGGGCAAGATCCAGATCGACCCGATGATCACCCACGTGATGCCGCTCAACGACATCAACAAGGCGTTCGACCTGATGAAGCGCGGTGAATCGATCCGCGGCGTGGTGACGTTCTAACGATATCGCTTTTAATAGAAATGAGACCCGTCATTGCCGGGCCTGAACCCGGCAATCCATCTTCCTGACAAGACTCATTTTTTTGGACGGATGCGCGGATCAAGCCCACGCATGACGACTTGATAAAACTGCCCGGGGTCAGGATTGCATCGGACGACATCACGCTGGAAGCACGCCATGAGCGCGTCGACGTGCCGGCCGCGCGTCACCGCACGGCGAACTCTCCCAGCGTCTCTCTGCATCCCGCCGACAGCGCATCGGAATGGACTGCGAGGCATTGAATGATGCGTCCGCCGCCGGGCTGAACGGCGCCGCACAGGATGCGAGCGTCGTTCCCGCAGGCCAGACGCAGCACCCTCGCCTCCTCGCGCGGACGCATCGGCCTCAACACCAACGACGGCACCGGCGGCGCTGCGGCAGGCTGCGGCGCGGACGAGATGGCGGGCTTCGCGGCAGAAGCAGCAGGCTTCGACGAGGTCGCGGGCTTTGGCGGCGGGCTCACAGCCGTTTTCGATGTGGCGGAAGGCGTCGGCGCTTTTGCCGGAGCCGCCTCGGTTTTCAGCGGGGATGATCCGGCTTTCGGAGCTTCCGCCGGCGTCGGTGCAGGTTTTGGAGCTTCAGACTTTGTCGCGGGCACTGGTTTCGGCGCTTCTTGCGCCGTGACCGCGCTCACTGCGCTTTTGCAAGAGGCGGACAGTTTCGCCGTGTTTTGCTGCAGACATTGGAAGGCAGCCGTCCCGCCCGGCTGCACGCCCGAACAGTGCGACATGAAATCCGAACGGCAGGAGGTGCGGATGGCGTCGCGCTGCGCGTCGGTGGCCTGCGCCCGCGCAGGCGATACACTGAGCGTCGCGCCGAGAATGGCGGCAAATGCTACGGCAGCCTGCAAACGATATGCGCCCCTCATAATGAGCTCCCCAATGCGTGGTGAACTGGCGTGCGCAGAGAATGGCCGTCCATGCTTCCGGCAAAAGCATCGGCACATCATTTTCGCGTTTTGATGTTTCGGCAAGCGGATTATTGCAAAAGAACGCGGGAAGCGACGCGTTCTCGGCAGCAATAACCGATCACGCCGCGGGAGAAAATCAGAAGTCTTCCGGGCACGGATCGACGATCTGCCACAGATCCTTGCCGTTCCTGATCTTCTTCATCTCGGGCGTGAGGCCGCCGTTGCGGCTGATCCAGTTCTTCACCGGCTGCGGATAATAGGACATCAGATCCGACGTGCCTTCGCTGCTCATCACCTTGATGCCGAACGTGTAGGCTTTGTCGTAATAGGCCTGATGGAAGCCGAGGCTGGCGCGCGGGGTGACGCAGATCTTGTTCATCGGCACGATGCCGAACACCAGCGTGCAGGCCGAATTGCAGATGCCGTCGATGATGACGCGCTCGCCGCGATCGCGAATGCGCTTGTACTTGACCTTGTATTCCTCGACGTAACCGCCGTGATCGCGGGTAATGCGCAAATCCGCACGCGCCGGCATGGTGGCCAGCAACGACAGAAAGGCGGCAAAGAGAATGGCGGTTCGCATGCAGGCCCGGCGGAGGATCATCGGCCGCCCGAATTGGCGACGCAATCTTGCCCATCAACCTCAAGACTCTGGCGGGACTGTGTTTGAAAATCGTTAAGCATACCGGGCCGCGCGCAGGCTCGCGGAAAACGATCCAATACCTTGAATTATAAGATAATTCAGGACCGGCGCGCCATCCAGACCCTGCCCGTGGCCCCTTATGCAATTGAAATCGCTATCTAATTAAAAGGCTTCGCCGAAGACGCAAACACGGATGGCCGAAGGCGCGACACGCGGGTGTCTCGGCATCCGTCGGAAGAACGAACCGCCCTCCTCCTGTTCGGCCAGACGAAGTCCGGCCGCCGCGCATCATGAAAACTGCAGAAGGCTCTGGCTCAGGATGGCCACCTCGGTCCGGTTGCGGGCCTTGAGCTTTCTCATGATGTGTCGCAAGTGCACCTTGACCGTATGTTCGCTCATGCTGAGCGTATAGGCGATCTGCTTGTTGGCCATGCCCTGGCAAAGCGCTCCGACGACCTTGAGCTGCCGTTCGGTCAGCAGATCGCAGGTCTTGCACGCATCCTCCGATGGCTTCTCCTTGAAGGCCAGGCTGGCAGGAACATAGGTCCCGCCCGCCTCCACCAGACGAACCACCTCGACCACGACACTGAAAGGCAGGCTCGTGGGGATGTAACCGCGCACGCCGCTTTTGAACGCGCGCACCACGTCGTTGACATCTTCGGTATCGGACACGATCAGGATCGGAGTTTCCGCGGCGATCTTCTCCAGAACATCGAGATCGGAAAAACTGGACGGATCGCTGCTATCGACGAAATACACGATGACCGTCGGAGAGATTGGATTGGCGTCTCCAAGATCACGCCAGGCCGAGATGTCGTCGAGCGCCACGACATCATGGCCGGTATAGGACGTTTCCAGACAGCGCGCGAAGCATTCGCGGATAAAGGCGCGCCGATGGATGACCACGATGTACGGTTTCACGCTTTGCGGACGGCGCCCACTATCGGCTCTTGTCTTCGACCCGGGAGCTTCATTCAGCTTCAACTGCGCCCCGGTCCTGAGACTCTCATCCGACAGGGAAGAGGAGCGATCCGGTTTCTGCGAAGACGATCGCCTGAGCGGGAACGGCTTCATGACAGCCTGCTTTGAAGAAGATTCCGCGCCGTCGGCCAACTCAATGCCAGGCTGTTTGATGCAACGTTGCTTGACGCAGGGCTGTTTGGCGCAAGGCGGGACGCAAGGCTGTTTGGAAGAATGCGCGGATTCAAGGCGAGGCGCTTGAGCCTGCAACTCGCAATTTTTTCTGTTTTGATGAAGCGGTGAAAAAAAAGACCGAGTGATACTCATGACGCGCCCTCGTCTAGCTCACCTCTACATTCCTTCCGTACTGCAGAGTTATTGGGCGATCAGATTTGAAGCTGGCACACTTAAACCATTTGTTTTCAAATCGATCAATTTTCTTAAGGCGAGAACAATATGCCGATTTTTTTCACAGGCAACGGAATTCTCTCGATCACCTAAATGGAACCCGTTCAAGGAGCGACGGGCAGTCGGCCGGGATCAAACGACACACGCATGTCGAAGTAATTCTCCCACGCAGCCAGAACATCACATCGATCGGACAATGCGGCGTCATGCCAGCCACCCCGACCATCGACACTTTCATTCCCTTCGCCGTCCCGCCTCAATAGGACAGAATGGCTGACAAGAAAGGCGGCGAAGTCGGCTGCATTCCGGCAGCCCGTTTCGAAATGCTGATTTCCCGCAGCGCTGAGAAGAATAACCTCCTCCCCTATCTCGCTTTCCTGGCCCGTGATGCCCTGCCACGCCTTGGCCTGAACATGGCAGATGGCTTCGCTGTCGAGCCGGCCGACCTCCATCCGGGCGATGATGGTGATGAGCATCATCATGAAGCCGACGATATAAGGATCCGACCATGCCGTATCCGGAATCGCCCCGAGACGACGACGGCTTTTCTCGACCAGAGGCAAAATCGTCCCTTCCGCGGCAAGCCGCGCCCGTCGCGACCTTGAGAGGCTTGCAGTCCACTGCCACATGCCACCGCCCCAGGAGAATATTTCCTATCGACGCAAGAGCGCGCCTTGTCTTCCTCGGGAACCTGCCGGATCATACACCCATCGTGGGCGCCAACTCCAGATCATGCCCGCACGGAGCGATCGTCATGGAAGCCAGCCGACTTCCGCCGAAGCCTGATTTCGAGGCGCTCGACGCATCGGCCCCGGCGTCAGCCGATCGTCGCACCTTCATTCTGGCGCTGATCGGCAATCTGGTTTCAAGCTGGACCAACAACGAGAGCCTGTTCATCTATGTCCTGATGATCCTGCTGCGAACGGATCAAGCCTCCGCTGCATTGACCTTCGCGACATTGAACACGACGCGCGCGCGCCTCGATCTCATCCAGCGTCTGGCCAAGATTGCCGTTCACGACAAGGCGCTCGAAAAAACGCTCGGCAAGATCATCGATCGATTCAACGAATCCACCCAGATCCGCAATGAATTCAATCATTGCATGTACAATGTCGATGCGCGCGGCCAGATCACGAGCACGCAATCGATGCGCATCGTTCAGACCAAGGGGAATCTTCAATTCGGCGAAACAAAACCGATGGACGATGCGCGGATCAAGAGCATGATCAAGGCGACGAAGGACATGGCGCGGATCAATCGCGACATCTGGGATTTTCTGCCGCGCCTCGAGGAGCATGTTCATTCGCGCGACGCCTTGCCCTGATGGGTGAGACAGGCCGGCTCCGTTGTTTGAGCCTCCCCGGCTTTATTCCAGCCGCGATTGCAGTTGTTCTTCCAATCCTGGCTCCCCCGAAAGGATTAGCCCCTATCACCCATTCGGATGAGGGGACGGCTCCCAATGGTCATATCCGCTAATGCTTAAGTTCGCGTCGCGTCGCCGAATGTGCAGCTAGTCGCTGACTTTCTCCGGCGCAAAGCTGACCGTGCGAGTTTTCGCGAAAAATCGCGAGAGGATCGCAACCGGACATCCGGTTTCAACCGCATCGCAGCCGTATTGACGATCGCAGACGCAGAAGATCAGCGATCATTGAGGCGACGGCGATGCTCCTAGCGGACAGGAGTTCGTCATGGGTAACACTCAGAAGAAGGATTACGGCAGCCAGAATGGCCCGTGGGATTATCCTCAGCCATCGCCTCCCCCGGTCGACGACCACAAGAATGATCCGAAGTCGGATCACAAAACCGATCCGGCCACCGATTCGAGCAGCAATTCGAACACCAACGTCAATCACAACGCCAATGATCTCGACAACAAGATCGACAATCACGTCAACAATTCGGTCGACAATTGCGTCGACACGCATGTCAACGTCGATGTCACCGTGTCGGTCGATGATTGCGGACTGAGCAGCCCGGTGATTGACCTGAGCAACCTCAACATGGGTTCGTCGTTCGGATCCCTGATCATGCCGGATGTGGTCAATCAGAACCTGACCGACCACAGCAATGCGTTCAACGTTGATCAGGTCAACAATCTGGTCGACAACGATTCGCTGAGCGGCGCCTCCGTGACCTACAACGGCGGCGGCGGCGGTGGCGAACTCGCCTGCGACCCGTGGCATCAGGATTCCGGTTCGTCCGGTGGCTTCAACATGGATGCCAAGATCCACAGCGGCGATTCCTCGATCGAGGGAAACAGCAACGGCGCAACGTCGTCCGCCGACGCCACGCTGAATCAGGATGCCTTCACCCAGACGATCACACAGGGTGCCAACATCCAGTTCAACAGCATGTCGATCCAGGCCGCCGGCGATCATATCCAGGACGATCACTCGCTGGGTAGCTGATAGCATTATTCACCCGCGCGGCATTCCCGCGCGGGTGTTTCTTCTGATCCCAGAAAAGCAGCGAACGATGTCATCCCGACGATAGCGGGAGCGTGTCATGATGCCCGGTGGGACGACTGAGATCCTGTGGTATTTCGCCGGTCATTTACGCATCATCGACGATATCTCGCGCGAGCATATCGAGTACGACGGATCGGAGAGCGGCCGCTCTGATACCGACCCTTCCCCTCCGAAATTCCTCGACAACCGGGCGGACGATTTCGATCAGCTCGATGACAGCGCGCGCGTGCTGATGCCGGACTCGGTTCCGAGCGATGATTTGCCCTATCAAAGGGTCCATGCGCTGAAGGCCGATGTCGCGCAGCAGATCGCGGCCCGCCTCGATCTCAGTCCGCCGCATGCCCTGGAGCCTCCGATCCTGCCTCCCAGCTTCGGCGGCAGCAGCGGCGGAGGCGGTATTCTCGCGATCACCGTAACTTATGAGCCTGGCGGCGAGCAGACGCTGGCCCAATCCCATCAGATCAACTCCCTGATGGACAATGACAGCCTGCTGCCGTCGGACGCCTCTCCGGAAATTTTGCAGGGCATCGCGCGATTGGATGCGGACACCACTGACACGCTTCTCGATATGGCGGAAAACGTCAACGACCAGATCCCGCAACAATGGTGGATCCCCCAGGACGACGCCGGCGCTGTGACTTTTGTCACCTCCCACGATCAGGATCTGCTGGCTCGCAACGACGCCCCCGAAATGCATTCGGTCGAACCCGGCTACTATCTGAACGGGGTGCTGCAGGATTCGCCGCCGCCCCCGCCCGACCAATTGACCATTCCGGATTTTCCGTTGCCTGCCACCGATTACGGCCACGACCTCGGCCAGTGGGCCATCGCCGGCAACAACACCAGCGTCAATGCCGCGCTGATCGTCGATCTGACCGAGTCGACGCGAACGATGATCGTGATGGGCGACTATTACAAGACCGACGCGATCTTCCAGATCAACTCCCTCATGGATCACGACCACATCACCACGGCGGGCGGCAGTGCGGTCACGTTGGCAACGGGAGGCGATCAAACCACCAACACCGCCGATTTCGCGCAACTGCCCGGGATCTACGCGGATTTGTCGGCCACCTTTGCCGGTCCTCAATGGCATGTCGATGTCGTCAACGGCGATTACTACGACGTGCATACGCTGACCCAGACCAACTATCTGTTCGACAACGACGTGGTCGTGCAAAACAGCTCGGACACCCACTTCGAGGTGACCAGCGGCGGCAACGAACTCGGCAACGTGGCCCAGTTGCTCGACGGATCGATCCATTACGATCTGATTATCGTTATGGGTGCATATCACGATATGAACCTGATTATTCAGAACAACGTTCTTCTCAACGATGATCAGATCAAACTTCTGACCGATGGCGTCGATCCGACCCAGTCCGTCGTTTCCGGCAACAACACGCTCTCCAATACGGCAACGATCGAGCACTATGGCGGCGACAACATTCAGCCGATGACCGACGACGTCAACAGCGTCGTCACGGCGATCGCCGACGGAAAGACATCGCTGGACCCCTCCTATGGCGACATCATCGACGGCTCCGGCGGCACCTTCAATGTGCTGTACGTCACCGGCGACTACTACGACGTCAACGCCATGTGGCAGACCAACGTCACGTCAGACGTCAATGTCGTCGTGCAGTCGCTCGGCAAACCCGCCGACGGACTCGATGCCATTCATCCCGTCGACAACGAGACCCAATCCGTCATCACCGGGCAGAACAGCCTGAGCAATGAAGCCATCATCGTCGATGTGGCGCCGACCAACACCTATGTGAACGGCCAGACCTATGGCGACACCATTCTGGTGCAGGCCAATCTGCTGCCGACCGACCAGAGCTCCGCCATCCCGGGCGATACGCATTCGCTCGTTCCCGAGCTGGTGGCCTTTCTCAACGACGGACAGGATTTGACGACGGCCACGCAGCCGTTGTTCACGCCAACGCCGCATGACGATCCGGTGGCGAGCATCATGCATTAGTCGACGCGCCGCAGAATCCTGGCGCGTCATGTTTTGGACAAAGCTGAGGGTCGGAACAATGGCGCAGGGCGACGACGGCCGGTCGAATGGCATGGGGCCCGGCGCTCCGACATCAAATCATAAAGCTCCCACATCACATCCGACCACTGCGGAATCGACCATCCTTCCGTTTCCCGCACGGCATGACAGCACCGATCCCGACAACGTAAGACATGCCAGCCTTGGCATCAGTGCCCCTGCCGATCCGATCCCTCTGCCGCTGACGAAACACACCGCCGCAGAGCGCATCGATATGCCTCCCGCGGCACACGACATCAAACTTCCACCGCTGAAAAATGAGTTGCGACGCCCGGGCGACGCACCAGCTCCGAGCACGCTGAATGGCGGATCAGGGCCTCCTCCTACCGGCGGTGGCGGAGGTGGTGGCGGCGGCGGCGGAAAGCGCAGCGATACGCCGCTCCATCGAAGGTCCAGCGATAATGAATTTCGCGACGTGCTGGGCAAGGGGCTGGCCAACGCACGGCGCAATCTCATCACGGTCGGATTGTTTTCGGTCGCGGTGAACCTGCTCGTGCTGTCGATCCCGATCTACCTTTTCAATATGTCCGACCGCGTTCTGACCAGCCGCAGCACCGACACGCTGGTCATGCTCACCATGATCGTGGTGGCCGCGATCGCAGCGCACGTCATCATGGACATGATGCGCCGGATCATCCTGATGCGGATCGCCGTCGAAACCGAAGCACGGCTCGGCGGCCCCGTTCTCAGCGCCGCCGCCAAAGCGGCGCAGGGTGGATCGAGCCGGGAATTCCAGACTCTCGCCGATCTGCAGCATCTCCGCAATTTCATCACCGGCCCCGTGCTGCTGACGATCTTCGACGCGCCGGTGACGCCGATCTATTTCGTCGTCGTCTTCCTGATCCATCCGCAACTGGGCCTCATCGTGCTGACGTCCGGAGTCGGACTCGTTGTGGTTGCCCTGTTGAACCAGCGGGTCACCGCCGTGCCCTTCACCCGCGCAAATGCGTTCGGCACCCGCGCCAACCTTCAGGCCGAAGCAATGGCGCGCAACGCGCAGGTGATCAATGCGATGGGCATGATCCCGGAAGGCGTGCAGGTCTGGGGGCAGGAAACGGTGGAGTCCCTGAAGGCCCAGGTCGTGGGGCAGGATCTCAATATCCTAATGACCGGCATTTCCAAGTTCCTGCGATTGTGCACCCAGATCGCCATTCTCGGCTGGGGCGCATACCTTGCCCTTGAAAGCCAGTTGACGGGCGGCATGATCATTGCGGCGTCGATCGTCGCGAGCCGCGCACTGGCGCCGCTCGAAGGCACGATCGAAGGCTGGCGGAATTTCGTTCAGGCGCGTTCCGCCTATGCGCGGGTGAAAACCCTGCTGCAGAATTCTCCCCTGAACCTCGAGCGGCTGCGCCTGCCCCGCCCGCGCGGCCATCTGTCCGTCGAGCGCATTCTTTATGTACCGCCGCCGAACAAGAAGGTCATCCTGAACGGCATCAGCTTCCAGCTCGAACCGGGAGACTCGCTGGCGATCGTCGGCGATTCAGGAACCGGAAAGACGATGCTGGCGCGCATGCTCGTCGGCTCCATCATCCCCACCGCCGGCAACGTCCGCCTCGACATGATGGATTTGCGGAACTGGGATCCGCGTCAGTTCGGCGAGAGCGTCGGCTACCTGCCGCAGGACGTGCAGCTCTTCCCCGCCTCCATCAAGGCCAACATCGCCCGCATGCGCGAGGACGCGCGCGACGAAGACGTGTTCGACGCCGCGGAAACCGCCGACGTGCATGAAATGATCTCCAGTTTCGCACAAGGCTACGAGACCATCGTCGGCATGGACGGCAGCCCGCTGTCTGGTGGCCAGCGCCAGCGGATCGGGCTCGCGCGCGCCTTCTACGGCAATCCGCGCCTGATGGTTCTCGACGAGCCGAATTCCAATCTCGATGCGAATGGCGAGCGCGCGCTGGCGCGGGCGCTTCTTCGCGCCAAGGAAAAGCAGATCACCGTGGTGACGATCACCCAGCGTGCGGCCCTGCTGCGCAGCGTCGACAAGATCATGATCCTGCACAAGGGCTCGGTTCAGGCGATGGGGCCCCGCGACGAGATCATCCCGATCCTGACAGGACAGAAGCCGAATGGCGGCGATGGGCCTCCGATCCTGAATGGATGACGTTCGCACAGGGATGTCCCGCAAAGGACCTGAACTTCCAAGGTGATGGATATGTCCGGCAATCAGTTGGTTCTCCCGACGCCTTCATTCCCCGATCGGAACTGGTACGACTCGCTGCCCCGGTCAACGCGGTTTCCGACGCTGGCCGGCGCCGTCATCATGCTGGTGACTATTCTCGGGTTCGGCGTCTGGGGAAACCTCGCGCCGATCGCCGGCGCCGTTGTCGCCTCCGGCGTCTTTGTCGCGACAGGACAGAACAAGATCGTTCAACATCTCGAAGGCGGCGTGATCCGGCAGATTTATGTTCATGAGGGCGACGTTGTCGAGCAAGGGCAACTGCTGCTCGAACTCGACGAAACCGGACCGCGCGCCGAACTACAGCGACTGTTTCTGCGCAGCGTCAGGTTGATGGCGATAGACGCCCGCCTTCAGGCCGAGATGCGCGAAGATCCGGAGATCACATTCCCCAATCAGCTCAAGATCGTCGCAATGCAACCCGAGGTGAAGGAAATCCTCGAAAGCCAGCTGCTCACCTTTACGGCCCGCCGAAACAACATGAATAGCGATATCCGGGGTATCCAGGAAGGCATCAAGGCGTTGAACGAGCGCATCAACGGATCGAAGGTTCAACTCGATGGCGTCCATCGCCAGATCAAATTCATCGAGGAAGAGGTCGAGACCAAGCAGTATCTGTTACAGACAGGACTGGTGCGAAAACCGGAGCTTCTGGTTCTGCAGCGGACCCAGGCCAATCTGGAAGGCGAAGTCGGCCGTATCATGGGCGACATCGGTGACGCCAAAGAGCGGATCGCCAAGGCGGTGGAACAGATCAACGGAGTCCGCAAGGCCGCGATCAAAGCGGCGGTGGAACAGATGCATGAGGTTCGCGGCGACCTGGTCGATGTGCGCGAACGAATGCTCAGCGCTCAGGGCGTGCTGGATCGCGTGCACGTCGTCGCGCCCGTGAAGGGCGTGGTCGTAAAGCTTCGATATCATACCACCGGCGGCGTCATCGAGCCGGGCAAGAACATTCTCGAAATCCTCCCCTCGCAGGAGGAGCTCATCATCGAAGCCCGCGTGCGGCCGCAGGATATCGACAGCGTCAAACACGGGCAGCACGCCACGGTCCGGCTGACAGCGCTCAGCCAACGCGTCACGCCAATGGTCTCCGGCGAAGTGATCTATCTGTCGGCCGATACCCTGGCGGACGAGAAGAAATCACAGCAGGTCGGGCCGACCGACATCTATATCATCCGGGTCAAACTCAACAGCAAGGAAGCCGCCCAGATTCCCGGCTTCAGCCCCACGCCCGGCATGCCGGCGGAAGTCTATATCAAGACCACCGAACGCACCTTCTTCCAGTACCTGATGAGGCCGGTGCACGACAGCATGTCCCGTGCTTTCCGCGAACGATGAGACCTGAAACGACAACGAGGTTAGAGAGAGGAATCAGCCCGATGCGCGTTGACATCATCGACACGATGCCCGCTCTCCTCCGGCTGGAGGACAACTGGAACGCCGTCTATGACAGTGATCCCGATGCCCGCTTCTTTCTGTCGTGGAAATGGTTGTCGGGCTGGATCGAACAGATCGGAGGCCCCTGGTTGATTCTCGCCGCGCGGGCGCACCAAAACGACAGCGCGCCCTACGTCGCGTTTCTGCCGCTGCGCATTCAGACCAAGGTCGAGAACGGCCGCATTCACAACGAGCTGAACATGGCCGGCAATTTTACCGCCGACTACACCGGGCTGCTCTGCCTGCCGGATGCCGAAAGCCGGGCAATTCCAGCCTTCGCCCGCTGCATCAGAACCATGAACTGGGCGCGCCTGAATCTTGAAAACATCCATATGTCGGAGAAGCGCCTGAACCTACTGCTGGCGTTTTTCTCCAAATCGGATTTCGAGACCGAGGAAATCAGTCGCATCGGCAAGATTGACGGGATCGACATCAATGTCTGCCCCTTCGCGGCCCTGCCCGCCGATTGGGAGAGCTATCTCCAAACACTGACTGCCAACACGCGACAGAAAGTCCGACGCTTGTTGCGGATACTGGACACCGCGGACGGACTCCATATCACGCATGCCACGGATGAGACGATCGACCGCGATCTCGATACGATGCTTCGGTTCTGGGAGACGAAGTGGACGCCAAGAAAAGGCGATACTACGAAATCCATCGCAAAATCCAACCGGACGATGCTCACCCGCAGCTTCCGGGCAGGCTTTCTGTTTCTGCCGACGTTATGGAAAGACGATCGTCCCCTCGCCGCACTGGCGACGCTGGTGGATCACAACAAGAGAAGCTTCCTGTTCTACATGACGGGACGGGACGGGACTTTCGACGAGCTACCCGCCGGACTGTTGTTGCACGCCTACAGCATTCGACACGCCATCGACAGCGGGATGGCCGAATATGATTTTCTGCGTGGCAACGAGGCCTACAAATATTCGTTCGGCACGGACGAGCGGCGCATCCGCTTCGTCAGCGTCAAAACACGAAGCGGCCTGAACCTCGGCTCCACTATCGACCGCAGAACAATTTCCGACGTCTTGCAGGCGGCAACGGAGTTGCATCGAACTGGTCGACTGTCCGACGCCGAACATGGCTACCGCCAGGTCCTGCGGGTCTCGCGGAGAAACGCGGATGCCATTCACCGTCTGGGCCAGCTTTACGCGGCAAAGGGCGATTTCATAGCGGCGAAAGACCAGTTTCTGACGCTGACGAAGATCCGGCCGGATGCCTACAAGTCGTGGATCTATCTCGCCCAGTCCTGCGTAGCGCTCGAGCAATACAGCGAAGCGACCAAAGCGTATTGCGAAGCCATCAGGCTGAAACCGGACGCCGTCGAGGTCTTTAACGGCCTCGCTGCCATTCTCGCAAAGCTCAACCGCGTCGATGAACTGAATGAGGCGCTCTTGTCAGCCATTACGCGAAGCGAAATCCCGCCGCCAAAGATCCCGTATCGCAGACTCATGAAGGAAAACCTTTGGCGCCAGTCTTCCGGAGCTATGGTGACGGCTGCTCACATCCACCAGGGTGCAAAACATCATCACCGACAGTGATCGCTAGCTGCAGGCGTTCCGCAGAGACGCCCCTCAGTCGTCTGCAGAGCGCCGCAGTGTTTGATCGCCTCCTCTTCGGTCTTGAACCGGAACACCGGCGCCACCGGACCAAAGGTCTCTTCGCGGAAGATCAGCATATCCGGCGTGGTGCCGGTCAGGATGGTCGGCTCGAAGAATGTGCTGCCCTTACGCTGGCCTGAGCATTCGCGATATAGGGAGCCGCCATGGAACTGGCAGCACCAACTGCTGCGAGCTTGATGATTTCTCGGCGGTTCATCGACGATCTACGAAGGTAGTCTGACATTCTGAACTCCCTTTACATTAGTAGTTGCTTATGTACGCAGTGCTCCACCTACTCCGAGGAATGTCTCCAGAAGCGCCGGCGATTTTGCTTCCACAGCCGAACACTTGTGAACGATGCTGCCCCTTTCCATGAAGCAAACGTCGTCGCACGTGTTGAGCGCGAGATTCAAATTCTGCTCGACAAGAACAACCGCGATATTTGATGCCTTGATCCTCTCAATCACCGCTCCGACCTTTTCCTGAAAGAGTGGAGACAGTCCTTCGGTTGGCTCATCCATCAAGATAGCCGCGGGCTGATTGAAGAGCGCCCGCCCGATGGCGACCATCTGTTGCTCGCCGCCGCTCAGGTTTCCCGCGAGGCGATTCAACAACTCCGAGAGAGGGGGGAAATGTCCGATTCCCCGCTCCAGAACGCCATCGTCAAACTTTGCACCGTGCCATGCCAGACGCAGATTTTCTTCCACCGTAAGATGCGGGAAGAGATGTCGACCCTGAGGAACGTAGGCCAGACCGGATCGCGCGATCTTGTAGACGGGCAAGCTACCCAGTTGGCTGCCATTAAGGGTAACTTGCCCGGTGCGGCTCACCAGCCCCATCAACGCTCGAATAGTCGTGGTCTTCCCCACTCCGTTTCGCCCGAGAAGCCCAAGCGTTTTCCCGCATGCGACCTCAAACGCGACATCGTTAACGACCTGACTCTTGCCGTACCATGCACTCAGACGATCGACCGTCAGCATGTCACTGTTCCAAGATAGATCCTTCTGACTTCCTCGTTCTCCTTGATCTCCACGGGCGAACCTTCAACAAGGAGACGACCTCGTTCAAAGACCGAAATTTTATCGGCTAGGTTCATGATCAACTCCATATCATGCTCGACGATCACAATCGTAAGATCGCTTCGGAGCCGATTAATGAGATCTACAACCCGGCCCGTTTCAGTTGGGCTCATCCCCGCTGTCGGCTCGTCCAAAAGAAGAAGTTTGGGCCGAAGTCCGAGCGCGATTGCAATCTCGGCAACCCGCTGATCTCCATACGACAACTCGCTCGCCGGGCGCCTCGCCAGAGACTGAATCTGCAGAGTCTCAAGGATCTCTTCCACCTTCATCGAAACCGACCGCCGGGCCGCCGGCGAAAGAACCGTCTCAAACAAACTGTGCGATGTGTTACATGCTGCCCAAACGTTCTCGAACACGGTCAGTCCAGGAAAGATCGAACTGATTTGAAAAGTTCGAACCAGACCCAGGCGCACGATTTTCCGCGGCGGCATTCCCGTAATGTCGACGCCGTCGAACACAATCGAACCCGCAGATGGAGAAAATCTCCCCGATAGAACATTGAAGAAGGTTGTTTTTCCTGCGCCGTTGGGACCGATCAGAGCGCGCACTTCGCCATTCGGAACGCTGAAATTCACTGAATCGACCGCGCGCACGCCACCGAACGTCACTGATACATTTTCCGTTTTGAGAAGCATGACTAGTGCCCGCGACCTTTTCCGCCGAGGCTCGCGCGAAAACGATCCACTCCCGACAACATCAACCCGAGAACACCGAAGCGATTCACCAAAACCATCACGACAAGAAGAAAACCGGTGAAGAATTTCGGATGCCCCACCCACATCGCGGTGAAATCTTCAAAAGGTCTAATAATTAGAACCCCCAGGATAGGCCCGGCCAAAGTTCCAAGGCCGCCGAAGAATGCCCACACAAGAGCACTGGCGGACACCGTCCAATGCAGTTGGCCCGTATGCACATGTTGGAAACTGATCGCGTAGATCACACCGGCAGTTCCGGCAATGAACCCGCCAAGACTGAAAGCGGCGACGCGAACAAGCACGGTGTCGTAGCCAAGAAAATCGGCGCGCAAGGTATTTTCCTTGATAGCGCGCAAAACGCGGCCGAACGGAGACCACATCAAATATACGGTGAGAGCGAATGCGAATGAGAAGGAAAGCATGGAGAACCGGTAGCGGCCGGTTGCCAGGATATCGTGACCGAATACACGAAGAGAGGTTCCGGCCAATATCAAACCGTCGTCACCCCCCGTAAGATCCCGCTGGTTCTGCGCCCACGTATAGCTCACCGTCACGAAGATCAGCGTGAGAATGAGCAAGCTATGATTGCTTCCGCGCACGGCTACAAAGCCAACGACTGTGGCGGACAAAGTTGCGGTGAGAATGGCTGCGGGAACCGCATATGCCAGATCAGCTCCGTTCCACAAAAGAAGCCAGCCAATGACGTAAGCGGCGAGGCCAAAGAACATCGCCTGGCCGAGATTAAGCATCCCTCCAAAACCAAAGGTCACGTCGAACGACACTGCAAGCAAGCCGAACAATGCGAGGTCGCAGAGATAAAGCTGCAGGTACACGGACTGAGGAGGCAGCACGGCCAACACGATTCCGGCGAGACAGATCAATCCGTTAAGGATCAGCAAGGGGCGGCTCATCGTTTATCTCCCTTGGCTCCGATGCCGTCAGGCCAGCGAAGGACGATAAGAGTGAGTGCGACAAGCGAGATCATCCGTGCGTTAGTCGGGCTGGGGTTCTTGATGTAGCCCTGCTCCAGGTAATGCCAGAGTTCCTATTGGCGTCTGTAGGGGGACAGGCTTTCCGCGTCTCCTTCTGCTGGATGTTGTCTTGTCGGTTCGATTTGACCGAATTCCGGAACACCCTGGCTTCACTCAGGATGCGCTCCCAATGCGTTGTGCAGCCTCGCGTCATGGGTCTCGAAGTGGCGCGAGAACCACGCATCGAGCCGCTGCGCAAGCATCCGTTCGTCGAAGCGGTCGCTGGCTTCAAAATCATCCATGATGTCGCGAATCTCGTCCAGCAGGCGCTCGTGATCGTTCTTGTGCTGGACCAGATGATCGTAACCGCGCTCGCGCATAAACCGCTCCTCGAGCGCAAAATGCGCCGAGATCGCCTTGAACAAGTCGCCGAAGAAATCGAGCACGGCGTCTTTCGATCCCTGCGTCGTCGCCTCGACGTAAAGGCGATTGACGAGTTCCACCAGCTCCCGGTGCTCATGATCGACGGCGGCGATTCCGACGCTGTAACGGCTCTCCCAATGCAGCAGGCCCATGATGTTGTCCTCAGCGAAAGATGAACTCGCCGCTCTCCGGCCGAAAGTCGATGACAAACAACTGGCCCGGCGCGAAGTCCACGGTACTACGACGCTCATGATCAAAGCCGTCGGCGCGCGCGGTGTCGCGCATACGCACGGCGACATCGTATTTTCCGGCCGGCATCACGAAACGCTGATAGACCCGCGAAGGGCCGTCGCCGGCAATCCCGGTCGGCGGCAGATCCGCAGCATAGATCTTGCGGCCATCGATATCGAGTTCGACATAGAGGGGCCGGCGTACGCGCGGGCAATCCTTCACCCGGCGCATGTTCGGCGCCAGCTTGGAGATTTCCTCGGGGCTCAGCCTGCGGCATTCGGCCTTGCGATCCGCACCATGCACGAAGGTCAGCATCATCATCCCGAAACCCTCGGGAATGTTGCGGTAGACCGGCCAGTTGGACAGCCATGCCACGCCGGCGAACAGCGCGCCAATGACCAGGAACTGTCCTGCCAACCGCAACACCCGCTTCATGAATCCTCCTCCAGCTCGGCAGCCTCGGGAGTCCTGGCGGCCCTGGACATGGGGCTGACCGGGAGCGGTGAACGCAGATGCAGCGGCGGCAGGCCGGCGACATAGGCCGCAAATGTCGTAATGGCCGACTGGGCTTTCGTGACCTCGATCGCAGACGCCCAGATCGTGGCGATCCGGTCACGCGGAACCCGCGCGCGCAAATAGGGATCGCGCTCTCCTGCAAAGCGCTGCTCAGTCCAGCCTATCCCGAGACGGTTGTAGCAGGCACTTTCCGCGCAGCCCGCAACCACCACGCCGTCGGCAAGATCGCGGCTGAGGACGAAATCGATCAACGACGGCGGCATCATCGCAACGCAGGGCATGACGACTGTTCCATCGAGGCGTCCGCCGGCAGCCCCGTGCTCGCAGGCGAGCACCAGCACGCGTCCCGGCTTCGCCAGCGTAGCCGCGGCAGCAATGACCCGCTCGCGCAATTCCTTTAGCGAGTAGTCCGGCAGATCAATCCCGGTCTTGAGATCCTCTGAGCGGCGGAACGGCGTCGAGGAAGGACAGGCGCCGACGCAGATGCCGCAGGATACGCAGAGCGACGGATTGACCTCCGCCTGGATCGGAAACGGCAGGTCATCGGTACGACGCACCATGCGGATGGCCTCGTAAGGGCAATCCTCGGCGCATCGTGCGCAGCCATTGCAGTGCTCCAGATCGATTTGCGCAGCCTTCGCCCGCCGCAGCGGCGGCAACCAGGGCATCAACCCGATCATCAACGAAAAGGCGCCTAAAAATGCCCAGACCGTGCCGTTGCCCCAGATGCCGGTCAGGGGATAGAGCGGCAGATAGAGCCAGTCGAGACCGACGTCGGCCGGCACCTTCGCAAGATCGGCGGGACCCTGCGACAGAGCGGGCTTCCAGATCGATACCGCGAGCAGCGCTGCCAGCGACAATAGCGCGAGGGTACGCGGCGGGTTCATTTTCGGCCTGGAGATGCGGATGATATGGATCCACATGACGAACAGCAGGAACAGCGGCACCGCCACATGCATGAAAACCATCAGCGAGAAGAAGCGGCTGGTGAGCGTACCGGTGGAAACGAAATTTCGGGCAATCGGCTCCCCGAAGATGGGCAGCCAGTCCAGAAGCTCCGACGAGACGATCGCGACATACTGGGCAAGCTTGTCCCAGACCAGCCAATAGCCGGTAATCCCCGAAGCGTAGAGCAGCCAGATGATCGGCAGGCCGGTGACCCAGGAAAACCATCGAACGCCCCGATAGCGATCCAGCGAAAATTCTCGCAGCAGATGAACCACCACCATCACGACCATCAGGTCCGAGGCATAGCGGTGAAAGCTGCGCATCACCCCGGCGTGAAACCAGTAATACTGGGTCAGATGTTCGACCGATTGATAGGCCCGCTCGATGCCGGTATCGAAGAAGATGAACAGGTAGATCCCGCTCACCGCCACGATCCAGAAGAAAAAGAATCCGAGCGCGCCGAGCTGCGCCAGCGGATTGAGCTGCGGCGTGAACAGCCGATCGAACGGTCGCTCGATCAGCGAAAAAGCTGTGCGGAGCACGCTGCGGATGGCGCCGATCACATTGCTCTCCGTTTCATGCCGCCCCGGCCGCTCATGCCTGCGCCGAGCGAAACCATTCGCGCAGAATGAGGCCGCCCATGACGATGAGAGAGAACGCCGCGAGAACGCTGCCGAACACCAGCCCGTAATCGATACGGTAGCGGCCGGCACCGGGATCGTAGGTGGTGCAGATGAACTTGATGCGGTCGACGATGCCGCTGAAAGAGAACGAGGTCGTGGTGCCGTACACAACGTCCTTGAGCGGCTCCATGAACATCTGCAGCGGAAATTCCTCGCCATAGACATGGCGATATATCTTGCCGTCGCGGTCGATGATCGTGGTCTGCGTCAGATGGTCGAACCCGCCGGCCACCGCGCGGTAGCTGAAGCCGAGATCGCCCAACAGCGCCTCGATGGTCGCGGGATCAGCGCTGGCCACCCGCCAGTTTGGCGATCTGATGCCTTGAGTCGATGCGAACTGGGTCAGCCGTGCCGGCGTATCGTTGCGCACGTCGAAACCGACCGTGAGCACGTTGAAGCGGTCCAGTCCGATCATCCGCCCCGCCTCATTCACGGCATCGATGACGTGCTGTGTGGTCGGCGGGCAAACCGAACTGCAAGCCGTGTAGACCAAGCTGATCACCAGCGGCTTACCGCGGTAATCGTGCAACGCCAACGATGCTCCGTTCATGTCGACCAGCGTATAGCTGCCGAGGGTGCGACCAAGCGCCTGCATTCCCCTGGCGATCGCTGTCGCGGGATCGAGCTGCGGCGACGCCGGCGCGGCAAGGACCGGCACCGTGAACAAACAAGCGAGCGCGGTCGCCGCCCATGCCGCAGCGCGCGCCGTGGTCATAGCCAATACCTGACAGCGCAGGCGAGCAGCACCCCGGCGATCAGCAGCGCCAGTTGCACCAAGGATGCGAAGAAGTTCGCCATCGCGTTCTCCATGGAGGGAACGCGATACAGCTTCACACTCTTCCAGACGAAATAGCCCCCGCCGATTCCGGCGCCAAGCCCATAGAGCAGCCCCTCGCCGAACCAGAGCGGCACCAGTGAGACCACCGCGAGCGCC
Organism: Bradyrhizobiaceae bacterium; assembly: GCA_020544565.1. Classification (GTDB taxonomy): domain Bacteria; phylum Pseudomonadota; class Alphaproteobacteria; order Rhizobiales; family Xanthobacteraceae; genus Afipia. The sequence continues at coordinate 1,617,033 of CP078014.1, forward strand.
ACCGTATGGGCGAGGATGGCCAAGGTCCAGGCATGGGCCGGAACCACCACCGGCAACATCGGAATGCCGGCCTTGGCATAGTCCTGACCCTTGGCCGCAGCGAGGCTCCAGAAATGCGGCGGCGTCCACAGGAACAGCACAACCGCCAGCACGGTCGGAATCACCTGCGGCGACGGATCGACGGCTGCCGCGCCAGCGAGCACCGCAAAACTTCCGGCCAGGCCGCCAACCACGATATTCCAGGTGCTGCGACGTTTCAGCCACACCGTATAGACGATGCCGTAGGTGAAGGCGCCGAGAAACACATAGGCCGCCGCAACGTTGCCTGCGGTGACCGAGGCAAGCCCAAGCGACGCTGCGAGCAGCCCGAGAAATCCGACCAGCCACCACGGACCGGGCTTGAGCGTTCCGCTGGCAAACGGGCGAGTGCGGGTGCGCCGCATCAGCCGGTCGACGTCGCGCTCATAATAGTGGTTGAAGGCGCCTGCAGCACCCGAGGCGCCGAGAACCGCCAGAGCGAGGCCCATGATCTGCCACCATGCCAGCCCCGGTCCGCTTGCGACCGCAACGCCGGCAAGCGCGCTCGCCGCAATCGCGACCCCGATCCTGAGTTTTAGGAGCGAAATGGTCAGTCCGATTGCGGCGCGCATGGGATCATCTCCGTGGAAATCAATGGCATCAATCAGCGGAACAGCCAGAGCTCCGACAGATATTTCCAGTTGATAAAGTAGTAGAGAACGAAGCAGACGAAGAAGATCGTGACCAGAACGACCGTGCCCGGAAGCTTTGGCGCCTTCTCGTTGCCATAGTGCGAGGCCACGGCGCCGCCGCCTGCGTGCAGCGGGAAGGTCAGCTTGTGACCGGCTTTGATCTTCTCGCCGAAGAACACCGTGCCGACCACGACCAACACGAAGATGATGCCACCGATCGCCGCGATGATCGCGAAGATGCCGTTGAGGCCCATCATCAGGAACGCGCCGGCGGAGTGGGCAAACGACAGATTGGCGTCGCTGAAGGTGATGTCCCAATGCCGGCGTGGAACGCCGAGCGTACCCGCCCCCATCATGAACAGCGAGATTCCGGCGGCGCCGATCCCGAACAGATAGGGCTGCAGCTTGGCGAGCTTGGGCCAGAGAATTTCACGTTCGAACACCAGAGGCAGCACCAGATATGTTGCTCCCATGAAGGCGAGCGTGGTTCCCGCCACCACTGTGCCGTGGAAGTGGCCCGGCACATAGATCGTGTTGTGCATCAGCACGTTGAGCTGTTCGGTGCCGAGCACCACGCCGGAGATCCCGCCGATGAAGCCGAAGAACACCAGCGACAGGAACATGCCGGCCCACGCCGGATTCCCCCACGGCGACTTGCGCAGCCATTCGAACACGCCGCGAGTGTAGCCGTTCCTGCGCTGCGCCGCTTCGATCGCCCCCGGCACGGTTAGGCCGTGCACCATCGAGCCAAGCACCGCCAGATACATCATGTAGCTGGTATTGACGATCTTCCAGGTCTCATCCAGCCCGGGATCAGCCAGCAGGTGGTGCGCCGAGGCGAGTTGCAGAAACAGGATATACAAGAAGAAGGCAGTGCGGCTCACCTTCTCGTTCAGCGGCTTGGCGCCGACCAGCAGCGCCGCGGTCAGGTACCACAGCGAAACATGCGCCGAGACGTTGACCTGCTGCGACGAATGCCCCATCGCCCACCATATCACCTTGTACATCAAGGGATCGACGTCGTTGACCAGCCCGAGCGACCACAGCCAGGTCGGGACCAGAATGATCGCGCCCGATGCGATCGTGAACACCGCGATGATCGCGGCAGTGAGCGCGCCGAAAGTCACCAGCGGAATCGAACCCTCGTAGGTCTTTTCCTCCTTGGCTATCACCAGCGTTGCGAAGAAGATCGCGCAGCCGATCAGAGCGCCGACCGCGAACAGGATGATGCCGAGGTAGAAGTGCGGCTGGGCCTTCATCGGCGGGTAGGACGTGAACATCACACTGGAATCGCCCTGCAGCACGGCGATATTGGTTGCAATCGCGCCGACCACCATCATCACAAAGCCGACCCAGCCCAGCTTTGGCGCGGCCAACCGCGAATTGAGCAGGATCGCGGAAGCGAAATACAGAACGGCGATTTCGAAAAAGATGATCCAGAACAGCAGCACGTTGGCCCCGTGTCCGGTCAGGATCAGGTAGAACCAGTCGGCCGGAAGCAGATGCACAGCCGGCCAGCGCGTCAGCGCGACCAACAGGCCCATCAACCCGCCGATGGCGAGAAACACCACCGCAGCCACGGCGTTTGCCTTGATCAGCGTCCGCGCCGCGGTATCGACCTTGAGGCCGGTATACTGACAGGTGCGGAGCTCTGCCTGTGCCGGGACAGCACCGATGACGGTTTCTGCGGTCATAAGTCTACCTCCCCCCGGCGAGGCGCTGTTCGGCCTCGGCTCGCTTCTGTTCCGTGACGTAAATCTTTCCGGTCATGGTGTGATGACCGATCCCGCAATACTCGTTGCAGATGATGCCGAATTCGCCGCTCTCAGTGGGCGTCAGCGAAATCACATGCTCGTAGCCGGGGTGAACGGAAATATTGATGTTGGTGGGTTGCAGCGAGAAGCCATGCTGCCAGTCGATCGATGAAAGGTGGATCCGGTAGCTGACGCCCTTCTCCAGTTCGAGAATGGGCCACCACTGCCACAGCCGCCCGAGCAGATAGACGTCGGTCCCCGGCTTGGGCTTGACCACCGGTATGCCCTGCTCCTCGCGCACCTGGAATTTCTTGGCGAACTCGTCGACCTTCGCTTCATAGGCCGACGGCGAGATGCGGTAGGCTTCCTTGTTGAGATTCTGCTGGCCGAAGAAATGCCAGGCGATCATGAAGCCGAACATGAACAGGCCCCAGAGGAAAGCGATCACGATCCAGATCAGCTCGACCCTTTCGATAGGCTCGTTCCACCAAATTCGTTGTTCGGGCGGTGTGACGGCCATGTCGATCTTCCCTTCTCAAAAAGATTCGCGCATCAGTGTGAAGTTGGCGCAGCTTGCAATCTTCATTGCGCCAGCGGGATCGAGACGATTTCCATCACGCCCCAGATCAGATAGAAAACCGTCGGCAGCGTTACGCCGAGGAACAGCAGCAGGAATGGATTATCGAGTATCCGCTGCATCATCGGCATGCGCTCGGAGCTCGCTTGCGGTACCGGAGGCTGTTCGACAGGCTTCATGACGGACCCCTAAACCTCCCAATGAAGAATCCAAATCTATCGTGCGTCCGCGCGCCTTATCCTTGACAACAGTCAAGACAGACCGATCCGGCAACAGAAACAATTCTGTCATGTCTGAAATTCGGTTTGTCGCTGCACCGACGCACCGTTCTGCGCGCTTTCGCCGAACGCTCGCAGGCGCAGGCGCCGTCGTTGCCATCGCCGCGATGGCGGTATGGGCGGGCCGTGGGGCCGAGCGCAAACCAGATGTCATGCTGCTGTATGTCGGGGCGGAGGATTGCGCGCCTTGCCGGGCCTGGCAAAACGGTGAAGGCGTCGCCTTTCAGGCTTCCGCGGAGTTTCAACGCATTACTTACCGGGAGATCAAGTCACCGCATCTCCTCGATGTCATGAAAGACGAAAACTGGCCGGATGAAATCCGCGGCTACCGCGACAGCCTGAGGCGCAGCGACGGTGTGCCGTTGTGGCTGGTCGTCGCCGACCACAAGATCGTGGAACAGCGTTTTGGCGCCGCCGAATGGCGCGCCCGCATCCTGCCCGCCATAAAGTCGTTGCTGCGTTGAGGCGCTCGGCCTCGCGGCTTCAGGAGGATCGATGCGGCAAGCGGTCTTCGGAAAGCCGACGCCTTCCGTTCCGCCGCCGCGAGCCTTGCATGCGATCGGCGGCGATCAGATTGCAAAGCTTCGCGGCTTGGCATCGATCGCGGCAGCGACTTCCACCGACGCCAATCGGCTATGAGCCGCCCTGTTTGGAGTCATCGGGTATGATGCCGCCAAAGCGCGCGTGAAAACTCTTCGCCGCGCGCGGCAGCGGCCCATCCGCCGTTTCCAGCATCTGCATCAGATGCACCTCGGTCTTCCCCCAGCAGAGTTGGTAGATGTCGCGACACAAGGCCCGCGCCGTGTCGCCGGGCCAATCGTCCGGCAGAAGCTGGCGCGGCAAGGAAGGATCGCGAAGCTGAATGCGACGAAATTCATGCATCAGGAGCGTGCGGATGATGAAGCATTGTTCGGGATCGAGGGTCGATGCATGACGCAACGTCCGCGCCACACTGCGGAATCGATCGATAAACGATTGATATTCGGCCGCGACCTTGTCCAGGTTCCAGCATTGATCCACCAATTCCTTCAGCGGTCGGCTGGAAAGAACGCCGAGGGTCTGCGCCTGCAGCACGACGACTTTGTCGCGCGCGCCGGCGATCTGGAGAATATCCAGAAGCTCCTCGGTCTGCCCCAAAGGGTGAACCAAAACGCCGGGAGCGATGGCGCCGTAACCCGCCCACAGCAACTCTTTTCGCAGCGCGTCGCGGAGCGCTGGCGTCAGACTGTCGCCGGGCATCAGGACCATCTGCCAGTCGCCTTCCCAGGCGACAGGTGCATCGTCATAGATCCTGTGGGAGGCATGTTCGAACCGTCGCCGGCCCATCGCGGTCAGGCTGTAATAGCTGCGCCGACCGATTTGCTCGGACACCAGCCATTTCTCCATCGACAGGCGAAACACCGAGGTGCGCACCGTGCGTGGATTGAGCCCAAGCGGCGCCACCAGACGGATGAGACCGCCGAGCCAGGCAGTCCCGCCATGCGGCGCGATCATGTCGCCGTATATCGTGATGATCAGGGAATTCGCCCGCAGGGGGCGGTCGGCCAATTGCTTTTTGATCCACTGGCCCAGCGAACGATTCTTCATGTCCGCATTGTAACCCGGAGGACCGCAGTGGGCGACCCTTCGGCGTTCCAGCACCGGCGGATCCGATCGAATATCAACCGGTTTGGCGCTCTCAGCACATCCGAACTGTATCATGCGACGAATTTTCACGCGGGTCGGTTCGCAGGAGCGTGACCATCTGGGTCCCAGCCGCTCCGCCGCTTTCCGGACGACCCGCGGTCGTCGGTCCGGCTATTCGGGCTGTGCGCGATTCCAACCTGGCTGCACACCTGGCCCGGCCGCACCTCCGCCACGCGACGGCTTCCGCGGCAGAGCAAACCCCTGCGTAAAGGCCGCGCGGCAGATCAACGTATATTTGAACCAGGCTCCGGTGACTGCCGCGAGAACACCCGCCAGCACTGCGAGCAGAGGAAGTTGGCCGAAACCCGCCCCCACGCCGAGGACGGCAGGCGCCACATGACCGAGCCAGACGAAACGGACGTCGAGCGCATTCAGGGCTTTCGATGTTCCGACCGGGACGCCCGTGCTGCGCAGCGACGCCAGATATGTCCGCCATGCCAGCAAGCGGATAGCGAGCAGCACGGCGAGCAACCCGCCAAAAGGCGCCAGTCCGGGCCAATACATCGCGCCCATGCACAGCAGGCCGGCACCTTCGGTCAAACCCGTGGCAACGATCATGCCGATACAGCTTGCATGTCGCCATGCGGGAATGCCCTTGTTGGCGTACAGCATGCGCGCCTGACAATAGATGTAAAAAAGCCCGAGCAGCCCCGCGATCCAGAACGCCGCCCGCCAGTTGAAGACGACAGCGGCAGCACCGGACGCGAACACGAGCGGTGCCGTCATCGCCTCTCGTGTCATCCACGATGTCGCCGCATTGAGGTACACATTGAGTGCCCGCCACGGGCGACCGATCTCAAGCCAGACCGCGAGGAGGCCGACGCCGAGCAGCGCGAGCGCAACGACGACCAGCGGCCGCAGATCTTCGCCGTGCATGGACGCCAGCGCGGTCGCAACCAACAGACCGCCGCCGGCGCCGCCGCAGATGAAATTGGTCGCGGCGCGCGCATCCCAGTTCCTCTGCTGCCGCGGCAGCATCCGGTCGCCGATCTTGCGCGCTTTACTCATGTCTTGGTCCCGTCCCAGATGTAGTAGACTGACGGATCGGTTCCCAATTCCTCATGCATCCGGAAATGCTGAGTTTCGGCCAGCAGCTTCGAAATATTGCTGTTCGGATCGTTGACGTCGCCGAAATGCATCGCACCCGAAATACAGGAATTGACGCAGGCCGGCGTGACGTCCGGATCGACACCGGGCGTCTGTCCGGTGACGGCGGCGAGGTCGATCCGATCCTTGCAGAACGTGCATTTGGTCGCGACCGCCAGCCGCGCGGGATCGAAGCGCGCGGTCTCGGATTCCATCGGCTCGCCGTAGGCATAGTGCGGAGTGTATTCGATCGAGCGCGCATCATACGGGCAGGCCATGATGCAATTGGAACAACCGATGCAGAGGTCGTAATCGATGGTGACGAGACCATCCTCGCGCTGCTTCGTCGCCGTTGTCGGACAGACATGCATGCAGGGCGGATTGGCACAATGCATGCAAGCGACCGGCATAAAAGTGCGGCTCACGTCGGGAAATTCGCCGCTTTCGATATCGAGCACGCGGCGCCATTGCACCCCCGGCGGCGTTGCGTTGGCGCTCTTGCAGGCGGCCGTGCAGGTCTGGCAGCCGACGCAGCGCCGCAGATCGATGGCCATGGCGTAGCGCTTGCTCATGCAGCGGCCCTCACCATGCGCCGGATGGCGACACGCACGATATCAGCTCCCGAACCGGTGGCGTCGGTGAGTTCGAGCGACATCGGCGCGATCGTGTTCAGGCTCGCCCGCTCCATATCCCTGGCGAAGGGCGTCGCCCAATGATCGAACTGGCCGACGATGACGAGCGTGTCCGGCCGCATGCCCTGTGTCAGCGACGCCTTGCCGTAGGTCGCGCCGATATGCGAACGCACCTCGACACGATCGCCCTCGGCGATGCCGAGTTTGGCCGCCGTGTCCGCGTTGATGATAACTCCGGTATTGCCGCGTATGTTTTCGGAAATTTCGTGCATCATCGCAATCGCGGCGTTACCGCCTGCATGATACTGCATGCTCTTGGTGGTGAGCAGCCAGAACGGAAAATCCTCAATCCGTGCACCCGAATTGACCAGCTCCCGTTCCCAGCGGGCCGGCACGTTATCCCATACCGGCAGCGCGATATATTCGGAGAGTTGCTCGTCCCACCAGTGCATCTTCTGCTCGTGCAGACGATTGCCCAATTCGCGCCCGATGCGCAGCAAGCGCTCCTGATAGGGCAATTCGTAGCGCAGGCCCTGCTTCTCCATCGTCGGCGTCAGATACCACTGCAGACGCGACGTCGGCACGGCGTAGAACCCGTGCTCCTTGTACCAGTCGAGCCCGTGTTCCTCCCTGCCCTCTGACAGCGTTCTGGTCGCGGCGCGGCAGACCGAGTCCCAGATCTGGTCGGGCTCAGGCGGCATCGCCGGATCGAGCGAGTAATCGTAGTCCCTGCCCTGGAGGGGCGACACGCCGGCGACGCCGCGGTTGAGCGCGGCGATATATTCGGGCAACAGACCGGTGCGCTTGGCAAGTTCGGTGGTAATCCAGGTGAAATCGCGGGCCTCGCCTTGCGGCGCGACAGCGGCCTGCCGCAACACGACGCCATGACAATCCCAGAACTGCTCCATGTATTTTGTCGCGCCCATCTGGATCAGTTGCGTCGACTCGAGGTCGGTGGCTTCCGGGAGCAGCAGATCGGCCATGTAATTGGTTTCGTCGACCGTATAGGCGAAGGCGACCATGAACGGAAAACGTGCCGCCGCCTCGACGAGCCGATGCGTCTCCCAGAACGAGATCGACGGGTTCGAGCGATAGACGATCCACATCTCCGGATAGGTCGGCTTGGGCATGGTCCAGTCGTCCGGCGCATTCTCCTGGAACATCCAGGCGAGCTGGGTCGGGCCAAGCGCCTGGCTCCAGCCGCCGTTGCGGCCGACGATCGGCACCAGCGTCGAATGAAGGTTGCGCGTCTCCGGTACCGGACGCCAGCTGTTGCTGCCGGTCCGATTGAAATGCTGCGCCATGAATCCGTCTTCGCCCGGCTTCACACTGAGATGGCGATTCTCCTGTGGACGATTGATGCGCACCGTGGTGCCGAGCGTGCCGCCGGGATTTTCGAGCGCGCCGACCAGCATCGCGAGCACGGTGCGCGACCAGCAACACTCGAACGCGCCCCAGCCGTTGTTGACCGACTTGCCGAGTGTCACCGCCACCGGCCGGAGCGCCAGGGTCTCGCCGTCGATCTCGATCGTCGCGCCAATACTGGCGGCTTCGAGGTATTCGCCGGCGATGCGGCGAATGGTTGTGGCGGGCACGTCGCAGATTTCCGCCGCCCATTCCGGCGTGTATCGCGCAACGTGATCGACGAGCATCTGATAAGCAGTGGCACCTTCGACATTGGAATATTCGCGCCGCGCGGCGTCTGCGTCGACGGCGGCGGCGCTGGCCACGCGATAACGGCCGGCAACGGCGAGAACGGCGCCGGGCGTGTCGAAGGCCACGGCTTGCCCGCTCGCTTCGTCCCAGACCAGCGGCTTGCCGCTGACGAAATCACGCAGATAGAGCCCGTCCGGCCCGACCAGATAGGGGCAGGCGGTGCGATCACGCAGGAAGGGCACGTCGAGTTTGGCGAGCCCGTGTTCATGCAGCAGCACATGGATCAGGGCGAACATGAAGGCCGGATCGGTCTTCGGGCGGATCGGGACCCATTCGGCCGAGCAGGCGCCGGTGATGGAGAGGTGCGGCTCGACATGCACGCGCTTGTAACCGCGCACGCGCGCATCGGCGTGGCGGGTGACGGCGCAAGGGCCACCGGTCACCTCGACATTGGCGCCGAGCGAAATGATGTAGCGCGTGTTGGGCGTATCGGCAGCCACGGTGAAGGCACGGTGCCAGAATTCACCATAGAGATGTTCGGAGTGAACACATTTGACGCCCTGCCCCGAACCAAAACTGTAGTCGATCGGGCCCCAGGCCGCGAGAAACGCCGGGAAAGAACCCATGTAGTTGGCCGGGGTCCCGCCATGGCCGAAACTGACGGCGAGACGAGGCAGACCGGACTCGTCGATTTTACCCTTGTCGCTGATGCTTTTCAGCCTGGCAGCCACAATGTCCAGCGCCTCGTCCCAGGAGATCGGCGCAAAGCCCGGATCTTCGCCGCGCCCCTTCTTCGGGTTGGTGCGCTTCATGGGCGTGAGAATTCTGTTCGGATTGTAGGTCTTCTGCACGAGACCATAGGCTTTGACGCAAACCCTGCCGTGTGCGGGGTGCACATCCTGCGCGTCGAAATTCGGTTCGATTTCGGTGGCGACGCCGTCTTCCACCTTCACTTTCATGAAGTCGGGGCCGGACACGCAATTGTAGCAGAGGCTCGGAACGCGCTTGACGTTCTTGGCGCTGCTCATCGCGTTCTCCTCAACCATTTACGCGGAGTCGCATTTCGCCACCCGCCTTCCCTGGAACATTCCCTGTCGGCATTTTGGCATGCATTGAATTAATGATACATATTTCATAGTCAAACGTCAACAATCTGTATCACGTTGCATGACGAGGTAATGCAGGGAACCGGCGCTTGTCCACTTGACTCGTTTCCACGAGCCCTTCTCGTCTCGCTGCCCTCGCGATGGTCAAACAAAAAAAATGGCCTGCCATTCGAAGTCAAGGATCGGATGGCAGGCCAAGTCAGAGGGAAAAGCGAACCGGAGAAATCCTTCATTGCCCGGACCCTATCGTCCGACGATCAGGTGCAGCGGCGCTCGCTGCCTTCGAGTTCGTAAGCGCTATTATGGCAGCTTCGCCGCCGGCCAAAATGACTTCGGTCAAGTATCGATTCTAATTTTTGTACTCAAATGCCGAAATCGGTCGGCGGGGCTGCCAACGGAGTCCGACGCGTTCGCCCTCACCGTCCGCTCCGGCTCACGACGCAGTCAACTTGCTGAGCGGCCGCAAAGACACGACTCATATCCTGAATATTGCGCCCGGGTATCGCCGGCAAGGAGCAGAGGTTATGGCGGAGCGCTCGTTCAAGAAGGAAGTGGAGTTGTTGCGGCTGGGGGCCGGGCAGGAGTTCAAAGGTGAAGGCATTCTGGCCGTCACCAAGGCGCTGCTGCAGTCGGGCGTCAGCTACGTCGCGGGTTATCAGGGCGCACCGATCTCGCACCTCGTCGACGTATTGTCAGATGCTGCTGACATTCTCGACGAGCTCGGTATTCGCTTCGAGATGAGCGCCAATGAGGCGACAGCGGCCGCGACGCTGGCCGCTTCGGTGAACTATCCGCTTCGCGGCGCGGTGACGTTCAAGGGCGCCGTCGGCACCAACGTCGCATCCGACGCCCTGGCGAATTTGTCCTCCAGTGGCGTCACCGGCGGGGCTTTGATCATTCTGGGAGAGGATTACGGTGAAGGCTCCTCGATCATGCAGGAGCGAAGCCACGCCTTCGCGATGAAATCGCAAATCTGGCTGCTCGATCCGCGTCCGAACCTGCCGTCGATTGTCAGGGCCGTCGAAACGGGCTTTCGCCTGTCCGAAGCGTCGAACACGCCGGTGATGCTGGCATTGCGTATCCGCGCCTGCCACGTCTACGGGACTTTCACGGCACAAGACAATGTGCGACCGGCCTTCACGACGCAGGATGCCCGCAACTCGCCACGGCGTGACACTGACCGTATCGTGCTGCCACCGGCAAGCTATCTGCATGAGAGGGAGAAGGTCGAACAGCGCTGGCCTGCAGCGGTGAAATTCATCGAAGAACGCCGGTTGAACGAGGTTTTCGCTGGTGACGTCGACGACATCGGAATCGTCGTGCAAGGCGGTATCTACAACACTCTGATGCGGGCGCTGCAAACGATGGGGCTCGCGGATGCCTTTGGCGAGACCCGTATACCGCTCTATGTCCTGAACGTCACCTACCCCCTGGTGGACTCGGAAATTGTCGAATTCTACAAGGGCAAGCGCGCCGTTCTCCTCGTCGAGGAAGGCCAGCCGGAATTTATCGAACACTCGATCAACACCATTCTGCGCCGCGCTGCCGTGCAGACGCGCTGCGAAGGAAAGAGCATGCTGCCTTTGGCCGGAGAGTATACCGGCGCCGTGATCAAGGCGGGGCTCGTCAGATTTCTGCGCACCTATCGCCCCGATCTCTTGCCGCCCCAAGAGCCAACGCCGGCAAGTGCCCGGATCGAAGCGGCGATATCATCGGTTGCACCGCATGTGCAGGGCCGCCCGCCATCGTTTTGCACGGGCTGTCCGGAGCGCCCGATCTTCGCCGCCATCAAGCTCGCAGAACGAGAACTGGGCCAGCATCACATCAGTTGCGACATCGGCTGCCATCTGTTCTCGACACTGCCACCGTTCGAGGTTGGCAATACCGTGGTGGGATACGGTCTCGGCGGCGCCGGGGCATCGGCGATGGGCGCGGCCGGCGGCAAACGCGCGATCTCGATTCTGGGTGATGGCGGATTTTGGCATAACGGACTGGTCTCCTCGGTCGGCAACGCCGTGTTCAACAAGAACGACGGCGTCCAGATCATCATCGACAACGGCTACTCGGCGGCAACCGGCGGTCAGGACATCATGTCGTCGGAAGCGGACAACCGCTGGCGCGCGACGAAAAACACGATCGAGCGCGCGGTGCGGGGCGTCGGGGTGCGCTGGACCCGCACGATCTCGAACACCTACAACGTGGCGAGGATGCGCGATACGCTGAGGGAAGCCTTGCTGACCGTAACCAACGGCCCCAAAGTGATCATCGCGCGTTCCGAATGCATGCTGAACCGGCAGCGCCGCGAGCGGCCACTTCTGCAACAGCGAATGAAGGCGGGCCTGCGCACGGTGCAGGAGAAATTCGGCGTCGATCATGATACCTGTACGGGCGATCATTCCTGCATCCGTCTTTCGGGCTGCCCCTCGCTGACAATTGCACCCAATCCGGACCAATTGCGGCGGGAACCAGTGACGAAAGTCCTTCAGTCCTGCGTAGGTTGCGGACTTTGCGGGGAAGTTGCCCATGCGGCCGTGCTGTGCCCGTCCTTCTACCGCGCCTCGATCGTGACCAATCCATCGAGGTGGGAACGCGCGCGTGCCGCTGTTCGGACGGCTGTGATATCTGCCTTACAGAAGCGCCTCGCCAAGACAAACATGGCCGGAGTCCGGGTATGAATACGGCGAAGCCGATCAATATCGCAATTCTCGCAATGGGCGGCGAAGGGGGCGGAGTGCTGACCGACTGGCTGGTGCGAGTCGGCGAAGGGGGCGGCTATCTCGCCCAAACGACGTCGGTGCCAGGTGTCTCACAGCGGACGGGCGCCACCATCTACTATATCGAACTGTTTCCGAAAAGCGCCCTGCCCCAACGAGGGCAGATGCCGGTGCTGGGATTGATGCCGATGCCGGGCGACATCGACCTGGTCGTCGCATCGGAACTGATGGAAGCCGGCCGCGCCATTCAACGCGGTCTGGTCACACCGGATCGCACCCATTGCGTGGCATCGACGCACCGGGTCTATTCCATGACGGAAAAGACCGCGCTGGGAGACGCACGCGTCGATGCGGAGGCCCTTATTGAAGGTTGCAAGGCCGCGGCTCGGAAATTTACCGGCTTCGATATGGCGAGGCTGGCGGAGGCGAATAAGAGCGTGATCTGCGCTGCGCTGTTCGGCGCCATCGCCGGATCGCGGGCGCTTCCGTTCCCACGTGAGGCTTATGAATCCGCCATTCGCAGCGACGGTGTTGGTGTCAACGCGAGCCTCGCAGCATTTGCGGCGGCATTTGCCGTGGCCGAGGGGCACGCGGCCCCCGACACAGCTTCAGACCATCGTCCGAATCAAACGCCAAGCGAGTTGGTCAAGGTTCTGCCCAACCTTCCGAACGGCGAAGTCCGGACGCTCGTCATGGCAGGTGTCGAACGCACGGCCGATTATCAGGACGATTCCTATGCACGGGAGTATCTCGAGCGGCTCAAACCGTTTATCGACTTGACCGAACCCATGGCAGATATCGGACAAAAGCTTCTCTCGGAGGTCGCCCGTCAACTCGCTCTGGGAATGACCTACGAGGACACGGTACGGGTTGCCGAACTCAAGATCCGAGGCGCCCGGTTCGACCGCGTGCGCATGGAAGTCGGCGCCGATCCCGGCCAGATCGTCGAGATCGTCGAATTCATGCATCCTCGCGTCGAAGAGATCGCCGATACCATGCCCGCGGCGATCGGGCGGTGGGTCTTGCGCAACAGACAGGCCAAAGCCCTCCTGACCCGGCTGACGTCGCGCGGGCGCAAGGTGCGCACAACCTCCCTGCGCGGTTTTCTGTTGCTCTATCTCGTTGCATTGCTCAAGCCGTTCCGGCGCGGATCGCTACGCTATGACCGTGAGACGCGTTTTCTGACGCAATGGATGGAAATTGTCCGCAAGGCGGCCCGCATCGATGCCTCCCTTGCAATCGAGCTGGCCCATTTGCGCAATCTCGTCAAAGGCTATGGCGATACTTGCGAGCATGGACGCTTCAAATATCAGACGATCTGCTCTTTCGTGTCTGACGATCTCGGCAGTCCGTCCGCCGCGATGCACCTCAAAGCTCTCACTGCTGCAGCCGAGAAGGACGAGAATGGCGCGGCGCTTCGCGCGGAAATCGACAGATTGTCCCGCACCCGAAGGCTGGAGACGGCAGGCATCGGAAACTGACGCCCTCCCCTGAAGCCGTCGCCCTGAAACAGGGCTTGCGACTGCGCGTGCCGAAAACTTCGCGTTCCCGCAAGGGCTCGGTCGATCGAGAAGGCGCGGTGAACTCCTGCCATCAACCAATGATGTAGGCTGCCGAACCGGTGGCAATCTGCTCTTCCGCGTCGTTGACGAGTTCCGTATGGGCCACCGCAACGCGGCCGCCGATCCTCACCACGCGACCCGTCGCCACGAAATGGAGGCCGCGCCCCGGCCGCAGGTAATCAACGCGCAGGTCGATGGTGCCGATATTCGGAAAATGCCGCGGGAGCGACGCTTCGGCCTTGTCGGCGAACGAGGCCAGAGCGATGGCAAGGCCGCCCACCACATCCAGGGTAGCCGAGATCACCCCGCCGTGCAGAATTTGGCGAACCGGGTTACCAACCAACTCCGGCCGCATATCGAATCTCAGCCGCGGCGCCTTGGGGTCGAGCGAATCGACCTTCAGACCGAGCACGCGATTGAACGGAATCATCTGTTCGACGGCACGCCCGATTTCCGTCTCGATGCCTTCAATTTCCCGCCGGCTGCTCATATCGATCATCCTAATCCGGAGCCTCTCGCCCTCCCATACCGGAAAAAGAGACTGTTGCCTCGCCAAAGCAACGGCTCGACTCCGGCGTGAAGGCTGTCGAAGAAGCCATACACTGACTTCCCGGGCAGGTGTACCAGCAAGTGCAAACTGTCCCGCTCTAAGCGAAGATCGCTTGACAAAAATCAACTGCGGCAACCGATCTTTCCTTCATTTTGGCGCCGACAGATTGAATTGACAACGCGAGTCGTCCGCATGACGCTGCCCGACTGGGTACATTGAGCATCTGAAATCGCGAACGTTTTCCTTCCCGCCTGACGATAACGACAAGCAGCGCACCCGGTTGCGCCGCGCGAAGCAAACCTTGAACTGAAGGAGACCGAGATGACCGGCATCAGCGCATACATTGACCTCCTGTACGAGGAGCGCGACGGCATCGCGACAATCACCATCAATCGACCAGACAAGCTCAATGCATTTCGCGGCCAGACTTGCGACGAACTGATCGATGCCTTGAACCGCGCCGCCTGGAACGCGCAAGTCGGCGTGATTGTCCTGACCGGCGCGGGTAAACGGGCGTTCTGCACGGGCGGTGACCAGTCGGCGCATGATGGCAGTTATGACGGCCGCGGCACCATCGGTCTGCCCGTGGAAGCGCTGCACGCCATCATCCGGGTGGCACCGAAGCCCGTGATCGCCAAAGTGTACGGCTTCGCGATCGGCGGCGGCAATGTGCTGGCGACACTGTGCGACCTGACGATCGCCGCGGAAAGCGCCCAGTTCGGTCAGGTCGGTCCCAAAGTCGGCTCCGTCGATCCGGGCTTCGGCACCGCCTATCTGGCCCGGATCGTCGGGGAGAAGAAAGCGCGCGAGATCTGGTATCTGTGCCGCCGTTACAGCGCCACCGAAGCGGCCGCGATGGGGCTCGTCAACAAAGTGGTGCCTGACGATCAACTCGATGCCGAGGTCGAAACCTGGTGCCGCGAGATCATGGATCGCAGTCCGACAGCGATTGCGATCGCCAAGCGATCATTCAACGCCGATAGCGATTCGATCGCCGGCATAGGGGCGCTCGGCATGCAGGCGCTCAAGCTTTACTATGACACGGAAGAGTCGAAGGAAGGCGTGCGCGCTTTTAACGAAAAGCGAAAGCCGGAATTCCGAAAATACGCGAAGTGAAGCCCGATGCATGCCTCGTTCAAGGTCAGTCTGCGGCCGCTTCGCCGCCGGCTCATCCGGCAGCGATAGCACCCTCTGCTTGGTGGCAATAACAAGCGCGATCTCAGCAGTCGCTGCTGTCCTAAGGCAACTGCCAGGCTGGCTTATTTATCATGCCGAACCGGCAAAACCACGCAAGGTTCTCCGCAATCTCGCCGTTGACATCGGCGCGGGTGCCCAATCTGCGCCACCAGCGCCGCAGTAACCCAGATACTCCGTGCGCGTTGTGCACTGGCAGCATCGTGATGTCGGCTCGCTCGAGCAGAATACATCCCGCACTGAGACGCAGGACACCCGTCAACGAGCTGCATTCACTCCGGATGCGGACCAAACGCTCCATGCAGACGAGCGTCGTGAGTCTCGAAATGGCGCGACAACCACGCATCGAGCCGCGCGGACAAGTCTTCGCGGCCCGCCATTTCATCGTCACGATCAAAGTTGTCGATCAAACACAGTATCTCATCGAGCAGGCGCTCGTGATCCTCCTTGTGCTGCGGCAATTGATCGTAACCGCGTTCACGCATGAAACGCTCTTCCAGCGCGAAATGCCCCGAGATGGCTTTGATCATATCGTCGAAGAAAGCCGGAGCCCCGCGGGGTTCACTGATCAACAATTGCTCATAGATTTGATTGATCTGCTCGATCAGGTCCCTGTGCTCGTGATCGATGTCTTCGATCCCGACGCTGTAGTGATCCTTCCACCGCAATAGAGCCATCGTCATTCACCTGAATACGAATCCATCGCACCACCGGAACATGTCAGAACTTTTCGGTCGACCTGGCGGAAAAGCCTCTGGCGTCGAAAAAGATTTTCTCCTGATCGACAGGCCAAAAGGCTAATTGGGAGCTGATGGTGGCACCTTGACCAAAATCAACACGCCTTCGCCGACACCTTTTAATAGTATCAGATACAACAACGCGCCGATCAGCGAGGCGATCAAATGAATGAAGACATCCTGACTGCGCTGAAGACGGTCATCGATCCCGAGTTCGGCGTCAATATCGTTGACCTGGGGTTGGTCTACGAGGTCGCGCGTAACGCGAACGGTATCGACATCGCGTTGACCATGACCACGCCCGCCTGCCCGCTTGGCGAGATGATGCGGGAAGAGATAAAGCTGGCGCTGCACGCGCGCTTCCCCGACACGCCTGCCGTGCGCGTCGAATTGGTGTGGGACCCGCCGTGGTCGCCCGAGCTGATGAGCGAGGAATCACGCCGACAGCTCGGTATCGTTTAGGCCGACCTCACGGGTGCCGCCCGCGGCCGGCCCCGCGACAGTGTACGAGAGAGAGAGAAATGACCCGCGCATGGCGCCGGCTACGGCCGTCGCGATCGGATTCATTTTATCGATGATGTTCGGCATGCCCCGTCAATCTGCCTGCAGTCACCGGATTGCGCATCCAGTATGATCCCGCCGCTTCCGCGCTACTAATTTGCGTCACGAAGCATGGCGTCAGAAAACATGGCGTCCCGAAAGCAATAACACGGCCAGGCCGCCAAACAGGATTCCTCCACCGGCAATGGTGGTAATGACTCCGAATATGATCGCGACCAGCGCGAGGACGGCGGTCCAGTGCTGAGTTCGAGGGATTGACGCAATCATGGCCGGTATCTTCGCTGCCGCAAGGAGCTGTCCATCACGCTTCGGCACCATCCAGCCCAGCAAGGCACGGCGAGTTCAGCCGAGTCTCGCTTGACGTCAGTCAAGCAATAAATCGCACCTTCAGCACAAACATATAGCGCCACTCCATTTCTAAGCCGGGAGAATAGCCGTGCTCCAACCCGATTGGAATGCCGTCCGAGCCCTGCCGCTGTTTCGCAGCATGAGTGAAAAGACTTTTACTACGCTAACCGCAACTGCCGTACAGCAAAGCTTCCCACAGCACGTCGAATTGATCACCGAAGGAAATACACCGGATTTCCTGCATATCGCGTTTCAGGGCACCGTCGAGCTGTTCAGCGTCCATAATGGGCACCAGGCGACGGTCGACATCCTGCGGCCGATGACACCCTTCATTCTGGCCGCCGTGATCCGTGATGATGTCTATCTCAGCTTGGCACGAACGCTAACCACCACCCAACTCATTTCGATACCGGCCCAGTCGGCGCGCGATGCGTTCGACCGCGATCTCGCCTTCGCCCGCGCCATCGCCGATGAACTGGCCGAGCGCTATTGCGACACCGTGCGCTCGCTCAAAAACGAAAAATTGCGCACCGGCACGAAGCGGCTTGCAAACTGGATCCTGCGTGCCGACGCCTTGCAGGGCAATCGGCGCATTATCGAACTCGCCTTCGGTAAACGCACGCTGGCGGCAAGCCTGGGAATGACACCGGAATATCTGTCGCGAAGCTTGGCGCGGCTGACGCGATACGGTGTAAGGGTTCACGGACGCGATATCGTCATAGAGGACTTCCAGGCATTGGAGCGTTTCGCCAATCCCAATGCACTCATTGACGGCTGAGATCCGCTGCACCATCGGTCAATTGTCGGATGTCCGATGTCATTCCACTTGGCCCAGTCAGACGCCCAGATAGCGCAACATTGCTTCGCGATCGGTGGCGAGCGCCGCGGGTGTGCCGTTATAGACAATCCGTCCCTTGGCGATAACGACGCAGCGATCGGCAAGGGTCGTGAGGGTTTCGATGTCCTTGTCGACCACCAGAACGGCGACGCCGCTGGACCGCAGCCGACGAATTGTGGCCCATATCTCCTGTCGGATGAGCGGCGCGAGCCCTTCGGTAGCCTCGTCGAGGATGAGTAAATCGGGATTGGTCATCAACGCACGGCCGATGGCCAGCATTTGCCGCTCGCCGCCCGATAGATTGGCGCCCATATTGCGTAGCCGCTCCTTGAGCCGCGGAAATAATTCGAGAATATGCTCGAACGTCCAACCGGCTTTCTGATCCCGGCCCGATCGTGCAGCCATCACCAGGTTTTCATGGACCGTCAACTTGGGAAAAATGCCGCCGCCTTCCGGCACCATGGCGATCCCGGCTAACGCCACCAGATGCGTGGGCGCGCCCGTCATATCCCTGCCGTGAACGTGCACCGTCCCTTGCCGTGGCCGTATCAGCCCGAGCAGCGTGCGCAATGTCGTCGTTTTGCCCATTCCGTTGCGGCCCATGAGACTGACCGTCTCTCCCCGACCCACTGTCAAGTCGATTCCATGGAGGACATGGCTCGTACCATAATAGGCGTGGATTCCTTTTGCCTCGATTGTCGCCATGTTGCTCATTCGGCCGCATCCTGATGCCCCAGATAGGCATCTTGCACGGCGTAGTCGGCCCGCACTTGATCCACCGGGCCGGCAGCAATCACCTTGCCGTTCACCATGACCGTGAGAGTGTCGGCAATCGCGAATACCGCGTCCATATCATGCTCGATCAGAATCAATGTGTGATCGCGCGCGACGACCTTCAACAACTCCAGAATCTCACGGCTCTCCTGCGCGCCCATGCCCGCGAGCGGCTCGTCGAGCAGGAATAGCTCGGGCTCGGTGGCAAGAACCATCGCGATCTCGAGCTTGCGGCGGTCACCATGGCTCAACGCGGATGCCGCCTCATGGCTTCGCGCCCCGAGGCCGCAACGATCGAGCGCGCGGTTCGCATTTTGGGCCACATCGACAAGCTGCGATGCCGCGCGGAAAAATCGCATTGATGACGGCAGCCGAGACTGCGCCGCAATGCGGCAATTTTGAAAGCAACTGAGTGACGGATAGATGTTTGTGATCTGAAAACTGCGGCCGATACCCATACGTGAAATGGAATCGGGAGACAGCCCGGTGATGTCGAGCCCTTTGTAACGGATATGGCCGTCGGTCGGCTGCGATTCGCCAGACAGCATATTGATCAATGTTGTTTTGCCAGCGCCATTGGGTCCGATCACGGCATGCACCTGACCGGGGGTGAATCGCAGCGAAGCGCAATTGACGGCCACCAGACCGAAAAAGCGCTTGGTGAGATTTTCGACTTCCAGAATCGGACCATCCCTCGCAGCCACATTGACCGGGCGCGGCCTAGGCCTGACGGCAAGATTGCCCGGCTGCGATCGAGATCGCGGCGCGCTTCCGGTCACCCTCAGCAACAGGGCGGCAATTCCGTTGGGCAATATCAGGACAACGGCGACAACGAACGCGCCCATGATCAACAGCCAATGCTCTGTCAGACCCGACAGCAGATCCTCCAGAAGCACGAAGACGAAGGCACCGATGACCGGGCCGAACAGGGTGCCGGAGCCGCCAAGGATAACGACCATCAGCACGCGGCCGGATTCACGCCACGCCATGTGAGCGGGGTTGATATAGCCAAATTGCGTGGCGCCGAGATAACCCGCGAGCCCGGCCAGCATGCCGGCGATGGAAAAACTGACAAGCTTGTAGCGGTCTATAGGAAACCCGAGCGCCCGGGTACGTCCCTGGTTGACCCGCATCGCGGTGATGACCTGCCCGAAGGGAGACCGCAAAAGCATCCACAACAGCGTCGCAGTCGCAAGCAGCACCGCAAATACGACGTAATACAAGGTCGTACGGTTCTGCAGGTCCAATAGCGTGATGCCGCCCAGGCCAAGCCGAGGCGCGGTGTTGATATAAAGTCCGTCGGATCCGCCGAAGCCACGCGCATCGTTGAAGAAATAGTAGACCATCTGCGCAAACGCCAGCGTGATCATGATGAAGTAGACGCCGGACGTCCGGATCGAGAGCCAGCCGATCGCGGCCGCCGCGACACCGCATACGACCAGCGTGACCGGTAGTGTCGCCCACATGGATATCAAGCCGGCGTCGCGTGTCAGGATGGCAAGGCTATACCCGCCGAGGCCGTAGAACGCCGCATGTCCGAAGGAGACGAGACCTGTGAACCCCACCAGCAGATCAAGGCTCATCGCAAATGTCGCAAGCACCAGGATTTGCGTGATGAGTTGGACATGAAACCGGTCGCTGACAAAAGGCACCGCCGCAAGCGCGATTGTCGCAATGAGCAGCAAAATCACAATCGATCGCGAGAACTCCGGCATGTCAGGAGGCCCTCACGCCATACAGTCCGCTTGGCCGCCACAGCAGGACTGCCGCCATCAACGCATACACGACCATGCTGGACAGCTCCGGGACCATGACCTTCCCGAACGTATCGGCAAGCCCGATCATCATCGATCCGATGAACGCGCCCTTGATTGAACCGATGCCCCCGATCACGACCACGACGAATGAGATGATCAGGATATTCTCGCCCATTCCCGGATAGACGGAGTTGATCGGGGCTGCCAGCATGCCGGCAAGAGCCGTCAGGGCCGCCCCGACACTGAATACAATGGCGAAAAGCCGGCCCGCATCGATACCAAGCAATTGCACCATTTCGCGGCTGCTCGAGCCCGCGCGTATCATCATGCCGATGCGGGTGCCATGGATCGCCATGTACATTCCCGCCGCGCTCAGAATGCAGATACCGGAAATGAACAGGCGGTAAACCGGATAGGATTGCAGCTCGGTGAGCTGGACGACACCGGCAAGAACAGCCGGGACAGCCACGCCGTGCACGTCGTTGCCCCAAATGATCCGTTGCAGTTCGTTGAAGATCAGGATGAGCCCGTAAGTCAGCAGCACCTGATACAGATGATCGCGATGGTACAGGAACGAGATGGCAAAGCGCTCGACCAGCCAGCCAAGCAGTAAGGTGGCCGGCAGCGCCAATGCGATGGCGATGGCCAGGCTTCCGGTCTTGTCCGAGAGCCAGTACGCCAGATAGGCGCCGATCATGTAGAAAGACCCGTGCGCCAGGTTGATGACGCCGAGTATCCCAAAGATCAACGTCAGCCCCGCAGCGATCAAAAACAGAAGAAGACCGTACTGAAGACCGTTCAGAAGCTGGATCGCAAAGGCACCGGGGTCCATGAATCAACCTCGGTTTCAGTCAGGCCAATCCACAGCCGGTGCCGGGATCGCTGACTGCCTTTTGTGCAATTCCAACGACGGCATTGTCGCCATTCTTGACCTCGCGCAGGTAGACGTCCTGCACCGGGTTATGCGACTTGGAGAAATGCCAGGACCCGCGCGGACTGTCGAACCTGGTATCTTCCATGGCGCCGATCAGGGCCTTGGTCGCGCCGGTATCGCCCTTCACCTTGTCCATGGCCCCGATCAGCAGCCGGGCCGTATCGTAGCCCTGCACGGCATAGACATCGGCATCGCGGCCGGTTGCCTGTTTGAAGGCTGCGCGGAAACGAATATTGGCCGGCAACTGGAGGCTATCGGCGTAATGCAGCGTGGTGAAAACGCCCTCCGCCGCCTCGCCCTGTGCTCGCAGGGTTCCGTCCGTCAAAAACCCCGAACCGTAGAGCGGAATTCGCGCCTTCAATCCGGCGTCGCCGTAATCCTTGACGAATTTGATCGCGCCGGCGCCGGCAAAGAATGCGAAAACCGCGTCGGGCTTCAACGCGGCGATTTCAGTCAAATTGGCCTGAAACTCCACATTTGGGAAAGGAACGAGAATTTCCTTGATCACCTCGCCGCCCGCTTTTTCGAAGCCCTCCCGGAACGCGCCGGTCATTTCCTTGCCTCCCGCATAATTCCAGGTCATCGAGACGGCACGTTTGAGCCCGCGGCGCGCCATCTCGGTACCCATCGGAAAGCAGACCTGCCAGCTGCTGAACGAGGTCCGAAAAATATTCGGCCCGCACATTCCGCGCGTGACGGCATTTGCGCCCGCATTCGATATGATGGTGATCGTGCCTTCTTCACGTGCGATCTTGGCCATTGCCATCGCAACGCCCGAATGCACCGGACCAGACAGAAAATCGACCTTCGCGCCAACGATCAGCTTATTGGTGTTGGCCGCCGCCTTGGCGGGATCCGCCTCGCTATCCAGCTGGATGAGCTCGAATTCGCGACCGCCCATCTTGTTGCCGGCCTCTGCAAATCCGAGCTTCATGGCATCGGTAATGTTATGACCGAGCGCGGCATAAGTGCCGGTATACGGCAACAGCAATCCGATCTTGACCTTGGCTTGTTGACCGATAGCCGGACGCATCGGAACGAAGGTCGTGGCCGCAGCCACTCCAGCCGCGGTTGTCTGTCTCAGAAGTTCGCGACGCGATAGGTGTCGTTGCTTGTCGATCATCGTCGTCTCCAATTGAGGCAAGCTTCTGCGGCGGACCATCAACCGTTGGCTGGTTGCCCTCCGGCCTTAGGCCGCAGCAGGAAGCGCTGTATTTTTCCGGTTGCCGTCTTCGGTAATTCAGCCACGAAGTTGACCCAACGAGGATATTTGTAGGGAGCCAAGCCGTCCTTACAGAATTCCATCAATTCGGCGGCGAGCGCGGTACTCCCAGCGTGCCCTTCCTTGAGCACGACGAAAGCTTCCGGCTTGACCAGATCTTCCTGATCAACCCGGCCGACAACTGCCGCCTCGACAACCTCGGGATGCTCAACAAGCTTCGATTCAATCTCGAACGGCGAACACCAGATGCCGCCGACTTTCATCATGTCGTCGCTGCGGCCGCAGTAATAGAAATAGCCCTGCGCGTCACGGCGATAGGTATCTCCGGTATTGAGCCAACCATCGACCATCGTCGTCGCCGTGCGCTCGGCATTGTTCCAATAGCAGCGCGCCGTCGAATCACCGGAAATGAACAGTTGACCGCTCTCGCCGTCGGCCACCTCGGCGCCGCACTCGTCCAGAATGCGTGCTGAATACCCGGGGACGATACGACCGCTCGATCCGGGCCTGATGTCCCCTGTCGTATTTGAGATGAAGATGTGCAGAGCTTCCGTCGAACCGATACCGTCCATGATCCAAAGGCCGGTTTCCTCGTACCAGCGCCGAAGGACTTCTGCAGGAAGCGCCTCGCCGGCGGACACGCATTGTCGCACCGTGGCGAGGTCCGGCCTCTCCTTCGTAAAATGCTGCAGGTAGGCGGCATAAAGCGTTGGCACGCCGAAATACAGCGTCGGCCGGCATTGCTTGATGAGCGGAAAACTCGTCGACGGACCGGGACGATGTTCGTTCAACACCGCCGTGGCACCGACCCAAAGTGGAAAGGTGAGATTATTGCCGAGGCCATAGGCAAAGAACAATTTGGCTTCGGAGTAAAAGACATCGTCCTCGCGAATGCCCAACGTTTCGACACCGAACCGCTGACTGGTGACGACCATATCGCGATGGCGATGAACAGCGGCTTTTGGTTGTCCGGTGGAGCCGGAAGAGTAGAGCCAGAAGCAATCGGCATCGGCAGTTGCCGGCACCGCTTCAAATTCCGGATCGCTAACGGCGAGCAAAGCGGCCAGCGAATACTCCGCGCCGTCAGTGCAAAGAACCGTTCGTGGCGCCCGCACCGCGCCGGCAATTCCGGTCAAAACTTCTTCGGCAAATTCGGGCGAATAGACAAGCGCGGCAGCGCCCGAGTCATCGATCATGTAGGCGTAGCTGTTCGATCGCAGGAGAGTGTTGAGCGGGACTGGAACGATCCCGGCCTTGATGGCCCCCCAAAACAGGTAGAAGAAGGCGGGACAATCCTTCACGATCATCAGCATGCGATCTCCGCGCTCAAGCCCCAGTCGCACAAGACCGGCTGCACAACGATTAACGTTGGCCGCAAGCTCGGCGTAGGTGATCGCGGTGTCGCAGGTCTGGATCGCTATCTTGGCTCCGCGACCTTCGGAGATGTGCCGATCGATAAATAGAACGGCCGCGTTGAAATTCGCCGCGAAGCGCAAGCCTGATGGTTGTTGAGAGATATCGACTTCGACCGTATGGCTCATCATCTCGCTGACCTGCTTCTCGGCTCGAGGATATTGGTTCGAAGACCCCACTATTTGAGTTGGAAAAATTCATAACATTCGCAGATTGAATCACGCTTGACTTTGGTCAACGGCGAAATGCGGCATAAAAAGCCGAGCAACAGAACGGTTTCGTCAGTTACCCTCGAAGACCGGCCTTGTCTTCGCAACAAATGCCTCATACGCGCGCTCGTAATCTTTCGTTTGCATGCATATGGCCTGCGCCTGGGCTTCTGCCTCGATGGAGTCGTCGATGCCCATGCTCCATTCCTGATGAATGCAGCGCTTGGTCATGGCATGGCCGAACGTCGGACCCTCGGCCAAAGATTTCGCCAGCGCCTGCGCCTGCGCAAGCACATCATCGGGTTCGCAAAGCTTGTTGTAGAATCCCCATCGCTCGGCTTCGGCGCCATCCATCGAACGTCCGGTATAGAGCAGTTCGGCGGCCCGCCCCGCGCCGATGATCCGCGGCAGGATATTGCACGCTCCCATATCGGCGCCGGCCAGTCCTACGCGAACGAACAGGAATGCAACCTTGCTACGCTGCGTGCCGTAACGCATATCCGACGCCATCGCCAGAATTGCGCCCGCTCCGGCGCAGACGCCATCGATGGCCGCAATGATCAGCTGCGGACAGGCACGCATGGCCTTGACCAGATCACCCGTCATGCGGGTGAACGCGAGCAATCCCGCCATGTCGCCGTTGCGCTGCATTTCAACCAGCGGGCCGATGATGTCATGCACATCGCCGCCGGAGCAGAAATTGCCGCCGGCACCCGTGATCACCACCGTCTTGATGCTTTGGGCATAGGTCAGATCGCGGAACATGTCGCGCAGCTCAGAATATGATTCCAGCGTCAGCGGATTCTTCCGCTCAGGCCGGTTGAGCGTGACCGTCGCGACAGCCCCTTCGACTTGCCAGAGGAAGTGCCGTGGTTCGAAATGCTCGAAGTCGACCCTCGTTGGACGAAAGCGTGCAGCGGTGTCCGTTACTTGCGCATTCCGCGCGGTCGCCACATCAGACATCGGCCTCTCCCTTATCCGGCAAACGTCAATCCACCGCTCACGCTCAGTACCTGACCGGTGACATAGTCGGACCGTGAGCTTGCAAAGAACACGACAGCGTCCGCGATTTCCTGCGGTCTGGCGAAACGCCGAAACGGAATCGCCTTGAGAAACGCCGCCCTGAGATTTTCCGGTCGCGACTGCAGCATGGGCGTGTCGGTCGGGCCCGGACAAACGCAATTAACATTGATCGAATAACGCGCCACTTCGCGCGCGAGCGACTTGGTGAATGCAATCACACCGCCTTTGGCGGCGGCATAGGTCGTCTCGCCGCTGCTGCCAACTCGTCCCGCATCGCTTGAAATGTTGACTATTTTTCCCTTGCCGGCAGCGATCATAGCTGGAAGCAACGCTTGGGTGAGGTGCAGAGTGCCATTGAGGTTGATCGCGATGACACGATCCATGTAATCGGGCGGATTGTCGACGAATAGCTGGAGATCATTCCAACCCGCCGCGTTGACCAGGATGTCGATGCGCGGATGTTGCGCGAGAATAGCGGCTGCGCTGCGTCGGATCGAAGCCGACTCGGCCAGATTGATCGGAAGGTACTCGACGGCGAAATTGCTCTGCTTGGCCTCGGCCACGACCTCGGCGCCCTTTTTCTCGTCGATGTCCGCGCAGATGACGGTCGCTCCGCAACGGGCGAACTCCATCACGGTTGCCTTGCCAATGCCCGAGGCACCGCCGGTGACCAGGGCGATCTTGTCATCGAACCTCATCACGCGGCTCCGTTTTTCATCTGCATCGAGGATCGGGTGGAACCGGCGAGATACGCCTCAACGCGCTGACACGTGTCAGCATTGCCGAGAAGCTGCCGGGTGAATTCCAGTTCGTCGGTGTATCCGCTGCGGTCGCTATGACCGGCTGCGGCAATGCATGCCTTGCTGGCGGCAAGTGCGGCGGCGGGAAGACTCGCAATCCCGGCCACGATCCCGGCTGCGCGCTGCGCCAGTTCGGCACGCGGCACTGCCCAGTTCACCACGCCGACAGCGCTGGCAGTTGCGCCGTCGAGGATTTCGGCGCCCAGAATCAGCCGCGCGGCAAGCGCCGCGCCGCATAACCGGGTGAGGCGCTGCGTGCCGCCGGCGCCCGGGAGCAATCCGAGCCGGACCTCCGGAAGCCCCAGCCTGGCTTCCGTCGCCGCGATCCGCAGATCGCACGCCAGCGCCAGTTCAAGCCCTCCCCCCATTGCCGCGCCATCGATTTCCGCCACGACGACTTGAGGCAACCGCTCGATCCGCGCATACAGCCGCTGGATGCCGGCCACGAAGGCATACATCCGGTCGGCGCCGTCAGGCGCCTCCATGTGCGCCCGCACTTCTCGCAAATCGGCGCCGGCACAGAACACCTTCTGGTCCGAGCGAACATGTAGTACCGTGCAAGGCGGGCCGCTGGCCAATTCGTCGAGTTTCGCCTCGAACGTTCTTATCCATTCTCCGTTGATCGCATTCACCGGCGGTTGGCTCAGCGTCAACACGACGACCGCACCGCTGGTGGTGGTAAAAATCATGCTCAGGCGCGCCTTTCCTGCTTCGCATCAATGCCGATCGCCCGGCTGTTGACCAGCCGCCGAACATCACCTGTGCTCTCGTGGATCCGGCTGGCGTGTACAGCGCGGTCAATTCGCGCGGCTCCGTCGTCGTCGGTCAGATAAGCTGCTCCGACGAACAACCGGTTCGCATCGGAAAAAATGCGTTCGGGCGCTTGGCGCCAACCACGAAACGAGCAAGCGCCGGCGTCACTGCTCTTCGCCATGTGCATCAACCTTATGGTCGCGAAGCATGAAGCGTTGAATTTTTCCGGTCGCGGTCTTCGGCAGATAGTCGACAAACTCAATCCAGCGCGGATATTTCCAGGAGCCGACAGCGCGCTTCACATGCACTTTGAGCTCTTCATGGAGCCCTCGGCCGACATCGCCGTTCGCGCAATCCTTGAGCACGACGAATGCCTTTGGCTTGACCAGGCCATTGTCATCTTCGACCGGCACGACTGCGGCCTCAAGGACGTTCGGATGGGTTGCCAATGCCTCCTCGATCTCGAACGGCGACACCCAGATCCCGCTGACCTTGAACATGTCATCGGTACGTCCGCAGTACGTGTACACCCCGTCCGCACGCCGCGTGTATTTGTCACCGGTCCGGGTCCACTCGCCTAAAAACGTGCGGCGCGATTTCTCGCGCTGATTCCAGTACCCGGCCGCAGACGATTCGCCCTTGACGAGAAGCTCTCCCATCTCATTGTCGCCGACGTCTTGCGCGTGTTCGTCAACCAGCCTGAGCTTGAATCCGTCGACCGGCACACCAGACGTACCGTACTCGACGGCGTTCGGAAGGTTAGTCAGAAAGAGATGTCCCATCTCGCTCGAGCCGACGCCGTTGACGATGTCGAGGCCAAATCGCTGCTTCCAGGCCGCGCCGATATGGGAAGGCAGTGGCTCTCCGGCCGAAAAGCAAAGCCGCAACCGGCTGGGCATGTTTTCAGGCTTGCATCCGGGATCGGCAAGAATTGCGGCATAAAGCGTCGGCACAGCAAAAAACAATGTCGGCTGATAGCCCCGCAGCATTTCGAACACGGTTTGCGGGGTCGGCCGCTCCGGATAGAACACTGCCGTTGCTCCTACCCACAACGGACAGAACATGGCATTGCCGAGGCCATACGAGAAAAACAGCTTGGCGGCAGAAAACACCACGTCATCTTCCCGATAGCCGATACGCCGCTCGCCGGCGGTCTGCGCCATGACCTTGGGATTCGAATGCACATGCATGACACCCTTCGGCATCCCGGTCGTGCCTGACGAATAGAGCCAGTAGGCCACCTCATCGGCCACAGTTCTGGCTGGCGCCGCCCCCTCGTTCTCGGCCGCGAGAAGCAGATCCAGCCGTGGCACCGACACAGGGCCGCCGCCGACAACGACAATGCTCTTGAGGTTCGACAGATCCTTGGCTGCTTCCTGAACATCCGTGAGCAATGCCGCCGAAACGAAAACTGCTTTGGCTCGCGAATCTTCGAACAGATAGCGATATTGATCGACCGTCAGCCGCGTGTTGACCAGAACCGGAACGATGCCTGCCCGGATTGCCCCCCAGAACAGGATCGGAAATTCGACGGTATCGAGCAGAACCAGGGCAATTCTGCTTTCCGTTTCGATTCCCATGCGAGCCAGCATCGGACCGATGCGCGCAACGGAATCGCTCAGTTCCGCATAGGTGAGATTGCGAGCTGGATCGATGAACGCGGTCTTGTCGCCCCTGCCTTCGGCAACATGCCGGTCGACAAAATCGACAGCTGCGTTGTAGTCGCGGAGCGCCATCATCAGCGTCGTCCATATATTCCGGATTTTCAGAAGCTACTGGTGGACGGCGGCCCGATCCTTGACTTCGGTCAGGTCGGACGCTCGACGAAAGTCGTGGTGGGTAGTCTTGATTTTTGTCATGGAAGCAAGATGCCAACAGGGGCAGCATTTCCGGTGTGAGGCTCCATCATGCATCAATCTGGCCGATCGTTGAAAA
This sequence comes from Bradyrhizobiaceae bacterium, assembly GCA_020544565.1. Lineage (GTDB taxonomy): Bacteria > Pseudomonadota > Alphaproteobacteria > Rhizobiales > Xanthobacteraceae > Afipia. Next base: position 1,645,842 of record CP078014.1, read on the forward strand.
AACGCTTGCTGAAAATGAAGCTCAACGGACGCTGGCGCGAAGACGCCGTGTTCGAAAGTGAATTGCTCGTCGACTATCTGCGCAACGTAACGCACTTGACCGGAACAAAAACCGGTTGCGATGGCGGCGAGTGTGGCGCGTGCACTGTCCTGGTCGACGGCGAAGCGGTGCCATCCTGTATCACGCTCGCGATACGCTGCGAGGGACGCAGCGTGGAGACGATCGAGGCGCTCGCGTCACAAAGCCGTCCCAGTCGATTGCAGCGCGCCTTTCACGAGAAACTGGGCGCACAATGCGGCTTCTGCACGCCGGGAATGATCATGGCCGCCGAGGCGCTTCTGCGCCGCAATCCGGCACCAACCGAGAGCGATATACGGGCCGCCTTATCGGGAAATCTTTGCCGCTGCACGGGTTATGTGAAAATCATCGAATCCGTGCAGGCAGCCGTGGGAGCCACCTCATGATCGCCGGTCCAGCCGCAGCAGAAAGCCCCTCCCGCCGCGGCGTTCCCCTGATCGACGGCATCGAAAAAGTTACCGGGCGTGCACGCTATACAGCCGACCTCGATCATGCCAACGCCCTGGTCGGACGCATCCTGCGGAGTCCCGTAAGCCACGGCGACATCGTTCGGCTGGATATAACAAAGGCCCGGGCGATTGAAGGTGTTTTGGCGATCATCACCGGCGACGACTGTCCCCACACTTACGGCGTGCTCCCGATCGCCATGAACGAATATCCGCTGGCCCGTGGCCGCATACGCTATCGCGGCGAGCCGGTCGCGGCCGTGGCCGCAATTGATGCCGAGACGGCCGAGCGCGCTATTGGCCTGATCGAACTGGAAGTGGAAGAGCTTCCCGCCTATTACACCTCCGATGCCGCGCGCGCGCCGGACGCGGTGCTTCTGCACGACAACAAGCCCGGCAATGTCGAACGGGAAGTTCATCATCAGTTCGGCGACGTCAGCGCTGGTTTTGCCGCAGCCGATTTGGTGCGCGAGGAGAAATTCTGCTGCGCCGAAATCAACCATGCGCAGATCGAGCCGCATGCAAGTCTTGCCGATTTCGATCCGCTGACGGGGCGTCTGACGGTGCAAACCGTGTCGCAGGTCGGCTATTACCTGCACCTCATGCTGGCCCGATGCCTCGACATGGATTCCTCGCAGATCCGCGTCATCAAGCCGTTCGTCGGCGGCGGGTTCGGGGCTCGCGTCGAGGCGTTGAATTTCGAGATCGTCACCGCGCTGCTCGCCCGCGCTGCCGCCGGCAAAGTGATGATGCAATTGACGCGCGAGGAAACCTTCATCACCCACCGTGCCCGTCCCCAGACCGACATCCGGCTAAAGCTCGGGATGAGCAAGAATGGGCGACTGACCGCTTGTGAAGCGCATATCGTGCAGCGCGGCGGCGCCTATGCCGGTTACGGCGTCATTACCATCCTCTATGCCGGCTCGCTGTTGCAGGGCCTCTACGACATTCCCGCGGTCAAGTACGACGGTTATCGAGTCTACGCCAATCTTCCCCCGTGCGGCGCCATGCGCGGGCACGGTTCGGTTGACACCCGCCACGCCTTCGAATGTCTGCTCGATCGTATGGCGCGCGAGCTCGGACTCGACCCGTTCACGGTCCGCCGCGCCAATCTGCTGCAAGCACCCACCCGCACGCTGAATGACTTGACGGTCAACAGCTATGGACTGGCCGAATGCCTCGACACGGTGGAGCGGGCGAGCGGATGGCGCGAGCGGATCGGAAAACTGCCGCCGGGCAAAGGCCTCGGCATGGCTTGCTCCCACTACGTCAGCGGGGCAGCAAAGCCGATCCATTTCACCGGCGAACCGCACGCCGTCGTGAACCTCAAGCTGGACTTTGACGGTGGCGTGACAGCGCTCACCGGCGCCGCCGATATCGGCCAAGGTTCCTCCACCATGGTGGCAATTACCGTGGCCGCGACCCTCGGCATCTCGCTCAACCGCGTGCGCGTCGTCGCCGCCGACACCGCCGTCACCCCCAAGGACAACGGCGCCTATTCCTCCCGCATCACCTTCATGGTCGGCAACGCCGCGATCGACGCTGCGAAGAGATTGAGGGCGGTGCTCATTGCAGCGGCCGCACGCAAGCTCGAGGTCAATCCGGAGGACGTCGAATGCGCGGACGAGGTATTCCGCGTCGGCTACGGCAATCAATCGACGTTGCCGTTCGCCGACGTCGTTGCCGCAGTGCTGGTTGATGAGGGCGCTGTCACCGTCAAGGGGACATTTACTTGCCCGCCGGACGCTCAGGGCGGCAAACACCGGGGCGGCGCCGTCGGCTCCACCATGGGATTCAGCTATGCCGCCCAGGTGGTTGAGGTCAGCATCGATGAGGACACCGGTCTGATAACAGTCGACAAGGTATGGGTGGCGCTCGACTGCGGCTACGCCATCAACTCCTTGGCGGTGGAAGGCCAGATCCAGGGATCGGTCTGGATGGGCATGGGTCAAGCCATGTGCGAGGAAACCCGCTATCTCGACGGCTTGCCGGCTCACGCAAACCTGCTCGAATACCGCATGCCGACCATCATGGATTCCCCTCCGGTCGAAACGCATATCGTCGAAAGCCACGATCCCAACGGACCATTCGGCGCCAAGGAGGCGAGCGAAGGCGCACTGGCCGGCTTTCCACCAGCCTTGGTGAACGCTATCGCCAACGCAATCGGTATCGACCTCAATGAATTGCCGGTGACCCCGGACCGGGTCATGGATGCGCTGATCCAGCGCCGGCGGCAAGCGAAGCTTGCCCGAACCTTGAAGGCCGCATCATGACCACAGCGTTGCAGCCGTTTCGCGTTGCCGAACCCAGGACCGTGAAGGAGGCGATTGCCGCACGCCTTGATCATACGGGCAGCCGCTTTGTCGCGGGCGGAACTGATCTGCTGGTGAACATGCGGCACGGCATCAGCAGCCCGGATTTTCTGGTCGATCTTTCCGGCGTCGACCAGCTTGCCAAAATCGAGGACAACGGAGATGGCGTGACCGTCGGGGCGGGCGTGACGATCGCCACCCTCGCCCGCAACGCCGTCATTGCCGCCCGATATCACGCCCTCGCGCAAGCCGCGGAGGCGATCGCCGGGCCCGGTCACCGCATCATGGGAACGGTCGGGGGCAATTTGTGCCTCGACACGCGCTGCATCTACTACAATCAAAGTGAATGGTGGCGCAGCGCCAACGCCTATTGCCTCAAGAACCGCGGGGATACCTGCCACGTTGCCCCGCAGGGAAAGCGCTGCCACGCCGCCTTCGCGGGGGATCTGGCGCCCGCCCTGCTCGCTCTTGGCGCTGAAATCGACATTGCCGGCGCACAAGGCATTCGCCGCATTCCCCTGAGTCAACTCTATGTCGAAGACGGCAAGGCGCATCTCACTCTGGCTGATGGCGAACTCATCACCGCGGTGCACCTGCCGTCTAGCCCGCCCCCATCTGCTTATGCCAAGATACGCACGCGCGCAGCCATCGACTTTCCGTTGGCCGGAGTAGCGGTAGTGCTCGCAACATTCGGCGCCAGCGTCGTTTCGCTCCGCCTGGCGCTGACTGGCACCAACTCGCGGCCGTTCCTGATTGCCGGCACGGAAGCCTTTGCCGGGCGACCTGTCGACGAGGAACTTCTGCAAGAGATCGATCGGCTGGTGCAGAAGCAGGTCCAGCCCATGCGTACCACACTCACATCCGCAAATTATCGCCGGGTCGCCGCCGCCTCGCTTGCGCGGCGCCTGACTGCAAAGCTCTTCGCCGCCGGCGCGGCGTGAGCCCGCGTCCAGATCGGACTTTCCCGACCGCAGGAGTGATCGAAACCACGTTGCGGCATAGGAATAGCCGCCGTCGCCTCCCGTTCTATCTTGCCGTCGTGCTGCTCGACGTTCCAGCCAACCTTCCCGGCGACGAATACAATTCGGCCGCTGCCACGCTGATGCCGTTTGCATAGCCCGCCGGCCACCGCCAATCGGGCGGATTGAGAGCCTGAATTAGCTTCGCAAAGCCTCCCTGGAATTGCGGCCGGCGCTAGTGCCGCTCGGTACCAGCTCTCCACACCAGGATCATCATGTTCTCTTCAACGCATCGGCCGCAGCGTGCCCCGCACCGCGTTGCGGTCGTCTGCCGCGATGCGACGCAGCTTGACAATATCCCTGACCGTAACCTGGGACGCGTTGATACTGACCCCTGCCTCCCGTAATCTTGCAAAGGCGCGCGAGAGAGACTCTGGCGTCAGGCCGAGTCGACCGGCGATCAGGATTTTGTCATATGGCAGCGCGAGCGCGCACTGGCCATGCTCCACCGACGACAACGAGGCCAGAAATTCCGCGACCCGCTGCACGCCACTTTGGGCCTTGAGCTGCTCGACCTGTTGAACGAGATAATGCATGCGCTGAGAGATCGATGCGATCATGGCCAGCGCAATATCCGGATTGCCACGGATGCATCGTATAAGATGATCGGCGGGAATGCGCCCGACGCGCGCATTGCTCACCGCCTCGGCGGTCGCGATATATCGATCTCCGGTAAAGGCGGCAGCCTCGGCAAAGCTGTCGCCAGTCTTCATCATATCAATGACGGTTTCGTCGCTGGATTGAGTACTTCGATAAATCTTCACCCAGCCATCGATCACGATAAAGAATGCAGCCGCCGGTTCGCCCTGCCTCATGAACATTTCGTGCGGCCGCAACATAACGGCGGTCGCTGGTGCAATGATTGCCTGAACGGTCTCCGGCTTCAGCCCTCGGAATACCGCGACACGGGTGATGATCTGCAGGTCGCCGGCGGTCAGCTTTGAAGACATTGGAAGACCTCAAACTATGCCAAGCGTGACTGTCGAGACCGATTGGTTTCACCGCCTTGACTTTAATCAAGCCGCTACCATTGAATTTTGTTGTTTTCACTGCAACGCACACTACTGGCCTTGGCCGGCTGATTGCGGTCACCGCATGTCGCCGGTCGCCGCTGCGCGCCGGGGGTGCCGAGTTTCCTCAACGCATCGGCCGCAACGTTCCCCGCACCGCGTTACGATCGTCCGTCGCGATACGACGCAGCGTCACGATATCCTTGACCGTAACTTGTGATGCGTTGATCACGACACCGACCCCCCGTAGCTTCGCAAAGGCGCGCGACAGCGACTCCGGCGTCAGCCCGAGCCGCGCAGCGATCAATATCTTGTCATACGGGAGAGCGATCACGCATGTTCCCTGCTCGGCTGACGACAGCGACGCCAGGAACTCGGCGACCCGCTGCACTCCGCTCTGCACCTTAAGCTGTTCAACCTGTTGAACGAGGTGATGCAGGTGGAGAGAAGTGGATGCGATCATGGCCAGTGCGATATCGGGACTTTCGCGTATGCAGCGAACAATGTGATCGGCGGGGATACGCCCAACACGCGCATTGGTGACCGCTTCTGCAGTCGCCGGATACCGACTCCCGGTGAACGCGACTGCCTCCGCGAAGCTCTCGCCTTTTTGCAGAACGCGAATTACGGTTTCGTCGCCGGCTGGCGTTATACGATAGAGCTTCACCAAACCATCGATCACGATGAAAAAGGCCGTCGCCGGATCCCCCTGGCGGAATAGTCCGTCGTGGGCCTCCAGCACGACGGCCGTTCCGGGCGCGACGATGTGCTCTACCGTTTCCTGTTTCAGTCCGCGAAATATTGCGACGCGGGTGATGATTTGAAAATCGCCGGCCGTCAACTTTAAGGACATCATGAACATCCCAAAATGGAGCCAATTTGATTGACGCGACTGATCGGCTGGCCGTCCTTGATGCGGATCAAAAACCCGGGGCGGCCCCGCTTCTGCCGCAGCGCAAAACAACCGCGTGAAGCGCCAACTCTGCCATCAACCACTGCACACTTTACTCCTCGATCAACTCTCCAAAAGAACGCGCGCTCGCAGCAGATCAGACCGGCAGTGAGTTGCGCCGACGAGACGAGCCTGCCTTCAGGCGCTTGCGGGTACCGATCTCGCGACGATCCACCAGCTTGCGCATCGTTGCAATCGTTATCGAGCCGAGGGTGGCACGCGCAATATCGTCGATTTCGTTCAGCACCTGCCCCAAGGTTTGCTCCTCGGGCGTAGCATCGGCCGTTCCGGCATTCTGCTCAACGGAACTCAGATCTTCAAATAGCTGCACCACTTCCAACAGGGTTATTCGCCGCGCATTGCCGACGAATTGATATCCGCCACCCGCGCCCCGAATCGAGCGGACGAGGCCGGCACGACCCATGACATGCATAACCTTCGCCAAATGGTGGCTGGAAACGCCGTATTTCTCGCCAATTTCGGCGACGGAAAGCTGACGGCCTTCGTGCGTGGTCAGTTCCAGCGCCGCGAAAATGGCGAGTTGGGCCGAAATCTGCAGTCTCATGACGTGGCCATCGATAAGCGATCCCGTTCTGAATACCGACTGTCGCTTGACTTGTTCAATCGATATCCTTCTCAAGCTGAATGTAGGGTCCCGCGATCAGTCCTTCGCTACGAAAGAACAGCAGAGGAAGACGGGCGTCCCTCGCGATCATCGTTCGCATCTTGCCGACACCCGCATTCTTGAACTCAGCGGAAATTGCTTCGAACAACGCGCTTCCAATGCCGTGCAAGCGCGCTTTCGGCTCAACCGACAACGCAAACACCCAGCCGCAGGGGGCGGATCCGAACTCCCAGGCGCGGACCTCGCCGATAATGAAGCCAAGCAGCCCGAAAGTGGTCCGATCCTGGCGGTTTTCGGCAACCAGAAAAAAACGCTCATGGCTTCGTTGCTTGCCGTAGCGGCGGAAAATATCGTTCCAGTACTCCGCCTTGGCAAGTTTCGTCACGCGCGTATCCAGCGCAATCACCTGGGGGATATCGGCGGCTCGCACACGCCGCACCAGCACCGCGGATTCGACCTTGGTTTCTTCCTGCATCCGTACGTATCGCCGTTTCGTCACTCACGAATCCATAGCGCATATTCAAGTATTGTGGTACTTGTTTATCATTAAGAGCATGGGTGAGGTGTCGTCGTGACTTGCGCTCGACCAGAGGAAAAATCCCGGATATGGCGGGTGGCGGACGCCGTCCATATCGATGTCCGCGGCCTCGCGCCACCGGAGCCCATGGTCGCCATTCTGCAGACAATCGATGGCGGCGATATCGATACCGCCCTCATCGCCCACCTCGATCAGGAACCGATCTTCCTCTATCCCGAGCTCGATGACCGGGGATGGAGCCACGAACTGTTGCCGTCCTCGTGTGGAGGCACGGATTGTGAGGACGGGGTCATGCTTCGCATGGCGCGATGGGCCACATGAGTGTCGGGGCAACCTTTCTCGGCGGCGCAAAGAGCCGGCTATTGCCGAGATCGATCCCATTTCGGTTCTTCGCGGCAGCCGCCGTGTTCCACGTCATGATGTGGCTGGGGCTGCTCAACGGTGCCGACGAAGCGACCGGCTTTCGCGGCGGGCTCGGTGCCACGCTGGCTTCCGTGCACCTCCTGACTCTTGGGATCCTGACCACGACGGCAATCGGCGCGGCCGTTCAACTCCTGCCCGTTGCAACGCGGCGCACGCTGCACGCAGTCTGGCCGATTCAATTGATATTCTGGCTCGCGGTGCCGGGCCTTATTGCGCTGATCATCGGCATGCATACGGCGCAAACCAGAATTCTCATTCCTGCTTCCGCGATGACTGCGGTCGGCCTGCTCCTGTTCTGCGGGCTTCTGGCAGACAATCTGCGCCGCACCAGCAGTCTTCCTGTGGTTGGCGCATACGGCTGGGCCGCACTGGCGGCGCTCGTTCTGGTGACCGTGTTCGGGGTCACGCTTGCAATCAACAACGAGATCGGCGTTTTGCCAGACCATGGCGCCGTCGCGCTCGCCCATCTGATCCTGGGCGGATTTGGCTTCATGGGACTACTCGCGCTTGGCTTCAGTCACATCTTGATACCGATGTTTGCGCTGGCGCCCGCGCCGGAGAAGCGGCCGAGCTTCATCAGTTTCGCCCTTTCCTCCGTGGCGGTTTTTCTCGGCACGCTCGGGGCGCTTGCCGGCAGCCGAAATATTCTGACTGTCGCCGCGCTGACAGGTCTCGCGGGTGCCGCGTCGCATCTCTGGCTGATGCATCGTGTGCTCAAGGCCGGAATGCGCAAACGGCTCGGCCTCTCGTTCATCCTCGTGAGGGCTGCCTGGATCATGCTGCCGGCGACGCTCCTCGTCGGTCTTGCCGCGCTTTATGGCTTTGCCGGCGCGAATGGGGGCACCCTGTTCGGCTTCGTCCTGCTGTTCGGCTGGCTTCTCACCTTCCTGGTCGCGATCCTCCAGCGCATCATGCCGTTCCTCGCCTCGATGTTCGCAACGCCCCAAGCCAGCGGTGGCTCCGCTATCGTTTCCGAGCTTGCCAATGCCCGATCGCTCAAGCTTCACGCGGCCTGCCATGGTCTGGCCTTCGCAGTAATTGTCGTGGCAATTGTGCTCGACAATGCGATGGTCGCGCGCCTTGGCATTGCGATCGGTTTGATCGGAGCGCTCGCCTTCGCCTGGTTCACGGCCGACGTGATCCGGCGGATATTGCCGGCCGACTAGCCGGGTAACCGCCGCGATGGAGCATCTCGTGCCGCATCGATGCGCGGCGCGTCATGGGCCAAAGGAAGGCACGGCAATACGTGCGCCATCTGGCACTCGCTCGGTAAAATCAAATCGTTCATCAAATCCTCCCTCGTTGGAGATTCTCTGAATCACAATCAATGCAAATCACAGGTTCGGAGCCAAGACGGCTCACCTGAAAAATCGGTCAAAGCACACCTGCTGCGAGGGAGATATTTCACTGCGCCGAATGCGGCGAACGCAAAGCCGACCAGTCGCCGCCGCGGGCGACGGCGACCTGCACGTCATCCCCGGGATGATCCTGAACGGACCCAGCTTGTCAAATAAGGCGCGGCCGCCCGGGGCAATCGGCATCGATGGCAATCACCCGTTCGAGATTGCCCGGACGTCACCGACGGACCTTGCTTTCGATGGTCGCGCCGGCGTTGCTTATGTCCACGTCTCATACCTCTTCGACATATTCCTGATAGAGTCGGGATTCAGTCTCGGGATCCATGTTTTCTTCAAGTACAGGCAACAGCGCCATCTCTTCCTTCTGCACATGGGCAAGCATGCGATCGCTGAGTTCCTGGGCCAGTCGCGTGAACTCTTCCCATTCTGCCGGCGCGAATCCCCTGGCCATGGCCCCGCGCGCCAGCTCGGCGACACGCCCACCGAGCGGTCGGATAGCTGCATGCTCGCTCGTCAGGTGCGCGCCGATGTCGGCGTCCCCGATGGCTTCCAGAAACGTAAAGAGATGGTCCTCCTCGAACGCAAAATGGCGCTCAACTTCAGCCTCCACTCCGGTCGACAGATCCGAAAGCAACCGCGCGACGTTACTGTCGGCCTTATCTGGCGCACCACGCCGACCGCGCGCCAGCAATTGCTCAAGTCGTTCCATCAGGGCGACGGTCGCGCGGTGCTCTTCATGGAGTGTCTGGCTGATCCGATTGGTAAAGCTCATCGCAGATCCTCGCTGTGCCCGGACTAATTGATATCCCGCGTGTCAGCTGTGCAACTGCTCGTATTTGACGAGCAGATCGTCATTGGTTTCTTCCCAGTCCGGATGGGGCACAATGCAGTCGGCCGGACAGACCAGCTTGCATTGTGGCTCGTCCTCGGCACCCACACACTCCGTGCATTTCATGGGATCGATCACGTAGATCGGATCGCCAGCGGTGATTGCCTTGTTCGGACACACTGGCTCGCAAGCATCGCAAGCTGTGCAGGCGTCGGTGATCATCAGCGCCATCGCGTCATCTCCTCACCTTCTCATGCCGCCTTCGATGCCTGGTTGGCCGCGGCAAGCTTTTCAAACCGGAACGCACCCCATAGCGCAGCCCCGATCGCGCCGGCGTAGATCGAATCCGGATGGCTACGGACCGCAATCTTCATGTCCTTGATGTGCGAGATATCCTCTTCGAGTGCGGCAACCAGCCCGTTGTCGAGCGCAAGTCCTCCGGTTACCAATACGGTGCCGTCACGCGCCCCGATCGACTTCAGGAGTTTGGACAGCCGAGCCGCCATCGAAAGATGGATACCCTTCAAGATATTCGGCGTCGAAATGCCGCGCGAAACCATGTTAATCACGTCTGTCTCCGCGAGCACGGCACAGATGCTGCTAACAACTTCGGGATTTTCGCCCTCGCGCGACAGCGCCCCGATCTCTTCCTGGGCGATGCCGAGATAGCGGGCGATGTTTTCGAGAAATTGCCCCGAGCCGGAAGCGCACTGGCTCGTCATCTTGTAGCTGAGCACCTTGCCCCGTTCATCGATCAGGATCGCACGCCCGTGCAACGCGCCAATGTCGAGCGCTGCCCGCGATTCCGGATCGAGGTAGACGGCGCCGCGCGCATGGGTCGTCATCGAGTAGAAATGGCCGGTATGAAACGGCACACTCTCGCCCTCGCCCGTGGTCGCGATGTAGTCGACCTCTTCAGCCGGAATCTTCGCATCTTCGAGCACGGCATCAAAGGCGACGCGCGCCAGCTCCAGAGGATCCCGCTGCCGGATGCGCATCACGTACCGCGACAACCAGGTTTCCTCTCCGTTTTCGACCTTGAACAGCGACGCCTTGATGGTGCTGGTGCCGATATCAATTCCCGCGCTGATAGTCATTCTTCGCTCCCATCGACCTGTCCGAAATGCGCCCGGCGCGCAAACTCCGCCGCGCCGAGCGCGCCGGTATAGATCGAGTCCGGGTTGATATTGATGACGACGTCGCCGTAGTTTTCCTTGATCACCTTCCTGAGCTCGCGCACCGCAGCATCGTTCTTGGCAACGCCGCCCGTGAACGTAAATTCATCGGTGACGCCCCCCGAGCGCGAGATGATCGAGATCGCGCGCAAGATGATGGCACGATGCAATCCGGCCAGAATGTCCTCGCGCTTTTCCCCGAGCGAAAGCCGATCTCGCAATTCAGCGCCCGCAAAGACAGTGCATGTCGAGTTGATGCGCGCCGGCTTGTCCGACTTCATGGCCATCGGACCCAGTTCGTGCAGACCCATGTTCATCTCGTCGGCGATATAGCCGAGATAGCGGCCGCAGCCCGCCGCACATCGGTCGTTCATTTGAAAATTGGCAACGATGCCATTGGCATCGATCTGAATGCCTTTTGTGTCTTGCCCGCCGATGTCGAGCACGGTGCGGGTCTGCGGGTACATCAGGTGAGCACCGAGGCCGTGGCACAGAATCTCCGAGCGGATATGCTCTTTGGAGAATGGCAGCGTTACCCGCCCATAGCCGGTGCCGACCAGGTAGCTTTCCTCCAACTCGACGGCGAGCGCGTTTTCGATCATCTTCTGGATGTCGGCGGCCGCGGATTTGACTGAAGGGTCCGTCCGCAGCACGCGCCCGAGCGCACGCCGGAACTTTTCACTCAACTCACCTGCCGGTGGTCGATTCTCGACCTCGATAATCGACTTGTCGTAGACATTGAGAAGCAGGTCATAAGGCAGCCCCGCGTCGCGCGCGACTTCTTCGGCATGGCTATGGTAGCGCGATCCCGCAATATCGCGGAAGAAGTCGGATTTGCGCTTGGCATCGGGCGCGTAGAGCTCCGGTGCCTCCTTCCGCAGCCGCTCGAACACCTCGCCGAGCGATGTCTTGACGCCGGAACCGGCCTTGGCAAAGCGCTCGCCCTGGATCTGACCGACGCAGGTTTGCTCGAGATCGTCGAGCTGTTCAAGAAACTGCTCGAGGCGAAAGGCCCGCTCCAGCGCGCCGAGAAACGTATCGAGTTCGATCAGTCCGTTGGCGTCGGTGAGCGCCCTCCGGAACAGGGTAAATTGCGCATCGACGCGAGCCTCCTGGCTCGCCACGCGCGCGGCCGTCGCATAGTTCGAGCGCGAGTTGGTGATGCCATGACCGATTACAGCGCGATCCTCATCAAGGAGGACGGCCTTGGTCGTTGTGGAACCGAGATCAATCCCGACGAAGGTTTTCATGCCTCGCTCCTTATGCTGCCGCGTTGGCGCCAGAACGCTTCTGATCAATCATCTGGAAATAGCTTTCGAGGCGGTTTTTGATGTTCGCCGCCGAGAAATAGCGCGGATCCACCAGGTCGGATTCAACGAATGCAGCCGGTTTCCCGGTGCGCTTCTCGACCTCGCGCATCATCAGCAACTGTCCGGCCGAAAAGCTGTTGCAGCTCTTGATCGAGTTGACCAGAAGGCCGTCCGCCTCATATTCGTTGATGTAGTTCACCAACATATCGATGCGCATCGGCAGGCTGCGATTGGTGTAGACGCCAAGGCAGTATTCGGCCAGCGTCTCCAGCGGCTTGCTCGGGTCATGGCGGAAACCGAGATCATAGACGCCGCCGACCTTGGTGTAGCTCGAGGCGACGACGACCGCGCCTTCATCGTAAAACATCTTCCAGAACTGGCGGAAGCTCGTGTAGTTGGGCGGCCCTTCGACCACCAGCCGGTATTTCTCCCGGCCCATGTCGCCGTCGGGCGTGACCGGACCCTGCCCCTTGGCCAGACGATCCTCGACTTCCTCGCGCAGAAAACGGTAGTAGTCGATCGCATCCTGGGTGCCGCGGAAGGCGCCGAAGATGGGTCCGATATAGTAGATGCCGCCAAAATAGGCGTCGATCGGCGACGGTTTTGCCTTGGCGCTCTGCAACACGCGAACGAGATCGTCTTCCGCCTTGGTCGATTTCTTCAGATGTTCGCGCAACCGGTCGATGTCGAACTTCACTCCCGAAACCCGCTCAAGTTTTGGTATCACCTCTTCCTTGAGCTGCTTCACCATATAGTCGATCATGTTCTTGGTGATCTTGCCGTCGGCCACGTAGGGCGTATGCAGCATGATCGTTTCGCACTTGTATTGCTCACGCAGCAGTTCAAACCACTTCATGAAGGTGAAGCAGCCGGTATAGGAGAGCAGCAGCACGTCCGGATTTGGAAACTTCTTTCCGTTTGGCGCGATGTTGCCTTTGGCCATCATGCCGACATCCGACTTCACGTAGGTGCAGACGTCCTCCGAGTGGCCGATCTTTTCCGCCTCGAGCACGTAGCTGCCGCTGACGCGGCGCAAGCCATTCTGAATGGCGTTGACCTCCGGCAGGTTGTTCAGAAGGTCGAAGCACATGATCAGTTCGTTGAGATTGCCGGGCACGAAGGTGGCAGCCACCTTGTGGCCAGTCTCCGGCGCACTCGTCAGACGGTCGTAATGCGCGGCCATCATCTCCTTCTGTTTGATCATGGAGGCATCTTTGATGACCTCCTTCACCGGGGCCCTGGAGGTCACGATCCTTGTATTTGTCGGTGTCGTCATGCTCCGCTCCATAGTTTGATTGAGTCGGCGAAGGTGCCCGCCTGTTCCCTGATTGGCTGCATCTGACCGGAATTTTCGGCGTACTTGAACGCGATGTAGGGAATGCCGGCTTCTTTCAGCACGTGCTGCAGCATCGGCCGCTCCAACAGGGCCGGATCGCAAAAGCTCGGCGCGGCAAAGATGACCCCCTCCGCAGCCGTCCGCTTGACCGTGCGAACGAGATGCTGGCCCTTTTCTTTCTGATTCGGTTCGTACTTGGCGGCCGTCGACTCCGAATGATGCAGGAAGGCGTTAGCCAGATTTCGCAGCGGGTCGCCGTCAATCGAGACGTCACCAATGAGCCAGCGGGTGACCAGCAGCAGATCGTCATCCACCACGTAGCAGCCGGACAGTTCGAGCGACTTGATCAAATTCAGCGGCGGCTGCTCGCAGAACATTCCGGTCAGAACAACCCGGCAATTATCGCGCATCGGCCGCTCATCGGCTCGCACAGATGCGAGATAATCACGCAGCAAGATGGTGTGCTCCTCCACCGGGAGCAGAAGACCGGCGCGCACGATCAGATAGACCTCCGCAGCCGGCGCCTGCCACGGTTGTTCCGCCCGCAGCGTGTAGAGTTCGCGCATCAATTTGCGATTTTCATTATAAACCGCGATCGATTTCCGCAACTCGTCATCGGTTATCGGCTTGCCACGAAGCTCGCCCAGGTCGTGTCTGAGCTCCGCCAATTCGTTGACGTAGAAATTGCCTCCGATATCGTCCCGGTAGTTCTGCGGAACGTCGAAATAGTGCGAATAGACATGAGGAAACATCAGTTTCCACATTCCCGACAGATTGCGGATCACATCGCAGATCGAGGGAAACAGCATGCCATCGACAAAATCCAGCCGACCGGACACGCCGAGTTCGATGGTCGAACGCGGGATTCGGCAGATATAGCTTTGGTAATAGGCGTCGCCGTGAATGACCTCAAGCTGGTCACCACCGCCGACAATGCCGAGCGGAAGCATGCCGGCCGCGTGAATGATCTCGCGCGGCACGTAGATCGGCATGTAGCCGATCACCTTGCGGCCAGGCTCCGCCGCTTTCCATTTTCGGGCAGAACCGAAGGAGAGATCCTCGAACAGCGCGTTGGCGCGTGCGACGATATCGGACGTAGCCGAAGGGTTCAACGATGTTGCCATTGCGGCGACCTCTTTGCGATGAAGGCTTCGAGACCGGCCACTGCGTCGTGAGTGGCCATCAACTCGTCGAGATAGAGCTGCTCGACGGCGCGGATTTTTTCCTTAATGCGCGCGATGTAATCGAGGCGAGCCGCCTTGACCGCATAGCGCAATGAACTCGCGCTCTTCGGTTTCAGATGCTCCTCGAAATAGGCAAGTGCGGCATGCTCCGGATCAGCGGCGGCTTCATGGGCGAGGCCCGCCGCCGCCGCCTCGATGCCGGTGATGCTGCGAGCAGACACCAGCAAATCCAGCGAACGCGCCGGACCGATCAATTCAGGCAACAGGCAGGAAGCCGCCGGCGCGAATACGCCCAGTTTCATTTCCGGCTGGCCGAGGGTGGCATCCGGAGCAACGAACAGAAGATGACCTGCCAGCGCGACTTCCAGACCGCCGCCAAGGCATTGGCCCCGCACCGCCACCAACAGCGGCACCGGGAATTCGATCATGCGCAGCACCAGGCCGTGCAGGGCAGCCAGCATGGCTGCGCATTGTCCCGGCAGATGCTCCTCGACACTGGCGCCGAAGCAGAAATGCGGACCTTCGGCATCGAGAACCACCGCGCTCAGTCGATCATCGCCGCCATTGCGCGCCAGCGCGTCATCAAGCGCCGCAATCATGTCTGAATCGACGAGATTGGCCTTCGGTCGATTGAGCCGAAGCCGCAGCAATCGGCCTTCCGCCTCAGACCAGATCTTGAGAGGCTGGGTCACAACTACCCCCTCGCCTGCGGCTGAATGCTATCGGTGAGTTCGTCCGACCACGGCGTATTGGCGGCCAGCGCGCGACGCAACGCAATGAAATCGACTTCCCGGCCGGTTTCGCGCGTCCCTTCATTGAAGGCGCGGAAGCCAGCGCGGGCTTCCGTCATCATGTTGAGGGCCAGCCAGTCGCGCGCGTTCTCCTTGTTGCTGTTCCAGGCGTTGAGTTTCGGCTTGCGCAACTCCTCGACCGTCTTGGTCGTGCATTCGGGGAAGGTGTAGAGCAACTTGGTGCAAAGCGCTTCGACACGCTCGTCGAGCAGGCTGAGATCGATCGTGCCGCGCTTGAGCAGCTCCTGACCTTCAGTGGCCGCCGCACCCGTCTTGGCCTCGCCGTGGACGATGCGACCATACTCGTCGAGAAACTGATCGGTGTGGACCAAAGGATTAGCGACGAATTTTCCGTCGACCTTCAGAGCCGGAACGACCTCGCTGATAATGCCGAGACGATAGGCCTTATGCGCCGAGAACGGCTCGCAGAGCAGGCCGGAAACCATCGCCTGTTCGCAGCCGATCATATAGGGCAGAAAGTCGGTCGCTCCGCCGATTGGCGCCGAGCCGTGCTTGGGTCCGGCCTGGCCGAAGCGAGCGAGATCCTGCGCAATCGAGAAATCGCAGGCCATGCCGATTTCCTGACCACCGCCGATGCGCATGCCGTTCACTCTGCAAACCACCGGCTTGTCGCAGCCGATGATTGCGGAGACCATGTCGTTGAACAGCCGCATATACCCCCGGTATTCCTGGGGATTACCGGCGTAGTACTCGGCGTATTCCTTGGTGTTGCCGCCGGTACAAAACGCCTTGTCGCCGACTGCAGTGAAAACCACGGCGACCACGTCGCGTGCCGCGCTCGCAGCGCGAAACGCCAGGATCGTCGCCTTCACCATATCGGTCGTGTAGGAGTTAAACTGGCTGGGATTGTCGAGCGTGATCCATGCGTTGAACAGCCCGGCCACCGGCTTTCCGTCGGCTCCCTTCACCGGCCGCTTCTCGTAGTGCACGCTCTTGGAAACGGATTCGCGCGCTGCTTCGGAGACAAGATTATGATCCTTGGCTTCGATGGTCTGCGCGGTGATGACGCGGGCTGTGGCAGTCATGGAAATATCCTCACAATTCAGGAACGAGTACGGCGCGGCGCTTGAGGGTGCCGGCATGTGCCGCCTCAAACACCTGATTGATCTCACTGAGCGGATGCTTCTCGACGAACTGGCCAACCTTGACGCGGCCAGCCATGACAAGCTCCAGTGCTGCCGGATAGAGCTCGGGCGGGCATCCCCAGTTGCCGATCGCGCGCGCGTGGAACGCCATCAGGTTCGAGAGCCGGATCTCGACCTTGTCCATTGTGAATCCGACGACGGCAAGGGTTGCACCATGATTGATCAGGCTGAATGCCGTTTCCTGGCCGGCGCGTGTGCCGGAACATTCGAAAATGATCCACTGGCTCTGAGGTAGACCTCCTTGCCTGGCGAATTCCTGGATCGCGGACTTGATGTCGCGCGGCGACATCTGCCTGGCATTCAGCGTGAGCGCGACGCCCGGCCCGGCGATGGCGGCGAGCTTGTCTTCGTTCACGTCAACCGCGACAACGATGCCTCCAAGGGCTGCGGCGATCTGGACGGCGTACCCGCCGACGCCGCCGACCCCGTTGACGATGACAAGATCCCCTTCCTTGACGCCAGCCTGGATCACTGCCTGGTAGGGCGTGGTCACCGCGTCGGCGATTACGGAAAGATCAGCCAGCTCGATTCCGACAGCCGCCAGGCGCTGCTCATCGACAACACAAAGTCCGCGCGCTGGCACGGTGATATGGGTGGCGAAGCCGCCATGGATGTCGTTGCCGGGCATCTTCTGGTTCGGACAGATCGTCGCCCTGCCGTGGAGGCAGGCGTCGCATCGGCCGCACGGAATGACCGCCGGAACAATAACCGCCCGGTCGAGATACCGAAGAGAATCCGCTCCGGCCTCGATGACACGGCCACTGATCTCATGCCCGAGTGTCAGCGGCAGCTCATGCTTGGTGCGCACGCCATCGTAGTAGTAGCCAAGATCGGTATGGCAGACTCCGCAACCGGCGATTTCGACCACGACTTGATCGGCGGCCGGTGCGGCGATCTCGAATGCCGTCGGGACAAGAGGCTCGCCAGAACCTGTCATCATCCAGCGTATCGGCTTGGCGCGCATCCCTTCGTCCTCCATTTTTTTGCCGCTGAGCCCGTCGCGGGAACGTGCCGTCTTGTTCGTCATTCTTTGATCAGCAACCGTTAGGCTGCCTTGACCGACGTCAAGGAAACCCAAAAAAACGCATTATAGTACTTAAATACATATTGGAGCGAAAACAGGCTTCGATGAGAGGGCAAATGCCATGGGAGATTCGCCAAGTATTTCGATCGCGATCGTTGGCAGCGGCGGCGCCGGCGCCTTGACGACCGTCGATTCCTTGCTCGAGGCCGCCAGCACCGCGGGGTGGCACGGGCTATTTACCCGCACCTTGGGGCCCCAAATCCGCGGCGGCGAAGCGGCAGGACTACTGCGCCTGGCGGTGCATCCCGTCGATTGTCTGCCGGATCAGTTCGATCTGATCATTGGTATCGACTGGGTGAACGCGCACCGTTTTGGCGGTGAAATCAAGGCCGGCCCGAACACCCTGGTGATCAGCGATCCCCGCGGCGGCGAACCGCCGCCAATGGTGACCCAGTCCGGAGCCCGCGTCGTCGACATCCCGATGAAGGAAATGGCCAAGTCCATCAAGGACGGACGCCCCAACATGATCGCGCTCGGCATTGCCAGCCGGCTGCTTGGCCTTTCCATCGAACAGGTGTCCGCACCGATCGCGAAGCGTCTTGGCGACAAGGGGACAGCCGCAATCGAAGCCAGCCGCGCCGGAATCAAGGCCGGATTCGACGCGGCGGCAGGCATCAGCTTTGACGCACGCCTCGCCGCCCCAGTTCCGAGTAGCGCCCGCAGGTGGCTGCTGTCAGGAAACGAGGCAACGGCGCTCGGTGCCATCCGCGGCGGTGTTCGTTTCGCCGCCGCTTATCCGATCACGCCCGCGACGGAAATCCTCGAATGGCTCTCGCCGAATCTTGCCAAAATCGGTGGGGTCTTGCTGCAGGCCGAGGACGAGCTCGCCGCGATCAACATGATCATCGGCTCATCGTATGGCGGCACGCCAGCCCTGACGGCAACGTCCGGACCCGGCCTCTCGTTGATGATCGAGGCGCTGGGCCTCGCCACTGCCGCCGAAATACCCGTCGTCGTCGTGGATGTCATGCGTGGCGGTCCCTCGACGGGCATTCCCACGAAATCGGAACAGGCTGATCTGAATATCGCCATCTACGGCTTGCACGGGGATGCGCCCCATCTGGTTCTGGCTCCCCAATCGGTCGGCGACTGCCTGTTCACGACCCAATGGGCGACTTATCTTGCGGAAACGCTGCAAGCACCGGCGATCGTTCTTTCCGATCAATTCATGGGGCAGTCACGCGCCGCCATCGAACGTCCCGCCGACGTTGCATTCATCGGCGCGCGCACGACCGCCGACAATATATCGGGCACCTATAAGCGTTACGCCCTGGCGTCCGGCGGTGTCTCGCCGATGGCGCTTCCGGGAACGCCCGGCGGTCAATACACTGCTGACGGGCTCACCCATACTGAAACCGGCATTCCGACCAGCGGAGCCGTCGATCATCAGGCGCAGCTCGACAAGCGGCGCGACAAGCTCGATCACTTCAACTACGGCGACCACTGGGCGAGCGTCGAAGGCACCGGCGATCTCGCGCTCATCACCTGGGGCTCGCTCACCGGAGCCGCCCGCGAAGCGGCCGGACGCGCTGCCACCGATGGATGCGATGTCCGGGTGATCGCACCGCGGTTGCTGGCGCCGGTCCAGCCGGAACGCCTGGCCAGCGCGCTGGAAGGCGTCAAACGAATAATGGTCGTCGAACAGACGCATGGCGGCCAATTCCACCGCTATCTGCGCGCCCATTACGACCTTCCGGCGCCCGTCCGTGTTCTCAATCGTCCGGGGCCACTGCCGATTACGGCCGGCGAAATTCATCGTGCAATCACGGATTGGAGATGACCGATGTCCAGTGTCAGTACACGCCTTGCCTGCAAGCCGGCGGACTACAAATCGGACTTGAAGCCGATCTGGTGTCCCGGCTGCGGTGACTACCACGTGCTTATGTCGTTCACGCGCGCATTCGCCCAGTTGGGTCTGGCGCTCGAGGAGATCGCCGTCATATCGGGAATCGGCTGTTCGTCGCGGATTCCCGCCTACACCAATTGCTACGGCTTCCATGGCGTGCACGGCCGTTCGCTCGCCCTTGCCGCCGGACTGAAAGTGACGCGGCCCGAACTCACTGTCGTGGTCGCCAGCGGCGACGGTGACGGCTATTCGATTGGCGGCAACCATTTCCTGCACGCCTGCCGCAGAAACATCGACATGACATATGTGGTGATGGACAACCGCATCTACGGCATGACCAAGGGCCAGCCCTCGCCGACCACGGAGCCGGAATTTGACACCGCGCTGACGCCGGGCGGGACCGGGATGGCGCCGTTTCATCCGCTGGTCGTCGCCCTCGCCTCTGGCGCGAACTTCATCGCGCGCTGCTTCTCCGGAGAGCCGAACGAAACCGCCACCGTGCTGGCGGAAGCAATCAAGCACCCGGGATTCTCGTTCATCGAAATTCTCAGCCCCTGCGTCACCTTCCGACCCGACGAAAAGGAGTGGAAGAACCATGTACGCCCGGCCCCGGTCGTCGCCACCAACGATCGAGGAAAGGCGGCGCGTCGACTGATGACGGATGACGGTTTCAACCTCGGAGTTCTGTATCGCGGCGATCGCGCACCGTTTCAGGGAGCGGTCGCGGCCGGAGCAGGCGATACCGACCTTTCGGAACTGGAGAAGGACTTCGAGCTATGAGCAAGAAATCGGCCAATCCGAAAATCTCCAGCCTGAATGATCTGCTGGCCGTCGCCTATCAGATCGAAATCGACGCCGTCGAGCGCTACAATGTGCTGGCCGATCAGATGGAAACCCACAACAACCCCGAGTTAGTGAAGATTTTCCGGGATCTGGCCCGCGCCGAAGGTCTTCATGGCGAGGAAATACGCCGCCTCGCCGGCGATTTCGACGTCGTCAACCACGCCCGTCAAATCGCGGAATTTGGAGGGGAAAGCCCGGAGGAAGCCGCACTCGATTCCGCGCATTACCTGATGACGCCCTGGCATGCCCTGCAGCTCTGCCTCGCGGGTGAAAAGCGTGCCCTCGCCTACTTCAGCTACATCGTGGAGACAGCGACGGATCCCAAGGTCAAGGCGATGGCGGCGGAACTCGTCGAGGAGGAAGCCGAGCATGTCAATCTGGTGAATCGGCTGCTGGGAAAGTATCCGCCACCATCAGATTCGTGGGCCGACGATCTGGATCCGCCTGCCTCTCCGGAGTGAAACACCCATACTTGGGAAGTCGAATTGCGAGCCATCGGATGCATCGGATGATTCGTCCGATCCGGCGCGCCGTCGACTTTTCCAATCGATGAGAAACGGAGCCGGCCGTTGTGCCGCTCGGCACACAGCGAGATCAAACGTCGGATTGTCGCGCGCCCGAGCTGGGAAGGAATACGCTCAACTCGAAGTTTTCCGCTCATCCTTGACCCGAACGGCTTTGCCCTGCGAACGCGGAACCTCGCCCTGCCCCTTCACCGCTACGTCACAGGTCACGCCGATCAGCGACTTGATATGATGGCGGACCTCTGCCTCCTTCCTGGCGCGCGTGTCGTCGTCACACGACGTACCGGGCGCCAGCTCCACTTCCACCGTGATGGCATCGAGCGCGCCTGCGCGCGTGAGCACGATCTGGTAATGCGGCGAAAGTCCGGGAAGGCCAACCAGCGCCGCCTCGAGTTGAGACGGGTAAACGTTGACACCGCGGATGATCAACATATCGTCGTCGCGGCCGGTCACACGCATGATGCGAACGTGAGTTCGGCCACAGGCGCAGGGTGAGTCATCCAGTCTTGTGATATCGCGCGTGCGGTATCGGATCATCGGCAGCGCGTCCTTGGTGAGCGTTGTAATGACGAGCTCGCCGACTTCACCAAAACGCAGCGGCTCCAGCGTCTCGGGGTGGATGATTTCGAACAGGAAATGATCCTCCCAGCCGTGCAGCCCCGACTGCATCACATTACATTCGCAAGCGACGCCCGGACCCATGATTTCCGACAAACCGTAAATATCAACGGCCTTGATGCCGAGCCGATCCTGCAAATTGCTGCGCAGCGCTTCGCTCCATGGCTCAGCGCCGAACACACCGCAGCGCAGCGGTGATCGCCGCAAATCAAAGCCCGACGCCTCGGCCACCTCCGCGATATTGAGCGCATAGGACGGAGTCGCACATAAAATATTTGCACCGAAATCGCGGATCAGCGACACCTGCCGCTCAGTGCCGCCGCCCGATATCGGGACCACCGTGCAACCGAGCCGCTCGACCCCATAATGCGCGCCAAGCCCGCCGGTGAACAAGCCATAGCCATAGGCGTTGTGCACGATGTCGCCGGGTAGCGCACCGGCGCAGCCGAGCGAACGCGCCATCAGGCTCGCCCAGCGATCGAGATCTCCGCTGGTGTAGCCGACCACCGTCGGCTTGCCGGTGGTTCCCGATGAGGCATGCAGCCGCGTCAGTTGCGGGCGCGGGACCGCAAACATTCCGAACGGATAGTTATCGCGCAGATCCTGCTTCAGGGTGAAAGGAAAGCGCGCGATATCGCTGAGAGACACGAGGCTCTCGGGTTTCGCCCCCGCCGCCTCGAAGGCGCGGCGATAGTGCGGCACATTGGCGTAGGCGTGCTCCAGCGTGTGTTTCAGTCGCTTGAGCTGCAGGGCGGCCAGCGCATCGCGCGGCAATGTCTCGACAGCCTGGTCAAACATGAAGACTTCAGGGTTGCGCAATGCGCTCTGCCTGCTCATGGCGTGATCTCCCAGTGGCCTCGTTGCGAGGCGGCTGCCTCTACTCTTTCGAATGTCATCGCAAAACCTATCCCGACTTCACCGCCGGGCGATCGCGGGCGGCGGCCACGCCCGACCACACCATCATGCCGGCGCCAACGGGAGGAAAGCCATGCCGTGTCACGCCTCGCGCAATATCCACCTGCATTGCGGCCGACGAAGCATCGGCATTGCCCGCAGCGACGCACGGGTAGCAACAGGTCGAGACCGTTCGCTTCTTGTGTGTTGACGCATTTCGTGCGGATCTGCCGGACATGGCATTTACCCCGCTCTACCGCCGGCATGCTTGGCGGCCTTTGCCTTCAGACGCTCGATCGTCTTGCCTACATCGACCACGAAGCGGCCGTGCGTGCCGCTGCAGATCGGCTCGATCTCATCTTTGGCCGACACGTCGAACGAGACCTTGCGGCCCTCCACGGCGTTTACGGTCACCGTGATCTCGACCGACATGCCAAGCAGAGTCGGCGCAACATGCTTGATGGCGATATCAGTGCCGACCGAGTCCTCGCCGGCGTCGCCGTGCTCCAGCAGCAAGTCGCGGCAGGTCTGCTCGATGTCGCGCACCAGATAAGGCGTGCCGTAAACGCGACCATCCTCACCCATGAAGCCGATGCTGCGGTCACGGTCCACGGTAACGCGGCTTGTCCGTGAAATGCCGGGACGAAGGTCCGCCTTCATTGCTGCTCTCCTGCGAATTGACGCGAAACGATAAGCGACTAGATTGATTTTGCGCGTTGATTTACTTGACCGATGTCAACGGTCGGCAGCATTTGCTCAAATTCCCAAATACGACTCGCGAACCCGCCGATCGTTCTGAACCGCGGCCGCGCTTCCGTTGAGCGCCACCTTGCCGGTTTCAAGCACATAGGCACGGTCAGCAATCGCCAGGGCAGCGCCTGCGTTCTGTTCAACCAGCAGAATGGTCAGGCCTTCGTTCTTTAACGATAGGATCACGGCGAGCACGAGATCGACCAGGTTGGGGGCAAGCCCCATCGAGGGCTCATCGAGTAGCAACAGCCGGGGCCTCGCCATCAAGGCGCGTCCGATCGCGAGCAATTGCTGCTGTCCACCCGACAACGCACCAGCCGGTGTTTCCCAAATCGATTCAAGCACCGGGAACAGCCGGCAAATCCGTGCCAGGCTTTGTTCCAGATCGGCGTTGCAACGCGACCACGCACCCAACCTCAGATTATCCTTGACGGATAAGGGGTCGAATACCTGCCTGCCTTCCGGCACTTGCGAGATGCCGGCCACCACGCGTGCATGCGCGGGCATTTTCTCAATCGGTTCGCCTTCGAACCGGATCGTACCGCCGGTGATCGGCTGAACGCCGGAAATGGCGTGCATCAGCGTGGTCTTGCCAGCGCCGTTGGCGCCGATCAGCGTCACGATCTCGCCGGCAGCGACATTCAGCGTGACCCCGTGCAGAATCTCGATACGGCCATACGCGCTTCTGACATTTTCAACCGAAAGCACGAACCGCCTCCTTTGAACCATGATCGCCCAAATAGGCTTCGATGACCGCTGGATCGGAGCGCACTTGATTAGGAGTCCCTTCGGCGAGAGTACGGCCCCTTGCCAGAACATGAATGCGGTCGGAGATATTCATCACCAGGCGCATGTCATGCTCGACCAGCACGATGGCAATTCCGTCCTTGACGACAGAGCGGATCACGCGATCGACTTCCTGCGTCTCAACCGGATTGCAGCCGGCGGCCGGCTCATCGAGCAGCAGCACTTTCGGCTCGCTGGCCAGAGCGCGCGCAATTTCGAGACGCTTGAGAGCGCCATAGGCGAGCGAGCCGGCCGGACGGTTGGCATCATCGGCCAGACCAACGCGGGCAAGCGCCGCATGTGCCGCTTCGCGGGTCGCCGCATTCTGACGCGCCACCGACGGCAAATGCATCAGTTCGGCCAGGACGCCGGTGCGCTCATGACGATGGCGGCCGACCATCGCATTCTGCAGCACCGTCATTCGGGAAAATATCTGCAGATTCTGGAATGTCCGCGATAGTCCTCGCCGCGCGAGTTTGTCAGGCGCAAGGCCGGTCACAATTTCGTTGGCGAACCGGATGCTTCCACTGCGCGGCGCATAGATACCCGAGATCAGATTGAACAGCGTGGTCTTGCCGGATCCGTTCGGCCCAATGATCGAAAGAACCTCACCGGGTTCAACGGCGATACTGACTCCATCGACGGCCCGGACGCCGCCGAACGTAATGGATAGCCGATCAGCTTCCAGGATCATCATTTGCGCTGTCCAGCAAACGCCGCAACAAGCGACGGCACAATGCCCCGGCGCAGGAAAATCATGAAAACCATCACGATGAGCCCTAGCAGCGCCTGCTCGTATTCATGGAAGATGGTGAGTGCCTGTGGCAGCACGACCAACACGACTGCGCCCACCAAAGAACCGACGATTGATCCCATGCCACCCAGCACAACCATGGCGACCAGTTCAATCGAACGCAGGAACCCGGCCGTATCCGGCGTGATATAGCCGTTGAAGAGCGCCAGATAAGATCCGGCCACCGACGCATACATGGCCGAGATTGTGAAGATCGTGAGCTTCTTGCGCGCCACATCAACGCCGACGACAAGCGCCGCGATCTCGCTGTCATGGATGGCTTGCAGCGCACGGCCGGTTGGGCTGTCCATCAAGTTGAGCGCGAGCACAAAGCCGCCGACAAACGTCGCGCCCGCAATCCAGTACCAGACATCCGCTCCGCGCACGCTCCAGCCAAAAAGGACCAGCTTGGGAACGCTCATGCCATCCGGGCCACCGGTCCACCGCGCCTCGTTGGTCAGCACGATAGCAACGAGCAATCCGAGGCCGAGCGTCGCAACGGCGAGATAGTGTCCTTTAAGCCTGAGGATCGGCCGCCCCACCAGGAAGGCGACCGCACCTGAGAGGATTGCGCCGGCGAACAGGCACAGCCACGGAGGCAGGCCAAACTGGGTGGGGCCAACAGCGACGGAATACGCACCGATCCCCAGAAAGCCGGCATGACCCAGGCTGACCTGACCGGCGAAGCCCATGAGCAGATTGAGGCCAACGACCGCCAGCGCAAAGATGAAGACAAGTACGGCGACGCGATAATAGTACGCCGACGGAAACAACAACGGCAGCAAAATGACAATCACTGCGATCACGATCGCCGGCATCCATCGAGTTTTGAGCAATCCGTGCAAATTACACCCGCTCAACTTTGGCCCGACCGAACAGGCCCTGCGGAATGAATATCAAAACGACAAGGATGATCAGGAAAGCGACTGCATCCTTGTAATTCGAAGAAAAGTAGCCGGCACCGAAGGCTTCGATCATTCCGATCACGAGGCCCCCGACCACGGCTCCGAGCGCGCTGCCGATCCCACCGAGCATAACCGCCGCGAACCCTTTCAGCGCCAGCAACGTCCCCACGTCGTAACTCGTCAGCGCAATCGGCGTAATCAGAATGCCGGCGATCGCCCCGATCGCCGCCGACACCGCAAATGAGAGTTCGACGATGTTCCGCGTATTGATGCCGATGAGCCGCGCCGCCAGACGATTTGCCGCAGTCGCGAGCACCGCCTTGCCGAGCAAGGTGCGATCGATGAACAGCCAGAGCAGGGTCACGATGGCCGTCGCGCTTGCCAGCACAACAAGGCTTTGCGGCAAGATGGCTGCGCCGCCCAACAGGATCGGATCGGCACCGAACATCGGAGGCAGACTGTGGAAGCGCTTGTCGAAGATGATCTGGGCCACACCGCGCAAAAAGATCGATGCACCGATCGTGATCATGATCAACACCACCGGACTGGCTCCACGCGCAGGCTCGATCGCAAAACGATGCAAAGCCAACCCAATGGCGGTGGTCACGATGATCGCGACGACCGCCGCCAGCGCCACCGGCACGCCCGCAAGCGCCAGGAAAACGGTCGTCATTCCGCCCAGCATGACGAATTCGCCTTGGGCAAAATTGATGATGTCCGACGCCTTGTAAATCAGCGTGAAACCAAGCGCGACCAGGGCGTAGATCGCGCCCACGGTCAGGCCAGAGGAAATGAATTGCAGCAACTCGACCATTG
Organism: Bradyrhizobiaceae bacterium; assembly: GCA_020544565.1. Lineage (GTDB taxonomy): Bacteria > Pseudomonadota > Alphaproteobacteria > Rhizobiales > Xanthobacteraceae > Afipia. Next base: position 1,672,253 of record CP078014.1, read on the forward strand.
CGTCCAATGCCTCGTCTGGCGTGGGTTCAATTGCAACACGGCGAGGCGTGCAGGCTCTGTCGAGCCTGCACGATCTTCATCTCAGGAGCCGGGCACCAGCGTCCAATCTCCGCCCTTGATTTCCAGCATGCGGAACGCCGACAGGTCGAGACCCATGTGATCGGTGGCCGACATGTTCACAATTCCGCCGCTTCCGACATAGCCCTTGGTCCGCTCGATCTCGTCGCGGACCTTGGACGAATCGGCGCTCTTGGCCCGCTGCATTGCCTCAACCAGGATCATGAAGCCATCATAGGCGTGACCGCCGAAGCTCGAGACCTGTTGCCCGGTCTTGGCCTGGTAAGTCTTCGAGTAATTCACGACCACGGGCTTCTGCACATCATTGTTCGGGAGCTTGTCCGCGACGAGAAGCGCCGCTGCCGGCAACCGCACGCCTTCGGCCGCGGGACCCGCGAGTTCGATGAACTGTTTGGAAGCCACACCGTGGCTTTGGTACAGCGGCAGCTTGATTCCGAGTTGATGATAGTTGCGCGTCACGATTGCCGGGCCTTGACCGAAGCCCGGATTGATCACGGCCTGCACGCCCGCCTTGTTGCGAATATTCGTGAGCTGGGGCGTCATGTCGCTGTCGCGAGGCCCATAATTCTCTTCGTGAACGATGCTGATACCGGCCTTGGGCGCGACCAAAACGCACTGGTCGCGCATCGATTTTCCGAATGCATCGGTGCCCGAGATCAACGCAATCTTGGTGAGATTGCGGCTCTTGAGATCGGCGAATATCTTCTCGCAAGCCATCCTGTCGGTATGCGGCGTCTTGAAAACCCATTTGCGGACGGGCTCGATAATCTGCGTTGCGCCGGCCAACGAGATAAACGGAATCTTGGCGTCTTCAGCGACCTGCATCATCGCCAGGGTGGTGCCGCTGGTGCTGCCACCGACCATGGCGACGATCTTGTCTTCTTCGACCAAACGGGTGGCGAAGGTACGCGCGTTCTCGGCGTTGCCGGCGTCATCATAGACGACCAGTTGCAGCTTTTGACCGTTCACCCCGCCTTTCGCGTTGATCTCATCAACGTAGATTTCCAACGTCCTCTTTTCCGGATCACCGAGAAACGATGCCGGCCCGGTCACCGACAAGACGGCGCCTATCTTGATTTGTGCGGATGCTAGGTCACCGGTGCCGAACAGCGCCAGGAAGCCGATAACAGCGGTCAGAGCGAAGTGTCGCAATGCACTCATGGAACCCCCCTTTGTAATAATTATTACATTGGCGCATATCAGACCCGAGCGAACCGGGACTTGACCGAATTCAAGGCGGAGGTCCGGTGTCGGCAGGGCATGCTGTCAACCGCGGTCGGAATCCAGACCACTGCGGCAGAGTAAAATCAGGCCAGTTCGGGCGCTGGAGAGGCCGCTCGCGAAGCACGCTTTTCGATAGCGCCGTAGCGCGCAAGCGGCCCGTGGGATTTGATCGGGTGGTTGAAGCCGGATCGACTGGAGGAATATCGACTTGCTTGTCTGCTTCGGCGATGGCTTGGCTTTGCTCCGCCGCGCTTGTCGGGGGCGCTGCTGGGCGACACTGAATTTTGTCACCCGCGCGGAAACCGGATTCGATCAAGCAGCCCAGGATGTCGGCATAGAGAAACGTCGCGAGCATCCGGTGCGACAGATGTCGCGCCGGCGCCCGAAGACATCCACACTTGATTTATTTCTGATGCAGCGCGGCTCGCCGGAGCGGCGGGCGGGTTCCGGGTTCGCAGATGAATACCGAATGGCGCGCTCCGAGAGATTCGAACTCCCGACCCTCGGAATCGAAATCCGATGCTCTATCCAGCTGAGCTAGGAGCGCTGACAGACGCACCATAGCCAAGGGAGACTCGAAATCCAGCCCGAAAACGGTCCTTACGGATTTTTTCCGCGGCCATTTCTCTCACGCAACCGCAGCGCAGCGCGTCACGGCCGCAGTACCTCGAACACGTCGCCGTCATAGCCGGCTTCGAGCGGAATGCGCAGCCGCGTGCGGCCGTCTTCCATCCGGCTCATCTCGGGTATCACCGTCACTACCGGCGTCGCCCGGGCGAAATCCATCGCCGCTTGTGCGGTGCCGAGCCTGTCGAGCTTGATCAGGTTACGAACGGTGGCGAACGGCAGCATAAAACGTCCGCTCTCGGCGCCTGCCAGCGCCTGCTTCGGCGACAGCCAGATCGAGTCCACGGACTCCCTGCCGTCGTGACTGCCGATCTGGTCCGGCGGCGCGAGCGCGAGCAGAAAATGGGTGTCGAACCGCTTGGGTAATCCCGTCGGCGTGATCCAGTGCGCGAACGGCACCAAGAGGTCGATCGCCGGCCGCAGCGCGTCCCGATGCAAAATCTCGGCGAAGCTGATCCGGCCCTCGTCCAGCGCGGCGCGCTGTGGCGTCAGCGCCGAACAGCGATCGGCGGAAATCAGCGCCTCCGCATCGCGCGGCCGCGCCAGCATGATACCGCTTTCCTCGAACGTCTCGCGGATGCCGCTGACGCGGATGGCGGCGCTCTCCACCGCAAGGCCGCCGCGATCGGCCACCAGCACGGCATCCTCCGCGATCGCGCGATCGCCGGGGTCCATGCTGCCGCCCGGAAACACCAGCGCGCCGGAGGAGAACTCGATCTGATGGTGACGCTGCACCATGAAGATCTCCATGCCGCTAGCGCCTTCCCGCAGCAGCAGCACGGTGGCGGCGGTGCGCAGCGCTTTTGAGGCATCCGGCGTCCTGACGTTGTCGCTCATCTCAGGTCGGCCCGTTTGTCGAAGCGCGCGACGCGCGACAGCAGATAGTCCACCTCGCTGCGCGCCAGCGCGCTCATGCTCGATCCCGGCTTGCGCTGCGCATCGGAGGCGATCTTGCCGCGCTTCTTCAACACGTATTTGCGCACGGCGAGGCCGACGCCCGGCTGCTGCTCGTAGCGGATCAGCGGCAGATGGGCGTCGAACAGATCGTGCGCCGCATCGCGCTTGCCGGCCTTGGACAGCTTGACGATATCGACCAGAAAATCGGGGAAGGCATAGCCGGTCATCGCGCCGTCCACGCCACGCTCCATTTCAAAATCGAGGAACATCCCGCCATTGCCGACGAGGATCGACAGCGGCTTGAGCGAGCCGTCCTTCTGGAAACCGCGCAGGGTTGAAATCTTCTCCAGCCCTGGCCAGTCCTCGTGCTTCAGCATCACGCACGACGGACTGTCCATCACGATCCTGCGGATCACCGACGGCGTCATCACCACGGTCAGGGTCAGCGGATAGTCCTGCAGCACCCATGGCACCTCAGCGCCGATGGCCTCCGTCGCCTGCCGGAAATAGCCGGTGATCTGCTCGTCGGTGCGCAGATGCGGCGGCGGCGCGATCATGACGGCGGCGGCGCCGGCATCCATCGACGCCCGCGCCAGCGTGCGCATTTGCGCGAAGCCGGGCGCGGAAACGCCGACGATGACCTGCTTGTTCCCGGCACGCCTGATGAAGCGCGTCGCTACCTGAAGCGACTCGTCGGCCTCCATCTTCGGCGCTTCGCCGAGAATGCCGAGCACGGTGACACCGTCGCAGCCGACCTCGCCATAGAAATCGGTCAGCCGGTCGATGGAGTCATAATCGATCCGGCCGTCGTCGAAGAACGGAGTCGGTGCGATGGCGAACGTTCCGCCCGCCTCATGGGTCAGCTTCATGATGTTTCGATGTCCCCCATCGGCTGAAACGTTGCGGATGATCCCGCTCAGGCCAGCACGCTCTTGCCGTTTTTGATGACGGTGACGCCGCGGCTTTTCACCCGCCCCTCGATGGAAATGACGTTGCCGTCCTTCCATAGATCGAACGACACCGTCTCTCCCGGAAACACCGGCGAGGAAAAGCGCGTGACGTGCTGCTTGAACGCCAGCGGATCGTAATCGGCGTAGGTCTGCAGCACCGCGCGGCAGCTCAGGCCGTAGGTGCACATGCCGTGCAGGATCGGCCGGTCGAACCCCGCCTTCTTCGCGAACTCGGGATCGCTGTGCAGCGGGTTGCGGTCACCGCAGAGACGATAGATCAGCGCCTGATCGGGACGGGTCGAGATATCGACCGTCATGTCCGGCGCACGCTTCGGGATCGGGTGGGCTTCGGGCTGCCCCTCGGACGGTCCGCCGAACCCGCCATCGCCCCTCGCAAACGTGGAGGAAACCATGGTGGCAAGGTCCTCGCCCTTGTCGTCCTTGAGCACGGTCTTGCGCAGGATCACCGCGCCCTTGTCCTTGCCCTTGTCGAAGATGCCGAGAATGCTGGAGTCGACGGTGATGTTCGCCTGCACCGGCAGCGGCTTGTGGAAGGTGACGTCGCGCCCGCCATCGACCACCATCACCCAGTTGATGTCGATGAACCCGGCGTTCGCACCCCACGCGGCAACCGACGCGTAGGTCGGCATCACCTTCAGTTCGCGCGGCGTGTAATAGCCCTCGTTGACAAAGGCCAGCTCCTTCATATCCATGGGGTCCGCGCCCATGCCGATGCCGTAGGCGTAAAGCATCACCTCGCGGTCGGTCCATGAATATTTCTGGCCGACGTTCTTCAACGCCATGGCCTCGTCGTAGTTGATCGGCATTCGCCCTCTCCTGCTTCTTTTTGTTCCGGATTCACGATGGTCCCGGATCCGGCGCAGCGCTCGACGCCGCGCGCATCCGAGGTGCGGCCCGGTCAGGTTGCCGGTGTGAAGAACGGCAACGGTGCGCCGTCGGTCGGCTTGAACACCAGCTTGACGCGCTGGCCGATCTTCAGCGACGCCAGATCGCAATCGACGAAATTGGTCAATAGCGATGGACCTTCATCGAGCGTGACATAGCCGACGGCGTAAGGGCCGGTCGGCGACTTGCGCATCAGGCTGTAGCTGTAGATCACGCCCTCGCCCTTGCTCTCCTGCCATTCGGTCTGGTCGGAAAAGCAGAACGGACAGATCGAGCGCGGGAAATAATGCACCTCGCCGCAATCCTTGCAGCGCTTGATCAGGAATTTGCCCTGGCGCGTTGCGGACCAGAACTGCGCGGTCTCCGGATTTTCCACCGGTGCGGGATATTTCGGCTTGTCGGTCATCACACGCGCTCCAGGATCGCGGTCGAAGCCGCATGCCGCACACCCAGCAATCCGCCGGTGCCGTGCACCAGCGCCAGATCGCAATTGGGAACCTGCACCTTGGGATGGGCCTCGCCGCGCAGCTGGCGCACCGCCTCGATGATCTTGGTGATGCCGCCACGGTTGATCGGATGGTTGTTGCACAACCCGCCGCCGTCGGTGTTCCACGGCAGCTTGCCGACGCCGGAGATCAGGTTGCCGTCGGCGACGAACTTGCCGCCCTCGCCCTTCTTGCAGAAGCCGAGGTCTTCGATCTCGATCACCACCGTGATGGTGAAGCTGTCGTAGATCGAGGCATACTTGATGTCCTTCGGCGTTACGCCGGCCTCGGCGAATGCCGGCGGCCCGCTCCACACGCCGGCGGAATAGGTCAGGTCGAGCGCGCGGCCGCCGTTCGGTCCTTTCAGCGCCTCGCCATGGCCGGTGAGACGCACCAGCGGACGCTTCAGCGACTTGGCGATTTCCGGCGTCGTCACCACCAGCGCGCCGCCGCCATCGGAGACCACGCAGCAGTCGAGCCGATGCAGCGGATCGGAAATCATCGGCGAGTTGAGGACGTCCTCCACGGTCACGACGTCGCGCAGCATGGCGTGCGGATTGTACTGGGCGTGGTGCGAGGCTGCGACCTTCACCCAAGCCAGTTGCTCCGCCGTGGTGCCGAAATCATGCATGTGGCGCATGGCGCACATGCCGTAAGCGTTGTGGGTGGTCGGCCCATAGGCCATCTCGAAATCGGCTTCCGGACCATAGGCGCGCGGCGGCATCGGACCGGTGCGCGGCTTTCCGGCCAGCGTGATCAGCGCCACCGAGCATTTGCCGGCGGCGATGGCTTCGGCGGCGTGGCCGAGCGCGATGATGTAGGAGCAGCCGCCGGTTTCGGTCGAATCCATGTGGCGCACCTTCAGCCCGAGATAATCGAGCATCGGCATCACGCCGCCCGGGGCGTCCCCGGCGCAGAAATAGCCGTCCACGTCAGCCTTGGTCAGGCCGGCGTCGTCCAGCGCGCCTTTGGCGCATTCGGCATGCAACTGGGCCGTGGATTTATCCGGCGCGTGCCGGGTGGGATGTTCGTAGATCCCCGCGATGTACGCCTTGTTCTTGATTGTCAAAAGATCTCTCCGATGGAACGTCTCCAGCGGACTATCTCACCTGCCCGCGCCAACTTGGCAAGGGTCTTCGGCGCGGGTCTTGGCAAGGGTGACGACGGAGGTCTTTGGCAGCATCATGCGTTTCGCAGAGCGAACCACCGCGACGCGGCGGCGATGGCCGCCTCCTGTCGCAGCAGAGGCCCGGACGATGCTCGCCGCCATCCGGGCCCGTATCCGCGCACGCGGCCGCTTGCGATCACTCCGCCGCGATCTGCGGCGCGGGTAACGGCGGCGGATCGGCCAGATCCTTGCCGAGTTGCTCGTAGCGCGCCTTCGCCTTGGCGACGGAGGCTTCCTTCACCGGGCCGTAACCGCGAATCTGGTCCGGCAGCGACAGCAGTGCGACCGCGATGTCGTGATTCTTCGGCGACAGCAGCTTGAACACCGTCACCACATCCTGCTCGTAGCCTTTGATCAGGTCGCGTTCGAGCTTACGGTCCGCGCTGTGGCCGAACGGATCGAAGATCGTGCCGCGCAGGAAGCGGAACCGTGCCATGGTGCGCAGCACCGGCAACAGCCACGGCCCGAACACGCGCTTCTTCGGACGGCCGAGCGCATCGACCCCCTTCTGCAGGATCGGCGGGGCGAGGTTGAAGCTGATCTTGAAATCGCCCTCGAACTGCTTGTGCAGATTGTCGGCGAAGCGGCCATCGGTAAAAAGCCGCGCCACTTCATACTCGTCCTTGTAGGCCAGAAGCTTGGCGTAGTTGATCGCCACCGCGCGCGGCAACGCCTCGCCATAGCCGTTGTTGATGGCGACCTTGCGCACCTGATCGACCAGATCGCGATAGCGCGCGGCATAGGCCGCGTTCTGGTAGTCGGTCAGCAGGCGCGTGCGATGGGCGATGACCTCGTCGAGGCTCATTTCGTCGAGCGTCTTCGGCGCGTCCGGTTCGTCGCCGGTCATCATCGCGGCGAGGCGTTCGGGGTCGTGCACGGCGAGACGGCCGAGGCGGAACGCCTCGGTGTTCATCTTGACCGCGACGCCATTCAGCTCGATGGCCTGCTCGATTGCCTCGGCACCCACCGGCAGCAGGCCCTTCTGATAAGCGAAGCCCAGCATCATCATGTTGGTGGCGATGGAATCCCCAAGCAGCGCTTCCGCCGGCTTGGTGAAGTCGAGGAACGCGGAATCCTCGCGCAACGCATTCTCCAGCACGCGATTGACCTTGCCACGCTGGAAATTGAAGTCGCGGTTCTGGATGAAATCGGCGATCGGGATCAGATGGGTGTTGATGACGCCATAGGTCCGCGACGGCTCCGCCAGCGAGATGGTCTCCTTGGCCACCGCCACCACCTCATCGGCCGCAATCAGAAGGTCCGCCGTGCCGGTGACGATGCGCGAGCACGTCACGTCGGCGGTGTGCTGCGACAGCCGGACATGGCTCAGCACCGCGCCGCCCTTCTGCGCCAGCCCCGACATGTCGAGGATCATGCTGGCCTTGCCCTCGATATGAGCCGCCATGCCGAGCAGCGCGCCGATGGTGAGCACGCCGGTGCCGCCGACGCCGCCCACCGCGATGTTGTAGGGCCGCTCCAGCCCCGGCGTTGAGGCCGGCGGCGGCAGCTCCCCGATCTCGCCGAGATCGACCGGCGCGCGCTTGCGCAGCGCCCCGCCCTCGATGGTGACGAAGGACGGGCAGAAGCCCTTCACGCAGGAATAGTCCTTGTTGCACGAGGACTGGTTGATGGCGCGCTTGCGCCCCAGCTCGGTCTCCAGAGGCTCGACCGAGATGCAGTTCGATTGCACCGAACAGTCGCCGCAGCCCTCGCACACCGCCGCATTGATGAAGATGCGCTTGTTGGGGTCTTCCATGATGCCGCGCTTGCGGCGACGGCGCTTCTCGGCGGCGCAGGTCTGCACGAACACGATGGCCGAGCAGCCCGGCACCTCGCGCACCGTCTTCATCACCTTGTCGAGTTCGTCGCGGTGGGCGAGCTTGGTGCCGGGCGCGATGGTGCTCGCGGGATAGGCATCGGGATTTTCCGAGACCAGCCAGATCTCGCGGACGCCTTCGCTGTGAAGCTGGAAGGTGATCTGCTGCGGCGACAGGTCGCCGTCGTGCTTCTGGCCGCCGGTCATGGCGACGGCATCGTTGTAGAGAATCTTGTAGGTGATGTTGGCTTTCGACGCGACCGCCTGGCGGATGGCGAGGCTGCCGGAGTGGAAATAGGTGCCATCGCCGACATTGGCGAAGATGTGCTTCTCGTTGGTGAACGGCGCGATGCCGACCCACGGCACGCCCTCGCCGCCCATGTGGGTGAAGGTCTCGGTGTTGCGGTTCATCCACAGCGACATGAAGTGGCAGCCGATGCCCGCCAGCGCGCGGCTTCCCTCCGGCACCTTGGTCGAGGTGTTGTGCGGGCAGCCCGAACAGAAATACGGCGTGCGCGTCACCGGCGCGATGGCTTGCACCTGCGTCGCCTGCCGGCCGTTGAACCAGTCGGCCTTGGCGCGCAGCATGGCCACGATCTCCGGATTGAGATCGAGCTGCAGCAGACGCTCCGTCAGCGAGGTGGCGATGCCAGCGACGCTGAGTTCCTCCGCGAACGGCAGGAAGCGCTTGTCGTGATTGTCCATCTTGCCGACGATGCGCGGCCGCACGTCGTCGCGCCAGTTGAACAGCTCCTGCTTGACCTGGTTTTCGACGATCTCGCGCCGTTCCTCGACGATGAAGATTTCCTCGAGACCAACGGCGAATTCGCGCACGCCCTGCGGCGGCAGCGGCCACGGCATGCCGATCTTGTAGAGCCGCAAGCCGATCCTGGCGGCGACCTCCGGCGTGATGCCGAGTTCGCGCAGCGCCTGACGCACGTCCTCGTAGCTCTTGCCGGACGCCATGATGCCGAACCGCGCGTTCGGCGAATCCATGGTGATACGGTTGACCCTGTTGGCGTGGGCGAAGGCCATCGCCGCGAAGCCCTTGTAGTCCTGCAACCGCCTGTCCTGGGCATAGCGGTCGTCCGGCCAGCGCAGGTTGAGGCCACCCGGCGGCATCTCGAAATCAGCCGGGATGACGAAAGGCTTCATCTCGTCGGTGAGGTCGATTTCCGCGGTGGTCTCCACCGTCTCGGTAATCACCTTCAGGCCGACCCAGCAGCCGGAATAGCGCGACATCGCGATGCCGAGCAGACCCATCTCGATCATCTCGTGGATGCTCGACGGATAGAGATAGGGCATCAGCGCCGAGATGAAGGCGTGGTCCGACTGATGCGGCACGGTGGACGATTTGGCGCCGTGGTCGTCGCCGGCGAGGCACAGCACGCCGCCGTTCTTGGCGGAGCCGGCGGCATTGCCGTGGCGGAAGACGTCGCCGCAGCGATCGACGCCGGGGCCCTTGCCGTACCAGATGCCGGTGATGCCGTCGTACTTCGCGCCGGGGGAGAGATTGAGCTGCTGCGAGCCCCAGATCGCGGTCGCCGCGAGGTCCTCGTTAACGCCGGGCTGGAACTGGACGTCGTACTGCGCCAGATGCTTGCGCGCGGCGTGAAGCTGCTGGTCGTAACCGCCGAGCGGCGAGCCGCGATAGCCGGTGACGAACGCGGCAGTGTTGAGCCCGGCGGCGCGGTCGCGCCTCACCTGGGCCATCGGCAGACGGACCAGCGCCTGAATGCCGGTGAGAAAAACGTGCCCCGACGTCTGGGTATATTTCTGGTCGAGGCTGATCGGTCCCTGGTTGATTCCCATTTTCGTATGCCTCTTTCCGGGCGGTTTGCCGTGTGGCGGTTGAATCTGATTAGAACCAGTCTACGTCGCTTTTCACTACCGGCGCATCAGAAATCGCATTCATCGGACGTTTGCCGTCCGGCGCAACTTTAGCCCGGATTTACCTGTATATTCGGCTGTTTATGTCGCCATGACACGGGTGCGGGAACAGACATTGCGGAGCTGCCGCTCCCCGCGCACGCTCGGTCCTTTGCCGCAATGCTGCCCCTCGCCCGACGCAAAGCTGCGCCGCAACGCGAAGCCTGCTCTTCCGTTGCGGCTTATATCCATCGCTCCCGGAGGGAACGCGCGCAGCGTCTGGCGATTGTCCGGATGAGGCAACCACGGGAGACACGACCATGGCATCCGAGCGCAACCCTGACGATCCGTCCCGCGTTGATCGCACCACCGACGAGTTGTTGCGTATGCGCGCCGAGCAAGTGGACGCCAAGCTCCAGGCCGATCCCGAATTGGCCGAGGGTCCGGCCGCCGGCGGACGTATCGCGCTGTTCGCCATCGCGCTGGTGGTGATCCTGGGCGTCGTGCTTTACGGCCTGAATTCCTCCTTCACCACGCCCGAGCCGGCCTCCACGGCCCAGACCACCCCTGCCGCACCGCCACCGGCCGGCCAGACAACGGGGCAGGCACCTCGTCAACCGACGGGTCAGCCAGCCGGCCAGGCACCAGGTGCCGCGCCGACACCTATGACGACACCAGCGGAGCCGCCACCGCCCCCGACCCCGACGGCACCAGCCAAGCAATGACGTGCAATCCGCGGTCCTGACAGCAACCGGCGTTGCGGCAAGTGCCGCCTCGCCGCCTATCAGGGTGCGCGGAAGAAGCGATTCATCGTGTCGTTCGGGATCGCCTGCGCCAGTTCCGCGAAGGAGCCGTTATCCGCGATATCCCGCGCGGCGCGCAGGAACGCCGCCCATGCGACCCGCGCCAGCGCGCCGCCGACGCTGATGCGCCGAACCCCGAGGTCGGCCAGCTCGGCCACCGTGAGCCCCGGCGCTCCCATCAGCACATTGACCGGTCTTGGAGCCACTTCCTTCACCACCCGCGCGATCTGATCGCGGCTCCTCAGTCCCGGCGCATAGAGGCAATCCGCTCCGGCCTCAGCATAGGCCACCAGCCGGGCGACGGTGGCATCGAGATCGGGCCGCCCCACGATGAATCCTTCGCTGCGCCCGACCAGCATCACATCCTCGCCGCTGGCGTCGATCGCGGTGCGGGCCGCCCGGATGCGCTCGACCGCGAGCGTCATGTCATAGAGCGGCGCCGAGGCGTCGCCGGTGGAATCCTCGATCGACAGTCCCGCCACGCCGGTCTCGACCCCGCCCGCGACGTGGGCCGCGACCCCGCCGGGATCGTCAGCAAAGCCACCCTCGAAATCGGCGTTGACCGGAAGATCGGTCGCCGCGCACAGCGCGGAAAGATGCGCCAGCACATCCTCGCACCCGACGCTGTTGTCGGGCCGTCCGGTCGACCAGGCGAAACCGGAACTGGTCGAAGCCAGCGCCTGGAAGCCCATGCCCTGCAACAGCCGCGCGCTGCCGAGGTCCCACGGATTGGGGAGCACGAAGCAACCGCTCTCGTGCAACTTCCGAAACTGTGCGCGCTTCTGCTTGGTTGAAACAGGCATCGATGCTCTCCCATTGCCGTCGTCGTCATGGCGTCGCCGGAAACCTTGCCGCCGGCATCGTCCCAAATCAATCCGGCGGCTCAATCAACCGCGCCGCAACTCGCCGGTTGACGTACCATTCAAAGCTTGGCGTAATCCGCCGCGTTTTTACGGATTTGTTGTCCCATTTTCCGCAGGTGTTTCATATGTTTTCTCGCCGATGGCTGGCCTCTCTCGCGCTGACCCTCACCATTCCGATGGCCGCATCGGCGTATGAGATCAGGCCGAAGGCACCCGAAACGGCGTTCTCCGGCAAGATCGCGCCGGACATCATCGGCCTGTCCAGCAGCACCGAGGGCAGCAAGGCGGCGGCAGTGTTCGAGGCCTATCTGAAGGATCATCCCGGGGTGAAGCCCGAGGCCACCCAGCAGAAATTCGGCGGCACCAATGTGAGCTACGTCACCGCCATGCGGTTCGTCGTTCCCGCCACCGACAGCAACCCAGGCGAATCGATCACGGCGATGTTCTCGTCGCCCGCCAGCGCCAACCGCGCCTATTACATCGCGCGCAAGCTTGGCTTCGCCAAGGACCGCCAGCCCTCCAAGGCGGAGATGATCGAGCGGGTGACGGCGAAATACGGCCAGCCCACCGCGATCGGCGACAGCCGGCTGTATTATTTCTACAAGGGCGGCAAGCTGGTGTCGGTGAAGCAGAAGTATACCGCCGCCTCTGCGCTCGAAGCACTCAATGCTCCGATCAATCCCAGGGTCGCGGTGGCGCTGAACGACGCCAATGGGCGCGGAAGCTGCGTCGCGGCGCTGAAGCGGTCGCAGGCGCTGGATAAATCGCTCGACAAGCTGGCCCCCGAGGCGAAGGCCGCCAATTGCGACGGCCTGCTCGTGGTCGAAATCACCCCCGGCGTCATCGCCGAGCGTGTGAGCAAGGCGGAATTCACCCTGATCGACTTCAAGCAGATCGTGAGCGCCGCGAAAATCGACGACGAGGCATTCGCTGCGGAGAGAAACGAGGCGCTCCGCAACGCCCCGCTCGGCAACATGCCGAAACTGTAACCGCGCAGGCGAGATTAGTCCCGGTCGATCTCACCAATAACGACGGCGCCAATGGCGACGACGGTAAACGCGTCGGCGGCGATGCCAGCCCCAATAATGACGGCGACGCCAGCCCCAGTGACGCCGCCGCGGGTGCCAGCGCCAGCGTGGGTGGTGATACCAGCCGCGGCGTCGGCCATGCCAGCGGACCTGTTCGGGCCGCGCGCCCTCAACATCCGCGGCGGTGGCAACAGCATGCTGCGGCATCGGCGCGTTGTCCGGCTGCACATCGGAGAGCGGCCGGGGCACGAGCGGAGCGGCCTGCGCGGCCGTTGCCGTGGCGGCGGTTGCCGCGACACCGAAAGCGATTTTGAGGAACCCGCGACGATCCATCGAAACCTCCAGTCATTGTCTGCACATGACGGCACCGTTGCGCATATCATCTGAATGCAGACTGAACCGCGAAGTTCCGTCGCGGGCGTCGATCAAGAGCGAGTTGCATATCGCACTAAACCGAAACCCATGTCCCGGGCGCGCCGCAATGCGTAGCATTGCTGCGCTAAATCGGGACCGTCATAGACGGGATATCAATTATAAGCGCCCTGTATCCGTGGCGGTCCCGGCTCAGCGGGGCGGCACTGCGCACCGCATCCGGGACACCGGGACTCGTTGCGACGATACGAGATGCGGATCGGGACGGTGTAGCGCCGTGCGTCACATGAGGCAGCGCGGCCTCAATGGCCGTCGCGCTCATAAATGAATTTCGGCATTTCCCACTTGTAGCGAATCGCAAGCAGACGGAACACAAGGCCGATGACGAATGCCCCGATCACCGCCGCGACGTGATTGAGTCCAAACGACGTCGCCGCAACATAGAGCGCGCCCGTGACCAGCGACACCGTGGCGTAAAGCTCGCTGCGAAACAGCAGCGGGATTTCATTGCACAGGACATCGCGGAGCACGCCGCCGACGCAGCCGGTGATCATGCCCGCCACGACCGCAATGGAGAGCGGATGCCCCATCCCCCGGGCGACGTTGCAGCCGATGATGGTGAAGACCACGAGGCCGATGGCATCCAGCACCAGAAACAGCGTGTGGAAACGATGGATCACCTGCGCCAGCGCGATGGTGAGCAGCGCCGCGCCCCCGGTCAGCACCAGCAACATGGGATGCTTCACCCACAGCAGCGGATAATGGCCGAGCAGCACGTCGCGCAATGAGCCGCCACCTAACGCCGTGACGCAGCCGAGCATGGCGACGCCGAACCAGTCCATTTTGCGACGACCGGCCGCAAGCGCCGCCGTCATTGCCTCGGCGACCAGAGCGACCAGCCCGAAAAGCAGCAGAACCGAGTCGGCGGGAAGCATGCCTGTCCTCGCGGGAAGCGATCCGATGACGGCCGTTACGCCGCCATGGTTTCGCGCGGGCGATAGATCGCGACATGCTGGCAATGCGCCACCGGATTCGCGCCATTGGCGATGACGACGCCGTCCAGCTCCACGAAGGCGTGGCCCTTGCGCTCGTAATTGGCGGTAACCTTGACGCGCGCGGTCAGTTCGTCGGTCACCGCCGCGGTGGCGAGATGACGGATGGTGCTGCCGACATGGATCCACGGACCGAGGATGGCGTTTTCCATCAGCGACCAGTTCATCATCCGCAGCAGCATGCCGGTGTGGACGATACCCTCGCTCGCATAGACCGGATCGGTTTCGCGGACGTCGCGCAGATAGTCGCTCGATCCGCGCACCCCGAGGGTGAACGGCGGCACCGCGAGCCACTTGCCGACGGCGTAGGACGTCGCGTCGGCAGGCGCGGTCTTGCCGACCACCCGCACGCTCTCGAAATCCTCAAGCGAAATCGCCGGCACATACCCCGGCATCGAGGCATGGCCGCTGGCGCATAGCTGGCCGCCGCTTTCCACCCGGATGGCGAGTCCGTCCCCGGTTTCCTCCGCCGTGACCACCGCAGTCTCGCCGTCATATACCGGCTTGAAGAAGCGGCCGTCCATCAGCCCGTGCTCCAGAAACGCCCGGCCCCACTTCGCCACCGGCATATGGGTCATGTAGGCGAACACATCGACGCCGGGCACGAGGCCACCCTGAAAGCCGAAGCGCTGCGCGACCGAATCGTCGTGCATCTTGTTTTCGGAATTCTTGGCGAGATTGTAGGCGTGGACGCTGTAGGGCTTGAGCGCGGTCATGACGGTCTCGGTTTTCCTCAGGCGGGAGGGTTTGCAACCGCAATGCTACGGCAAGTTCCAGCAAAGACCAAGGGTGCGGCGGCACGGCCTGCGACCGGTATTTTCCGTCTTTCGCTCGCCATTTTGCTCCCGGTGGGTTACCAGCAGCACCAACGCACCTGCAACAGCCCTGACTGATATATGACCCGCATCTATGTCGATGCCGACGCCTGCCCGGTGAAGGACGAGATCTATCGCGTCGCCGCGCGCCACGGGCTCTCGGTCAGCGTGGTCGCGGGACAGTTCATCCGTGTGCCGAACGATCCGCTGATCGAGCGGATCGCCGCCGGCGCGGCCATGGATGCCGCCGACGACTGGATCGCGGAACGCGCCGTGACAGGCGATATCGTCATTACCGCCGACATTCCGCTGGCGGCACGCTGTGTCAAAGCGGGAGCGGCCGTGCTTGCGCCGAACGGCAAGCCGTTCACCGAAGAGTCCATCGGCATGACGCTCGCGGTCCGCAACCTGATGACGGACCTGCGATCCAGCGGCGAGGTCACCGGCGGGCCGCGCCCGTTCTCTCCGCGCGACCGCTCGGCGTTCCTGTCCGCCCTCGACCAGACCATCCGCCGCATCCAGCGCGCGCACCAGACGTAAGAGCATACCGACATCATGGCGCCACCGCTCATCCAGTTGAAAGATATCGCGCTGACCTTCGGCGGCACACCGCTGCTGGCGGGCGTCGAGCTTGCGGTCGGCGCGGGCGAGCGGGTGTGCCTGATCGGCCGCAACGGCTCGGGCAAATCGACGCTGCTGAAGATCGTCGCCGGGCTGGTGAAGGCCGACAGCGGCAGCCGTTTCGTGCAGCCGGGCGCCACCATCCGCTACCTGCCGCAGGAGCCGGATTTCGACGGCTTCGCCACCACGCTGGCCTATGTCGAGGCGGGATTGAACCCCGGCGACGACCACTATCAGGCGCAATACCTGCTCGAACAGCTCGGCCTTACGGGTGCGGAAAATCCCGCCAATCTTTCCGGCGGCGAGGCGCGGCGCGCGGCGCTGGCGCGGGTGCTGGCGCCCTCGCCCGACATCCTGCTGCTGGATGAGCCAACCAACCACCTCGACCTCACCACCATTGAATGGCTGGAGGGCGAACTGATGGGCCGCCGCAGCGCGCTGGTGATGATCAGCCACGACCGCCGCTTCCTCACCAATCTGTCACGGGCCACGGTGTGGCTCGATCGCGGCCAGACCCGCCGCATCGAGAAGGGATTCGGCGCATTCGAGGAATGGCGCGACGAGGTGCTGGCGGACGAAGAACGCGATCAGCACAAGCTGGACCGCAAGATCGTCGCCGAGGAGCACTGGCTGCGCTACGGCGTTTCCGGCCGGCGCAAGCGCAACGTCAAACGGCTCGGCAACCTGTTCGCGCTGCGCCAGCAGCGCCGCGACTATCGCGGCGCGGCCGGCAAGGCCAATCTCGCAGCCGCGGAAGCGGAATCCTCCGGCAAGCTGGTGGTCGAGGCCAGGCAGATCGGCAAATCCTATGGCGCGCGCGCCGTCGTCAGCGATTTCTCCATCCGCGTCGCGCGCGGCGACCGCATCGGCATCGTCGGCCCCAACGGCGCGGGCAAAACCACGCTGATCGGCCTCCTCACCGGCGCGCTGTCACCGGACAGCGGCGCGATCCGCCTCGGCGCCAATATCGAGATGGTGACGCTGGACCAGCACCGCGAAAGCCTCGATCCGAAATCGACGCTGGCCGACGCGCTGACCGGCGGGCGCGGCGACAGCGTGATGGTCAACGGCACGCCGAAGCACGTCATCGGCTACATGAAGGACTTCCTGTTCACCAGCGAACAGGCGCGCACGCCGCTGGAGGCGCTGTCCGGCGGCGAGCGTGGCCGCCTGATGCTGGCCCGCGCGCTGGCCAAGCCTTCGAACGTGCTGGTGCTGGACGAGCCGACCAACGACCTCGACCTCGAAACCCTCGACGTGCTCGAGGACATGCTCGGCGACTACGACGGCACCGTCATTCTCGTCAGCCACGACCGCGACTTCCTCGACCGCGTGGTGACCTCGGTGATCGCGCCGGAGGGCAACGGCAAATGGGTGGAATATGCCGGCGGTTATTCCGACATGCTGGCCCAGCGCGGCGCGGACTTGCAAGAGAAGGCGGTCAAGGCCACCGCCTCCACCGAGGCCAGGGCGGACAGGCCCGCCGCTGCCGCGCCCGCGCCGGCCACGAAACGCCGCCTCTCCTTCAACGAGAAGCACGCGCTGGAAACCCTCCCCAAGACCATGGCGAAGCTGCACGACGAGATCGCAAAGCAGCAGGCGCTGCTCGACGATCCCGGCCTTTACGCCCGCGACCGCAAGGCGTTCGACGCCGCCTCCGCCGCGATCGCCAAGGCGCAAGCGGAACTGGACGCGGCGGAAGAAAAATGGCTGGAGCTGGAGATGCTACGCGAGGAGATCGAAAGCGGGGTTTAACGCCGGCAATAGTCCAGCGCGCCCTTCCCCGCGGCGACGCCGGTGGCGAAACACGCCTGCAGCAGATAGCCGCCGGTCGGCGCTTCCCAGTCGAGCATTTCGCCTGCAACGAACACCCCGGGCAATTGGCGCAACATGAAGCGCGCATCGACCTCACCGAGCGACACCCCGCCCGCCGTGGAGATGGCGCGCTCCAGCGCCGCCACGCCCGTGAGGCGCAGCGGCACGGCGTTGATGAATGCAGCGAGCGCCGCGGGCTCCATCGCTGACAGGGGCAGCCCACCGGCGATCGCGGCCTCCTGCACCAGCCCGATGGCCACGGGCGACAGACCGGCGGCCTTGCGCAGCCAGGTGGAGAACGATTGCTTGCGGCGCGGCGCAGCAAGACGCCGTGCCAGATCGTCCCGCGCCAGATCGGGCCGCAGCGCGATTTCGACCACAGCCTCGCCATGCGTCCGCACCGCTTCGCGGATCGGCGCCGACAGCGCATAGACCGCACCGCCCTCGATGCCGTCGCGCGTCAGCATCAGTTCGCCGCGCACCGTTTCGCCGCCGAACGACAGCGCGATGCCCTTGAGCGGCTGGCCTTCGAAGCGCTGGCGAAAAACGTCGGACCACGCGACGCGAAAACCGCAATTGGCGGGACGCAGCGGCGCGACGTCGATGCCCTTCCCGCGCAGCCATTCCACCCAGTCGCCATCCGCCCCCAACTTCGGCCAGCTCGCGCCGCCGAGAGCGATCACGGTGGCATCTGGCGTGAGTGCAAGCGCGCCTTGCGGCGTTTCGAACCGCAATGCGCCGGCATCGCTCCATCCGCGCCAATGGTGGCGAAATGCGAAGCGCACGCCCGCGCCGTCAAGTCGGCGCAGCCACGCCCGCAGCAGCGGCGACGCCTTCATCGCCTCGGGAAAGACGCGGCCGCTCGATCCGACGAAGGTCGGCTGGCCGAGACCTTCGCACCACGCGCGCAATGCCTCCGGCGGGAAGGATTCGAGCGCGGCGCGGAGGTGCGGCATCGCCTCGCGGTAGCGGGCGAAAAACGGATCGCGCGGCTCGCTGTGGGTGAGGTTGAGACCGCCGCGCCCGGCCATCAGGAATTTGCGCCCGGCCGATGGCATCCGGTCGTAGACCGTGACCTGCGCGCCGCCGGCTGCGAGCACCTCCGCCGCCATCAGCCCCGCCGGACCGGCCCCGATGACGGCGACGTTCAAGACGGTCAGCCGCCCATCGGCGGCAGCTTGATGCCCGCTGCGTTGGCGGCCTGCTGGACATATTTATAGGTCTGGAAGAACGCGCCGCCGAGATCGCGGGCGGTGGACATGTCGCCGATCTTGGCGAAGTTCGCGGCGATGGCGTCAGGCGTCCATTGGTCCTGCGGCAGGTTGAGGCCCTCGGTCTCGACGATCTTGATGACGGCGAAGGAGCCCGCCCCCGCGCCCATGATGGTGCGCGTCGGCGCGTCCTCGCTCACCATGTAGAGCACCGCCGGCGTAATCGATTCCGGCTTCATCAGCGCCAGTACGTCCGGCGGGATCAGGCCCTCGGTCATGCGCGTCGCCGCCGTCGGCGAGATGGTGTTGACCTTGATGTTGGTCTTGCGGCCTTCCTCGGCGAGCACGTTCATCAGCCCGACGATGCCCAGCTTTGCGGCGGCATAGTTGGCCTGCCCGAAATTGCCGAACAGGCCCGACGACGACGTGGTGACGACAATGCGGCCGTAGTTGCGCTCGCGCATGCCGTCCCACACCGCCTTGCAGCAGTTGAACGTTCCGGTCAGATGCACCGCGATCACCTTGGCGAAATCGTCCGGCTCCATCTTGGCGAACGACTTGTCGCGCAGAATGCCGGCATTGGCGACCATGATATCGACGCTGCCCCACTTGGCGGTGGCCTGCGCGACCATGTCCCTGACCTGCTCGTAGTTCGACACGTCGGCGCCATTGGCCATCGCCTCGCCGCCGGCCTTGCGGATTTCCTCGACCACCGCTTCGGCTGCGCTGACGGAGCCGCCGCTGCCGTCACGCGCCGCGCCCATGTCGTTGACCACCACGCGCGCGCCGAGCTGCGCCAGACCGAGCGCATGGGCGCGCCCAAGCCCCGCGCCTGCGCCGGTGACCACTGCAACGCGTCCGTCGAACCTGATTGCCATTTTCGCGATTCCTTCGATCAGTTGAAAAAGTGCAGCCCAAGCCAATCGGCGACCAGCGCCGGCTTGGCCTCGCCCTCGATTTCCAGCGTGGTGGCGGTGCGCGCCAGCAATTCCTTCGGTGCCCGCATGGTCGCCTCCGACAGCACGAACCGCGCCCGTATGCGGCTGCCGGCGCGAACCGGCGTCAGGAAACGGACCTTGTCGAAGCCGTAATTGACCGACATCGCCGCGCCGTTCAGCGTCGGCATCGCGGCATACGCCATCTTCGACAACAGCGACAGCGACAGGAAGCCATGCGCGATGGTGCCGCCGAACGGCGTTTCACGCCGGGCGCGCTCCGGATCGATATGGATGAACTGGAAATCTTCCGTCGCGTCGGCGAAGGCGTCGATCTGCTTCTGATCGATCGTATGCCAATCGGAAACCCCAAGCTCGGTGCCAACCAGCTTGAGATAATCTTCGCGATCCATCGCCACGCCCACGGGCCGCCTCCCGTTCAACATCGAACCGGACTGGCACATTCCACAGAACGGGTTCGGGGCCAAGCGAAAACTTGGCCGGCGGTGTTGTTCGAGCACCGCCGGTATACGGCGTTACCGCGCTGCCGCCTGCAGTTCCGGGAAATCCTCCTCGCGGAATTCCTTGCCGCGCAAGGCATCCGCGCGGTCGTCGTCGTGCTCGAGGCGACGAAGCTGCACGCGACGGATCTTGCCGGAGATCGTCTTCGGCAATTCCGTCACCAGTTCGATGCGCCGGATGCGCTTGAACGGCGCAAGGCGCGCATGCACATACTGAAAGATCGACAGCGCCGTCTCGCGGGTGGCTTGCGTGCCCGGCACCAGCGAGATGTAAGCCTTGGGCAGCGCGAGCCGGATCGGGTCCGGCGTCGGCACGACGGCCGCCTCCGCCACGAGGTCGTGCTCCAGCAGCACGCTCTCCAGCTCGAACGGGCTGATGCGATAGTCGGACGATTTGAACACGTCATCCGAGCGCCCGACGAAGGTCAGGTAACCGTCGTCGTCGAGGAACACCACATCGCCGGTCTGATAGACCTCGCCGTCGGCCCCCTTGGGCACGCCGTCGTCGCCCTGATAGCCGAGCATCAGTCCCGCCGGGCGATCCGCGCCGAGCACGAGACGCACCTCGCCCTCCTTGGCGGGGTTGCCGTCGGCATCGGCGACACGCACCTTGTAACCGGGCATCGGCCGTCCCATCGACCCGACCTTGACCGTCTGTCCCGGCGAATTGCCCGCCAGCGCCGTGGTCTCGGTCTGGCCGTAACCGTCGCGAATGGTCAGGCCCCACGCTGCCCTGACCTGATCGATCACTTCCGGATTGAGCGGCTCGCCCGCGCCGCAGACCTCGCGCAGCGACACCTTGTGGTCGGCGAGCTGTTCCTGAATGAACAGACGCCACACCGTCGGCGGCGCGCACAGCGTGGTCACCCCGCAGCGCGCGATGGTGGCGAGCAGGCTTTTCGCGTCGAAGCGCGGCTGGTTGGCGATGAAGATGGTCGCGCCCGCGTTCCACGGCGAGAAGAAGCAGCTCCACGCATGCTTGGCCCAGCCCGGCGAGGAAATGTTGAGATGGACGTCGCCGGGCTGCAAGCCCAGCCAGTACATCGTCGACAGCGAGCCGACCGGATAGCTGCGATGGCTGTGCAGAACGAGCTTGGGCTTGGCGGTGGTGCCCGAGGTGAAATAGAGCAGCATCGGATCGTCGGCATGGGTCACGCCGTCGGCCGCGAAGGTTTCGGGATAGTTCGCCGCGTCCTCGAATTTGCGCCAGCCGTTGTGATCGGCGGTGGCGGCGACCACGATCCTGGTGAAGCCCTCGCCGCCGAGACCTTCGAATTTCGCGACCTGATCCTGGGTGGCGACCACCGCCTTCGCCTTGCCACGGTCGAGGCGATCGCGCAGTTCGTCCGCCGTGAGCAGCGTCGTCGCCGGAATGACGATGACGCCGAGCTTCATGGCGGCCAGCATGGTCTCCCACAGCGGCACGACATTGCCGAGCAGCAGCAGCAGATGATCGCCGCGCTTCAGTCCCAGATCGCGCAGGAAGTTCGCGACCCGGTTGGAACGGCGCGACAGCTCCGCGAACGACAGCCGCGTCTCGGTGCCGGCGGCGGTATCGACGATCCACAGCGCGGTGCGGTCGCGGCTCTCGGGATCACGCGCCAGATCGGCGTCGAACCAGTCCAGCGCCCAGTTGAACCGGGCCTGGTCCGGCCAGCGGAATTCCGCCACCGCGGTGTCGTAATCGGTGCGGTGCCGCAGCAGGAATGCGCGCGCGTCCTGAAACGTGGTCATCGAGAGATCCTATTTCGCCAATCCGCGAACGTGCCTGATGATCCCGGAAAAATCCACGTCGCCATGGCCCGCCTTCTCGAAGGCGTCGTAGATGCTTTCCGCATGCGCGCCGAGCGGCGTCGCAGCGCCCGCGGCCTTGGCCGCCTCCTGCGACAGACGCAAATCCTTCAGCATCAGCGCGGTCGCGAAGCCCGGCTTGTAGTCGTTGTTGGCGGGCGACGCCGGGACTGGCCCCGGCACCGGGCAATAGGAGGTCAGCGACCAGCACTGGCCCGACGAGGTCGACGCGACGTCGAACAGTGCCTGATGCGACAGCCCGAGCTTCTCGCCGAGCGCGAACGCTTCCGATACGCCGATCATGGAAATGCCGAGGATCATGTTGTTGCAGATCTTGGCCGCCTGCCCCGCGCCGCCCTTGCCGCAATGGACGATCTTCTTGCCCATATTCTCCAGCACGGGTTTCGCCTGGGCGAAGGCGAAGTCCTCGCCGCCGCACATGAAGGTCAGCGTGCCGGCCTTGGCGCCGCCGGTGCCGCCCGACACCGGGGCATCGATCGACGGCAGGTTGTGCTCAGTCGCATGGGCATGAGCGTGGCGCGCGCTCTCGACGTCCACGGTGGAGCAGTCGATCATGAGCGTGTTCTTGGCGACGGCGGGAATGACCTCTTTCCACACGCTCAGCACGTGCTTGCCGGCCGGCAGCATGGTGATGACGATCTCCGCGCTCTTCACCGCCTCCGTGGCGCTGGCGGCAATGGACACACCGGCCGCCTTCGCCGCGTCCTTCGACGCCTGAACGAGATCGAAGCCCTGCACCTTGTGCCCGGCCTTGACGAGATTGGCCGCCATCGGCCCGCCCATGTTGCCGAGACCGATGAATGCGATGTTTGCCATGTCGTGTCCTCGCTGGTGTTGGTCCGGAATCGTCAGTTGGGGAAAACCAACTGGTATTTTGGATTTGGCGCGAAATACGTGGCGACGATGTCCGGCGTGACGTCTTCCAGCCGCGCCGGCGACCATTTCGGATTGCGGTCCTTGTCGATGATCGCCGCGCGCACGCCTTCAGCGAATTCCGCGCTGGTGAACACCGTCAGCGCCGAATTGTATTCGCGAACCAGACATTCCTTCAACGAGCGCGACCCGCGTGCGCGGCGGATCAATTCCAGCGTCACCTTCAGGCCGCGCGGCGATTTCTCCGCCAGCGTTGCGAGCGTCGCGCGCGCAAAGTCGGAGCCGTCCTGCGTCAGCGCGGCGACGATCTCTTCGACCGTGCTGAAGGCAAACGCGCGGTCGATCAGCTCGCGATGGGCAACGATGGGTGCCGCGACATTCGCCACGGCAAAGGTCTCGATGATGCCGCTGACGTCCGTGCAGCTCGCGCGCAGCGGCGCGTTCGCCAGCGCATCGCGCAGCGACGGCCATTCGGCGGATGCGATCAACACGTCGGCCACGCCGGTATAGATGGCGTCCGCCCCGGTCATGGCCAGCCCGGTGAGCCCGTAATAGATGCCGAGTTCGCCCGGCATCCGCGACAGCAGCCACGTGCCGCCGACATCGGGGAAAAAGCCCAGGCCGGCTTCGGGCATGCCGAGCATGGTCTTTTCAGTGACGATGCGATGGGCTCCGTGGGCGGCCAAGCCGACCCCGCCGCCCATCACGAGCCCGTTCATATAGGCCACATAGGGTTTGGAGTAATCCGGAATGCGCGCATTGAGAATGTACTCCTCGCGCCAGAACACCGGGCCGAGATCGCCGCCCGCTCGCGCGCTCTCGTAGAGGCCGCGAATATCGCCGCCGGCGCACAGCCCGCGCTCGCCCGCGCCCTCCAGCAGCACCAGCGACACGCCGGGGTCCGCCTCGAATTCGTCGAGCGCGGCCGTCATCGCGCGCACCATCCCGAGCGTCAGCGCATTGATCGCCTTGGGGCGGTTGAGCCGCACGATGCCCGCCGATCCCTCGCGGCGCGCGATCACTTCGCCCTGGGCAGCGGTATCCGCCCCGCCGGGAGCGTTCATCGCGCGCCCTCGATCAGCTTGCGCGCCACGATCAGGCGCATGATTTCGTTGGTCCCCTCAAGAATCTGGTGCACGCGCAGGTCTCTCACGATCTTCTCGATGCCGTATTCCGACAGATAACCATAGCCGCCATGCAGTTGCAGCGCCTGATTGGCCACCTCGAACCCCACGTCGGTGCCGAAGCGCTTGGCCATGGCGCACAGCGTCGTGGCGTCGGGGTCCTTGCGGTCCAGCGCCGCGGCCGCCCGCCACAGAAACGTACGCGCCGCTTCCAGCTCGATCGCCATGTCGGCAAGACGAAACTGCAGCGCCTGGAATTCGTCGAGGCGCTTGCCGAACGCCTTGCGCTCGCGGGTATAGGCCAGCGCCTTGTCGAGCGCCGATTGCGCCCCGCCGAGCGAACAGGCCGCGATGTTGAGCCGTCCGCCATCAAGCCCGGCCATGGCGATCTTGAAGCCGATACCTTCGTCGCCGAGGCGATTGGCCACCGGCACGCGGGCGTTCTCGAAGATCACCGCGCGGGTCGGCTGGGCGTTCCAGCCCATCTTGCGTTCGTTGGCACCAAACGACACGCCGGGCGTATCGCCCTCGATCACCAGCGTGGAGATTCCGGAGGGACCGTTGCCGCCGGTGCGCACCATCGCGACATAGAGATCGCTGCGCCCCGCGCCGGAAATGAACTGCTTCTGGCCGTTGAGCACGTAGTGATCGCCGTCGCGCACGGCGCGGGTGCCGAGCGCGGCGGCGTCGGAGCCGGAGCCAGGCTCGGTCAGCGCGTAGCTCGCGATCAGTTCCATGGTGCACAGGCGCGGCAGCCACTTGTGGCGCTGTTCGTCTGAGCCATAGGCATCGATCATCCACGCCGCCATGTTGTGGATCGAGATGAACGACGACACTGTCGGGCATCCGCCCGCCAGCGCCTCGAAGATCAGCGCCGCGTCAAACCGCGTCAGCGCCGAGCCGCCGACGTCGTCGCGGATGTAGATGCCGCCGATGCCGAGCGCCGCCGCCTCGCGCATCACGTCCACGGGGAAGAATTTCTCCTCGTCCCATGTCAGCGCGAAGGGGGCGATCCTTTCGGCGGCAAATGCGCGCGCCATGTCGCGCACGGCGATCTGATCGTCATTGAGCGCGAACTGCATGACGGATCGCCCGTCTACTTGCTCTGGAACGCGAACTGGGCCCCTTCCTTGACACCCGACGGCCAGCGCGACGTCACCGTCTTGGTCTTGGTGTAGAAGCGCACCGAATCCGGACCATACTGGTTGAGATCGCCGAAGCCCGAACGCTTCCAGCCGCCGAAGGTGTAATAAGCCACCGGCACCGGGATCGGCACGTTGACGCCGACCATGCCGACATTGACGCGCGCGGTGAACTCGCGCGCCGCATCGCCGTCGCGCGTGAAGATCGCGACGCCGTTGCCATATTCGTGGTCGGACGGCAGCGCCAGCGCTTCCTCGAAATCGTTCGCGCGCACCACCGACAGCACCGGCCCGAAAATCTCGTCCTTGTAGATGCGCATGTCTTTAGTAACGTTGTCGAACAGACAGGCGCCCATGTAGAAGCCGTTCTCGTAGCCCTGCATCTTGAAGCCGCGGCCATCGACCGCGAGTTTCGCGCCTTCCTTCACGCCGATATCGACATAATTCCGCACCCGCTCCAGCGCGGCCTTGGTGACCAGCGGGCCGAAGTCCGCGCTCGCATCGGTCGAGGGTCCGATCTTGAGGCTTTCGACGCGCGGGATGAGCTTTTCCATCAGCCGGTCGGCGGTGGTCTTGCCGACCGGGACGGCCACCGAAATCGCCATGCAGCGTTCACCGGCGGCGCCGTAGCCCGCGCCGACCAGCGCATCGACCGACTGGTCAAGATCGGCGTCGGGCATGATGATCATGTGGTTCTTGGCGCCGCCGAAGCACTGGGCGCGCTTTCCGGTCGCGGCCGCGCGCGCATAGATATACTGCGCGATGTCGGACGAGCCGACGAAGCCGACGGCGGAAATATCGTGATCGTCGAGAATGGCGTCCACGGCTTCCTTGTCGCCGTTGACGACATTGAGGATGCCGGGCGGCAGGCCGGCCTCGAGCATCAGCTCCGCAAGGCGCATCGGCACGCCGGGGTCGCGCTCAGAAGGCTTGAGGATGAAGGCATTGCCACAGGCGATGGCGGGTGCGAATTTCCACATCGGGATCATCGCCGGGAAATTGAACGGCGTGATGCCGGCGACGACGCCGAGCGGCTGACGCATCGAATAGCTGTCGATGCCGGGACCCGCTCCCTCAGTGTAGCCGCCCTTCATGAGCTCGGGGATACCGATCGCGTATTCCACGACTTCGACGCCGCGGAAGATATCGCCCTTGGCGTCGGGGATCGTCTTGCCGTGCTCACGCGCCAGCAACTCGGCCAGCGAATCGTTTTCCTTCGCCACCAGTTCCAGAAACTTCATCAGCACGCGGACGCGGCGCTGCGGATTGGTCGCGCCCCATGCCGGCTGCGCCGCCTTGGCGTTCTCGATCGCGGCGCGCATCTCCGCCTGGCTCGCCAGCGCCACCTGGGCCTGAACCTCGCCGGTCATCGGCTCGTAAACGTCGGCGAACCGCCCTGACGTACCCTTGACCTCACGGCCGCCGATGAAATGCCCGATCGTACGCATGCCTATCCTCCAGAGACGAGTGTTTGTGGAACGATAGCACCGTCCGGACGCGTATTGGAACGGGGTTTGACGCACAGCCTGATGGCGCGCCATGCAAAGATGCCGCCCGGCGGTGCCGCCGAGCACTCATGGTCGCCCCTGAAGCCGCTCAGGCCGGGGTTTTCGCGCAGCCTGCCGCTCCGGCGGGCGCGCCGGATTTGGTCTTGAGCCTGGGTTTAGGCTCGGGTTTGGGCTTCGGTTTGGCCTTGGCCGCAACCGCCTTGGTCGCCGGCGGTTGTACCGCCGCCTCGCCGCGCAAGGCGGCGGCGCGCCCGGCGGAGAGAATCTCGTCGGAGAATTCGGTGTTGCCGGCGGTCCGCGCCAGGATCAGGGCCCCCATCATGGTGGCCAGCGCGCCGATGGCCTCGCGCCGGGCGGCCTTCGGCGACTGCCCCGGAATCTGCTCCACCATCATGTCGACCATCTGCTCCAGCTTCCCGGCGAAGGTCCGGCGCGTCTTGGGGTCGCCGCGCAGCACGTCGACCCCGAGCGACGGCAGGGCGCAGCCATGGCCGACATCGTCGCGATGCCCGGCGGTGAGATAGCCGTTGACGATCGCGGCCAGACGCTGGCCCTCCGGTGCGCTTTCCGCCCGTTTGCGCCACCGCCGCATGGTCTGCTCCATGGCGTGGGCGAAGGCTTCGCCGATCAGGGCGTCACGCGAGGCGAAATGGGCGTAGAAGCCGCCATGGGTGAGGCCCGCCTCCTTCATCAGTTCGGCGACGCCAAGAGCGGAGGCGCCGCGCTCACGCAGCCGCACGGACGCGTTCTTCACGATCCGCTGGTGCGTTTCGGCCTTGTGGTCCTTGGAGTAGCGCATCATCGCCTCATGACATGGCCATCATCATATAATAGCACGGTTTCGCGGCAGAAACCGTGCGCGGGGGGAAAATAGCTGCCATGCGCGGGAGTTTGACGCGCCGCGGCGGATCGCGCAGCATCCCTGTCCCTCCTCAGCGTCAGGCCGATCCGCCATGCCCCTGCTCAACGACCACTGCCACCTTACGCGCAACGACAACGGCGTCGCGCAACTGACCATCTGCAACGCGGGCCCGCTCAACATCCTCAATTCGCCCGCCATCGCGGACTTGCGCAACGGGCTCGAAACGCTGGCGGCCGACGACAGCATCCGCGCGCTGATCATCGCCGGCTCCGGCGAGAAAAGCATGATCGGCGGCGCCGACATCAAGGAGATGGCGAGGCTCGATCAGGCCTCCGCTGAAACCTTCATCACCGGCCTGCGCGACCTGTGCGAGGCGGCACGCCATTTTCCCGCGCCGGTCATCGCCCGGCTGCGCGGATGGTGCCTCGGCGGCGGGCTGGAATTCGCCGCCGCCTGCGATCTGCGGATTGCTGCGCAGGATGCGCAGTTCGCGATGCCGGAGGTGAAGGTGGGAATCCCCTCGGTGATCCACGCCGCCCTGCTGCCCCGGCTGATCGGCTGGGGCCGCGCGCGCTGGCTGATCCTCACCGCAGCCACCATCGATGCGCCCACCGCGCTGAACTGGGGTCTGGTCGATCAGGTGGTGCCGGTGGACGATCTCGATGCTGCCATCGCGGACGTCGCAGCGGCCATCGCCGCCTGCGGGCCGGACACCATGCGCAGCCAGAAAGCGCTGCTGCGGCAATGGGAGGAACTGCCGCTGACGGAATCCGTCGATCTCAGCATCGAGGCGTTCGGCCGCGCGTTCCTCAGCGGCGAGCCGCAACGTCACATGCAGGCGTTCCTCGACAGGCGAAAATAACTCATCCGTGGCAGCAGAATAAGTCATGCCCGCGCCCGGGTCCCGCGGGGCGTTTCAAACACGCTGTCGCTTGCTCGCTTGTATTTGATCCCGCTATTCTCATCGCGGCGATTGCAATTTTCACCTTCTTTCATATGATATCCGTCATCTTAATTGGCGAAGCCCGTTTATCGGCACAACCCGCGCGCCGGCCACAGGAGAGTTGAATGTCCACATCCGATCCCGTCGTCATCGTCTCCGCCGTCCGCACCCCGCTTGGTCGCTTCCAGGGCGATCTGGCGTCGTTCAGCGCCCACAATCTCGGATCGCACGCCATCGGCGCGGCGCTGGAACGGGCGAAGCTGTCGCCCGAGCGCGTCGACGAGGTCCTGATGGGATGCGTCCTTCCCGCCGGTCAAGGACAGGCTCCTGCCCGCCAGGCCGCGCGCGGCGCGAAGCTGCCCGATTCCGCCGGCGCCACTACCATCAACAAGGTCTGCGGCTCCGGCATGAAGGCGACCATGCTGGCGCACGACCTCATCCATGCCGGCTCGGCGGATATCGTGGTGTCGGGCGGCATGGAGAGCATGACCAACGCGCCCTATCTGCTCGCCAAGGCGCGCGGCGGCTATCGCATCGGCCATGACCGCATCATCGACCACATGCTGATGGACGGCCTTGAAGACGCCTACGAGACCGGCCGCTCGATGGGCGACTTCGGCGAAACCTGCGCCGAAACCTACCAGTTCACCCGCAAGGATCAGGACGACTACGCCATCGAGACCCTGACGCGGGCGCGCAACGCCGTGCAGAGCGGCGCGTTCAAGAATGAAATCGCGCCGATCTCGGTGAAGGAAAAAGCCGGCGTGCGCGTCGTCGAGAACGACGAGCACCCGCTCAAGGTGGATCCGGCCAAGATCCCGAATTTGAAGCCCGCGTTCCGACCCAACGGCACCATCACGCCGGCCGCCTCCTCCGCGAATGCCGATGGCGCGGCGGCGCTGGTGCTGACGCGCCGCTCGATCGCCGAGCGCGAGGGTCTGCCGATCCTCGCCGAGATCAAGGGCCATTCCACCCACGCTCAGGCGCCGGACTGGTTCACCACCGCGCCGATCCCGGCCATCCGCAAGCTGCTCGACAAGCTTGGCTGGAGCGTGGGCGACGTCGATCTGTTCGAGATCAACGAAGCCTTCGCGGTGGTGCCGATGGCGGCCGCGCGCGACCTCGCCATTCCGCGCGACAAACTCAACGTCAACGGCGGCGCCTGCGCGCTCGGCCACCCGATCGGCGCCACCGGCGCGCGGCTGATCGTGACGCTGCTGCATGCGATGGAGAGCGCCAACGCCCGCCGCGGCATCGCCTCGCTGTGCATCGGCGGCGGCGAAGCCACCGCCATCGCCATCGAACGCCAGCCGAACTGATCGCCGCCGCAGGCTCAACCCGTGGTGAGACCGTGAAGCGAAGCAGCTCGATACGACGCATCGTCGTCACCGGCATGGGCGCGGTCTCCCCGCTCGGCGTCGGCGTGGAGGGCAACTGGTCGCGATTGCTGGCCGGACACTCCGGCATCCGCGCGCTGTCCGACAATGTCGCGGCCGACCTGCCGGTGAAGGTGTGCGGCACCGTGCCGGACATCGTGGACGATCCCGCATCCGGCTTCGATGTCGACCGCGCGATTCCGAAAAAGGATCAGAAGAAAATGGACCGCTTCATCCAGTTCGCCATCACGGCGGCGGATGAAGCGATCGCGCAGGCCGGATGGATGCCGCAGGATGCACGCGCGCGCGAGCGCACCGCCACCATCATCGCCTCCGGCGTCGGCGGATTTCCGATCATCGTCGATACCGTGCGCGCCGTGGACGACCGCGGCGTGCGCCGGCTGTCGCCGTTCACCGTGCCATCCTTCCTGGTCAATCTCGCCGCTGGACAGGTGTCGATCAAGCACGGTTTCAAAGGCCCGCTCGGCGCGCCGGTGACCGCCTGCGCCGCCGGCGTACAGGCCATCGGCGATGCCGCGCGCCTGCTGCTCGCTGGCGAGGCGGACGTGGCCGTCGCCGGCGGAGCGGAAGCCTGCATCGACCGTGTCAGCCTCGGCGGCTTCGCGGCCGCCCGCGCGCTGTCCACCGGCTTCAACGACGAACCGCGGCGCGCCTCGCGCCCGTTCGACCGCGACCGCGACGGTTTCGTGATGGGCGAAGGCGCGGGTATTCTAGTGATCGAAACGCTGGACCATGCGCTCGGCCGCGGCGCCACGCCGATCGCCGAACTGGTCGGCTACGGCACCACGTCCGACGCCTATCACATGACCGCCGGTCCGGAAGACGGCGAAGGCGCGCGCCGCGCCATCGAAATCGCGCTGCGTCAGGCGGGCATCTCCCCGATCGAGGTGCAGCATCTCAACGCGCATGCGACATCGACGCCGGTGGGCGACAATGGCGAACTCGCCGCGATCAAATCCGTGTTCGGGACCGAGGGCCGGGTCGCAGTGACGTCGACGAAGTCCGCCACCGGCCACCTGCTCGGCGCGGCCGGGGGACTCGAGGCGGTGTTCTCGGTGCTGGCGCTGCGCGACCAGATCGCGCCCGCCACCCTCAATCTCGATCATCCCGATGAGACCGCCGACGGCGTCGACCTCGTGCGCGGCGCAGCACGGCCGATGGCCATCGAGCATGTCATGTCGAACGGGTTCGGGTTCGGTGGCGTCAACGCCAGCGTGGTGTTCCGCCGCTGGTAATGTGCGTTCGGCGCAACAGCGCGCAACAGTTCAGGAAGGCCCCACCGCCATGCCCGTCATCGACAACCGCAACGCCGACCAGATCGCCTACTGGAACGGCGCCGCCGGCCGCTGTTGGACCGATCAGCAACAGATGCAGGATGTGGCGCTGGCCCCGGCCTCCGCCGCCCTGCTCGCGAAAGCCGCGCCGAAAGCCGGCGAGAGTGTCATCGATATCGGCTGCGGCTGCGGGGCGACATCGTTCGCTCTCGCCCGGGCGGTGGGCGCGAACGGGCGCGTGGTCGGGGTGGATATTTCCGAGCCCATGCTGGGCCGGGCGCGGCAACTGGCTCCGCCCGACACGACGCTGAACTTCGCGCCGGTGGACTTCGTGCTGGCGGACGCCACCGTCCATCCCTTCGCGCCGGCCGCCGCCGACCTGCTGTTCTCCCGCTTCGGCGTGATGTTTTTCGCCGAGCCCGCAACATCCTTCGCCAACATGCGCCGAGCGCTGCGCCGCGGCGGACGCCTCGCCTTCGCCTGCTGGCGCACCCCGCGCGAAAACCCGTGGATGATGCTCGGCCTCAAGGAGGCCTACAAATACGTGCCGAAGCTGCCGCCAATGCAGCCGGACGACCCCGGTCCGTTCGCCTTCGCCAGCGAAGAGCGGGTGCACCGCATTCTGGACGAAGCCGGCTTTGCCGAGGTCCAGATGGAACCGGTCGACCTGTTCATCGACGTCGCCGCTGGCCGCGGCCTCGAGGCCGCCGTCCAGTCCACCCTTTCCATCGGCCCGACCAGCCTTGCGCTGGAAAACCAGCCGGCGGAGAAAGTCGCCGCTGCGACGCAATCGATCCGTGAGGTGCTGGCCTCGCACCTCAAGGGCGACACCGTCCCGCTCAGTGGCGCGATCTGGCTGGTCACCGCCACCAACCCCACCTGACCCCGCACGCACGCTCGACAACATCCGGGTGGGCTCTTACTCTCCCGGCGGGACGGGGCGGGACGCGGACGATGACACGCAGGATTTATGGCGCGGCGGTGCTGGCGGCTGCCCTGCTGGCTGCGGTGGCGCCGGCGGCGATCGCGCAGACCGACAGCAGCGTCGAGATCACATTCTGGAATTCGGTGAAGGACTCGCGCAACCCGGCGGAGATTGCGGCCTATCTCGACAAATATCCCACCGGCACCTTCGCCCCGCTCGCCCGCATTCGCCTCGAAGCACTCAAGGCAAAAGCCGCGCCGCCGCCCGCAGGCGGCGAGCAATGGGCGGCGATCGCCTTCGCCGCACGCGGCGCGTGGGGCGCGGTGTGGCAGAAGGCCAGCCGTGATGAGGCGGAATCCCGTGCGCTGGCTTTGTGCGCCAGCAATGGCGGCCGCGACTGCAAGGTCGCCTCCACCACCAAATGCGGCGCGATGTCGTTCTACACCACGCGCATCAGGCGCACGCGCTACTGGGGCGCCTACACCGCGGAGGGCGCAACCCTCGGCCAGGCCATCGACGCGGCATCGCAGCGCTGCAAGACCGAGGGCCGCAGCCCGCCCGATTGCAACATCCGGGCGTCGTTCTGCGCCGACGGCAGCCACAAGAGCTGAGCCGGCTCACGGCATCAGGCCAATGGCGTCGTTGAAGAAGTCCGGGCCGCCGAAATTGCCGGATTTCAGCGCCAGTACGGCGTCGCCGTTGCGCCAGCCGACAACGCGCAGCACCGGAACGCCGGGCGCGATTTCCGGTCCGACCAGAAACGCCGGGATGCCGAGACGATCCACCACCGCCCCCGAGGTTTCACCGCCCGCGACCACAAGGCGGCGCACGCCGGCCGCGACCAGCCCGTCGCTGATGGCGGCCATCGCCTGCTCGATGGCGTGGCCCGCCGCATCGCGGCCGTGCTTCGCCTGCAGCGCGGCCACCTGATCCGGCGTCGAACTGCTGGCGATCAACAGCGGCCCGTGGCCGAGCCGCTCGCGCGCCCAGTCGAGCGCGCGCGCGACCTCGGATCCGCCCGCGACGATCGTCTCCGGATCGAGGCGCAGCACCGGCATGGACCTTTCCGCCTGCGCGATCTGCGCCAGCGTCGCCTGCGAGCAGCTTCCGGCAAGACAGGCCACCGCGCCGCCGACCGGAGCCTGCGCGGCATCGGGCGACGCGGCGGCCACCCGGCCCGACGCCACCAGCCCTCGCGCCAGCCCGAGCCCCATGCCCGATGCGCCGACCGACAGCCGGTGACCCAGCGCAACCCGGCCGATCACTTCAAGCTCGGGATCGAACACCGAGTCGATGATGGCGGCGCCCGCGCCCTGCGCCACCAGATCAGCCAGCCGCGCACGGATGGCGTCGTCGCCTTTCGCCACAGTGGCCAGATCCACGAGGCCGATCCTCGCCGCGCTCTGCCGCGCCAGCACCCGCACCAGATTGGAATCATGCATCGGGTTGAGCGGATGATCCTTCAGCGGGCTTTCGTTAAGCGGCACGGAGCCGACGAACAGATGGCCCTGATAGACCGTCCGCCCCGTTCCCGGGAACGCCGGCGTCACCAGCACGATGGCGTCGCCGCTGTCCGCGCGCAGCGCATCCATCACCGGGCCGATGTTGCCGGCGTCGGTGGAATCGAAGGTCGAGCAGATCTTGAACAGGACATGCGCCGCGCCGCGCGCGCGCAGCCAGCGGTCGGCCTCACGCGCGCGCGCTATCGCGTCCGCCGCCGCGATGGAGCGGCTTTTCAGCGACACCACCACGGCATTGACCTCGGGCAGCGCCAGCGCGTCGTCCGGCACGCCGATGGTCTGCACCGTGCGCAGGCCGCAGCGCGTCAGCATGTTGGCGAGATCGGACGCGCCGGTGTAGTCGTCCGCGATGCAGCCGAGCGCCAGCGTCATGCGCGCGCTCCCGCCTTCGCCGCATAAGGCGCGAACCAGCCGAGCCCCTCCACCGTATCGCCCTTGGGCCGATACTCGCAACCAATGAACCCGCCATAGCCGAGCCGATCGAGTTCGTCGAACAGGAAGGGATAGTTCAATTCCTCGCCCGCCGGCTCGTTGCGCGACGGCACGCTGGCGATCTGGATGTGGCCGATCATCGGCATCATCTTGCGCAGCGCCATGGTGACGTCGCCATGGACGATCTGGCGATGATAGATGTCGAACTGCAATTTCAGGTTCGGCAGATTGAGGTCCTCGATCACGCCGGCGGCAAAATCGAAATCGTTGAGGAAATATCCGGGCACGTCGCGCGGATTGATCGGCTCCAGCATCACCTCGATGCCGTCCTGCCCCAGCGTCTCCGCGGTCCACACCACCGAGCGGCAGAACGCATCGACCGCCTGCGGATCGCGCCTGTCCGCGATACCGGCCATCAGGTGCAGGCGCTTCACTCCCGTCGCTTTCGCATAGGGCAGCGCCTGTTTGACGCTGGCCTGCACATCGGCGAAGCGATCCGGGAGTGCCGCGAAACCGCGTTCGCCCTTGCTCCACTCGCCGGGGTACAGGTTGAACAGCGCCTGCGTCAGGCCGTGGCGATGCAGCCGCTCGCCGACCTGCTCCGGCGCGTGCTCGTAGGGAAACAGGAATTCCACCGCCGTGAACCCGGCTTGCGCCGCCGCCGCGAAGCGGTCGAGAAACGGCACTTCGTTGAACATCATGCTGAGATTGGCGGCAAAACGCGGCATCGGATGTGTCCTGTCGTGGTCGGTTGGCGATCGTCTCATTCGCCCGGCAGGCGCGTTCCGGTGACGCGCGCATACATCCGCGCCACCGAGGCATCGTCGTCGCGACCCATGCCGGCGGCCGACGTCATGAGAAACATCTGCAGAGCCGCGGCCGACACCGGCACCGGGAATTTCGCATTACGCGCCATGTCCTGGATGATGCCGAGGTCCTTGACGAAAATATCGACCGCACTACGCGGCGTGTAGTCGCCGTCGAGCACGTGCGGCATGCGGTTCTCGAACATCCACGAATTGCCGGCGGAGGCGGTGATGACCTCGTACACCCTGGCGAGATCGAGCCCCTGCCGCGCCGCGAAGGCCATCGCCTCGCTGGCGGCGGCGATGTGCACCCCCGCCAGCAACTGGTTGATCATCTTGAACGCCGCGCCCTGCCCAGCCTCGTCACCGAGTTCGTAGAGCCTGGCGGACATAGCGTCGAGCGCGGGCCGCGCCTTGACGAAAGCGGCGGCGCTGCCTGAAGCGAGGATGGTCAGTTCGCCCTGGGCGGCGCGCTGCGCGCCACCGCTGATCGGCGCATCGAGATAGTGCCGGCCGGTGGCTTCCAGCCGCTTTGCAAGTTTGCGCGCGATATCCGGGTCCATGGTGGCGGAGGAGATGAACACCGCGCCTTCCGGCAGGGTGTCGGCGACGCCGTCCTTGCCGAACAGGATCGTCTCCGTCTGCGCCGCATTGACCACGACGCTGACCACCACCGCCGCATCCCGCGCCGCCTCCGCCGGGGTCGCGGCCCCGCGCCCGCCTTCGGCGACCCATCGGGCCACGGCGTCCTGCGTCACGTCGCACCCCGCCACGTCGAAGCCGGCGCGCTTGAGCGACTGCGCCATGCCGAATCCCATCGAACCTAGTCCGACAACTGCCATGCGTGCTGCGGACATTGCGCTCCCCTTGTTGTCACCGGCCCGCACATTGGGCGGCGGGTCGTTGCCAGTTTGGTAGCATGGCTTGCGACGCCGCCAAAATGACGTTTGAGCCCGGCTTGAAACCATGGGACAAGCGACCACGAAGGATGGACGCATGACCGAAACTAGGCTCCGCGAGCAAATCTGCCGCTACGGGCGCTCCCTGTTCGAGCGCGGGCTGACGCCGGGCTCGTCCGGCAATATCAGCGTCCGGCTCGATGACGGCGGCTGGCTGGTGACGCCGACCAACGCCTCGCTGGGATTCCTCGATCCGGCGCGCCTGTCGCGCCTCGATCGTGCCGGACGGCTCGTCTCCGGCGACGCCCCGACCAAGGAAATCCCGCTCCATGCGGCGCTGTACGATACGCGGAGCGAGGCCCGCGCTATCGTCCACCTGCATTGCGCCCATTGCGTCGCCCTGTCGCTGCTGCCGGAGATCGATCCACGCGCGGCGCTGCCGCCGTTGACGCCCTATTACGTGATGCGCTGCGGCGCGACGGCGCTGCTGCCCTATTATCGCCCGGGCGACGCCGCGGTGGCCGACGCCATCCGCGATCTCAAGGGACGCTACGCCTGCGTGCTGCTGTCCAATCACGGCCCGGTGGTGGCCGGGGACATGCTGGAGGGCGCGGTGTTCGCTATGGAGGAACTGGAGGAAACCGCGAAGCTCTACCTGATGACGCGGGGCATGACTCCGCGCGTTCTGAGCGCGCCGCAGATCGATGATCTCGTCGCCACCTTCGGACTGACCTTGCCGGATCAACCGTCATGACCGTCACGATCTATCACAACCCGGCCTGCGGCACCTCCCGCAACACGCTGGCGATGATCCGCCACAGTGGCGAAGACCCCGTCGTCATCGAGTATCTGAAAACGCCGCCCACTCGCGTGCGGCTGCGCGATCTCGCCCGCGCCATGAACGCGCCGGTGCGCGCGCTGCTACGGGAGAAGCAAGCGCTGTGCCGGGAGCTTGGCCTGTTCGATCCGGACGTCAGCGACGACCGGCTGCTCGACGCGATGACGGCCCATCCGGCGCTGATCAACCGGCCGATCGTCGAAACGCCCAAAGGTGTCCGCCTGTGCCGACCCTCGGAACTGGTGCTGGACCTGTTGCCCGATCCGGTCGCGAGCTTCGTCAAGGAAGACGGCGAGACCGTCCGCGCCGCCAAGCCCTGACCGCTGGCGGGTTCAGGCAGCAGCCGGCCCACCCTTTTCCACCACGAACACGATACGCTCACGGGTGTGCTCGGAAATCTCGACGTGATCCCCGGTCTCACGCACGAGATTGGGGATATCGATGACCGACAGCGGATCGGTGCAGTGCACCTCCAGCCGCTGACCCGGCTGCATCCGCTTGAGCGCCTTGCGCGTCCTGATCACCGGCAGCGGGCACTTGAGACCGATCAGATCGAGTTTTTCCATTGCCGTTGCCGGTCCGTCGTTGATGCTTCCACCCGGACGGAAGCCCGTGATGCCGGCTGTCCAATATCATATAGAATGGCCGGGGCGACTGGATTTGTTCGCCGGCGACACGCTGCTGCTTGAGGATCGCACCCATGACCGACCACCCGGCCACAATCGGCGTCGTGCTCGCAGGCGGGCTCGCCCGGCGCATGGGCGGCGGCGACAAGGCCATGCGGGTCCTCGGCGGTGAGACGCTGCTGGACCACGTGCTGGCGCGCATGAACCCGCAATGCGACGGACTGGTGCTCAGCGCCAATGGCGATCCGGCCCGCTTCGCGACGTTCGGTTACCCGGTGATCGCCGACGGCGTCGGCGATTTTCCCGGCCCGCTCGCCGGCATCCTGTCGGCGCTCGACTGGGCAGCAGCGCACCGCCCAGACGTCCAATGGCTGGTCAGCGTCGCCGCCGACTGCCCGTTCCTGCCCCGCGATCTGGTGACACGCCTGCATCAGGCGCGCAGCGCGGAGGATGCGATGATCGCCGCCGCCGCGTCGGGCGGACAGGTCCACCACGTCATCGCTCTGTGGAGCATCACCTTGCGCGAGGCGATGCGGCACGCGCTTGTCGTCGAGAACATGCGCAGCGTCCATCGCTGGACGGCGCGCTACAAGGTCGCGACCGCGGATTGGCCGGCGTCGCCGCGCGATCCGTTTTTCAATGTCAACACCGCCGAGGATCTCGACATGGCGGAACAGCTGATCGCGCACGATCGATAAATTGAGCTGTGCGGCGTTGCGAGCCGCCTCACTCGGCCTTGGCGAAACGGTCGTCCAGCGCATAGCCCGCGCCGCGAACGGTTCGGATCGGATCGACTTCGGTGCCGGAATTCAACAGCTTGCGAAGCCGGCCGATATGCACATCGACGGTGCGCTCGTCGATATAGATGTCACGCCCCCATACGCCATCCAGCAGTTGCTCGCGGCTGAACACCCGGCCCGGATGCTCCAGGAAGAACTCCAGCAGGCGATATTCGGTCGGCCCGAGGTCGATGGGGCGGCCCGAGCGGGCGACGCGGCGACGGTCGCGGTCCAGTTCGATATCGCCATAGGCCAGAACCGTCGCCAGCCGCTCCGGATTCGAGCGCCGCAGCAGGCTCTTCACCCGCGCCAGAAATTCGGGAACCGAGAACGGCTTGACGACGTAATCGTCGGCGCCGGTGGCGAGCCCCCTCACCCGCTCGCTCTCCTCGCCGCGCGCCGTCAGCATGATGATCGGCACGTTTCTGGTTTCCGGGCGGGCGCGCAGGCGGCGGCACAGCTCGATGCCGGACAAGCCCGGCAGCATCCAGTCCAGCACGATCAGATCGGGCACGCGCTCCTTGAGGTGCACCTCCGCATCGTCGCCGCGTGCGACCGTTTCGACATCGTAGCCTTCGGCGTCCAGATTATAGCGAAGCAGCGTCGTGAGCGCTTCTTCGTCCTCAACCACAAGAATGCGGGCGCTCATGAGCGGTCCTTCAACTCCCTGTCCGTCCGACCGGACTGCCCGAGACAGCCGTCGCAAAAGTCGTCATGTCGCCCTTGGGGCGCGGATCCAGCATCGGCTGGCCTTCGATCATGTAGAAAACCGTTTCCGCGATATTGGTTGCATGATCGCCGATGCGCTCGATGTTCTTGGCGCAGAACATGAGATGGATGCACAGGCCGATATTGCGCGGATCTTCCATCATGTAGGTGAGCAGTTCGCGAAACAGCGAGGTGCAGATCGCATCGACCTCCTCGTCGCCCTTCCACACCGCCATCGCCGCCGGCAGATCGTGCGCAGCATAGGCATCGAGCACCGACTTGACCTGCGACTGGACGAGGTCGGTCATGTGTTCAAGACCGCGGATCAACTTCAGCGGATGGAAATCGGAGTCGAGCGCGACCACGCGCTTGGCGATGTTCTTGGAGAGGTCCCCGATCCGTTCGAGATCGATCGCCACGCGCATGGCGCCGACGATCTCGCGCAGATCGACCGCCATCGGCTGGCGCCGCGCGATGGTCAGCACCGCACGCTCCTCGATCAGGCGCTGCAGCTTGTCGATGTCGAGATCGAGCGCGACGACGCGCGCGCCCTGCGTCGCATCGCGGCGGACCAGGGCATCGACCGAGTCGACGATCTGCCGTTCGGCGAGCCCGCCCATCTCGGCGACCAGCCGGTTCAACTCCTGAAGATCGTCGTCGAACGCCTTGGCGGTATGTTCTAAGGCCATAGTATGTCTCTCCCGCGAATTGCGTCTCAGCCGAAGCGGCCGGTGATGTAGTCCTGCGTGCGGCGGTCCGTCGGCGACGTGAAGATCTTGCTGGTGTCGTCGAACTCGATCAGTTCGCCAAGATACATGAACGCCGTCTTGTCCGACACCCGCGCGGCCTGCTGCATGTTATGGGTCACGATGGCGATCGTGTAGTCTTCCTTCAATTCCTGAATGAGCTCCTCGATCTTGGCGGTTGAGATCGGATCGAGCGCCGAGCACGGCTCGTCGAACAGAATGACCTCGGGGCGCACCGCCACTGTGCGCGCGATGCACAGGCGCTGCTGCTGGCCGCCCGACAGGCTGAGACCGCTGGCGTTGAGCTTGTCCTTGACCTCGTTCCACAGCGCGCCGCCGCGCAAGGCCGCCTCGACGCGACCATCCATCTCCGACTTCGAAAGCTTCTCGTAGAGGCGGATGCCGAAGGCGATGTTCTCGTAGATCGTCATCGGAAACGGCGTCGGCTTCTGGAACACCATGCCGATGCGCGCGCGCAGCAGGTTGAGGTCGAGCTTCGGATCGAGGATGTTGGTGGAGTCCAGCATCACCTCGCCGGTCGCGCGCTGGCCCGGATAGAGATCGTACATGCGGTTGAAGATGCGCAGCAGGGTCGACTTGCCGCAACCGGACGGCCCGATGAAGGCGGTGACGCGATTGGCGTCCAGCGTCAGATTGATGTTCTTCAGCGCGTGGTGCTCGCCGTAATAGAAATTCAGGTCGCGCGCGGTCACCTTGGCGTGAAGCTCAGCCCGCAACGGAGCGCCGGGGATGGGACCGCGGGCGACGGGAGCGCTGACAGCGAATTGTTCGTTCATTTCGAAGTCCTCTCGGCACCGATCAGGCGTGCGCCAATGTTCAGGGCAAGTACGGTCAGGGTGATGAGCAGCGCGCCGCTCCAGGCGAGCTGTTTCCAGAACGCATAAGGGCTCTGGACGAAGTTGTTGATGGTCACCGGCAGGTTCGCCATCGTTCGGGTGAGATCGAGGCTGAAGAACTGGTTGCTCAGCGCGGTGAACAGCAGCGGCGCGGTCTCGCCCGCGACGCGCGCAGTGGCGAGCAGCACGCCGGTGATGAGGCCGGAGCGCGCGGCGCGATAGGCGATGCGCCTGATCACCAGCGAGCGCGGCAGGCCGAGCGCCGACGCCGCCTCGCGGAGCGGATTGGGAACGAGCCCGAGCATGTCCTCCGTAGTTCGCAGCACCACCGGGATCACGATCACCGCCAGCGCCAGCGCGCCGGCGAGAGCGGAGAACCCGCCCATCGGCACCACGATCGCGCCATAGATGAACAGGCCGATGATGATCGAGGGGGCGCTGAGCAGGATATCGTTGATGAAGCGGATGACCGGAGCCAGCCTGTCGGTCTTGCCGTATTCGGCGAGATAGGTTCCGGCCAGCAGGCCGACCGGCGCGCCGACGCCGACGCCGATCACCGTCATGATGATCGAGCCGATGATGGCGTTGAGCAGGCCGCCCTCGGTCGAACCCGGCGGCGGCGTGTTCTGGGTGAACAGTTGCAGGTTGATCCCGGCAACACCGTTGTAGAACAGCGTGAACAGGATCAGCGCCAGCCACGTCACCCCAAACAGGGCGGCTCCGAGGCAGAGGACGCGGACGATGATATCGGTCCGGCGGCGGGACGCATAAATCGGATTGACCATGGTTTACTTCCCCGCCTTCTTCTCAAGACGCATCAGCATCAGCCGGGCAGCGGCGAGCACGAAGAACGTCAGCACGAACAGCAGCAGACCGAGCAGCATCAGGGCGGACTGGTGCAGCCCGTCGCTTTCGGCGAATTCACTGGCGATGGCGGCGGAGATCGTGGTGCCGGGCGCGAAGATCGACGACGAGATGCGGAACGAGTTGCCGATGATGAAGGTCACCGCCATGGTCTCGCCGAGGGCGCGGCCGAGCGCCAGCATGACGCCGCCGATAACACCGACCCGGGTGTAGGGGATCACGACATTGCGGACGACCTCCCAGGTGGTGCAGCCGACGCCGTAGGCCGCTTCCTTCAGCACCGAAGGCACGGTCTTGAACACGTCCACCGAGATCGCGGTGATGAACGGCAGCACCATGATCGCCAGGATCAGCGACGCATTGAACAGGCTGAGATAGGACGGCGGGCCGGCGAACATCGCGCCGAGAACGGGGACGCCGTCGAACAACCGGATCATGAACGGCTGGAATGTATTGGCCAGGAACGGGCCGAGCACGAAGAAGCCCCACATGCCGTAGATGATCGAGGGAATGCCGGCGAGCAGCTCGACCGCCATGCCGATCGGCCGGCGCAGCCATTGCGGGCACAGCTCGGTGAGAAAGATCGCGATGCCGATGCCGACCGGGATGGCGATGATCATGGCGATGAACGAGGTGATCAGCGTGCCGTAGACCGGCCCCAGCGCGCCGAGAACCGGAGGATCGGCGGACGGCGCCCAGCGCTGCGTCCACAGGAAGGGCAGCCCGTATTCCCGCATGGCGGGCCACGCGCCGGCGATCAGGGACAGGATGATGCCGCCGAGAATGAGCAGCACCGCGATCGCGCAGGCGCGCGTCGTCCAGTAGAAAACCCTATCGCCAAACTTGAAAGCACTCAGGGCTTTGGCGCGATCAAAAGGCGCGGCTGCTTCCATCGACGTGCTTTGAACGGCCATCTCCGCCACGCTGGTCCCCTGTTCCATTCCAGTCTAGAGCCTCTTCCGCTTTGATGGAATCAGAGCGGAGGCTCTAAGTTCTTGTTTGTTCGCATTTTCTTCACGCGAACCGGTTTCCACTTCGCTCGAAAATGCTCTCGCGCAAGCCCAACCGCCGCGGCAGCCATGGGGTCCATGGCGCGGCGAAAAAAACGCGGAGGAGAGAATAGCCCCTCCTCCGCGATATCCGCTCAGCTCTTGATATCGGCAGTCCAGGTCTTCTCAATCAGCTTGACCACGGACTCCGGCATCGGGATGTAGTCGAGCTCCTCGGCGAGCTTGCCGCCCTTCTCGAACGCCCATTTGAAGAACTTGATCGCTTCGGCGGAGGCCGCCTTGTCGGCCGGATCCTTGGGCATCAGGATGAAGGTCGCGGCGGTGATCGGCCACGACGCATCGCCGGGCTGGTCGGTGAGGATCACATAATAGCCCGGAGCGCTCGCCCAGTCGGCGTTGGCGGCGGCGGCCTGGAACGCGGCGATGGTCGGCTGCACGCTCTTGCCGGCCTTGTTGATCAGGCCGGTGGTGGTGAGCTTGTTCTGCTTGGCGTAAGCGTATTCGACATAACCGATGGCATTCTTGGTCTGGCCGACATTGCCGGCGACGCCCTCGTTGCCCTTGGCGCCGACGCCGGTCGGCCATTCCACCGCGGTGCCGCTACCGACCTTCGCCTTCCACTCGGCGTTGGCCTTCGACAGGTAATCGGTGAAATTGAAGGTCGTTCCGGACCCGTCCGAACGGCGCACCACCATGATGGCCTCCGCCGGCAGCGTCAGGTTCGGATTGAGCTTCGCGATCGCCGGGTCGTTCCACTTGCTGATCTTGCCGAGATAGATGTCGCCCAGAACTTCGCCCGAGAGAATCAACTCGCCCGGCTTGACGCCGGCGAGGTTCACCACCGGCACGATCGCGCCCATCACCATCGGCCACTGCACCAGTCCGCCCTTCTCAAGCTGCTCGGCCTTGAGCGGCGCGTCGGTCGCACCGAAGGTCACGGTCCTGGCCTGGATCTGCTTGATGCCGGCGCCCGAGCCGATCGACTGATAGTTCAGGCCGTTGCCGGTCTCTTTCTTGTAGGCGTCCGCCCATTTCGAATAGACCGGAAACGGGAACGTCGCGCCCGCGCCGGTGATGTCCGCGGCAAACGCCGACGTCGATGCGGCGACAAGGCCGGCAGCGACGATTGTTTTGATGAAATTCACAGGCTCTCTCCATGTGTGAGCGGGCTGCGCAATCGTCTCGATCTGCGTCCCGCGGCCGCCTCTCTAAAGGTCCGGCATCACGCTTCTATGGAGGTTGGATGACACGTGTGTGACACCGCGCCAGCCGCGAATTGACGCCGCGCCGGTGCAGATCACACCCGCACAAGTCATTGAAATTGCTTATTGAATATCATCGTCCGGGTTTATGGACGCGTCGGTGGCGCTTACGATCCGGTCTTCTTGAGGGTCGCCACCGCCTCCCGCACATCGGGATCGAGTCCGGCCCCGCCATTGTCGAGGTGCGCCACGATCTCGGAACGCATGCGGGGATTCCAGAACTTCCGGATGTGCTCGGCGATGCCCGGCACCGCCTTGCCCGCACCCTGACTCGCGAAAAACCTGCCGATCTGATTGGCCATGTAGACGAGCCGGTCAGGCGACGACATCGGCGACCCCTTCCAGGAGAATCCGGTCCGCGTGGGTGAAGACTTCGAAACCGTCGGCGCGGGCGACGGCCGCGAGCGTGATGTTGGCGGCCTCGGCCATCCGCACCGCCAGCGCCGTCGGCGCGGAT
Organism: Bradyrhizobiaceae bacterium; assembly: GCA_020544565.1. Classification (GTDB taxonomy): domain Bacteria; phylum Pseudomonadota; class Alphaproteobacteria; order Rhizobiales; family Xanthobacteraceae; genus Afipia. The sequence goes on from CP078014.1 coordinate 1,715,973, forward strand.
ACCGACACCATCACCGACGCGCCGAGGGCCGCCGTCTTCTGCACCATCTCCACCGAGACGCGGCTGGTGAGCAGCACTATCCCCTCGGCGGCATCGATCCCCTGTCGGGCGAGTGCACCTGCGAGCTTGTCAAGCGCGTTGTGCCGCCCGACGTCCTCGCGCAGCGCGATGATGCCCCGCGCCGGCATCCAGAACGCTGCCGCATGCACGGCGCGTGTTTCGATGTTGAGCTTCTGCAGCGCATGAATGCCCTGCATGGCTTCCATCACCTGCGCCGGCGTGAACGCGCGACCACACCCGACGACGGTCGCGGGGCGCGTCGCCTCCACGATGGAGTCGATGCCGCACAGCCCGCAGCCGGTCGGCCCCGCAATGTGCCGGCGACGCTGGCTGATGCGCTCGGCCAGCGACGGATCGAGCCACATCCGCAGTTCGATTCCGTCCTCGAACGACAGCACGTCGAGCGAGAGAATGTCAGACGCCGAGGTGACGATCCGTTCGCTCAGGCTGAATCCGACGGCGAAATCCTCAAGGTCCTGAGGACTCGCCATCATCACGGCCTGGGTTCCGCCGTTGTAGGTCAGCGCGACCGCCGCCTCTTCCGGGACCGAACGCTCTCCTTCACTCGCACCGCTTTCGCGCCAGACATAGCGGCGAACATTCTTGACCGGAGGCTTCACCTGCTACTCCGCGGCTTCGAGCGGCGCGATGCGTCGCGACTGACGCGCCTGCGCCTCATAATCCTGCTGCCATTCGCTCGGGCCGTTCGATGGCGAAATCTGCACTGCGGTCACCTTGTATTCCGGGCAGTTGGTCGCCCAATCGGAGAAATCCGTGGTGATGACATTGGCCTGCGTATCAGGATGATGGAAGGTGGTGTAGACGACGCCAGGCGCGACGCGCTCGGTGATCAGCGCACGCAGGCTCGTTTCGCCGGCGCGGCTGGCCAGCCGCACCCAGTCGCCATCGCGCACGCCGCGCTGCTCGGCATCGTGCGGATGAATCTCCAGCCGGTCTTCCGGATGCCAGACCACGTTGTCCGTGCGCCGCGTCTGCGCGCCGACATTGTACTGGCTGAGAATGCGTCCTGTGGTCAGCAGCAGCGGGAAGCGCGGGCCAACCCGCTCGTCGGTGGCGATATATTCGGTGATGATGAACCTGCCCTTGCCGCGCACGAACTGGTCGATGTGCATCACCGGCGTGCCTTCCGGCGCCTGCGCATTGCACGGCCACTGCACCGAGCCGAGTTCTTCGAGCTTGGCATAGGACACGCCGGCAAACGTCGGCGTCAGCGCCGCGATCTCGTCCATGATCTCGGAGGGATGATCGTAATGCATGTGGAAACCGAGCGCCTCGCCGAATTTCAGCGTGATCTCCCAATCGGCGTAACCGTTACGCGGCGCCAGCACCTTGCGCACGCGCTGGATGCGGCGCTCGGCATTGGTGAAGGTGCCATCCTTTTCCAGAAACGTCGAGCCCGGAAAGAAGATGTGGGCGTAGTTGGCAGTCTCGTTCAGGAACAGATCCTGCACGATGACGCATTCCATCGCCGACAGCGCCTGCACGACATGCGAGGTGTTGGGGTCGGATTGCAGAATGTCCTCGCCCTGCACGTAAAGGCCCTTGAAGGTGCCCTCGACCGCCGCATCGAACATGTTGGGAATGCGCAGGCCCGGCTCTCTGTCGAGCTTGACGCCCCACATCGATTCGAACGTCTCACGCACCGTATCGATGCCGATGTGGCGATAGCCCGGCAATTCGTGCGGGAACGAGCCCATGTCGCACGAGCCCTGCACGTTGTTCTGGCCGCGCAGCGGGTTCACCCCGACGCCGGGCCGCCCGATATTGCCGGTGGCCATGGCGAGGTTCGCGATCGCCATCACCGCGGTGGAGCCCTGGCTGTGCTCGGTGACGCCGAGGCCGTAATAGATCGCGCCGTTGCCGCCGGTCGCGAACAGGCGCGCCGCCGCCCGCAATTCCTCCGGATCGACGTCGCTGCTGGCCGCGGTTGCCTCCGGGCTGTTCTGCGGCAGCCCCACGAACGCCGCCCATTCCTGGAAACCGGCCATGTCGCAGCGCTCGCGGACGAACGCCTCATCGACCAGCCCTTCGGTGACGATGACATGGGCCATCGCCGTCAGCACGGCGACGTTGGTGCCGGGCAAAAGCGGCAGGTGATATGCCGCTGACGCGTGCGGCGCATGGACCGTATCGGTGACGCGGGGATCGACCACGATCAGTTTGGCGCCCGCACGCAGCCGTTTCCTCAGGCGCGAGGCGAAGACGGGATGCGCCGCCGCCGGGTTGGCGCCGATAACCATGACCACGTCGGCATGCTCGACGGAGTCGAAATCCTGGGTGCCTGCCGACGTTCCGAACGTCTGCGACAGGCCATAGCCGGTCGGCGAATGGCAGACGCGCGCGCAGGTATCGACATTGTTGTTGCCGAAGCCGGCGCGGATCAGCTTCTGGACCAGATAGGTCTCTTCATTCGTGCAGCGCGACGAGGTGATGCCGCCGATGGCGTCGCGGCCGTATTTCGCCTGGATGCGCTTGAACTCGGACGCGGCATGGCTGAACGCCTCCTCCCACGACACCTCGCGCCACGGCTCGGTGATGCTGCCGCGGATCATCGGCTTGAGGATGCGATCCTTGTGGGTGGTGTAGCCCCAGGCGAAGCGGCCCTTGACGCAGGAATGGCCGCGATTGGCCTTGCCGTCCTTGTACGGCATCATGCGCACGACTTCCTCGCCGCGCATCTCGACCTTGAAGGCGCAGCCGACGCCGCAATAGGCGCAGGTGGTCACCACCGAGTGCTCCGGCTGGCCGATCTCGATCACCGATTTCTCGATCAGCGTCGCGGTCGGGCAAGCCTGCACGCACGCGCCGCAGGACACGCATTCGGAGCCGAGGAAACTCTCGCTCATGCCCGCGGCGACGCGGCTGTCGAATCCGCGTCCCGCGATGGTCAGCGCGAAGGTGCCTTGCACCTCCTCACAGGCCCGCACGCAGCGATTGCAGACGATGCACTTCGACGGATCGTAGCTGAAGTAGGGATTGGACTCGTCCTTCGGCAGCCAGTTGGCGTTGGCCGCCCCGCTGGCTTTGGCGAACACATGGTTCTCGCCCTCATAACCGTAGCGGACGTCGCGCAGGCCGACCGCGCCCGCCATGTCCTGCAACTCGCAATCGCCGTTGGCGGCGCAGGTGAGGCAATCCAGCGGATGGTCGGAGATATAAAGCTCCATCACCCCCTTGCGCAGCGTCTTCAGCCGCTCGGTCTGGGTACGGACGACAAGGCCGTCGGCGACCGGCGTGGTGCAGGACGCCGGGGTCCCCGCCCGCCCCTCCACTTCGACCAGGCACAGGCGGCAGGAGCCGAAGGCGTCCAGCATGTCGGTGGCGCACAGCTTGGGAATTTGCGTGCCGATTTCCATCGCCGCCCGCATGATGGAAGTGCCTTCCGGCACCGTCACGGACTGACCGTCGATAGTCAGGGTCACCATCGTCTCGGCCTGGGAGCGCGGCGTGCCGTAATCGATCTCATGAATGAGCGACATGTTCGCCTCGTTTACTCTGCGGCCTGCAGGCGCGGAGTCGCGCCGAAATCCTCGGGGAAATATTTGAGCGCGCTCATCACCGGATAGGGCGTGAAGCCGCCCAGCGCGCATAGTGAACCGAACTTCATGGTGTGGCAAAGGTCTTGCAGCACGGCGATGTTGGCATCCGGACGGTCCTTCGCCCTGATCCTGTCGATGGTCTCGACACCGCGGATGGAGCCGATCCGGCACGGCGTGCACTTGCCGCAGGATTCGATGGCGCAGAACTCCATGGCGAAACGGGCCTGCTTCGCCATATCGACGGTGTCATCGAACACCACGATGCCGCCATGACCGATCAGGCCGTCCTTGGCGGCGAACGCCTCGTAGTCGAATGGCGTATCGAACAGCGCGCGCGGAAAATACGCGCCGAGCGGACCGCCGACCTGCACCGCCCGCACCGGGCGGCCGCTCGCGGTGCCGCCACCGATGTCATCCACCAGCTCCCCGAGGGTGATGCCGAACGCCGTCTCAAACAGCCCGCCATGCCGGATATTGCCGGCAAGCTGGATCGGCATGGTGCCGCGCGAGCGGCCCATGCCGACATCGGCATAGGCACGCGCGCCGTTGTCGAGAATGAAGGGGACCGCCGCGAACGACAGCACGTTGTTGATGACGGTCGGCTTGCCGAACAGGCCGTGATGCGCCGGCAGCGGCGGCTTGGCACGGACGATGCCGCGACGGCCTTCGAGGCTTTCCAGCAGCGCCGTCTCCTCGCCGCAGACATAGGCGCCCGCGCCGACGCGAACGTCGATATCGAATATGTGCTGCGAGCCGCAAATCCCGGCGCCGAGATAACCGGCGCGACGCGCGGCGGCGATCGCCTCTTTCATCGCGACGACGGCGTGAGGGTATTCGGAGCGGATGTAGATGTAGCCCTTAGTGGCCCCCACCGCGATGGCGGCGATGGTCATGCCCTCGATCAGGACGAACGGATCGCCCTCCATCAGCATGCGGTCGGCGAAGGTGCCGCTGTCGCCCTCGTCCGCGTTACAGACGATATATTTCTGATCGGCGCTGGCTTCGGCCACCGTCTTCCACTTGATCCCGGTGGGAAAGCCTGCGCCGCCGCGGCCGCGCAGGCCGGACGTGATGACATCCGCGACGATCGCTTCCGGCGTCATGGTCAGCGCGCGCACCAGCCCCTTGAAGCCGCCATGCGCCTTGTAATCCTCGACCGAACGCGGATCGATCACGCCGCAACGAACAAAAGTGAATCGCGTCTGCTTCTTCAGCCACGGGATGTCATCGGCAAGGCCCAGCCGCAACGGGTGCGCGCCGTTCGATACCGCGGCATCCAGCACCGCAGCCGCATCCTCCGGCGCGACCGGGCCGAACGCCACCCGCCCTTCCGAGGTGGCGACCTCAACCATCGGCTCCAACCAGAACAGGCCGCGCGATCCGGTGCGGACGATCTCGACGGCGATGTTGCGGGCGGTGGCCGCAACCTCGAGCGCGCGCGCAACATCGTCGGCTCCCACCGCAATGGCGGCGGCGTCACGCGGAATGTAGAGCCGCAAGGTCATCGCTGCGCCTCCGCAACCAGAGCATCGAGCCGCGCTTCGGTGAGACGGCCGATCACGCGGCCATCCAGCATCGCCGATGGCGCGGTCGCGCATAGGCCGAGACAATAGATCGGCTCCAGCGTGACGCGCCCGTCCGGCGTGGTCTGTCCCAGCGCAATGCCGAGCTTTTTCTCCGCATGCGCGGCCAGCGCTTCGCCGCCCATCGATTGACAGGCTTCGGAACGACACAATTTTAGCACATGGCGGCCGGCCGGTTCATGACGGAAATCATGATAGAAAGTGAAAACGCCATGAACCTCCGCCCGCGACAGATTGAGCGCCTCGGCCACCATGGCAATCGCGGCCTCGGGCACATGGCCGAAGGCGTCCTGCAGCGCGTGCAGAATGACCACGGTGGGGCCTTCATGATCACTGTTGGCCACGATGATGTCCGCGGCGCGCTCGGCATTCCATTGTTCGTACGACGTCACCACGCCCTCACCACTCTCGATCGGACAGAAACGGAGTCGTGCCGAGAAAAAGGAGAATCTGTCTAAAGATCAATAAAGCTGTTCCATGCTGCGATACTGAAAACATATCGATAAGCCACCGCGCGATCGAATTTTCTTATTATAAGCTGAAACACCAACCAGTCGCGGCCCGATTTATGCCGCAGCGCAACATGATATCTGTCACGTCTCCAGCGACGGAATGAGGTCGTTCGCCGTCTGGACAAAGGCCGACAACAGCGGCGTCATCGGATCGCGCGGGGAGATGACCAGCCCGATGCTGTAGGTCACGTCCGGGTCGACAATCGGGATGGCGCGGACGGCATCGGAAAACCCGAGGGTCTCGGCGAGCTTGGCCGGCATCACGCTGGACCAGCGCCCGGTCTTCACATGCGTATAGAGCACGATGATGGAATTGGACGTCAGCGTCGGCTGGGCCTGGGTGCCCGCGGCCCGCAGCGCCCGGTCGATGATGCGCCGGTTCTGCATGTTCGGCGTCAGCAGGCACAGCGGCACCTGCCCGACCTCGCGCCAGGTCACCTGCTTGCGGTCGCCAAACAGGCCGCTGGGCGATGTGATCAGACGGTAGCTCTCCCGATAGAGCGGGATGGTGCGGACTTTTCCCACCGGCTCGTTCTCGATGTAGGTCAGGCCGGCATCGACCTCGAGATTTTCCAGAAGCCCCAGCACATCCGACGACGTGCAGGACACCACGCGGAAACGCACGTCGGGATGGCGCGCGCGGAACGGGGTGGTCAGGGACGCGACCATGCCGAGCACGGTGGGAATCGCGGCGATCCGCAATTCGCCGGTGAGCCCCTGCTTGAGCGAGGTGATGTCCTGCTTCATGGCGCGGGTGTCGCCGACGATGCGCCGCGCCCATTCCAGCGTGCGCTCGCCTTCCGGTGTGAAGCCGACGAACCGCGAGCCGCGCTGCACCAGCATGACGCCGAGAATTTCCTCAAGCTGCTTCAGGCTGGTGGACATGGTCGGCTGCGTCACGCCGCACGATTCAGCCGCGCGCCCGAAGTGGCGCTCCCTCGCCAGCGCCAGCAGCAGCTCAAGCTTGTCGATCAAAAGCGGTTCTCCGGCATGACATAGCCCGGGAGAAGCTGATCCGACGCGCGCCGGAGCATCGAACGCCGACTCGCGCGGCAGCCCGCCCGATCCGGCATCAAATCCGATTTGGAAGGCGGGAGCCAGCCGGGATGTGCGGGCAAGAGCGGCCCGCACCGAACACTACCGGGCAGGCGTGGCAGCCTCGCCGGCGATCAGGCTTTCCGCGCGCTCGCGCAGCCGGGTCTTGAGAACCTTGCCCAGCGAATTGCGCGGCAGCTCATCAACAACGAAGACATATTTCGGCTTCTTGTACCCCGCGACCAGCGTGCGCACCTGCTCGACGACGGATTCCGGCGTCGGCCTGTGACCGGCGACCGGCTCGACGAAGGCCGCGACTGCCTCGCCATAGATGGCATCCGGCACACCGATCACCGCGGCGTCCGCCACATCGGGATTGGCGATCAGCGCCTGCTCGACTTCCTTGGTGTAGATGTTGAACCCGCCGCTCAGCACCATGTCCTTCTTGCGGTCGACGATATAGAGATAGCCGTCATCGTCGGCCTTGGCGACATCGCCGGTGCGGATCCAGCCGTCCTCGATGGCCTTGGCCGTGTCCTCGGGCCGGTTGTAATAACCCCGCATCACCGCATAGCGGCCGGGCTGGCCGACGCGCACCAGCAGCTCGCCGGCCTCGCCGGTCTTCACCGTGTTGCCGGCGTCGTCCACGATCCGCACCTCGACGCCCGGTGTGGGGCGGCCGATCGAGGCCGCGTGATCGAACTGCTCCTCGTGGGACAGCGACGTCACGCCGCCGACCTCGGTCATGGCGAAGAACGACACCAGCCGTACGTTCGGCAGCAGCGCGAGGAACTGCCGCTTCAACTCGACGGGGAACGCCTCGCCGGTGACGACGATGCGGCGCAGCGACGCGCATTTCGAAGGATCCGCCTTGATCTCCGGAAGCAGCATCCGGCACACGGTCGGCACCATGCCCAGCACCGTGATCTGCTCGCGCGCGATGGTGTCCACGGTCTGGCGCGGGTCGAACTTCTTCATCACCACCAGGGTGCCGCCCAGCGTCATCGAATTCGCCAGACGGGCAAAGCCGGTGCGGTGCGCCAGCGGCGTGGTGACGAGATAGTGGTCGTCGCGCGAAATCCCCCACTCCACCGCATTGATAAAACAATGCTGGGTGATGATGTTGGCGTGGGTGATGATGGCGCCCTTCGGCTTTCCGGTCGTCCCCGACGTATACATGATGAGGGCATCGTCGGAGTCGATCGAAAGCGCGGGCAACGGCGCGATCGCGGCGCGGCGCAAATCGTCATAGGCAACGGCGCCCTCGGGGGCGCCGCCGCCGACGGCAATCCGCACAGCGCCGGGATTGGCGCTGAGGACGTCGCGGATCGCGTCTCCGGAGCCCTCGAAAGCGATGGCGAACGGCTGGCTGTCCTCGCAGATGTGCTGCAACTCGTGCGGCGTCAGTCGCGTGGTGACGGGGACGACGATCGCGCCGAGCGCGAACGCCGCATAGAACAGCTCGATGATTTCCACCCCGTTGGAGAGGAAAACAACGATGCGGTCTCCCGCCCCCAGCCCGCGCTTCCGCAATCCGCTCGCGACGCGCAGGATGGTCCGGTCGAGATCGCGGTAGGTGACGCGCTCGTTCTCGCAAACGAGCGCGATCTTCTCCGGATAGCGAACGGCCTGCGCGTGCAGGACATGTTCCAGCCTCATCGCCTCACCTACGCCAGTTTGAACGCCGGATAGTTGGTGTCGCCATCGAGCTTGTCCCAGGCGAGGACCACGCGCTGGCCGATGGCGACCTTGTCGGGATCAGCATCGAGGATATTGCCGAGGATGCGGACCCCCTCGTCAAGCTCCACCGTCGCCACCGGAAGCGGCAGCCGGCCATCGAGGCCCGGCCCCGGCACGCGGATCACCGTGCAGGCGTAGATCGTGCCCTTGCCGGACACTTCCCGCCATTCGAGATTGCGGCTGCCGGTGTAGATGCTGACCGGACGCGGATAGTGCTGAAACTTCCCGGTGTCCTTGCAATACTGCAAAACCAGCTTGCCCTGTTTGGCTCCGTCCCAGAACGGCTGGGTATCGACATACACCGAGGGTTTGGGAACCGGACGGCCCGCTTTTTCTGTGGTCATGATCAAGCCTCCAGGATCATGGCGGCGCTGGTGCCCCAGTTCCGCGCGTAAGGGATGACGCCGATGCCGGTGATCAGCGCGTTCTTCGGATTGCTGATCTGGCGGCCGCCGCCTTCGCCGAACATCTGGCGCACGGCTTCCGCGAGATTGAGGCCACCACTGGCAAGACCCGGCTGGCCTGCGGAAATCTGTCCGCCGCCGGTGTTGAGCGGCAAGGTGCCCTTGATCGACAGATCGGTGTCGAGGGTGAAGTCCGCGCCCTGCCCGCGCTTGCAGAAGCCGAAGTCCTCGAACTTCATCATGACGGCGATGGTGAAATCGTCATAGGGCTGGAACATGCGGATGTCCTTCGCCGAGAGCCCGGACTGCGCATAGACCTTCGGCGCGATCTTCGAGAATCCGGTCTCGGTGATATCCGGACAGGACTGGTTGCCGTTGACGTTGGTGATCTCGGCATAGGCGGTCGGATACACCATCTTGGTGAGGCCAAGGCTTTTCGCCTTCGCCTCGCTGGTGACGAGGAACGCGTTGGCGCCGTCGCAGAACATCACGCAGTCCAATAGCCGCAGTGGATCGGCGATGACGCGGGACTTGTTGTAATCGTCCATCGTGATCGGCGTCTTGAACTTGGCGTAGGCATTGTCGTTATGCAGCGCATGCTCGCGCTGGGTGATCGCGATCTTGCCGAGCGCCTCGGTCTTCAGCCCGTACTGGTGGCGGTAGCGGCTCATCAGCAGGCCGAACGTCGCCGGCGGCCCCTGCACGCCGGGAGGATCCTGGAATTCGGAGCGATAGGCCCCGTAGTTCGAGCGCCACGACGTGCTCGGCGCATCCGCCGACAGCACCACCACGACCTCGCAGAGGCCGTCACGGATCGCGGACGCCGCGCGCGCGACGCCGCCCGTCGCCGAACATCCGCCGGTGCCGCCGTAGTTCAGCCAGGTCGGCGTGAGGCCAAGGGCCTCCGTCATGTAGACGGCGAAGAACGGGTTGGGCGCTTCGCTGAGCGGGGTGGTGACCGCAAGGCCGTCGATCGCATCCTTTTCGATGCCGGTCGCGGCGAGCAGCTTCGCCAGCGCCTCGCCGCCGAGGTCATAGGCGCTGCGGCCCGATTTGAACTGGATCGCCGTCTCCGAATAACCGGCGATGACGATATCGCGTTTCTTCGACATTTCTTATTCTCCGCGGAAGGCTGGCGACCGCTTCTCACGGAAGGCCGCGAGGCCCTCGTCACGGTCCTTGGTGAAGTAAAGCAGGAAGGAGGCATCGCCCTCGGCTTCGAAACCGTCGGGGAGCGACATGTCGACGCCGCGGTCGATGACGGACTTCGTCATCATCACCGAGATCGGCGCATTTTCGCTGATGCTCCTGGCGATCTCGCGCGCCTTATCGAGCGCCTTGCCCGCTTCGGTGACGTGATTGACGATGCGATAGCGCTCCGCCTCCGCCGCCGTGATGCGACGGCCCGTCCACATCAATTCCTTGGCGAGGGGCTTGCCGATCAGGCGCGGCAGGGTCTGGGTGCCGCCGCCGCCCGGCATCATGCCAAGCTTGATTTCCGGCAGGCCGAACTTCGCATTCGCGCCGGCGACGATCATGTCCCCTACGAGCGCCAGTTCGAGGCCGCCGCCGAGCGCAAACCCTTCGATCACCGAGATCAGCGGCTTGGTGAAGGCTCCGACCTCGCGAAACAGCCGGTTGACCTTCCGGGTGCGCTTGCGGAAGCGGTAGAAATCGAAATAGCCGTTTTCCTGGATCGTGAATTCGCTGGTGTCGATGCCGGTGCAGAACGCCTTGTCGCTGCCGAGCAGGATGACCGCGCGCACGTCACGATCGTGCTCCACCTCGTTGAGAATTCCGAGAATTTCCTCGGCCGTCTGCTCGCGCAGCGAATTCAGCTTCTCGGGGCGGTTGATCGTGATCTCGACCCACCCGTTTTCACGTTTCAGAATGACGTCCTGGTAGCTCATGGGACAAAGTCTCCGGTCTTCGTTTTTTGCATCTCGTGATCTGGTGGAAACAGCGTCAATGCTCGTCGTCGTCGCCCTCGCCGCCCATGGCGGCGGCGATCTGGGCGTGGAGCTCCGCGATTCTGGCGGGGTCCGCGCGCGCCGTCTCGTCGATCCCGACTTCAAGCGCGATCCGCGCCGGAGAGCTGAGAACGATGGCGCGATCCGCCATCTCCAGCGCGTCGTCGATCCGGTGGGTGATCAGGAGGCAGGTTTTCCTGAGCTCGCGCGCGATCTGATAGAAATCGCGCCGCAAGGCCCGCGACGTGACATGGTCGAGTTGGCTGAAGGACTCGTCCAGGAACACGATCTCCGGATCGATCGCCAGCGCGCGCGCCAGCGAAACCCGCTGCCGCATGCCGCCAGACAGCTCATGAACGTACTTGTCGTCAGCATCATCGAGGCGCACCCGACGCAACCATTCCCTCGCGGTTTTGCGGGCTTCGCTCTTCGGCTTGCCGAGAATGAGCAGGCCCAGCTCGGCATTTTCCACCGCGGTCCGCCACGGCAGCAACCGGTCCGTCTGAAAACTGACGGACAGCCGCCCCTTCAGCGCCTTGAAGGAATTGTACGGGTCAACCCCAGCAACGCGCACGGTGCCCTGGTTCGGAGATGTCGTGCCCATGATCAGATTGAGCACGGTGCTCTTGCCCGCGCCAGTCTGTCCGAGAAGAACGACGATCTCTCCGCGCTGAACGTTCAGCGACAGATTGTCGACCGCAAGGTAGGACCCGAACATCTTGGTGACGTTGCGGACTTCGATCAGGGTCTCGGTCATCGGACTGTCGCCTCCGCGCGCCAGCGCAACGCCAGCTTTTCCACGCCGTTGACGAGCGCCTGCAGCACGAGATTGAGGATCACCAGGAAGAAGGTCCAGGCCAGCACCTGATCGATGCGGAAGGTCGATTGCGCCAGATTCATGCGCGCGCCGATGCCCACCGCCGACGCAACGAGTTCGGCGAAGATCACCATGCGGATCGCATAGCCGATCACGGACTTCGTGGTCAGGAAGATATAGGGCACGATATGCGGCAGGATGAGATAGCGCAGCACCTGCCAGCGCGACGGGCGAAAGCTTTCGATCATGTCGACGAAATCTTTCGGCAGCGCGCGCACGCCCTCATAGATATTGAGCGCGTAGAACGGCAGCAGGATCACGAGCAGGATGAAAAATATCCGGGTTTCCGGATTCTTGAACCAGAACACCGCGATCAGCATCCACGACAGCGCCGGAATGCCGGTATCGATCACCACGATGGCCTTGAGATAGGGCCGCACCGCCGGCAACATGCCCATGATCAGGCCGAGCAGCACGCCGACGAACATGGCGACCGAAACCGACACGGCGAGGCGAACGAGCGTCACCGCGACGTGATACGGGTCCGAGAAGAACAATTCGCGGGCCGCATTCCAGACCGCGACCGGCGACGGCATGATGTAATCAGGCACGTACCGGCTGGTGATCTCCATCGCGATCAACAGCACCACGACGACGACGCCGGTTGCGAACAGATCGCGCCTGCTCTCCAGGTTTCTCCGCGGCCGCGCCACGACGGCCAACGGCTTGAAAGTCTCCCGCTCTCCGGAGAGCGATTTCCCCGGAGCGCTGTCCGTTTTCAAATCCACCGCCATTCCAGTCGCCGTACGGTTCAGGAAGCGAAGAACTTGTCGTCAACGGGCTTGGTCAGCAGCCCGTTGCGCGCAAGAAACTCGCTGGCCTTGAGAACCGATTTGCGCGACGCCTGATCCGTCATCGGTCGGAACTTGAACGTCAGACGCTTCGAGCCCAGCGCTTCCTTGAGGATGTCGCTGGGAACGCCCGTTTTCGCGCCGAACAGATCGACCGCCTTGGGAATATCGGCGTTGATTCCGCTCAGGCACTCCTCGAACACCTTGCTGATCTTGGCGGCGATGCCCGGATGCTTGTCCAGCAGTTCCTGGCGCACGCCGACCCCGAAGTAAGGCAGATCGCCCTCGCTGATCTTGTGATAGGCGTCGCCGGCCTTGAAGATGACGCGGAGATCCGGCTTCTTCATCAGTCCGGTCGTGATATTCGGCTCCCACGACAGCGCGGCATCGGCGCGATCCGCCATCACCAGCGTGACCGAGGCCGCCGGGTTGTCGACGTTCTGGATCGTGGCGTCCTTCTCGATATCGATGCCATGCGCTTCCTTGATCAGCGCGCGCACCATGCGATAGGTGCCGGTGGACTGCAGCGCGGCGATCGTCTTGCCCTTGAGCTGCGAGACATCGGACACGCCGGTCTTCGGCGCCAGCATCGCGATCATGTTGGCGTCGGTGATGGTGCAGAGATACCTGATCGGCACGCCGGACTGCTGACGCGCCGCGAACGTGTCCCAGCTTCCGATGCACACATCGTAATTGCCGGCAACGAAATCGTTGTAATAGGTGGATACCGCCGTGTAGGGCACCGGGTCGGTGAAGCGCAGCCCGTGCTTCTTCCCGAGATTGTTCGCCAGAATGTACTGGACCGGCAGCACGGTGAAGCCGGGCTGCAGCGACGCCCATCGCACCGGAATCTCACTGTCGGCGAATGCTCTTTTGACGTTCGGCGAAAGCATCAGGGATGCAGACGCGGTTGCCCCTACAAAAGCCCGTCGCGTGAAATTGGCCATCATTATCCTCCCCGGTTCACGTGCCACTTGGATGTTTCTTCGAGCCCGAAGCGCGTACGACGCCACCGCTCACTGTTTGTTGAAAGACACTCTAACCTTGTCAAAGCCGGAACGGTGGCGCATTTTGAACCCGACTTCGTTCCAAATATGAGACAGAAATGCCCGATCGAGAGCCTCATGAGTTGCTCGAAACGGCGTTCGGAGACCTGCGGGATGGCCAGACAACTCGACCTCAATGCCCTGCTGTTGTTTTTCGAAGTCGCCAACGCCGGCAGCATCAGCGCCGCCGCCAACAAGCTCGGCATTCCGAAGTCCACCATCAGCCGCAAAATCCAGTTTCTCGAAGATCAGACCGGCGCGGTTCTGTTCCGTAAGGGAAGCCGCAAGCTCACCACCACCGACATCGGGCAGACGCTGTACGAACATTGCGAACGGATCGCGGCCGAGATCGATGAGGCGGGTCTCGGCACCGCGCGCATGCAGACGGAACTGCGGGGCACGCTGCGCGTGAGCATGCCGGTGGATTTCGGCATCGGCTGGCTGTCGAGCGCGATCGCCGCCTTCGCCGTGAGCTATCCCGACATTCATCTGGTGATCGACGCCAACAGCCGCTGGGTGGATGTCTCGGTGGAACCTTACGATGTCGCCGTTCAGCTCGGCCCGTTGCTGGAAACCCAGGGCGGCACGCGGCATCTCGCCAGCATCACGCGCGGCGTTTACGCCAGCCCCCGATTTCTGGAGCGCACGGGCATTCCGCTCAACATCGAGGATTTCGGCCGGTTCGACTGTATCGTAACCGAACACCAGCGCGCCGAAGGCGTGTGGAATTTCCGCAGCGGCCAGGGCGCCAAGGTCATCAACGTCACCGGACGTATCACCGTCAACCACATCGGCATCGCCCGCGAACTGGTGATCGGCGGCGTCGGCCTCGGCATCCTGCCCAACATCATGTGCCAGAACGACGTTCGCGCGAAGCGGCTCGTCCGGGTGCTGACCGACTGGGAAAGCCCGACGCTGGAAGTCTCCGCCACCTACCCCGGCAAACGCAAGGAGTCGCGCCGCCTGCGGACCTTCCTTGATTTCATGGAGCACAAGTTGAAGATCGAAGGCGAGCCGCGCCCCGCTGCGCTCGCAGCCGCCCGATAGGCGGCGGTCACGTAAACAAGCCCGCATGTTGGAAACAGGCTGCATGTCACTCCACTAGCTGTTCGCACTCGGCAGACACGGCATCGCGGATGCGCCAGCGTTGCCCGGACTGCCAAAGAACGGTTCATCCATCGCCTAAACGACTCCGCAGTTCTGAAACACGTGCTTGATCTCGACGAAGTCGATCAGCGCGTCGTATCCGTGCAGCCGGCCAAGGCCACTGCGGCGATAACCGCCGGTTTCGGCTTCGGCAAACAGCCGGTTGTGGTCGTTGATCCACACCGTCCCGTTGCGGAGCGCGCGCGCCACCCGCATCGCCCGCGCGCCGTCGTGCGTCCACACGCTGGCCGACAGGCCATATTCGCTATGATTGGCGCGAGCGACGGCCTCCTTCTCGTCTTCGAATTTCTCGATGACTACCAGCGGCCCAAAGATTTCTTCCTGAACGAAGAAGGCCGAGGTATCGCGATGCGCCACCAGCGTCGGCGTCAGGAAAAATCCGCTGGCGCGATCGCCATCCGGCCGGACGCCGCGCAGCACCACCTCGTCGGCGGCATCCATGGTGTCCTCGATCCGCTTCGACACGCCGGCGAAGGCCGCGGCGTCGATCAAAGGTCCCATATCCGCGTCCGGCATGGTTCCCGGCGCCACTTTCAATCCCGCAAGAGCGGCCTTGAGGGCGGCCTTCATCTCCTCGTATCGCGACGCATGAACCAGCACGCGCCGCGCCGCGGTACACTGCTGACCCGCAATGATGGTGGCCGCAGCCGCGAGCTTCGGCGCGATCCCACCGACATCGGCATCCTCGAGCACCAGGCAGGCGGACTTGCCGCCCAGCTCCAGCGACAGTTTCTTCATGGTCGGCGCGGCGGCGGCCATGATGCGCTGTCCGGTCGCGTTGGATCCGGTAAAGCAGATGACATCGACATCCGGCGACGCCACCAGATGGCTCGCCACGTCATGCCCCTGCTCGCTCACCAGATTGACCACGCCCTTGGGCAGACCCTCGACCTCGTGCAGGGACTTGATGATCGCCGCGGAAATGAGCGCGGTCTGCGGCGCCGGTTTGATCACCGTCGTGCATCCCGCCGCAAGAGCAGGCGTCAACGCACGGATCAGCAGAACTGCGGGGGCATTCCAGGGAATGATCAGGCTGGCGACGCCCGCCGGCTCCTTCAGCAGCGTCGCGAACGCTCCCGGCTCAACCTCGAAGACATGGCCGGGAATATAACGCGCAAGGCCGGCATAATAGCGGATCTCGGACACGCTGCCCGCGATTTCTCCGCGCGACTGGGACAGCGGCTTTCCGTTCTCCAGGGTCAGCAGCCGCGCCAGTTCATCGGCGCGGCGCTCCATCGCATCCGCCCAGCGCAGCATGACCATCTGGCGCAACCGCGGATTCTGCGACCATTCCGGGCGCTCGAATGCGCGCTTCGCGGCCGCAATCGCAGCCTGCGCATCCGCGACGCCGCTCGCACTGTAGCGGCCGATCACCGCCTGGCTGGACGGATCGATACTGCACTGCGTATCGCCCGACTGTGCCGGGAGCCAGTGGCCGTCGATCAGGTTCTCGGCGCTGAGCGGCATGATCTATCACCCTGTTTCGAAAGCGACGGACACGGCGACGCGCGCCGTGTCCCGATGATGAGAATCGCGCCGCCGGCCGGCGGCGCATAATGTCAGCGGCCGGTGAACTTCGGCGCCCGCTTGGAGTGGAACGCCTCGACGCCTTCCTTGAAGTCGTCGGACTGGCGCAGGCGGCTGTAGCAATGCCCCTCCAGCTCGATCGCGATGGCGAGCGTCGAATCCTCGGTATCGTTGAGCAGCTTCTTGGCGGTGCGCTGCGCCAGCGGCGAGAAGCTGCGCAGTTCGTCCACCAGCTTGTCGGTCGCTTTCTCCAGATCCGCATCGGGAACGCACTCGGTGGCGATGCCCCATTCCACCGCCTGCTTGCCGCTGATCCGCTTGGAGCGCATCACGATATCCTTGGTGCGGGTGATGCCCACCATCTTCTGCAGCCGCGCCGAGCCGCCCGAGCCGGGAATCTGGCCCAGCTTCTGCTCCGGCAGCGCGTATTGTCCCGTCTCCGAAACGATGCGGAAATCGCAGGCGAGCGACAGCTCAAAACCGACACCGAAGCAATAGCCGCGATTGGCGACCACCACAGGCTTGGCGCAGCGCGCCGGCGCCGCGATGTTCCACGCCAGCTTGGAGACGTGCTCCGGCGACGCCTCCATGAAGCCTGCGATGTTGCCGCCGCTGGAAAAATGTTCGCCCACGGCGCGCACGACGATGACGCGAACGCGCGCATCCTCATCCAGCGTTTCGAACACGAGGCGCAACTGATCGCGCTGCGGCATGGCGACAATGTTGAACGGCGGCCGGTTCAGGATGATATCGGCGCGCTCCCGCGCCTCGTCGATTTCCACCTGAAAGCCGTCGAGCTTGGCAAGGCGAGGATCGGTGAACGTATAGGCGGACGGCATGGTGCAGGTTCCTTCTGTTGAAATTGAAAATCAGGCCGCGTTGGACGGCGGAGCGCGTTCCGGCTCATAGTCGCCGGAAACGAGAAGCCTGCGCAGCAGCTTCCCCACTGGCGATTTCGGGATCGCATCCACGAAGACAAACCGCCGCGGACGTTTGAAATTCGCCAGACCCGACGTCTGGCAGAATTGCTCGAGTTCCTTCTCCGTGACGGACGCGCTGCGCTTGACGAAAGCCGCAACGATTTTTCCCCACTTCTCGTCGGGCAGGCCGACGACCGCGACTTCCGAAACGGCCGGATGCAGCGACAGGCAGCTTTCGATTTCCACCGGCGAAACATTCTCACCGCCGGTGATGATCATGTCATCGACGCGCCCGGTGACGAACAGGTCGCCGTCGCGATCCATGAATCCGGTATCGCCGGTGAAATACCAGCCTTCGCGCAGCGCTTTCGCATCCGCTTCCGGCCGATGCCAGTATCCCTCGAACGCCTCGTCGCTGGCGAGCAGCGCGATGATCTCGCCTTCCTCATCGATATCGGCGACATCCGTCACCGACCTGGCATTGAGTTTGACCACCCGCACATGCTGATTGATGCCGGCCTTGCCCGCCGAACCTGGCTTGGCCACCGGGTTCTGATCGATGGTGAAGGTATAAATCTCCGAACTGCCGTAGTGATTGACGAACAGCTCCGGGCGGAACACATCGTCGAGCTTCTTGAGCAGGGCGTCGGTCATCGACGCGCCGGCGAAGCCGATCTTGCGCACCGACGACACGTCCGTGGTCGCGAAGGCGTCATGATGAACGAGATCATGATAGAGCGTCGGAACCAGATAAAGATTGCTGATCTTTTCCGCCTCGATCGACCCCAGCGCCTGCCGGGTATCGTAGCGCGGGAGACAGACGAAGGTCCCTCCGATCAATGACATCGCGATCAGCGAGCGCACGCCCATGGTATGATAGAGCGGCATCACCCCGAGCGTGCGTTCACCCCGCCGGTACAGATTCTGCGCCACATGCGCGACGCCCGCCGCCCGCTCGGCCCGATGCCGGCGCGGCACCCCCTTGGGCTTCGACGTGGTGCCGGATGTGTAGAGCATGATCGACCACGCGTCGGCGCTCACGCGCGGCATGGCGTCGGGCGCGTCCTCGGCAATCATGCCGTCGAACGCGATCGGTTTTCCGGCCCACTCGTCCCTGTCCACGGTCATGCAGCGCAGCCGGCGCGCCAGTTGCGACTCGTGCACCGCCTCAGCGGAGACGTCCTGATAGACGATCGCGCAAGCCTCGGAGTTCGCGATACAGAAATCCACTTCATCGGCCTTGGCGCGCCAGTTGATCGGCGTGATGACGATCCCGGCGAACTGGCAGGCCCAGTGAATGGTCGCCGCTTCCCAGCGGTTCTGCAGCACGGTCACGAGGTGATCGCCCGGCCTCAGGCCGATCCGGTCGAACGATGCGACCAGCGAGGAAATCCGGCGATACCACTCGCGATAGCTCAACCGGAGCGGGCCGTCGACGATGGCGACGGCATCCGGATCGCGCGCGACGCTCGCGACAAAGCTGCTTCCGAGATCAAGCATCTGCTTTCTCCCCTCTTGACTGTTCCGCCAGTTCGGCCGCGGCATCGAGCGCGGCCGTGATGATGGGTGTGTAGCCCGTGCAGCGGCAGAGATGGCCGCCGATCACATCGCGGATCTCGCTCTCGCTGGGAGTCGGGTGATGACGCAGAAAGTGATCCAGCGACATCAGAATGCCGGCGGTGCAGAAGCCGCACTGCAGGGCGTGGTGGCGACGGAAAGCCGCCTGCAAAATCCCGAGCCGGTCCACCGCCGGCGCGAGCCCTTCGACGGTGCGGACATCGCAGCCATCGACCTGCACCGCCAGCGTCAGGCAGGCGCGGGTCAGCATGCCGTCCACCGTCACGGTGCAGGCGCCGCAAACGCCGTGCTCGCAGCCGACATGCGTTCCGGTCGCGCCGATGTGCTGACGCAGGAAATCGGTGAGCAGAAGCCGCGGCTCGGCCTCGCCCTCGGTCGGCTTGCCGTTCAGCGTGAACCGCACCGGATGGCGCGTCGCCGATGCCAGGCGCGTCATTGCAGCACCTCCCGAATCAAATCCCGGCCGATCGCGCGGACGAGATCGCGGCGATAGCGGGCCGTGGCATGGACGTCGTCCCGCGCCTCGAGCTCATAGGCGAAGGCGTTCAGCGCATCGTCGAGTGCACTGCCCTCCAGTCGCGGCCAGTCGCGCGCGGTGGGCACGTCCGCCACCCCGCCGACGGAAAACCGCACGCCGCTCGCCGTCGCCACCGCCGCGCAGGCGACGATAGCGAAATCGCCATGGCGGCGCGCAACCTCGCGAAACGCGCATCGCGCATCGCCGGCGGGGAAAGACACCGCCTCGATCAGTTCGTCATTGGCGCGCCCCGTCGCCATCATGCCTGCGAAGAAATCCTTCGCCGCCAGACGCCGCCGCCTTTTCGCGCTGCGCAGATGAACCTCGCCACCGAGCGCGATCAGCGACAGCGGCAGTTCGGCGCTGGGATCGGCATGGGCGATGGAGCCGCAGACGGTGCCGCGGCTTCTGGTCTGGACATGTCCCGTCCACGGCAGCGCCTTGGCGATCAAGGGCACCGTGCCTGCAAGCTCTGGCCACGCCAGCACCGCCGCCTGACGCACGCCCGCGCCGATGGTGACAGTATTGCCTTTGACCTCGATGCGCTCCAGTTCCTTCAGCCGCATGATGTCGATCAGCGTCTTCGGCTTGGCGAGGCGCATGTTCAGCATCGCCATCAGCGACTGGCCGCCGGCGATGATGCGTGCGTCACCGCCCTCTTTGGCGAGAATGTCGAGCACCTCGCCCACGCTGTCCGCGCGCACGTAGTCGAAAGCGGCCGGCTTCATGATGTCCGCCCCAACAGGCGCCGCAGCCGATCCCACAGCGATACGCCGTTTTGCGATGGGGCGCTGCCGCCGGCCTGACGCGCGAGCGCCGCGAAGAACTGGCCGATGATGACGCGGGCGGCGCCATCGAGCAGGCGACCGCCGATGCTCGCCACCTTGCCGCCGATGGCCGCCTCGTAAACATACGTCATGCGCGTGCCACCGTTGCCGTCCGGCTCCAGCGTGATGCGGCCCTCGCCACCGCCAAAGCCGAGTGCGCCTTCGGCCGAACCGGACAGGGTCACGGCGCGCGGCGGATCGAGGTCCGACAGTTTGACATTGGCGCGGTAGCGGCCCGTGACCGGCCCAATGCCGAGCGTGACGTCGGCGCGGAAATGGGTGTCCGATACCTTGTCCACGCTCTGGCAACCGGGGATCACCGCCTTCAGCGTTTCGGGATCGAGCAGCATGTCCCACACCCGCTCGGGCGGCACCGCGACGGACGCGGTCCCCTCGCCGCGCAGACGACGGTCGCCGGGCTTCGCGATCGGCGCAGCGGAAGCGCCGCCGCCGGCCGGCGCGGCCGGCTCGGCCCCGCGCACGAGATCGGCGAGCTTCGCCGGAACCAGCGGCAGCGTGAGATCCTTGACGCCCAGCGCATCGGCGACCGCGTTGGCAATGCACACCGGCGTCGACATGCAATTGCCCTCGGCGACACCCTTGGCGCCGAGCGGCGTGAACGGAGACGGCGTTTCCATGTGCAGGATGATCGGCTCCGGCACCTCGGCTGTCGTGGGCAGCAGATAGTCCGCGAGCGTGCCGGTGAGATAGCTGCCATCCGGCGCGTAAGCATATTCCTCGTAAAGCGACGCGCCGACCGCCTGCGCGAAGCCGCCGCGCACCTGGCCATCGACCATGCCCGGATGCAGGATGACGCCGCAATCATGCATCGTCACGTAGCGGTCGATGCGCGTCTCCAGCGTGGTGCGGTCGATCTCGACGCCGCAGAAGTCGAAGATGAATCCGTAACACAACGACGAGTTGATCAGATCCTTGTCGTCGGGCGGCGTCAGTTCGGGCGGTGTCCAGAACACCGTTTCGCGAATGGTGTTGCCGACATCGTCCGGCAGCGATCCGGGCGACCAGTGGCTGAGCGCCGCGAGGCGCGAGAACGCAACCCGGTTTTCCGGGTTGTGCCGGGACAGCACCTGACCGCCGGAAAAAACGATATCGGAGACATCGACGTTGAACTGGCTGGCCGCGATGCGGGCCAAACGCGTAGCAATCCGCTGTGCGGCGAGCCTGGCGGTGCCCGCCACCGCGGCGGCGAACCGGCTGGCATAGTTGCCCGAGGCGATCGACCACGCGTCCTTCGAGGTATCGATCTCGGTATTGACGCGAATGTCCGCGGGCGTGAGCCCGAACACGTCGGCCACCACCTGCGACAGCACCGTGCGGTGCCCCTGCCCCTGCGGCACCGAGGCGACATGAACCGACACGCCACCCACCGGGTCCAGCGCCACGGTCGCGGTCGCCTGCGCGCCGTTCTTCGGCCCCGCCTTGCGACGCTCCTCCGGCGTGAGCACCGTGGTGATGTAGCCCATGTTCGATACGCTGGGCTCGACCACCGCCGTATAGCCGATGCCGTAGAGCCGCCCTTCCGCCCGCGCCGCGTCGCGCCGGGCCTTCAGCGCATCGAGGCCGCCGTCGCGCGCGCCCCGGATC
Source organism: Bradyrhizobiaceae bacterium (assembly GCA_020544565.1). Classification (GTDB taxonomy): domain Bacteria; phylum Pseudomonadota; class Alphaproteobacteria; order Rhizobiales; family Xanthobacteraceae; genus Afipia. The sequence goes on from CP078014.1 coordinate 1,737,692, forward strand.
AGCGCTTCCTGATAGTCGCCGGAATCGAGCAGCGCGCCGCTCGCGGTGCGATAAGGAAAGGCGTCGGCGGGAATAAGATTGCGGCGGATGACATCGAGCGGATCGAGCCCCAGCTCCACGGCGATCCGCTGCATCAGCCGTTCGAGGGCAAAATACACCTGCGGCCCGCCAAACCCGCGGTTCAATCCGGTCGGCGTCTTGTTGGTGACGACAACGCGGTTTCGCACCGCCATATTGCGAATATCGTAGGCGCCGGTCAGGTTGCCATGCATGCGATACAGCGTTGCCGGCTCCGGCGCGCGCAGATGCGCGCCGCAATCCTCGACCTGATCCCAGTCCAGCGCGAGGATGCGGCCGTCGGCGGCGACCGCGGCCGCAAGCGAGGTGGCGCGGTTGGTGGCAGACACCGACGCCGTGAGGTGCTCGAGACGATCCTCGATCCACTTCACCGGACGGCAGACGGCGCGCGAGGCTGCGGCCACCAGCACGATATAGGGAAACACCCCCTGCTTGACGCCGAAGCTGCCGCCGGAATCCGGCGGCGTGCGCAGCCGCAGGCGGTTTCCCGGCACTTTGAGCGCGCGGGAAATCACCGCATGAATGCTGAACGGCCCCTGGAAGTTGGCCAGCACATCGAAAGCGTCCTCGGCCGGGTTGTAGTCGGCGATCACGCCGTAGGTTTCGATCGGGGTGCAGGAATTGCGCGGGTATCTGATATCGATGGCGATCCGGTGCGCAGCCTCGGCGAAAGCCCGCTCGGGGTCGCCGTAGCGAAACCGTCTGTCGCTCGCGACATTGCCGTTGAAACCGTCATGAAGAACCGGGGCGTCCGGTAGAAGCGCCGCCAGCGGATCGATGATCGCGGCGCGCGCTTTGTATTCCACCTCGATCAGATCGAGCGCGTCTTCGGCCAGGTACCTGTCGGCAGCCACCGCGATGGCGACCGGCTCGCCGACATAGCGAACGCGGCCGACGGCGATGGGCCAGCATTCGACCGGCGCCTTGACGCCGACCACGAGGCTCGTCGTCAGCGCCTTGACGTCCTCGCCGACGAGGACCGCGACAACGCCGCGCGCCTTCAGCGCTGCCGACGTGTCGATGGAGACGATATCGGCATGGGCGTGAGGAGATCGCAGGATCGCCGCGTGCAACGTCCCCGGCCGGGTGCCGAGGTCGTCCATGAAGCGGCCGCGGCCCGTGAGCAGCGCCATGTCCTCGACACGCTCGATCGATCGGCCCACCCATGGGTGGCCGATATCGACGTCCGATGCAGACTGAGCGGGTCTGGCCATCCTGAACTTGCTCCCGCCGCGCTTGTTTCGTCGCGCGTACAGGTGTTTGTCAGTGAGATAGCGGGGCAAGCCATACCTGCCCCTCTCACGACTTACCAACCCGTCTCATTTCATGAGAAAGTGCGCTGCAGCATCAACTGGCCAGCCGCGACACATTGCGGAATTCGCGCGGGCCGACGCCGGCGTGGCTCCGGAAAAACCGAGTGAAATGAGCCGGTTCCGTGAAGCCAAGGCGCGCGCTGATGGCGCTGACGCTGGCATCCTGATGCAACACCGCGTCGAACGCCTGCTCCATGCGCACGACGTTCAGATAGACCTTGGGCGGAAGACCGATCGAGGATTCGAACAGCCGGAAAAAATGCGCGCGCGACAGGCCGGCCTCTTTGGCAAAGCTGTCGATGTTCATGCAGCGCCCGCCATCAGCGCGCATCGCTTCCGCCGCCCGCCTGATGCGCCAGTCACGCCCCGTTGCGCTCATTTCCCGGATCGAAGCCGGGAATTCGCGCCATGGCGTGAACCGCTCGATCACGGCGATCATGAGATCGGACAGCAGGGCTTCGTGATCCTTCACGCAATCGGGCCGGGTCATCATGTCGGCCGCAAGCGCCATGGTCAGTTCGCGAATGCGCGGCGAGACTTCCCCGCTCGGACGCACGAAAAAGCCCGGGCCGCCGCTCGCCGCCCATCCCGGGCGGAACTCCTTCAGCCATTGCGGCTCGACATAGAGCGCCAGGATCAGCGTGCGCGGACGGTTCGGATCGTGGACATAGGCGTGCGGCTTCCAGCCATCGACCAGAACGGCGGTGGTATCCGTCAGCGGATACACCCGGTCGCCCACCGCGAATTGCGTGTCCGCGCCTTCCACCTTCAACAGCACGTGACAATGCGGATGCGCATGCCGCACCAGCGAACAATCCATGTCCAGCAGCGCTACCCTGCCGAACGTCCCATGCGCGATACGCAACGCTGTCGACATGTGTCCCTCTCCAGGAACCGGTTGTCCATGAAATCAGCAGGCGCCCGATTTCGTCGGGCACCCTGGACAGCAGAAAACCAAGAATCGCAATAACAAGCAATCCCGCAGGCATCGCATCATGCCCGTCCGGTCACTCCGCGTCGTTCCGCCGCGCGCGACCTGGGCTGCTATCGAGCGGCGCGACGTCCGCTCAGGCCGTCACGATCCGCGCGAACGCCGCTTTCGGATCGTCCTGCAGCACGCGCGGCAGATCGACCTGCTCCAGGCCGTTGACATGAATCCGCTTGAACACCATCGGCCCCGCCTCGACGGGCTTGGTGGCGTCGATCCCCATCTTGGCGCTGATGCCACCGTCACTGGAAGGATCGAGCTTCGATCCCTGCGCGCCGGAGACCACGATCAGATCGCGATCGGCCTGAAAGCGGGTGGCGATCGCCCACTCGATCTCGACGGGATCGTCGATATTGACGTCCATGTCCACGACCACGACCTGCTTGACATCATAGTGACCGCCGAACGCGCCCATGATGATGTTCTTGGGCTCGCCGTTGCTGGTTTTCTCCACCTTGACCACGAGGTGATAGCGGCAGACGCCGCCGCGCGTCAGACGCACGTCGCGGACGCTGGCAAAACTGCGCTGCAGATGCTCCAGCAAGGTCGCTTCACGCGGAATTTCGCCGAGCACGAGATGCTCCATTCCGCCGCCGACGATGGTGTGAAAGATCGCATCCTTGCGATGGGTGATGGCAGCGACGTGGATCACTTCGCGGTCGGCGCGCGGGCCGTAATATTGCGGAAACTCGCCGAACGGGCCTTCCGGCTCGCGGACGTTGGGCAGAATGCGCCCCTCGATGACGATTTCGGCATGCGCGGGAACGCGCACCTGATTGGTCTTGCACTTCACCATCTCGATCGGCCGGCCGAGCAGCGCGCCGGCGATCTCCATTTCGTCTTCATCGACGGCGGCGATCGCCTGCGACGCCAGGATGCAGGCCGGGTGCACGCCGATCACCAGCGCGATGTCCAGCCCTTCCCCCGCCTGCTCCGCCATCTTGAAGTAATGCAGCGTATGGCGCGGCAGCAGCAGCACGCCGATGCGGTCCGGACCGCTCACCTGACAACGATGGATCGAGACGTTCTGGACGCCGGTTTTCGGATTCCGGGCGATCAGCAGCGCCGCGGTGATGTACGGACCGCTGTCGTGTTCGTTGTGCTTGGGAATGGGCAACTGCTTCAGCAGATCGACATCGCGGTGAACCACCTCCTGCGCCGGGGCCTCATCGACCTCGACCCACGGCAGCCGATGGCGCACGGCCTGCTGAAAGCGCGGCAGCAGCTTGTCGGTCGAGATGCCGAGCGAGTCCGCCACCCAGCTGCGGTCGGTGAAAATATTGGACACCACCGGCATGGCGTGCCCGCCCGGCGACGGAAAAAGGACCGCCCGTTCCAACTCGAGCTTCTTGGAAATGGCGGCGAGCTCGTCCGTCAGCGACACGCCGTCACGCGCCACCGCGAGCCTGTCCGTCGCCGCGAGCCGTTGCAGCCACGTCCGCAGGTCGGGGAGCGCGTTGTGTCCGGCAAGGGAGTGAACGGAGCTGCTCTGGGTCATCGTGTCCTCGGAAATCAATTGGGCTGGAGAGGATGGACTCACGTGGCGTCGTCGCGAGGCCCCGACCGGCGCTTGAGCGCGGGCGTTTCGCCCCAGCGCTCGACCACGCCGACATCGAGATCGAACAGATCGAGCACCCGCCCGACCGTATGGTCCACCATATCGTTGAGACTGTCCGGCTTGGCGTAGAACGCCGGCACCGGCGGCGCGATGATCGCCCCCATTTCGGACAGCGCCGTCAGGGAACGCAAATGCCCGGTGTGGAGCGGCGTTTCCCGCACCATCAGCACCAGCCGCCGGCGCTCCTTCAATGTCACGTCCGCCGCGCGCGTCAGCAGCGTGGTCGTCACGCCCGAGGCGATTTCCGACATCGAGCGCATCGAACAGGGCGCGATGATCATGCCCATGGTCCGGAACGAACCGCTGGAGATCGACGCCGCCATGTCGTCGATGCCGTGGACGGTGTGGGCGAGCGCCTTGACGTCGGCGATCTTCATCGCCGTCTCGTAGGCGAAGGTCACCTCGGCGGTCTTGGACATCACGAGGTGGGTATCGACGCCGGCATTACGCAAAAGCTGCAACAGCCGCACGCCGTAGACGACGCCGGACGCACCGGAAATACCGACGATCAGACGTCGCCGGGAGGATTCGATCATCGGATTCACTTTCATTGTCATGGCCCTCCGAAGAGAGGCCGGACGCGCGCAGGCTACGCATGGAGACCAATCAATACAAATAATTGATTTTGATTTTCTCCATCATTTTTGTTGATAATATCACGGCAACCTCCCGCCTTCGAGAGTTCCGCGATGGACTTCAAGCAGATTCAATATTTTCTCTGTCTGGCGCAGGAAGGCAATGTGACGCGCGCTGCGCGGCAGCTCAATATCGTCCAGCCGGCGCTCAGCATGCAGATCGCCAAGCTGGAGAAATCGTTCGGCCGGCAGCTTTTCCATCGCTCCGCCCACGGCGTCTCGCTGACCCCGGCGGGGGAAAAATTTGCGAGCCTCGCAGGCGCGATCATGCAGAGTGTCGATCACGCCCGCGACGAGATGGCGCAGCTCGACGGCAAGGTTTCCGGGCGCGTCAGCATCGGCATGATCACCTCGGCAGCGCAAAGCACGCTGGCCGCCTCCTCCGCCCGGATCGCGGCGAAATACCCCGAGATCCAGCTTCTGGTGTGCGAAGGCTATACCGAGGTGCTGACCGACTGGGTTGCCACCGGGCAACTGGATATCGCCATCATCAACATGCCGGCCGGGAAATTTGCGCTGCCGGCGCATCCTATTCTCGAAGAGGACATGATGCTGGCGCGTGGCCCGATGAACGAGGCGGCCCTGTCGGGCATCGTGTCCTATCAAAAGCTGAAGGACCTCGACATCGTCATTCCGTCGCGCCGGCACGGCCTGCGCAGAATTCTCGACGCCGCCGCCGCGGAAGCCGGCTTCACGCTGAAACCCCGCCTGGAAATCGATACGCTATCCGCGATCTGTGAAGTGGTGGCGACCACCGATCTCGTGACGGTTCTGCCCGGCATTGCTCTCAATCCCGCCCTCTCCGGCGGCCGGATCGAGGCCTACCGCCTGCGCAAGCCGGCGATTTCGCGAACCGTCGCATGGGTCACGCATCCGCGCCGCATCGTGTCCGCGGCAATGGCGGCGGTGATGGAGGTGATCGCGGAAGACCTGTCCACGGCGGCGGCATCGGCGTTGCGGCACGTCAGCCGGTAGCAGTATTCGCCTGATCGCCTAGACAAGATGCAGTGAGGTTGCATCGTCATTGCGAGCCAACGGGTCGGCGCGAAGCGCCGCCCGATGATAACTCCACGAAGCAATCCATAAGCTGCACAGTCAGGATGGATTGCTTCGTCGCCATAGCGCGGCGAAGACGCGCGTAAATGCGCTAATGGCTTCTCGCAATGACGTCGGTGATGACCAATCGAAGGGCATCTCATCAGGCTCTAGACGGCGATCGCGTCCATCAGCCGCGCCCTGTCCGCTTCGCTCCTGGCGTCGCCGGTCAGGACCACCGCGCCGCGCTCGATGGCATAGAAACGGTCGGATACGTTGAGCGCGCCGGCAACATTCTGCTCGACCAGCAGCACGATGGCGCCGCGGGTTTTCATTTCTTCGATAATGGCGAAAATGTCCGCGACGATCATCGGCGCCAGCCCCTCGCTCGGCTCGTCGATCAGGGCCAGCCTGGGATGGCCGATCATCACGCGCGCCATCGCCAGCATCTGCTGCTCGCCGCCGGACAGGGTCGTCCCGGCCTGACGCCGCCGCTCGGCAAGACGCGGCATGCGCTGGTAGATGCGCTCGATCTCCGCGTTCTGTTCGGCGCGCGAGCGCCCCGGGCGCTGCATCAAGCCGAGCTTGAGATTTTCCTCGACGCTGAGGCCGGGGAAGATGCGCCGGTCTTCCGGCACGAAACCGACGCCGTGGCGACAGACGCCGTCCGGCTCGAGCCCGTCGAGACGCGCGCCATCCAGCGAAATCTCGCCGCCGCTCGGCTTCACCCAGCCGGCGATGGCCTTCATCAGCGTCGTCTTGCCGACGCCGTTGCGCCCGAAGATGCCGATCACTTCTCCCGGCCGCGCCTCCAGGCTCACCCCCTGGATGACATGGGACAGGCCGTAATGGACCTGAAGATTATCGATCCTGAACATCATGCGTGCCCGAAATAGGCGGCCTTGACGGCCGGGTCCGCCCGCACCGCCGCCGGCGCACCGTCGGCCAGCTTCCGGCCTTGATGCATCACGACGATGTGGTCGGAAATATCCATGACAAGACCGATGTCATGTTCGATCAGGAGAATGGTGACGTCGCGCGTCAGATCGCGGATCAGCTTGGCGGTGTCCGCGGTGTCGGCATGGCTCATTCCCTGCGTCGGCTCGTCGAGCAGAAGGATCGAGGGTTCGGCCGCCAGCGCCACCGCGATCTCCAGCCGCCGCTGCTCGCCATGGGACAGCGCGCCGGCCAGTTCGCCGACCTTGGCGGCGAGCGCGAAACGCTCGATCAGCGCATCGACCCGCTGACGCGCCAGTTCGCTGCGGCCGACCGGCAGCCACAACCGTTTCGCGCTTTCCAGACGCTGCGCCGCAAGCCGCAGGTTCTCGAACACGGTCAGCTCGAAGAACAGATTGGTGATCTGGAACGAGCGGCCGAGGCCCGCGCGCTGCATCAGATGCGGCGGACACGCGGTGCGATCGACGCCGCCCAGCACGACCCGCCCGGCATTGGGGCGGATCAACCCGCTGATCAAATTGAACAGCGTCGATTTTCCAGCGCCGTTCGGCCCGATGACGGTGGTGATGGCGTTCGGCTCGGCCGAGAACGAAACGCCATCGACGGCGCGGATGCCGCCGAAGGCGACGCCGAGATCTTGAACTTCGAGGACCGCGGTCATCGCTCTCCTCCACCCAGCCTGCGTTCGATCCACGGCCGCACGATGCCCATCAGCCCCTTGGGCAGGAAGATCACGGTGGCCATGAACAAAAGGCCGATCACGACGAGATGATGCTCGGTCATCGAGCCGATGACCGATTTCAGCACCGTCAGGATGACGCTGCCGTAAAGCGCCCCCGCCAGCGTGCCGACGCCGCCGGTCACCACGGTGATGACGGCGTTGCCGGAGGTGGCGAAGAACAGCAGTTCCGGCGACACGAAGCCGCGCAGCATCGGATAGAGCGCGCCGGACAGAGCGGCCACCACGGCCGCAAGCACATAGGCTGCGACCCGCGCATTGCGGGTGGAATAGCCGAGAAACGGAACGCGCCGCTCGTTGGCGCGCATCGCCACGAGAATCCGCCCGAACGGCGTGTCCAGCACATAGGCGCTGACGAGATAGAGAACGACGATGAAGGCGAGCGTGAAGATGAAGAAGGCTGCCGGCGCGTTGGACATCACCGTGCCGACGCCGAGATTGATCGGCACGATCGGCACGCCGATCAATCCGTCCGACGCGCCCAGCGCCCGCGTGTTGTAGACCGCACGCGCGGCGACCTGCGCCAGGCCGAACGTCACCAGCGCGAAGTAGACGCCGCGCACGCGGTTCGCGATCAGCCCGGCGATCGTGCCAGACACGATGGAAGCGATGAGAACCGCGGCCATCGCCGCCCAGAACGATGGCACCTGCTTGAGGACGACGGCCGAGATGTAGGCGCCGAGGCCGAAATACAGCGCCTGCCCCAGCGACAGCAGCCCGGTATAGCCGAGCAGGATATCGACGGAGAGCGCGAGCCCGGCGAAGATCAGCGCCTCGGTCGCAAGCCGCAGAAAGAACGTGTCGCCCATCGCCGCGCCGACCGCAGCGAAGATCAGCGCCGCGATCATGAAGACGGCGACCAGAACGTGGCTGGCCCGCATCGCGAGGCCGAGGCGATCGATTACTTTCACCCGCCCCTGCGGCATCGTGCGATCAACCATGGCCAAGCCGCCCGAACAGGCCCTGCGGTCTCGCGACCAGCATCAGCACCATGATGCTGAACACGATGGGGTCGCTCCACACCGGCGACACGATCAGGCTCGAAATCGCCTGCACCTGCGTCAGCAGCAGCCCGGCGACCACCGCGCCGGCGATCGAGCCCATGCCGCCGACGATCACCACCGTGAAGGCGAGAAAAATGAAGTCGCGGCCCATGGTCGGAAATACCGAGTAGATCGGCGCCAGCAGCACGCCGGCGAGGCCGGCGAGCGCAACGCCGAACGCGAACGTCCAGGCGAACACCCGCTTCACCGGCACGCCGAGAGACGCCGCCATGTTGCGATCGAACGCCGCCGCGCGGACCAGCGCGCCGAGCTGCGTCCTGTTGATGATGATCGCCACCACGCCGACGATGGCGAATCCGACCACGATCAGGAACAGCCGATAGGTCGGCAGCAGAACGCCCATCACGTCGATCGCCCCCGGAATCGGAGTCGGCGGACGCTGGGTGTTGGAGCCGAACACGATCTTCAGCCCCTCCTCGATTACAAGACCGAGGCCGAAGGTGAGCAGCAGCGTCGTCACGTGCCGGTCGGGAAGATTGAAAACCCGCTGGATCAGGCCGCGCTCCACGGCATACCCCACCGGCAGCATGATCAGCGGCACCAGGATCAGAAGAATCCAGAAGCTGACCCCGGACGCCCCGAGCGCCAGCGCGAGATACGCGCCCACGGCGTAGAACTCGCCATGGGCCATGTTGATGACATCGAGCAGGCCGAAAATGATCGTCAGGCCGAGCGCCACCAGAACGACGGCAATCCCGAGCGCCAGTCCCGTCAGCATTTGCGGCGCCAGCACGAATTGCACGTAGTCAAGAAGTCCGGTCATGCATCATCACCGTTGCGGGCTCTTGTTGCGTTCGATGGGCTGCGGCAGGCATGGACGCCGATGGCGCGAGGATGCAGCGGGGATGCTGCATCCTCGACAGGGCTTCGACCAGCGGCCGACATGGCCGTGCCGGCGCGACGGTGCGTCAGAAGCGCTTGCACTCGTCGGGGCCGATGGCGTCCTCGCCGCTGACATGGCCGACGATCTTGAACTGACCGTTATTGACCTGAACCACATACATCGGCTGGATCGCCTGATGGTCGCCGGCCCGCATGGTCTTCTTGCCCTGCGGCGTCATCCATTCGAGTCCCCGCATCGCCTCGCGCACCTTGTCGGTGTCGGTGGATTTCGCCTTCTCCACGGCGGTCTTGTAGAAATAGATCAGGCCATAGCTGTCCGCGCCGTAAAGATCGGGATCGGCTTTGTTCGCGGCCTTGAAAGCTTCCACGAACTTCTTGTTCTCGGGGGTGTCGATCTGGGTCGAATAGCCGACGCCGGTGCCGAAGCCATTGGCGGCCGCGCCGATCGCCGCGATATTCTGTGACGTCACCGTGCCGGACGCGCCGACCACCAGCAGGTTTCCAAGCAGGCCGAAATCCTGCATCTGCGTCAGCAGGCGAACGGTGTCGTTGCCCGCCACCGAGGTATAGAGAACTTCCGGCTTGGCCTGACGAAGCTGGCCGAAATACTGGGTGTAGTCCTTGCTGTCGAGTGGCGCGAACACCTCACCCACGGACACCGCGCCGAGGCCCTCGATGGTCCGCCTGAAGGTCGCGACCGTGGAGCGGCCCATCTCGTAGTCGGGACCGAGGAAGAACACGCGCGCCTTGGGCTTCTGCTTCGACACCCACGCGGCAAGCGCGGTCGATTGCTGGCCGGCGCGCGCGTTGACGCGGAAGACGTTCGGAGAGCATTTATCGGTCGTGATCGAGTCGGCGAAGGACACCGTGGTCGCGATCAGCTTGTTGGCGCGCTCCGCAGTCTGGCCCACCGCCAGCGTCGAGCCGGAATTGACGGTGCCGGTGAGGAAATCCACCTTCTGCACCTCGAACAGCTTTTCGGCCTTCTGCACGGCGACGGAGGGGTTGGCTTCCTCGTCTTCGAAAATCAGCTGAAGCTGCCGCCCCATGATGCCGCCGGCGGCATTCACTTCCTTGGTTGCGAGTTCGAGACCCCAGCGGACCTGCTGACCGATCGGCGCATAGGTCCCCGACAGCGGCGTCACCACTCCCATCTTGATCGGATCGGCGGCAAGCGCAGGGGCGGTGAAAACGGTGGTCGCGAGCAGGCTTGCGAGCAGCAAGGTTGTTCTCGTCATGGCATTTGTCTCCCTGAGTTGATGGGTCTTCGCTTGCGCGAAGCCGGGTGTTGGCGCGCCGCGCTTTCGCAACGGCGGACGCGATCGAAATGACATGAAGACAGGTCTGGAGGTCCGAAGCCCGACATAGCTGGCGTTGCGATGCGCGATAATTCGCGCACCTGACTCACAACCGCTACTCCGAAGAACCCGGCCATTTCCTGTCCCCTCGTTCGCGCTCTTAGGGACGCTTCAGGGAGACTTGTCGAAGATGTCTCGGCCCGCGGCGATACCGGGCACTCTTACAAATTACCAATCCGTCTCATTTTATGGACGTGCCGCACTGCAAAATGGGACGAAGCGCAACATTCCGCCCGCTCCGGACCATGGGCGGACGCGCCACACGCGACGCATTCAGGCTGCCGGGCAGAGTCTCTTTTGGGGCGAGCGGGTTGAAGGCAAAGTCCATTGCCGGCGAGCGCGGCTCGCCGACGCCAGCCTCATCGCCTTCCCACGCGAACGGAATTCAGACGCGAAGGGAATAATGAGCGAGGGTCGCGCTCACGCCGCGGTCAGATGGTCCAGCCGTTCGCTGCTGAGCAACCGGACGCCATCCGGCACGATCAGGATGGTTTTCTCGCGCGCCAGCTTGGTCAGGGTGCGGCTGACCGTCTCGATGGTGAGGCCGAGATAGTCGGCGATATCCTGACGGCCCATCGGCAACGGCACCGTAACCGACATCGAACCGATGCGGGCATAGCGCGCTTGCAGATTGATCAGGAACGCAGCCACCTTCTCCTCCGCCGTCTTGCGGCCGAGCAGCAGCATCTGGTCCTGCGCGAGGCTGAGTTCGTTGCCGGTGAACTCGTGCATCCGCTTGAGCAGATGCGGCTTGCCGTCGATATACGACAGGAAAGACGAGCGCAGAAAACGGCAGACCTTGACGTGGTTGACGGCTTCGGCGGTGACGCCGTAGCGGTCCATCAGCGCCAGGCCGAGAAAGTCTCCGGGAAGCGCGAAGCCCATGATCTGGCGGCGACCGTCCGGCAGCGACTTGTAGAGACGGACCACGCCCTCGGTGACATTGAACACATTGCCGGCGAGCGCGCCCTGATCGAACAGCATGGTCTTGGGTGCAAAAGTGGTGGGCTGGCTGATCCGTTCCAGCGCCTCAAGCTCGGACACATCAAGCGCACCACAGACGCTGAACAGGCGAACTCCGCACTCGGCGCACCCGGCGTTGCTGCGGTTATGCTTGCACTGGCCTGCCGGCGCTGTGCACTGCTCAGACATATCCATGATCGTCGTCCGTCCCGGTTGCCTGCTTGATAATACACCGATCACTCGCACCTTTGACGAAACTCAAAAGATTGAACTCTTGATTCACGTCAATGTGGGTCTGATCATAATTTGTTCCCCTTCATTTGGCTAGGGTGGGAAACGGTTGAAACGTGAGCAATGGATCAGCATTTTCAAGCACATTCGATCAGCGTGCAGGATGCGAGATCCGCCTATCCGCTCATCTTTCTGTATGACGCCGGCATATCATTGGAGGAGTGGCTGCGCTTTGCCCGGCGGCGCTGCCGCCCGTCGTCCGACCGCACCGGCCTGATCGCGATCAAGGACCGGCGCGGGCTGATTCACGCCCTGTTCGGCTATCGCGTCGATCTCGACCTGCGGGCGAGGAAAAAGCTGTGTCTCAGCAATCTGGTAGTGGCGCGCATGCCCGGCTCACGGGTCGATGACGCAATCATCGCCAGCGCCAACGATCTCGCGTCGCGCCTGTCGTGCCAGTCGATCAGCCTGGAGCAGCCGTTCCACCGCAAGACCGGGCTGCCGGGCGCCTGCCCGACCACCTACGGCCTCATCACCAGCCGGATCCGGTTCATCCCGAGTGCGGGGCGTCACTGAGAGCGGGTTCCGGCGCGGGCCGCCAGTGACGCGGAGCCTCGATCCGCCCCCGCGCGGTCGCAATCCCCATTTCCAGGCTATCGGCGATCCGCCGCGCCCGATCGACGAAATACGCGGCCGCCACCGGCGGACACAGTTCCGCGGCAGTGGCCTCGAACAGCGCCAGCCAGCGATCGAAGTGCGCCGCGCCGACCGGCAGGCTGAGATGCATCCGCATCGGCTGGCCGTGGTAACGCCCGGTCATCAGGGTCACCGACGACCAGAATGCGCACAGCTTCTGGATATGATGCTCCCAGTCGGTGATCTTCTCGTCAAAAATGGGTCCCAGCACCGGCTCGACCTGAATCCGCTGATAGAAAGTCCGGACCAGACGCTCGATCATCGGTTCGTCGATACCGGTCTTCGCCATCAGTTCCGCCGTCAGGCGCGCCCGGCGCTCAACCCCGTTTTCCTCATCGACCGTCATGGTTGGATCCTCAAGATTGGTGTGCGGGTCAGGCTGCGGGCTGAATGCCGAAGTCCTCGGGATTGAGCAGCAGATCTTCCAGCGTGTAGCGTTCGAGCGTGGCGATGAATGCCGCCAGCGCCTCGTTCAGAACCCCGCGCAGCCGGCAGCGCTGTGTAATGACGCAGCAATTGCCGGAGCCGAAGCACTCCACCAGGGTGAAATCGGGCTCGGTCGCCCGCACCACGTCGCTCAGGCGAATCTTGTTCGGCCGCATCGCCAGTTCGACGCCGCCCGAACGCCCCCGCACCGCCTTCAGAAACCCCGAGCGGGTCAACTGGTTGACCACCTTCATGAGATGCGCCCGGGATATGCCGTAAACCCGGGCCGTCTCCTCGATGGTGATCAGCGTGTCCTTGCGGGCGGCGGCGAAAAGCAGCACGCGCAAGGCGTAATCGGAGAAATTGGTCAGCCGCATCTGAATGCTTGCCTTGTCATCGCTGGATAAGATATATCAAAAATACTTCTTTTGGGAAGGGCCGCCGTTTGTGGCGCAGCCACATTCCGGGTCCGCTTCTAACCCATGGCGACTTCGTCGTCAGCCTGCCTGTCCTTGCACCGAAGCAAAGGCGGGATGGGGCACCCCAAAAGAGGTTTTTGACGGGCTTTGCCCGCAGAGCGGCCTTGCGCCGGCATGCCGGCCATGGGTCGCACCACCGTTCGGACTCGCCTGGCCGGTCCGGATGATGAGCCCTCCGACTTCAAAATCGTGAAATGGCCAACGGCGGCCGCAAGCCTGAAAGATCAACGGCCAGGATCTGATCGCGAGGCGCTGAAACAGGCGGCATATGGATGTTGGGACAACTTACCAAGAACGAGCGGCAGCTTGCATTGATCATCCTGGTGGCGCTGGCCCTGTGCGGGCTGGCGCTGGCCATCGCCGGGCGCAACGATCTGCTCGGCATCCATGGCGTCTTCGTGGTGCTGGCCGCGATCGCCGCGATCTTCGCGGTCATCGCCGTCTATTACGATCCCGAGCCCAACGACGAACGCCTGAGGCGCTACTACGACGACCCGACCAAGGCCGGCATCGTGGTGGCGATGGTGTGGGCAGTGTTCGGGTTTTTCATCGGCGACTGGGTGGCGTGGCTTCTGGTGTATCCGGACCTCACCTTCGCCAGCGGCTGGTCCAGTTTCGGCCGGCTGCGCCCGGTTCACACCACCAGCGTCATCTTCGGTTTCGGCGGCAACGCCCTCATCGCGACCTCCTTCTACGTGCTTCAGCGCACCACACGCGCCCGCCTGCCCGACCAGTTGAGTCCGTGGTTCGTGCTGTTCGGCTACAACCTATTCTGCGTGATCGCCGTCACCGGCTACCTGATGGGCATCACCCAATCCAAGGAATACGCCGAGCCGGAATGGTACGCCGACCTGTGGCTCGTCGTCGTCTGGGTGGTGTATTTCGCCATCTACCTGCGCACCCTCGCCCGCCGCAAGGAGCCGCACATCTATGTGGCCAACTGGTACTACATGGCCTTCATCCTGGTGGTCGCGGTTCTCCACATCGTCAACAACCTCGCGCTCCCGATCTCGTTCGGCAGCACCAAGAGCTATTCGGCGTTCTCCGGCGTGCAGGATGCGATGACGCAATGGTGGTACGGCCACAACGCCGTCGCCTTCTTCCTGACGGCGGGCTTTCTCGGCATGATGTACTACTACCTGCCGGTGCGGGCCGGGCGGCCGATCTTCTCCTACCGGCTGTCGATCATCAGCTTCTGGGGCATCACCTTCTTCTATATGTGGGCGGGATCGCACCACCTGCACTACACGGCGCTGCCGCAGTGGGTGCAGACCCTCGGCATGACGTTCTCGCTGATGCTGCTGGTGCCGTCGTGGGCATCGGCCGGCAATGCGCTGCTGACGCTGAACGGCGCGTGGGACAAGGTGCGCGACGACGCCACGCTGCGCTTCATGATGGTGGCGGCGGTGTTCTACGGCCTCACCACCTTCGAAGGCTCGTTCCTCGCCATTCGCCCGGTGAATTCGCTGTCGCACTACACCGACTGGACCATCGGCCACGTTCACGCCGGCGCGCTCGGGTGGGTGGCGATGATCACCTTCGGCTCGATCTACGCCTCGGTGCCGTGGCTGTGGCAGCGCAAGGGCATGTATTCGGCGCGCCTCGTCGAGGTGCACTTCTGGCTCGCGGTCGCAGGCTCCATCGTCTACGTCTTCGCGATGTGGAACTCGGGCATCATCCAGGGCCTGATGTGGCGGACCTATAACGAGAGCGGGACGCTGGCCTACTCGTTCGTGGATTCGCTGATCGCGATGCGGCCCTACTACATCGCGCGCGCGGTCGGTGGCCTCCTGTTCCTGCTCGGCGGCATCGTCGGCGCCTACAACATCTGGATGACGATCCGCGGCCCGAGCCGCACCATCGCGTCCGACACCATCGCCGACAGACCCGAACCCGCAATCACCGGCGCAATCCTTCAGCCGGGGGAGTAGCGCGGATGACCTTTTTCGGATTCCACTACCGGCTCGAACGCAAGGCCATCGGTCTCGTCGTGGCGATCATCGCCGTGGCGAGCATCGGCGGCATCGTCGAAATCGCGCCGCTGTTCACCATCCACCAGACGGTGGAGGACGCTCCCGACATGCGTGTCTACACCCCGCTGGAGCTCGCGGGCCGCAACATCTACATGCGCGAAGGCTGCTACGCCTGCCACTCCCAGATGATCCGCAC
This sequence comes from Bradyrhizobiaceae bacterium, assembly GCA_020544565.1. GTDB lineage: Bacteria > Pseudomonadota > Alphaproteobacteria > Rhizobiales > Xanthobacteraceae > Afipia. Next base: position 1,753,284 of record CP078014.1, read on the forward strand.
CCTGCGCGACGAGGTCGAGCGCTACGGCCCCTACTCGCTCGCGGTCGAATCGAAATACGACCATCCGATGCTGTGGGGCTCGAAGCGCACCGGGCCGGATATCGCCCGCATCGGCGGCAAGTATTCGGACGAATGGCACGTCGCCCATCTCAACAACCCGCGCGACGTGGTGCCGGTGTCGATCATGCCCGCCTATCCGTGGCTGGCGAAAACGGCGCTGCGCACCGACGATCTCGGCCTTCATCTCAAGGCGCAGCGGGCGGTGGGCGTACCCTACACCGACGACATGATCGCCAACGCCGCCGCCGACGCCTACGGCCAGGCCGCGCCGGACACGCCGTTCGCGGAGGGCGTGACGACGCGCTACGGCAAGGCCACGGCGGTCCGCGCCTTCGACGGCAGGCCGGGGGAACTAACCGAGATGGACGCGCTTGTCGCTTATCTCCAGATCCTGGGCCATCTGACCGATGCCGGCCATGGGCCCGTCGCCAACGCCGCGAGGTAGCTATGGATACAGATCACAGCACGCTCGTCTGGTTTTCGAAGTCGTTCGGACTGTTCTACCTGATCGCGATGGCGGTCGTCGTCCTCGCCTACGTGTTCTGGCCGTCGAACAAAAAGCGTTTCGATCGCGCCGCGAAGTCGATCCTGCGCGACAGGGACAAACCCGACGAGGACAAGCCATGACGGCACAGGAGCGCGACCCGTATACCGGCCACATGACCACGGGTCATGAGTGGAACGGCATCAAGGAGCTCAATACGCCGGTGCCGCGCGCGGTCTATTTCTTCCTGATCGTCATGGTGGCGATCTCGGTCGTGTCCTGGATCCTGATGCCGGCATGGCCGCTCGGCATTACCTACACCCGGGGCGTGCTCGGCCTCGACGACCGCGCCGAAGTGCGGGCCTCGCTCACCGAGGCGGTGCAGGACCGCGCGACGTGGACGCAGCAGATCGATGCGAAAAGCTTCAAGGACATCGCGGCCGATCCGCGCCTGATGACCATCGTGCGCCAGTCCGGACACACCCTGTTCGGCGACAACTGCGCCGCCTGCCACGGCTTCGACGCCCGAGGCGGCCCCGGCTTCCCCAACCTCACCACTACCTCGTGGCTGTGGGGCGGCGACCCGGAAGCCATCGCCGAGACCATTCGCGTCGGCATCAACTCGGCGCATCCCGACAGCCGCGTGTCGCAGATGCCTGCGTTCGGGCGCGACCAGATGATTTCGGCGGCCGATATCGAGAACGTCGCGACCTTCGTGCAATCGCTATCGAACCCGGCCGTGGCCAGGGACGCGAGGCCGGGCCAGATCGATGCCGGCAAGACGGTGTTCGAGACGAACTGCACGAGCTGCCATGGCGACGATGCCAAGGGCAACGCCGACACCGGCGCACCGAACCTGACTGACAGATCGTGGATCTACGGCGGCAACCGGCAGGCGATCATCACCACCCTCTGGAACGGCCGGCAGGGTCACATGCCGACATGGGAGGGCCGGCTGTCGGCGCTCGACCGCAAGATTCTCGCGCTCTATCTGTACGACCGCAGGGCGGCGGAGCAATGACCGCCATGGCGAAACCTGCCGGCCGGAGCAGGATGACGGTCGCCATCGCGCTGACGATCGTGTCCGGTCTTGCGCTGATCGTCGCGGCGAACGCCCACCTGCTCTATGTCGCCATCACCTCGCAACCCGATTGCGTCGCCCATGTCCGGCGGGGAGACGACACCAGCAAGGACAACGGCTTCAGCGCCGCGACGTCATCCTGCTCGACTGCAGTGACGAAGCCGGCTCACGCACGGACGGAGTAACCCGCCATGATCATGATCCCGGCCGTTGTGCCGCCGCTGACGACCAGGAACCGCTGGAGCCGCAACCTCTCTCCGGCCGACGCCGTCAGATGGCTGGCGCTCGGATGGAACGACCTCGCCATCCGGCCGGGGCCGAGCCTCGCCTATGGCTTCCTGATCTTTCTGGTCTCGAGCCTGATCGTCGGCGGCCTGTTCCGCGTCGGCTGGGACTCCGTGCTGTTCCCGGCGTTCGCCGGCTTCATGGTGGTCGGCCCGATCCTCGCCGTCGGCCTCTACGAAAAGAGCCGCCGCCTCGCCGCCGGCCAGCCGGTGAGCCTGTCGCAGATGATTTTCGTCAAGCCGAAATCCGGCGGGCAACTTCTGTTCGCGGGCATCCTGCTATGCCTGCTGGTGATCACCTGGATGCGGGCCGCCGTCATCATCTACGCGCTGTTCTTCGGCCTCGTGCCGTTTCCCGGCCTCGACCACATCGCGCCGATGCTGTTCACGACGCCGACCGGATGGGCGATGCTCCTCGTCGGCGGCGCGGTCGGCGGATTGTTCGCGGCGTTTTCCTTCGGCATCAGCGCGTTCTCGATCCCGATGCTGCTGAGCCGGCGCACCGACGCCCTGACGGCGATGGGCACCAGCATGGCGCTGGTCTGGAACAACCTCGGCGCAATGCTGACCTGGGGCGCGATCGTTCTCGGGCTGTTTCTGATCGGTCTCGCCACCGGCATGCTCGGCCTGATCGTGGCGTTTCCCCTGCTCGGCCACGGCACCTGGCACGCTTACCGGGCGGTCGCGGCGGAGGCGTCATAAACCGTCACCGCCGCTGGCGAATGGAGAAAGCCCGATGCCGGATTTCTTCTTTCTCATCCCGATCGCGCTGGCGCTGGGCGCCGTCGGCCTCGGCGCGTTCATGTGGTCGCTGCGCAACGGCCAGTACGACGATCTCGCCGGTGCGGCCGAGCGCATCCTGATCAGCGACCGCGACCATCCCGAGCCGGACCCGCCACCGCGGCCGCCCACACAATCCGGTCATCACTGATACCGGCGCCGCGCGCTCAGCGGCGCGGCCCCTGAGCCGTGGCCGCAATGCCCTCGCCGATGCGATCCGTCATAAAACCGAAGAACGGATTCCAGGTGGCGCGCAGCAACGAATCCAGGCTGACGATCAAGACATTCCGCTCGCCGCGCGGCGCCAGCGTCCCGAGACTGAGGCCGAAATTATCGGCCGGATCGGGCTTGCCGCCGTACAGGCCATCGCTCGCGGGGAACGGCACCGCCACATGCGACAGCGAATAAAATCCGGGCGGATAGGACAGCCCGAGCGGGCGCGCGGTCTCGGCGTCGCGGCCCGCCTCCCTGATCCTTTCGACCATCGCCTCGCTCCTGTCGTCGGCGTTGGTGATCACGGTGAGCCTGTAGCGCTGCAGCCCGGTCGGCAAAATCCGGCTCAACGCCGCGTCGGCGCTGTCGCGCAGCAGCGGGCCGAACTTCGCGGTGCGGTTGATGTCGAACAGCACCAGTTCGCTGCCATTGGCGGGAAGATGCGCATAGAGCGCGGTGATCACCGCGCGCGTCGAGACGGTGAAATCCATCACCGACTGGAAGGTGAGGACCGGCGGCAGGTCCGCCAGCTTGCCGTCTCGGGCGGCGCGCTCGATCCGCTGCTGCAAAGCCTGTGTCAACAGATGCGACTGGCGCGCGGCGTTGACCGGAAACGAGTTGTACTTGAACGGATTGAACTCCGGAATGATGTCGAGCCACGCCGCCTTGGCGAAGGCCGGGAACAACGCCGGCAGACCCGCCAGTCCGGCGAACCGCGCGAAACGCGTGACGCCGATCATCGGCGACAGCAGAACCACGCGGTCCGGCCGGGCCAGCGTGCCATCGCCGAGGGAATCGAGCGCGTACATCAGCGCCAGCGCGCCGCCATTGGAATAGCCGACGAGATGCAGCGGCACCGACGACCCGGCGGCCTGACGCGCCTCCCGCACCGCGAGGCGGGTGGCCGCCAGCCAGTCGTCCCAGTGCACGTCGGTCAACGCGGCGGGGACGGTGCCATGCGCCGGCATCCGGGGCACCACCGCCACGAAGCCGCGGTCGCGATAGAACTTCGCGACATGGCGCATGCTGTAGGGGGCGTCGGTCAGCCCGTGCAGCAGGACCACCGCGCCTTTGGGCGGCCCTTCCGGCTGCAGCACGAACGAGCGGTTGAAGTCCTGCGCGAAGCGCCCCGGATAGACCGGGCTGCCATCGAAATAGCGATTGACCGGAACCCGCTCGTCCGGGCCGAGCTTTTGCGTCACCTCGCGGCGGACGTCCTCGAACAGCGCGGCTTCGGACGCCAGATATTGCCGCCAGTCGGCCTTGTCCAAGGCGGCGGCCCGGGCCTCGTGCGGCACATAGGTGTGCCATGGCTCAAGCGGCAGTCCGGTCTGGCTGTCGTAGATGCGCACCGCGAACAGCGTCAGCAGGACCGCGACCACCAGCCCCGCCAGAATCTTCACGCCCTTGAGCACCCGCGCCACCACCCTGCTTGAACCGGTCCCGGAGAAAGGGCGAACGGCGGGATACCCGCCGGGAGCGCCCCCGCATACCGTCTCCTATAGCCGCAAAACGGCGGCGATCCAGCGCCATATCAGCGATCCCGCCGGCCTCCGGGCCGGCCGTAAACGACTTTGGCAGAAGCGCGGGGTGCCCCCGCGCTATCGCAGATAAGGCCTCACCGCATAGGCCGGCGTCATTCCGTCGACAATGATCGTTCGCAGGGGGTAGACCTCGGCGCGTCGCCGCTCTATATCGGGCGCGCGCAATCGATTTGCCGACGTGGACGACGATCCGCCACGGCTAGAGCACGGGCCGGATCGGGTCCGCGCGCGATTGGGGAATGGTGTAACGGTAGCACAACAGACTCTGACTCTGTTTGTCTTGGTTCGAATCCAGGTTCCCCAGCCAGCCGCGATAGCGCGGCCCTCCTTCCGAGCCACCCCCTTCCCACCCTCAAGGCTCCAGCTCCGACAACGCTCTGCGGCGTCAAACATTTCCCATGGTAAACAACGGGTTAGCCGGCTGATCGGGTGACCCAAGCGTGCGGTCGGATAAAAATACCCCTTTGGCCACGCATAGTTAGCCGCCACCGTCCTCCGATGCCGCGCCAGCGCGCGCTCCAAAGGCCGGAAAATGGCTGCAAAGTCGTTCAGCCGCTTAACAGTTTGTGCAGCCGGGCTTTGCATAGTCGGAATAATTCTGGATGCAGGCAGGTCAGAGCCCGAGATGTTGGCGTCGTCGTTGCAAACCCGATCAATGGGCCGCGTGATTTCCGTGCGCGGCTCGCTGGCCCGCATCGGGCTGATGGCGGCGGGCGCGGCGTCCGACGGCAGCATCAACGCCACCGTCGGCCAGTTCTTCGGCATCCGGACCGCGAAAAGCACCCTGGTGGCCATGATCACCGAAGTGAGCCGCGAAAACCTGCCGGCCGCCAGCGACTATGTCGCCGTGGCGGCGGTCGATCTTCTCGGCGAAATCGGCGAAGGCCCGGCCGGCCGTTTCCAGCGCGGCATCACCGGCTATCCGTCCATCGGCGATCCGGTCGATCTGCTGAGCCACCAGCAATTGCACACGGTCTATGCGCCCACGCGCGCCGACCAAATCCCCATCGGCACCCTGCAACAGGATCCGTCCGTCGCGACCTGCATCGATATCGAGGAGATGCTGAGCAAGCACTTCGCGGTGCTCGGCTCCACCGGCGTCGGCAAATCCACCGGCGTCTCGCTGCTGCTGAACGAAATCCTCATCGCGCGACCAGCACTGCGGGTGTTCCTGCTCGACGTCCACAACGAATATGGCCGCTGCTTCGGCGACAAGGCCGTAGTGCTCAATCCGCGCAACCTGAAACTGCCGTTCTGGCTTTTCAACTTCGAGGAATTCGTCGACGTCATCTTCGGCGGCCGCCCCGGCGTCCCCGAGGAGCTCGAGGTCCTGGTCGAACTCATCCCGATGGCGAAGGGGCTGTACACGCAGTACCAGAATGCGGACCGCGCCGGCCTGCGGCGGCTCGATGCCAAGACCCCCGCCTATACGGCCGACACGCCGGTGCCCTACCGGCTTGTCGATCTCATTTCGCTCATCGACCAGCGCATGGGCAAGCTGGAGAACCGCTCCTCGCGCATCGTCTATCACCGGCTCATCATGCGCATCGAAACGGTGAAGAACGATCCACGCTACGCTTTCATGTTCGAGAACGCCAATGTCGGCGGCGACACCATGGCGGAGGTCATCAGCCTGCTGTTCCGCCTGCCCGCCAACGGGCGGCCGATGACGGTGATGCAACTGGCCGGCCTGCCGGTAGAGGTGGTGGATTCGGTCGTCTCCGTGCTGTGTCGCATGGCATTCGATTTCGGATTGTGGAGCGACGGCGCGTCGCCGATGCTGTTCGTCTGCGAGGAAGCCCACCGCTACGCTTCCGCCGACCGCACCACCGGCTTCGGGCCGACCCGCAAGGCGGTGTCGCGCATCGCCAAGGAAGGCCGCAAATACGGCGTCTATCTCGCGCTGATCACGCAACGCCCGGCGGAGCTCGACGCCACCATCATCTCCCAATGCAACACGCTGTTCGCCATGCGCCTCGCCAACGAACGCGACCAGGAACTGTTGCGCTCGGCGGTCTCCGACGCCGCGGCCAATCTGCTGTCGTTCGTCCCCTCGCTCGGGACGCGCGAGGTGCTGGCCTTCGGCGAAGGCGTCGCGCTGCCGACCCGCCTGCGCTTCAAGGAAGTCCCGGTGCATCAGCGCCCGCGCAGCGAATCGACCGTCGCCACCACGCCATCGACCCATAACGGCCACGACATCGGCTTCGTGAGTTCGGTGGTGGATCGCTGGCGCGGCGCAACCGTGCACCGCGAGACCCCGAACGATCCGGTGTTCGAGCGCCCGGCCGAATGGTCGGCACCGCGCATGCCGGAAGCACCGATGCTGCAACCTTCGCTCGGCCTCGATCCGGACCGCTTCTCGGTGCTCAAGAAGCCGCTGCGCTGACGCGACAACCGGGCGCGGGGCTGCCGTGCCGCGCCGGGCGCTTTGCGCGGACAGCGTCTTCTTCTATGGTCGGGCGAGTTCCATCACAACGCCGGATCCGCCACATGACCCCGCCTCCCATCAGCCGCTTTCCCGTTCCCGCATTGAACACACTGCCGGACGACATCCGCACCCGCATTCTCGGCGTGCAGGAGAAATCCGGCTTCGTGCCCAACGTCTTTCTGGCGCTGGCCGCGCGGCCGGACGAGTTCAGGGCCTTCTTCGCCTATAACGACGCGCTGATGGAAAAGGACAGCGGCGTCAGCAAGGCCGAACGCGAGATGATCGTGGTCGCGACCAGCGCCGCCAACCAGTGCCACTATTGCGTGGTGTCGCACGGCGCCATCCTGCGCATCCGCGCCAAGAACCCGCTGATCGCCGACCAGATCGCCAACAACTACCGCAAGGCCGACATCACGCCGCGCCAGCGCGCCATGCTCGATTTCGCCGTCAAGGTCTGCCAGGAAGCGCAGAAGACCTCGCCGCAGGATTTCGAGGTGCTGCGCAGCCACGGCTTCAGCGACGACGACATCTGGGACATCGCCGCCATCGCCGCCTTCTTCGCGCTGTCGAACCGCATGGCCAGCGTCACCGACATGCGGCCCAACGACGAATTCTATATGATGGGCCGGGTGCCGAAGGCATAAGCCGGCGATCCGGGAGACGATGGCGTTGCTCGACTGGTGGGACATTGTGCTCAGGCTCGGCGTCGCCACCGTGGCGTCGGGAGCCATCGGTCTCAACCGCGACCTGCACGGCAAGCCGATCGGCGTGCGCACCCTGGGCATCGTCGGCCTCGCCACCTCGCTTGTGGTCCTGACATCCAACCCCGCCGCCCTCGAGGCCGGCCTGATGTCGGACGCGACCAGCCGGGTGATTCAGGGCATTCTCACCGGCATCGGCTTTCTCGGCGCCGGCGTGATCATCCATTCCGAGCAAGGCAAGATCCGGGGGCTGACCAGCGCCGCCTGCGTCTGGCTCACCGCCTGCATCGGCGTCATGTGCGGCCTCGGCCACTGGCGGCTCGTCATCGTCGCCGTGGGACTCACGCTCGGACTGCTGGTTTTCGGCGGCCGGCTCGAGCGGGCGATGCATCGCCTCGTCGGCGGCAAGCCGCCGGACGACGACCCGCCGCACGACTGATCAGTCCTCGTCCGCCGGCCCGCACCAGCCCGGCAGGTAGATCGCGCCCTTGCTCTTGGCGAGCGACAGCGCCTGCTCGACGGCTTCCGCGAAATCGGCCTCCACGATCTTGCGCGACAGGCGCCGACGCAGAAAATCCGCCCAGAGAAATTCGCTGAACGGCGTCGTGTCCTTGGCGAAGCCGCCGACGCGGCGCAGTTCGCCGGCCAGACTGCGGAACGGATCGTCCTTCAGTCCGGTGACGGTTTTCGGCAGGTCGCTGTAATCGCGCCGCTGGCCCTTGGCGTCGTAGGGATAGACCCAGCGGTGATTGTCGAGCACGATCCAGAACGCCTTTTTGTCCACCATGGTCAGGTCGGCCACCACCGAAACCAGGACCTCCTCCTCGCCCTCGTCGTGAAGGGCGCGCGCCAGATGATGATGGTCGATCACATAGTTCCGGTTGTCCGGGCCGACGACCACCGGGATCATGTGCGTCCCGAGCAGTTCGGCGCGCTTCTTGTCCTTGTGGGCGCGCCAGCGCTGGCGCTTTTCCGTGACTTCCCGCAGGCCGACGGTCATCTGGGTCGGGCGCAGAGACAGGATCGTCACCGGCTTCAAGACCGGCTCTCGTCGGGTGGTCATCGCAAGATACTCCGGTCCATGGGGTTCGCATGCTAAGCTGAAGGCCGCACCCGCGGGCGGCGTGGGGCCATCACATTCCGGGCATCGGAAGGTGATCCGTCGTCATGACAGAGGTCGTCCGTTCCGCTCCCCGTGCGGCGGCGCAGCGGCAACTTCTTTTCTCCAAGACAGCTTCGGCCGGCATGTTAAAGTGCCGGCACGATCCGCAGACCCCGTCAAAGATGATCACGCAGCGAGCCCCATGACCGACGGCGACCACCGGGTGCTGAAATTCCGCCCGCGCACGGCGGACCGGCCGCCTGCCGCCGTCAGAAACCAGGCAGGCCAGTCGAGCCGGCTCGCGCCGGACCTGTCGCACTACGCGCAAGCCCGGGAAAGCGACGACGACTATCGTCACCGCATGATCGCCAACACCGCCGCGATCGTCTTTACCGCCGCCCTCACCGGGGCCGGCATCTGGCTCGCAGTGACCCTCGCCAACCTGCGCAACACCCAGGACTGCGTCCTGATGGGGCGGCGCGACTGCGGACATATTTCGGCGCAGGGCACCGACCCGATCCGCCACAACTGAGAGGCCCGGAACCGGCCGTTTCGGGAACCGCAGCGCCATTGAACTCGGGGCACCGCTCCGATATACGGGGATTCAACCCGTCTTGGGCAGAGGTGGCCTAGCCTCCCAGCCTGCGTGCGCCGCAAATTCGGCGCTTACCTCATATATCTCAAGGGCTTAGCATGTCTTCCACATTCGATCAGGTCGCCACGATCATTGCCGAAACGTGCGATATCCCCCGCGACACGATCACCCCCGAGAGCCACGCCATCGACGATCTGGGCATCGACAGCCTGGACTTCCTCGATATCGCTTTCGCCATCGACAAGGCATTCGGCATCAAGCTGCCGCTGGAAAAGTGGACCCAGGAGGTCAACGACGGCAAGGCCACCACCGAGCAATATTTCGTCCTGAAGAACCTCAGCGCGCGCATCGACGAGCTGGTCGCCGCCAAGGGCGCCTGACGCGCCCGGCCATGCATCTCGAATACTTCCAGTTGATCGACCGTATCGCCGACCTCGACACCGGCGAACGGACCATCACGGTCGAAGCGCAGGTGCCGCAGACCAGCACGATCTTCGAAGGGCACTTCCCTGGCCATCCGCTGATGCCGGGCGTGCTGCTGATCGAGGCGATGGCGCAGACCTCGGGCTGGCTGCTGATCGCGCTGTTGGGGTTCGAGCGCATGCCGTTTCTGGCCGCCGTCAAGGAAGCCAAGATGCGCGACTTCGTCACCCCGGGCCAGCTTCTGACCATCGACGCCAACGTCGTGCACGAAGGCTCCGGATTTGCGGTGACCGAAGCCAGGATCCGCGCCGACGGCAAGCTCAAGTGCAACGCGACCCTGACCTTCCGCCACACCCCCTTCCCCCATCCCGACATGCGCGGACACATGGAAGCGGTGGCGACCCGCATCGGATTTCCACGACAGGCGATCGACCATGGCTGAGGTCCCTTCATTGTCCGGCACGCCCCGCGAAGCCTGGATCACCGGCATCGGCCTCGCGTCCTCGCTCGGCGAAGGGCTGGACGCGCATTGGGACGCCCTCAACGCCGGCCGGATCAACGTGGATGAAGCGGGCTTTGCGCCCTACCTCGTCCATCCGATGACCAAGGTCAGCTTCGACGCGCAGATCCCCAAAAAGGGCGACCAGCGCCAGATGGAAGCCTGGCAGCGCATCGGCACCTATACGGCGGGCCTCGCGCTCGATTCCGCGGGGATCAAGGGCAACACCGACATCCTGTCGCGCACCGACATGATCGTCGCGGCCGGCGGCGGCGAGCGCGACCTCGCGGTCGATTCCGCGATCCTCAACGACTTTGCGCAGGGCAACGCCGCGCCGGGCTTCCTCAACGAGCGGCTGATGAACGACCTGCGGCCGACGCTGTTCCTGGCGCAGCTCTCCAACCTGCTCGCCGGCAACATCGCCATCGTCCACGGCGTCACCGGCTCGTCGCGCACCTTCATGGGCGAGGAAGCCGCCGGCGTCGATGCCACGCGCATCGCGCTGGCGCGGATCGCCGCCGGACAGAGCGACATCGCCCTCATCGGCGCGGCGCAGAACGGCGAGCGCAAGGATCTGCTGATGCTCTACGAGTTCAGCGATTTCAATCTCAAGGACAAGTTCGCGCCGGTGTGGCAGCGCGAGGGGCGCGGCTTCGCTCTCGGCTCCGGCGGCGCGTTTCTGGTGATCGAATCCAAGGAGCACGCGCAGGCGCGCGGCGCCAAGCCCTATGCGAAATTGTCGAACGTGATCGCCGACCACGCGCCGCGCAAGAACGCCGGCAGCGTCACCGCGACGCTCGACGCTCTGTGGTCGCGCCTCGGCCCGCTCGGTGCCGACAGCGCCATCATCACCGGAGCGACCGGCGCGGCACCCGTCACCGCCGAGGAACGCGCCTTCCTCGACAAGCATCGCGACATCCCGGTGCGGGCCACCGGTACGGCGTTCGGCCACGTCATGGAGGCGCAGTTTCCGCTGGGGATCGCGCTGGCGGCGCTGTCGCTGTCGCGTGGCGCTCTGTTCGCGCCGAACGATCCGGCGGGCGTCGAGATTGAAATGACCAAGCCGCCGTCCCAGATTGTCGTGGTCGGCGCCGGCCATTGGCGCGGCGAGGGCATGGCGCTGGTCGAAGCCATCTAGCGGACATTGGGGAGACGATGACATCCACGCGTGACAAGTTCGGACGGCCGATCGTCGTCGTCACCGGCATGGGCGTGGTGACGTCGCTCGGATCGGGCAAGACTGACAACTGGGCGAGGCTGACCGCCGGCCAGTCCGGCATCCGCACCATCACCCGCTTCCCCACCGACGGCCTCAAGACCACCATGGCGGGCACGGTGGACTTCATCCCGATCGAGCCGTTCTCATCGACGGTGCTGACCGAACGCCTCGCCGAAGCGGCGACGGAAGAAGCCATCGCCCAGGCCGGGCTCGGCGCCAGGGGCGATTTCCCCGGCCCGCTGTTTCTCGCGGTCGCCCCGGTCGAACTCGAATGGCCGCCGCGCGAGGCCGTGGCCCGCGCCACCGGCCTGACCTCCGGGATCGATTACGACGCCCTGCTGCGCGCCTCCGGCGGCGGCCGGTTCACGGACCTGCACCACCGCTTCATCTTCGGCTCGGTGGCCGATTATCTCGCCGAGACGTTCGGCACCAAGGGCTCGCCGATTTCGCTGTCCACCGCCTGCGCCTCCGGCGCGACCGCGATCCAGCTCGGCGTCGAGGCCATCCGCCGCGGCGAGACCGACGCGGCGCTGTGCGTCGGCACCGACGGCTCGGTCAATGCCGAGGCGCTGATCCGCTTCTCGCTGTTGTCCGCGCTGTCCACCCACAACGATCCGCCGCAGGCGGCGGTGCGCCCGTTCGCCAAGAACCGCGACGGCTTCGTCATGGCGGAAGGCGCCGGCACGCTGGTGCTGGAGAGCCTGGAAGCCGCGACCGCGCGCGGCGCGACCATTCTCGGCGTCGTCGCCGGCTGCGGCGAACTGGCCGATTCCTTCCACCGCACCCGCTCCAGCCCGGACGGCAAGCCGATCGTCGGCTGCGTCCGCAACGCGCTGGCGGATGCCGGCATGGGCGTCGAGCAGATCGACTACATCAATGCCCACGGCACCGGCACCCCCGAGAACGACAAGATGGAATATCTCGGCATCTCCCAGGTGTTCGGCGAGCGCGCCCAGCAGATCCCGGTATCGTCGAACAAGTCGATGGTCGGGCACACCCTGTCCGCCGCCGGCGCGGTGGAAGCGGTGTTCTCGGTGCTGACCCTTCAGCATCAGCGCATTCCCCCGACCATCAATTACGACGTGCCAGATCCGGCCATTCCCTTCGACGTGGTGCCGAACAAGGCCCGCGACGCCCGCGTCACCGCCGTGATGTCGAACTCGTTCGGATTCGGCGGTCAGAACGCCTCGCTGATCCTGACCGGCGAACCCGTTTAGCGGCGGCCTTTGCCGTGGCCGGCGGTTGACGCCACCGGCCGAACCGGCGATACGCAGCCCCATCTGTCGATCAACCGTCCCTCACGGAGACACGGCCTCATGCGTGCGCTCAGTCTTGTTGCAGACCGCCAGCTGGTGGTCGCGGATGCCCCGCCTCCCCCGCCGCCGCGCGCGGGCGAAGTGCAGATCCGGGTCAAGGCCGTTGCCCTGAACCACATCGACGTCTGGGGCTATCGCGGCATGGCCTTCGCCAAGCGCAAGCTGCCGCTCGTGGTCGGCGCGGAAGCCTCCGGAGAGATCGCCGCCATCGGCGACGACGTCACCCGCTTCCAGCCCGGCCAGAAGGTCGTGATGTACGGCGCGCTGACCTGCGGCGTCTGCCCGGCCTGCCGCGAGGGCCGCGACAACCTGTGCGAGAACGTCGCCGGCATCATGGGCTTCCATGTCGACGGCTTCGCGCGCGAACTGCTGAACCTCCCCGAGCGGCTGGTGATCCCGGTGCCGGACGGCGTCTCCGACCGCGACGCCGCCTGCGCGCCGATCGCGTTCTCCACCGTCCAGCACATGCTGTTCGACAACGCCAAACTGCAGCCGGGCGAGACCGTACTGGTGCATGCCGGCGGCTCGGGCATCGGCACCGTCGCCATCATGATGGCGAAGGCGATCGGCTGCACCGTCATCACCACGGTCGGCGACGACGCCAAGATCGCGGGCGTCAAGGCGCTCGGCGCCGATCACGTCATCAACTACCGCAAGGACCGCTTCGAGCACGAGACGCGCAAGATCACCAAGAAGAAGGGCGTGGACGTGGTGTTCGAGCACGTCGGCGCCGATACCTTCAACGGCTCGCTGCTGACGCTGAAGCGCGGCGGACGGCTCGTCACCTGCGGCTCCACCTCCGGCCCGACCGTGACCATCAACCTGATGCAGCTGTTCCAGCAGCAGTACCGCATCTTCGGCTCGTTCGGCGCCAGCATGCGCAACATCGCCGAAAGCCTCGACAAGATGGCGGCCGGCATGAAGCCGGTGATCGACACCGAAGTCCCCATCAGCGATGTCGCCGCCGCGCTCAAGCGGATGGAAAGCCGGCAGGTGTTCGGCAAGATCATCGTCACCTTCTGATGCGCCGCTTCTTTCTCCGCGCGAGGGCCGCGCTGCGCGATGCCTTCCGGCCCGTGACCGAAGCCGTGGTCGGCGGCGTCGCGGTCGGCCTGCTGCGGATCGTGCGGTATTTCGACGCCGACCGCACCGCCAACTTCACGGCCGCGGTGGCGCGCGCCGTCGGTCCGTGGTTGCCGGAACATAAGATCGGCCGCGCCAATCTCAAGGCGGCCTTTCCGGACAAATCCGACGCCGAAATCGAAACCATCCTGACCGGGGTATGGGATAACCTCGGGCGCGTGGCCGGAGAATTCGCCCATCTCGATCACATCTGGGATCTGTCTCCCGACCGCCCCGACTTCGGCCGCATCGAGGTCGCACCCGACGCCACGGCGAAGTTCGAGGCTATCCGCGACGACGGCAAGGGCGCGCTGATTTTCGCCTGCCATCTAGCCAACTGGGAGCTGCCCGCCCTCGCCGGCCCGGTGTTCGGCGTGAAATCGGCCGCGCTCTACCGCCGGCCAAACATCGCAGCCGTGGACCGCGCCATCCACTCGATCCGCGCGGTCAACATGGGAACGATGATCCCGACCACCCACGAGGCTCCGCTGCTGCTGGCGAAGGCGCTGCAGGACGGCGTGCATGTCGGCATGCTGGTGGATCAGTTCTTCACGCGCGGCGTGGACGTCACCTTTTTCGGCCGCACCACCAAGGCGAACCCGCTGCTGGCGCGGCTGGCGCGGCAGGTGGATGTGCCGATCTATGGCGTGCGCATGATCCGCCTGCCCGGCAACCGCTTTCGCGGCGTCATCTCCGACGAGGTGAAGCCGGTGCGCGATGCCGAGGGCAAGGTCGATATCCAGGGCACTATGCAGGCCGTCACCTCGGTGATCGAGGGATGGGTGCGCGAGCATCCCGAGCAGTGGCTGTGGCTGCACCGGCGCTGGCGGACCCACTGACCGGCGCGCGCCCAGAAACCGCTGCGCGGCTCTATCGCCCGGTTTTGACCCGGGTCCACAGCCGGTTGATGATGCGCTGGGTCGCCGGAGCACGCGCGGTGATGATGAACAGGCGGTTCAGTGTGGCCTCGTCCGGATAGATCGTCCGGTCGTTGACGATCTTCGCATCGAGCAGCTTCTGGGCCGCGAGATTGCCGCTGGCATAGGCGAGAAACTCCGAGTTCCGGGCTGCGACATCCGGCCGGTACAGATAGTTGATGAGTTCGTGGGCCTCCGCGACATTCGGCGCATCCGCGGGGATGGCGAAATTGTCGAAGAACATCTGCGCGCCTTCCTTCGGGATCGCGTAGCCGATCTCGACGCCATTCCTGGCTTCAGCCGCGCGGCGCTGCGCCTGCTTAATGTCGCCCGACCAGCCCACCACCAGACAGATTTCTCCGCTGGCGAGCGCGCTCAGATACTCCGACGAATGAAACTTGCGGACGTAGGGCCGGATGCTGCCGATCAGTTCCGCCGCCTTTTCCAGATCGGCCTGTTTGGTGGAGTTGGGATCGAGGCCGAGATAGTTCAGCGCCGCGGGCAGAATGTCGTCCGCGGAATCGAGCATGTGGATGCCGCAGTCCTTGAATTTCGCGATGTTCTCCGGCTTGAACACCATGTCCCATGAATCGATGACGGCGTCGGGACCGAGAATCTCCCGCACCTTCTTGACGTTGAAGCCGATGCCGGTGGTGCCCCACATGTAATTGGCGGCATAGGCGTTGCCCGGATCATAGACGGCGAGGCGTTTCGTCACTTCCGGCCACGCATTGGCGAGATTGGGCAGCTTCGACTTGTCCAGCTTCTGGAACACATTGGCCGCGATCTGGCGTTGCAGGAAATAGGCGGTCGGCACCACCACGTCGTAGCCGGACTTGCCGGCGAGCAGCCGCGTTTCCAGCGTCTCGTTGGCGTCGAACGTGTCGTAGACGACCTTGATGCCGGTCTCTTTCGTGAACTGGTCGAGCACGCCGGGCGCCATATAGTTCGACCAGTTGTAGAAATTCACGACGCGCTGCTGCGCCTGCGCCGCCGTGGCCGCAGCCAACGCGCCGAGGGCGACAACCGCCAACCGCATCGCTTTCGACATCAGCCAGTCCATCATTCCGTCTCTTGCCTCACTTGCGAACGACGCGCGACAGTCGCTCCAGCGCTTCATCGAGCGTCGCGTCCTTCTTGGAAAAACAGAACCGCACCACCGAGGTGACGTGGTTTTCCTCGTAGAATGCCGACACCGGAATTGCGGCCACCCTGTGGTCGTGGACAAGACGCTTGCAGAACGCCTCGTCGGTCTCGTTGAGACCGAGCGACGCAAGATCGACGTTGAGGAAATAGGTGCCCTGCGATTGCAGCACGGGAAAGCCGAGAGCAGACAGGCCCGCGCGCAGGCGATCGCGGCTGCGCGCCAGTTCGGCCCGCATCTGCAGGAAATACTCGTCCGGCTTGCCGAGGCCGTAGGCCACCGCCACCTGCAGGCTCGGCGGCGTGGTGAAGGTGATGAACTGGTGGGTCTTCGCCAGCACGCGCAGGATCGGCGGCGCGGCGCAGACGAACCCGACCTTCCAGCCGGTCAGCCCGAACATCTTTCCGGCCGAGCCGACCTTGACGGTGCGCTCGCGCATGCCGGGAATCGCGATCAGCGGGATATGAGCGCGGCCGTCGAAAACAACATGCTCCCACACCTCGTCGCAGATCGCGATCAGGTCGAACTCCTGGCAGATGCGCCCGAGCATTTCGAGATCCTCGCGGGGATAGACCACCGCGGCCGGATTGAGCGGATTGTTGAGGATCACATATTTCGTCTTCGGCGTGATCGCCGCGCGGATGGCCTCCTCCGGCAGCCGCCAGTCCGGCGGCTCGAGCCGCAGGAATTTCGGCACGCCGCCGGCCGCGCGGATGATCGGCACGTAGCAGTCATACATCGGCTGGAACACCAGCACCTCATCGCCGGGCTCGACCAGACCAAGGATCGATCCGGTCAGCGCCTCGGTGGCGCCCGAGGTCACCATCACCTCGCTCATGGCGTCGAGCTGCACGCCGTGCCAATGGGCGTAATGCGCAGCGACGGCCTGACGCAGTTCGGGAAGGCCCATCATCGACGGGTACTGGTTGTAGCCGTTCAGCACCGCATCGGCGGCCTTCTCGCGGATGTCGAGCGGCCCCGGATCGTCCGGGAAACCCTGACCGAGATTGATCGCGTTCAGATCGCGCGCGGCCTGCGACATCACGTCGAAAATCGTGTTCGGCAGATCCGCAAAGATTCTGTTCATGCCAAGATCAGCCGCCGGCCCGGGACGGCAGGCCCGCCGCCTTCCACGCCAGCATGCCCCCGGCCAGATGCGAGTTGTAGGGCTTGCCGGCGGCTTGCGCGGCGAGCGAGGCCGTCACCGAGCGGCGGCCGGAGCGACAGGCGAACACCACGGTCCTGCCCTGCGGATCGGGAATCTCTGTCGGATCGAAAGTGGAGAGCGGCAGCGCCAGCGCATCGGGATAGGCTTCCGCGGCAACCTCGTTCGGCTCGCGCACGTCGATCAGGAGATAGCGTCCCTGCGCAATGCCGGCGGCAACGTCTTCCGGCGTCAGATCATGAACTCGGTGGTCGGACACTGTGGTCTCCTCGATGGCGCGAAACGGTGCCCAACCTCCCTTTTTGGCGCTGGAAAATCAAGCCGTCCGCACCCCGCCGGGCGCGCTGCCCGAACCTTCAGATCGTCACCTGGGCGCCGACTTCCACCACCCGCCCGGTCGGGATCTGGAAGTAGTCGGTGGCGTCGTTGGCCGAGCGGCTCAAGGCGATGAATAGCCGGTCCTGCCAGCGCGGCATGGCGGACTGGGCGGCCGGCTTCAGCGACCGCCGCGACAGGAAAAACGACGTGGACATGATGTCGAACTGCCAGCCGAGCTTGCGGGCGATGGCCAGCGCCTTCGGCACGTTCGGCGTCTCCATGAAGCCGAACCGCAGCGTCACCCGGGAAAATGACTCGGTGAGCTGTTCCAGCCGCACCCGCCCGGACAGATCGACGCGCGGCGTCATCGCGGTTTCGACCGTGAGAATAACATTCTTGTCGTGGAGCACCTTGTAGTGCTTCAGGCTGTGCATCAGGGCGGTCGGCGCGAATCCGGGATTGCCGGTGAGGAACACGGCGGTGCCCGGCACGCGCTGCGGCGGCTTCTTTTCCAGCATCGCGACCAGATCGGCGAGTGGAATCTCCTGCCGGTTGATTTTCTCATTGAGCAGCCGGCTGCCGCGCCGCCAGGTGGACATCAGCAGCATCACCAGCGCGCCGAGCGCGAGCGGCACCCAGCCGCCCTCGAACACCTTGAGCAAATTGGCGGTCAGGAAGGTGAGATCGATCATGAGGAACGGCAGGATCAACGCTGCCGCCATGACCGGCGACCACTTCCATACCTTCCACACCACCACGAAACCCATCATTGCGGTGACCACCATGGTGCCGGTCACGGCGATACCGTAGGCGGACGCGAGCGCGCTCGACGAACGGAACAGGATCACCAGCATCACGACGCTGACGAACAGCAGCACGGTGACGCGCGGGATGTAGATCTGGCCGTAATGCGCCCCGGAGGTGTGAATGATCTCGAAACGGGGCATCAGGCCGAGCTGGATCGCCTGCCGCGTCAGCAAATACGCGCCCGTGATCACGGCCTGACTGGCGATGACGGTAGCCACCGTCGCGAGCACCACCATCGGCACCAGCGCCCAGCCTGGAAACATCAGGAAGAAGGGGTTCTCGATCGCGGCCGGATCACCGATCACCAGCGCGCCCTGCCCCAGATAATCGAGCGCCAGCGACGGCAGTACGATCGCAAGCCACGCCGTCTGGATCGGGCGCTTGCCGAAATGGCCGAGATCGGCATAGAGCGCTTCCGCTCCGGTGACCGCCAGAAACACCGCCCCGAGCGTGACCAGCCCGATCACACCGTGATGGGCCAGAAAGGCGATGCCGTATTGCGGATCGAGCGCCCACAGCACGTCCGGATGCCGCACGATCTGCGGAATGGCGGCGACGCCGAGAATGATGAACCACGCCGCCATGATCGGACCGAACAACGTCGCGACGCTGGCGGTGCCGCGCGACTGGACCGCGAACAAGGCGATGAGGATGATAACCGTCAGCGGCACCACATAGGGATCGAACGCCGCGGTCACGAGCTTGGTGCCCTCGATCGCCGACAGCACCGACAGCGCCGGCGTGATCACCGCATCGCCATAGAACAGCGCGCCGCTGATGATGCCGAGCAGGACAACCACCCTGCCGCCGCCCTTGAGCGCGCGCTGGGCCAGCGCCATCAGCGCCAGCGTTCCGCCCTCGCCGTGGTTGTCGGCCCGCAGCAGGATCACGACGTATTTGAGCGTCACCACGACGATCAGCGCCCACAGGATCAGCGAGATCACCCCCAGCACGGCAGCCGGGTTGGCCGATCCCGCCGTCACCCCGGCCGCGGTCGCCGCTTCGCGGAAAGCGTAAAGCGGGCTGGTGCCGATGTCGCCATAGACGACTCCGATGCTGCCCAGCAGGAGTGCCTGAAACGGCGCTGCGGAATGGATTTCACCGTCGGCGCTGGCCGCCGGAGTCACGGCGGCGGAGATAGGCGTATCGGTCGACATGCAGTGACGTGCCCCAAAAGCGCGCAGCCCGGCGGCGGACAACACCTTAACATCGGACCGGTTCCCCCGATATGGGGAAAAATTTCAGCAGCGCTAGAAGAAGTGTCGGCGAAGAAATTTATTCCGTAAGTTCAGATCGTTACCTGCGTGCCGACTTCCACCACCCGCCCGGTCGGGATCTGGAAGTAGTCGGTGGCGTCGTTGGCCGAGCGGCTCATGGCGATGAACAGATGATCCTGCCAGCGCGGCATGCCCGATTTCGCGGCCGGCTTCAGCGAGCGTCGCGAGACGAAGAACGACGTCGACATGATGTCGAACTGCCAGCCGAGCTTGCGGGCGATGGCCAGCGCCTTGGGCACGTTCGGCGTCTCCATGAAGCCGAAATTCAGCCGGACGGCGGCGAACTTGTCGCTGATATTCTCCATCCGCACGCGGTCGATCACATCCACGCGCGGGGTTTCCGCGGTGTGGACGGTGAGGATCACGTTGTGCTCGTGCAGAACCTTGTTGTGCTTGAGGTTGTGCAGCAGCGCCGTCGGCACGTAGCCCGGATCGCTGGTCAGAAACACGGCGGTGCCCTTGACGATATGCGGCGGACGCTTCTCCAGGCTCTTGATCAGATCGAGCAGCGGCACCTCGGTGCGCCGCGTCTTGGTGATAAGGAGCGCGGCGCCCCGTCGCCAGGTCCAGATCAGGATCACCATGATGGCTCCGAACAGAACCGGCACCCACGCGCCCTGAAACAGCTTGAGGAAATTGGCCGTCAGGAAGGTGAGATCGACGATGACGAGCGGCACGATCAGCGCGGCGGCGGCGGCGGCGCGCCAGTTCCACAGCTTCCAGATCACGACGAAACACATGATGCCGTCGGCGACCATCGTGGTGGAGACCGCGATGCCGTAAGCCGAGGCGAGACCGCTGGAGGTGCGGAACAGGCCGACCAGCAGCATCACGCCGATCAGAAGCAGGATGTTGACGCGCGGAAGATAGATCTGCCCGGCATGGCTTTCGGAGGTGTAGCGCACCTCGAAACGCGGCAGCAGGCCGAGCTGGATCGCCTGACGCACGATGGAGAACGCGCCGGTGATCACCGCCTGGCTCGCGATCACGGTAGCCGCGGTGGCGAGACAGATCAGCGGCACCAGCACCGTCTCCGGCACCATGCGATAGAACGGATTCTCGATCGCCTCGGGGTGGGACAGCACCAGCGCGCCCTGCCCGAAATAATTGAGCAGCAGGCACGGCAGCACGAAGAACAGCCATGCCGACTGGATCGGCTTGCGGCCGAAATGGCCGAGATCGGCGTAGAGCGCCTCGCCACCGGTCACGGACAGGAACACCGCGCCGAGAATCACCAGGCCGATAACGCCGTGGGTCAGCAGGAAGGTCACGGCATAGAGGGGATTGATGGCATGGACGATGCCGGGGTCGTCGCTGATGTGCATCAGCCCCATGACGCCGAGGGTCAAAAACCAGACGATCATCACCGGGGCAAAGGCGCTGGCGACCAGCGCGGTGCCGTGCGACTGGACCGCGAACAGAGCGATCAGGATCAACACCGCCAGCGGCACCACATAGTGCTGGAGCGCGGGCGCAGCGAGGTCGAGGCCCTCCACCGCCGACAGCACCGAGATCGCCGGGGTGATCATGGCGTCGCCGAGGAACATCGATCCGCCGATGACGCCGAGCGCCAGCAGGAACCAGCTTCGCCGCCCGAGCGCCCGCTGCCCCAGCGCCATCAGCGACAGCGTGCCGCCTTCGCCGTTGTTGTCGGCGCGCAGCAGCAGCAGCACGTACTTGATGGTGACGACGACGATCAGAGACCACAGGATCAGCGACAGCACGCCAAGCACGATATCGCGCGACACCGGACCGCCGTGGGCCGCGTTGTGGACAGCTTCGCGAAAGGCGTACAGCGGCGAGGTTCCGATATCGCCGAACACCACGCCGATGCTTCCCAGCGTAAGCGCCCAAAAGCCGGTGGTGACCGGCGCCTCTTGCGGCGCTTCGGCGGGTGTTTCGCTGGCAGCCATGATCGAAGGAACGCCCCGATATCGGTTTTGTGATCCCGGTCGCCCGGTGATCCGCTTCGCGTGGCGCTTCTTATATCACTGGCAATCGATGTCCACTGCCGAAGACAGCGGGACACGGCTACCTCCGATCGAGCGATGGTATTATAGTAATTAAGGCTTGAGATTGGGCGGAACGGGAGGCTCCTCCCGCATCAGCGTGATCGTCACCCGGCGGTTTGCCGCAAGGGTGGGATCGTCGGGAAACAGCGGCTGGGTATCCGCCTTGCCCGCCACCGAATAGATGTGGGAGGTCGGCAGGCCCTGCTGCTCCAGAATCTGGCGCACGGCATTGGCGCGGTCGGCGGAGAGATCGAAACCGTCATAGCCCGAGCGCGATGGCACGAAATTCGCCGAGGTGTGGCCGACGATCGCGACCCGCAGCGGCGTCGCCTTGAGCGGCGTGGCGAGCTTCTGGATCAGCCGCCGCGTCCGCTCCAGCGGCTGCCGGGAGCCATCGGCAAACATCGAGCGCCCGTCCTGATCGATGATTTCGAGGTTGAGGCCCTGTTTGGTTTCCTCGAACATGATGTGCTTGGACAGTTCGGAGATTTCCGGCAGGTCCTGCAGCGCCTGACGCAGCGAGGCGGCGGCGAGCGCGAATTCGCGGTCACTCTTCATCCGCGCGCCGGCGATCTTGCTGTTGTCGTCCTGATTCGGCGTCGGCGTGTTGGAAGCTTCTTCCGGCGGAATGTGCGCGACGTTCTTCAGCTTCGGCCGGGTCGGAAGGCCGTCCGATTCGATCATGCCGGAGAAGCGCGAGGCGGTCTGCACGCCGAAGGCGTCGCGCATTGAGCCGGCGACGATCTTGAGTTTCTGCTGATCCTGGTTCGAGAACGCCACGAGCATGACGAAGAAGCTCATCAGCAGGGCCATGAGATCGGCGAAGGTCACGAACCAGCCGTGGCCGCCTGCATGTCCGTCACGTTTCTTCTTGGCCATGACCTGTTCCGCCCCGCTGTCGGCCGCGCGCGATCAAGCCGGGACCGGCTCGCCCTCTTCGTGGCGATGTTTCTCCGGCAGATAGGCCAGCAGCATCTCGCGGACCAGCGCCGGGGACTTTGCGTCGCGGATCATCAGGATGCCGTCGATGATCAGCGTGCGGTTGACCTCCTCGTCGTTCAGCTTGACGTGCAGCTTGTCGGCGATCGGCAGGCAGAACAGGTTGGCGACCAGCGCGCCGTAGAGCGTCGCCAGCAGCGCGACCGCCATGAACGGACCGAGCTTGGAGGGGTCGGACATATTGGAGAACATCTGCACCATGCCGATCAGCGTTCCGATCATGCCGAACGCCGGCGCGCAATCGCCGATGGCCCGATAGATCTTCTGGCCCTCGTCGAGATGCATCAGGAAGTTGTCGCGGTCGCGCTCGAGATTGTCGCGGATGAAATCCATGTCGTAGCCGTCGGCGACGTAGCGGATGCCCTTGGCGAGGAACGGATCATCGGTCTCGACCTTTTCGAGCCCGACCGGCCCCTGCTTGCGGGCGACTTCCGCAAGCCGCGCCAGCTCGTCGACCAGTTCGCGCGAAGTGATGTTGCGCATGGTGAAGGCGTATTTCAGCCCCATCGGCATGCCATGAACGATGGCGACGAAGGGGAATCGGATCATGGTCGCGGCGAGCGATCCGCCGCCGATGATGATGATCGCGTGAACGTCGTAAAAAATCCGGAAGTCGCCTCCCATCAGCACGAGAGTCGTGAGAACGGCGATACCAGCGAGCAGGCCAGCCCCGGTGGCGATATCCATGAAAGCACTCCAACGCAACCCACGGCACGGCTCATTCTGAGCAGCGCTCCGGGAACCCTAGCGTCGGGGCGATTAAATTCGCGTAAAGGTTATCGAATTGAATCGGTCCTTCCTGGCGGAATTGTCGTGGAGCGGCAAAACATGGCTGGCCGCGGGCAAAAATCGCCGCGCACGCGCTCCCGCGGGCCTGCGATCGCAACATTTGTCAGGAGTTCGTTAACCATTGACGGCCGCCCAAGCCGGCCGCGGCCTGGAGTCATTTCCATTCCGATCAAATCGGAACGGGGCTCTGAATTGTTATTTTGAATTGTTATTTTGACGCGTTTTGTTGGTGCGAACCGGTAGCCACTTCGCGCGAAACGCTCTAATTCAGTCGCGTCGGGCGCGCGTCGTCCTCCGTCCCGCCGACCGCCCGGAAATCGGGGGTCTCCCCTGTATAGTCGGTCACAGGCGCGGTGGAGGCGGCGGCCGCCGCCGCGACGCGGGCGCGGCGTTCATGGCCGCGATAGGACGCCCATCCGATCGGCAGGGAGAACAGATAGAGCAGTGTGCCGCCGGCCAGCAGGTGCCACGGGTAACTGATGAGCACGGCGATGAACAGCACCACCAGCACCACCACCGGCAACACCATGTCCGGCGCCACCCTGCCCCCGATCATCTTGCCCGAGAACACCGGCAGCCGCGACACCATCAGGAACGCGATCACCAGCGTGAACGCCGCGGTCACCGGCGCCGGCAGTTGCGGCGCGTCGATCAGCACCAGATACATCGGCAGCAGGACGCACAGCGCGCCCAGCGGCGCCGGCACGCCGGTGAAGTAATTGGCCGCGAATGCCGGCTTGTTGGGATCGTCCATGGTGGCGTTGAAGCGCGCCAGACGCAGCCCGCCGCTGATGGCGAAGATCATCGCCGCGATCCAGCCGACGTTCTTGAGGTCGTGGAGCTGCCAGAAATACAGCATCAGCGCCGGCGCGACGCCGAAATTGACGAAGTCGGCGAGGCTGTCGAGTTCGGCGCCGAAGCGCGACTGGCCTTTGATCATGCGCGCGACGCGGCCATCGATGCCGTCGAGGATGGCGGCAAACACGATGGCGGCCAGCGCCAGTTCGTTGCGGCCTTCGATGGACAGCCTGATCGCCGTCAGGCCGGCGCAGATCGCCAGCAGCGTGATGACGTTGGGCACCAGCATCCGCACCGGAATCCGGCGGAAACGGCGGCGGCGCGGGTCAGACGGTCTGGGATCGGATTGCATGTCCATGGCGCCTTATATAGCAGGCCCCACCCTGCTTCGCCATGATGGCGAAAACCCGCCGGACCATCGCCGGTGGCCGTCAATCGACCCGATAGCTGCGGCCGCCGTCGCCGAGCTGGAAATCCGCCAGCACCGTTTCGCCGGCGATCGCCGTCTGGCCTTCCGACACCAGCGCCTTGGCGCCCTCCGGCAGGAACACGTCGAGGCGGGAGCCGAAGCGGATCAGGCCGAAGCGCTCGCCCACCCCCAGCGCCTGCCCTTCCTTGACGAACGACACGATGCGCCGGGCCACCAGCCCGGCGATCTGGGTCACCCCGATCCGGCCGGACGGGGTGACGATCACCAGCGAGTTGCGCTCGTTGTCCTCGCTCGCCTTGTCGAGATCGGCATTGAGGAACTTGCCCGGCCGGTAGGCGATACGCTCGATCCGCCCCGCCACCGGGCTGCGGTTCACATGGCAATTGAACACGCTCATGAAAATCGAGATGCGCAGCAGCGGCTTGTCGCCGAGGCCCATCTCCGCCGGCGGCACCGCCTGCATGATCAGCGAGACGCGCCCGTCGGCGGGCGACACCACGACGCCCTCGCGCACCGGCGTCACCCGCACCGGATCGCGGAAGAACAGGGCGCACCACACCGTGAGCGCGCTGCCGATCCAGCCGAGCGGCGTCCAGATCCAGAACAGGATCAGGCTGGCAAGGGCGAAGGCGCCGATGAACGGATAGCCCTCGGGATGGATCGGCGGAATTTGATCGCGAATGGACTTAACGACGGACATGGGAACTCATTGCCTGTTGCTGACTCTCCCGCAACGGGAGAACATTACTCTGCGGCATCGGGCGCAGCCTCCGGTTCATCCAACGGCAGCTCATCCGGCGGCGGCTCGTCCACCGGTGGCGGGGCGCGATTGGGGGCGATATTCTCGTCGGCCATCAGGGCCAGCTTTTCCCGCGCCTCCTGCGCCTCACGTTGCCTGTTCCACATGCTGGCGTAAAGGCCGCTGGCGGCGAGAAGTTGTGAATGGGTGCCGCGCTCGGCGATGCGGCCCTGATCGAGCACGATGATCTCGTCCGCGCCGACGATGGTGGATAGCCGGTGCGCGATCACCAGCGAGGTGCGGTTGCGCGACATCTTTTCCAGTTCGTCCTGGATTTCCTGCTCGGTGTGGCTGTCGAGGGCCGAGGTCGCCTCGTCGAGCACCAGGATCGGCGGTCCCTTGAGGATGGTGCGGGCGATGGCGACGCGCTGCTTCTCGCCGCCGGACAGCTTGAGGCCGCGCTCGCCGACCTCGGTCTCGTAGCCGTGCGGCGACATGCGGATGAAGGCGTCGATCTGCGCCATCGTCGCCGCCTCCTCCACCTCGGCGTCGGTCGCATCCCAGCGTCCGTAGCGGATGTTGTAGCGGATGGTGTCGTTGAACAGCACAGTGTCCTGCGGCACCATGCCGATGGACGCCCGCAGCGAGCCCTGGGTGATGTCGCGGATGTTCTGGCCGTCGATGGTGATGCGGCCGCCACTCACGTCATAAAGCCGGAACAGCAGGCGCGAGATGGTCGATTTGCCTGCCCCGGACGGACCGACGATGGCCACCGTCTTGCCCGCTGGCACCTCGAACGACAGCCCTTTCAGAATCGGCCGTTCCGGATCGTAGGCGAAATGCACATCCTCGAAGCGGACCACGCCGGCGGCCACACGCAGCGGCTGTGCGCCGGGCCTGTCCTTCACTTCCGGATTCCGCGACAGCACGCCGAACATCTTCTCGATGTCGATGACGGCCTGCTTGATCTCGCGGTAGACCATGCCCATGAGATTCAGCGGCTGGTAGAGCTGGATCATCATGGCGTTGATCATGACGAAATCGCCCACCGTATTGGTGCCGTTGCGCACGCCGACGGCGCACATCAGCATGGTGACGGTGAGACCGGCGGTGAAGATGATCGCCTGCCCCGTGTTGAGCAGCGCCAGCGAGGTGTAGGTGTGGACGCTGGCGCGCTCGTAGCGCGCCATGGATGCGTCGTAGCGCTGCGCCTCGCGCTCCTCCGCACTGAAATACTTCACCGTCTCGTAATTCAGGAGCGAGTCGATGGCCTTGGTGTTGGCCTCGGTATCGGACTCGTTCATGCGGCGGCGAATCTCCATCCGCCATTCCGTCGCGATATAGGTGTAGTATATATAGACAGCCACGGTGACGACGGTGACCAGCACATAGCGCCAATCGAACTGCCACAGCAGCACGGCCATCATCAGCGCCAGTTCGACAATGGTCGGCACGAGCTGGAGGATGACCATCCGCACCATGGTCTCGATGCCGGTGCGGCCGCGCTCCAGCACGCGGGTGAGACCGCCGGTCTTGCGCTCCAGATGGAAGCGCAGCGACAGCTCGTGCATGTGGGTGAAGGTGAGATAGGCGAGCCGGCGCACGGCGTGCATCGCCACGCTGGCGAACAGGCCGTCGCGCCATTGCGTCAGCACCGCCATCACGATGCGGGCGACGCCATAGCTCAGGGTCATGATCAGCGGCGACGCGATCAGCCACAGCATCCAGTTCGACGGCTGGACCGGTGCGGTGTCCGCGCCCGTCAGGGCGTCGATCGCCCACTTGAAGGTGAACGGCACCACCAGCGTCGCCCCCTTGGCGACCAGCAGCAGCGCCATCGACCAGACCACGCGCATCTTGAGATCGGCGCGATCGCTCGGCCAGATATACGGCCACAGATGCGCGAGCGTCGCGACCAGCGTCGCCTTCTCGGCCTTGAGGTCAGCAGGATCGGGCGGCGCGGCGCCCTCCGGCGCGGCTGCGGAGTGGGTCGAATGCGGCTGGGCCATTATCTGCCGGTCGCCCCTGTCCGGCGCGGGACGGGCGTTCGTGCCCTGCAATGGTCGCGGATCGTCATAATCGTGATATATAAAGGTTCTGCCGCCGTTTCGCACCCTGCCGGAAGCGATTCTTTTCCGGACCACCGATCCGCGCGGGACTTCCATCCGTCCCGCGGAATGACCCGTCTTGACCCCGTCACATTACCGGACCACATCACATCTCATGAGTATTATCAAAAATATCTGCGTCTATTGCGGCTCCGGCCCCGGCACCAATCCCGAATTCGTCAAAGCGGCCACCGCCTTCGGCAAGACCCTTGCCGAGAACGGCGTCGGGCTCGTCTATGGCGGCGGCTCGATCGGCCTGATGGGCGCGGTCGCCACCGGCGCCCTCGACCATGGCGGCAAGGTCACCGGCATCATCCCCACTTTCCTGACCAAGCGCGAGCACGCGCTGCAACGGGCGCAGGAACTGGTCGTCACCAAGGACATGCACGAACGCAAGCAGCTGATGTTCGAGCGCTCCGACGCCTTCGTCGCATTCCCCGGCGGCGTCGGCACGCTGGAGGAACTGGTCGAGCAGATGACGTGGTCGCAGCTCGGCCGCCACAGCAAGCCGATCCTGCTCGCCAACATCGACGGGTTCTGGGACCCCCTGCTCGTCCTGATCGATCACATGAAGCAGACCGCCTTCATCCGCCCCAACCTGTGGGTCGATGTCCTGACCGCCGATCGCGTCGAGGATATCCTGCCGATGATCGAGGCGGCGGCCGCGCACCTGCCGGAAACCGCCAAGCTGATGGACCAGCAGATCGCGCGCGGCCTGTAAGCATGTCCTCGCCCCGCGGCGCTGCAAGCGCCAGGCCAAAAGCGTCGGGTTCTGTACCCGGCTTTTCCTTCCCCATGTCCCGGGCGCGATGCAGCGTGTAACGCTGCGTCGCTGAACCGGGACCGTCTCGAGCATCGCGGTTAAAGCGGCCCCGGCTCTGCGGAGCGGCATTTCATGCCGCACCGCGTCCGGGGCACAGAACGATGTTCAGCGGCCTGCTACGACGGCGCGTTCGACTTCACCAGCTTGTAGATCACCGAATCCATCAGTGCCTGGAACGAGGCGTCGATGATGTTCGGCGACACACCCACCGTGGTCCAGCGCTCGCCCTTCTCGTCTTCACTCTCGATCAGCACCCGCGTCACCGCGCCTGTGCCGCCGTTGAGGATACGCACGCGGTAATCGACGAGCTTCAGGCCGTCGATGTATTTCTGGTACTTGCCGAGATCCTTGCGCATCGCCACGTCGAGCGCGTTGACCGGACCGTTGCCCTCCGCAGCCGAAATCAGCGTCTCGTCCGCGACATCGACTTTCACCACCGCCATCGCCACGGTGACGCGCTGGCCCAGCGCGTTGTAGCGCTGCTCGACATTGACATCGAACTGCACGACCTTGAAGTAATCCGGCACCTTGCCGAGCGTGCGGCGCGCCAGCAGATCGAACGAGGCGTTGGCGGATTCGTAGGCGTAGCCGGCCGCCTCCTTCTCCTTCATCTCCTCGACGAGACGGGTCAGCTTGGCGTCGTTCCTATCGAAGGGAATGCCGGCGCGCTCGAGCGCGGCGACGACGTTGGAGCGGCCGGCCTGATCGGACACCAGCACCTTGCGATGATTGCCGACCGCTTCCGGCGTGACGTGCTCGTAGGTCTGCGGATCCTTGAGCACCGCGGAGGCGTGAATCCCGGTCTTGGTGACGAAGGCGCTCTCCCCGACATACGGCGCGTGGCGGTCCGGCGCGCGGTTGAGGATATCGTCGAGCGCGCGCGAAGCATGCATCAGCGTTGCGAGCTTGTCGTCCGAGACGCCGATCTCGAACTTCTCGGCAAATTCCTTCTTCAGCTTCAGCGTCGGGATCAGCGAACAGAGATTGGCGTTGCCGCAGCGCTCGCCGAGGCCGTTCAGCGTGCCCTGGATCTGCCGCGCGCCGGCACGCACCGCCGCCAGCGAATTGGCCACCGCCTGCTCGGTGTCGTTGTGGGTGTGGATGCCGACGTGATCGCCGGGGATGTGCTTCACCACCTCGCCGACGATGGCCTCGATCTCGTTCGGCATGGTGCCGCCGTTGGTATCGCACAGCACCACCCAGCGCGCGCCGGCGTCATAGGCAGCCTTGGCGCAGGCCAGTGCGAACGCCGGGTTCTCCTTGTAGCCATCGAAGAAGTGCTCGCAATCGAGCATCACCTCGCGGCCCGCCGCCTTCGCCGCGCTGACGCTGTCGCGGATGGAAGCGAGATTTTCCTCGTTGGTGGTCTCGAGCGCCACCCGCACCTGATATTCGGACGACTTGGCCACGAAGCAGATGGCGTCGGCCTTGGCCTCGATCAGCGCGGCGACGCCGGGATCGTTCGAGGCCGAGCGCCCTGCCCGCCGCGTCATGCCGAAGGCGGTGAACCGGGCGTGGTCCAGTTTCGGCTTGCTCGCGAAGAATTCCGTATCGGACGGATTGGCGCCCGGATAGCCGCCCTCGACATAGTCGATGCCGAGGTCGTCGAGCATCGCCGCGATGATCTGCTTGTCGTGCAAGGTGAAATCGACGCCATTGGTCTGCGCGCCGTCGCGCAGGGTCGTGTCGAACAGATAAAGACGTTCGCGGCTCATGATGCGTGTCCTGCCGGCGTTGCGCCGCCCAGTGATTTGGTCATCGTGGTGTTGGTCAGCCATTCGTCGCCGACGGTCACGGTGTTGCGCCGCTCGCCGACATAGCCGCGCCGCGCGAAGAACGGCTCGGCGGTGTCGCTCGCCTCGGCCGTCAATGCTGTCGCGCCGCGCGCCGTGGCGAGCTTTTCCAGCGCGTCGCACAGCGCGCTGGCCACGCCCTGCCGCGCAAAGCCCGGATGCACATACAGCATGTCGAGCAGATCCTTGCCTTTCAGCGAGGCGAAGCCGACCGGCGAACTTTCGATCGTGGCCACCAGCGTGAGTTGACCATTGAGGCGCGCAGCGAAGGCATCCTCGTCCTCGGCGCGGCTCGCCCATGCCTCGCGCTGGGCCTCGGAGTAATCGTCCTCGGTCAATTCCTCGATGCTGGCGACGAAAATCGCCGCAAGCATGGGAATGTCAGCGGGCAGAAGCGGCCGCAAGCCAACCGCCGGCATCGCCTGTCCCATCGCACTCACCACACATTGACCAGCTTGAGCGCCAACGCCACGGCCCCCGCGATCAGCAGCCATTTGAGCGCGATATAATAATAGCGGTGCTTCGGAAACGGCGTATCGGGCCGGCTCATCGCGCGATCTCCCAGGTGGTCACGGGCTTGCCGTCGGCATCCTTGCCGTCCTTGAGAATGATGCCGCGCGCGGCCAGCTCGTCACGGATGCGGTCCGACTCCTTGAAATCCTTGCGCGCGCGGGCGTCGGCCCGGGCCGCGATCAGTTCGTCGACCTGCCCCGCGTGCGAGACGACGTCGGCATCGGCCTGCGCCACCCAGCCGGCGAAGCGCTTCGCATCGAAACCAAGGAAGGCCAGCGCGTTGCCGAGCGCCACCGACGCCGCGTCATCGCCCTCGCGGATCTGCTTTCTCAGTGCGTGCAGTTCGGCAATCGCCTTCGGCGTGTTGAGATCGTCGGACAGCGCCTCCACGACCGATGCCGGCGGCGGACCCGATGCCGGAGCCGCGACGCTGAAGAAATCCTTCAGCGTGCCGAACGCCTGATCGCAGGCCGCCAGCGACCAGTCGATCGGAGAGCGATAATGCGTCTGCAGCATCGCGAAGCGCAGCGCGTCGCCCGGCCACGAGCGGCCGCGCCAACCCACCAGCAGTTCCCGAATGGTGACGAAATTGCCGAGCGACTTCGACATCTTCTCGCCTTCGACCTGCAGGAAGCCGTTATGCATCCAGACATTGGCCATGCGCTCGGAACGAAACGCGCAGCACGATTGCGCCTGTTCGTTCTCATGATGAGGAAATACGAGATCGATGCCGCCGCCGTGAATGTCGAAGCGCTCGCCGAGATGCTTCCATGACATCGCCGAGCATTCGATATGCCAGCCGGGACGCCCCTCCACCGCGATGCCGGCGGGTGACGGCCATGACGGCTCGCCCGGCTTCGACGGCTTCCACAGCACGAAATCCATCGGCTCGCGCTTGTAGGGCGCGACATCGACGCGCGCGCCGGCCAGCATCTCGTCGAGCGAGCGCCGCGCCAGCTTGCCGTAGTCGGGATCGGTCGCGACCGAGAACAGGACGTGGTCCTGCGCGACATAGGCGTTGCCGTTGGCGATCAGCTTCTCGATGATCGCGCGCATCTCCGCGATGTGCTCGGTCGCGCGCGGCTCGACGGTCGGGCGCAGGCAGCCCAGCGCATCGACGTCGTCGTGAAACTGCTTTTCGGTCTGCTCGGTGACCTTGCGGATCGCCTCGTTCAGCGGCAGGCCCGGATAGTCGCGCGCGGCGCGATCGTTGATCTTGTCGTCGACGTCGGTGATGTTGCGGACATAGGTGACGTGGTCCGCGCCAAAGACATGGCGCAGCAGCCGGAACAGCACATCGAAGACAATGACGGGCCGCGCGTTGCCGATATGCGCGAAGTCATAGACCGTCGGTCCGCAGACATACATGCGCACGTTGTTCGGATCGAGCGGCCGGAACGGCGGCTTGTCCTTGGTCAGCGTGTCGTAGAGCTTCAGCTCCATGAACATGGAATCCCCTGCATGGTGTCCTGAATTCGCTCGTTCGCCTCATTCACAGCACGCTCCATAGCGAACGAGCGAATTCATAAGGACACCAGAAGTTGTGATTCTAGTGTGGTTTTGGTTCGCACGTCCGCATATGAGCAAGCCGCAACATGATGCGGACGTGCGAACCACCACACTAGTGGCCGGGCGTCGAATGATCTCGTGTGAGAAAAGACGGCTCCAGCCAGCGAATTGCTAGCTAATAATCTCGCGGCAAATGCCGATAATGGAGACAGAACCGATCATGGGCCGCACAATGGTCCAGCCGGGGGGACCGCGTCAAGGCCGCCGCTGCGATTTTCGTACATCCCCGGCCGCCCCGCCGGCTGCGGAATCTGCCTCTTATTCATTCTTAACTGTTCGGGCTTAAGGGTGTAAGCGCCTGTCCTTTCCGAACCGGTGCCCCATGCGATTCGTTTCCGCGTTGTCTGCCTGCGTCCTTCTGAGCCTGCCCGCCGCCGCCCATGCCGACAGCCGCGTCTTCGTCGTCGCCAATCAGCCCGACGGATACGGTATCGATCTGTGCCTCGCGCGGGGCGAGAACTGCGGCAGGGCCGCCGCCCGGGCCTATTGCCAGTCACGCGACTTCGCGCAGGCCACCCATTTCCGCCGCATCGAGGCCGACGACGTCACGGCCGCGGTGCCGGCCTCGGCGACCACCGTGTCCGCCGGCGGCGACTACGTAGCGATCACCTGCGAGCGCTGAGCGCAGGCCGCCACCTCATCACGATCCTTTGCCTTATCTCTGCCCCGGAATCGACGTGACCTCGCCGCGGGAAGCTTGTATGTGAGCCCCCGTCGGCCGCGTTGCGGTCAGCCAGCCGGATCGTGACGATTTTGCCGAGAATTTCCCTTCTGCGATGGACATTGGCCAGCGCCGCGCTTCTCGGTGCGGCGACTTTCAGCCTTGGCGCGATGGCGCAGGGGTATCCGGCCGGCGCCCAGTCCGGCGCCGGTAGCCCGATGTGCCAGCGCCTCGCCGGCCAGCTCGCCAGCATCGAGGCCGGCGGCGGCGACAGTGCCAAAGCCGACCAGATCCGGCGCTACGAGGAAGCCCAGGCCCGCCAGCAGGGGGAACTGGAACGGGTGCAGGGCCAGGCGCAGCGGCAGGGCTGCGACAGCACCGGCTTCTTCTCGCTGTTCAGCGGGCAATCGGCGCAATGCGGACCGCTCAACACCCGCATCCAGCAGATGCGCCAGAATCTCGACCAGATCACCACCAATCTCGAGCGGCTGCGCGGCGGCTCGTTCGGCAGCTCCGAGCGCGACAACCAGCGCCGCTCGGTGCTGATGGCGCTGGCGCAGAACGATTGCGGCCCGCAATACGCCGCCATGCTCCGCAACAGCGGCGGCGGTGGCGGCTTCTTCGAAAATCTGTTCGGCGGCGGCGGCAGCAACAACAATCCGATCAGCCCGCCGATGGACAACGGCGCCGCGTCCGGCACCTATCGCACCGTCTGCGCGCGCAGCTGCGACGGCTACTATTTCCCGATTTCCTTCGCCACGGTGCCGAGCCGTTTCGCCGAAGATGAGCGTGTGTGCAAGAGCCTGTGCCCGGCGGCGGACGCGAC
Organism: Bradyrhizobiaceae bacterium; assembly: GCA_020544565.1. Taxonomy (GTDB): domain Bacteria; phylum Pseudomonadota; class Alphaproteobacteria; order Rhizobiales; family Xanthobacteraceae; genus Afipia. Next base: position 1,786,823 of record CP078014.1, read on the forward strand.
GCTCTACACCTATCGTAACCCCGGCGAGGACATGAACCAGGCGGTGTCGATCAACGGCCAGCCCTATTCGCAGTCGCCGAACGCTTTCCGCTATCGCCAGACCTTCGACAAGACCTGCAGTTGCAAGGCGCCGGGACAGACCTGGTCCGACGCGCTGAAGGATATCGACGACAAGGCCGCCGCCGCCCAGCGCGGCGACATCATCGTCACCGACGAAAGCTCCAAGAAGATGGCGCAGCCGCTGCGGGCGGCTCCGGTGGGACAAAAGAAGTCCGGCTCAGCCACGACGCCGGCCAGCGCGTCCGCACCCGCCGCCGGTACTGCGAACGCACCTGCGTCCACCGACGGCAAGCAGATTCGTTCGGTGGGACCGACCTTCATCCCGGCGCGCTGACGGATTGCTGTTGAGCAGCTCTGCTGATGCCTCATCAGAGCCCCCGCAAAAGCGGGCTCATCAGAATCTGACTTAAACAAACAATAACGCAGTCAAGCGATTTGCTGGAGCGCCACGGAGGCTCTGAACTTCGCTAAGTCCTGTACTCGAACGTCCCGTGACAAGCACGACGCTCGAGCACGCGTTTCAAGTTTTGATCTGTTTGCGCTACCTAAAATTCTTCTCGATAGCCGCCATCAATTTCTGATCCTTGTTGCGCTTGCAATAGTTGCCGACGACCCGGACATTGCGCTCGACGTAGCGATTGTCGAGGCTGGTCAGATTCTTCGTCGACATGAACCAGCCGCTCATCCATGATCCCACGAGCGACTGCTTTTCGGCGCTGGCCTTGAGGAACTGCCCGCAGGTGATCAGCGAACCATCAATGTCCGTTGGGCCGGGCTGGCCGGGGCGCGCGTTAGGGACGGAGGCCTTAAGGCCGGCCATAACGAGCTGCCTCGGATTGGACGCGCACCATCTCTGGACGCTGGCGACGTTCCGGCGATAGCCCTCGACATTGAGCGTCGAAGAACCATTCTGCTGGTTGAACCAACCGCTCATCCAAGCCGAAAAGTCGCGCGATGCAGCAGGAGACATCGCAAGGTAATCGGCGCAAGTGACCCGGCTCATATCGAAGGTGACCTGCGCGTGGGCGGGCGCGCAAAAGGCACCGGCACCGAGCAGCGCGAGAATGACTGCCTTCTTCATCTGTTTCTCCAAGTCTTGCAAAAATTTGAGCCACGCAGGCTCAGCCGGAACGTTATCCGCTGGATCAATGCCTGTCGATGGCTATGCGTGGATAGGCACCGTTGGACGGTGCAGACCTCGGCGTTCGCGTCCATCGTCAGGGATCTGCTCATGGAGCATACGCCACAGGGGTTAGCCTACCCCTCGAACGCATCCGCCGGACCGCGACGTGCGCGCGTCACCAGCGCATGGTCCGGCACGGCCGGGGGCTGCCCGCTGTCGCGGAATTTGTTGATGATCGGATAGCGCCGGTCGCGGCCGAAATTCTTGCGCGTCACCTTCACGCCGGGCGCGGCCTGACGGCGCTTGTACTCGGCGATGTTGAGCAGCCGGTCGATGCGCATCACAGTGTCGCGGTCGAACCCCTCGGCGATAATCGAGGCCAGCGGCTCCTCGCGCTCCACCAGCCGCTCCAGAATGGCGTCGAGAACATCGTAAGGCGGCAGCGAATCCTGATCGGTCTGGTTCTCGCGCAGCTCCGCCGTCGGCGGCCGGGTGATGATGTTGGGAGGAATGACCTCCCCCGCCGGCCCGAGCGCACCATCCGGCTTCCATGAGTTGCGCAGCAGCGACAGACGGAACACCTCGGTCTTGTAGATATCCTTGATCGGATTGAAGCCGCCATTCATGTCGCCATAGAGCGTGGCGTAGCCCACCGACATTTCCGACTTGTTGCCGGTGGTCACCAGCATCGCACCGAACTTGTTGGAAATCGCCATCAGCAGCACGCCGCGGGTGCGCGCCTGCAGATTTTCCTCGGTGACGTCGCGCGCGCGTCCGGCGAAGGCCGGCTTGAGAATCTCCTCAAGGCCAAGGACGGCGGGCGCAATCGGCAGCACCTCGTGGCTGATGCCGAGCGCGCCCGACAGCTTCTCCGCATCGTCGAGGGATTCCTGCGCGGTGAAGCGGAACGGCAGCATCACGCCGCGCACCTTGTCGGCGCCGAGCGCGTCGACGGCGATGGCCGCGCACAGCGCCGAATCGATGCCGCCGGAGACGCCGAGCAGCACGCCCGGGAATCCCGTCTTGGTGACATAATCGCGCAGGCCCAACACGCAAGCGGCATAGTCGCCCCTGTCGCCGTCGAACACCGGCGCCACCGGCCCCCTGCAACTCCAGCCGTCCGCGCCCTTCTCCCACCGCACCGTGGCGACGGTCTCGACGAAGCCGGGCAGTTGCAACGCCAGCGAGCGATCCGCATTGAGCGCGAAGGACGAGCCATCGAACACCAGTTCGTCCTGGCCGCCGACCTGATTGAGATAGATCAGCGGCAGCCCGCTTTCGGCGACCCGCGCCACCGACACCGACAGCCGCATGTCGTTCTTCTCGCGGGTGTAGGGCGAACCATTGGGAACGATCAGGAGCTCCGCGCCGGTCTCGGCGAGGCATTCGACGATGTTCTCGTAGTCCTCGGATTCTTCCATCCAGGTGTCTTCGCAGATCGGCACCCCGACCCGCACCCCGCGAATGGTGACCGGCCCCGCCGCCGGGCCGCGCGCGAACACCCGCTTCTCGTCGAACACACCGTAGTTCGGCAGGTTGGCCTTGAAGCGCAGCGCGGCGATGCGCCCGCCATCGAGCAGCGCGCAGGCATTGTAGAGTTTGCCCTCCTCCACCCATGGCGTGCCGATCAGCACCGCCGGGCCGCCGTCGGCGGTCTCGCGCGCCAGCACCTCGATCTCGGCGCGGCAGGCGGCCTGAAACGCCGGCTTCAGCACCAGGTCTTCGGGCGGATAGCCGGCGATGAACAGTTCGGACAGCACCAGCAGGTCCGCGCCATCGGCATGGGCCTGCGCCCGCGCGGCGCGCGCCCGGGCGGCGTTGCCGGCGACATCGCCGACCACCGGATTGAGTTGCGCGAGGGTGACGATGAAATGCGTGGGACGGATCATAGCTGTTTCTAGCCCGCCGGGGCCGGCATCCGCAATCGGCCCCCGGCGTGCCGGGTCAGATGAGCCCTATGCGCTCGCCGATGGCGAGCAGCCAGGTCGCCGCAGCGATGACCAGCGCGACGCCGACCGCCGCCGATCCGAGGTCCTTGACGCGGCCGATCTGCGGATCGTGGTCGGTGGTCACCCGGTCGGCGAGCTTCTCGATGGACGAATTGAGCAGTTCGACCGCCATCAGCAGCAGCACGACGGCCACAAGCTCGACGCGCCGCGCCGGCGTGGTGCCGATCAGCCACGACAGCGGCAGCGCCAGCAGCAGCGCCACCGCCTCCTCGCGAAACGCCCGCTCCGAGCGGAACGCATAGGCGAGGCCGTTGGCGCTGTTCACCGTGGCACGCCACATGCGTGGCAGCATCAGAACCCCGCGACGGCCGGGATCGGCTTGATCTTGCCGCTGCGATCCTGCTTGAGCAGTTCGGCGATCAGGAAGGCCATGTCGATCGACTGCTCGGCGTTGAGGCGCGGATCGCAGGCCGTGTGATAGCGGTCGTTGAGATCCTCGTCGGTGATGGCGCGGGCGCCGCCGAGACATTCGGTGACGTCCTGTCCGGTCATCTCCAGATGCACGCCGCCGGCATGGGTGCCTTCGGCCGCGTGGACGTTGAAGAACGCCTTCACTTCCGACAGGACGCGATCGAACGGCCGCGTCTTGTAGCCGGAGGTGGACGTGATGGTGTTGCCGTGCATCGGATCGCACGACCACACCACGACGCGTCCCTCGCGCTGCACGGCGCGGACCAGCTGCGGCAGATGGGCCTCGACCTTGTCGGCGCCGAAGCGGTTGATCAGCGTCAGCCGGCCCGGCTCGTTGTCCGGGTTGAGCACGTCGATCAGCCGGATCAGTTCATCGGGCTTGAGCGACGGGCCGCATTTGAGGCCGATCGGGTTCTTGATGCCGCGGAAATACTCGACATGGGCGTGATCGAGCTGGCGGGTGCGATCGCCGATCCAGATCATGTGGCCGGAGGTCGCGTACCAGTCGCCGGTGGTCGAATCGACGCGGGTGAACGCCTGCTCGTAGCCGAGCAGCAGCGCCTCGTGGCTGGTGTAGAAATCGGTCGAGCGCAGTTCCGGATGGCTCTCGAGGTTGAGGCCGCAGGCGCGCATGAAGTTCAGCGCGTCGGAAATGCGGTCGGCCAGTTCCTTGTAGCGCCGCGACTGCTGCGAGTCCTTGACGAAGCCGAGCATCCACTGATGCACGCTGCCGAGATTGGCGAAGCCGCCGCTGGCGAAGGCGCGCAGCAGGTTGAGCGTCGCCGCCGACTGGCGGTACGCCATCAACTGGCGGCGCGGATCAGGGATACGCGCTTCCGGGGTGAAGGCGACGTCGTTGATGATGTCGCCGCGATAGCTCGGCAGTTCGACGCCGTCGCGGGTCTCGGTCGGCGACGAGCGCGGCTTGGCGAACTGCCCGGCGATGCGGCCGACCTTCACCACCGGCAGCGCGCCGGCATAGGTCAGCACCACCGCCATCTGCAGGAACACGCGGAAGAAATCGCGGATGTTGTTGGCGCCGTGCTCGGCGAAGCTCTCGGCACAGTCGCCGCCCTGCAGCAGGAAGGCTTCGCCGGCGGCAACGCGCGCGAGCTGCTTCTTCAGGTTGCGGGCCTCGCCTGCAAAAACCAGCGGCGGAAAGGTCGCAAGCTGCGCCTCGACATCGGCCAACGCTTTCGCATCGGGATATTCGGGCACTTGCAGAACCGGCTTCTTGCGCCAGCTGTCGGGCGTCCACCGCTCGGACATGATTGAAGCTCCTCACAGAACCGCTTGGGTCACTGCGGCGGGTTATACACAGCCGGCCGCGATCTTGCCAGCGGCAAATCCTGCTTCAAATTCAAGTGGTTAGAAACGCCTGATGGGTGTGCGGCTATTCCGCCGCCTCGCGGACGTGGCGGGCGGTCGGGGTGCGCAGCGTCACCAGTTCCTCGGCCGCGGTCGGATGCACCGCCATGGTGGCGTCGAAATCCGCCTTGGTGGCCTTCATCTTCACGGCGATGCCGACCACCTGGATCAGTTCGCCCGCCTCCGGCCCCACGATATGGCAGCCGAGGATGCGATCGGTGCGGCCGTCGACGATCAGCTTCATCAGCACCCGGGATTCGCTGCCGGAAAGCGTCGCCTTGAGCGGGCGGAAACTGGCCTTGTAGATATCGACATGGGTGTGCTGCGCCCGCGCCTCAGCCTCGGTGAGGCCCACGGTGCCGACTTCGGGCTGGGTGAACACGGCGGTCGGAATGTCGTTGTGATCGACCCGCGTCGGCTTGCCCCCGAACACCGTATCGGCGAAGGCATGACCTTCGCGGATGGCGACGGGGGTGAGGTTGATGCGGTGGGTGACGTCGCCCACCGCATAGATGTGCGGCACCGAGGTCCGCGAGAAACCGTCGACCGCGATGCCGCCATTGACCGGATTGAGCGCGACGCCGGCGTTATCGAGGCCGAGCCCTTTCACGTTGGGATGGCGGCCGATGGCGAACATGACCCGGTCGGACGCGATGCTCGATCCGCTCGACAGATGCGTGGTGAAGACGTCGCCATGCTTGTCCACGCGGCTGACGACGCAGCCGGTGAGGATAGTGATGCCGGATTTCTCCATCTCGCCGCGGACATGGGCGCGCACGTCCTCGTCGAAGCCGCGCAGAATGTTCTCGCCGCGATAGATCACCGTGACGTCCGACCCGAGCCCGGCGAAGATGCAGGCGAATTCCAGGGCGATATAGCCGCCGCCCTGGATGACGATGCGCTTCGGCAACGCCGGGAGATGAAACACCTCGTTGGAGGAAATGACGTGCTCGATGCCGGGAATGGCATCGCCGTGGTTCGGCGTGCCCCCCGTCGCGATCAGCACATTGGCGGCCGCAACGCGCTCTCCGGTGCCGAGACGCAACGTATGCGCATCCTCGAACACGGCGCGGGTCTTGACGACGCGCGCGCCGGATTTCTCGACATTCGCCGTATAAGCAGCTTCGAGCCGGGCGATCTCCTTGTCCTTGTTGGCGATCAGGGTCGCCCAGTCGAACGTCGCCTGCGGGATGGTCCAGCCGAATCCGGCCGCCTCGTCCAGTTCGTGACGAACATGCGAGGCATAGACCATAAGCTTCTTCGGCACGCAGCCGCGGATCACGCAGGTCCCGCCCATGCGATATTCTTCAGCAACGAGCACGCTCGCGCCGTAACCGGCGGCGATCCTGGCGGCGCGCACGCCGCCCGAACCGCCGCCGATCACGAACAGATCGACATGTATGTCCGCCATCCGCGACCCCCGATCAGGTCAAATCAGATTTCCTTGCCGCGCGCCCGCATCTCGGCGCGGAACTTGCCATTGATCTCCTCGGCCATCTTCTGCGCCCACTGGTCCATGAACTGGCGGGCGGTGTTGAACGCGGCAGGCTCCTGCGCAATCACCTTGGCGCCCAGCGGCGACTTGTAGAATGTCGCGAGATCCTTCAGTTCCTGCTCGGTAAAAGCGGACGCGTAGATCTTGGCCATCTCCTCGCCGATTTCCTTTTCGCGGCCGGCGAAAGCCTGCGCAACCTTGACGGCGACCTCGTTGAGGTCCTTCTGATAGTTCAGGTTGGACTGCAACAGCACGTCCTTGGTCCGCTGCACCAGGCCGGGAATCGCACCCTGATAGATCATGCTGGCGTTCTTGGCGGCGAGAATCTCCTTGGCGTAGGCAACGGCGGCGGCGGACGGCGGCTTGGCGGTCTGCGCCGACACGCCGGTCATCATCAGGCCCAATGCCGCCACGGCGCCAATGAGCGCGCTCGAAAGTTTATTCATCTCAAGTCTCCTCAATTGCGGCGCGACGGCCGCTCAACAATGCGAATTCCCTGGGCTCCCGCCAGCACGGCCGTGCTGGCGAGACCGATGAACAGGCCGTGCTCCACGACGCCCGGAATCGCGTTCAACGCCAGGGCCAGCCGGGGAGCATCCGGTATCCGCCCGAGATGGGCGTCGACAATCCAGTGGCCGCCATCGGTGACAAAAGCATGGCCGTCCCCGGCCTTGCGGATCACCATCTCGCCTGAAACGCCGTTTTGGGCGCAGGCCGCCGCGATGGCCCGGCGCGTCGCGCCAAGACCGAACGGAATGACCTCGATCGGAAGCGGGAAGCGGCCCAGCGTCTCGACCCATTTGGACTCGTCGGCGATCACGATCATGCGGTCGGAGGCCGCCGCGACGATCTTTTCGCGCAGCAGCGCCCCGCCCCCGCCCTTGATCAGCGCCAGCTGCGGGTCGATCTCGTCGGCGCCATCCACGGTCAGGTCCAGCCGGTCGACCTCGTCCAGCGTGGTCAGGGGGACGCCGCAACGCTCCGCATCGGCGCGGGTGGCTTCCGAGGTCGGCACGCCGACCACCGACAGCCCGGCCCGCACCCGCTCGCCCAGCAATTCGACGAAGTGTTTCGCCGTCGATCCCGTGCCGAGACCGAGCTTCATGCCGTCCCGCACCTGCTCCACGGCGCGCGCCGCCGCCTGTCTTTTCAAATCGTCCATCGACCCGACCGCCCTTCGCTTGCTCCGGCGATACGAAGCGCGAGGCATATAGCGCGGTTTGGGCGGCGGTGGATACGGGTTTCACCGGCCGGATGAGCGAAAATGACCCTGAAGCCGCCTTTCCGACCGGCGGACTTGCAGGATCGCCCCCGGCCCGCTACGCGATCCGCCATGACATCCTCCGCCCTGATCGTTTTCGACCTCGACGGCACCCTCGTCGATACCGCCCCCGACCTGGTCGCCGCCCTCAATTTCGTGCTCCAGCGCGAGGGGCTGCCGCTGGTCCCGGTCGCCTCGGCCCGAACCATGATCGGGGCCGGCGCGCGCAAGCTGATCGAGCGCGGGCTTGAACTGCGAGACCGCAGCCTGAGCGTGCGGGAGATCGACCAGTTGACCGAAGATTTCATCGCCTATTACCGGGACCACATCGCCGATGAATCCCGGCCGTTCGAGGGCCTTCACGCCACCCTCGACACGCTGGAGGCGCGCGGCTTCAGCTTCGCCGTCTGCACCAACAAGCTCGAAGGTCTGTCCCGGCTGCTGCTCGACCGGCTGGACATGACCGCGCGATTCGCCGCGATCTGCGGCGCCGACACCTTTGGCGTGTCCAAGCCAGATCCCGCCATCCTGCGCCAGACCATCGCCCGCGCCGGGGGTGATCCGGGGCGCGCGATCATGGTCGGCGATTCCGGCCCGGACGTCGGGGTGGCGCGACGGGCCGGCATTCCGGTGGTCGGGGTCACGTTCGGATATACCGAAACGCCCATCGCCGACCTTAATCCGGACATCGTCATTGGGCACATGCAGGACCTGCCGCACGCCGTGGCAAGCCTGACGACTCGCTTCACTTCCGCATAATGCATTGATTTATCTTATGTATTATGATCACCTCGCGTTCGGATCAAAATTAACCTTCGTTTAATGAACTCCCATCGGCCAGTTGCGCGGGCGAGTTGACGCTTCTAGGGTCGAACGGGGATTTGCGGCCTGGACCGCATTATTTGGCGGATGCATCATGCGTATCATTGTCGTTATTGCCGCGGGGCTTGGCCTCGCGGGCTGTTCGTCGGCTTCCATGCCGGACATGTTCAAATCGACACCGCCGAATGTGACGGTGCAGCTTGAATCGCTGCCGGTCGGCGCCGAAGCGCGCGCCTCCACCGGGCAAACCTGCACGACCCCGTGCTCCGTTTCGATCCCGGCGGCCGAGAACTTCACGGTGACCTTCTCGATGCCCAAGTTCCAGCCGGAAACGGTGTCGGTGCAGGTCATGCGCGACCCCGGCAACCCGGGTGGCAGCATCACCGATCCGAACCCGGTTTACGCGGAATTGCAGGCCGCGCCACCGGCCCGCGGCCGCGCCGCCCGGCACCCCTCCAAGAGCGCGCCGAAGGCTGCCCCCAAGGCGAAAAAGCCGAAGGCCGCCGCTCCGGCTCCCGAAGCCGCTGAGCCGGCGGAAAACGGGAATTCGCCGTTCCCGCCGCCGCCCGGCCGTTGAGGTCTGGTCATCGGGCCGGATTCATTGTACGCACGTCTGATCGTGCCTAGATAAATGTCTGGGACGCCGCGGCCAGCGTAACTGGCCCGGCAACGCGATCAGACAGGGCGCGCTGAATGAGCGGACCTTCTTCGGTTTTGCCGGCCGATCCGGCCTCCTCCACGATGATCGACCCGTTCGGGCGGACCATTAGCTATCTGCGCGTCTCGGTGACCGATCGCTGCGACCTGCGCTGCTTCTACTGCATGTCCGAGGACATGCACTTCCTGCCCAAATCCGACCTGCTCACCCTCGAAGAACTCGACCGGCTGTGCTCCGCCTTCGTCGCCAAGGGCGTCCGCAAGCTGCGGCTGACCGGCGGCGAACCGCTGGTCCGGCGCAACCTGATGTCGCTGGTGCGGTCGTTGTCGCGGCATCTCGATGCCGGGGCCCTCGACGAACTGACGCTGACGACCAACGGCTCGCAGCTGGAGCGGTTCGCAGGCGAGTTGAAGGACGCCGGCGTCCGCCGCATCAACGTGTCGCTCGATACTCTCGACCCCGCGAAATTCCGCGAGATCACCCGCTGGGGCGACATCGACAAGGTGCTGCGCGGCATCGAGGCCGCGCGCGCGGCCGGCCTGAAGGTCAAGATCAACGCGGTGGCGCTCAAGAACATCAACGAGGACGAAATCCCCTCGCTCATGGAATGGGCGCACGGCAAGGACATGGACCTGACGCTCATCGAGGTGATGCCGATGGGCGATGTCGGCGCGGGACGGATCGACCAGTATCTGCCGCTGTCGATGCTGCGCGCCCGCCTTGGCGCACGCTACACCCTCACCGATCTGGACGAAACCACCGGCGGTCCGGCACGCTATGTCCGGGTCAGCGAGAGCGGCGGAAAACTCGGCTTCATCACGCCGATGACCCATAATTTCTGCGAATCCTGCAACAGGGTCCGGATCACCTGCACCGGCACCATCCACACCTGCCTTGGCCACGAGGACGCGACCGACCTGCGCAAGCCGCTCCGCGCCTCCCCCGACAATGACCTGCTGAACGCAGCCATCGACCGCGCCATCGGCCTCAAGCCGAAGGGACACGACTTCGTCATCGACCGGCGGCACAACCGGCCGAGCGTGAGCCGCCACATGAGCGTGACCGGCGGCTGACGGGGTACAAAAGTTACCGAACGGCCCCGATCCGTTTGCATAAATGTCCCCCGGAAGATAGGCACCGGCGGGCACGATCCTGCAGTGCCGCCTTTCGTTCACACCATCGCCAAACTTCCAATTGACGGCGGCGAAAGGCGCTGAGATGGTGCCGCCGCGTCATATTGCCCCGGCTGAAAAACCGCGCCTCGCGACAGAGGCCACAAGCACAAAGCGCGCGGGGGCGAATGGGGAGGATGGGGACTTGCAATCGCTTCTCAAGGTGAGTCGCGCGATCGACGCGTTCAACACATTTGTCGGCCGCTGGCTGTCATGGCTGATTGTCGTGGCCGTCCTCATCTCGGCGGTCAACGCCGTAGTCAGAAAGGTCTTCGACCTGTCGTCGAACGCCTTCCTCGAACTTCAGTGGGTTTTGTTCAGCGTGGTCTTCCTGTTGTGCGCGCCGTGGACCCTCCTCAAGGGTGAGCACATCAGGATCGACATCATCAATCACCTGCTCCCGCTCAAGGTCCGCAGCTGGATAGACATGATCGGGCACATCTTCTTTCTCATCCCGTTCTGCCTGATCCTGATCTGGACCTCGATCCCGTTCTTCATCGTCTCATACCAGCAGAACGAGCAATCCTTCAGCGCGGGCGGCCTGCCGCAATGGCCGGCCAAGGGACTGATCATGATCGGTCTCGCGCTTCTGCTTATCCAGGCCATTTCGGAAATCATCAAGCGGGCCGCCATCATGAAAGGTCTGCTGCCGGACCCCAATGCCGAAGCCCTGAGCGCGCAGGAGATCGCCGAACTCGAAACGGTCAAACTGGCTCAAGCCATCACGCCCGACAAACCATGACCGGTCCCGCAGTTCGCCACGAGAGGTGTTTTTAATGGCCGCTATGTTTATTCACTACATGGCGCCGATCATGTTCGCGTCGCTAGTGATCTTCCTGCTTCTGGGATATCCGGTCGCCTTTTCGCTCGCCGCGAACGGACTGCTTTTCGCGCTGATCGGCATCGAGCTTGGCCTGTTCCGGCCCGACTTCCTGCAAGCTTTGCCCGAACGCGTCTATGGCGTCATGAACAACGAGACGCTCTTGGCGATCCCGTTCTTCACCTTCATGGGATTGATCCTTGAACGATCAGGCATGGCCGAGGATCTGCTCGAGACCATCGGCCAGCTCTTTGGCAGCATCCGCGGCGGCATCGCCTACGCCGTGGTTTTCGTCGGCGCGCTGCTCGCGGCGACCACCGGCGTCGTCGCGGCATCGGTGATCTCCATGGGCCTGATCTCGCTGCCGATCATGCTGCGTTACGGCTATGATCGCCGCGTCGCCACCGGCGTGATCGCGGCGTCAGGCACGCTGGCGCAAATCATCCCCCCTTCGCTCGTGCTGATCGTGATGGCCGACCAGCTCGGCCGCTCCGTCGGCGACATGTACGAAGGCGCCTTCATTCCCGGCATCGTGCTGTCGCTGCTCTACGCAACGTACATTTTCCTGGTCGCGACGTTCTTCCCGAGCGCCGCCCCCGGCCTGCCGCTGGAAGCACAGACGCTGCGCGAGCCCGAAACCGCCAAACATCAGCTGATCCTGCCCGTCGCCGCCCTTGCCGCGGCCGGCACCGGATATCTGCTGACCGTCAAGCTCGGCCTGTTCGACTGGACGTCGCCGGTCTTCAGCAAGATCTCGGAAAATCCGCTGCTCCTGCACGGCTTCTGGTTCGTCATTCTCACCGGCCTGTTCACCCGGCCCTTCGTCGGCATCATCCGGACCATGACCCTGTCGCTGTTTCTCGTGGTCACCGGCGCGACCGCGATCGCGCTGGAAATCATGGAGTTCACCAACGTCAAGGGCGGCGCGGACTATGTGGTGCTGACGATGTCCCTCGTGGTGGCGATATCATTCGCGCTCGCCGTGCTGAACCGATTCCTGAAACTGAATCTGCTGTCCAAGCTCGCCGAACAGGCCGTGTTCGTGATGGTGCCCCCGCTGGGCCTCATCTTCCTGGTGCTCGGAACGATCTTCATCGGTGTTGCGACCCCCACGGAAGGCGGCGCGATGGGCGCGGCAGGCGCCATGATCCTTGCGATGATGAAACGCCGCCTCTCCTTCGACCTGACGCGGCAGGCGGCCGAATCCACCGCCAAGCTTTCGGCTTTCGTCATTTTCATCCTGATCGGCGCGCGCGTCTTCTCGCTCACCTTCTACGGCGTGGACGGGCATCGCTGGGTCGAGGAGCTGCTGGTGTCGCTGCCCGGCGGCCAGGTCGGATTCCTGATCTTCGTCAATATCTTCGTGTTCGTCCTGGCGTTCTTCCTCGACTTCTTCGAGCTCGCCTTCATCGTCATCCCGCTGCTCGGCCCCGCCGCCGAGAAGCTCGGCATCGACCTGATCTGGTTCGGCGTCATCCTCGGCGTGAACATGCAGACCTCGTTCATGCATCCGCCGTTCGGTTTCGCCCTGTTCTATCTGCGCTCGGTCGCGCCGAAGGAGCCGTACACCGATCGCGTCAGCGGCAAGCGCATCGCACCGGTCACGACCGGGCAGATCTACTGGGGCTCCGTGCCGTTCGTGATCATTCAGGTCATCATGGTCGGCCTCGTGATCGCCTTCCCGGCCATGGTGATGCACTACAAGGGCGCGCTGTCGAACATCGATCCGAACAAGGTCAAGATCGAGATTCCGCAGATCGAGATCCCGCAGCTCGATTTCGGGCCGCCCGCTTCCAAGTAGCCGTCGGTCAGTCCCCATCGGACTTCCGGAAAGCCCGGTCGTCTCCGGACGGCCGGGTTTTTTCATGGATGCCGGCAAAAGAAAAACCGGCCTCCTTGCGGAGGCCGGCTCTTTCGTCCGAACGATGTGGCGTTCCGATCAGCCGCGGGTGCGCGAGCGGATCATGAAGCTGTCGTTGGTGTATTCGGCGACCTGCCACCACAGATACTGGTCGGAGCGATAGGCCTGCATCGCGTCGATCGTCTTCTTGAAGTCGGCGTTCTTGGCCGAGATTTCCGCCCACAATTCATTGGTGGCCTTGAGGCAGGCATCCAGGATCTCGTTGCTGAACGGACGCAACTGCGTGCCGCCGGCCACGAGACGCTTCAGCGCGCCGGGGTTCAACATGTCGTAGCGTGCCAGCATCCAGCCGTTGGCATGCGCCGCCGCGTTGGCAAGAATGGCCTGATAGTTCTTCGGCAGCGCGTTATACTTCTCGATATTGGCGAAGGCATGGACCATCGGCCCGCCTTCCCAGAAGCCAGGATAGTAATAGTACTTGGCGACCTTCTGGAATCCGAGCTTCTCGTCGTCATAGGGACCGACCCACTCGGCCGCGTCGATGGTGCCCTTCTCCAGCGACGGATAGATGTCGCCGCCGGCAAGCTGCTGCGGCACAACGCCGAGCTTGGCCATCACCTGACCGGCGACGCCGGCGATGCGCATCTTGAGACCCTGAAGGTCGGCGGGGGTCTTGATCTCCTTGCGGAACCAGCCGCCCATCTGGGTGCCGGTGTTACCGCAGGGGAATGCGACCACGTTGTACTTCTTGAAGAACTCGTTGCCGAGCTGCTCGCCGCCACCGTGAGACCACCACGAATTCTGCATGCGGGCGTTCAGGCCGAACGGCACTGAGGCGTAGATCGCGAAGGTCGGATCCTTGCCGACATAGTAGTAGGACACGGTGTGGCTGATTTCGACGGTGCCGTTGGAGGTGGCGTCGAGCGCCTGCAGGCCGGGCACCAGCTCGCCCGCCGCGAACACCTGAATCTGGAATTTGTTGTCGGTCATTTCGGCGACATACTTCGCCAGCTGCTCGCCGCCGCCGTAGATGGTGTCGAGCGACTTCGGGAAGCTCGACGCCAGACGCCACTTGATCTCGGGCGAGGACTGGGCAATGGCCGGCGAGGCAACCGCCGCCGCCGCGGCTCCGGCCGCGGATACTTTCAAGAAATCACGACGCTTCATCAGGCATCTCCTCTTTTAAGGGGCGTTTCTTATGAAATCCCTCTGGCGGGCTCTCTAGCACGGAAGTCGCCCGGCGGAAAATGAAGGAACGGCAACCCGTGGCCGGATTCAACCAAAGTCGAATACCGGCGCAGACAGGCGGCCGTGCCGCGCTGCATCTTATGCGGTGACGGAAGACGGGCTGGCGATCCGTGCCTTGATCTGCTCGGCGATGGACCGGTAGATCGCCGCGTGCGGCCCGTTCGGCTCGCTCTCGACCACAGGGGTACCGGCATCCGACGCCGTGCGGATCGACATGTGCAGCGGGATTTCGCCGAGGAATGGCACCTTGAGGCGCTCCGCCTCGTGCCGCGCCCCGCCATGACCGAAAATATCCGAGCGGGTGCCGCAATGCGGGCACTGGAAATAGCTCATGTTCTCGATCACGCCGAGGGTCGGCACATTGACCTTGTCGAACATGGCGATGCCGCGCCGCGCATCGATCAGCGCCAGATCCTGCGGGGTGGAGACGATGACCGCGCCCTTCAGCGGCACCTGCTGCGCCAGCGTGAGCTGCGCATCGCCGGTGCCGGGCGGCATGTCCACCACCAGCACGTCGAGTTCGCCCCACGCCACGTCCCACAGCATCTGCCGGACCGCCGACATCACCATCGGCCCGCGCCACACCATCGCGGTCTCCTCCTCGACGAGGAAGCCGATCGACATCAGCGGCAGACCGAAGCGCTTGATGGGAATCATCTTCTTCTTGTCGTCGACGGCCGGCTTGTCGCGGCTGCCGGCGAGGCGCGGCACCGACGGGCCGTAGATATCGGCATCGAGCAGCCCGACGCGCAGGCCGAGGTCGCGCAGCGACAGCGCCAGATTGATGGCCGTGGTGGATTTGCCGACGCCGCCCTTGCCCGACGCCACCGCGATGATGGCGCCGATGCCCGGAATCGGGGCCTGCCCGGCCATCGGCGATTCCGCGCCTGCGCCGTGGGGACGATGCTGCGCCACCGGCTTCACGCCCTGCGACGGGCTTCTCGGCGCGGGCGCAGCGCCGGGCCGGCGCTCCGCCGTCAGCGCAACCAGCACGGCGGTGACACCGGGAACGGCGCGCGCCGCGGCCTCGGCCCGGGCGCGCACGTCTTCCCACGCCCGCGCCTCGTTGGCATCGACATTGACCGAGAAAAACACCTTTCCGTCGCTCACGGCAATCTCGGACAGCACCTTGGCGTCGGTGAGTGGTACGCCGCGCGGCGTCGCCACCGCGCGCAAAGCTTCAAGAACCTGGGATTTGTCGACGGCCAAGATTTTTTCTCCCCGGCGCGGCGGGATCGCACCGTTTTTGTTGAATGTCCGACCGGCGTTGCACCGGGTCGAGGAGCCGGC
Source organism: Bradyrhizobiaceae bacterium (assembly GCA_020544565.1). Taxonomy (GTDB): domain Bacteria; phylum Pseudomonadota; class Alphaproteobacteria; order Rhizobiales; family Xanthobacteraceae; genus Afipia. The sequence continues at coordinate 1,802,421 of CP078014.1, forward strand.
CCTTGACCGGCCTGTATGGCCTTCATACGCCCACCGCCCGCGCCGTCAACGCCCTTGCGTCGGGATGCGGCATTCGCATAGCTGTTGTCGCGCTGCCGACCTCGCTCACCCGTCCGGCCGCTTCACGCAACGACACACAAGAGTACAGCACATGGCAAAAGTCGCGTTTCTGGGCCTCGGCGTCATGGGATTCCCCATGGCGGGACATCTCCTGACCAAGGGCGGCCACGAGGTCACCGTGTACAACCGGACCCCGGCGAAAGCGCAGGCGTGGGTGGAGAAATTCGGCGGCCGCGCCGCGGCGACGCCGAAAGCGGCGGCCGACGGCCAGGATTTCGTCATGGCCTGCGTCGGCAACGACGACGACCTGCGCTCCGTGACCCTTGGCGGCGACGGCGCCTTCGCCGGCATGAAGCCGGGCGCGATCTTCGTCGATCACACCACCGCCTCCGCCGAAGTGGCCCGGCAGCTCGACGCGGAAGCGACAGCCCGCGGCCTGCATTTCATCGACGCGCCGGTATCCGGCGGCCAGGCCGGCGCGGAGAACGGCGTCCTCACCGTGATGTGCGGCGGCAAGGACGCCGACTACGCCCGCGCCGAGCCGGTGATCGCGGCCTATGCGCGGATGTGCAAGCTGCTCGGCCCTGCAGGATCGGGCCAGCTCACCAAGATGGTCAACCAGATCTGCATCGCCGGGCTGGTCGAGGGCCTGTCCGAGGGCCTCCACTTCGCCAAGAAGGCGGGCCTCGACGTCACTGCGGTGATCGACACCATCTCCAAGGGCGCGGCACAGTCCTGGCAGATGGAGAACCGCTACAAGACCATGGACGAGGGCAAGTTCGACTTCGGCTTCGCCGTGGAATGGATGCGCAAGGACCTCTCGATCTGCCTCGCCGAAGCCCGCCGCAACGGCGCGAGCCTGCCGGTGACTGCCCTGGTCGACAATTTCTATGCGGAGGTCGAAAAAATGGGCGGCAGGCGCTGGGATACCTCCGCCCTGATGGCGCGGCTTCAGCGCTGACGCACTCGCGGCATCGATGGATTTAAGGGCGGCCGGGATTCCCGCGCCGCCTTTTTCATGGGACCGCCTGCTGTCTCCGGTTCCGGCTTCAGCCGGGCGCGCGAAATGCCGGAATTCAGAAATTATTAACCGGATTAAATCGACCTTTAAGCCACCTCTTAATGATTGTGCGAGAAAACTAGCAGGCTGCGGTTTGTGCGTCCGGCGAGGCGCGGCGTTGGTATGGGTACAGGGTTTGGCGTTGCAGAATGAGTGATTCCGCCGACAGGACTGAACTTCCCGCCGTGTCGGCGGAAAAGTCGTCGCGGAATCGGCGGGCGGCATCGCTGCGCGTGCGCGAGGCGCGCGACCGCCTCACCTCCACCAGCGGAACCCGGCCGGCCTTCGATCACGAACTGCTGCGGCAATACGCCCAGACCCGCATCTCGGCATCGCTGGTGGTCGTGCTGCTGGTGGTGGCCACCGGCATCCTGTGCAGTTTCTGGATTCCGCCAGCCGCGGCCGCGATCTGGACCCTCGGCCTGCTCACGATCCATGGCGTCGCCATCCGCTATTGCGCGAAATTCCTGGCGATCACGTCGTCCTCCCCGGCGATCACCCGCACCTGGCGCATCCGCTTCATCGCGCTCGATCTGCTCTACGGGCTGGCATGGACGCTGGTGCTGATCCATCCCTCCGGCGTCGATGCCGTCGCCAATACGCTGATGCTGTTCATGATGCTGCTGGTGATCGCGGTCTCCAGCATGCTGGCGTCGAGCCTGCCGATCGCGGCCTTCGCCGCCACCGTGCCGGTGTCGGCCGCCATCGCCATGAACTTCATTCTGCGCGGCACGTTCGACGACTATATCCTGGCCGCGCTCGCGATCACCGCAGAAGGCTATTTCGCCCTGCTCGCCCACCGCCTGCATTCCACCACCCTCGCCACGCTGGAGGCGCGCGCGGAGAAGGATGCGCTGATCGGCGAACTGGAGCAGGCCAAGGCGATCTCGGACGAGGCGCGGCACCGCGCCGAATCCGCAAACGTCTCGAAATCGCGGTTCCTCGCACAGATGAGCCACGAGTTGCGCACGCCGCTGAACGCCATCCTCGGATTTTCCGAGGTGATGAAAAGCGAAGTGTTCGGCCCCCACGCGGTGGAGGTCTACAAGGAGTATTCCGCCGACATCCACAATTCCGGCGTTCACCTGCTCACCCTCATCAACGAAATCCTCGACCTGTCGCGCATCGAGGCGGGCCGCTACGAGCTGAACGAGGAGCCGATCGCGCTGGTTCATGTGGTGGCGGACTGCCATCATTTGCTCAAGCTGCGCGCCTCGAACCGCGGCATCACCATCCACGAGGTGTTCGAGAAGGACATGCCGAAGCTGTGGGGTGACGAGCGCGCCACAAGGCAGATCGTTCTCAATCTGCTGTCGAACGCCATCAAGTTCACCCCGCAGGGCGGCGAGATCTGGCTCAAGGTTGGCTGGACCGCATCCGGCGGCCAGTATCTCAGCGTCAAGGACACCGGTTCGGGTATCCCCGAAGAAGAAATTCCGGTGGTGCTGGCCTCGTTCGGTCAGGGATCGAACTCGATCAAGTCGGCCGAACAGGGCGCGGGCCTCGGCCTGCCCATCGCCAAGAGCCTGATCGACATGCACGGCGGCACCTTCACGCTCAAATCGAAGCTGCGCGTCGGCACCGAGGTCATCGTCACCTTCCCGCCCGAGCGGGTGATGGCGGCGCTGGCGCCGATGCGCGAAGAGGCGCCGCCGCTACAGCCGCGCTCGGCCACTGAGCGCAGGCGCACGCGCCATTCCGCGATCATGAGCGCCGGAACCGGATCCTCGAGCTTGCGTGAACGGTGAAAATGTCCATCACTCCCAGCCATGGCCCAGGAAACGACTCCGAAACCGGACACGCCGTGCATCGCGGTCTGCGTCATCGATCCGACGACCGGGCTCTGTCTGGGCTGCGGGCGGACGCTTGCGGAAATCGCGCGCTGGCACGCGATGGAGCGCAGCGAGCGGCTGTCGGTGATGGCCACGCTGCCGCAACGCATGACGGACGCGGGGCTGCCGCTTCCTGCCCCGCGGAAACGGCGCGACAGCGGGACCTGACGCGCATGGCGTCGGCACGGCGGAGCGCGGCATGATGCGCACGCTGTTCCTCATCGCCATGATCCTCGCCTCTGTCGGCGGCCTGCTGTCGATCTCCAATCCCGTCGCCTTCGCCAGCATGAAGGGCGCGATCATCCGCGCCACCGACCGCACGCTCGGCTCTCCGCCGCGGCATGCCGCGCCGGTTCGCGCGGTGGAGATTCCGCGCGGCGATTCCGGGGAGTTTCGCCTCAAGGCGAAGATCAACGGCGTCAGCGCGCCGATGGTGATCGACACCGGCGCAACCTCGGTGGTGCTGACCTATGAGACCGCCAAGGCGGCGGGCCTGCCGCTGGAACTGCTCGATTACAGCGTCGAGGTCGAAACCGCCAGCGGCCACATGCGCGCCGCGCGCCTGACCCTCGACCGCCTCGCCGTCGGCAAGCTGGTGGAGCGCTCGGTGCCAGCGCTGGTGGTGCCGCGCGGCCAGATGAAATCCAACCTGCTCGGCATGAGCTTCCTCAACCGGCTGGAAAGCTGGGAGGTGAGCGCCGACAAGCTCAAGCTGCGCGGCTATCCGTAAGAATTACGCAGCCATCGACTCCGCGGCACGGACATCGACCAGATCGAGCGCCGCCCGCAGCGACGCCACGCCGGCCCCGGCAGGAGTGCACTGCTCCGCAAGATGACGGCGGAACGCGCGCGCGCCGGGCACACCGTGAAACGCGCCGACCAGATGCCGCGTGATCGCGTGCAGCCGGGTGCCGGCGGCGAGTTCGCGCTCGATATAGGGCATCAGCGCTTCGATGGCCGCGTGCATGGTGGCATGCGGCGCAGCCTCGCCGAACAATTCGGGGTCTACGCTCAAGAGCCGCCACGGCTCCTGATAGGCGGCGCGGCCGAGCATCACGCCATCGACATGAGCGAGATGCGCCTTCGCGTCGGCAATGGTGGCGACGCCGCCATTGATGACGATCGGCACATGCGGCCACGCCGCCTTGAGGCGATAGACGCGATCGTAATCGAGCGGCGGGATATCGCGGTTCTCCTTCGGCGACAGTCCGTTCAGCCACGCCTTGCGGGCGTGCACCACCAGCGCGTCGGCTCCGGCCGCGATCACCGCGCGACTGAGCGTATCGAGCGCCACTTCGGGGTCCTGATCATCGATGCCGATGCGGCACTTCACCGTGACCGGAATGGCGACCGCCTGTTTCATCGCGGCGACGCAGTCCGCCACCAGTTGCGGCTCCGCCATCAGGCACGCGCCGAAGCGGCCGTCCTTGACGCGATCCGACGGGCAGCCGACGTTGAGATTGATCTCGTCGTAGCCGAAGTCCTCGCCGATGCGCGCGCTCGCCGCCAGATCGCGCGGGTCGGAGCCGCCGAGCTGCAACGCCACCGGATGTTCGCTCGCGTCGAAGCCGAGCAGCCGCTTGCGGTCGCCGTGGATCACCGCGCCGGTGGTCACCATCTCGGTATACAGCCGGGCGCGGCGCGACAGCAGACGATGGAACACGCGGCAATGCCGGTCGGTCCAATCCATCATCGGCGCAACACTAAATCTCAAATTGCCGGAATTGGGCGACTTGTCCTGATTCACCTGCGGCATTGCAGATTCCAGCCATCGATTGTTCGATCCATGACCTTTCCTATACAGATCATTTGGCGTGCGCTCGACCATTTCCCGCCGAGGTCGCCCTCGCCCCCGGACCGTTCACAGCGGGCGATCCAGCGCACTCTGGCGGAACCACAGCGCAACGGCAGTCCGCCCGCTCGGCCGGCCTTGACTTTGGCGACGCCTGGACCAGATTGGCAGGTCACGACGTTCCTGGAGCGCACGCCGACGGCGACGAAACCATCGGGTTGTTGCAGGTTATCCAGCCAAACGGGTGACGCGGCACATGCTTCCGAAACCTCAGGATCCCATTGTTGTCACGCATTGGGGCACTTACAGGGCCGTTGTCCGCGCGGGAAAACCGGAGCGGCTGGTGCCGCTCGCCAGCGATCCGGATCCTTCCCCCATCGCCCAGGGGATGATCGATGCGCTGGACAATTCGGCCCGCATCCTTCGCCCCGCAGTACGCAAGTCGTTTCTGGTGCATGGGCCTGCCGCCGGAGGGTCCGGCCGCGGCAAGGACCCGTTCGTCGAGGTTTCCTGGCGTGAAGCGCTGGATCTTGCCGCGCGGGAGCTCGAGCGCATCCGCACCAATTACGGCGCCGGCGCCATCTACGGCGGCTCATATGGCTGGGGCAGCGCGGGCCGTTTCCATCACGCACAAAGCCAGATCCACCGTTTCCTGAATGTGACCGGCGGCTATACGCGCTCGATCCAGAACTACAGCTTCGCGGCGGCGGACATCATCCTTCCCCATGTAGTGGGCGACAGCAAAGGCGTCGGTTTTCATCACACGACCTGGCAGGATATTGTCGCCCACACGAAAATGCTCGTGATATTCGGCGGATTGCCGAGCAAGAATGCGCAGGTGAACTCCGGCGGCATCCATCGCCATATCCTGCGTGAGGCCCTGGCAAATATCCGCGCCAACGGGGCCGAGCTGGTTTCAATATCGCCTCTGCGCGACGACGTGGACAGCGACCTGCAAGGCGCGTGGCTCCCGATCAGGCCCACCACCGACGTGGCCATGATGCTCGGCATCGCCTTTGTGCTGGCAAGCGAGGGCTTGCACGATCGATCCTTCCTCAACCGCTATACATCAGGCTACGACAGGTTCGAGGCCTATCTGCTGGGCAGGACCGATGGTACGCCAAAGACGCCCGAATGGGCCGAGGCCATTTGTCAGGTTCCCGCCGAGTCCATCCGCGGTCTGGCGAGGCGCATGGCCAGAACCCGCACCATGATCATGATGAGCTGGGCCTTGCAGCGCGCCGATCATGGCGAGCAGCCGTACTGGATGGCGATCACGCTCGCCGCCATGCTCGGACAGATCGGCCTTCCGGGAGGCGGTTACGGTTTCGGCTACGGATCGGTCAACAGCATCGGAAACCCGGCCATGGATTTTTCCTGGCCGTCGCTGCCCCAGGGCGAGAACACGATCAGCGATTTCATTCCGGTCGCCCGCGTCGCCGATATGCTGCTGAACCCCGGCGGCCGCTACGACTTCAATGGAGAGCGCCGCACCTATCCGGATATCAGGCTCGTCTACTGGGCCGGCGGCAATCCGTTCCATCATCACCAGGACATCAATCGGCTGCGGCTCGCATGGCAGCGGCCGGAAGCCGTGATCGTCCATGAATCCTGGTGGAATGCAACGGCACGGCATGCCGACATTGTCTTCCCTATCGCCACGACGCTCGAACGCAACGATATCGGATGCTCGGGGCGTGACAATTTCATCGCCCCCTCCCACAAACTGACGGACCCCGCCGGCGAGGCGCGAAACGATTACGACGTCTTCACGGAACTTGCGCGCCGGGCGGGCGCGGAAGACGCCTTCACCGAGGGCCGGGACGAAGAAGGCTGGCTGCGCCACCTCTATGATCAGGTCTGCGAGCAGACCGCGCGCCTCGGGCACAACATGCCGGACTTCGATACGTTCTGGCGCGGCGGCCTGATCACCATACGGGAATCCGCCAGGCAGCCCCGCCTGCTCGAAGACTTCCGGCGCGATCCGCAGGCTCACCCGCTCAAGACGCCGTCCGGCAAGATCGAAATCCATTCGCCCAGGATCGAGACCTTTGCCTATGACGATTGTCCGGGGCATCCCACCTGGCTGGAGCCCTACGAATGGCTCGGCTCTCCGCTGGCCAGGCAATACCCCCTGCATCTCGTTTCGAACCAGCCCAAGACCCGGCTTCACAGCCAGTACGATTCAGGCAGCCACTCACGCGCCAGCAAGATTCACGGCCGGGAAGCCATGCGCATGCATCCGAGCGACGCCAAAGCACGCGGCATTTCGGATGGCGACATCGTGCGGGTCTTCAACGATCGCGGCGAATGTCTGGCGGGGATCATCCTGTCGGAGGAATTGCTGCCGGGCGTGATCCAGCTTCCCACCGGGGCGTGGTACGATCCCGCCGATCCTGCGAATGAAGGCTCGCTTGAAAAGCACGGCAATCCGAACGTGCTGACGCGGGACAAGGGCACGTCGCGGCTGGGACAGGGACCGAGCGCGCATTCGTGCCTTGTCGAGGTTGAGCGCTTCACCGGAACGGTCGCCGCCGTAACGGCCTTCGATCGCCCCGCCATGGCGGCGGCGGAGTGAAGGCGCGCCGGGGCCGGACCGCCGATCACCCCATCCGTTCGCTGGAATAGGAGCCGGGCGACGCCGGGAAAACCACGGTCTTGCCGCCGTTGAGGAAGATCCGGTGATTGGCATGGCCATGCACCGCGCGCGCCAGCACCTGTGCCTCGGCATCGCGCCCTAGGGAGACGTAATCCTCCGCCGACTGCGCATGGGTGACGCGCACGATGTCCTGCTCGATGATCGGGCCCTCGTCGAGATCCGCCGTGACGTAATGCGCCGTCGCCCCGATCAGCTTGACGCCTCGCTCGTAGGCTTGCTTGTAGGGGTTCGCGCCCTTGAAGGACGGCAGGAAAGAGTGGTGGATGTTGATGATCCGGCCGGACATCTTGCGGCACATGTCATCCGACAGCACCTGCATGTAGCGGGCCAGCACGACGAGTTCGGCCCCGGTCTCCTCGATGACGCGCATCTGCGCGGCTTCCGCGTCCTTCTTGGTGTCCTTCGTGACATTGATGCGATGGAACGGAATGTCGTGGTTCACCACCACCTTCTGGTATTCCATGTGGTTGGAGATCACGGCCACGATATCGACCGGAAGCGCGCCGATGCGCCAGCGATACAGAAGATCGTTGAGGCAGTGCCCGAAGCGGGACACCATGATCACGACCTTCATCTTCTTGCGCTCGTCGTGGAAGCGGAAAACCATGTCGAACGCCTTGGCTCTTTCCGCAAATCCCTGCGCGATCTCATCGAAGGATTTGGTGCCTTCGCAGACGAAACTGACGCGCATGAAAAAGTTGCCGGTTTCCGGATCGTCGAACTGCACGCTGTCGGTGATGTTGCACAGATTTTCCGCGAGGTATCCCGCCACGCCGGCGACGATGCCGCGTCGGGACCTGCAGGTAACGGTCAGGCAATATCTGTTCATCAAAAGCTCCACTGGCGTGAGGTGCCCAAGCAGGACAGCGGTCGTTCAGACGCAAACCCCGACATCGCGAAAGCGGGAAGTTTTCGCGGCGTCACCATTAAACATGCTCGCGAGCGCCGTAAACCACGGAGCGACATGGCTGGTCTCCTCGATCGCGCAATGCTTTCCGGCACCGCCAGCCCCCGCCCGCCTCAACGCATCTTGAGGCGCAGGAAGCTCGTCACGCATCCGACCGCCGAGAACGCCGCGCCGAGGGCCAGCGCCAGCGTCGCCCCCTCCTGCCCCACGAGCGCGAAGCACAGCGCCGCCAGCGCCGCGCCGATGGTCTGGCCGATCAGCCGCGCGGTCGCCACCATGCCGCTCGCCCCGCCGCTGCGCCCGGGCGGCGCGCTCGACATGATCGCCTTCATGTTGGGCGACTGGAAAAAGCCGAAGCCGCACCCGCAGATCGCCATCCGCCACGCGATATCGATCACTCCCGGCGCCGGCGGCAGCGTCGCCAGCAGCGCCATGCCGAGGCCGAGCATCAGCAGTCCCAATCCGCCGAGGAGCCCGGCTGGATGCCGGTCCGACATACGGCCGGCGATGGGCGCCATGATCGCCACCACCACCGACCACGGCATCATCAGGAAGCCGGTCTCGACCGGGGATCGATGCAGAATGTCCTCGAAATAGAACGGCAGCGACACGAAGGCGAGTGCCTGCACCGCGAACGAGCACAGCGCGGTGGCCACCGACAGCGAAAACAGCGGCCTGCGGAACAGATCGACCGGCAGCATCGGCGCGGGATGGCCCACCTGCCGGCGCACCAGCAACGCCCCCAGAACCACCGCACCGACCAGCTCCGCGACCACGACGAGATGGGAGGTCTGGTGAGCGGCGCTGCCGATGCCGAGGATAAACAGGCACAGGCTGACCGACGTCAGCAGCGCGCCGGGCGCGTCGAAGGCATGGCCGGCGCGCGGCGTCTGCGGCAGCGTCCTGAGGCCGACGACGAGCGCGGCGAGCCCGAACGGAATATTGATTGCGAACAGCCACGGCCATGAGGCGACCGCGAGAATGCTCGACGCCACCGCCGGACCGACCGTGAAGGCAATGGCGACGACAAGCGCGTTGTTGCCGAACCCCCGCCCGTGAAGCCGGGACGGATAGACGAACCGGACCAGCGCCGTATTGACGCTCATCAGGGCCGACGCGCCGAGGCCCTGCAGCACGCGCGCGGCCAGCAGCGCCGGCAGCGACCACGCCAGCGCGCAGGCCAGCGACGCCAGCGTGAACAGCACCAGGCCGACCAGATAGACGCGCTGGTGGCCGACGATCTCCCCCAGCGCCGCCAGCGGCAGCAGCGTCGCCACCATCGCGATCTGATAGACGTTCACCACCCAGATCACATCGGCAGGCGTGGCGCGAAGGTCGGCGGCGATCGCCGGCAGGGCGACGTTGGCGATCGCGGTGTCGAGCGCCGCCATCGCCAGCGCGGTGAAAATCGCCAGCACCGCCCAGCCGCGCTGTGCGGGGGGAAGTCCGTCGGCCACGACAGCGGCGGCGGGTTTCGCCGGGAGTGCATCCATCCTGAGACATGTCCTGAGCGCGGCGGAGCCGAAAAGGGGGCCAGCATATAGACCAGCAGCCTTCCCGCCGCACCGGCGGCGCTGCATGCGGCATATGCGCGGAAGCCCTTCGGGGCCGATCGGGGCTCACACGGCCTTGTGAAGACCCACCCGCAACCGCCCCGTCATGGCGCACTCATGGGGTCGTCGCCGAGATAGCGCGTGCGCGCCTCACTCCAGGAATCCTTCTGGATGGCGTCGAGGATCGCAATCGACAGCGGCTTGCGCAGCGGGCTGTCGGGCGGCAGCGCGAACGCGTAGTTCTGCGCCTCGATCGAGGTGTTCAGCAGCTTCAGCCGCGTCGAAAAGCCCTGCCGGATGGTCCACGCCAGCACCGGCTTGTCATAGACGAACGCCTCGATGCGCCCGGCGCGCAGGGCCTTCAGCCCGTCCATCACCGTATCGAAGCCTTGAAACGTCAACTTGCGCCGCAGCAGATCGCCCTCCGACGAGGTGCCCTTGACCGTGCCGACCCGCACCGTCGCCAGATCGGCGGTGCTGGTGATGGTCCCCTGGATCTGCGATGCGGTCAGCACCGAGGTCACGCCAGCGGTGAACACCGCGATGGTGATGACGGAGGTCACCAGCCAGATGATCGCCACCATCCGGCCGAGCACCGTCTGCGGCCCCTTCTCCGCCGACGAACGCTGGGTCATCGCCAGCGTGGACCACCACACGCTGGAGCTGATGCCCTTGGCGATGCCGCCGCCGAAATATTCGTTCTGCCGTCGCTCCAGCAGCCACACCAGAACGCCCGCCCCCAGCGTGAGGCCGATCAGGGCAAGAACGGCCTGAAGAAAATTGAACGACATCAGCACGCGCCCGAGCGTGCTCCAGTTCATCGAACTCACGATCGGCACGGCGACGCCGGTGCCGGTCGAATAATAGGACTGGGTGAAATCGAGAATCTTCTCGCGCTCGCTGGTGATGGTGATGGCGCCGATGGCGACGTCGAGCCCGCTGGACGAGATCGCATCGATCATCTCCGGCATGGTCTTGAGTTCGACGAACCGAAAGGTATGCCCGGTCGTCTTCGCGACCTGCCGCCACAGCTCGACGCTGAGGCCGGACCACGCGCCATCCGCCCCCTTGAACGCGAACGGCGGAACTTCCTTGATGCCGACGACCAGTTCGCGCGCCGGGGCGGCGAGGTCGGCCTGCTGGGCCTGCGCGAACGGCAGCATCGCCAACCAGAGCAACGCCAGACAGGCTATCCGCAGAACCATCGTCTCTCCCAGTCTCCGCCCGCGGGGGATCGGCGGTGCGATTCCAAATGATGCATGTGTGACGGTTTTTTCCAAGCCGGGGCGCCACATGAAGCCTCCCGGCCGCCGCAGCCGGCTCACAACCGGCCGGGCCGCCAGTTGCTAATAACACGCATTTCAAAGCGACGCTGCCGGATTGACGCTCCCCGGCAGGCCGTGACAAGACCGCATCGACGGAGAAGCCATGAGTGAAGTCAAACAACGGGTCGCCGCGATTTCGATCCTCGCCAGCGGGAGCATGGCGGCGGTCAAGTTCGCCGTCGGCATCGCCATCGGCAGCATCGCGCTGATCTCGGAGGCGCTGCACTCCTCGGTCGATCTGCTCGCCACCATCGTGACCTGGATGGTGGTGCGCGTCTCCGACAAGCCCGCCGACGCCGAACATCACTACGGCCACGGCAAGCTCGAGAGCCTGTCGGCACTGGGCGTCATCGCCCTGCTCTATATTCTGGCCGGCGGCATCGTCGTCGAGGCTTACAGCCGCCTGCGCGAGGGCGTCGCGCCGCCGACCCTGACGGCGCTGCCGTTCGTGGTGCTGGTGGTGGACATCGCCGTGAACCTGTGGCGCGCGCGGGCGCTGCACCGCACGGCGATGGCGACCAAGAGCCAGGCGCTGGAGGCAGATGCGCTGCATTTCGCCTCGGACGTGCTCGGCTCCGTCGCCGTCATCATCGGCCTCAGCCTGTCGGCGCTCGGCTATGCATGGGGCGATTCCGCGGCAGCCATCGCCATCGCGGTGTTGATTTCGCTATTGGGATTGCGGCTCGGGCGATCCACCATCGAGACCCTGCTGGACCGCGCCCCGGAAGGTGCCTCCGAGAAGGCGGAAAAGGCGATCCGCGCCATTCCCGGCGTGGTCGGGGTCGAGCGGCTGCGGGTGCGGATGGTGGGCGCGACCCATTTCGTCGATGCCACGGTGCTGGTGCCCCGCACCTTCCCCATCGACCGCATCGACGCCATCAAGCGCACGGCGCAGGCCGCGGTGACCGCCGTGCTCCACGACGCCGACCTCACCTTCACGGCGGTGCCGGTGGCGCGCAGCAACGAGAGCGTGCGCGACCGCGTCATGGTGATCGCGCGCAACAGCGGTCTCGCCATCCACCACGTCACGGTGCACGATCTCGGCGAAAAGCTCACCGTCAGCATCGATCTCGAAGTCGATGGCGACATGCCGCTCGACCGGGCCCACGACATCGCCCACCGGCTCGAAGGCGACATCCGCGACGAGTTCGGCGCCGACGTCGAGGTCGATACCCATATCGAACCGCTGGAACCGGAGCTTCCGTTCGGCACCGACGCTCCGGACGCGCGCGTTACGGAAATCCAGCAGGCGCTAGCGCGCTTTGCCGGGGCGGGTGGTGCCATCCACGACGTCCACAACGTCCGCGTCCGCGAGACCGAGGCCGGCGAGGTCGTGAACTTCCATTGCCGCGCCGCGCCTTCCATGAGCGTGATCGCCGTCCACCAGAAGGTGGACGAGATCGAGCGCGCGCTGCGCCGCGCCTTTCCCTCGGTGAAGCGCGTCATCAGCCACGCCGAACCCGTGCGCTGATCCTCCGTCCCGCGCGTTCCCGTTTCGGACTCGGTTTCGCCCGCAATGCGCGCGCGATTCTCCCCGGGACAAGATTTATTTCGCATTAACGATTCGTTGACTCTCGACAGCATCCGAAAACTGGATTCAAATCATGTTGATTCGGAAGGTCGGGGACGCCTTTCGAACGGGGTGCAGAATAAATTCCACAAAGGGGCGTAGGAATGGCGCGTTCGCACGCAGCGACCACGTGTGTCCAATCCGATTCGATCAAGGGCATGGCGGAGTCGATCGCCAAGCCCGCCTACCAACGCCTGCTCATTGCGGAATCCGCGCTGCGGCGCGCCGTGCCCATCCTCATCATCGCCTTTCTCGTCACCATCTGCACCGGGGCGCTGGTGCAGGTGCTCGACCAATCCCGGCAGAAGCGCGCCGCAGTCGAGCGCGACCTCGCCGCACTGGCGGATGTGGTGGCGGAACGCATCGATCGCGCCGCTCCCGCAAAGCTTGAACGCGCCGCGTCCGCCGAGCGGCTGCAGGCGCTGCTGCCCGGCCTGATGCCGGCATGGGGCTCCGCCGCCGGCCGCCATGTCATTCTCACCTCGTCCGACCAGCGCATCCTCGCGCAGGCGCCCGCCAAGGTGCGGCCCGAGACCACCGGACCGATCAACGAGGTGCTGACCGCCGCGCAGCAGCTCGGCCTCGACGGACTGAGCGGAATTGCCGAAGTCGAATTGCTGGACGGCTCCCGCGCGCTGGCCACCCAGCGCCCCCTCGCCTCGCTGCCCGGCCAGATCGTGGTGATGCAGGAACATGCCGAAGCGCTGTGGCGCTCGGATGCGGCGTTGCAGATCACGCTGTCCGCCACCACCGGCTTCGTGGTGCTGATCCTCGGCTTCGCCTTTCACTGGCAATCGACCCGCGCCCGCGAAGGCGACATCATCAACGACGCCGTCCGCGCCCGGATCGACACCGCCCTCAACCGCGGCCGCTGCGGCTTGTGGGACTGGGACCTGTCGCGCGGCCGCATCTTCTGGTCGCAGTCGATGTTCGAACTGCTCGGGCTGGAGAGCCGCAGCGACCTGCTCACCTTCGGCGAAGTCAACGCGTTGGTAAATCTCGAGGACATCGACCTGTTCAAGATCGCCGACCAGCTCGTATCCGGCCGGCTCGATCACATCGATCAGACCTTCCGCATGCGCCACGCCGACGGCCACTGGATCTGGCTGCGGGTGCGCTGCGAACTGAGTCAGGGCCCGAACGATACCGGCAGCCACCTGATCGGCATCGCCGTGGACATCACCGAGCAGAAGAGCCTCGCGGAAAAGACCATCGAGGCCGACCTGCGGCTGCGCGACGCTATCGAAACCATTCCCGAGGCGTTCGTGCTGTGGGACGCCGACAACCGGCTGGTGCTGTGCAACTCGCACTTCAAGCGCCTGCACAAACTGCCCGACTCCGCGGTGAAGCAAGGCACCTCCTACGAGACCGTGATCGCGGTCGGCAGCATGCCGGAAATCCGCACCCGGCTGCCGAACGCGCAGGCCCCCGGCGCCCGCACTTTCGAGGCGCAACTGAAAGACGGAAGCTGGCTGCACATCAGCGAGCGCCGCACCAAGGACGGCGGCTACGTCTCGGTCGGCACCGACATCACCCAGATCAAGCTGCATGAGCAGAAGCTGGTCGAGAACGACCTTCGCCTCACCGCCAACGTCATCGACCTTCAGCGCTCGCAGGCCGAGCTCGAGCGCCAGGCGCAACTGCTCGCCGAACTGGCGCAGAAATGCGCCGACGAGAAAACCCGCGCCGAGGAAGCCAATCAGACCAAATCCAAGTTCCTGGCCAATATGAGCCACGAACTGCGCACGCCGCTGAACGCCATCATCGGCTTCTCGGAAGTGATGGGCAGCGGCATGTTCGGCGCGCTCGGCTCGGAGAAGTATCAGGAATACTGCAACGACATCATGACCAGCGGCAACTATCTGCTGGACGTCATCAACGACATCCTCGACATGTCGAAAATCGAGGCCGGACGGATGAAGCTCGATTGCGAGCCGCTCGATCTCGCCCAGACGCTGACCGAATCCCTGCGCGTGGTCTCGGGCCGCGCTGACGCCAAGAACCTCACCGTGACGGCGGATATCGAGGGCGTGATCCCGATCGTCGCCGACCGCCGCGCCATGAAGCAGATTCTCGTCAACCTGCTGTCGAACGCCGTAAAGTTCACGCCGGATGGCGGCCGGGTCACCGTGCGCGGCCGCGTCCACAACGGCCGGGTGATGCTGGCGATCGCCGACACCGGCATCGGCATCGCGCCGCAGGCGCTGGTCAAGCTCGGCCGCCCGTTCGAGCAGGTGGAGAGCCAGTTGACCAAGAGCTATCACGGCTCGGGGCTGGGGCTCGCCATCGCCAAGTCACTCGCAAATCTCCACGGCGGATCGATGAAGCTGCGCTCGCAGCTCGGCGAAGGCACCATCGTTTTCGTCAGGCTGCCCTGCGCGCAAGGCGTGGGCGACGGCTTCAGGCTGGAAGCGCCCGCCGATGATGCGCATCGAGCAGCGCCAGGAAAACCTCGCGCACTTCGCTCTGGGTCTCGCGCACGCGCGCCTCAAGCGCCGAAAAATCCGGTGCGTCGCCCGCCCGCGTCAATATACGCAGCAGATCCTCCCCCGCTGTTTCCGGCTTGAACTTGCCGGTCACGCACAGCCGCAGGATCTGCGTCAGATCGTGATAGAGGCGCGATGCCGCCCGCAGCGTATCGGCGTCGGACTGCGGCAGCACCCCGAGCCGCGCGGCGTTGTCCAGCACCTGCACCGTGCTGACGTTGAGAATGTCCGGCTTGTCGGCGGCGTGGATCAGTTGCAGATACTGCGCGACGAACTCGATATCGATCATGCCGCCAGCGGCGTTCTTGAGATCCCAGATATCGTCCTCACCGCGCTCCTCGGCGATGGCGCGACGCATTTCCAGCACGTCGTTGGCGATGATGCCGGTCTCTCGCTTCCGCGTCAGCACCTCGCGGATCACCGCCTCGATCCGGGCGCGGAAGGCGGGTGACGCCGAGATGACGCGGGCGCGGGTCAGCGCCATATGCTCCCACGTCCACGCCTCGTGCTCCTGATATTCGGCGAACGAGTCGATGCGCGACGCCAGCGGCCCGGCATTGCCCGAGGGCCGCAGCCGCATGTCGACCTCGTAGAGCACGCCGTAATTGGTGCGGGTGGTGAAGGCCGAGATCAGGCGCTGGGTCAGCCGCGCGAAATACTGCGCGCCGTGCAGCGGCCGCGGGCCGTCGGAGTCCGGCGCGTCGTGGTCGAAATCGTAGATCAGCAGCAGATCGAGATCGGACGATGCCGTCATCTCGCGGCTGCCGAGCTTGCCCATCGCTACCACGGCCGTTTCCTGCGCCTTGACGCGGCCGTGCTGGGCGGCGAACTGCCCCATCACCAGACCATGCACCGTGTTGGCGATACCCTCGGCGACATCGGCGAAGGCGACGCCGGCCTGCTGCGCTGACACCGTGCCGGACAGGATGCGGGTGCCGATCAGGAACAGGCTCTCCTGCCCGAACAGGCGCAGCCGGTCGAGAAACTCCTCGTAGGAATTGGCGTCCGACAGTGTCACGGCGAGGCGCGCCGACAGTTCGGCCTGATCGGGCATGGCGCCGAAGAAGCGCGGATCGATCAGCCCATCCATCAACTGCGGCTGGCGCGCCAGCATGTCGCTGAGGCGTGGCGCGGCGCCCAGCACCAGCGCCACCAGCGCCACCAGATCCTTGTTCTGGCTGAGCAGCGAGATCAGCCGCCCGCCGCGCTGCAACGCCTGCAGGAAACGGTCGAACGCAGTCACCGCGTTGTCCGGCTCCTCGGCGCGGGACAGCCCGCGCATCAGGTCGGGAACGAATTCCTGAAAGGCGCGGCGCGTGGCCTCGACCTTGAACACGCGGTAGTCGCCGCTCAGCCAGCGCTGCACCGTCTCCGCCACCATCCGCGGCTTCCGGAAGCCCTCGGTGCGCAGATGCTCCAGCAGCCGGTTGTCCTCGGGGCCGGCGCCGTAGTCGATATCGGACAGCTTGCCGGTCCCGGCGGGCTCGCCCTCGAACAGCCGGCCGTAATGGTTCTGCACCCGGTCAAGATGGACCAGCAGATCCCGCGCGAAGGCGGCGCGGTCGTCATAGCCGAAGAACCGTGCGAAACGCTCCACCGCCTCCACCTCGCCGGGCAGCGCGTGGGTCTGCTCGTCGGCGATCATCTGCAACCGGTGCTCCACCCGCCGCAGGAATTCGTAGGCTTCGGTCAGTTCGTCGCGCGCCTGCGGCGTGATCCAGTTGCTGGCCGCCAGCACATCCAGCGCCTCCAGCGTCGGGCGCACACGCAATTCCGGGTGCCGTCCGCCCGCGATCAACTGCTGGGTCTGGGCGAAGAACTCGATCTCGCGAATGCCGCCGCGGCCGACCTTGACGTTGTGACCTTCGACGGCGATGTCGTTCTGGCCGCGAAACGTCTGCAT
The DNA here is from genome assembly GCA_020544565.1 of Bradyrhizobiaceae bacterium. GTDB lineage: Bacteria > Pseudomonadota > Alphaproteobacteria > Rhizobiales > Xanthobacteraceae > Afipia. The sequence continues at coordinate 1,819,568 of CP078014.1, forward strand.
CTGCCGCTTCATGTCGTGCACGTCGGCGAGCGCGGCGAAATCGAGATGCTTGCGCCAGACGAAGGGCGCGATATCGACCAGCAACGCGTTGCCGGCGTCGATGTCGCCGGCGCAGGGCCGCGCCTTGATCATCGCGGCGCGCTCCCAGGTGCGGCCCTCGCGCTCGTAGTAATTGAGCGCGGCGACGGTCGAGATCGCCACCGGCGTCGAGGCCGGGTCCGGGCGCAGCCGCAGATCGACGCGGAACACATAGCCGTCGCCGGTGCGCTGTTGCAGCAGCCGCGACAGGCCCTGCGCGACCTTGACGAAGAACGGCGACGGCTCGATGTCCTCGGCCAGCGTCGTCGCGTCGCGGTCGTAAAACACGATCAGGTCGATGTCGCTGGAATAGTTCAGTTCGCCCGCGCCCATCTTGCCCATGGCCAGCACGATCAGGCCGCTGCCGTCCTCGGGTGCGTCAGCGTCGCGCGGCAGCAGGCGTCCGCGCGCGGCCTCCTGCGTGAGCAGGAAGCGGATCGCGCTTTGCGCGGACGTCGCCGCGATATCGGTCAGCGCCCGCGTCACCCGCATCACCGGCCAGACGCCGCCGATGTCGGCAAGCGCGATCAGCAGCGCGGCTTCGGACTTCATCCGCCGCAGCGCCGTCATCACCTCGGCCTCGCCGGGGGCGGCGGCGACGTCCGCCACCGTTTTGGCGATCAGTGCGGCGAGATGGCCGTCCGGCTCGCACTGGAGCAGCCGGATCAGGCGGCCGCCATCGGCGCGTATCAGGTCGAACAGATAGGGCGAGGCCTCGGCGATGCCTTCGAGGATTGCCTTCGCCTGAGGAAACACGGCGCAGATTTCGGCCAGCGCCGATGCCTGGGCGGGATCGAGGTCGCCCAGCCAGTCCGCCAGCCGGCGCGCGGCCTCGGCCGGCGCGAACGGTTTCGGGCCGGTGACGAAGCTCGCCGCCAGGGCTGGCCGGTCGGCGGCGCCCGTCGTGGGAGAAGTCATACGCTCTTTTGTTCCACGCCCCGGTTCGGGATGACAAGCGTCACGCGCAGCCCCGGTTGGCTGTCGGCGAGTCGCAGGCTGCCACCATGCAACGTCGCCACCGCCGAGGCCAGACTCAAACCGAGCCCGGAGCCGGGCTGGGTGCGGCTCGCCTCCAGCCGGACGAAGCGCTCCACCGCCCGTTCGCGGTCGGCCTCCGGGATGCCGGGGCCGTGATCGGTCACGCTAAGGAGGACGTTGTCGTCCTCCTGCCGCGCCTCGATCAGAATATCCGGCGGGCCGGCCTTGCCGCCGTCCCCGGCGGGCGAGGCGACAACCGGCTGGCCGTATTTGAGGGCGTTCTCGACCAGGTTGGCCAGCGCCTGGCTGATCAGTTCGCGGTTGCCGTGGATCGTCGCCGCGTCCGCCGCGACCGCAAGGGTCAGGCCCTTGTCGTCGGCCAGCGGCTCATACAGCTCGTGAATGCCGTGGGCGACCTCGGCGGCGTCGAAGTCGCTCATGTTGTCGCGCGCCTGGCCGGACTCCGCCCGCGCGATCATTAGGAGCGCGTTGAAAGTACGGATCAGGGCGTCGGATTCGTCGATGGTCCGCTCCAGCGCCGCGCGGTAGCCGGCTCCGTCGTCCGCCTTCGCCAGCGCCTCCTCGGCGCGGTTGCGCAGCCGCGTCAGCGGCGTCTTGAGATCGTGGGCGATGTTGTCGGACACCTCCTTGAGGCCGACCATCAGCGCCTCGATGCGCTCCAGCATGGCATTGAGGTTTTCGGCGAGCCGGTCGATCTCGTCGCCGCTGCGGCCGACCGGCAATCGCTCGCTGAGATCGCCCGCCATGATGCGTTGCGTGGTGCCGGTCATGGCGTCGATCCGGCGCAGCACGCGCCGCCCGACGAATACGCCGCCTGCGAGGCCCAGCACCACCACGACCACCACCGACCACTGCGCGGCCCGCGCGACGATGCCGAACAGCCGGCGCCGCTCCTCCAGATCGCGCCCGACCAGCAGCCGGAATCCACCGCTGAGTTCGGTCACTTTCACCAGCGCGAAATGGCTGACGGTGCCGGTTTCGTCGAGCCGGCGATAGAACGTTTCGGCCCAGCCGTAGTGATCCATCACGCCAGGCGTGAGCGAGCCGACATTGCCGGCGACCCCCTGCCCCTGCGGCGTGGTGACGAGATAGAGGCTGGCGCCGGGGCGCAGCGCGCGGCTTTCCACCGCCAGCACCAGGCGGCGCAGCCCGCCGCGCTCGAACTGCACGGCGAGATCGCTCACTTCGGAATTGACGGTGTCGGAAATCTGCTCGGTGATCATCCGCCGCGTGTTCCAGGCGAAATAGCCCAGCAGCGACGCGGCGAACAGCGCGAACAGCAGCAGATAGACCAGCGTCAGCCGGAACGCCGTGGTCCGGATCAGTTTACCGAATGCCGTCACGGATCATGTATCCGGCGCCGCGGATGGTGTGCAAAAGCGGATGCTCGTGCCCCTTGTCGATCTTGGAGCGCAGCCGCGAGATATGCACGTCGATCACATTGGTCTGCGGATCGAAGTGATAGTCCCACACGTTCTCCAGCAGCATGGTGCGGGTCACCACCTGCCCGGCGTGCTTCATCAGATATTCCAGCAGGCGGAATTCGCGCGGCTGCAGCGTGATCTCGACACCGCCGCGGGTCACGCCATGGGACAGGCGATCCAGTTCGAGGTTACCGACGCGATAGACGGTATCCTCGGACAGGCCGCCCAGGCGGCGCGACAGCACCTCGACGCGCGCCAGCAGTTCGGCGAACGAATACGGCTTGGGCAGATAGTCGTCGCCGCCGGCGCGCAGGCCCTTGATGCGGTCGTCGACCTGGCCGAGCGCGGAGAGAATGAGCGCGGGCGTATGGTTGCCCTTGCCGCGCAGGGTGCCGATGATCGACAGGCCGTCGCGCTTGGGCAGCATGCGGTCGATCACCAGCACGTCGTAGTCGCCGGATTCGGCCATGGCGAGACCGTCCTCGCCATCGGCCGCGTGGTCGGCGATATGCCCGACCTCGCGAAACGCTTTCACGAGATAGTCGGCCGACTCCCGGTCATCCTCAATGATCAGCAAGCGCATTTTCGTTTCGATTTCAGACGGAGTGGGGTTCACCATGGCGTGATGCTTGTCCTCATGCAAGAGAGCCACGCCGACAGGGGCCGGCAAAAGAGCAGACGGGCGGCGAAGCTGGGGAAACCTCGCCGCCCGTGCGGCACGACCGACTGGAGTGCGATCGCGCATCCTGACGACGGAAGGGGGCGAATTCCATCGGCAGGGAGAGAAAGGGACGGGCTTGGGGGCCCGCCCCCGGGATGAAGCCGCCGGCGGGGGCGATGATGCCGGCGACAACGTCCCATCCTGGGCCACGCCCGTGGGCGTGGCGACAACCTTCGAGCGGGCCCCTTGCGGGATCAGCCCTTGGATCAGCCCTTGGCGACCGGCATCGCGACGAAGCGGGACGAATTGCCCGACTTCACGCGGACCAGCACGCTGTTCTTGTTCTCCGAGCGCGCGGTGGCGATGGCTTCGCGCACCTCGCCCGGGGTCAAGACCGTCTTGCCGGCGACTTCGAGAATGATGTCGCCTTCCTTGAGGCCGCGCTCCGCCGACGGGCTGTTCGGATCGACGTCGGTCACGACCACGCCTTCCTTACCCGCGCCGGCGACGGTGCTGGCCGGAGCCAGCGTCAGGCCGAGGTTCGGCACCTTGACGCTGCCGCGCGTGCCCTTGTCGCCGTCATCCTGATTGCGGTCGGCCTTGGCGAGCTTGTCGGGGCCGGGCAATTCGCCGAGCTTCATGGTGAGGGTCTTGTCCTGACCCTTGTGGATCACGCCGAGCTTGACGCTCTCGCCGGGAGCCAGGCCGCCGATGGTGCGGGCCAGTTCGCGGGCATCCTTCACCGGCTTCCCGTTGACCTGGACGATGACGTCACCGGACTCGACGCCCGCCTTGGCGGCGGGACCGCCGGCCTGCGGCTCGGCGACCAGCGCGCCTTCGGTCTTCTTCAGGCCGAGGCTGTCGGCGATCTCCGGCGTGACCGGCTGGATCTGGACGCCGATCCAGCCACGGCTGACGGTGCCCTTGTCCTTGAGCTGCTGCACCACGCTCTTGACGGTGGCGGCCGGGATCGCGAAGGCGATGCCGACATTGCCGCCCGACGGCGAGTAGATCGCGGTGTTGACGCCGACGACATCGCCCGCGGTGTTGAAGGTCGGGCCGCCCGAGTTGCCCTTGTTCACGGGCGCGTCGATCTGGATGAAATCGTCATAGGGGCCGCTGCCGATGTCGCGGCCGCGGGCCGAGACGATGCCGGCGGTCACGGTGCCGCCGAGGCCGAACGGATTGCCGACCGCGAGCACCCAGTCGCCGACGCGCGGCTGACCGTCGGACAGCTTGGCGTAGGGGAAGTTGTGGATGCCATCGACCTTGATCAGCGCAAGATCAGTGCGCGGATCGGTGCCGATCACCTTGGCGGTGTGAATGGTGCCGTCATCAGCCGTCACCTCGACCTTGTCCGCGCCATCGACCACGTGGTTGTTGGTTACGGCGTAGCCGTCCGGCGAGATGAAGAAGCCCGAGCCCTGCCCGGTCACGACATTGCGACCACCGCGACCGCCACGACCACCAGGGCCGCCGGGGAATCCGTCCGGACCGCCGAAGCGGCGGAAGAAGCGCTCCATCGGCGAGCCCGGCGGGAACGGGCTCTCGCCGTTTTCAAAACCATCGCCCGACGGCGTCTTTTCGGTGATCTTGACGCGCACCGAAATCACCGACGGCTTCACGCGCTCGACGATGTCGGCGAAGCCCACCGGCTGCTGGGCGTTCTGCATGTCCTTGTTGACCTGCGCATGCGCGGCCGTGGTGAAGACATCGTAATTGCTGGACGGGGTGAGGCCGTAGGACGCGACGCCAAGGCCCGCGACCACCGACGCCATCAGCGCCAGCTTGCGGGCAGAAAAAATCGCGCGGCGCGGCGCGGCATGAGACGGAAGTTTTGACAGGTCGGACATGGATGATCTCCAGTGGGACGAAGTGAGGAATTCGGCGATGCATCGCTGCATCTGTCCCGGAGAAGATGGATGACTCGGCCTTACCGCTCCCTGTCGGAGGAATTAATGTTTTGTAATTCTGGAGTTATCCGCCGGGCAATTTGGCGCAGGCCCGCGATCTTGCCGGTTCCATCATCGGCCGCGAGGCACGGAACGCCCGAAAATCCTTGAAAAATCGCGCTTAAACCGGCTTCTGCGCCGAATCCTCGTCCGCGATCAGCGCCTGCAACCGCGCCTCTTCCTCAGGGCGTGAGGCGGGCGGGTACCACTCGCTACACGGGGGCATAAACCGTTATTTCTACCTCGTAAGACACACTGGCGCTCGAGCTAAGCGCTTCATTTGATACGGAAAAGGAAGCGGAATGAGGTGCGTTCCCCGCCTGTATTCCGATATTCAGTTTTCGAAACTTGCAATCGTCCCAAATTTTTCTCGCTTGCGGTGAAAATGAAGCCACAAGTTCCACCGCAGCCAAAATTGTCTCATCGAGAGATTCATAAACCTCCTTCAATTCAAACGAGGCATCTTCAGCGGTTCGATGCAGAATTAACGCAAATGGCTCAATGGCCTCAAGCAGTTCATCAAGGCTGGATTGACTTCGAATATCGATGTCAACATTGAGAAAGGCTGTCGCAGATTTTTCAGACGAGGGCATGATTACCTCTTCTTAAAATACTTTCGATCCATTGCCACGCGTGAACAGACAATGACCAAAGCACCCTTGTCAGGCAGCGCGTGCATTTCCGCCTGTAAAGTGGATGGTTTCCGATACTGAAAGAGAGAAGGTATTGGTGGGAATATCAATCTTGGGACGGAGATGAGCGCCTATCCGTAGCTGAATGCCGCCGAGGTCAGATCGCATCAAAATGAGCCGGCTCAGGAAAGGAGGATTCGCCCACGCGTCTCCGACGCGGCGTCATCTCCAGGAGAAACGGCATTAAACCGGCTTTTGCGCCGAATCCTCGTCCGCGATCAGCGCCTGCAACCGCGCCTCCTCCTCGGGCGTGAGTCGGGCGGGTGCGTCCGTACCCTCGGAACCGGGCCGGCGGCGGCGATTGTGGAGCCACAGCGCGATGCCGCCGCCCGCCAGCACCAACGGCGGGACCAGCCACAGGATCAGGGTGCGGCTCTCGACTGGCGGCTTGAGCAGGACGAATTCGCCATAGCGGGCGACGAGGAAATCCATCACCTGCCGGTCGGTATCCCCGGCCGCGATGCGCTCGCGCACCAAGAGGCGCAGGTCGCGCGCCAGCGGCGCATCGGAATCGTCGATCGACTGGTTCTGGCAGACCATGCAGCGCAGTTCGCGCGACAGCGCCCGGGCCCGCGCCTCCTGCGCCGCATCGGCCATGATCTCGTCGGGCTGCACGGCGAAGGCGGCGAATGGCTGGAAGATCGTAGCGACGGCCAGTAAAACCGCGCAGTAGCGCACCAACAATCGTGCAACAGGCGGGATTCGCCCCCTCTCCCTGCTGGGGAGAGGGTTGGGGTGAGGGGCGCTAGGTATCAAAACTGAAATCCGATCCCCCTTACCCGGCCCGACGCGCCGACCTCTCCCCGCTGGGGTGAGGTGAAGAAAAGCTCGGAGACACTCACCCCATCCTCGATGTCGTCCCCGCGCAGGCGGGGACCCAGACTCCCTGCCTTTCGCATTGACGCGAGATCGCGCCACCGCTTTCACCGAGGGTTCGGTGGTGATGGGTCTCCGCCTGCGCGGGGACGACTCTGGATGTGTGTTTGCGACCATGCCGGACATCTTACTCCGCCGCCTGCAGCTCGCCGGATTTCCGCGCCATCTTGGCCGGCTTCGGCGCGCCGACGCGCAAACGGCGATCGGTCAGCGACAGGAATCCGCCGAACGCCATCAGCAGCGGCCCGAACCAGATCAGCAGCACCAACGGCTTGTGATAGATGCGCACCGCCACCGAGCCGTCGGCGTGGCTGTCGCCGAGCGAGATGTAGAGCTGGCTCGCGCCGCGCGTCAGCAGCGCCGCTTCCGTGGTGGACATGCCGCGGGTGGAGAAATTCCGTTTCGACGGCGCCATGGTGCCGATGGTGCGCCCATCCAGCGTCACCGTGAAGTGCGCCACCGAGGCGCGGTAATTCGGCCCCTGCTGCTGGGTCACGTCATCGAGGCGCACCGCATAGCCGCCGACGGTGACGGTCTCGTTCGGCCGCATCGAGGCGATGCTCTCCGAATTCCACGTGGTCTCGCAGACGATGCCGATCAGGGCGATGCCGAGGCCGGCATGGGCGAAGGCCGTGCCCCAGGCCGAGCGCGGCAGGCCGCGCGCGCGGCGCAGCGCAATGGGAAGCGGCGTGCGGAACAGTTGCGTGCGCTCGACGATATCGCTGAGCGCGCCGACAACGACGTAGACCGCGACGCCGATCATCAGCGGCGCGAACGTCCCGCCGCCCCGGGTCCATGCCCACACCAGCGCGACCGTGACGAGGCCGAGCGCGGCCGCCGCCATCAGCCGCTGCGCCGCGCCGTAGAGATCGCCGCGCTTCCACGCCAGTTGTGTACCGAACGGCACCGCCAGCAGCAGCGGCAGGAACAGCGGCGCGAAGGTGAGATTGAAGAACGGCGCGCCCACCGAAATCTTGTCGCCGGTGAGAACCTCCAGCGCCAGCGGATACAGCGTGCCGACGAACACCGTGGCGCAGGCCGTGGTCAGAAGCAGGTTGTTCAGCACCAGCGCGCCCTCGCGCGACACCGGCGCGAACAGGCCGCCCTGCTTCAGCGCCGGGGCGCGCCACGCATACAGGCCGAGGCTGCCGCCGATGAACAGGCACAGGATCATCAGGATGAAGACGCCGCGCGCCGGATCGCTGGCGAAGGTGTGCACCGAGGTGAGCACGCCCGAGCGCACCAGGAAGGTGCCGAGCAACGACAGCGAGAAGGTCAGGATCGCAAGCAGGATGGTCCAGACTTTCAGCGCCTCGCGCTTCTCCATCACCACGGCGGAATGCAGCAGCGCGGTGCCGGCGAGCCACGGCATCAGCGAGGCGTTCTCCACCGGGTCCCAGAACCACCAGCCACCCCAGCCGAGCTCGTAATAGGCCCAGTAGGAGCCCATGGCGATGCCGAGGGTGAGGAAGATCCACGCCATCAGCGTCCACGGCCGCACCCAGCGCGCCCAGGCGGCGTCGATGCGGCCCTCGATCAGCGCGGCGACGGCGAAGGAGAACGAAATCGAGAAACCGACATAGCCGAGATAGAGCATCGGCGGATGCAGCGCGAGGCCGATGTCCTGCAGGATCGGGTTGAGGTCGCGGCCCTCGATCGGCGGATTGGCGATGCGCAGGAACGGATTCGAGGTGGCGAGAATGAACAGATAGAACGCCGCGCCGACCCACGCCTGCACCGCCAGCACCAGCGCGCGCAGCGCGCGCGGCAGGTTGTTGCCGAACGCCGCCACCAGCGCGCCGAACAGCGACAGGATCAGCACCCACAGCAGCATGGAGCCTTCGTGATTGCCCCACACGCCGGTGATCTTGTAGATCATCGGCTTCAGCGAATGCGAATTCTCGTAGACGTTCACCACCGAGAAATCCGAGGTGACGTGCAGCCACGTCAGCGCGGCGAACGAGAGCGCCGCGAAGGCGAACTGCATCAGCGCGGTCGAGCGCGCCACGTTCATCAGCGCGACATCGCGCAGCCGCACGCCGGCCACCGGCACCACCGACTGGATCAGCGCCAGCGCCAACGCCAGCACCAGCGCGTAGTGGCCGGTTTCCGCGATCATTTCGCGCTTCCCGGCGCGCCCGGCGCCTTCTTCTCGTAGTCGTCCTTCCAGTGGCCGGTCTTCTTCAGTTCGTCGGCCACGGCCTTCGGCATGTAGGTCTCGTCATGCTTGGCGAGCACGGTGTCGGCTCTGAACACGCCGCTGGCGTCGAGGGTGCCTTCGGTGATGACGCCCTGCCCCTCGCGGAACAGGTCGGGCAGGATGCCCTGATAGGCCACCGGCAGGCTGGCGTTGCCATCGGTGATGTCGAAACGCACCTTGAGCTGCTCGCCGCGCACCAGCGAGCCCTCGCGCACCATGCCGCCGAGGCGGAAGCGCTGGCCGGGCTGGAGATTCTTTTCCGCCGCCATGGTCGGCGTCGAGAAGAACACGATGGAATCGCGCAGCGCGTTGAGCACCAGCGCCGCCGCCACCGCGAGCACCGCGAGCGCGCCTCCGATCAATGTCAACCGCCGCTGCTTGCGCGTCATTGCATCATTTCCGTGTTTGTCCGCATGCCGACAATCATCGCGATCTACTCCCTCTCCCCCATAGCTCGTCGAAGACGAGCGTAAACGCTCTTATGGGGGAGAGGGTTGGGGTGAGGGGGTACAATTTTAAGCGCTGACATCGATCCCCCTCACCCGGCAGGCTGCGCATGCCGACCTCTCCCCGCGGGGGAGAGGTGAAGAAAGAGATTTTGCTGCGCGCCAATCGCGTATCCATGACTCGCATCTACCCATCCAGTCCGAGGCTTTTCAGCCCGTCGTTCAACTGCTGCAACCGGGCGGCGTTGCCGCCGAGCGCGGCGCGCGCGTCGCCACGCGCGGCCTGCGCCTTGTCGCGCTCGCCGAGCACCATATAGGCGCGCACCAGCCGCAACCAACCCTCGACATCGTCGCCGTTGTCCTTCAGCCGCGCGGCGAGACGATCCACCATGCCGCGGATCATGGCGTTGCGGTCGCCCTCCGCCATGTCGCGCGCCGCCGCGGCCGCCCCGTCGGGCAATTGCGGCGCGGCGACGCCGATGCGGGTCAGCGCACCCTGCACCAGCGGCCGCCACGGCGCATCGGCCGGAGCGGTCTCCAGCATGGCGCGCCAGATGGTGGCGGCCTCGTCGCGCCGGCCATCCTGCTCGGCGGCGAGGCCGGTGAAATAGCGCGCCTTCACCTCGGTGGGATCGAGCGCAAGAGCGCGGTCGAATTCAGCCTTGGCCTCGGCGGTCACCACGCCACTGGCGGCCCCGGCGATGGCCTCGCCGAGGTCAGCACGGCGCGAGGCGGTCTCGCCGTTATAGGTGATGGCATTGCGCCAGGCACGCACAGCGTCGCCATAGCGGCCGGTGCGCGTCAGCACCGGGGCCAGCACTTCCCAGCCGCGGCCGTCCGCAGGATTTTTCTCGAGATGGTTTTCCACCTGCGCGATCAGCGCTTCCATGGAGGATGCGGCGACCGGCGCGCGGGCGCGCGACGCCAGCGGAACATCGCCCAGGAACGGCGAGCCGAATCGCGCGTAAAGCATCACTGCGAGCACCGGCAGCCCGACCAGCGCCACCACCGACACGGCGCGGCGGAAGGTCCGGCCAGAGGTCGAAGCCACGGCGGGCGCGGCCTCCGACGCCGCCAGCAGGCGGCGGCCGATCTCGATGCGCGCGGCCTCCGCTTCGGCGGGTCCGATCAGGCCGAGGTCGGCATCGCGCTGGATTTCGGCGAGCTGGTCCTTGTAGACCACCGCCTCGCTGCCCTCGCGCGCGCCGCCGTTGCCGCGCCCGAGTGGCCACAGCACGGCGAATACCGCCGCGGCGGTCATCAGCGCGAACACGAACCAGAGTGTCATTCCAGCAAATTCCGACGAAACCTGTCCGGCCGGGTTACATCACGGCTGGCAGGCGCGCGCAATCGGCCATTCCGACACAGATTCAACGGGATTGCGGCCATGCCGGCGCCTCATTTCGCGCGAACGGAAACCCGCCGCGACCCAAGCAGCGGCAGGGGCGCGAAGCCTTGCGCTGGATCAACCGGCGCGCGACGGCCGGACGGGCGTCCCGGGCGCGGCGGTCTTGGAATCGGCTTTGGATTCGGCGGTCTTGGCTTCAGCAGCCTTGGGTTCCGCCGGCCGGGCCATCTCGGCGGCCTTGGACATCAGCGTAGCGTAGTCCGGGCCGAACAGAACGTCGCAAAACCGGATCGCGGCCTGCATCTGGGCATGGCGATAGGCCCGCACCCGGGCATCCGGCGTGCGCAGCGATTCCACCAGCGTCTCGGTGGCCTTCTCGACAGAGTGCTGCAATTCGTTGTAGGCGCGCAGCGAGGCCTCGTTGATCGCGAGTTCCCCGGCATAGGTGCGACACATGCCGACGAAATCGATCAGCGCGGCGGTGTCATCGACATCGGCCGGATCGATGCGGCTGGCGGCGGTGACGTCCTTGTCCGGCCCCTGCCGCAGCAGGCGGCGCACCCGGCCCGGCACACCGTCGATCTCCGATTGCAGCGCGGCGGAAATCTCGGTGCGGATCGCGGCGAGCTGGCGGCCCCAGGCGGAATCGGCGCGGATATCCAGCTCGGTGCGCAGGCCGCGCATGCCGTCATGCAGCGCCTTGAGCTGGTTCGCGGTGTCTTTGAACTGGCCGCGCCGGATATCGGCACGCAGGTCGCCCGCGACCCGCGACAGGTCGTGGATCGCCATGGTCACGGTGATGCCGTAGGGCGTGCCCGCAACGCGGATCTCGTCGTCGGAAGCGGCGACCGCGATGCCGAGGCGCACGATCTGCCACGGCGCGGCCAGCCGCTGCATCACCAGCGCCAGCGCGAACGGCAGCACCTGCGGCTTCTGCAGCGACGGCAGGTTGAGCGCCTCCATCGCCGCTGCGATCTGGGCTTCGGAAAATTGCCGGACCTGGCCGGGCAGCTTGAGGTTGAGCTTGTCGAGCGCCTCGCGCGCGTTCAGCACCGCGCCGATGGAGACCATGTCCTCGACCACGCTCGGCGCGCCGATGCGGCCGAGAGCCCGCGGACGCTCGCCGGCGGGCACCGCGCCGGTGGCCTCAGCGATGGCCTGCGCGGCGGCGCGTTGAACGCCACGCACCGCGCCCGGAATATCGGTGGTTTTCGGATCAGCCAGGGCCGCCTCGAAAGCGCGGACGGCATCGGGGCAGCCGTCGCGGCCGAGCCACAGCCACACCGGCGCCAGCGAGGCGCGGCGGATCTGCCCCGGCCGGACCGCCCCTGCACTGTCGGTGAGAAACGGTTCCAGCGCCCGGAATACCGTGCGCATAGCATCGCCGCTGCGCGGGGCCGTGTCCCGATCCGGACCACGCACCAGCCCGCGCAACTGTTCGAGCACGACGCCCGCCACCGCGACGTCGTCGCCGCGCTCGATGGCGCGCTCGAACTCGCGCATCAGCAGCGCCTGCGCCGTGGGCGGAAGCTGTCCGAGATACGCTCGCAATCGCTCGATCGACGCTGGATTCATCCGCCCGGACGCTGACCCTTCGGCCCCGCGCTGCGCGGGTGCCCATCGGGCGTTGTAGCGCGGGCGTCGTTAATGCCCGGTTGAGGCGAGCGCCGGCAGGGCCGTTAAACCCCCGGCAGCGCCAGTTCGGCGCGCAGGCCGCCGATCGGGGCCGCGCTGAGCGTCAGGCTGCCGCCGTAGAGCAGCGCCAGATCGGTGACGATGGACAGGCCGAGGCCCGAACCGGGCTTGGTCTCGTCGAGGCGCTGGCCGCGGCGGGCGACCTGGGTGCGCTCCAGCGGCGACAGCCCCGGCCCGTCGTCGTCCACGATGATGCGCAGCACCGGGTCCTGCGCCCCGCCGGGGCCGCGCTCCGCCAGGACCTCGATGACCACCTGGTGGGCCGCCCATTTGCAGGCATTGTCCACGAGGTTGCCGGCCATCTCCTCGAGGTCCTGGCGCTCGCCGCGAAAGCGGGCGCCGGGGGCGATCTCGGCCTCGATCAGCAGGTCGCGGGCGCGGTGGATCTTCTCCATGGTCCGCGCCAGCGCCTCGACCACCGGCCCGACCTCGGTGATGGTGGCGATGTTCTGCACCCGGGCGGCGATGCGCGCGCGTTCCAGATGGTGCGCCACCTGATTGCGCATGATGTCCGCCTGCTCCAGCACCTTGGCGGCGAGCGGATCGTTGCCGCTCGCGGTGGCCTCGTTGACGATCACCGACAGCGGCGTCTTGATGGCGTGGGCGAGATTGCCGACATGGGTGCGCGAGCGCTCGACGATGGCGCGGTTGGCGTCGATCAGCGCGTTGGTCTCGCGCGCGAGCGGCGCGATCTCGCGCGGGAATTCACCTTCGAGCCGCTCGGCATGGCCGGAACGGATGGCCGACAGCGAGGCGGAAATGCGCTTGAGCGGGGCGAGGCCGTAGCGCACCTGGAACAGGGTGGTCAGCAGCAGGCCGATGGACAGCGCGACGAAGGTGCCGGCGACATAGGTGTTGAAATTCCACACCTCGTCCTCGATCTCGGTAGCGTCGCCCGCCACCTGCGCCAGATATTTCCCGTCGGCGCCGAGATCGACCTGCCGCTCCACCATGCGCAGGCGCTGGTTCTCCGGCCCGGTGACATAGCCGAGGCGGACGCCGGACGGGTCGAGTTCGACGCCCTCGTCCTCGAGCTTCGGCAGCGTTGCATCCCACAGCGAGCGCGACGCGCGCACTTCCTTCTTGTCGCCGTCGATCCGCGCCATGCGCCAGTACCAGCCCGACAGCGGCAGTTCGAACAGCGGCTCGCCGAGCGACTGCACCGAGCGGTCGCGCGACGGCTCCCGCGCCTTCTCGCCCTTGTCGGCCCGCTGGTTCTTTCCACCCTTGTCGGTCCGCTCGCTTTTGCCCCCCTTCTCGCTGCGCTCGCCAGTCTCATCCGGCTCGGTCGCTTCGGCGATCAGGGTGCGCAGATAAAAATTGAGGCGGCGGTCGAAGGCGCGCTCGGTGGAGCGCTTGTACACCGTGGACAGCCCGATGCCGGTGAGGACGAGGATCAGCACCACCCACGCCGTCGCCGCCAGGAACAGGCGGGTCGCGAGCGATCTAGCGCGCATCGGCGGTGGGCGGCGGCGTCAGCAGATAGCCGAGGCCGCGCACGGTCTGGATGATGTCGACGTCGAGCTTCTTGCGGATGCGGCCGACAAAAACCTCGATGGTGTTGCTGTCGCGGTCAAAGTCCTGATCGTAGAGATGCTCGACCAGTTCGGTGCGCGACACCACCCGCCCGGCATGATGCATCAGATAGGCCAGCAGGCGATATTCATGCGACGTCATCTTGACCGGATTGCCGCCGACGCTGACGCGGCCGGTGCGGGTGTCCAGCACCACCGGGCCGCAGGTCAGTTCGGACTGGGCGTGGCCCGCGCTTCGCCGCAGCAGCGCGCGGATGCGCGCCAGCACTTCCTCCAGATGGAACGGCTTGGCGACGTAATCGTCGGCACCGGCGTCGAAGCCCTGCACCTTGTCCGACCAGCGGTCACGCGCGGTCAGGATCAGCACCGGCATGCTGCGCTTGTTGCGCCGCCACGCCTCCAGCACCGAGATGCCGTCCATCTTGGGCAGGCCGATATCGAGCACCACCGCGTCGTAAGGCTCACTGTCGCCGAGGAAGTGCCCCTCCTCGCCGTCAAAGGCGCGATCCACCACATAGCCCGCGTCGGTCAGCGCCGTGGTGAGCTGGCGGTTGAGGTCGGGATCGTCTTCGACAACGAGCAGGCGCAAGGGAATCTCCGCGAATGCGAGCGTGCAGACGCCTTAGATGAGCGGCGCGGCGGTGAACGGGCGATGAACGGAACCGCCCGCCCCGGATGACTTTTTAGTCACGTGCACGCCGCCTTGTGACGGGTTACGCCTAACACGCCGCGGCGGACGGCCCAACTCATTTTGCCGCTCCCCAGCCGCAAAGGCTTTTCCCAGCGGCGTTGTGCTCCTTGATCTGCGCGACGGTTTGCGCGGTGTCGGACCGCGACCAGGACACCGGCCTGAATGATCCGCAGGCGACCAGCGCCGGATCAATCGCGCCGGAACCCGTCGTCTGACAGGACGCCAGATGGATCGCGAGCCAGATCAGCCCGCACAAGATCACGGGCCGCCCGGGCCCGCGCGATGGCGTCGTTGGCATCTGTGAGTCCTTTCGCGACGGCCAGCGCCGTCCCGGCGTCCATCCATTGCCGGCTGACCGCGTAGTCCGCGATCAGCCGGACGATGGCGAGCAGCGCCGAGACGACGCCGACAATGGCGGCGGCGGTCATTCACGCCACCGAAGTACGGTTGCGCTCCCACACAAACCACCACGCCACCGAGCCGAGCGACAGCAGCGCGCCGATCAGCGTGGTCGAGGTTTCCTCGGTGAGATAGCCCTTGCCGATCAGCACGCCGCCAGCGGCGTTGAACAGAATGCGCAGCACCTGCTGGATGGAATCCCAGGTCATTGTCGTCTCCGTCGATGTGAGGATGTGAGGGTGTGATGGTTTGCCGGGAGACCGCCCGGCGCGGGGATCATTTGCCGCGCGCGAAGACCGCGGACCGACCGAGGCGCCGGCGGAATCTCCGGCGGCTTGAGGCGCGGCGCGAACAACGGCACCGCGAACACCTCGGGATCGATGCTGCGCGCCTTCACCTGCCGCGATGTGGTGTCGATCAGTTCGCTGATCTCGAACAGCCGCCGCCGGCCATTGAACGTCAGCCCGACCACGTCGCCGGGCGCGAGCGCAAGGCGGTTCATGCCGAGAGTGAATTCGGCGCTCTCGCGCCCGGCCCACAGATCCTGCAGCCAGATGTCGGCGCGGCGGGTGGCGGCGGCATCGTCGGTCACCACCGCAACCTCCGTATGCACCACGCGCTGCGAACCGCCCACCAGCCGCCGCGAGGTCACGGCGGCGCGGCGATAGTCGGCCGCGCCGTCGCTGAAGCCGAAGCTGACTTCGCGCGGCAATTCGGTTTCCTGCCCACGCGTCAGCCGCGCCGGCGCGCCGCTGCGCGGTTCGACCAGGTCGTCCTCCGCGATCTCGGCGACCGGCGCGCCGCCGCGCGGCACGAAGGTCAGTTCGCCGCCGGCAGCGGTGGCGTCGAAGGCATAGGCCATCGCCAGCGGATCGATCATCGCGCGCGGCGACATCGGCCGGTCCACCACATAGCCGTCGCAGCTCTCGCGCAGGCTGTCGGTGCGTGCGCCGGCGACGCCGCAATCCTCGAGGATGGCGCCGACCAGCGCATCGAGCGGCGCGGCGCCGAGCCGCCCCGTCAGCCAGTGGCCGGTCTGCCAGTTGCCGGCGTCGCTCCACACGTCGCTCGCGGCCGGGAACACCGCGTAAGGCCGCGCGTCCCAGGTCCACAGATGCAGCGCAGAGACCTCCACCATCCGCCCGCCATAGACCGGCGACAGCGGATTGAGCTCGTCCGCGCCGAAGGCCGGGTCGAACGCGGCGATCACGGTCTCGATGTAGCGGCGCTGGATCAGGTCGTCGCGGCGGCCGTTGGAGAAATACGGAATATTGCCCTCGACGGATTTGGCGTCGGGAAACACGCTAGGCTGGTTCGCACCCTTGTCCACCGCCGGGCAGCCGAGTTCGGTCAGCCAGATCGGCTTGCCGCACGGCGTCCACGCCGTGGCGCTGGCGAGTTCGACGCCACCGACGCGCTCCATATGCGCGCTCGCCCACCAGCTCCACAAATCCTTGGGCCGATAGATCCACGGCTTGCCGAGACCGTCGGTGATGGCGGCGCGGTTCTGCGCGGCGCGCGCATCGGCGTCGGCGTAGTACCAGTCATAGGCTTCGCCGCCTTTGAGGTTCGCCGCGAGATAGCCGCGGTCATGAATCGATGACGCAACCTCGGCATCGCGATGGCCGGCGGCGTCGCGCCAGTCCGACAGCGGCGCGTAATAGTCGATGCCCACGGCGCCGATGGCCGGCGACGCCCACAGCGCATCGAGCGGAAAGCGCACCTCCGTCGCCGCGTCATCCACCACATGCGCGCCGTATTCGGTCCAGTCCGCGCCATAGGTCACCACCGTGGCCGCGCCGACGATGGCCTTTACATCCGAGGCCAGTGTCGCCAGCGCCGCCACGGCGGGATACACACCGGACGCGGAGCGCACGCGCGTCAGCGCCTTCAGCTCCGAGCCGATGAGAAACGCATCGACGCCGCCGCTGGTCTTGGCGAGGTTGGCGTAATGCAGGATCATGCGGCGGTAGTTCCAGCCGTTGGCGCCGCCGCTGGAAAAGAAAGCCGCAATCTGCGTCGCCGCCGTCGCGGTGCCGTCCGGCGAGCCGGCCACGCCGGGCGCAGGATAACAGGTGATGCGGCCGCGCCAGGGAAATGCCGGCTGCGCCGCCGCGCCGCTCCACGGATCGGGGCGCGTATTGCCCGGCGGAATGTCCATCATCAAAAACGGATAGAGCGTGACCTTGAGGCCACGCGCCTTCAGCTCCGCGATCAGGTGACGCACGCTGTCGTCGGACGGCGTGCCGCCGTAGGACGGCCGGCCATCGACGCTGGACACCACATAGGCTTGCGGCCGGTTGACGCCCGCCACCGTCCAGCGGCCACCGGAGGTGACCTTGACGGCGTTGTCGACGCCGGGCCGCACCGTGCAGTTGCCCGCGCGCAGATCGTTGCCGAACCACGCCACCACCACGGCGACCCGCTCCAGATACGGACACGCCGCCTGCAGGTCGTCGAGGGAGGCGATCATGTCGGTCGCGGCGGTGGTGACGTGGCGGTTTTCCGGCGCGGATTTGCCCGGGCCGAGCACGCGCACCACCGCCGAAGTCTCGTAGCCGAACTCGGTGGTGCCGGGAATGAGCGTCACCGCGCGCGCCATGCGCTCGAGCCGGCCGATCGGCCGCACGATCTCGAACGACAGTTGCGGAATGCGGTTGCCGAAATCCGAAAGCGGCAGCCGCTCGAACACCACATAGGCGAGCCCGCGATAGGCCGGCGCGTTGGCCGCGCCTTCCTTGGCGACGATGAGCGCATCCGCCGCCTGGTCCTCACCGCCGCGATGAACGCGCACAGTGAGGCCGGAGACGTCGAGCGGCTTGCCGTCGGCCCAGACGCGGCCGACATGACCGATCTCGCCCTCGCACAGGCCCACGGCGAAGTTGGCGTAATAGGAATAGGTGGTGGAGGTGACGGAGCCGCCGTCCATGCCGCCGCCCTTCCCGCCCGCGCTCTCGGTGCGGGTCGACACCACCTCCTGCAGCCGCGTCGCCCAGATCACCTGCCCCGCCAGCCGCGCGCGGCCATAGACGCGCGGCACCGGCGCGCCTTCGGTGGAGGCCATCACGTCGAGATCGGCGAGGCGCGGCCCCTCCACGCTGCGATTGGAGGAAAACAGCGCGCGGTCGAGCATGTTGCCGGCGAGCGCGCCAGCGATGCGTCCGGCGATGGCCCCGACCGGGCCGAACACCGCGCCCACAGCCGCGCCGGCCACGGAAAGAACGAGAGCTGCCATAATGCGATGTTCCTTGCCCCGGATGCGGTGCGGCGCCATAAGCGCGTTCACGCGCGTCTTCGACGCGCTATGGTGCCGCTCCGCCGAGCCGGGGCCGTTGCGGATGCGATGCCGCCGGATTCACGTCGGGTTAAAATACAAATCTCGCCGGGACGGTCCCGGTTCAGCGCTGCACCGCTCCGCGCTGCATCGCGCCCGGGACACAGGCATCGAGCGCTCAATCATCAGGACGATCCATCGATCCCCGGAAAGCGGAACGCGGCGGCGAGCCGCCGCCGCCACCACGGCGACAGCGCCACTTCGCACACCGCCGCGCCGTCATGGGCGTGGATCATGGTGCCCGCGCCTGTGGCAATCGCGGCGTGCTTGGCGACGTAGCCGTCGCGCCAGCGAAACAGCAGCACGTCGCCGCCGCGGTTAGCCTCGGGCGCGACCGGCGCGAGATGGCGCGTCGCCGCCTGGATCAACGTTTCCGCGCCGGTGGCCTCGGCCCAGTCCGCCGCATAGGGCGGCGGCCGTTCGGGCTCGCGGCCGATGCAGTGACGCCAGACCCCGCGCACGAGGCCGAGGCAATCGCAGCCGACGCCCTTGAGCGAGCCCTGATGGCGATACGGCGTGCCGATCCAGCTCCGCGCCTCGGCGACGAGGATGGCGCGGGAGAGAGGTTGAGGCATGGACGTCGTTTCCGTTCGGGTGTTGCGTGTCGCGATGTTTCTTTCACCTCTCCCGGGGGGAGAGGTCGGCGAGCAAAGCGAGCCGGGTGAGGGCGTCAAATCTATCGATAGATTTAGCGCCCTCACCCCAACCCTCTCCCCGCTGGGGAGAGGGAGCGCATCGCACATGTTCACCCATCACCGCAGCAGCGAGCCGCCGTCATTGCCCGCTCCCGCCTTCGCCGAGGCGATGACGAAATCGTTGCCGGGAATGTGCGGGAAGCCGCGAAAGTTGACGGCGTTGGCGAAGCGGTCGCGGCAGGTGGTGAACTGCTTGTCGCAGCCGGCGGTGACGGTGAAGCCGTCGCCGCTGGCGACCGGCTCCGGCATCGCCTGCCACAGCGACAGCCGCGCATGGCCGGCGACCATGGTGTGCTGCTTGATCTCCACCGACAGCCCGGCATTGCCGCCGCTCGTCCATGTCAGCCGGCCGTTGGTGAACCAGCCATCAGCGAAGCCGTCGAGCCCCGATGCGACGAAGGCCGAGGTGGCCTCGATGGCCGCCACCGCGCCCTCGCCGCGAAAGGCCGGCGCGGCGAGATCGATGCGGCAGCGCCCGTCGCCGAGATCGGCATGGCAGCGCGCGGTGTAGAGCCGGCCGCTGTCCTGCGCCAGCGCGTCGGCGAGGCCGCGCAACTCGACGGTGAACGCCGCGCCCTCGCGCCTGACCTCGCCGAGGGTGGCGCGCGCGGTCAGCACGCGCAGCGACACGTCGGTCCAGTCCACCAGCCAGGTCTCGACCTGCGCGGCGTCATAGCGCCCGGCGGCGAGATCGGCCTCCAGCAGCGAGGCGTCGGACAGCGCGCCGGCGATTTCCGCGCCGTCCACCGCGAGATCGAACCGGCTGGTGGCCTCCGAGGCGGTGAAGCCGGTGCCGGCGATGCAGGTGACGCCGTCGATGACGAGATCGTCATCATGATCGGTGAAGCCCTGCACCACGCCGTCGCGCCGCGTCAGCATCCAGCACTGGCACAGCGTGGTGACGCCGCTGTCGAGCCTCTCCTGAAGCGCGGAGGGAACGGGTCTCATGGCCGGATCTCCACCAGCGGGATTTTCGGGATCGCGCCGGCGGCGAAGGCCGACAGATCGACTTCGAGGTAATCGGTGTCGAAGCGCACCGGCACATCGAACAGGAAGCCCGCCGTCACCGCCGCGCCGCTCGCGGGAATATGCCCCGGCAGGAACGTCACTAAGCCGCTGGCGGTATCGCAGGTGAAGGCCGTGCCCGCCCCCACCTCGCTGCCGGCGACGGCGACGCGCACGCTGCCGGGCACCGGCTTGGTCACCGGCCGCATGTAGGGCGCGTGGGTGCCGCCATAGGTCTTCGTCAGCTGAAACGTGGCGCGCGCGCCATCGCCGACACCCAGCGGTTGATCGAGCGGCGACACCGCCGCGCCCGGCTGCGCCGAGGAATGATCGAGCCGGTCACGCCAGCGGAAACCATAGAGTTGTCCGCGCCGCTCCTCGAAGAACGCCACCACCTCCTGCAAGGCCGTGAGCGTCTTGACGCCATAGCCGGCATCGAAGCGGCGGCGCGAATGCGCCCAGCGCGCGTTGCGCTCCTCGCGTCCGGAACCGAAGCTGACGATGTCGGTGCGCCGCTCCGGCCCGCCCGCGCTTTTCAGCGCGATGTCGAGCGGGAAAAGGATTTCATGAAAACTCGTGGGCATGATCGGCTCTGACCCCTTGTCCCGGGCGCGAGGTATCACCTCCGGGTCGCATCGACTCGGACGGCTGGAGCGGTTTAGGCATAGACGGAAGCAACCTTCGTCATGCCCGGCCTTGTGCCGGGCATCCACGTTTTACTTTTTATCCAACAAAGACGTGGATGGCCGGGACAAGCCCGGCCATGACGGATCAGTCTGTTTCTATCAAATGATAAAACGCTCTAAAGAGTCCGCTGGCCGCGCGACACCGCGCGCGCGATCTGGCCGGTGATGTAGCTCTCCGAGCGGCGGAAGCTCTCCACATCCGGCGTCGCGATCTGCACCGTGACGCGATTGCCGCCGCCGCCCTGCGCGGCGACGCCGAGCCGGCCATCCGGCCCGCGCGCCAGCGGCATGATCGCCTCCGGCCCGGCCTCGCCGGCGAGACCGACGCCGCCCTGCATCAGCGGGAAATAACTCGGGGTGCCGATCACGCCGCCGCTGGCGAACGGCTTCACCGCGCCCGACGCGGCGGTCAATGACAATGCCGAACCCGCGCCGGAGCCCGTGAGTCCGGACAAGAGGCTGGTGAGGCCCCCCGCCAGACTCTGCTCCAGCGGCTTGAACGCCATGCGCACCGCGAGGTTGGACAGCCGCAGCGTCAGCGATTTCAGCACATCGTCGAACTGCTTGCCGCCGCTCACCGACGCCGAGAACGCGCCGGTCATCGCCCGCGCGAAGGAATTCGCGCCGCTGGTGAGGCCGCTGGTGCGCCGCGACAGCGTCTCAAAGGTCTGGGACGCGTCGTCCCCGTCAAATGACTCGAGGGCCATGGTCTATCCTCCGCGCGGCGCGTCGGGAAAGCGCCGCATCAATGTGTCGAACGCGGCGCGGTCGAGCGGCGCGGCCCGCGGACCGCGGACCGCGGCGATGGCGCAGGCAAGCTCGCGCGGCGTCATGCGCCAGAACTGTTCCGGCGGCAGCCGCAGCACGCCGAGGCCGAAGCCGATGGCCTCGTTCCATGGAAACGGCTCCCCCTCATGTGAAGAGAACGGCGTCATCGCGCGCCCTCGACCGGCGCGCCGTCGAAGGTCGCGGCGATCAGCTCGGCGGCGATGCGCACATAGCCGGCGGCGCCGCCCTCCACGCCCATGGCGGCGACCTCGTCGTCGCCGACCGCCTCGCCCGCGCCGCGCAGGCCGGCGGCGATGATGCGCACCAGATCGCGCGCCGACAGCCGGCCGCTGCCGAAGCGCTCCGCCAGCGCCACCAGATCGTGCGCGCCGAACGCGGCTTCGAGTTCGGCCAGCGCACCGAGGGTGAGCACCAGCGTGCGCGTCTTGCTACCGATGACGGCGGCGATTTCGCCGCGATGGATGTTGGGCATCGAACTTTCCCCATCGATTTGCCTCGGACGCAGCACAGCGCCATGAGCGCGTTCACGCGCGTCTTCGACGCGCGATGGTGCGCTGCATATCCGGGGTCGTTAAGGATGCGAACTCCGTCATTGCGAGCGAAGCGAAGCAATCCAGTCCGATTTCAACCAGTCAAAGAAGCTGGAGTGCTTCGTCGCTTCCGCTCCTCGCAATGACGGAGCGGTTTGGCGGGCCTTCAAGGAACTCCGTCCATCGCGGGACGACATCGTTGATGGAATCTATACTGCCGTAAACGTCAGCGCGCCGGCGGATTCGAGCGCGAGATCGAACGTCACCTCGCCGTTGTGCTCGCCGGAAAATTCGAGGCTGGCGATCTGGAACAGGCCCTGGATGACGCCAAAGTCCGGCACCACGATCTGGCACGTCTTCAGTTCGCCGTCGAAGAACGCCTGCCGCACCAGCGCGTCGCTGGCCGCGTCCTTGAACAGCCCGCGGCCCGACACCGCGGCGCGCTTGACGCCGGCGCCGGCCAGCAATTCGCGCCAGCGGTCGGCCGACTCGGCGTGGGTGACATCCACCGTCTCGGCATTGAACGCGATGCGGCGGCTGCGCAATCCGGCGACGGTGACGAAGCCGTCGCCGTCGTGCATCTTCAGCAGCAGGTCCTTGCCTTTCTGGGCGGCCATGATGATCTCCTCGATATGAAATATGATGCGCGCCATGCCCGCGATCGTCATGGCCGTGCCTGTCACGGCCATCCACGTCTTTGAACCATCCGAAGACGCAGATGCCCGGCACAAGGCCGGGCATGACGAGACGTTCGTTATTCCAGCGGTTCGGTGAGCGCGCGGAAGCGCACCAGCGCGTGATAGGTGCGGCCGTCCTTCTCGCGGCGAATGTCGGCGACGGTGAAGCGCAGGTTGACCAGGCGATGGCCCGCCGGCGACAGCGGCGCGTCGTCGAGCGCCTGCAGCAGCGCGCCGGCGATGATGTGGGCCTGGCGATGGCCGCCCTCGCGCGACCAGACGTGCAGCGTCAGCAAATGCTCCTGCGTCACGCCGCCGTCCGACGAGGCATCCGACAGTCGCGCCTCGCCGAGGGTGACGTAAGGGAACGCAACGTCGCGCGGCGGCTCGTCGTAGATGCGCGCGCCGCCGAGCGCGGCCGCGAGCGCGCCGTCGTCGCGCAAGGCGTGATGGATCGCGGCGCGCAGCGCCACGCTGGCTGTGGTCATGCTGTGATCTTTCCTGTGCCTCGGACGCGACGCGCGGCCTATCCCACCCGCGTCTCGGCCTCGATCTCGATGAAGCGGCGGTCGGCGCTGTCGCGAAGGGTGACGATGCGGAAGACGCGCGCGCCGTCGCGGAAGCGATGCTGAAGCGTCAGGCTGAATCCAGCGCGCAGCACGATGCGCCAGCGCTGCGTCGCGCCGTCGGCATCGGCTTCGATGTCGCGGCGCGCGGGCAGCGGCGTCACCTGCGCCCACACCGTGGCGAAGGTGGTCCATGTCCGGCTCACGCCGCCCTGGTCGTCCGGCGTCTCCACCGGCTGCTCGATGACAAGACGGGTTTTCAACTGGCCGGCATCGATCATAGCGACAGCACCCGGTGCGAGGAGATCAGCGCGATGACGGTCGCGGGCATCATCGCCACCGGCTGGCCGATGGCCATCAGCCCGCGATTGTCATACCAGTGCGCCACCAGCATGCGGATGGCCTGCACCAGCTTCGGCGGCACGTCGGACACCGCCTCCCCGAACCCGGCCTCGATATCGAGTTCGATGCCGGCGACCGCGCGCCCCGGCGCAGGCAGCGACCAGCCGGGAGCGGCGATCACCCCCGCCGCGCGATCGACCACGAAGACCTCGGGATCGATGTCGCGGGCGACGTTGGCGCCGTCGAACACCCGCGCCGCCACCACCGCGCGCAGCGGGCCGAGGCGCGGCGCGATGCGTCCGTTGTCCGGCCAGCGGTCGAGCACCAGCCGCCAGGTCTGCGCGATCAGGGCGCTGCGCGTCTGCGCCTCGACATGGTTGCGCGCCGCCGCCACCAGCGCGGCGATGATGGCGTCGTCGGCATCGTGCTCCACGCGCAG
This sequence comes from Bradyrhizobiaceae bacterium, assembly GCA_020544565.1. Taxonomy (GTDB): domain Bacteria; phylum Pseudomonadota; class Alphaproteobacteria; order Rhizobiales; family Xanthobacteraceae; genus Afipia. The sequence continues at coordinate 1,843,627 of CP078014.1, forward strand.
GAAGGATTTCGCTTCGGCGAGCGACAGCGGTTCCGCCGCCGGCGCGGCGAGAAGGAATGCGGGCATGGTCGGTTCTTTCCTGTTCGATCAAATCGTCGGGCGGCGGTTGACAACGCACCCGCGGCAAGGCTCATCGTTGCGGATGATCCGTCCTCGTCTCGCCCTCGCCGTTGTCCTCGTTTCCGTCGCGCTCGCACCGCCGGCGCACGCCATCACCGGCAGCCGTTCGGCGCCGGCGGACGCGGTGGCGCGCGCAGTCGTTACCGTGATCGGCCCGCGCGGCGTGGTGTGTACCGGCGCGCTGATCGCGCCGACCGTCGTGCTCACCGCCGGTCACTGCATCACTGAAGGCACGTCGAACCGCGTGGTGGACTATTCGGCGAAACCGCCGCGCCTCATCGCCGCGCAGAAGGCAGCCACCCATCCGCAGTTCAGCAGGCAGGCGCTGCAGGGGCACCGCGCCACCGCCGACGTCGCGGTGATTCAACTGGCCGCGCCGGTGCCGGACAAGGCGCCCGCGCCGCTCGCCACGCCGCGCATTCCGATCGCGCCTGGCGCGATGTTCACCGTCGCCGGCGTCGGCGCGACTGCACCCGGCAGCGATGCCGGCGTCGGCACCGCGCGCGCGGCCGGGCTGACCGTGACCGGCAATCCCGGCACGTTGCAGATGCGGCTGGTCGATCCGCTGACGCAGAACCGCCGCGCCGGCACCGGCGCGTGCACCGGGGATTCCGGCGCGCCGGTGTTCGAGGATCGCGGCGGGTCGAGCGTCATCGTCGGCGTGGTGAGCTGGTCAACCGGGCCGAACAACAGCGACGGCTGCGGCGGCCTCACCGGCGTCACCCCGCTCACTTTATATAAAGACTGGATCGTGAAGACCGCGCGAAGCTGGGGCGCGGCGCTGTAGCTCGCGCCGGCCGCACCCCGCCTCATAAAAAACCCCCGGCTTGCCGCCGGGGGATGGAGGTTGCGACCGGAGCAGCTGCCGACGCCTATTTCCAGAACGCGTAGTTCAGGCCGAACTTGAGGGTGTGCACATCGATCTTGTTGTCGATGTTGATGTAGTTGGTGCGTCCGTCCGTCAACGAATACACGTTGCTGCGGTCGAACTGCATGTACAGGTACTCGGTCTTGAGCGAGAAGTTGTTGGTCATCGCCCATTCGACACCGGCGCCGGCGGTCCAGCCGGTCACGTCGTTGGTCTTCGAGAAGTTGACCACCGACGGAGCAATCGACAATTTGGTCTCCGCCGAGCCGTAGGCGAATCCGCCGGTGCCGTAGACCAGCACACGATCGAAGGCATAGCCGAGGCGGCCGCGGACGGTGCCGAAATAGGTCAGTTCGGTTCCGGCCGAGATACTGCCGAGATTGTTGATCGTGCCGTTCAGATCGCTCTTGATGCCCGAGCCCTGGATATCGGCCTCGATGCCGAAAACCCAGTTGGGAGCGAACTGCCAGTTGTAGCCGATCTGGCCACCGCCGAAGCCGCCGAACGAGTTCATGCCCACATTGCCGCCATAGGTGTTGTTGAGGGCCGAAAACGGATAGTCGACCTTGTCGCCGCCGATGCCGCCGTTGATGCCGGCATAGAAGCCGGTCCAGCTGAAGACGGGCACGGGCGGAACAACGGGTCGAGCCTTCACCGCAAGATCGGCCGCCGAGGCCATTGCGGTACCAGCCAGGAGAGCGCCGATTGCAATCGGTAGAATCTTACGCATTGCCATACTCCACTATAAAATTGGCACTTGAATGCGAGACCACCCCACCCCGTCGTGTCCGCACCGTGGCACCCTAGTACCGCCCTCCGTCAGTCACCTATGACCGAATTGCCACAACCGCGACAAATCGTCTCAATTTTGAGCGGTCAGGGCGGACGCCCGGGCCCGGCCCAATCGGCCGGATGGTACGGTGCCGCGCCGTTTCCGCCGCGAACCGATCATCCCCTTCCCGAGTGCCCGACGATGCCTTGCCGCCGCCTGCCCCGCGCCTCCCGATTGCTCGCATGGACGATTGCGCTGGCGACCTGCGCGCCGCCGACCGTCTCCGCCCAGCAGTTCGATTCCAGAGTGTTGCGTCAGGCTCCCGCGCCCTCGAAACAGCAAGCGGCCCCCGTGCGGCCTCGCCCGAAAACATCCTGCGCCGAATACGGCGCGGGCTTCGTGCGCGTGGAAAGCACGGGCACCTGCATGCGCATCGGCGGCGGAGTCGACATCGACGTCCGCGCGCGGTGATCACTCGCGGCGGCGCCCGTCTCCGCGCTCGGCACCCCTATCCGCTTGCCGCCCGTCAGCGATAGGGGACGGGGTTCGCCGGACTCACGATGGTCAATTCGTGCATGAACTGAATGAGCACAAATGCTTTCTGAGGACGTGACAGCCCACCAAACCAAAGCTGGATTTCAGCTTTGGTCACGCGCCCCACTCTCCGCAATGGCTTCAATTGCCTGCCGGTGAAACGAACGCCATCGTCGCTTCAAAAGCTGCAAGAAAGTGAGGAGCCAGATCGGCCCTGCCCGGCCGATACATCGCCTCGACGATGATATCGTCCGGGTACGTCGACTCCTGCATCAGTATCTGCAACGCCGCGGACGTTAGATGATGGTTGCGTTGCGAAATATCATAGAGCAGCGCAGCCCGCAACTGACTGTCGTCGGCACATTCAGCAGATATGATCCTCGCGATATTGGTGAGGTCATGCATAAAAAACAGCAACGCCTTTATCTTATCCGTGGGCGACAGATTTTGGAACAATGCCTTGCCCTGCTCCAGCGTCATTGTAATCTCCATATCACGACATCAAGGTCACATCCACGGCGCGAGATAACGAAACAACCCTCCACCCCGCGCGCCCGATCCTCCGCCGCCTTGCGATGGATATCCCTGTCTCGGCAGCGAATTAATGTTGTAACCGCGCTCCTCTAGAATTTTCAATCGTGTGTTGCCGTTATAAACTCGTCCATCACGCAGAACTCCAAGCGCCTCGGTATTCTTTTCGTCGGGTCTCAAACTCTCAACAATTCTCTCGGTGGGCTGTTCTCGCCAGTATCTGAGGGACCCTCGAGCGATCTGATCATTCTCATAAGTCGAATCAGGATGTATACGCCGAAGCGGCGGAAGCGCTTCATCTCCCGCCAATTGGGAGTAGCCAGTATTGTCCACCTCGCTCGGCGTGATCTTGAACAGCCCGAACAACTCGCTGAAATTCGGCAGGTCGCCGAAATCGATCGCGCCCATCGGCCGCGAGACCGAGCCTCCACCGCCTGCACGGTCGGTCCAGCGTCCGCTCTCGCGGCCATTGCCAGCGGGCACCCGCGGCTGATCGGGGCGATATTTCCGCGCCAGCGCCGGATAGGCCCGCGCGACATCCGCGCCCGGCGGAAGGAAACGCGCGGCGTCGGTGCGCACCCAGCGATCGGCATCCGGCCGCAGCCAGCGCGTCTGTTGATGGCGTCCACAGGAGTCCTCATATGCGGACATGCGAAATCCCCCCGGCAGGTTTCGCGACTGAAAAACCGGCGACGAATAAGCCTTGAACGTGACGCGGCGTTGCACGCCGCATCACGCCCAGGACAACGCCCGGGACGTTCCACGTTTTGAGGGAAGCATCCTCATCCGTCATGGCCGGGCCCATAGCCCGTCGAAGACGGGCGTCGCTTTCGCTCGCCTTTGGTCCCGGCCATCCACGTCTTTGCTCGAACTGCCAAGACGTGGATGCCCGGCATGAAGCCGGGCATGACGAGTTGATGACTCCATCCGACCCAATTCAGCTCGCCGCGAACTTGACGAGCTTGATGGCGTCGAAGTCCTGCACTCCGCCGCCGACGCGCTTGGTGGTGTAGAACAGCACGTAGGGCTTGGCCGAATAGGGATCGCGCAGGACCTGCATGCCGCGGCGGTCCACCACCAGATAGCCGCGGCGGAAATCGCCGAAGGCAATCGACAGCGAATTCGCCGCGATATCCGGCATGTCCTCGGCCTCGATCAGCGGGAAACTCATCAGCGAGGCGCGGCCGCCCGCCTGCACCGGGGGCTGCCACAGATACGCCCCGCCACTGTCCTTGAACTTGCGGATGGTCGCCTGGGTCTTGCGATTCATCACGAAGTTGCCGTTCTGGCGATAACCCGCCTTCAGCGCGTAGATGGTGTCCACCAGCACGTCGGAGGGGTTGCTCGCCGCGAACGCGCCGGCGTTGCCGCTGGCGATATAACCGAGCTTGCCCCACACCCACGATCCGTTCGCCACGGTGTCGTACTGCAGGAAGCCCTTCGGCTTGCTGCTGCCGTCGCCGTTGACGAAGGCCGCGCCTTCCTGCACGGCGAAGGTCAGTTCGACCTCGGAGGCGATCCATTCGTCGATGTTCACCGCGCTGTCGTCGAGCAGCGTCGCGGTCGCCGCCGGCATGGCGTAAAGCTCCATCGCCGGGAACGACAGCGCATCGAGCGTCGGCGACGTGGTCTGCGTGCGCGTATCGGTCTCGCCGACCCAGCCGGCGGCGGGGCCCGCCGTCATGAACGGCTTCTTGTAAACGCCGCCGGAAATCTCGCGCACCGACGCGATGCCGCGGATCGGCGAGATCGCCGCGAGCCGCTGGCCGACCTCGCGTTCGAGTTCGACCGGCACCAGATAGCCGCCGTCGGCGTTCGAGCCCGCCGACATCGCCTTGGTCTCCAGCCCGCGCAGCGCGGCGCTCTCGCCCTGGCGCACATAGGCCTCGAACGCGCTCTTGTGCTCGCGCGCGGCCACCTCGGTGACGCGGGCGCGGACGCCGTCGAGCGCCGGGCGCGCCGATTTCAGCGCGAGATCGTCGATGCGCTTCATCTGCGCGTCCAGCGCGGCGTTGATGCGATCGACCTTTTCGTCGAGCAGCACGTCGGCGCGGCGACCGAACGCGTCGAGGCGTTCGTCGTTCGACGCCTTGAACTCCTCGAACATGCGCATGACAGAGTCATGCTCGCCGCGCGCGGTGGCGGAAATGCCGGCTTTCCGCTCCGGCGCGGCGTCGTGCAGGGAATCGCGAATATCGTAGTCCATGTGGTTCTCCTTGATGGGGTCGTCGTGAAAATCAGATGCGCAAATGCAAACGCCGCCCCGCAGGGCGGCGGATGAGAAATTCCGGATGCAGGATCGACGCGAGCGGGCCGGCGTCAACGGGGACTATCCCGCCACGCAACAGCGCATGGGCCTTACTCCTCTTTCGTCATCACCAGCCCCGGCACATCGGCCAGCATCGCTTTGAGCGAGGCCATCAGTGGATCGATCTCGGCCAACGAAGGTGGCGGCTTCTCGCGTTGTCGATAGAACGCAAATGAAAAACGGAATTCCGGGGTGCGCACGTTTGCGTTATTTGAACCCAGCAGCAGGATGTTATCCCGCGACAATTGGAAGAAAATTTCATCCGGGTCAGGCGTCAATTGCCGGATGTTCAGGTCGAAATGATGCTGGTCCGTGAAGCGCCTGACCTGCCGTACAAAATCATTCCGTTCACTGCGATCCATTTGAACATAAACCAAACGGATCGGCGACAATCCTTCTGAGCGGTCACCCATGAGCCTATGCTCCCACGACCACATGGCGAGCGCCAGGGCGATAGCCGGCAGCCACAGCAGCACCAGAAGCCCGCGTCGAGCCCACGAAACCTTTTCGCCCATGATGCCGCTCGATGTTGGCGCGCATCTGCCGGTCCAAATCATTAAAAATACTCGGACCGAAGATCTGGTTGACGATGTTCATTCCGGGTTCAACATTATTGCCGATGCCGCGCGTTGTCACGTACCAGGCGCCGTCAATCGTCTGCGTGGCGCTCAGCCTTGCCAACGCGCGTAATCAGCGCAGCGCCAGTTTGAAATAGCATCCGTCGTCGCGGTCGATCAGCTTCTGTGCGCTCATTGACCAGACACTCGCGGGAATCTTCACCGCAAACTCCAGGCCGCCGGCGAATCTCAGAACCTCGGGCGGAATGTCCCGCCGCTGATATGCGGCAAGCATGAGACAGGGGCCAAGGTGCCTTTCAGGCGCATCAGGACCATCTTTCACACTGACCGAATTCGACCAGTCAAAAGCCACGACCTGCGACCCGCCCTGCACGCTTCCTATCGCTTCGGCGAACGCGCGAGCATAAGCAAGCGCCGCCGGCGAGACCGTCACGGCATGCCTCGGCGTGAACCCTTCTTCCGGATGCACCGCCTCACTCCTCCTTGGTCACGACCAGTCCCGGCACCTCGGCCAGCATCTTTTTGAGTGCGACCATCAGCGGATCGATTTCGGACATCGATGGCATCGCCATTTGACGCCGGCGATAGAATGCGAACGCAAATTCCAGATCGTTCGTCCCATTGCGTGGTCTTTTCGTTCCCGCAAGCTGAATATTATCGCGCCAAAGTTGGAAAAAAATATCATCGGGGTCCGGCGAGCTCGGCTTGATAATTGATTCGAAATGGTACTGATCCGCAAAACGCCTGATCTGTTGCGTCATGCGGTCCCGCTCAATGCGATCCATTTGAACGTAGATTAGGCGTATGGGCGACAGAGGTTCGCGATCCATCATGGGCCTACGCTCCCATGACCACATAGCAAGCGCCAGGGCGACGACCGGCAGCCACAGCAGCGCGGGAAGCCAACGCCGAACCCAGGAAGCCCTTGCGTCCATGATGGATCTCGATATTCGTTCGCATTCGCCGATCCAGCTCGTTGAAAATATCCGGACCGAAGATTTGGTTCACCCAGTTCATGCCCGGCACCACGTTATTGCCGATGCCCCGCGTCGTCACGTACCAAGCGCCATCGCTCGACTGCGTTGCGCGGCGCTCGACAGTCCCGTCGAAGAAAATATGCCCAGGTTGGGTTCTGTTGATAATCGTCAAACCGTCGTCTGAAATTAAAGTTTGAATATCGCCGACATACAAGTCCGTTCCGGGAACAAACACCTTATAGAACTTTAGGTTCTCTACAGGAATAGATGGATCGTTTCCCGGCACCGAAAACCTTGCAAGCTGATCCGCCATTTCTTCAGAAGAGCAGAACAAATTCGCCGGACACACCAGGTTTTCACCCTGATAGTCGTGCCAACCCTCCCGGTCCGGACTGAACTCCTCGCCTTGCGACGCACCGGACGAAGCGTCGGAGCTCCCGCCATCCGTTCACCGGCCGCGTTCGTCGCGCGGCTGGTCGCGGCTGTATTTCAGCTCATCCGGATGCGGCGGCTTGAGCCACCGCGCCGCATCCGGGCGAATCCAGCGGTGCGCGTCGGGGCGCATGAAGCGGGCGCGCTGATGCGCATCGTAAAGATCGCTGCTGCGGCTCATCGGCGCGCCTCCATGACATGATGGCGGCGCGGGGATCGCGGCGCGGCCTTGACCGCGCTGACCCGCGCGCCGTCGAGCAGCGGGAAGGTGACGATGGAGATCTCCCACAGATCGACCTGGTGCAGCCGGCGCACCCGCGTCTTCGGATCGATCCGCCCGCGCACGGTGCGGTAGCCGATCGACAGGCCGTCGATGGCGCCCTGCTCCACCAGCGCGATCAGCTCGCGCCCGCGCGCGACATCCGGGATCAGCCGCCCGCGCGCCCGCAGGCCGCGCCAGTCCTCTTGCAGGTCGAGCCAGACGCCGACAGGCTCGGCGGGATCGTGCTGGAACAGCATCGGGATGCGGCGCAGGCCGCGGCTCTGCAGCGTCTGCGTGAACGCGCCGGGCATCACCATGTCGCGCGCCTGATCGATCTCGCCGAACAGGCTGGCGTAGCCTTCCACGGTGCCGTCGCGCGACAGCGACACACGGGTGATGGACGACAGCGGCGCGTGCATGGGCGTTCTCGCAGGATGCAAGGTGAAAACGGTGCAGCAAAAAGGGGAGCACTCGATGAGACGTCGCCCGGCGAACGCCGGGACGGCGCGAAATCTTTACTTCGCCCGCTTCAGTGGCTTGCGCTTGGTCGGCCTCGCGCGCACGGGCCGCGCCGCCCGCTTGGCCGGCGCCTTGTGCTGGATCCTGTCGAGATGGGCGAGAAATTCGCGGAACACGGTCAGATGGTTCGGCGTCGATTTCCGCTCCGCCTGCATTCCGCGCATCACCGTGTGCAATGTATCCATGGTCAGTCCTCGTTGCTGGAAGGGCGGCGCGCCTTCGCCTTGCGATTGAAGCGCGCCAGTTCGTGGATGAAGTCGTCGAAGCGGCGCACGGCGTCCGCGAGTTCGCGCAGGGTGACGAGAAAGGCTCCGCTGGCGGCCACCGCCCACAGGAACAGCGCCAGATGCGCGAGATCGCCGCGCGCGGTGAAAGTGCGGATCAGGTCGGACATGGCGATTTATCTTCAGGCAATGCGACGTGTCCCGGACGCGGCGCGGCATTCTTCATGGCGCTCCGCAGAGCCGGGACCGTTACGCACACGGTCCTCGCGAAAGTCCCGGTTCTGCGAAGCAACGCCATAGTGCGTCGAAGACGCGCGTAAACGCGCTGTTGGCGTTACGTCGCGCGCGGGATACGAACCTCACCCCAGCCCGTCGCCGCCGTCCACCGGCGCGTAGCCCACCGCCTCGCGCTTCTCGTTCAGGGTCAGGAACGGCGCGGCGGCGAGGCGCTCCCACAGCGCGGCGCGATCGGACGCGAGCGCGTCGAGGCGATCGGCGTCCACCACCAGGCGCAGCGCGTCGCCGAACTGCGGCGCGAGCCAGTGCGCCAGCATCGCGCCCACGCGCGCGGCCAGCGGCAGCACCGTCTGCCGCCAGAACACGCGGTTGGCTTCCTGAAAATTGGCGTAGGTGTTGTCGCCGGGAATGCCGAGCAGCATCGGCGGCACGCCGAAGGCGAGCGCGATCTCGCGCGCGGCGGCGTTCTTGGCGTCGAGGAAATCCATGTCCTTCGGCGTCAGCGACATCGCCTTCCAGTCGAGCCCGCCTTCCAGCAACAGCGGACGCCCCGCATTGACCGCGCCCTGATAGGTCTCGGTCAGTTCGCGCTTCAGCCGCTCGAACTGAGATTCCGACAGCACCGCGCCGTCCGGCCCGGAATAGACCAGCGCGCCGGACGGCCGCGCCGCGTTGTCGAGCAGCGCCTTGTTCCAGCGCGCGGCGGCGTTGTGGGTATCGACCGCGACGGCGGCCGCCTCCACCGGCGCGAGGCCGTAATGATCGTCGAGCGGATGGAAGAACGTCAGATGCAGGATCGGCGGCACGCGCGCGGCCTGCTGATCGAAGCGCACGCTGCGGCCGGCGACGGCGTAGTCGTAAGCCTCGGCCCAGCCGTCCGGCCCGGGCACCACCTTGATGCGGTCCGGGCGCAGCACGTAGAGTTCGCGCACCTCGTCGTCGAGCGCCACCGCCTCGACATAGGCATTGCCGGCGAGCAGCATGTGGGCATAGAGCGCCTCGAAGAAACTCGCGCCGTCCTGCCGCGCATTGGGCCGCGCCAGCAGTTGCAGCAGCGGATGCGCCTCGTGCTCGCGCGCGCCCTCATAGGCGAGGAAGCCGCATGACGCCGCGTTCTCCGCCACCAGCCGCACCGCGCGATGCACGATGGCGTTGACGAGATAGCCTTCCCGCGCCAGCGCCGCATAGTCGCGCGGCGTCCACCGCGCGCGGCCGCCGCTCTCGAACGCGAGCACCTTGGCAGTGCGCGAGGCCTTGGCTTCGGGAGTGCGGAAGAGGTTTTTGAGGTTGAGCATGAGCGCTTTCCAAGTTGTGTGCCCCGGACGCGGTGCGGCATCCTTTATGCCGCTCCGCAGAGCCGGGGCCGTTCCACACTCCGTCCTCTTGACGGTCCCGGTTCTGCGAAGCAGCGTTGCACGCTGCATCGCGCCCGGGACACGCCGATGGATCGGAGATTTGTCGTCTACATTCTCGCCAATCGACCGCGCGGCGTCCTCTACGTCGGCGTCACGAGCGACCTGTCACGTAGGCTCACCGAACATCGCGCGAAACTCGTTCCGGGCTTCGCCGCGTCCCATGGTTTAATGAGGCTGGTGCATGTCGAAACATATGCATCGATCCTCGAAGCACGGTCGCGCGAACATTCGCTTAAACGCTGGCGGCGCGCATGGAAGATCGAATTGATCGAGAAAGACAATCCCGACTGGGGTGATCTCGGCAACGAGCTTCCGCTTTGATCGACGCGCAGAGAGCCGGCGAAAAGCTCTCCTGCCCCGGACGCGGCGCAGCGCGCAAGCGATGCGCTGCTGAGCCGGGGCCGTTACGAATGCGATATCGTCTTCACGACGAACCACAATATAATTCCCGCCCGCGACGGTCCCGGTTCTGCGAAGCCATAGCGCGTCGAAGACGCGCGTAAACGCGCTTCTGGCGCGCCGCATCGCGCCCGGGACAAGTAGCATTGCATTTGGAGCAAACAGCCCCCTCACAGCCCCCTCACAGCCCCCGCACCCGCGGCTGGGTGCGCGACGTGAAGGTCAGCGAGGCAATCGCCCATACCAGCGCGTCGAGGCGGTCGGGCGAGCGGCCGGACGACAGACCGGTGGGACAAAAATCGCACATCTCGTCTTCCAGCGCGGGAAACATCCCCGCATGCTTCACCCGCCCCTGTTCATAGAGCGTCGCCACCGGCTCGGCGCGCAGCCACTTGCCGCGCGAGGCGCGCACCGCCACCACCGGCACCGCCGCGTCCACCTCGTTGATGACCGAGCGCACCATCTCGCCGCCCTGGTTGACTTCCGCCACCAGCGCGTCGGCTTCCAGCCGCCGCCACAACGCGATGGCCTTGGCCGCCCACACCGTGGGCGTCGCCTGCGCCACCGTCTCGTCGGCCAACACATAGATTGCGCCGTCAGAGGTCACACCGGCCGCGACAATGCCGCAGGCGTCGGCACGCTTGCCCGATGACGCCGGCGGATCGACCGCCACCACGATGCGCGCCAGCGATGGCGCGGCGGCGACGCGGCAGCTCTCGATCAGCGCGCGCGACCACAGCGCGTCGGGCCGGTCCTCGATGATCTCGCCGTCCAGTTCCTGCCGGCCGAGCCGCGTGTTCTCGTAGCGCGCCAGCACGCCCTTCAGAAACGTCGGCGCGAGATGATAGGCGTTGGCCTGCGTGCCCGCCCGCGTCACCACGTTGGCCGGCTCCAGCATCAGCCGCTTGATCAACGCGGTCGGCCGCGGCGTGGTGGTGACGAGCTGACGCGGCTGGGCGCCGAGGCGCAGGCCGAACTGCAGCATGTCGAACGTGGCTTCGGCATAGCGCCACTTGGCCATCTCGTCCGACCACGCGCAGCCGAATTGCGGCCCGCGCAGGCTTTCGGGATCCTCCGCCGAGAACGCATAGGCGACCGCGCCGTTGCGCCACTCCAGCCGCCGCCGCGACGGCGTCCACACCGGCCGCTCGTCGCGCCGATGCACGGCGAGCAGGCCGGAGACGCCCTCGATCATCACCTCGCGCACGTCGTGTTCGGTTTCGCCCACCAGCGCGATGTGCGACACCGCCGCCTGCGCCAGCGGCGGCAGGCCCAGCGCCTGCGCGCGAATCCATTCGGCGCCGGCGCGCGTCTTGCCCGCGCCGCGACCGCCGATCAGAAGCCAGGCGAGCCAGGGCTGACCGTTGGGCGCGAACGGCGGCGGCAGTTGATGCTCATGCGCGAACACGTCCCATCGCGCCAGCAGCAGCTCCATCTCAGCCCGGCTCATCCCCTCCAGCAGGAAGCGGCGCTGCGGCTCCGACCAAGCCCTCCAGGCGTCGCGAAAGCTCGCGGCGGAATTCGTCGAGGTCGCGGGGAATGGCGTCGTCATCGGCAGCCTTCGTTGCATCGCCCAAAGCGTCGCGCTCCTGCTCGCGCAGCCGCATCACTTCCTTCATGGTGCGCGCCAGCGACGCCAGCACCCGCGCACGGCTTTCGCTTTCGATGCGCTCGCTCGGGTGCAGCCGCACCGGATTGCCGATGATGCGTTCGATCTTGCGCAGCTCGCGCTCGATGGCGTCGCCCACCCGCGCCACCAGCGAGACGGCGGACGATGCCTCCGCCGGCGGATCGTCGAGGCGATCCACCGCCGAGCGGCGGTGGCGTGCGCGGTGCCCGCCCGAAGCCAACGCATCGCGCCGCGCCAGCGCGTCGACGTCGTCGGGATCGACCACGATGTTCTGCGGCGCGTCGAGCAGCACCCGCGCGCGAGGCCGCTTTTCGGCAGCGGGCTTCACGGCCGCGGATTTTCCCGCCGCGGTTTTGCGCGCCGTTTTTGTCGCGACCTTCTTTTTCGCCGTCACCGGCTTCTTCCTCGGCGCGGACGACAGCGTCTTCGGCATCGCGACCCTCACATGCGGATACGACAACGCCGCGCACGGGGCGCGGCGCTCGTTCAAATTGAAGCCGACATGGCGACGATGCAAAAAGCGCGTCGCTATGTCCGGAAGAACACGAACCACACGATCGCCAGCACGAACCCGGCGGCGATGGTGCTGATGGTCAACAGTGCCAGAACCGACGGTCCGGGTTCGCCCTGCCGCGCTTCGGTCGGCGTTTCGACGATGCGGCGATCCCCCTGCACATGCTCGATCTTGGCCATGATGCCCTCGCTTGAATGATGTCAGGGAGCCAACGCAGGTCCGTTGGCGATGTTCCCCGAAAACCGGACCGCGGCGCCCGCCCCGCCGGAACGCAATTGTGGAGCATGGCGCAACCCTACTGCGGCAGCGTCACGCTGTCAAGGATTATTTTCCTAGATCGAGAAGACCCGAAGGTTTCGGTGTTTTCCCGACGCGCGCGGGTGTTATCATCGCGGCATCCGCGGCGGCGTTTGCCGGACGCGATCCGCCACCGCCCTCCCGCAGGATATGCTCATGCTTCGCTTCCCCGCGCTCGTCTGCCTCGCTCTGTTTGCCGCCACCGCCGCGAAGGCGGACGGCGGGCCGGACCATTGGGCAGTGCGCAACCTCGCGCCCCATGAGGTTCTCAACATGCGCGCGCAGCCGGATGTCGCCGCACCCATCGTCGGCACCATTCCCTATGGGGCGCGCGGGCTCGCCAATCTCGGCTGCCGCGGTGCGCCCACCCTCGCCGAATGGGACAAGATGAGCGAGCGCGCGCGGCGCAAGGCTGCCACGCAGCGCTGGTGCCGCGTCCGTCATCTGGCGACGGAAGGCTGGGTGCGCGGCACGTTCCTGATGGAAGATCACTGAGGCGAATCCGTCGCGCAGGATCAGGGGCGGCAGACCGGCGCCGCCGCGCGACGAACGCAACTGTGGAGCATGGCGCAACCCTAGTGCGGAAGCGTCACGCTGTCAAGGATTAATTTCCTATTATCGGTAGATGGCGGAGCAGATGCCCCGCTGGCGCTGTCGGTTTCCGCCCACCCGGAGATCGCAAACGGCGATATCGACGCGCTATGGCGACGAAGCCATCCATCCCTGACTTTGCAGCTTGTGGATTGCTTCGCTTCGCTCGCAATGACGATTTAACCTCAATCCATCTTGCTCTAGTTTTCATCGCCCATCTCCATCGGGAGATGGCAAACATGCGAAGGGCCGTTGCCGTCGTGACCTGTTTTCGTCCCCTGCCCGTGGGTGCGCTGCTCGCCGGTTTGCTTCTTCTTGCCAATCCGGTCATTGCCGCAGATATCGAGGTGATCGACGGCGGCACGCTTGTGGTGGGTGGCCGCACCGTTCGACTTTGGGGAATCGAGGCTCCGTCCGCGGACCAGACCTGCGTGACGACGAGCGGACGCACATGGCCTTGCGGCAAGCGCGTGCGCGACCAGTTGCGTTCGGCCGTTCGCGACAGCGCCATCGCCTGCCAGCCCAAAGCGCCGGGAATCGAACTGTGCCGCGTCGCCGGCCTCGACATCGGCGCCTTGCTGGTCAAGGAAGGGCTCGCCAAAGCCCACGACGATTATCGAGAGCTTGAGGCGCGCGCCCGCGCGGCGCGCGTCGGGCTGTGGGAATGATACAGCCTTCGCGGACGCTTCCGTCCTGTGTCATTCGATGAAGGCGTGCGCAGCATGGTGACGGGAACGATCCGCTATAGCGAACAGGATTTCGCGCTGTCACAGAGCGCCCTTTCATCGGCTCGCCCTCTGCCGTTGTGGCAGGGCGCATGCGCGATGGCATGTCTCGGCGCGGTGATCGGTTTTGGCCTGGCGACGCTGCTGGCCCGATTGTTGGAGCCGGCTCTGCCGGCATTGTCCGACTACACCGCATGGGGCGCTGTGTGCGGCGCCATCCTCTTGACCAGCGCCGGCGCCTGGCGACTGTCCGCAAAGCTGTCGCCGGCACAGCAGGCAACCTTGCAGCTTTCGCAGACTTTCATTCTTGACGAGAGCGGATTGCGGCTTCGCACCGAGACGGCCGAGACATACATGAGCTGGGCGCATTTCCCTGCGGCCCGCATCGAATCTGATTTGATCGTCCTGCAGACACGGGACGCGACGATCGTCGTGCTCCGTCCGGCTTTCGTTGCCGATCAGGCGACCTGGAGCGACGCTCAGCGCATCGTCAGCGCGCATACTGCGAATCCCTCCGCATGATATGCTTGAACCTCTTGAGACAGTTGATCGCGCATCACGCTCGGCAGGCGGCAATGACGTCCGCCCGATCACACTAGGATTCTTGCCATGGTCCGCTTAGTCCTTGCGCTGTTGCTGACGGTTGCAACAAGCGGATGCACGTCACGCATGATCAACGAACGGGATGACGCCTTTTGCCAGTCCCAGGGAACGAAACCCGGGTCGAAAGCCTATTTCCAGTGCCGCCTCAAGCAGGCGGTCAACTAGAGGAGTTCCGGGCTGCTCATCTTTCATCGACTCTTTGCAGCCGGTGTCGTCACCGGTTCACGGGGAGCAAGGCCGCCCAGCGTAGCCTCGTCTCGACGACCGGCCAGGGTTGCGCCGCCATCGCGACGAATCCCGCTGCATCCGGCTCACTGTCCGGCAGGCTGACCCAAAGCAGGAAATGCCCGTTGCCGGTCCACAGCGCGGCTCCGCCGTCGCCAAACCGCGCGTGAAACAGCGGCAACGAATCCCAGTGCATGGGAAACAGAGCCTGTTGCTGCAACGGCAATTCCCGCCCGGCGCGAAATAGCCGCAGATACCAGGGCGGATTGTCCCTGAGCCGTGGACTCACCTGTTTCACCGCGCCAAACCGGGACAGATTTTCAATGACCCGCCGCAGAAGGTCTTCGGCGGCCCTGTCCCACGTCTCGTCATTGTCCCCGAACAGGGTGAAGCCGGCTTCAGCGAAACAAGCATCGTGGTTCACGGGCACCGGCCAGATCGCCAGCAGGCGACAGCCCGGCGAAGCCAGCTTCCCTGCCTCCTCGGATGGCACGGGTGACCAGTGAACCTGGAATGCAGCAGAGGCGGAAGCGGTCATTGGCGATCGTCATCCGGCGACCCGATGAAGAACCCTGTGTGTCCGGCTTCGATCATCGTGACTTCAACTCTCAATCAGCCGGGTTCGCCGCAGGGCACATCCGCGCCGCCACCCGCTGCGCGACCTTGGCCTCGCAATAGCTGTTGCAGGTCAGGCCGTTCAGCTTGTCGCACTTCACCATGCACGCCTGATAGGTGCAACTGACGCCGGGCGGCGGAACGGCCGCGGCTGCCTGCGGCCCGGCCAGCGCACCGACGATCAGATTCAGGATCAGCCATCCACCCTGCAGCACGGCCCGCCCTCCACCTCGGGAGTGCAGCATTCCGCGGCGTGTTGCGCAACAGCCGATGTCGCCGTGACGCGCCGCCCCTCTTTCGCCTTGTGCGCCGAAGTCCGCCACGGTTTCGCCCTTTGCCCCGCAAGCGGCGCGGATTCCGTCACTCGGCGGCGGCGCTCGCCCCCTGCGGCGGACCGGCGAGCGGCAGCTCCTCCATCGCCACCAGCAGCGCCGCGGCGGACGCGAGCAGCGCGCCGGCGGCGGCGAAGACATAACGGAACGCCACGATCATGTCGGCGGACGCGATGGCGTGAGCGCCGCCCACGCCGTGCTCGGCGCCGATGGTGATGTTCCGGCCGAGCACCATCAGCAGGATCGCGGTCAGCGCCGCGACGACGAACGACGCCATCAGCGAGCGGAAGAAATTCATCGCGCCGGTGGCGGTGCCGATCTGCCCGCGCGGCACGGCATTCTGGATCGATACCACGCTCACCGGAAAGATGGTGCCGAGGCCGACCGCGAACAGCGACAGCAATACCAGCAATTGCCATAGCGGCAGCGGCGTCGCCAGCGCCATCACCGCGGCGGCGAGCGTCGCGCAGCTCGCGCCGCTGATGGCCGCGCGCTTGTAGTGCTTGGTGTACATCATCGCGCGGCCCGACATCCATGCGCCGAGCACCGACACTGCGACGAGCGGGATCAGCGCCACGCCGGCTTCGCTGGCGCTGAGGCCGTACACCACTTCGTAGTACAGCGGCATATGCACGGTGAGGCCGATAATGGCGCCGATGGCGCAGCCGCCCGCCACCATCGCGAACGGCACCACCGATCCGGCAAGCAGCGGGATCGGCAGGAACGGTTCGTCGGTGCGGCGCGCGTGCCAGACGAAGGCGAAGGCGAGACAGATGGCCGAACCGACCATCGCGAGAATTTCCACTGAGGCCCATGCGAAGCGATTGCCGCCCCATGTCAGCACCAGCATCACGATCACCGCCGCCGCCATCAGCAGCACGCCGCCGATCCAGTCCACCTTGCGCTTGCGATGGAACACCGGGATCTTGCCCATCCGCGGCAGCAGCAGCGCCAGCGACAGCGCACCGAGCGGCAGGTTGATCCAGAAGATCACCGACCAGTGCAGATGCTCGGCGAACAGCCCGCCAAGCACCGGCCCGCCGATGCCGGCCGCAACCCACACCGAGCTGAAATAAGCCTGGTACTGGCCGCGCTCGCGCGGCGTCACCACGTCGGAAATGATGGTCTGCACCAACGGCAGGATGCCGCCGCCGCCGATGCCCTGCAGCGCGCGGGCGAGGATCAGGATGAGGATGTTCGGCGCCAGCGCGCACAAGACCGAGCCGATCAGGAACAGCGTCATCGACACGACGATCATCGCGCGCCGGCCGTAGATGTCGCTCAGCGTGCCGTACACCGGCGCCACCGCCGTGGACGACAGCAGATACGCGGTGATGATCCACGACAGGTTGCCGACGTCCTGAAACTGACGGCCAATGGTCGGCAACGCAGTGGCGACGATGGTCTGATCAAGCGCAGTGAGGAACATCGTGAGCATCAGGCTCAGCAGGATGGTCCGCACCTCGCTCTTCGACAGCGGCGGCGCAGGCACGATCGGCGGCGCTTCGGCGAGATCGATTACCTCGTCCGCGACGCCAGCGCCGTCGTCTGTTGGGTCCAGCGTCCGCGCGTCATCGACGCGCTGTCGGTGAGTCTCGCTCATGCAATCGGCGACGAAGAATGATCCGGGGAACAGTGCGCACGCGGGCCAAGCCCGCGGCAATTCATGACGAATATGGATAGTCTAGACTGCTTCGGGGTATTTCATAAGAAGCTCCCGCGCATGGGTGCACCGCGCGGGCCGGACATCACGCCGGCGTTATCATGCGCGTTATCGCGCCGGGCGCTTCTTGAGGCGTGCGCGCCTCGGCAGCACGCCGGGCCATTGCACGATGTGGTCTTCGAGATCGGCGTCATCGACCTCGTCCTCGCTGCCCCACACCCTGCCCCGCACCGACACCCCGGCCTCGTGCACCGTGTTGGGATCGCCAGAGATCAGCGGATGCCACCAATACAGGTCGCGTCCCTCGGCCACGAGCTTGTAGCCGCAGCTCGGCGGCAGCCAGGTCAGGGTGCGGACGTTCTCGGGGGTCAGCCGCACGCAGTCCGGCACCTTGTCCGAACGGTTCGGGTAATCCTTACAGGCGCACAGCCCGGCATCCAGCAGCGTGCAGGAAATATGGGTGAAATAGATCTTGCCGGTGTCCTCGTCCTCCAGCTTTTCCAGGCAGCAGCGCGCGCAGCCGTCGCACAGGCTCTCCCATTCGCTGGTGGACATTTCCTCCAACGTCTTGGTTTTCCAAAAGAATCCATCCTGCGGCGAAGGCCGCCGCGGCCGGGTCGTCATGGCATCGAACCTGTAGCGATCACGGAACGTTCTCAGAGCTTTACGGGCCTTGCCGGGTCCCGCGCAAGCCGCAAGTGGCTGGCAGCCGGAAAACCTGGGCGGATTGACCGCCTGTCATGAAAAATCCAGCGCAACCATTGGTTTATGGCTTATGGTCGGCTAGAAGGTTGCGGATTCCCGATGGCGAAATCGCTGCCCAGGGCCCCACGGCTTGCCCTGACACGACCGCCTCGATCAAAACCGCCTCGATCAAAACCGCCTCGATCAAAACCGCCTCGATCAAAACCGCCTCGA